>JAIXOM010000056.1 GCA_027486755.1 Comamonadaceae bacterium | reverse complement strand
TTGCAGGCGGTACAGGCCGATCTGCTGGCCGACAAGTCGACGTTTGCGAGCACGCACACCGGCTTTCGTGAGGCCATCAAAGACCTGTCCAGCGTCAGCAATGTGGCCAACGTCCAGCGTGAGAGCCAATCGGCACCGCGCCTGCTCAATGCCAGCGTTGACGGACTGGGCGATGTGATCACGCTCTACTTTGACAACACGCTGGACACCGGCAAACTGCCCGTGACGACGCAATTTACGGTGCGCAATGGTGGCAGCGACGCCAGCCCGCTCAACCTGTCGGTGAGCAGCCTGCAGGTGGTCAACAACCAGGTGCTGCTCAAGCTCGCTGCGCCCGTCAATGCTGCGCAGGCGGTGCAGGTGTCCTTTGCCGACGACGCCAAGACCAACGACGTCAACACGGTGCAGGACAAGGGCGGCGTCGACGCCCGCTCCTTCTCGGGCGTGACGGTGGGCAACCGCCTCTCGCTGACCCCCAGCATGAGCGAAAACTTCACGCAGGCGGCGACGGTGGCGCTAGCGGGCGCAGAAATCTCGGCCTTTGATCCGGGTAGCAAGCGCTTGTTTGTCACCTCGAGCGCGGGACTGCAGGTGGTCTCGGTCGATGCCGATCTGAAGATGACGCTGCTGGGCACGGTCAGCCTGGGCAGCAACGACATCAACAGTGTGGCCGTCAAGAACGGTATGGTGGCGGTGGCAGTGGCGGCCACTGACAAGACCCAAGCGGGCGAGGTCTACTTCCTCAATGCCGGCGCCCAGCTGAGCATCACAGGCACAGGCGCGAGCAGCGTGATCGCTCAGACGGGCCTGGTGCAAGGCAAGGTCAATGTCGGGGCGTTGCCCGATATGCTGACCTTCACGGCCGATGGCAAGACCGTGCTGGTGGCCAATGAAGCCGAGCAAAACGACGTCGACGGCAACAACCCACCGCCCTTGGTCAACCCTGAAGGCTCGGTCAGCATCATTAATCTGAGCGCCGGTGCCGCCAGCGCCACCGTAACCACCGCCTCGTTTGCCGCTTTCAACAGCAAGGCGGCCGAACTCAAGGCCAAGGGCGTGCGGCTGATGGCCGGTGAGGCGGGCTTTGAGAGCGTGACCGTCGCCCAAGACCTCGAGCCTGAATACATCGCGATTTCGCTCGATGGCAAGACCGCCTTTGTGACGCTGCAGGAAAACAATGCGATCGCCATCTTGGACATCGCCTCCGGCAAGTTCACCGACATCGTGCCGCTGGGCCTCAAGAGCTTTATGGGCCTGCCCTTTGACGGCAGCGACCGCGACGGTACTTCCAACAGCAACGCCATCAATTTGCAAACCACTCGGCCAGTCTTTGGCCAGTACATGCCCGACGCGATTGCGTCCTTCCGCGGCGCCGACGGACGGACCTATTACGCCATAGCCAACGAAGGCGACGACCGCGACGACTTCATTGTGCCCAACGAGACCGCCAGCGTCTCGGCCCTAAACCTCGACGCCACAGCCTTCCCCAACGCTACCGCCTTGAAGGCCAACGACGGAATCGGCCGACTGACTGCCTCCAACGCACCGGGCAACAAGGGCGACACCGATGGCGATGGCGACATCGACCAGATCCTGTCCTACGGAGCGCGCTCGTTCTCCATCCTCAATGACCAGGGCGTCATCGTCTTTGACAGCGGCTCGCACATCGAACAGTTCTTTGCGGCCGGCGGCGTTTTTTCCGGCGCCAACAGCAGCGGCCTGTTCGACGACAGCCGCTCGGACAACAAGGGCCCCGAGCCCGAGGGCGTCACCGTCGGTCAGGTGGGCGACAAAACCTTGGCCTTTGTGGGCCTGGAGCGTGGCGGCGGCGGTGTCATGGTGTACGACGTCACCAACCCCAGCAAGATCAGCTTTGTGCAGTACCTGCGCAACCCCGCCGATGTCAGCCCGGAAGGCCTGACCTTTGTCGCCGCCAAAGACAGCCCCAGTGGCCGCGATGCGCTGTTCGTGACCAACGAAGTCTCCAACAGTGTGACGGTATTCAAAGACACGCCCTACACCCTGCAGCTGCTGCACTTTGCCGATGCCGAGGCGGGCATGCTGGCTTCCAGCACCGCGCCCAAGCTGGCCGCCCTGGTGGATAAATTCGAAGACGCTTATGTCAACAGCATCACGCTGGCTGGTGGCGACAATTTCATTCCTGGGCCCTTCCTGGCGGCCGGCACCGACGACGGCGTGCGCACGGTGTTCAACAGCGTGACCGGCTCGACCGTCACCGGCACCATGCCGATTGCGGGCGTAGATATTGCGTTGCACAACCTCATGGGCGTACAAGCTTCTGCATTGGGTAACCACGAGTTTGACCTCGGCTCCAATGTGCTGGTGGCCGCCTTTGGTGGCGGCTCGGGCTTTGCCGGCGCGCAATTCCCCTACATTTCAGCCAACCTCGACGTGAGCGCCGACAGCTCGCTCAGAGCGCGCTACACCGACACCCTGGCCACAGCCGGTTTGGAGGAAGCTTCTAACCTGAAAGGTCGTCTTGCACCTTCAGCCATCATCACCGAAGGCGGAGAAAAAATCGGTCTGGTGGGCGCGACCACCCAGATTTTGGAATCCATTTCCTCGCCCTCGGGCACCAAGGTCAAGGACAACGACAGCGTGCGCAGCGACGACATGGACCTGCTGGCTGCACAGTTACAACCGGTCATCAACGACCTGATTGCCCAAGGCGTCAACAAGATCATCTTGATGTCTCATCTGCAGGTGCTGGCCAACGAAAAGCTGCTGGCCACAAAGCTGCAGGGTGTGGACATAATCTTGGCCGCTGGCTCCAACACCCGCTTGGGCGACGCCAACGACACGGCTGTGGCTTTTGCAGGGCACGCCGCCAACTTTGCCGACACCTACCCCTTGGTGATCAAGGACAAAGACGGCAAGAACACGCTGGTGGTCAACACCGACAACGAGTTCACCTACCTGGGTCGCCTGGTGGTGGACTTCGATGGCGCGGGTCAAATTCGACTCGACAGTCTGGCCGCCAACAGCGCTATCAACGGCGCCTATGCCTCCACCGACGCCAACGTGGCCGCAGCTTGGGGCACCAGCGCTCAGCAACTGGCCACTACGGCCTATGCCAGCGGCACCCGCGGCGGCCAGGTCAAGGCCCTGACCGACGCGGTGCAGTCGGTCATCACTGCCAAGGACGGCAGTGTCTACGGCTACGCCGACGTGTACCTGGAAGGCGAGCGCATTGCAGTGCGCAACCAAGAGACCAATCTGGGCAACATCAGCGCCGACGCCAACGCCTACGCATTGGAGCAGGCCTTGGGCAGCGCTGCTGCGCAGACCTACATCGTCTCCATCAAGAACGGCGGGGGCATCCGCGCCCAGATCGGCACCATCTCAGCGCCCAAGGCTGACGGTACGGTTGACAAGCTGCCACCCGATGGCGGCGTCTCGCAGCTCGACGTGGAGAACTCGCTGCGCTTTAACAACCAACTGATGAGCTTTGAGACCACCCCTGCGGGTCTGAAGGCCATCTTGGAACATGGCGTGGCCTCCTTGGGCAGCCAGGGGCGTTTCCCGCAACTAGGCGGTGTGAGCTTTTCTTACGACCCCGACCTGGCAGTAGGCTCGCGCGTGAGCGATATTGCCCTGGTGGGCGATGGTTACCGCGTCAACCTTTACAACGACGGCGTATTGTTGGCCGGCGCGCCCGCGAAATTCACAGTCGTGACGCTGAACTTCCTGGCCCAGGGCGGTGACTCATACCCCATGAAGGCCAACGGCGAGAACTTCCGCTACGTGGTGGAGCAAACGGGGGGCGGCTTTGCGCTGACCGCGCCGGTGGACGAGGCCAGGAACTTCACGGAAACGGCCACCATCACCGCCGCCGTGGGCAGCAGCACCTTGCTGGGCGAGCAGCGGGCCTTTGAGGTCTACATGAAGGCCTTCCACGCCACGCCGCAGACCGCCTACAAGCAAGCCGAGACCGCCGAAGCGCAAGACACCCGCATTCAAAACTTGAACGTGCGCGCAGAAGATGTGCTGCTGACGCAATTGGGCATGAGCCCCGTGGGCACCTTTTCCACCAACGCCTACAACGCCGGCGGCGCTGAAATCGTTGCCTTTGACGCAGGCAGCAAGCGCATGTTCTTGGTCAACGCGGTGGCGGCAGAAATTCAGGTGGTCAGCCTGACCGATCCGGCCAACCCGGTGCTGGTGGGAAAGCTGGATCTGAGAGGCTATGCCACCACCACAAGCTCGACGCCGCAGGTCAACTCTGTAGCCAGCGCAGGGGGCGTGGTGGCTGTGGCCCTGGCCGATGCCGACCCCACCAAAGCCGGCAAGCTGGTGCTGTTCAAGGCCGACGTGGCAGTCAGCACCACGGCGACGGCGCCCGCTGGTGCACGTGCTTTGGATGCAGGTGTGGGCCCAGACATGGTGACCTTCACGCCCGATGGAAAGCGGATTTTGGTGGCTAACGAAGCCGAGTCCATCAATGAGCGCGCCAGCACAGACCCTTTCTACAACGCCGGCGCCCCCTTCGCGGCCAACGGCGGCATCACGGTGGTGACCTTGGGCGCCGAGGCGGCCAGCGCGATTGCCAATGCCACCGTGCAGCAACTGGACTTTTCGGCCTACAACGGCAAAGAGGGCCTGCTGCGCGAGCGCGGTGTTCGCATTGCAGCCGGCACCACGGCCGCCAACGATTTGGAACCCGAGTACATTGCCGTGTCGCCAGACGGCACGCAGGCCATGGTGACACTGCAGGAGAACAACGCGGTGGCGGTGCTCAACCTCAGCGGTGCCACGGCCAGCATCGTGGACATCGTGGCCCTGGGTTACAAAAACCACGCCCGTGGCGACCTGGTGATGACGGCCTACGACACCTTGTCGACCACCGAACTCGGCACCATAGGCAACGACGCTTTTGGCAATGCGGTGCCAGCGGGCGGCTTTTCTGGCCTGCACTACACCGGCACGGTCAACGGCAAGATGCGGTTCTTGGCTGTCAGCGACAGGGGCCCCAACGGCGAGCCGGTCAATGTGGACGCCGACGCGGCCTTGGAGCGCCCCTTTGTGCTGCCCAGCTATCAAGCGCGCGTCTCCACGCTGGAGTTTGACCCCGCCAGCGAGCAGCTGAGAATTGTCAGCACCACCATGCTGACCCGCGCCGACGGCACCCCGCTGACCGGTCTGCCCAACATCCCCGGCACCGACGAAGAGCCGGTGCAGATCGTGCCCGCCAGCGACACCACCAGAACCGGCACCTTCACCTCAGGCACCACCACGCTGGGCTACAAAACCCTGGCTTACGACACGCTGGGCGCTGACCTGGAAGGCATTTACCAAACGGCCAGCGGCAGCATGTGGATGGTCGACGAGTACCGCCCGGCGGTATACGAGTTTGACGCCGCAGGCAAGATGGTGGCGCGCTTTGTGCCCACGGGCACGGCTGCCTTGACGGCTGACCCCAACGACAACTTTGGCACCGAAACACTGCCCGCGCATTTGATCAAGCGCCAGGCCAACCGCGGCTTTGAGGCCCTGGCCGTGGACGAAGCCAAAGGTTTGTTGTTCGCCTTCGTGCAAAGCCCGCTGGACAGCGTGGCAGGCAGCACCGTCGACACCCTAGGCCCCTTGGTTCGCATTGAGGTGATGGCCATGCGTGACCTGGCCGCAGGCGTGGCGCTGCCCCAGGGCGGCACCTTGGCGGCTGCGGCAAGCAAGGGCACCGTCATTGCCGAGTATGCCTATCTGCTCGACCGGCCTGCCTTGCGTTTCAACAGTCAGATTGACAAGATCGGCGATGCAGCGTTCAACCCGGCCACCGGCACGATTTTTGTGTTTGAGCGCGACAACGAGGTCGTGCCCGAAGGCAAAAAAATGCTGTTCGAGATCGACCTGCGCGGCGCCACCAACTTACTGACCGCCACGCCCACGCTGCCTGCGGGCAAAACCGTGCTGGAGGCGCTGACGGTCGACGAACTGCTGGCCGCTGGCATCAACCCGGTGTACAAAGAAATACTGGCCAATTTGCCCACCCTGGGTTTCTTGCCCAACGACAAGGCCGAGGGCCTCGCCTTGCTGCCCAACGGCGGTCTGGCCGTCATCAACGACAACGACTTTGGCGTCAACGGTGCGGGCACCGAGACGGTGGGCTTTGGCGTGTTGAACTTCAACGGAGCCAACCGCATTGACGCCGACAACGACACCACGGGCCAGCCCTCGGGCACCATCCCGGGCGTCAACATTGTCAAGGCGGGCCTGTATGGCGCCTACATGCCAGACGGCATTGCCGCTTTCAGCGCCAAGGGCAAAACCTACTACATCACCGCCAACGAGGGCGACTCGCGCGGCGTGGACGAAGTCGAGGTCTCAGACCTGGGTAAAACCGGCAAGCCCGTGGCCGATGCCACTGCTGGCGCCGCCTTGATCGATGGCAACTTGAAGGTCTTGGCCAACGGCATTGACGTCGATGGTGACAACGACATCGACAAACTGGTGGCCTTTGGCGGCCGCTCCTTCTCCATCTTGGACGCCTACGGCAACCGGGTGTTTGACAGCGGCGACCAGATCGAGCGCTTGATTGCCGAGGTCTTGCCCGCCTACTTCAATGCCAGCCACACCAGCAACTCGCTGGACAACCGCAGCGACGACAAAGGTCCAGAGCCCGAAGGCGTGACCACTGCCGTGATCGACGGCAAGGTCTACGCCTTTGTGGGCCTGGAGCGCATTGGCGGCGTGGTGGTGTACGACATTTCCGACCCCTACCAGCCCAGCTTTGTCAGCTACTCCAACAACCGCGACTTCAGCCAAACACCCGCGCTGGGTTTGGGTGGCGACTTGGGGCCTGAGGGCTTGCTGGTGATTCCCGCCACGGCCAGCCCCACGGGCAAGCCCTTGGTGTTGGTGGCCAACGAGATCAGCGGCACGGTGACCCTGTTCAACGCGCAGCAAACATTGCCGACCGAGACCGACCCCAAGCTCTGGCTGGGTGAGCAGCTCTCACGCTCGGAACTGTTCAACCAAGGGATCACCAAAATCTCTGCGGTTCAAGGCGCGTCTTCGGTGGCTGCCAAGTTGGGTGAATTGGTGACCATTGAGGGCATCGTGACAGCCTGGATGCCTGGACTGAGCGGCTTCTTCGTGCAAGAAGAAGCGGCCGACATGGACACCAACCCCCTCAGCTCTGAAGCCGTTTTTGTGTACTACGGTGACTCCAACCCGGGCGTCAGTCAGGCCACAGTGGGTGACACCGTGCGTGTGAGCGCCACCGTGGGTGAATACCAAAAGAACACCCAACTGGCCAGCATCACCGACTTCACCGTGATCACGGACCGCAGCAACACGGCCGCGCTGCCCGCTGCCGTCACTGTGACACTGCCTGTGGCCGAGTCCTTCTCCTGGGAGTCGGTTGAAGGCATGCGGGTGGAGGTCAAATCGGCCACCACCAACGGCAAGCTGGTGGTGACCGACAACTATGTGCTCGGCCGCTTCGGCTCGGTGACCCTCACCTCTGATGAGCTCTTGGTGCAGTACACCCAGCAAAGCGCGCCCAACGTCGCAGGCTTTGCCGCCTACTCGGCCATCACCCAGCGCGACCAGATTGTTCTGGACGACGGCATCAGCGCGCAAAACCCAGCCACGGTGTTTGGCCGCGGTGGGCAAGCGCTGTCGGCGAGCAACACCTTGCGTGCCGGCGACACCACCGCCAGCGTCGTGGGCATTGTTGACCAGTTCGACAATGGCACTGCGCCGGCCTACGAGACCACCTACCGCGTGCAGTCCACCGCCACACCCGTGTTTACCGGTACGGCCAGGCCGACGGCCGAGCAGTTGCAAGCTGCTTTGGGCACAGCCGAGATCAAAGTGGCTTCGGTCAACGTGCTGAACTTCTTCAACACTCTGGGCACGGCCAACTTCAACAACCCCAATGGCAGCGCCTTGGCTGGCCGGGGTGCCGACAACTCGGCCGAGTATGTGCGGCAGTTGGACAAGGTGGTGGCCAATTTGCTAGGCCTGGACGCCGATGTGTATGGCCTCATGGAAATTCAAAACAACGGCTATGCCGACGGCGTCAGTGCCCTCGATGCACTGGTCGATGCCTTGAACGCCAAAGTCGGCTCGGCCAAGTTTGCTTATGTGGCCGGCCCGTTTGATGACGGCAGCACCAAGGCCGGCGATGCCGCCACCGCCGGTGACGATGCCATCATGGTCGCCCTGGTCTATGACAAAACCGCTGTGGAGCCTTTGGGCCGCGCCGCTGTGCCCGACGCCGTCACCTACGACGCCTTTGGCGCTGCCTTTGGCAACCGTGTGCCGCTGGCGCAGACCTTCAAAAGCTTGGCCGACGGCGAGACCTTCACCGTGGCGGTCAACCACCTCAAGTCCAAGGGCAGCGTGATTGATGCCGACACCGGCGACGGCCAAAGCGCCAACAACCTGGCGCGCATGGAAGGCGTGAAGGACCTGAGCGCCTGGCTGGCCACCAACCCCACGGGCGCGCCAGACGCCGACCTGCTGCTGATTGGCGACCTCAATGCCTATGCCAAGGAAAGCCCCATCAGCTTCCTGGAAGGCGCGGGCTACAGCCTGGTCTCCGGCGGCCTGTCTTACTCCTTTGACGGGCTGTGGGGCTCTCTGGACCACGCACTGGCCAACGCCTCCATGGCGTCCCAGGTGACCAAGTCTGTGCTGTGGACCAGCAACGCTGAAGAGCCGGTGGTGCTGGACTACAACACCAACTTCAAGTCTGTGGATCAGCAGACCAGCTTTTACGCCGCCGACGCCTACCGCGCCAGCGACCACAACCCGCTGCTGATAGGGCTGAACCTGTCCGCCGACACCACAGCGCCTGTGCTCCAGTCGGCACGGGTGACCGACAACACGCTGACACTCAGCTACTCCGAGTACCTGAAGCCAGGCACCTTGCCTGCGGCCAATGCCTTCTCCCTCACGGTCAACGGCCAGGCCGGCCCGGCCGTGACGCAAGTGGCGGTGAGCGGGCAAACCGCCACCCTGACCCTGGCCACTGCGGTGCTGGAGGGGCAAACCGTCACGCTGTCCTACACCGATCCGTCAAGCGCCAACGACGCCAACGCGCTGCAAGACCTGGTGGGCAACGACGCCGCGTCGCTGACTGCGCGGGCCGTGGTTAATGCCACAGTCTCAGACACCACCGGCCCTGTGCTGAGCTCCTCGACCCCGGCCGCCATGGCCACCGGCGTGTCGCCCACAGCCAACCTGGTGATGAACTTCAACGAGCCGGTGGTCAAGGGTAACGGCATTATCACCATCCGCCACCAGATCAACGGCCTGGTGCTTGAGACCATAGACGTGACCTCCAGCCGGGTCACGGTCTCGAACAACAGCGTCACCATAGACCCGGTCAAAAACCTGGCGCTGGGCAAAGGCTATGCGGTGGAGCTCTCAGCCGGCGCCTTTGAAGACGCCAAGGGCAATGACAATGCGAGCCTGGTGGGCGCGGGTGCCCTGAAATTCACAGTGACGGCTGGCACACCGGTGTTTGTCAGCGAGATCCACTATGACAACGTGGGAACCGACAGCGCAGAAGCGGTGAGCATTTTCGGGCCGGCTGGGACGAACTTGACGGGATGGTCGCTTGTTTTGTACAACGGTAACGGCGGTGTCATCTACGCGCCCACTGCAGGCGCAACCACCGGTGTCAGCCTTAGCGGCAGCATTGACAATGAAAATAATTCAGGTTTCGGCGAGCTGACTTTCCTCGTCCCGGGTCTACAGAACGGAGGCAGCACCTCTCCTGAGCCGGACGGTATTGCGCTTGTCAACGCTGCAAATCAAGTGGTGCAGTTCCTCAGTTACGAGGGCAGTTTCGCGGCCACCAATGGTCCAGCCAACGGTCTGACCAGCACCAACATAGGTGTAAGCCAGTCGGGCTCGGAAGCTGTTGGCTTGACCTTGCAGCTCGGCGGCGCGGGCACCCTGTATGAGCAACTGGCCTGGGCTGCGCCAGCCTCGGGCTCACAGGGCACCATCAACAGCGGTCACACCATACCGGCCTCGCGCACCAGCAGGTTGGTCGTGGGAGATCTGGTCTTCTTAGGCGCCAACGCCGACGCGACCGATGCCTTCGCCTTTGCAATCCTCATAGACGTGGCAGCCGGCTCGAGGATTGGTTTTACGGACCGGAACTACGCCACGGCCACCCAGTTCACGGGGATCACCAACGAATCAGCCTTCATTTGGACAGCCGACAAAAACTACCCGGCAGGCACCATAGTGACGATTCAGCCAGACGTCGCTAACGGAACCAACCCCGTGGCAGACAAGGGCACGACCCAAGGCGCTGGCGGTGGCCTGAGCACCACCAACGAGACGGTTTACGCCTTCCTCGGTGAGATCGCCTCTCTGGCCAATGGCTCGGCAGGCGCCGTGACCGTGGACCAATTGCTCGCGTCCATCAACTTAGGTACCGCTGCAGGCGACATACCGGCCTCCATCAGCGCCACCTCGGTGAGCTTGAACATCGACAACGCGCGCTACAACGGCGTTTTTGACTTCAACGACCTGCCCGCATTCGTGCTCGCCGCCGGCAACCCTGCCAACTGGCAGACCAACGACGCCACGGCATATACCTTGGTCAACAACAGCTTGTTCCCCGTCTAAAGAGGAGAGCGCCCCACCAGCTTGGCTGCGCTTGAGCGCAGCCAAGCTGGTAGAGGGTTGGCACGGGCGCACATGCTAGTGTGCGCGCAAGCCTCTGTGGCTGGGCCAGGCGGGTCGAGTCACTGGGATGGCCTGTGCTCGATTGTTTTTGCCGGTTCTTCCATGCCAGACCACCTTTGCGTGGGCTTGGCCCTGTGCGGGGCCTTAGTGCGGCTTGAGGACAGTTCTTTGCAGTTTTAAAAAATTCACAGTCTTGTCATGGCTCCTCACTAAATTCAAATTTTATTTGGAGCACCCATGACTGAGCAAAAGAGCAGCCGACGCAGTTTCGTTTTTTACCTGGCCTCTATGTCTGGCACGCTGGCCACGGCGCCTCTGCTCTCGGCTTGCGGCGGCAGCGACAGTGCGGACATGGTCCAATTTAACTATGGGGTGGCCAGTGGCGACCCGCTTTCAGGCGCAGTGATACTCTGGACCCATGCGAAACCGCAAAACAGCAACGACGCTGTTGAGCTAAGTTATGAGGTGGCCACCGATGTGAACTTTACCTCCGTGGTCAGCCGAGGCACGGCGGTGGCGACCGAAGCCACTTCACACACCGCTAAAGTCGACGCCACCGGTTTGTCGCCTGCCACCGAATACTTCTACAGATTTAAGTCGGGTGTCTGGATTTCGCCGATTGGCCGCACCCGCACTTTGCCGACCGGAACGGTGTCCGAAGTCAAGATGGCGGTGTTTTCTTGCTCCAGTTATGCCCACGGCCAATTTCACGTCTATGGCGAGGCCAGCAGAAGCGATGCCCAATACGCGATTCACTTGGGTGACTATATTTACGAGTACAAAGACGGCGAATACCCCACCACCCCCGTGGCTGGGCGCAAGGTCATGCCTGCCAATGAAATTGTGTCGCTGGCCGACTACCGCATGCGCCACGCGCTTCACAAGTCTGACGTGAACCTCAAGCTCTTGCACGCCCGCATGCCCATGATTGCGGTGTGGGACGACCATGAGTTCACCAACAACACCTACATGACGGGCGCGGAAAACCACACGGAAGGCGCTGAGGGCACTTTTGCTGCCCGCAAAGCCGCTGCACTGCAGGCCTACCACGAGTGGATGCCCATTCGCACGGGCACGAATAGAGAAGTCATCTACCGCAGTTTTGATTTTGGTAACTTGCTGTCACTGCACATGCTGGACACGCGTTTGATTGGGCGTGCAAAGCAGCTTGATCAAATGGCAGCCTTGACCACGCAATCCGCTGAGTGGCAAAGCAGAGACCGTCAGCTGCTGGGACAGACCCAGCTGGCTTGGCTGCAAAACGCCATGACCAACTCGACGGCCAAGTGGCAAGTGCTGGGCCAGCAAGTCATCATGGCGGCCACTTGGCTGCCGCTCAGTGTGCAAACCAAATTTCAAGCCTACTTTGCAAGACCCGACGCATCCACGGTGGGCGGCATCGTCACAGAAGTCAATGCCTACCTCGCGTCCTTGCCTCTCAACAATTCCAACAACTACGTTAACGCTGGCAACTCTGTTGTTCCTTACAACTTTGACGCTTGGGATGGCTACCCAGCCGCACGCGAGGCGGTGCTGCAATCTTTTGTGGCGGCGTCAACGGCATCGGGCAACGTGAAAAAACTGGTGGCCTTGTCCGGCGACACACACAACGCCTGGCACAACAATTTGAGGTTGATCAATGGCACCAAGGTCGGCGAAGAATTCGCCACCGCATCGGTCAGTTCGCCCGGTTGGGAGAGCTATTTCCCGACGCTGATTCCCACCATCAAAAGCCTGTTTCAGGACTCCACAGTCAACAGCAATGTGCGGTGGATGGACGCCTCGCGCCGTGGCTACTTGAAGATGACCTTCACGCCCACAAAAGCAACGGGCCAGTTTGTTTTCATAGACTCGGTGGCCAACAGCACCTACACGGTGCAAACACCGGTGGCGGCTGAAACGATAGACTACATCCCGCCGGTCTGATTGACCGCTGCTCAAACGGGTTGAAACAGGGGCCGCTGCATGCGGCCCCTGACTTTTTGGGCGGCGCTAAACACATCAGCTTGACTGGGCTGGCCTTGTGCTCGCCCAAGCGAATGCGGCCCGCGTACACACGCTATCACCCAGGCACAGCGCGCCGAGCCTCGCCCGCGCCGTGGCAGGTCCGGGGTTTCTACAATTGGGGGATGAGCAGTCCCGCTGCGCTTGAGGGCGCATTTCCCATGGCCAGCCTTGCCTGGCCGGCCGCCTGTGTGCCGGTGCAAGCTTGGCCGGACGCCCCGGTGGTCGCTGCTGCGGTAGCCGTCAACCCCCTGCAAGCGCCTGCATGAGGGGACAGACCTCAGCCCGGCCGGTGGCAACCGGCGGCGCACGGCGGCTCAAATTGGCCTTGCGGCTGGCCGTGCCGGCGCTTTTGCTGGCTCTGGCCTGGCACTGGCTGCTGCGCCACGCCGACTTTGAGGCCTTAATGCGCCAGGCTCGCGGCCTGCCGGCCTGGGCCTGGCTGGCCGCCGGCGCGGCCCTGCTGTGCGGCCACAGCCTGCGCGCGCTGCGCCTGCAGCGCCAGTGGCAGCACCTGCGGCCCCTGGGCCTGGCGCACTGCCTGCGGTTGGTGCTCACCCACAACGCAGCGGTGATCTTGCTGCCCCTGCGGTCGGGCGAGGCGGGTTATCTGTGGCTGGTCTACCGCCACTGGGGCGTGCCCTGGCGCGAATCGGGCGCGAGCCTGCTGGCCTGGCGGCTGCAAGACGCCACCATACTGATGCTGCTGGCCTTGGTGCTGCTGCTGCCCTGGAGCCCGGTGGCGCGCGGCCTGCTCCTGCTGTGTGCAGTGACCGTGCTGGTCTGCCTGCACAGGCCTGGCCAGCTCTGGCTGGCCAGGCGCTGGCCCGCTCTGGTGCCAGGGCCCCAGCCGGGCGGCGACCATTGGCTGCGCAGCGGCTGGCTGGCCAGCGCCGGCAACTGGAGCCTGAAAGTGCTGGCTTTGGGCGGCCTGCTCTGGGGCTTATCGGGTCTGGACTTGGCCAGCAGTCTGAGCGCCGCTCTGGGGGGCGAGTTGGCCGGGGTGCAGCCCCTGCAAGGCCCGGCCGGCCTGGGCAGCTACGAGGCCGGCGTTTGGCTGGCTGCTCGCGCATCGGATACGCTACAGGCCACGGTGGTGGCTGCAGCCCTGGCTGTTCACGCTTTTGCCCTGGCCATTGCCCTGGGCGCAGCCGCCCTGGCCCAACTGATCCACGCACCACCCCTGATAACCGATTCGGCCTCTGACCAGGCCCGCGCCGCATGAACCGCCCCACTGACCACAGCCCGAGCACCGCAACGGCCCTTCCGCCCCACCGCCTGTCGCTGGTGGTGCCGATGTACAACGAGGTCGACAACGCAGCGCCGATGATCGACGAGGTGCAGCAGGCCCTGGCCAACTACGGCCAGCCCTGGGAGCTGATCGTGGTGGATGACGGCAGCAGCGATGGCACCGGCCGGCGTCTGCGCGAGCACGCGCGCAGCCTGGGCCCGCATGTGCGGGTGATCGAGTTGGCCCGCAACTTCAAGCAGACCGCGGCCATGCAGGCGGGCATTGATGCGGCGCGCGGCGACGTGATCGTCACCATGGACGGCGACCTGCAAAACGACCCTCGCGACATCCCACGCATGGTGGCGCGCCTGCTGGCCGAAGACCTGGACCTGGTGGCCGGCTGGCGCCATCAGCGCCAGGACGGCTTCATTTTGCGCAAGCTGCCCTCGCGCATCGCCAACCGCCTGATACGCAAGGTCAGCGGCCTGGACTTCCAGGACCTGGGCTGCAGCCTCAAGGTGTTTCGCGGCGATGTGCTGCGCCGCATCCGGCTTTACGGCGAGATGCACCGCTTTATCCCGGCCTGGCTGGCCACCGTTACCAGCCCCTCGCGCATGGCCGAAGAAAAGGTCAATCACCGCGCGCGGCAAGCGGGCGTCTCCAAATACGGCATCAGCCGCACCTTTCGGGTGATCGTCGATTTGCTGGCGGTGCATTTTTTCTTGCGCTTTGGCAGCCGGCCTGGGCATTTTTTCGGTGGCCTGGGCCTGAGCGTGTTTGCCATCGGCAGCCTGATACTGATGCACCTGGCGGTGCTCAAGCTGCTGGGCGAATCGGTGGGTGGACGGCCCTTGCTGGCCCTGGGCTTTTTCCTGGTGATGGGCGGCGTGCAGCTGATCAGCACCGGGGTACTGGCCGAATTGCTGATGCGGGTCTACTACGACGGGGGACACGCGCGGCCGTATCACGCCCGGCAGGAAAGCGCACCGGCCACCGATGACGGCTGGCATGGCTGAAGGCAAGCGCGCGTCGGGTGAGCGCCTGCTGCCCGCATTGGTGGCCCTGCTGGGCCTGGCCTTGCTGCTGCGCAGCCTGGTGCTGGTGGCCACTGCCGCGGGGCTGCAGGTCGATGAAGCTCAGTACTGGGACTGGTCGCGTCACCTGCAATGGGGCTACTGGTCCAAGCCACCGGGCATTGCGGCGGTGATTGCTGCCTCCACCACGATCTTTGGCGATGGCCTGCTGGGCGTCAAGTTGGTAAGCATGGCCTTGTGGCCCCTGGCCGCAGGGGTGCTGGCCGTTCTGGCCTGGGACATGGCCGGGCGCGGCCAGTCCGGCGCGCAGGCCGGGCTGTGGACCGCAGCCCTGCTGCTGGGCACCCCGGCGGCCGGGATTTTGGGCATGGCTGCAAGCACCGATGCGCCGCTGCTGCTGATGTGGGCGCTGTGCATGGCCTTGACCTGGCGCGCGCTGCGAACGCCCACAAGCCCCCTGCCCTGGTGGGCCCTGGCCGGGCTGGCCCTGGGCCTGGGCCTGCTGAGCAAATACACCATGGCGGCCATCACCGCCTCCTGGGCGCTGCTCTTGCTCAAGCACTGGCGACGGCACGGTCTGGGCATGGTGATGGCTGGCGCACTGGCGCTGGCGGTGTTTGCACCCAACATCTTCTGGAACGCCAGCAATGGCTGGCCCACCCTGGGCCATACCGCCGAGATCACGGTAGCGGCGCAGACTCCAGCCAGCGGACGGGCGCTGGCGGTGCTGGAATTCATCCTTGGCCAAGCCCTCTTGCTCGGGCCGGTGGGGCTGGTCACCGCGCTGGTGGCCTGGCGAGCGCGCAGGGCCGGGGCGGCCGGGACCGCCCCAAGGTCTGTCGATGCCGGCCGCTTTGCCCTGATGTTCGCGCTGCCTTTGCTGGCGGTGGCTTTGGCGCAGTCGGTGCATTCCCGCGCCAATATCAACTGGACTGTGCCCGCGCTGCTGGGCCTGTGCCTGTGGCTGGGCCTGTACATCGCACCCCGCTTGGGCCGACGGGCCTGGTGGATCAGCACCGCACTGGCTGTTGCGCTGCCGGCCGGCGCCTCGCTGCTGGGCGCGCTGCCCAGCGTACAACAAGGCGCGATGCGGCCCAGCCCCAACCTGGACCTGTGGGCCCGCATGCGCGGCTGGCAGC
This sequence comes from Comamonadaceae bacterium, assembly GCA_027486755.1. Classification (GTDB taxonomy): domain Bacteria; phylum Pseudomonadota; class Gammaproteobacteria; order Burkholderiales; family Burkholderiaceae_C; genus Polaromonas. The sequence continues at coordinate 57,970 of JAIXOM010000056.1, read as the reverse complement.
CAATGCTGCAGCAATTTGAAGCCTCGCTCCAAGCCCACCCCGGGCTGCCGGTGGCCGCCACCAGCCGCGAACTGGTGGCCCATGCCCGCTATGTCTGGCGCGCGCTCGATCGCCCGGTCAAGGCCTGGCCCGGCAGCGGCAAGCCCCGGCACCACTACGAACAATTCGAGGCGCTGTGGGCGCCAGGCCAGCGTGCGCCCGAGCGCATCTTGCTGCTGACCAACGCACCGCTGAGCGATCACTACAAAAAGCAGTATCCGCACTGGCAGCGCCTGGACACGGCGCAGTGGGGCAATCTGCACCTTGAACTCTGGCTAGCCAGCGAACAACCATGAGCAACCCAGCAGCGCAATCACACCTGAAGACCCGCCAGCAAGAATGGCTGGTGCTGGCCGTGCTGACGGCCCTGGCCACCGCCACCTACGAGCTGTGGCCCGGGCTCGACCTGAGCGCCAGCGGCCTGTTTTTTGAGCAGGGCCGCTTCAAGGGCAGCCAGTGGGCCTGGCCCGATTGGTTTTACCACGGCATGCCCATCGTCGGCGGCGCGCTCGCGGCCCTGGCGCTGCTGACCATCGCAGCGGCCCTGCTGGGCCGGTGGCTGGGCAAGCGATGGGTGACGCCAGCACACCTGCGTCGCGCGGTGTTTGGCCTGCTGGTGGTGGTGCTGGGCGTAGGGCTGCTGGTACACAACGGCTTCAAAGACAACTGGGGCCGGGCCCGGCCGGCCGATGTACAGGCTTTTGGCGGCAGCAAGACTTACCACGCGCCACTGCGGCCGACCGACCAATGCGCACGCAACTGCTCCTTCGTGAGCGGACACGCGGCCGGCGGCTTTGCGCTGATCGCCATAGGCATGCTCGGCAGCCGGCGCAGCCGCTGGCGCTGGTGGAGCGTAGGCATGGCCGCAGGCGGCCTGGTCGGCCTGGCCCGCATGGTCGAGGGCCGGCATTTTCTGGGCGACGTCGTCTTCGGCGGCCTCATCATCTGGGCGGTCTGCCTGCTGCTGCGCGAAGCCTGGATCAGGCTGGCACTGCTTCAGCGCCGGAGGATCAAGCGCTAAATCGCGCTGGGGTCACGCTGAACCCAAGGCCGCATCGCGCCGAGGGCGGCGCTCCCACAAAGACAGCGCAGCCTCAGATGGGGTGTGGGAGCCGCGCCCTCGCGGCGATGCAGCGCCAAATAAACCGCCTCATCGCGCCGGGGCAGCGACCCGCCATCACAGCAGCGCTACTTGATCAGCGCCTGCACCGCCTTAAAAGCCGGATGGCTGGCTGCGCGCAGCCATTCAAAAGCCACCATCTCGGTACTCACCAACTCGCAACCCGCGCCAGCGAGCCTGTCAAAAGCCGCGTCACGGTTGCGCTCGGTGCGTGAGCCACAGGCGTCGGTGACCACCCAGACTTCAAAGTCCTCCTGCAGCAGCTCCAGCGCGGTCTGCAGCAGGCAGACATGGGCTTCACAGCCAGCCAGCACCACTGCGCTGCGGCCTTCTTGCGGCTCGGCCGGCTTTTGCAGATGGCGAGGCAGGCTGCGGGCATTGCCTGCGCTTTTGCGCTGGGGCGGTCGCAGCAGCTCACCCAGGCCCTCGGGCACCGCGCTGAAATGCATCTTGGCCAGATGGCGGGCGCCGGCCTGGTCGAGCACCGCCTGCAGCTCGGGCAACTGAGGGCCGAGTTTGTCGGGGTTTTGCGCGGTCGCAATGACCGGCACCTGCAGCACCTGGGCCATCTGCGCCAGGCGCACTGCATTGGCCAGCACCGCCGGGCCCTCGTGAATGGCGGGCATCAGCCGCACCTGGTAATCGACCAGCACCAGCTGGCTATCGTCAGCATCCAACAGCATTGAAAAGCTCCTGCGTCTTCCTGGCGCAGCCGCAGGGCTGCGCTTGAGGGGGTGGGCAACTATAAGCGCTGCATCGGCGGCAGCCTTTGGCGCTTCCTACAATGGCCGACAACCTGGAGACATACATGATCGTCGAACGCATTTGGACCGGTAACAGCCTGCGCAACTACAACTACCTGGTGGCCTGCCCCGACAGCGGCGAGGCCCTGGCCATAGACCCGCTGGACGCGGAAAAATGCCTGAATACCGCGCGTGTCAAGGGCTGGCAGATCACCCAGGTGCTCAACACCCATGAGCACCACGACCACACCGGCGGCAATGCGGCAGTGATCGAGGCCACCGACGCCAAGCTGATCGCCCACCACAAGGCAGCCGGCAAGATTGCCGGGGTGGACCGTGGCGTCGGCGCCGGTGACGTGATCAAGGTCGGCCGCCATATTGAGCTGCAATGTCTGGACACGCCCGGCCATACCATGTGCCACATCTGCCTGTTCGCCCATGCCGAGGAGCCGGCGCTGTTTTCAGGCGACACCCTGTTCAACGCCGGCGCCGGTAATGTGCACAACGGCGGCAGCGTGGATGCGCTGTTCGACACCTTCGAGCAGCAACTGCTGCAACTGCCGGGCCAAACTCGGCTGTTCCCAGGCCACGACTACCTGGAGAACAATCTGCGCTTTAGCCTGGACCGCGAACCCGACAACGCCGCCGCCCAGGCCCGCCTGAGCAGCGCTGCCGACCACGACCCCGCCCAGGCGCAAGTCACTACGCTGGCCCAGGAGCGCGAGTTCAACAGCTTCATGCGCCTGGACAGCCCCAGCCTGATCGCCATCTTGCGCAAGAACTTCCCCGACCTGCCCGAACACCCGGACCGCCGCACCGTCTTCACCCGCCTGCGCGAGTTGCGCAATCGGTGGTGAGGCTGCGGGCAGGCCCGCTTACTGCAAGGGCCGCCTTGGTGGGAGCACCGCCTTGGTGGGAGGGCCGCCCTCGGCGCGATAGGGCCTTCGATCCAACGCCTCATCGCCGCGAGGGCGCGGCTCCCACACCTCACTCACACCCCTCACTCACACCTCTCTCGCACATCCCCCCAAACCGCCAGTCTGCGAATTGAAGGCAGGTTCAGCCCAAAGCCACCCGCAGGCGTGTAATGCCTTCCTCGATCTTGGCCACATCGGCGGTGGCAAAGCTCAGGCGCAAGGTCGAAGGGTCAGCGTTCTGCGCGTAAAACGGCGCGCCGGGCACAAAGGCCACGCCCCGCTCGATGGCTTTTTTGGCAAAGTCACCGGCGTGCTTGGTATGCTCGCCAGCACCGGTCAGACTGGCCCAGAAAAACAGGCCGCCCTGGGGCTGGGTGAAGTCCAGCGCATCGCCGAGTTCGCGCTGCAGGGCCGCGCCCATGGCACGCGCGCGCTCGGCATAGGTCGCGCGCACCGTCGCCAGGGTGGCGGGCATGCGGCCGGCTTGCAGGTAGTGGGTGGCCGTCACCTGGGCGAAGGTACTGGTGTGGGCATCGCTGAACTGCTTGCACATGGTGGCGCGGGCCAGCAGCTCGCTGGGCGCGATCAGCCAGCCTACCCGCAGACCCGGGCTGAGCACTTTGGAGAGACTGCCGCAGTAAGCCAGGTAGTCGCGGCTGCCCGGGACCTGGGCCGACAGGGCGAGCAAACTCGGCGGCGGCGGCTCGCCGAAATACAGGTCGCCATAGGGGTCGTCCTCGACCACCAGCACCTGATGCTGCGCCGCCAGCTCCAAGATGCGGCGGCGGCGCTCCAGGCTGAGCATGGCCCCACTCGGATTGCCGAAGGTCGGGATCAGGTAGATCATGCGCGGGCGGTGCTCGACGATCAACTGCTCGAGCCGGTCAACCTGCACGCCTTGCGCATCGATAGGCGCGCTGATCAGCTGCGCACCATACAGCCGAAAGCACTGGATGGTGGCCAGGAAGGTGGGGCCTTCGACGATCACCTTGTCGTCCGGGTTGATCATCACCTTGGCCAGCAGGTCCAGCGCCTGCTGACTGCCGGTGGTCACGATCAAGCCATCGGCGCTGACACTCGCGCCCTTGTCCGCCATGAAGCGGGCCAAGGCTTCGCGCAAGGGGCCATGGCCTTCGGTCGCGCCGTATTGCAAGGCCGCACCCGGCTCGCTGGCCAGCGCCTGCTGCGAGGCCTGCCGCAGCCCCTCCACATCAAACATCGCACTGTCCGGAAATCCCCCGGCAAAGCTGATGATGCCGGGCTTGCCCAGCAGCTTGAAGAGTTCACGGATGGCGGAGGTCTCGACATTGAGCAGTCGGTCGGCAAATTGAATGGGCATGGTCGAAGGTCTTGAATCGGAACTCGCCATGTTAGCGCCTGCTGAGCCGAGGCAGGGGCCGCGGCCCTCGCTCAATCGACGATGAAAAGCTTGGCGCCCACCACGGTTCGCGATCTGTGGGCTTCGGCCTGGTCGGCCACCTGATAGCTCATGCCCGGTTTCAGGAGGAATTTGCGACCGTCTTCCAGCTCCGTCTCCAGCTCGCCCTCCAGGCACAAGAGCACATGACCCTTGCTGCACCAATGGTCTGCCAGATAGCCTGGCGTGTATTCCACCATTCGGACCCGGATGGCGTCGAACTGGCAGGTGCGCCAGTAGGCGGTGCCGGTTTCGCCGGGGTGCACCGTGCGCGGCACTGCCGACCAATCGGTGGTGCCAAAAGGGATGCCCGCCATCTTCATGTCACATCTCCCACCGTGAGTGAGCTTCTGGCCTGCATCGCCTTGAAGGAATCAAGGCCTGACTGCCCCAATCGGACTGACCTCGCTATTTGGAGTCCTTCGGGTCGGCCCTGAACAGCCGGGAGGGATCGTTGTCGGCGTCATCCGCCTCGCGCCCGCTCTTGAAGTTGATCTCGACTTTATCCGTGTCCACCACGACTTCCTTGTCCAGGAAAGCGGTCACCGTCTGCGGCACAAAGATCACGATCGCCACCAAAATGAGTTGCATCACCACCCAGGGGATGGCCCCAAGGTAAAGGTCCTTGGACAGCACCTTGCGTTCGAGCTTACCTTGCTTGAACAGCGAGTCCGAGATGCCGCGCAGATAAAACAGCGAAAACCCAAAGGGCGGATGCATAAAGCTGGTCTGCATATTGACCGCGATCAGCACGCCGAACCAGACCAGATCGATGCCCAGCTTGTGGGCCACCGGCGCCAGCAGCGGCAAGACGATGAAAGCAATCTCAAAGAAGTCGAGGAAGAAGGCCAACACGAAGATAAAGATGTTGACCACGATGAGAAAGCCAATCTGCCCGCCTGGCAGACTGCTCATCAGATGCTCGATCCACAAGCCCCCACCTATGCCTTGGAAGACCAAGGAGAAAGCCCGTGAGCCGATCAGGATGAAGACCACCATGGCGGTCATGCGCATGGTCGCGGTCATGGCCGACTGCAGCAAAGACCAACTCAAGCGCCTTTGCAGGGCCGCCAGGGCAATGGCGCCCAGTGCCCCCATGGCACCGGCTTCGGTGGGCGTGGCCACCGCCGTGTCGATACCGGGCAGGCCGCCCATGCTGCCGAGTACCGCAAAAATCAGCAGGGCCGATGGAATGATGCCGCGCAGGCACTTGGCCCACAGCGCCCAGCCGTGCAGCGTGCGCGCCTCTCGGGGCAGAGCAGGTACATCCTGCGGCCGCAGCCGACTGAGCACAAAGGTATAAAGCGCAAACAGCAGCACCTGAATGATGGCCGGGCCCCAGGCGCCTTTGTACATGTCGCCCACCGAGCGGCCGAGCTGGTCGGCCAGGACGATCAGCGCCAGCGAAGGCGGCACGAGTTGAGTGATGGTGCCCGAGGCTGCCAGAACGCCGGTGGCATAGCGCATGTTGTAGCCATAGCGCATCATCACTGGCAGCGAAATCATGGCCATGGCAATCACCTGCCCCGCCACGGTTCCGGTGATCGCCCCCAAGATGAACCCGACGATGATGACCGAATAGCCCAATCCGCCACGGATAGGCCCAAACAGCTGGCCCATGGAGTCGAGCATGTCCTCGGCCAAGCCGCAGCGCTCGAGGATGCAGCCCATCAGGGTAAAAAACGGGATGGCCAGCAGCAACTCATTGGACAGGATGCCAAAGACATTGAGCGGCAACGCTGACAAAAAGCTCGAGGGAAACAGGTCCAGCGCAATGGCCACCAGGCCGCAGGCCACGCCCAACGCAGCCAGGGAGAAGGCGACCGGAAAGCCCAGCAGCAACACCCCAATCAGGGCGGCAAACATCAGCGGTGGAAACAGCTCTGCGCTCATTGCAGCGGCTTTTCGTATTGCATCGACATCTCGATGCGACCGCGCAGCCAAAGCACCCGCTTGCCCAACTCGCTCAAGCCCTGCAAGACCAGCAGCCCAAAGCCCAGGGGCAGCAGGCTCATCGCTGGCCAGCGGATCAGCCCGCCGGCGTTGGGCGAGGTCTCACCCGAGAAGAACATGTCCACCAAAATCGGCCACGACAGATAGGTCATCAACACCATCACCGGCAGCAGGAAAAGCAGAAAACCCAACAGGTCCAGCCAGCCCTGGGTGCGAGGCTGCCAGCGGCCGTAAAACAGATCGACCCGCACATGCTCGTTGAGCCTGAGCACCTGCGCGGCGCCCAGCATCACCCCGGCCCCGAACAAATACCACTGGATCTCCAGCCACCCGTTGGAGCTAACGCCCAGGAAAAAGCGCACCAGCGCGTTGCCGCCGCTGATCACGCAGGACAGCAGCAGCGCGTATTTCGCGACAACAGCAAAGCCATCGGAGGTCGCATCGATGACGCGAATCCAAAGGGGCAGACGGGTGGGGTTGATCGTCGATTTTTCCGGCGAGTTCATGGTCTGCCTGCCGGCTCACTGGGAGGCCCGGCCTCCCAGCGAGCAATCACTTGGTCACGTTGGTAAAGGTGAAGTTGTCGAGCTCCGCCTCGACCACCCGGAACCAGCTGGCCTGATCGCGCCGGTATTTGATCCAGCCGGGCAGGATGGCCTTGAACTCGGGATTGGCCTCGGCCAGGCTGTCATTGACCTCGTTGGAAGCCTTGTAGGCCGCCTCCATAACCGCCTTGGGGAAATAAGACAGCTTGGCGCCGCCGCCGATCAACTTTTTCATGGCCTCGGGATTGCGGTTGTCGTAGTCGGCGATCATCTTCATCGTCTGCTCATTGCAGGCGCATTCGAAGGCCACTTTGAAAGCCGGCGGCAAAGCCTCCCAGGCCTTGGCATTGACCATGGCGGTGATCGAGGCGCTGCCTTCCCACCAGCCGGGCGAATAGTAAAAGGGCGCGACCTTGTTCAAGCCCAACTTAGCGTCGTCATAGGGGCCGATCCACTCGGCTGCGTCGATAGTGCCTTTTTCCAGCGCCGGATAAATATCGGCCGCCGGGATCTGCTGCGGCACCGCGCCCAACTTGGAAATCACCATGCCGCCCACGCCACCAATGCGCATCTTTAAGCCCTTGAGATCGGCCACCGACTTGATTTGCTTTCGGTACCAGCCGCCCATCTGTGCGCCCACATTGCCGCAAACGAAATTGACGATGCCCATCTTGCGATAGACCTCGCGCAACTGCGTCATGCCACCACCGAACTGCATCCAGGCATTGTGCTGGCGCGCATTGAGGCCAAAGGGCAGGCCGGTGTCAAAAGCCAGGGCCGAGTTCTTGCCAAAAAAGCCCGAGGCCAGCACATGGTTGACCTCGACGGTGCCGCTGCTGACCGCCTCCATGTTCTGCGCCGGAGGCACCACCTCGCCGCCGGCAAAGCACTGAATGGTGAACTTGCCTTCGGTGAGCTCGCCCACCCGCTTGCACAACTGGTCGGCCGATCCATAAATGGTATCGAGGCTTTTGGGCCAACTGGTTGACATCCGCCACTTGACCGCCGGTGTGCCCTGCGCCTGCGCTGGCAAGGCAGCCGCAGCCACCGATCCCGCTACCGCGGCAGAACCTAAAAATTTACGTCTCTCCATGATCACTCCTCCTTGAAAAAAAGACCTACATGTCCGAATTACGACAGCGTACTGATGATTTTTGCCGGTGTCAACGCTCAATGTCCGTAGGGAAAATACGCATCAGCGGCCGCCGGACCAACCACGCCTCAGGCGCTGCCAGAGCAAGGCCAATAAGGATCGCAAGGGATGGATGGCTGCTGCAGCCGTTGGTACTGCATCGCCCGCGTTGCCCATGCGGGCCTGGACCTGCTGGCCGAAATCAGCCACCAGGCGCCGAACAAAATCTTTGACCAGACCCGACCTGGAAAACTGCGCCAGCGGCCCCTGCAAGGTGTAGAGCATATTGACATCCACCCGGGTGCGCCCTAAACCCAGCGCCACCAACTGGTAGGCAATATCGCCCTGGGCGCGCGAACGGCTCAGGCTGTCCTGACCTGCCCCGCGCAAGACAGCGCGCTGAGCCTGATCATGCCGCTCGAGCTTGGCAGCCCCCACAAAAGCCGCCGCCATGGGACCGAACTTGATCGCGATGCGACCTTTGACTTTGTCGCCGTCTTGCGACTCAATCGCCGCGCCGGGCAGGCAGGCCGCCACCGCCGGCAGATCGCCCATGAAGGCCCAAACCGCCTCGGCCGGATAGGGCAACTCAAAGCTGGCTTCGACGTGGGTGCCACCGCGGATGGCCGCGACCTCCAATTCCTGGCCTTGCGAGCCAGGATCAGGCGCCCCAGCGCTCGGCGCTGGCACGGCCGCGACCGCTTCAGCAGCGCGGCCGCCTTGCACCAGGATAGGCATGACTTTGATGCCGCCGCGGCTGCCCGCCAAAGGCGGCGGTGCAAACCGTCCAGCCCGAGCCTGCTCGCGCAAGGCCATGATCTCGGGGTCGGGGTCAGCACGCAGCTGCGCCAGGACATCCAAGATGGCAGCCACGATGCCCATGTAGCCGGTGCAGCGGCACAGGTTGCCCGCGAGCTCCAAACGCACCCGGGGCTCATCGGCCTCGGGCAGACGCAGCACAATGTCGCGGGCCGTGGCCAGCATACCGGGCGTGCAGTAGCCGCACTGCAGCGCATGATGGCGGGTAAAGGCCTGACGCAGCCGCTGCATCAGCGCGTCAGCATCGTAGCCTTCGACCGTGGTGACATGGTGGCCCTGGCAGCTCACCGCAAAGGTGATGCACGAGCGCACCGGCTCGCCGTCGACCAGCACGGTGCAGGCGCCGCAGACGCCGTGCTCGCAGCCCAGGTGGGTGCCCGTCAAGCGCAGGTTATCGCGCAAAAAGTCTCCCAGATGGGTGCGCGGTTCAAGCTCGGCCGAAACCCGGGTCCCGTTGATGTCAAGTGTGATGGCCTTCATGGAACTCACCGGTTTGTCGTCAAGCAGCCAGCGCCGGCCAGCCGGCCTGCGCAAGCGCACGCGCCAGGCAGACCGCGTGTAATTGGTGATCGATCGGATCGCGCTCAGGCAAAGCAGCAGCGACCGCATTGCGCAAGCGACTCAGAGTCAGTGAGGCTGCGCCAGGCTCACCGAGCTCTTGCGCGAAGGCCGAAAGCAGCAGGGGCGGGCCATCGAGCGCGCCGAGAACGAGCCGCCAGGGGGCGGCAGGGCCAACCCGACAGACCGCCGCGCTGGCGTCGGCGAACTCCCCGGGCTTGCGGCAGAACTTGTAGTAGCCCCAGCGGCCGTCGGTCATGGCGGGCACCCGAACTGCGGTGATCAATTCGTCATCGGCCAGTTCGGTGGTGTAGGCGGCCTGCATGAAGCCCTCGAGCGGACGCTCGCGCTCGCCACGCGGCGACTGCAGGCACACAGCCGCCCCCATGGCCACCAGGGCTACCACCCAATCGGCGGCCGGGTCGGCATGGGCCAGGCTGCCGCCCAAGGTACCCTTGTTGCGGATGGCCCGGTAGGCGATGCCGGCAGCGACCTGCCGCATCGGATGCGCAGCCAGCGCCGGATGGCGGCCATCTTCGATGGCCGCATGCGTAAGCCGGGCACCAAGCAGCAGGTCCTGGCCCTGCACCTGCACCGAGGTCAGCGCCGCCAGCTTGGACAGATCGACCACCGACTGCGGCCGGCTCAAGCGCAGATTGAGCATGGGGCCCAGTGATTGGCCGCCGGCCATCAGCTTGGCACGGCCAGCCGCTGAGGCCAGCAGCCGCAGCGCGTCTTGCACATCGGCAGCGTCCACATGCTCAAAAGCGGCGGCCTTCATGAACGCACCTCCTGCTGAGCCAAGGCAGCGAGCAGCCGACGCGGGGTCAGCGGTGTCATCAGGAGCTCGGGCGCACCGGTTTTACGCAGCGCATCATTGACCGCATTGAAGAGGACAGCCGGCGGCGCGATGGCGCCACCCTCGCCCATGCCTTTGGCGCCGAACTCGGTATGCGGCGAAGGCGTTTCGAAATGATCGATGCGTATGCTCGGGATCTCGGTCGCGCCCGGCAGCATGTAGTCGGCCAGGGTTGAAGCCAGAGGCTGGGCCCGCTCGTCATAGCACATCTCTTCATACAGCGCGGTCCCAATGCCCTGCGCAATGCCGCCTATGGTCTGACCCTCGACTATCATGGGGTTGATCACCACACCGCAGTCTTCAACGACCGCGTAGTCAAGAATTTCAATGGCACCGGTGGCTGGATCGACCGCCACCACCGCGGCATGGCTGGCATAACTGAAGGCTCCGGTATCGACCTTGGGTTTGTAGCCGGTGGATACCTCCAGCCCTGCGCGGTCAACGTCAGCCGGCAGCTTCTGCGGATTGATGTACCAAGCGTTACCGATATCCGACAGCGTGACCGATTGATCGCCTGCATAGGCGCGGCCCTGGGCCAGCACCACGGTGGCCGGATCCACCCCCATCAAGTGGCCAGCGATATGACGCAGACGGGGCGCCAGCTGCTTGCAGGCCACGCCGACTGCGCCGCCGGTCATCACCATGGCCCGCGAGGCATAAGTACCGCTGGAATACGGGGTCTGTCCGGTGTCGCCATGGATCATGCGCACCCGCTCTATGGGCACGCCGAGTACCTCGTGCGCAATCTGCGCGAAGCTGGTTTCCATACCCTGGCCGTGCGAGTGCACGCCAACACGGATCTCCAGGCCGCCGTCGGCCGTCATCCTGACCATGGCCTGGTCGTAGCCGGGGATCACCGCGGTGCCCCAGGTGGCAAACACCGAGGTGCCGTGGGCGGACTGCTCGCAGTAAGTGGCCGTGCCGATGCCTATCAGTCGCCCGTCGGGCTCGCCTTGGCGCTGGCGCTCCTGCACAGCGGGCAAGCCGATCATCTCCAGCGCGCGGCGCAGACTGGCCGGATAGTCGCCGCCGTCGAAATGCTTGTTGGCCACGTTGACGTAAGGCATCTGCTGGGGCTTGACCAGGTTCTCGAGCCGCACCTCCCAAGGCGCGCGGCCGACCTCGCGCGCCAGCGCGTCCATGAGAAGGTCCATGGCGAAGCAGACGCCGGTACGGGCCACGCCACGGTAAGGCACAAAGCCGGGCTTGTTGGTGGCGACGCAGCGGGTCTCACACCGGTAGCCCCGAAAGTCGTAGGGGCCAGGCAGATTGCCCACCGCCTGACCAGGCTCCAGACCGGCTGTAAAGGGCCAGACCGAATAGGCGCCGCCGTCAATGGTGATCACCGCGTCGAGGGCCAGCAGACGGCCACGCCGGTCGGCATAGGCCGTGACCTCGTAGTGGTGCTGACGCGAGTTGGCGCCAGCAATCAGATGCTCGCGCCGGTCTTCCAGAAATCGAAATGGACGGCGGTAGGTCTTGGCCAGCCAAGCCACACAGACCTCCTCCTGCTGCAGCACGCACTTGTAGCCAAAGGCGCCACCCACGTCAGGCGAGATCACCCGCACCCGCTCTTCGGGCAGGTCCAGCAGTTGGGCCAGGCCGGTGCGGATCAGATGCGGAACCTGGGTAGCGCTGCAAACCACCAATTGATCGACCTGAAAGTCCCAATAGGCCAGCACCGCCTTGCCCTCCAAGGGGACCATGCACTGACGCGACAGCTCGATGCGGCGCTGTACCTTGACCTCGGCCTGCGCAGCCAGCGCCTCAAAGTCCTTGTCGGCGCGCAAAGTAACAAAGCGGTTGTCCTTCCAGCCTGGGTGCAAGGGCTCGGCGTCCGGCGCCAACGCCGACCAGACATCCGCATGCACCGCAAGTTCGTCGTACTCGACCTCGACCCGCTCGATCAGGTCCTCGGCCTGGGCCCGGGTGGCCGCAAAAGCCATGGCCACCGGCTCGCCGACAAATCGCACCTTGCCCGAGGCCAGGGGTGGCTGGGCCGACGCCTGGTAGCTCGGCAGCGTGGAGGGCGCGACGATATCCAGCGCGTCGACCATGGTCTCACGCAGCACGATCTGCTGCGCAATATCCTCGGGAACCCGGGTGCCCACGATGCGGGCGTGGGCCAGCGGGCTGCGCAAAAACGCGACCTCGCACAGCCCGGGCATGACCATATCGGCCACAAAATTGCCCTGACCAGCAAGGTGCCTTGCATCTTCCTTGCGCGGCACCCTGGCGCCTATGCCCTGCGCCTTGACGCCGCTCAGTGTCCGATCACTGTGGTCCATGAATGCCTCCGCCTCCTCGCCAGATGGCTACCGCTGTACCCATCTCAGAACAATATTGGATCTTCAAGCTACCCATCTGCCATCTATCGCCATACTTCTTCGAGTCGCTCGGATCAGTGTACGTACAAGTTTTTTAGGACGTAAGCTTCCCTAACACCTGCGCGCTCGGTGATTACCCGAGGCAGCCTGCACGTACCGCGCACAGCTCAAAGAAGCGCCATACCGACTCAACGCTTAGCCCCAGAAGAACCCGCCCCCCCTCGGCCCGAGACGCTGGCCCACAGCGCACGCCAGAGGAGGGAAAAACCATTGAGTTCCTTGTCCGGGCCGCGTGCCATCTGGGTCATCAGGCGTACATCGGCCAAGGTCTGCTGGGTGGCGGCCAGCACCGCCTGGCATTGCGCCAGCAAGGCCTGGACCTCCTGGCTGCTCACCGGGGCGATGGCTGTGGAGGAAGGGGCAGCCGCGCTGCGGCTAGTGGCCGCAGGCGCTAGCGCAGCAGACGCTGCAGCGGCCGATGCATCCAGTCGCTCATCAAGCAGCATTTCACTGAGGTTCTGCTCGAACTGACGCAACAACTGGGTCGCTACCTCGGAAATCATGCCGCTGCCGCGGCCGTACTGGGCGATGGAGCCGGTCAGCTGCAGTTGGGTGTGCACCGCCACATCCGTGCCACTGCCTGCGGCCTTGAGCGTGAAACTGAATTCAGCCTGGGCGCCACCCCGGCCCTTGGCGTCCATGCCAGAGCCTTTGAGCCAGGCCACATGGGCCTGCTCATCAACCCGCACCAGTTCGGCCTGGCCGTCAAAAGACAATTTAACCGGCCCGAGCTTGACCGCCACGGATCCCCTGTAGCGATCACCCTCCATGGTCTCGAGCAGGCGGGCGCCGGGCAAACAGGGCAAGATGCGCGGCACGTCAAGCATGAGCTTCCAGGCTTCAGCCAGGGGCAAGGGCACATGAAACTGGTTGGCAAATTCCATCGGAGACCGTCCTCATCAACTTTGTTCGGTGGCGCTGGCGTGGCCGAGCAGCTCGGCCACCCGCATGGGCGTGAGCGGGAACTCGCTGATGCGCACACCCCGAGACCACAACGCGTCCTCGACCGCGCCGACCACAGCAGCCGGAACGGCGATGGTCGAGCATTCCCCCACGCCCTTAACACCCAGCTCATTGAGCGGCGATGGCGAGGGCGCAAAAATCACCTGTATGGGCGGCACCTCGGGCGCAGTGGGCAGTAAGTAGTCGCCGAAATTGGTGTTCAGGGGTTGAGCGTTCTCGTCATAGGCCATGTGCTCGAACAGGGCATTGCCCAGGCCGTGCACCACGCCGCCGACCACCTGACCCTCGGCCAACTGCGGGTTGATGATGTTGCCGCTGTCTTGCACCGCCAGATAGCGCTGAACCTCGATATGGCCGATCTCCGGGTCGACCTCGACCTCACAGACATGGCAGGCGCCAGCGTAGGTCTGCGCGTCGCAGTGGAAATGCACCGTCTCTTCCAGCCCCGGGTCATCCACCATAGGCAGGGCATAACCTGGCACGCCCTTCATCAGCATGGACAAGCGCGCCAACGAAACGCGGTGGGCCCCATCGAGGCTGAGCACCTCGCCCTGATTCAGGCGCAGGACCGAGATGTCGACACCCAGCACCGCAGCCGCCACCTTGAGCACCTTGTCGCGCAATTGGCGGGCGGCCTGGCTCACCGCATTGCCGGCCATGATGGCCTGACGGCTGGCGAAACCGCCGTGCCCGTAGCCAATCATCGCGGTATCGCCGGCCATCACCTCGATGGCCTGCGGCCCCAGCCCAAAATGCGGCGCGCACAGCTGCGCCAAGGTGGTCTTCAGGCCCTGTCCCATGGCCAGCGCACCGGTGTAAATGGCCACCGTGCCCGAGGGCTGGATCTTGAGCCGCACCGATTCATAAGGCCCCCGCCCGGTCGGCTTGACCGAGTGGGCAATCGCCCAACCACGCAGACGGCCACGGCTCTCGGAGGCCTGCCGGCGCGCGGCAAAGCCCGGCAGATCGGCCGCTTCGACCGCGCGCGCCTGCAGCGCAGGAAAGTCACCAGAGTCGATGGTCAAAGGCAGGCCGGCGCGGGACTTCAGTGGCTTGACATAGGGGATCTTGTCGGCCGGAATCAGATTGCGCTGACGGCATTGCACCGGATCCAGGCCTACCTCGCGGGCCAGGCGGTCCATCATGCGCTCCATCACAAAAGCAGCTTGAGGATACCCAGCACCGCGGATGGTGGCCACCGGCACCTTGTTGGTATGCACCACCGATACATCCAGATGGTAGGAAGGAACGATGTAGGGACCCGTGATGGACGAGGCCGCGTTGTAGGGCACATTGGTACCCTGGGGCGTGTAAGCACCGTGGTCATGGATCATGGTGCCACGCAGGCCGCGAATCTTGCCATCGCGGTCGGCCGCCAGCTGCACCGACCAGTACTGATCGCGCTCCTGCACTGCCGAGATGAAATGCTCGCGCCGGTCTTCGACCCACTTAACCGGCCGGCCTAACTTGCGCGCCAGAGCCGGGATCACCACCTCCTCTGGGTAGACCATGAACTTGGCACCAAAGCCACCGCCGACTTCAGGCGTAATGACCCGCAGCCGCTCTTCAGGCTGACCGAGCATCAGCGCCAGTGTGTAGTGCAATTCATGGGCCATCTGGGTGGACGACCACACCATCAGAGTGCCGGTTGATTTTTCCACCTGGGCCAGCACGCCGCGGCCCTCCATCGGATGGCCAGCGCCCCGGTGCACCCAGAAGTCTTCGCTGATCAGCACCTGCGGCTGGGCAAACTCCTCGTCGATGGCCCCATAGGCAAGCACGTAGTGCTGCAGGATGTTGGAACTGAGCTCGGTGCGCACAGGGGGCGATTCGGGGCGTACCGCATCGCGGCAATCGGCCACGACCGGCAAGGGTGCATAGTGGACTTGGACCAGGCTGGCCGCGTCCTCGGCCACATGGCGGCTGCTGGCCACCACCACTGCAATCGCCTCGCCGACAAAAGCCACCTCATGGTCGACCAGCACGAACGGTGTGGTGTTCTCGGGCAGCGCTGCCAGGGCAAAACCCAGGGGCATGCGCCAGGAGGTCAGTTCGCCAAAAAGGTCTTGCTTGACATACACCCCGACCACGCCGGGGACGGCACGGGCCTTCTCGGTATCGATGGAGACGATGCACGCATGCGCCTGGGCGCTGCGCACAAAGCAGGCATGGCAGGCATCGTCCACCGGCACATCATCGAGAAAGCGCGCCTGCCCGCGCAGCAGCTGCTCGTCTTCAATGCGAGGCACGCTCTGCCAGACGCCGGTACTTGGCGGGTTAGTGGTCATGCCGACCTCCGACCCTGAACCGCATTAAACGCCTGAACGGCCTTCAAGGCAGCAGCGACGATGTTCTGGTAGCCGGTGCAGCGGCACAAATGCCCGGACAGCACGCCCCTGATCACCGCCTCGTCCGGCGCCGGTTGAGTCTCCAGCAATTCGGTCAGCGACATCAGGATGCCAGGGGTGCAATAGCCGCACTGCAATCCATGGCTGTCATGGAAGGCCTGCTGCAGCATGCTGAGCGGGCCGTCGTCATGCGCCAGCCCTTCGACGGTGCGCACCTGCGCACCCTCGGCCTGGACCGCCAGCATCAGACAGCTGCGCGAGGACACGCCATCGACCAACACGGTGCAGGCGCCGCACACCCCATGCTCGCAGCCCAGGTGGGTGCCGGTCAGTCCCAGCTCGTTGCGCAGAAAGTCGCCCAGATGCAAGCGGGGCTCGGCCTGACCGCAACGCGGCTGGCCGTTGACATACAGCGTGACCGGCGATGATCCATCGAGGGTTTTCATTCAGCGCTCCACCCTTTCAAGCGCACGCTTGAGCGCGCGGCCGCACAGCACCTGCGCCAGATGCTGGCGGTACCAGCCTTGCACATGGCTGTCGCTGGTCGCCTCCACCGCCTTGCAAAAGGCGGCGGCTGCGGCCAGGTCAGCCGCCTGCGCGCGCGAGCCCAGCAGCACCTGCTCGGCCGCCTTCACCCTGACCGGCAGGGCCGAGACGCCGCCCAAAGTGACTGAGGCCCGATCGACCACGCCCTGCGCGTCCAGGCTGATCAGCACCGCCGCTGAGACGATGGCGAAATCCCCGTGCCGGCGGGCGTACTCCTCAAACGCATGGCCATGCCCGCTGGCCCAGGGCCGCAGGCTGACCGACACCAGCATTTCATCGGGCTCCAGCGAGGGCGTCATATAGCCGGCCGGGAAATGGGCCATCGAGATCTCGCGCCGGCCCCGCACACTGGCTGCAGTGAGCGTGGCGTCCATGGCCATGGCCACCGTCGGGATTTCAGCCGAAGGATCGAGCTGGCACAGGCTGCCGCCGACCGTGCCCCGGTTACGCGTCTGCCGGTGGCCAACATGGCCGATGGCCTCGCGCAGCAGCGGCAGGCGGCGAGCGATCACATCGGAAAACTCGATGTCGCGCTGGCGGGTGGCCGAGCCGATCTCGATGGATTGGCCCCTGTCAGTGATGTGTGCAAGCTCGCCAACGCGGCCTATATCCACCAGAACCTCAGGAAAGGCAAAGCGCATATTGAGCATGGCCAGCAGCGACTGCCCGCCGGCAAGGATGCGAGAGCCCTCCATCTCATGAAGGGCAGCGAGGGCCTCATCCAGCGTCTGCGGCAGGACGTACTGAAAGGAAGGCGCCTTCATGAGGGCCTCAGATCTTGGACAGATCGAGCGAGGAGCGAGCGAACAGTTCCTCCGCCGCGACATGGCGTACCGACAGGCCCTGCCCGTGGTGGTACTGCGCGAACTTGTCGATGACATGGCGATTGGCATCGAGCCCATAAGGCCAATAGTCGTCGCCCATCAAGGCCTTGGCCTCGTTGTGGTGATGCACCATCCAAGGCAGCGAGACGGCCAGGTGGCAGATCTCGTTGAGCTCATGGACCGCCAGGGCCTTGGCCTGGAGGAAGGCCTTGTAGACGCTGACCGCCAGCCAAGGATGCTGCTCGACCAGGGTCTTGCGAATGCCCACCATGTGCATGATGGGGAAAATGCGGGTGCGCCGGAAGTAGTCCTTCTCGTCTTGGATGTAGTCCTTGAACAGGCGACCGACATGTGGAGCACCGCGCAGAAAGCACGACGGTGCGCGCGCGCCGATATAGCCATCGAGCTCGCCGGCCTCGAGCATGCCCGAAAGGGTTTTGTCATCGGGAATTTGCTGCAGGTCGACCGAGTCAGGCAGCGAGATCGGCGCCCGCTCGCCGCGACCGGCCTCCTCAATGCCGCCGCGCCTCCAGTGGATGTCGCTGGGCTTGACACCAAACTCCTCTTCAAGGATGCCGCGGATCCACACATTGGCAGTGATCTGGTACTCCGGCACGCCGATGCGCTTGCCTTTAAGGTCCTGCGGACGGTTGATGCCCCGATCGGTGCGCACATAGATGCCCGACTGCCGAAACACCCGGGAGAGAAAGGCCGGGACCGCCACATACTGGTTGTCGCCACGGGCGGTGGTCATCATGTGGCTGCTCATGGAAATTTCGGTGATGTCGAATTCGCCGTAACGGAAGGCGCGGTGAAACGCCTCCTCCGGCTCCAGCGGCACCGCCGTGATCTCGCAGCCCTCAACCTGCACCCGTTCATCGAACAAAGCCTGGGTTCGGTCGTAATTACCGACCGACATGCTCAGCTTGAGTTTGCTCATCTTCTGCCTTAGTGGGGTTGATCGAAATCAATCGACTTTCAGATTCAAGCGCTTGGCGATGACACTCATGCGATCAATGTCGGCATGGACCACCCGCTGGAACTGCGCCGGGTTCTCAGTGGCCGGCGTGTATCCCAGATCCAGCAAGCGCTTTTGCATCTCCGGGTTTTGAATGATTTCAGCCACTACCTCGTAGATTTTTTGCTTGACCGGCTCAGGCGTGTTGCCCGGCACACCCAGACCCTGCCACTGCGACATCTGAAAATCAGCCGAGCCGCTTTCAGCCACAGTGGGCAGATCGGGCAGGAAGGGGGCGCGCTGGGCGGAGGTGATGGCCAAGGCGCGCAGCTTGCCCGTCTTGAGGTGCCCCAAGGCGCCCGAGACCGTCACCACGCCGAAGTCAAGCTGCGCGCCTAGCAGGTCGACCAGGGCCGGGCCGCAACCCTTGTAAGGCACATGTGAATTCTTAGCCTTGAAAGCAATATTGAGCAGTTCGCCGGCCAGGTGCGGGGCAGTGCCCGAGCCACAGGAGCCCCAGTTCATGGGGGCCTTGCTAGAAGCTGCCACCAGATCGGCCAGGGTTTTGTGAGGCGACTGCGCCGGCACCAGCACCACCATGGGTGCATAGGCCACACCAATGACTGGCGCGAGGTCCTTGCGAGGGTCGTAGCCCAGCTTGGGGTAAATCGCCGGCGCCAGCGCGTAGGAGTCATTCATCATCATCAGGGCCGAGCCGTCGTTGGGGCGGCCAGACACATAGGCGGCCGCCAGAGTGCTGCCGGCGCCCGGCCGGTTTTCGACCACCGCCGTCATACCGCGCTTTTGCAGCTCGGTGGCAATCATGCGGGCCAGCAGGTCCACGCCACCGCCTGGTGCAAAGCCCACGGTGATCTGCACCGATTTGGGGCCCCAACTCCTGTCTTGCGCACCCGCATGCGGAGCGCTGAGAAAAGCGGCACCAACTAGGCCAGCCAGCACAGCCCGACGAAACAAGCCCCGGTGAAAAACAAAACCCATTTTTGAACTCCTTTGGTCAAACAAACGCAGTTCCGACACGCCAAATTATGCAAGTGTACCGACATTTTTTTCGCCAGCAACTCTCACACAGGCACCGCCTCCTTGGTGATTACCCGAGGGACTGTCATTTCAGCCCATGAAAACAGGTCTCCGTGAAACCAACCCCTATGCAAACCCCACAAAAGCCTAGCGAAGATCGTGCCACGGCGTGGGCCGCCATAGACCCCAGAACCGGCACAACCAGCAAGCCTCCAGCCAACTTGCCAAGCCCATGCATTGTGACTAATATACACGTGTGCTGAACGTTTTTACCCGGGCAAACCCTGATGCCGTCACAGTCCTTGCCATCACGGCTTTGCTGAGACACTGTAACCATGAATCGGTCTCAAAGCACAGCCGTTTAACAAGTGCGGGTATTCGTCCAAGCTGAACCAGCCAACACTGCGGCGCTCTCCTTCTGAAAGGCACCACCGAAGAGGTCTCTATGTACCAAAACCAAACCGTGATCGGCCTGACCGATGCGTCCAAACAGCCCGATCTGACCCAGTGCATCTGGCCCGCCGACGCGCTCAACACCATTCCCGACTGGGTCTACACCAGCCGCGCCCTGTATGACGCGGAGATGGACAAAATCTTTCGCGGTGACACCTGGAACTTCGTCGCCCTGGAGGCCGAGATTCCCAACGCAGGTGACTACAAGCGCTCCTATGTGGGCTCTACCCCAGTGGTGGTCTCGCGCACAGAGGATGGCTCCATCGCGGTGTTCGAAAACCGCTGCGCCCACCGCGGCGCCGAGTTTTGCCGCAGCCACCGGGGCAATGCCAAGGAGTTCGTCTGCCCCTATCACCAGTGGTCCTACGACCTCAAGGGCAATTTGCAGGGCGTGCCCTTCAAGCGCGGGGTCAACAAGCTTGGCGGCATGCCCAAGGACTTCAAAAACAGCGACTACGGCGCCCGTCAACTGCGCGTGACCACGAGACACGGCGTCGTCTTCGCGTCCTACTCCGATAAGGTTGAGGCGCTCGAGGACTACCTGACGCCCGAGATCTTGGAGGAATTCGACACCACCTTCTCCGGCAAGCCGCTCAAGATCCACGGTTACTACCGCAATGAGTTGCCCTGCAACTGGAAGATGTACCACGAGAACCTGAAGGACCCTTACCACGCCACGCTGCTGCATTCCTTCCTGGTGGTCTTCGGTCTCTTGGTAGCGGGCAACAAGTCCCTGATGTTTGCCGACGCCAAGCACGGCCGCCACGGCATCATGGCCTCGGCCAAGTCGGAGGACAAGTACGCCAAGGTCTCCGATGAGAACAAAAAGGAAATGCGCTCCTTCCATGAAGGCCTGCGACTGCAGGACGAACGCTTTCTGGAGTTCATCAAGGAGTTCAATTCGCCCTGGTCGGTGACCATGATGACGATCTGGCCGAACCTGATCGTGCAGCGCGAGATGAACACCTTGGGTGTGCGTCACATCATCCCCAACGGGCCGGACAGCCTGATCATGGAATGGACCATGTTCGGCTATGCCGATGACACCCCCGAGATGGAGCGCCACCGCTTGCGCCAAGGCAATCTGATGGGGCCGGCAGGCTTCTTGGGCTTGGAAGACAACGAGGCCATGAAATTTGTCCAAGAAGGCGTGCGCCGCTCCAGCGAATCGGTCAACAACATCTTGCTCGACCCGGGCACCATCGGCACCTCGAGCACCCTGATCTCGGAAGCAGCAATACGCGCCATGTACGTCTACTACCGGCAAGTCATGGGTCTGAAGGTCCAAGGAGAAGCGGCATGACCCAGCCCTACGCCCACCGCCCCTGCCGCGTCGATAGCCAACGCGCCGCGCAACTGCGGCAAGACATCGTTGCTTTCCACACCGAATACTGCAGCGTGCTCGACCGTGGCGACCTGGAACAGTGGCCGCTGTTCTTCACCGAGGACGCCCTCTACCGCATCACCGGCCGCGAGAACGCCGAACTCGACCTGCCAGTCGGCCTGGTCTACTGCGAGGGCCGGGCCATGATGCACGACCGCGCGGTGGCCATTGCGCGCACCCAAATGTTCGCGCCGCGCTATAACCTGCACATGATCGGCCAGGTGCGGGTCGAAGCTGAGAACCCAGACGGCATCCTCGCACAGACCCCCTTCCTGCTGATCCAGACCCTGGTCGAAGGCGCTTCGACAGTGCACCTGGCCGGCTGCTACCACGACCGCTTCGTCGAGGTCGATGGCCAGCTGCTGCTGGCTGAACGCCATGTGATCCACGACACCAACATCCTGGCCAATGATTTGGTCTATCCCACCTGAGGCCAAGCGCACCATGTCTCCAATGAACACCACTCCAAAAATAGCCTTTGAAGAACATTTTTCGATTCCGGTCTTCTCCGAATATGCCAAGGCCTTCACCCAGCACCTGCCACCGGAGATTCGCCATGACCTGGTGTACCGACTCGAAGACATGGACGCCAAGCGCCTGGAAGAAATGGACGCCGGCCGGGTCGAGTATGTGATCCTCTCGCAGAGCGCGCCGGGCATGCAGGCCGAACGCGATGTCGGCCTGGCCGAGCGCCTGGCCACCGAGAACAACGACTTCCTGGCCCAGCGTATCTCCCGCAACCCAAAGCGCTTTGGCGGCTTTGCCCACCTGTCCATGCACGACCCCAAACAAGCAGCGCGCGAGCTAGAGCGCGCCATGAAGCAGCTGGGCATGAAGGGGGCACTGATCAACGGTCACACCTGCGGCCGCTACCTCGACGAGCCTGCCTATGACGAGTTCTGGGCTGCCGCCGAGGCGCTAGACGCGCCGATCTACCTGCACCCGGCCAATATGGCCGAAATTCCGGTGCTGCTCAAGGGCGCGCCGGTGCTCTACGGTGCCACCTTCGGCTGGACCATGGAGACCGGCGGCCACGCGCTGCGCCTGCTGTTTGCCGGCGTGTTCGACCGCTTCCCGGGCCTCAAGCTGCTGCTGGGCCACATGGGCGAGTTCCTGCCCTTCATGCGCTGGCGCCTGGACAGCCGCTTTGCGGCCTATCCGCACGGGGTGACGCTCAAGAAAAAGCCCTCGGAATACTTTCAGTCCAACATCTTGATCACCACCTCAGGGGTCTGCTCGGCGCCGACGCTGATCGGGGCGATCGGCGAGATGGGGGTGGACAACGTGCTGTTTTCCATCGACTACCCCTACGAATCCACGGTCGATGCCTGCCGCTTCATCGAGGCAGCGCCGCTGGACGAGGCCACCCGCCACAAGATCTGCCATGAAAATGCACGCCAGCTCTTCAAACTCTGAAGGAGACACACAGCCATGACCCGCCATTTCCGGATCGGACAGATCGTCCCCAGTTCCAACACCACCATGGAGACCGAAATCCCGGCCATGCTGACCGCGCGTCAGCAAATCCGGCCGGATGAGCGCTTTACCTTCCACTCCAGCCGCATGCGCATGAAAAAAGTGGTCAAGGAAGAGCTCGCCGCCATGGACGCTGAGTCCGACCGCTGCGCGGTCGAGCTCAGCGATGCCCGGGTCGACGTGCTGGGCTATGCCTGCCTGGTGGCCATCATGGCCATGGGTCCAGGCTACCACCGCGTGTCGCAAGAGCGCCTGGGCCAGCGCACCACCGACAACGGGAAAACCACGCCGGTGATCACCAGCGCAGGCGCCCTGGTCGATGGCCTGAAAGTGATGAAGGCCAAGAAGCTGGTGGTGGTGGCGCCCTACATGAAGCCGCTGACCGAGCTGGTGGTCGACTACATCCGCCGCGAAGGCCACGAAGTGATCGACTACCGCGCACTGGAGATCCCCGACAACCTGGACGTGGGACGGCACGATCCGTCGCGCCTGCCGGCCATCGTGCAACAGCTGCGCTACAGCGACGCCGACGCGATCGTGCTGTCGGCCTGCGTGCAGATGCCTTCGCTGCCAGCCATCGCCCACGTCGAGGCGCTGACCGGCAAGCCGGTGGTCACCGCCGCCGTGGCCACGACCTATGCCATGCTCAAGTCGCTGGGGCTGGACCCGGTGGTGCCTGGGGCCGGCGCCCTGCTCTCCGGCGCCTACGCCTGATCGGGGTCGACATGGCATCGACCTTCGTCAACGGCCGCAACATCGCGGCCAACGGCATCCGCCAGCATGTGCTGCGCTATGGCGGGATCGGCGGCGGCCGTGATCAACGCGACACCGTGCTGCTGGTGCCCGGCATCACCAGCCCGGCCATCACCTGGGGCTATGTGGGCGAACGTCTGGGCCAGCACTTCGACACCTATGTGCTGGATGTGCGCGGACGTGGCCTGTCATCGGCCGGCGACGATCTCGACTATTGCCTGCAGGCACAGATCGATGACGTCACCGCGCTGCTGCAGGCGCTCGGACTGAGCCGGTGCGCGCTGATCGGCCACTCCATGGGCGGGCGCATCGTGGCCGGCGCAGCAGCCGCTCAGCCCACTGGGCTGAGCCGGGTGGTGATCGTAGACCCGCCGGTCTCTGGCCCGGGACGCCGCCCCTATCCTTCGCAATACCCCTGGTACGGCGATTCGATCGCCGCTGCCACTGAGGGCTGCGACCGCGAAACCATGCGCCGCTTTTGCCCGACCTGGACCGATGAGCAGCTCGATTTGCGCGCCGAATGGCTGCACACCTGCAATCCGAAGGCGATCCGTACGTCGTTTGACGGCTTTCATACCGACGACTTCCACCGCTACCTGCCGCAGATCCGCGTGCCAGCCCTGCTCATGACTGCCGAGCGTGGCGATGTGGTGCGCGACGAAGACGTGCAGGAAATCCAATCCCTGCTGCCGGGCATGCTGCACCGGCGCGTGCCCCATGCCGGCCACATGATCCCCTGGGACAACGAAGAAGGCTTTTATGCCGCCTTCGGCGACTTCCTCGGCCACACCGTCTGAACACCCCCTGAGAGGAGACTGAAGATGCCCGTCAGCGACCATCAACTCACCCAGGCCTGGCAAGAGGTGCTGCGCCTGTCCAAGCTGCAAGCCGGCCAAAGCGTCACCATCCTAACGGGCGCCGCCACGCACCCGCAAACCCTGCGCGCCGCAACCTACGCAGCGCAGGCAGCCGGTGCCATCGTCAGCCGGGTGGACCTGCCGCCGATCAATGCCGACAAAGCACTCAGCCGCGACGCGCTGGCCTACCTAGGCGAAACACCGCTGACTGGCAACCCGGCGGCCATTGCCGCCCTCAAGGCCAGCGACCTGGTGATCGACCTGATGACCCTGCTGTTCTCGCCCGAACAGATCGACATCCTGGAGTCGGGCACCAAAATCTTGCTGGCGGTCGAGCCGCCCGAGGTGCTGGTGCGCACCGTGCCCACCGAGGCCGACCGCGCCCGCGTGCTGGCCGCCTCGGAAAGGCTGAAAAAGGCCAAGACCATGCAGGTGGTGTCTGCCGCTGGCACCGACGTCACCTTTGAACTCGGCGAGTTCCCAACGATCAGCGAATACGGCTATGTCGACGAGCCCGGGCGCTGGGACCACTGGCCCAGCGGCTTTCTCTTCACCTTCGCCAACGAAGGCGGAAGCAACGGGACCATCGTGGTCGATACAGGCGACATCGTGCTGCCGCAAAAAAGCTACACCACCGCGCCCATCAAGCTGACCATCGAAAAAGGCTATGCCCGCAAGATCGAAGGCGGGATTGATGCGCAGCTGCTGGCCGAATACATGGCCACCTTCAAGGACCCTGAGGCCTATGCGATGTCGCATATCGGATGGGGTCTGCAGCCGCGCTGCCACTGGTCCACCTTGGCCATGTACGACAAGGAGCAGACCATTGCCATGGATGCGCGCGCCTTCGAGGGCAACTTCCTGTTCTCGCTGGGCCCGAACAACGAGGCCGGTGGCAAGCGCACCACCGCCTGCCACATCGATATTCCACTGCGCAACTGCACCGTCATGCTCGACGGCGAAGTGGTGGTCGACAAGGGAAAAGTCGTCGACATGGGCTTGGCAACATGAGCGAAGTCGAGGTCTATGCCCGCCAGGGCTTTGGGGCAGCGATGGCACCCAAGGCGCCCTTTGGCCTGCTGATCGTCGACTTCGTCAACGGCTTTGCCGATCCGGCTCAGTTCGGCGGTGGCAACATACCGGCGGCCATCGAGCGCACGCGCATGCTGCTGGCAACGGCTCGCCAGAGGAAATGGCCGGTGGCGCACAGCCGTATCGTCTACCAGGACGACGATGCCGACGACAACATCTTCTCCCTCAAAGTACCGACCATGATCACGCTCAAAGAGGACTTGCCCTCCAGCCAGATCGTCGATGTGCTTGCGCCTGTGCCCGGCGAGTTGGTGGTGCGCAAGAACGTACCCTCGGCCTTTTTCGGCACATCGCTGGCGCCCTGGCTGACGCAGCGCGGCGTTCAAACCCTGCTGGTGGCCGGTGCGGTGACCAGTGGCTGTGTGCGGGCCAGCGTGGTCGATGCCATGTGCTGGGGCTTTCGGCCCCTGGTGGTCACCGACTGCGTGGGCGATCGGGCCATAGGCCCGCACGAAGCCAATCTGTTCGATATGGGGCAAAAGTACGCGATCCTGATGGACCGCGACAGCGCGCTGGCGGCCAGCGCCTGAACAGGCTGTTACAGCGAAGTGCGCGCGGGTGCGCGCGAGTATTCATTGTTGGCCTCAACCAAAATGCCCAGCAGCTTGAGGAAAGTCTGCTGGTCGCGCTGCGACAGGGGCGAGAGCAAGCGTTGCTGCGCCGAGTGCATGTGCGCATGCAAGAGCTTCATGACGCGAAAGCCTTCCTCGGTGACCAGTGACTGGCGCGAGCGCTTATCGGCCGGATGCGGGCGGCGCTCGATCAGGTTCTTTTCCTCCAGCCGCTTGAGCACGTCGGCGGTGGTGGTGCGATCCAGACCGACTTCGGTACCGATTTCGGTCTGATCGAGGCCGGGTTTGAGCGACAGCGCAGTCAGGATGCCGAACTGCACCGGCGTGATGTTGTGCTCCTTGCACTCCTCGGAGAAGATCGCGTAGTGGATCTGATTGAGCCGCCGAATCAGGAAGCCAGGGCGGGACCAGAGGACTTGGCGGATCGGATCAAAATTATCGAGCGCAGAGCCCGGCGGTGCGTTCGCAGAGTCCCCGGCAGTCGACTTTCTCATCAATAGCTTCCAGTCAGTGGCACCCCGGATCAATTCCAACAATGCTCATGGGTATTTTAACCGCTAAGGCCTGTCCAGCCCTGGCGGCAGGGCCCTGAGCAGCAAGGTCGCACAGCAGCTGTTCTACGCCAAGCCATGCTTTGAGCGGGCCGCACCAAAATCGGCGCCTCAGCGCTGGCGCCGAATCAAGAAGGCATTGTCGGCCTGCTCAAAGCCCACCACCGGGTAGTACGACATCGCGCCCGGGGCGGCCAGCAGAATCAGCGAGACCTCGTCGCCAATGACCGCCTGCGTGCGCGCGATCAAGGCTTGCCCTATGCCCTGCTTCTGATAGGCCTTGTCCACCGCCAGGTCGGACAAGTAGCAGCAAAACACGTAGTCGGTCAGCGATCGACTCACGCCCACCAGCCGATCGCCGTGCCAGGCCGAAATCACGAGGCAAGGTGCGGCGAACATGCGCGCAATGCGCGGCAGGTCGGCCGTTGGTCGCGTGATGCCCGAGGCATCAAACACACGGGCGACCTCGCTCGGATCCAGGGGCAGGTTGTGGCGGTAGCTTATGTTGGACATTGGAGGGGACGGATAGACATTGAAACGGTGTGAGCGCATCCGAAAGAGATCGGCTGACAGCGCCCGGCGGCACGCCTAAACTCTAACCATGAAACGCGACGCCATCGAGACTTTTTTCGCCACCCTGCATTCGGCCAACCCGCTGCCAGTGACCGAACTGGAATACACCAC
This sequence comes from Comamonadaceae bacterium, assembly GCA_027486755.1. Classification (GTDB taxonomy): domain Bacteria; phylum Pseudomonadota; class Gammaproteobacteria; order Burkholderiales; family Burkholderiaceae_C; genus Polaromonas. The sequence continues at coordinate 30,982 of JAIXOM010000056.1, read as the reverse complement.
CGTGTTCGAGTTGCTCACTGCGGTGCTGCTGTCGGCCCAGGCCACCGATGTTGGGGTGAACAAGGCCACGCGGCGCCTGTTTCCGGTGGCCAACACGCCCACAAAAATTCTGGCGCTGGGGCCCGAGGGGCTGGAGTCTTACATCAAGACCATAGGCCTTTATCGCAGCAAGGCGAGGCATTTGATGCAGACCTGCCAGATCTTGATCGACCAGCACGGCGGCCAGGTGCCACGCGACCGGCTGGCACTGCAGGCCCTGCCGGGGGTAGGCCGCAAGACGGCCAATGTGGTGCTCAACAGCGCTTATGGCGAGGCGGTGATGCCGGTGGACACGCACATCTTTCGGGTGAGCAACCGCACCGGACTGGCGCCCGGCAAAAACGTGGATGCGGTCGAAGCCGCGCTGATGCGCAGGGTGCCGCCCGCTTATCTGGTGCATGCCCACCACTGGCTGATCCTGCACGGGCGCTATGTGTGCCAGGCGCGCAAGCCCATGTGCTGGCAATGCGCGGTCAGCGCCTGCTGCGACTTCAAGCCTAAAACTCAAGCAGGCTAAGGGAGCGGGGCGTGATGGACGGCGCAGGCGCAACGGGCCTGAGGTCTGGCCATAGCCCAGAACCGAACGGCCCCGAACCGAGCGTCGCCGAGGTCCAGGTGCAGGTGAAGCGCAAAACAAGTCCGAGCATCGAGGGTTTGTACGCATCTCCAAACTCTTGTACGCGTGTTCAATTTGGCCATGGACATGATGGTCAGAACCGAACGCCCCGACCGCAAGGCCGCCATCTTGCTGGCGGCCGAAAAGCTGTTCGCTCAACGGGGCTACCACGGGGTGACCATCCGCCAGATTGCCGATGAGGCGGGTGTGCCGCTGGCGCTGGTGGGCTATTACTACGGTCAGAAGCAGGCGCTGTTCGAATCCATCTTCGCCCACTGGCAGGGCACCATCGATGAGCGCCTGCACGAACTGCAGCAGGCCCGCCAAAGCAGCGACCCGCAGGCGCGGCTTGAGCGTATCGTCACGGCCTTTGTGGGCCCGGTACTGCGCTTGCGCGCCAGTGCTGAAGGCGAATACTACGCGCTGCTGGTCGCGCGCGAGTTGGCCCATGCCACCGACGCGGCTGATCGGGTTCTGAGAACCTACTTCGATCCGCTCGCGCATGCCTTCATTGATGCGCTGACCGAAGCGCTGCCCCACGCATCGCGCGCCCAGGTGGCCTGGGGCTACCAGTTCGCCCTCGGCGCGCTGGTGCATCACATCAGCGACAAGCGGGTGCAACGCCTGTCGCTCAAACTGAATATGCCTTGTGACCCCGCAGCGCGGCCTGCCTTGATCAATTTCATTGTGGGAGGGCTGCAGGCGGCCCTGCCCGCAGCCCCTGCCGCACCGGCAGCCCTTTCCAAAACCAGAAGGAGACTTTCATGAAACGACGCACCCTGCTGTCTGGCGCCGCCGCTGCCGGCCTGGCCGCCACCTGGCCGGCCCACGCACAAACCACCAAGGTGGTCTTTGGCTACACCGCCGTGACCGACTTCACCTCGGTCTTCGTGGCCGCCGAAGAAGGCTACTTCAAGAAGCGCAACCTGGACGTCGAGCTCAAGTTCATCCCGCTCAATTCCACCATCCCGGCCGCCATCCAGTCCGATTCGCTGCACATCGGCGGACCTACGCCTTCGGTCTACCTGCAAGGGGTCGACGGAGGTCTCGACCATGTGGTGGTCGCCGGCGGCGGTGTGACCTCCAAAACCATCACTGGCATCGGCCTAGTCGCACGTGCGGGCACGGGCATCAAGACGCCCCAGGACTGCATCGGCAAGAAGATCGGCGTTCCCGGACTGGGTGCGTTTTTGCATGTGACCTTTCGCGCCTGGCTCAAGCAAAACGGCGTCGACTACCGCAAGGTCAACTTTGTCGAGGCCTCCTTTCCGCAGCACGGTGACTTGCTGCGCGGCGGCTCGATCGATGCGGTGGTCACCGCCGATCCCTTCATGAGCCGCATCACCGACAGTGGCGCGGGCTATGTGGCCTCGTATTACTCGACCTTCCTGCCCGACGGCAACCCCACCATCATCTATACCGCCAAGCGCGACTGGGCCCAGAAGAATGCCGCCACAGTCAAGGCCTTCCGCGAGGCGGTGGTGGAAGGGGCGGCCTTCATCCAGAACCCCAAGAACAATGACAAGGTGCGCGCCGCGATCGGCAAGTTCATCAAGCTACCGCCGGAGGTGCTGGCCAAGATACAGATTTCTCCGCCCGGCCCCGTCGTCAATGAAAAGCAGTTGAACTACTGGATCGGCCTGATGAAAGACCAGGAGATGCTCAAAGGCTCGATCAACGTATCGCAGCTGATCGCCAAATAAGCGCCGCTGCCGCAAATGTCCGAGCCCCTGCTGGATTTCAAAGCAGTACGCATAGAGCTAGGCGGCCGCGAGATCATCTCGCCGATGGATTTTTCGGTGGCTGCCGGCGAGTTTGTGTGCATCATCGGTCCTTCGGGCTGCGGCAAGACCACCTTGCTGCGGGCCGCTGCCGGCTTTGTGCAAGCCAGCGGCGGGCAGGTCTTGCGTGCGGGGCAAGCCGTCACCGGCCCCTCGCGCGAGGTGGCTTTTGTGTTTCAGGACTACGGACGTGCGCTGCTTGGCTGGCGCAGCGTGGCTGGCAATATTGCGCTGGCCTTGGAGGCTGCAGGCATTGCCAAGGCCGAACGGCCAGCGCGCATCGCCCGTGTGCTGGAGACCGTCGGCCTGAGCGAACACGCCGATAAATTTCCTGCCCAACTTTCAGGCGGGATGCAGCAGCGGGTACAGATCGCGCGCTGCCTGGCCCAGCAGCCGCAAGTCATGCTGATGGATGAGCCCTTCGGCGCCCTCGACGCCATGACGCGCGAGAGCCTGCAAGACGAGGTCTCGCGCCTGGTGCGCCAAACCGGTCTGACGGTGCTGTTCGTCACCCATGATCTGGAAGAGGCGATCTACCTCAGTGACCGGGTGATCGCGCTGCGTACCAACCCGAGCGCAGACAAGCCCAGCCTGGCCGCTATGGTGAATGTGCCGATCGCGCGGCCACGCGACCAATTGCTGACCAAGGAAGACCCGGAGTTTGTACGCCTGCGTCGCGAGCTCTACGGCTACCTGGGGCATCACGCATGAGCGCCAGCGCACGCTTGCTGCGCAGCCTGCGGCCTTGGGTGTTTCCGGTGCTCTTGCTGGCGCTGCTCGAATGGGCCGCCCGCACGCTGACACCCGGCAGTGACGCGGTCGCACCGCCGTCTCAAGCCCTTGCGGCATTCATACGCGCCTTGGGCTCGACCAGCGAAGACGGCTTGCTGCGCGCGAGCCTGTTCACGCTGGGCAGCGCCGGCGCCGGCCTGCTGATCGGCGGTGGGCTGGGCCTGGGGCTGGGGGTACTGCTCGGCTTGTCGCGCCGGGCGGCGTCCATGGGCTTTTTAAGCATCGAGGTGATGCGGCCCATTCCCTCGGTGGCCTTGATCCCCCTGGCGATGCTGGTCTTCGGCTTTGGCTTTCGGATGGAGATCAGCGTGGTCGCCTTTGCGTGTTTCTGGCCCCTGCTGATCCTGGCCCAGGCTGCAGCGCGTCAGGTCGAACCTGGCCTGCTGGAGGTCGCACGCGCCCTGGAGCTCAGCCCGTGGGCGCGCATTCGCAAGATCATGCTGCCCGCCATGGTGCCGCGCCTGTTCGTCGCGCTGCGGCTAGGTGTTTCTATCGCGCTGGTGGTGGCTGTGACCGTGGAAATTGCCGCCAACCCGCACGGCATGGGCTATGCGCTGATGATCGCGCAGCAAAGCCTGGCGCCCGATTTGATGCTGGCCTGGCTGGGCTGGATAGGCCTGGTGGGCTACGCCATCAACCTGGCGGCCCTGCGCCTGCAGCAGGCGCTGGCTTGGCGCATGGGCCAGAGGCAGGCAGGGGCCAGTTCGTGAAGCAAAAAAGCGCCGCCTCCGTGCTGGAGAGCCTGCTGCTGTTGGCTGCACTGATGGGCCTGTGGTGGCTAGCCAGCCACCAGGGCTGGATCAGCCGGGTGTTTTTGCCTACCCCGGAGGCCACCCTAACCAGCCTGCTCGAAGGCCTGCGCGGCGAGCTGCTGGGCTTTATGGGCGACACCGTGCTGCGCATGCTGCTGGGCTGGCTGCTGGCCTCGCTGATCGGTGTGGCGCTCGGCGCCTTGATCGGCGCCTCAGAGACCGCGCGCAGCTGGATGGGGCCCACCCTCGAATTCATCCGTCCCCTGCCCGCTTCGGCCATCATGCCGCTGGCGATTTCGCTGCTGGGACTGAGCAGCGGCATGGTGCTGGCGGTGGTGGCCTTCGGCGCGATGTGGCCGGTGCTGCTGGCCACGGTCCATGGCGTGGCCTCGGTCCACCTGCGGCTGCGCGAGGTGTCCCATGCCTTGCAGCTCTCGCGCACCGCCTTCGTGCTCAAGATCGGTCTGCCCAATGCGCTGCCCGATATTCTGGCCGGCATGCGGCTGTCGATCACCGTCTCGCTGATCGTGGCGGTGGTGGGCGAAATGATCGCCTCGCAATCGGGACTGGGCCAGGCCATTTTGCTGGCGGCCCGATCGTTTCGTGCCAGTGAACTGTTTGCCGGCATTGTTTTGCTCGGCCTGATCGGCTTTTTCAGCAATGCCCTGCTCGCGCTCGCCGAGCGGCGCCTGCTGAAATGGCAAGCCCCCTGAAACTTCACCAAGGAGACCATGATGCCCCGTAAATTTGTTGACCTGTCGATCTTTCTTGAAAACGATGTGATCAGCGACCCGCCCGCCTTTGCGCCCAAGATCGAGTACTTCACCCACGAAAACACTTTCGAGCAGATCGAGCCCTTCTTTCCGGGCCTTAAAAAACAAGACCTGCCCGACGGCGAAGGCTGGGCGGTCGAGATGGTGCAACTGTCGACCCACAACGGCACCCACCTGGACGCGCCCTACCACTTTCACTCGACCATGGACGCCAAGAGCGGCGGCAAGAAGCCGGCCATTGCCATCCACGACGTGCCGCTGGAATGGTGTTTTCAGCCTGGCGTCAAGCTCGACTTTCGCCACTTCGGCGACGGCTATGTGGTCACTGCCGCCGACGTCGAGGCCGAGCTCAAGCGCATCGGTCACAGCCTCTCGCCGCTGGAAATTGTGGTCATCAACACCCGCGCCGGCGCGCGCTACGGCCACCCCGACTATGTATCGGCCGGCTGCGGCATGGGTTACGAGGCGACCATGTACCTGCTCGAGCGCGGCGTGCGCCTGACCGGCACCGACGGCTGGAGTTGGGATGCGCCTTTTGTGCACACCGCCCAAAAATACGGTCAGACGCAAGACGCCTCGCTCATCTGGGAAGGCCATAAGGCCGGCCGAGACATCGGCTACTGCCACATCGAGAAGATGCACAACCTGGAAAGCCTGCCGCCGAGCGGCTTTTTCATCAGCTGCTTCCCTCACAAGATACGCGGCGCATCAGCCGGCTGGACCAGGGCGGTGGCGATTTTTGACGACGCCCTGCTGCCCGCCTGATCAACCTGGGGGCCACCATGCACGCACACCTGCTCAACGCCAGCCATGATGTGAGCCGCCGCAGCTGGCTGGCCAGCGCCAATCCTGGCGCTGGGGATTTTCCGCTGCAAAACCTGCCCTTTGGCGTGTTTCGCGAGGCCGGCAGCCCAGACAGCTTTCGCGGTGGCGTGGCCATAGGCGACCAGGTGCTCAACCTGCGCGCCCTGGCCGGCGAGGGGCTGCTTCAGGGCGATGCCGCCGCGGCCCTGCAGGCCTGCACCGGCGATACGCTCAATGGCTTGCTGGCCCTGGGCGCGCCTGCCTGGAGCGCACTGCGCCACGGTCTGTTTGATCTGCTGCTCGACAACGCGGCCGAGCCAGTACAGCAGGCGGTGCGTCGCTGTTTGGTGCCCTTGAGTCAGATCGAGCATCGCCTGCCGACCCAGCCGGGCGATTACACCGACTTCTACACCTCCATCGACCACGCCCTCAATGTCGGCCGACTGATCTTCCCCGAGCGGCCCCTGACACCCAACTTCCAGTGGCTGCCGATTGCCTACCACGGCCGCGTCTCCAGCATGGGGGTGAGCGGCCAGCGCTTTCATCGGCCCATGGGGCAAAGCTTGCCAGTAGGTGCGAGCGCGCCGGTGTACGGGCCCTGCGCGCGGCTGGACTATGAGCTAGAGCTGGCAATCTACATCGGGCCGGGTAATGCCCTGGGCCAGCCTATCGGCCTGGGCCAGGCCGAGTCCCATATCTTTGGCATTGGCCTGCTCAACGACTGGTCGGCGCGGGACCATCAATTCTGGGAAATGGCACCTCTCGGGCCCTTTCTCGGCAAGAACTTCGCGACCACCGTCTCGCCGTGGATCGTGACGCTCGAAGCCCTGGCACCCTACCGCCTGCCGTGGTCGCGCCCGGCCGAGCACCCGCAGCCCCTGCCCTACCTGGAGGCCGCGAGCAACCGCGAGCATGGCGCGATCGACATCCAACTCCAAGTCTGGCTGAGCACCGCCGCACAGCGACAGACCGGTCGCAGCGCCACCTGCTTGTCGAAAACCAGCTTTCGGCACCAGTATTGGTCGATCGGTCAAATGGTGACCCAACACACTGTCGGCGGCTGCAATTTGCAGCCCGGCGATGTATTGGGCAGCGGCACCGTCTCAGGCCCTGCGCCTGGCGAAGCTGGCGCCATCATCGAACTGACCGAAGGCGGACGCAAGCCGCTGGATCTGGGGCACGGCGAAAAACGTACCTTCCTCGAAGACGGTGACATGATCAGCCTGACCGGCTGGTGCGAAAAACCAGGCTACGCCCGCATCGGATTTGGCCAGTGCCGCGGCGAGGTGCTGCCGGCCGTAGGCTCCTGAGACTTGCGGGGACGAGCCCTGGCCTGCGCGACCGGCCACCCTTTGTGGATCAGCAGGGGCTTGTTGATGCGCATGCCCATGAGGAAAACCACAAAATCGCCATCCAGGGTGACGGTCGGGCGTTCTTTGTTGATCATCATGACACCCCTTGTGCTTGCAGGCCGGCAAGTGTTGAGACAAAAGCCGTACTAGGCCGCCTGGAGCAGGAACTCGACCTTGACCGCTTGATACGGAAACTCGATGCCGCCGGAAGCACTGCGGTCCAGAACGCCGGCATGGAGCAGAGCGGTCACGTCGCCGTGTACCGTCTTCACGTCGCGTCCAACGCGGCGAGCCGCTTCGCGAATCGAGATGGGGCCTGCACCACACAAAGCCTTGAGAAGTTCCCAGCGCCGCGCCGTCAGGACCTTCCACAATAGTTCAGGGGTTTCAAAGCTAATCCGCGCAGTCTTTTGGGCACGCCCGCTTTCCCAGGCGTGCACAAAATCATCCGCGACCTGCTGGCGCGACGCCACGTCAAGAATCACTGTTTTCACGGTTCCACCTCTTGATATCCGCTTCAAAATCTGCGAGCAACTGGCGAGGGCCCGAGAACACATAGGGCTCTTCTCTGCCTTGCCAATGCCGGTGATCGCCTTTGCCGCGTTCGTTGTCGTAGCGAATCACGCACACCTCGCCCACAACGTAGGCCAATCGGTACTTGAACCGATGAAGCGCCGGCGGCAGCGGCTGAGGCAACTGCCAGACAACATACTCAGCGAATCCGCCGTTTTCATCAGCCACACGCCGGCGCAAGAGCAGCACTGCCTTCATGATGGCAATTATGCCAACACCTTAACACCCGGGGCAAGCTCCTCCTAAGGCATTTGCTGCCACGCTCTGCCCCCACAAAAGCCCAGGTGCTAGACCATTACGGTCAAAGGCTGTCGGTGCATAAGCTCAACCCCATCGAGGCAAGGCCACCCAGCGCCCGTCCAGCGGGTGTATGGCGATGCGTTGATCGAACACGGCTTCAATGGCCCTTTGGGTGGCGGGATCGGCGCAGGGGCCGTGGTGCAGCACGCGGCCGGCCTGCATCACCACCACAGCGTCGGCCTGCAAGGCCATGCCGATGTCGTGCAGCACAGCCAGCACGGTTTTGCCTTGGGCTTTGAGGCGCTGCACCTGCTCGAGCCAGTCGACCTGATGCGGCGGGTCCAGGTGGGCCAGGGGTTCGTCCATCAGCAGGGTAGGCGCATCGACCGCCAAGCCGCGGGCCAGCAGCACGCGCTGGCGTTCACCACCGGAGAGCTGGCCCATCAGCCGCTCGCGCCAGGGCCAGGCGCCGGTGGCCTTGAGTGCGGCCTCCACCACCTGCTGGTCATGCGCGCTCGGCGCCGACCACCAGCCTTGGTGCGGCAGGCGGCCGAGCATCACCACATCGGCCGCGGGCAGGTCCTCAGGCACCGGCTCGCCCTGACCCAGCCATGAAAGCTGCCGTGCCCGCTCGCGTGGGCCAATGGCATCCAGCGGCTGCCCCTGCCAATGCACCTGCCCTTCGAAGGGCAGCAGCCCGGCCAAGGCCTTGAGCAGGGTGGACTTGCCCGCGCCGTTGGGGCCGATCACACAGGTCCAGTGGCCCGCAGCAAGGCTCAGGTCTATGCCGTGCAGCACCGTTCGGCCGGCCAGGACCACCTTCAGTCCGCGGGCTTGCAGTGCGGGCTTCATCGCCGAGCTCCCGCATTCGAAGGAGCCAAGCCTCGTGACACAGCCGACCCACGCGACATCCGCAAGAGCAGGTAGCCACCACCGATAACCGCGGTCAGCACCCCCACAGGCATATCTTGCGGCGCCATCAGCAAGCGCGCCAGCAGGTCGGCCCACAGGAGCAGCACCGCGCCCATGAGCGTGGCCAGGGGCAATTGCCAGCCGTAGCCCGTTGGCACCAGAGCGCGTACCAGGTGCGGTGCAGCCAGCCCCACGAAAGCGATCAAGCCCACCTGCGCCACCGCCGCCCCGGTGGCCAGGGCAAAGGCGGCCAGCAACCACCAGCGGGCGGCTGAAAGTGGCACGCCCAGGCTGCGCGCGGTGTCCTCACCCAGGCTGAGCGCATCGAGCACCCGGGCCAGCGGCCAGGCCAGCGCGCTGGCAGCCAGCAAGGCCAGCGCCATGGCCAGGCAGGCCGGCCAGCCCACGAAAGCGGTGCTGCCCAGCAAAAAGCCCTGCATGGCTTGCAGCACATCGGGCCGCAGCAGTGCCAGCCAGTTGCTCAGTGCGCCCAGCACCACGCCCACGATCACGCCGGCCAGCAGCAGGCGCAGGCTGTGCTGCACGCCGCGAGACAGGGCCACGGTGAGTAGGACAGCACCGAAGGCACCCACGAAAGCAGCGCCTGTCAGGCCCAGCAGCGACTGCACGGCAAAAGCGCCGCTGCCAGCCAAGCTGAGCCAGAGGCACACCGCCAGCGATGCACCCGAAGCACTGCCCAGCAGGAAGGGATCGGCCAAGGGGTTACGAAACAGGCCCTGGGCCAAGGCGCCAGCCAGGCCCAGCAGCGCTCCGGCCAGCCAGGCGCCGGCAGAGCGCGGCAGGCGGATGTCACGCACGATCTGCCAAGCTGCCTCATCGCTCCAAGCCTGGCTCAGCGCTTGCCAGCCGGTGCTGCCGGCGCCTGCGCCCAGCAGCAGCCCCAAAGCGGCCAGGCTGCCCAGCAGCAGCGCGAGCCAAGCGGGTTTGAAAGAGGACCTACCTGAGGCGCTCATGGTCCGCCTCAAGGCGCCGCTGCGACACGCTGCAGGCACTGCGCCATCAGCTGGGCGGCCTCGGCCATGCGCGGGCCGGGGCGCACCAGCACCTCGGCTTGGGCCGGTTCAAAAGCACAAACCCGGCCAGCTTGCAAGGCCTTGAGCTGCGACCAGCCGGGGCGCTGCAACATGGCCTGCCGGCTGCTGTCGCCGACCATGATCACATCGGGCTGGGCCAGCACCACGAACTCGGGCTGAATCTTGGGAAAGGGGCCGAGCTTGGCCGCCAAGATATTCACCTGCCCGAGGCGGGTCAGCGTCTGCCCGATGAAGGACGACTCGCTGGCCCCATGAGGCGCGGGGCTGACCTCGACATAGACCTTGCGCCCGCGCAGCTGCGCAGGCAAGGACTGCGCCGCAGCGCTGACGCCGGCATCGATTTGCTGCCACAGCCGCTGCCCGGTGCTGTCGTCCAGCCCCAGCGCCTGCGCCAGCGTGCTGATGACCCACTGCACATCGGCATGGCTGCGCGGCTCCAGCGTGAGCACCGCAATGCCCAGGGCCTGTAAGCGCTCGCCACCGCGCGCCGAGCCGGCCATGAGCACCAGATCAGGCCGCTGCGCCACCACGCTCTCCAGATTGAAGTCCAGCCCGCCACCCATGCGCGGCAAGCGCTGCACAGCCTCGGGCCAATTGGAATAGCGGTCTACCGCCACCAGCCGGTGGCACTGGCCGAGGGCGCAAACCGTCTCGGTGAGCGCCGGCAGCAGGCTGACGATGCGTGCAGGCGGCTGAGCCAGCCGCAACTCTTGCCCACGGTCGTCGCGCACGCTGATGGCCGTAGCCAGGGCAGGAGCCGCGAGGGCAGCGAACACCATGCAAGCCAGAGCACGCCACCAGGCCAGCACCTCAGCCATGACCGTCACCCACGAAGGTCAGCCATGGCGCTCGGCCCACTGCGCCACGATCTGGTGCAACTGAGCCACACCATCGCTCAGGGCGGCCGGCCCGGGCTGCAAAATGTCGACCGACTTGATCTCGAACAGTTGGCCGTCGCGCACCGCCGGCACATCCTGCCAGCCCGCTCGCGCGGCCACTTTTTCGGGGCGAAACTTCTTGCCGCACCAGGAGCCAATGATGATGTCAGGCGCGCGCTCGATGATGCTGCGCCCGTCGGCGATGATGCGGCCCTTACCCATGGGCGCCAGCGCCAGCTCAGGAAAGATATCGTCACCGCCAGCCACCGTCAGCAGCTCCGAGACCCAGCGTATGGCGCTGATGTGCGGCTCATCCCATTCTTCAAAATAGACCCGCGGACGCCGCTTGAACAGCGCCGCCTTCTCACGCAGCGCCTGCAAGTCGGCCCGCCAGGCTTCAATGCGCGCCAAGCCCTGCTCGGCCTGGCCGACCAGCGCGGCCACCTGGTAGAGCATGGCAAAAATCTCTTCAATGCTGCGCTGGTTGAAGATGTGTACCGGCACGCCGGCCCGGATGAGTTGGGCCGCAATGTCGGCCTGAAGATCGGAAAAGCCAATCACGCAATCGGGCTCGAGCGCCAAGATCTTGTCGATCTTGGCGCTCAAAAACGCACTGACCCTGGGCTTTTCCTGACGCGCCTGGCGTGGCCGCACGGTGTAACCCGAGATCCCCACAATGCGATGCGACTGCCCGAGCAGGTACAGCCACTCGGTGGGTTCTTCGGTCAGGCAGACGATGCGTTGAGGGGTCATGGGGATCAAAAGGCGCGCTGAGCGGTCACCAGCCAGCTTCTGCCAACCTCAGGATAAACCGAACGCTTGCTCGCGTCACAGCGGGTGCGGTAGTTGTAATACTGCTTGTCAAAGACGTTGTTGACCGTCAGCGCCCACTCCCAAGCACCCTCAGCGTAAGCGTAGCGGGCCCGGCTGACGCTATAGCTGGCAATGCGATCGGTGCAGCTGTTGTCCAAGTCGCCGGCAATGCGCTGCGCCGATTGCATCTGCGTCGCCCAGCTCAAAGTTTGCTGGCCGTCCAGCTGATGACGGACAGTCACGGTCAGGGTTTGCGCCGAGACCAAGGGCACAGTCCGTCCTGAGTAAGTGCCCTCCACAAAGCGAGCACTGCGCAGGTTCAACACAGCGCCAAGCTCGCTGGCTTTGCCCAACTTCCATTTCAGCTCGGACTCTATGCCCTGGCGGCGGGTGGGATCGTAGTTGACGTTATTGAACTGGCTTGCATCCAGGCCAATTTCCTGCCGCACATTGGAGCGGTACAAGCGCACCGCCCTCAGCCCTTGGGCATCGGATTGGCGCCAACCCAGCTCCAAGTCGCGCGAGGTTTGCGGCTTGAGAATACTTACCGAGCTGTTGGTGCAGCCTCCGTAGCCCACATAGCAGCTGAACTCGTCCGCATTGGGCAATCGAAAGCTCGTGCTCAGGCGCCCATAAGCTTCGCCGGCTTTGGCAATGGTTCGGACCACGCCCAGCTCCCAGCTGGTGTTGTCGGGCTCAATGCGGCCAGCCTGAGCGCCAGTCACGCTGCGCTCGGCCAGCGTTCGACGAACGCCGGCAGAGCCTCTCCAACCCTGAGCTGGCCATGCCGCCTCCTGCCGCAAATACACCGCCTGGGAACGCTGGCGTACCTTCACTTGGCTGTTACCCCAATCGGCTTTGTTGACACGTTCGGCGTCCCAGGTTTCCAAATCAATGCCCAGCTGGGTGCGCATGTCGGTGCCCAAAGCGGAGTAATCTCGCCAGCTGCGAACGCTTTGACGGGCCGATGTGATGGCGACATTGGCCAGGTAGCCGTCAGAGACATAGTTCGAAAAGGTGTCGGACTGGCGCTGGCTCAAATCGATGGCCATGCGCCAATCGGCCAGATTGAATTGGGCGTCAAGCAGCAGATTGGCCGACTCCTGCTCCCCGCGGTCCAAGAGCTTGAAGCTTTTGGACGGCGTGGCGCGCGCCTCGGCCGGCGTCAAACCGCCGGGCAAACCGCCCCGGGATGAAGCAAGCCCAAGGCGGGCCGTCAAGGACAGCCCCTCGCTGTCCCAAGACACCCGAGCCACGCCATTGCGTTCGCTGCGGTCAAAGTTTTCCCGGTAGGAGTTTCCGTCCAGGGCAGATGCACTGAGCTGCCAGCGCCAGTCCTGGGCCGCGCCCGACAGCTGCGCCTTGGCCTGCCGCAGGCTGTCAGAGCCCAGGCCCAGCTGCGCCTGAGCGCCCGGCTTGGCCATGGATCCGCCGGTCAGCACGTTGATGACCCCGCCAGTGGCACCATCACCATAAAGCACCGCGGCGCTACCCCGCAAAATTTCAATACGCTGTACGCTTTCAATGGGCAGCCAAGACAGGCTGGTACCGCCAGAATCGCCTTCGTTTTGCCGAACGCCGTCGACCAGAACCACCAAATTGCTCTCGGCCGTCTCGCCAAAGCCCCGCAGGTCCAGCGATTGATCTGAGCCGCCTGAGGTACTGGTCCGCCCGGGTACTCCCGCCAGCCAGCGTATGGCCTCATTGACGCTGGTCGCGCCCATCGCACGAATGGCTGCAGCGTCGATCACAGTGACCCCAGCTGCCAGCGCGCCCGAGCTCTGCGGCACCCGCGTCGCCGTCACCACCACCTCCTCGAGCACCGTCGCCGGCTGCGCCCACACCACCCCAAACGAGAAAGACAAAGCAAAGCCCAGCACGAGCGAGCGCGCAGGCCTGTACAAAAAGTTCATGATGAACCCTCCCAGAACATAAGCCCTCACCGGCTTCCCCGCCGGCGCATGAGCGTCACGAAGGCGCACCCAGGGGCGCGCCTTCACCGTGTTGGCCGGTATCCGGGCTGACGAAGCAACTGCCCTCGCCTTCCCAAGCACTTGTTCAGGGCGCTCAGTGGCTGTAGAGGGCAGCGGGGGCCTGTTCCTGGGCGTTTTGCCGGGGGAGGTCCCGTTCGTCTTACCGTTGCGGGGGCAGCGCAGGTTAGCTGGGCCCTGAGGGGCCTGACCTCCTGCTTCCCGTTGAACTGCGGCATGCGAACCACACCGCGAGCACCAACGCAACAGATTGTACGCAGCGACCTGTCTGAAACCCTACAATCGGCGTCGCCATGGCAACTCCCCCCTCTCTAGATCAGCTGGCAGACCGCGTAGAGCGGCTGCTCCTGCGCTACGAGGAATTGCAGCGCACCAATGCCCTGCTGACTGAACAAGTGCAAACGCTTTCGCAGGAACGCGACTCCCTCAAGTCGCGCCTGAGCGCAGCGCGCGCCCGGGTCGATGCGCTGCTCGAACGCCTGCCGGCCAGTAACACCACATCCCCGCCGACGACAACCTCATGAAACAGCTTGAAGTGCAGATCATGGGGCAGAGCTACTTGCTGGGCTGCCCCGAAGGCGGCGAAGACAAGCTGCGCGATGCGGTGGGCAAGGTCGATGGCGCCATGTGCAAGATTCGCGATGCGGGCAAGCTCAAGGCCCGTGACCGCATCGCGGTGCTGGCTGCGCTGAACCTGGCTTTCGAGCTCAGTGAGCGCGCCAGCAGCCCCGCCGCAGGCCCGGTGGCAGCCAATGATTCGACCGGGCTGCCGCCGCAACAACTTGCGGTGCTGGTGGCCAGGCTCGATCAGGCGCTGGGCGGCGACGGCCAACTGCTCTGAGCGGACTTGCTGCGGACAGCCCGAAAGCAGCCCCCAGCGAGGGCCTCGTGAGGGCATAGAATGGCGCGGTCTGCGGCTCGCATCGGGCTTTATATTTCCTTGAACCAATGCTCTTTGAGCTCGGGCTTGGTACATCGGCTGGTGAGCGTGATCATCTCGCGTCAGATGAACCCAACGTCAGTCTGCCCTCGCCCACCTGAACCCCGGTTCAGGATGAGGGTCCGGTGGTCACCGCAGACACCCTTTCTCGGGCGGCGTGCCCCCAAAACCAAGAACAAACATGGCACTTGACCCCCTGCTGCTGCTTGAACTCATTGGCCTGGGCGTGATGTCGGGCTTCCTGGCTGGTCTTTTGGGCATAGGCGGGGGCATGGTGATGGTGCCCTTTCTCACCATCATCATGAGTACGCGAGGCAGCCCGCCCGATCTGGCGGTGAAGATGGCCATTGCCACTTCGATGGCCACCATCGTCTTTACCTCGATCGCCAGCGTGCGTGCGCACCACCGCAGGGGCGCGGTGCGCTGGGACATCGTGCGCAGCCTGGCACCCGGCATCGTGCTGGGTAGCCTGATCAGTAGCCTGGGCCTGTTTGTGCTGCTCAAGGGCAGCTACTTGGCGATCTTCTTCGGCCTGTTTGTGGGCTTTTCTGCCACGCAGATGTTCCTGGACAAAAAACCCAAGCCCAGCCGGCAGATGCCGCAAGCCGGCGGGCAGTGGCTGGCTGGCGGGGTGATCGGCCTGCTGTCCGGTTTGGTGGGTGCCGGTGGCGGCTTCATCAGCGTGCCCTTCATGGCCTGGTGCAATGTGGCCATGCACAACGCGGTGGCCACCTCGGCAGCGCTGGGCTTTCCGATCGCGCTGGCCAACGCCACCGGCTATGTGTTTGCCGGCATGAGCGCACAGGACCTGCCCGCTGGCTCCTTTGGCTACATCTGGCTGCCGGCGCTGGCGGTCATTGCCGGCTGCAGCGTCTTCGTCGCCCCGGTGGGCGCGCGCATTGCGCACCGCCTGCCGGTCAAGCAGCTCAAGCGCATCTTCGCCAGCGTGCTCTACCTGCTGGCCTCCTACATGCTCTGGAAGGGCGTTTCTTCCCTCTGAGCTCCCTCTGAGCTCCCTTTGAGCTCCCTCTGAGCTCCCTCTGAGGCGACCTCCCAGCGCTCACACAGCGTCGCCCATTGGGGAGCAGGGGCTGAGCACGGCGCGCATCTGCAACAAAAACTCTCGAAAAAATCGGCTTTTCCCTATGAAAACGCGATTTTCTCCAGTAGCATCCTCAGTGCCGCGAGGGGCGCGCGCCCCGAAGAGGTGATTTCTAAACTTCTAGAAGGAAAAATTAATCATGGCAACTGCGAAAAAAGCTCCTGCAAAGAAAGCCCCGGCCAAAAAGGCTCCTGCAGCAAAAAAGCCCGCTGCTAAGAAAGCTGCTCCGGCCAAAAAAGCCGCTCCTGCTAAAAAAGCTGCTCCGGCTAAAAAGGCGGCTCCCGCCAAGAAAGCTGCCCCAGCCAAGAAAGCCGCTCCTGCTAAAAAAGCGGCCCCGGCTAAAAAGGCGGCTCCCGCCAAGAAAGCTGCTCCAGCTAAAAAGCGCACCCCCAATGCTGCATTCATGAAGCCGCTGGCCCCCAGCGCCGCTCTGGCTGCTGTGGTGGGCGACAAGCCGCTGCCGCGCACCGAGATCGTCAGCAAGCTGTGGGCCTACATCAAGGCCAAAGGTCTGCAAGACAAGGCCAACAAGCGCATGGTCAATGCCGACGACAAGCTCAAAGCTGTGTTTGGCAAAGCCCAAGTCTCGATGTTCGAGATGGCTGGCCTGATCGGCAAGCACGTCAAGTAATCAACCCTCGTTGATTGCGCAAAAGGCCGGTGGCAACACCGGCCTTTTTTCATGGGCGTTTGCCCAAGATGGCAGCGCCCTGAAGCTCAGCGCCGCTTGGCCTGCTCGGTAATAGCCGAAAGCGTGCCGCGGGTGGTGATCACCTCGGGGTTAAGCATCACCTCGATCAATGTGCCTTGCGGGCGCTGCAAGGCCGCCAGCAGCGCCGGCTCGAACTCGGCGGTGCGCTCGATGCGCTGGCCGGCATAGCCGTAGGCAAGTGCCAAAGCCACGAAGTCCGGATTGCGCAGTTGCGAGCCGCTTGAATGCTCGGGGAACTCGCGCTCCTGGTGCATGCGGATGGTGCCGTACATGCCGTTGTTGAGCAGCACGATAATGCTTTTGCCACCATGCTGCACCGCCGTGGCCAGCTCCTGCCCATTCATGAGAAAGTCGCCGTCGCCAGCCATGGTCAGCGCCACGCGGCCGGTGGTGATCGCAGCCGCAATACCCGCCGGCACCCCATAGCCCATGGCGCCCACGGTCGGCGCGAGCTGGGTCTTGTGGCCTTTGGCCAGGCCGTGGTGCTTGAAGAAACGGTGTACCCAGCTGGCAAAATTACCAGCGCCGTTGGTCAGCACCGCATCGGCCGGCAGGTGTTTTTGCAGCAGGGCGACGATGGCCGGCATGTCGATCTCGCCCGGCCAGGTGCCGGCCGGCGGCGGCTGCAGATTGGCCAGGTAGTCCGCGTTGGCCTGCGCGGTCCAGTCCTGCCAGGGCAGGCTGACCGGCGCGGTGAGCACCTCCAGCGAGCGCGCTGCGGCGTTCATGGTGGCGTTGATCGCCAGATCGGCCTGATAGACCCGGTGCAACTCCTCGGCGCTGGCGTGGATGTGCACCAGCTTTTGCGCGAGCTTGGGCGGCTTGAGCAGGGTGTAGCTGCCGGTGGTCATCTCGCCCAGGCGGGGGCCGATCACGATCAGCAGATCGCTCTGCCGCACCCGCTCAGCGAGCTTGGGATTGATGCCTATCCCCACCTCGCCGGCATACAGGCGGTGGTGGTTGTCGAAGGTATCTTGGAAGCGAAAGGCATTGGCCACCGGCAACTGCCAGTTCTCAGCAAAACGCTCGAGCGCCTGCGCGGCCTGCGGCGTCCAGCCGCTGCCACCGGCAATCACCAGCGGCCGCTGACTGTCCAGCAGCATGGTGCGCAGCGTGCGCAAGCTGCCGGGGTCGCTCCAGGCTTGCACCGCTGGCATTGCGGCCAGGGGCTGTGCGTCGGTCGGGCTCATCAGCATGTCTTCGGGCAGCACCAGCACCACTGGCCCGGGCCGGCCGTTGGTGGCGGTGGCAAAGGCGCGCGCCACATATTCAGGAATGCGGCTGGCGTCATCGATGCGCTCAACCCGCTTGGCCATGCCCTTGGTGCTGGGACCAAAAAAACTCTCGTAGTTCAGCTCTTGGAAGGCCTCGCGGTCGCGGCAGTCGCTGGCCACATCGCCGACCAGCAGCACCAAGGGGGTTGAGTCCTGGAAGGCGGTGTGCACCGCAATGGAGGCATTGGTGGCGCCCGGCCCCCGGGTGACCATGCACACGCCCGGCCGGCCGGTGAGCTTGCCATGGGCTTCAGCCATGAAGGCGGCCCCGCCCTCCTGCCGGCAGGTGATGAAAGTGATGCGCTCGCGCCGCGCGTGCAGCCCGTCGAGCACCGCCAGGTAACTCTCCCCCGGTACACCGAAGCAATGGGTGACGCCCTGGGCAATCAGGCAGTCGACGAGAAGATGCCCCGCAATCTGTTGGCTCATGGGCCGATTGTGCCCGCCGGCGTGGCGCTGGGTAGACCCGGCTCAGATCCGGGCGACGCTGCGCAGCTTGAAGGCGCTAAAGATCAGGGTGATCTGCAGCAGAGCCATGCCGATGAGCACACCCCGGAACTGGCCATGGTCCATCAGCAGACCAAAAATCAGTGGCGTGATGGCCTGCCCCACGTCAAGCCCGCCGTAGACCACACCATAGACCCGGCCCGAGGCATTGGCCGGCGTGGTGCGCTTGACCAGCAGGTCGCGGGAAGGGCCGGAGGTACCCGAGGCCAGACCCATGATGGCAAACAGCACCGGCACCAGCCAGGCCGCCACTGGAGCCAGGGCCAGCACCAGGGCCACACTGGCCGCCACGGTAAAGGCCAAGGCCACCACTTTGTCGCTGCGGGTGGGGTCTTGCACCAGAAACCCGCCCACCACCATGCCGCTGGCGCTGCCCACCATGTAGAGCGTCAGGCACAGGGCCACGCTGGCCAGCTCCATGTTGTGCAACTGCCGGCTGGCCTCCGGGGCGAAGGCCTGCACCACGCCCAGGACAGCCGCAAAAAGAAAGAAAAAGCCGAAACACAGCCAGACGGCTGGCAGCTTGAGAAAGTCAAAATTACCGTCCTCGTCGCCGCCCTGCCGCTCTGGCTTGAGCTCCAGGGAAAGGCGCCGGTGATTGAACAGCAGCAGGGCCAACACCGCCACCGTGAGCAGGCCCGCCGAGGCCAGCGCCGCCTGCCAGGAGTGCAGCAGGGCCACGCCGGTCATCATGCCCGGCGCGATGACCCAGCCCAAGGTACCCGTGATTCCGTGCGCACTATAGGCATGACCCAAACGTTTGGGCGCGATGCGGCGGTTGATAAAGGTGTAGTCCACCGGATGAAACACGCCATTGCCCAGGCCACAGAGCGCCGCAAAGAAGGTGAGCATCCAGTAATTGGTACTCAGCGCATAGCCAAAGCAAGACACCGCGATGGCCGCCATGCCGACGTACAGGACAGGGCGAGGGCCGAAGCGATCGACCAGAAAGCCGGCCACCGCCTGCACCGCGCAGGAGACCACGTAAAACACGGTCAAGACGAAACCCAGTTCAGCGTAGCTGACGTTGAACTGATCTTTGAGCCAGGGAAACAGCGGCGGCAGCAGCAGCTGGCTGAAGTGGCTAATCATGTGGGCAGCGCCCACCAGCGACATAAGGATCACGTCCTGCCGCAAGGGCTGGGTCGGTACGTCGTTCGCGGCAATGCTGGAAGAACTCATGCGCGCTATGGTAGCCGCAAGGCCATGGCTGGCCCTCTGGCTGGGCCTGGGTGCCAGTCACATCCTGTACAGCGCCTAGGCCCGCTCCCGGCCCGCCCTCACCCCACTCTCACCCCGCCCTCAGGCGGCCGCGGCCACCGGCTCGCTGGCGGTGAAGCTGAACACGCCGGGCTGGCGGATCGGATCGACCCCGACCGAGATCACGCTCTTGGGCACAAACCGGCCCTCCAGCAAGAGCTTGGACAGCGGGTTTTCGATGCGTTGCTGGATCGCCCGCTTAAGCGGCCGAGCCCCAAACACCGGATCGAAGCCCACCTTGGCCAGCTCCTGGATCGCCGGCTCGCTGACCTGCAGCGAGAGGTCGATTTTTTCGAGCCGCTTGAGCAGCACCTGCAGCTGAATGCGGGCAATGGCCTCGATGTTCTTGGCGTCCAGCGCATGAAACACCACCGTCTCGTCGATGCGGTTGAGGAACTCCGGGCGGAAGTGGTTCTTGAGCTCGTCGACCACCGCCTCCTTGATGTCCTCGCCCGGTCGCCCAACCATGGACTGGATCAGGTGCGAGCCGATGTTGGAGGTCATCACGATCACCGTGTTCTTGAAGTCCACGGTGCGGCCCTGGCCGTCGGTCAGGCGGCCATCGTCGAGCACCTGCAGCAGCACGTTGAACACATCCGGATGGGCTTTTTCCACCTCGTCGAGCAGCAGCACTGCATAGGGCTTGCGGCGCACCGCCTCGGTCAGGTAGCCGCCCTCTTCATAGCCCACATAGCCCGGAGGCGCGCCGATCAGGCGGGCCACCGAATGCTTTTCCATGAACTCGCTCATGTCGATGCGCACCAGGTGGTCTTCGCTGTCGAACAAAAAGCCCGCCAGCGCCTTGCACAGCTCGGTCTTGCCCACCCCGGTGGGGCCCAAAAAGAGAAAGGAGCCGGTGGGCCGGTTGGGGTCGGACAGGCCCGAGCGCGAGCGGCGGATGGCGTTGGCCACGGCCGCAATCGCCTCTTCCTGGCCAACCACCCGCTGGTGCAGCTTGGTCTCCATCTGCAAGAGCTTGTCGCGCTCGCCCTGCATCAGCTTGGACACCGGAATGCCGGTGGCGCGCGCCACCACCTCGGCGATCTCCTCGGCGCCGACCTGGGTGCGCAGCAGCTTGGGCGCACCGCCGGGCTTGACCGCCTCGCCGGCCTGTGCCTGCTTGAGCCGCTTTTCGAGCTCGGGCAGCTTGCCGTACTGCAGCTCGGCGACCTTGTTGAAGTCGCCCTTGCGGGTGTGCTCTTCGATCTGGTGGCGGATGCGGTCGATCTCCTGAATCACATCCTTGGACCCCAGGGCCTGCGCCTTTTCGGCATGCCAGATCTCTTCGAGGTCGGCAATCTCTCTTTGCAGCTTGCCGATTTCCTCTTCAATCAGGCCAAAGCGCTTTTGCGAGGCCTCGTCTTTTTCGCGGCGCACCGCCTCACGCTCGATCTGCAACTGGATCAGCCGGCGGTCGAGCTTGTCCATCACCTCGGGCTTGGAGTCAATCTCGATCTTGATCTTGGCTGCAGCCTCATCGATCAGGTCGATGGCCTTGTCGGGCAGGAAGCGGTCGGTGATGTAGCGGTGCGAGAGCTCGGCCGCCGCCACGATGGCAGGGTCGGTGATCTGCACGCCGTGGTGCTTTTCGTATTTTTCCTGCAGGCCGCGCAAGATGGCGATGGTTGCCTCCACGGTGGGCTCGCCCACCAGGATCTTCTGGAAGCGCCGCTCCAGGGCGGCGTCCTTCTCGACGTATTTGCGGTACTCGTCCAAGGTGGTCGCGCCCACGCAGTGCAACTCGCCGCGCGCTAAGGCGGGCTTGAGCATATTGCCTGCGTCCATGGCGCCTTCGGCCTTGCCGGCACCGACCATGGTGTGCAGCTCGTCGATGAAGACGATGGTCTGGCCCTCGTCCTTGGCCAACTCATTGAGCACCGCCTTGAGCCGCTCTTCAAACTCGCCGCGAAACTTGGCGCCGGCCAGCAAGGCGGCCATGTCCAGCGAGAGCACCCGCTTCCCCTTGAGCGAGTCGGGCACCTCGCCGTTGACGATGCGCTGAGCCAGCCCCTCCACAATGGCGGTTTTGCCCACGCCGGGCTCGCCGATGAGCACCGGATTGTTCTTGGTACGGCGCTGCAAGACCTGAATGGCGCGGCGGATCTCGTCGTCACGGCCAATCACCGGGTCGAGCTTGCCGGCGCGAGCGCGCTCGGTCAGGTCCAGCGTGTATTTGCGCAGCGCCTCGCGCTGGCCCTCGGCATCGGCACTGGCCACCTTCTCACCGCCGCGCACGGCAGTGATGGCGGCCTCCAGCACCGAGCGGGTCATGCCGCTTTCACGGGCCATGCGGCCGACATCGCCTTTGTGGTCAGCGCAGGCCAGCAAAAACAGCTCGGCGGCGATGAAGGCGTCGCCACGCTTGATGGCCTCTTTCTCGGTTGCCTGCAAGAGCTTGGACAGGTCAGGGCCGATCTGCAGCTGATCCTGGCCCTGGACCTGCGGCAACTTGCCTAGCCCCACCTCAACCGCTGCCTCCAGGGCGCCGAGCTTGACGCCAGCGCGCTGCAGCAGCGCACGCGGGCCTTCATCCTGCGACAGCATGGCCGCCAACACGTGCACGGCCTCGATGTAGGGATGGTCCCGCCCAAGGGCGATGGACTGTGCATCGCCCAAGGCTTGCTGGAATTTGGTGGTCAATTTGTCTTGGCGCATGACGGCTCCTGGCTGGCTTGATGAGGCAACTGAGGGCGACTTGTGGCCTTTTCAAGGCTGTCGGACCCCAGTTCGGCGACGCCCGAAAGCTCCCTAAAATCATCGCATGAACATTCACCAGGTCAACGTCAGCTATGCCGGGGAACAGGACCGCCTGCTGCTGCGCATCAACAGCCAAGGCGGCGAAGAGTTTCGCATCTGGCTGACCCGGCGCCTGACCTTGCAGCTGCTGCCGGTGCTCGACAAGAGCTCGCAAAACCAGCTGCAATCCCAACTGCCGCCCCCCGACCCGAGCGCGCCGCTGCCTGAGCAGAGGCAGCAAATTCTGCAAAATTTTCAGAAAGAGGCGGCGGCCTACCAGGGCGACTTTCAAACCCCCTACAAAGACCAGCCCGCTGTCCTACCGCTGGGCGAAGAGCCCCTGCTGGTGACCGAGCTGAACCTGACGCCCCAGCCCGACGGCAAGCTGCATGTGGCTTTGCTCGAGCGCCTGGCACAGCGCCAGCGCGATATGCAGCTGGTGATGGACGCCAGCCTGACCCAGGGCCTCTTGCGCTTGCTGCACCAGGCCCTGAAGACTTCCGACTGGCTGCAAGTGCCCAATTTGCAGCTGCTACCGCCCCATACGGCCACCCAGCTCGGCCAAGAAGAGCCCGAGCAAGCTCCCAAGGACAAGCCGCGCTATCTGAACTGAGGTGCCCTCACCCCAGCCCTCTCCCAGAGGGAGAGGGAGCAAGTCGGGCACTGCGCTCGCCTGAGAGAAAGGCTTGCCTTACTCCCTCGCCCCTCTGGGGAGAGGGTGGGGGTGAGGGGCAGGAGGCCTTCGAAGAAAGGAGCTTCGGGGCCTCGCTCAGGCCTTAACCGCCTCCAGCGAGAAGCCGGCGATCTTCTTGTAGTTGTCTGAGAGCTGGCGCAGCTCGTCCTGGCTGATCAGATCGTCGATATGACGATAGGGCTTGTCGTCGCTGAGCTCTTCCACCCGGATGTTGATCACATCGGGCGGCTGGCTGCGGTTGGTCAGCACCACTTTGGCGGTGGCCTCGCGCCGCTGGGCTTCGTAGGCCGCCAAGGCAGCCAGCGGGTCGCTCTGGCCGGCCAGCTCGGTGGCCAGAGTACGGGCGTCGATCAGGGCCTGGGCCGAGCCGTTGGAGCCGCGCGGGTACATCGGATGGGCCGCATCGCCCATGAGCGTAACCCGCCCGAAGGTCCACTGCGGCACCGGGTCCTTGTCGACCATGGGGTACTCCAAAATCTGATCGGCATTGCGGATCAGGGCCGGGACATCAAGCCAGTCAAAGGTCCAGTCCTTGAAGATCGAGATGAAGTCGTCGGCCCGGCCGCCGCGGTTCCAGTCGTTCATGACCTCGGTGCTGCCTTCGATCTCGGCCACCCAGTTGATCAGCTGATGGCCCTGGCCGTCGACGTTGTCGGCAATCGGGTAGATCACCATCTTGCCGGTGCGGATCGAGCCCACCCGCATATAGCTCTTGCCCGTCAAGATGGGCTTGTGGCGGGTCACGCCGCGCCAGGTGTTGATGCCGCCAAAAGCGACCTTCTCCTGCGGGTAGAACTGCTTGCGCACCGCCGAATGGATGCCGTCGCAGGCCACCACAATGCCCGCCCGCACGCCAGGGAGCTGCGCGCCGCTACTGTCGATAAAGTGCACCGTCACGCCCGTCTCGTCTTGCGTCAAGCCGGCGCAGCGATGGTCGGTGTGAATGCGGTCGGCGCCCAAGCGCTGCACCGCCGCTTCAAACAAGATGCGGTGCAGCTTACCCCGACTTATGCCGATCTCGGGCAAAGGGTAGCCGGCGTGGCGGCCGCGCGGCTCGCGGTAGATGTACTGGCCGTGGCGGCTGAAAAACACACTCTCGAGGTTCTCGATGCCCGCCGCCTCGATCTGCGGCTGCACCCCGAGCGCCGACAGCTCACGCATGCCATGGGGCAGCAGCGTGATGCCCACGCCCAGCTCCTTGACCTGCGGCACGCTCTCGTACACGTCGCACGCAATGCCCCGCTGGTGCAAAGACAGGGCAAAAGCCAGTCCGGCGATGCCGCCACCGACCACCACGACGCCCAGATCACGCTGCGCAGCCATGCTTACTCTGCCGACAGGCCGTTGCGCTTGATCACCGCGCCCCAACGGGGGTAGTCCTTTTGCGTGAGCTGGATCAGCTCATCGACCGTCGAGGCCGAGGCGTCCATGCCGGCGCGGCCCAGCAGATCCTTGACCTCATTGCTGCGAACAATACTGGCGATCTCGGTGTTAAGCCGGGCCACCACGGGCGCGGGCATCTTGGCCGGGGCAAAGAAGGCATACCACAGGTCGACCTCTACCCCCTTGACGCCCTGCTCTTCAAAAGTGGCCACAGCCGGTGCCACCGGATGGCGCTTGGCACTGCCAACAGCCAGCGCGTTGAGCTTGCCATCGCGCACAAAACCCTGGGCAATGTGCACGGGCAAGAAGCCGACATTGAGCTCGCCAGCCAGCAGGTCCTGGGTGTAGCCGGCCGTACCCCGGTAGGGCACATGCAGCATGAACAGACTGGTCTGCACCTTAAAGAGTTCCATCGCCATGTGGTGCGGCGTACCCACGCCCGGCGAACCAAAGGAAATACCGCCCGGACGAGCCTTGGCCTGTGCAATCAGCTCGGGCATGGACTTGATGCCGGTCTTGGGGTGGGCCACCAGCATCAAGGTACCGTAGGCGGCCATGGAGATCGGTGCGAAGTCCTTGACCGGATTGAACGGCACGCTCTTGTACATCTGCGAGGCCATCAGCATGGTGTTGGCGCCCATCAGCAGCGTGTGGCCGTCAGTGGCCTTGGCCACCGCATCGGCGCCAATGTTGCCACTGGCGCCGGGCTGGTTGACGACGACCACCGGCTGGCCCAGACGCTCGCTCAGGCGCGGGCCCACAGCCCTTGCAATCGTGTCCATTCCGGTGCCGGCAGTAAAGGGCACCACGATGCGCACACTCTGGGTGGGCCAGGCCTGCGCCTGGGCGCTCAGGCCGATGACCGAGGCAGCCAGCGCCAGCAGCGCACGCCGGCCTTGCAAATGAAATTTCATGGGTGGGTCTCCTGAAAAAAAGTCAATCAGAGTGGGCCGATGCCGAACACCTTCTGCGCGTTGGTCTGGAAGAACTTCTTCTTGTCTTCAGCGCTCATGTCCATGCGGTCGAGCAGTTGCACTTCATCGACAGCATACTGGTAAGGATAGTCCATGGCGTAGAGCACCCGGTCTGTCCCTACGACGGACTGGGTGAACTTGATGGCCGGCTCCCAAGCCACGCCGCTGTTGGTGATGTAGAAGTTCTCGCGCAGGTAGTCGCTGGGCTTTTTCTGGAGCGGCTTGATGCTCTCATAGCGCTTGGAGCGCACCGTGGCCTGGTGCATGTAGTCGAGCCGGTAGGACCAAAACGGCAGCGCCTCGCCCATGTGGCCGATGATCATCTGCAGCTTGGGAAAGCGATCGAACACGCCGGCGGTGATGATGCGCAGCGCATGCAGCCCGGTCTCAACCCCAAAGCCGTAAATCGCGCCGTCGAGCCCGCATTCCTGGAAGGGCTCGAGCATATTGCGCGGCAGCGAGTTGGGGTGCAGGTAGATCGGCGCGCCGTGCTGCTCGGCAGCGGCAAAGATGTCCCAGAACTTGGGATCGGACAAATACTCGCCATGGGTGTGCGAGTTGATCACCACCGAATGCATGCCCAGCTTCGTCACCCCGCGCTCGATTTCCTTGGCCGCCTCCTGCGGATCCTGCACCGGCACCGAAATCATGCCGGTAAAGCGCGTGGGGTGACGGCGCACCGCATCGGCCAGCTGGTCGTTGGCCACCCGGGCAAACGAGACCGCTGTGGCTTTGTCCATGATCTGCACGCCCGGCGCGGTCATAGCCAGCACCTGGTGATCAATGCCGGCCTCATCCATATGGGCGATGCGAATCTGGTCGAGGTCCTGCAAGCAGCGCATGATGTGCTGCGCCCGCTCGCTCGGGCTGCTCATGTAAAAGCCCATCAGCCCCTTGAAGCCGGGATCGACATCGCTGCCGGCCAGGATCTTTTCATAGATGCGGATCATCTCGGGCGGCGCGAAGGCCTCTTCGGTGGCGATGCGCAGATAAGGCTTGTCGGACATGGTTGGACCTGCTGTTGAAGGAAGAAGGGAAGAATCATATTTATTTGCAAAAACCCACACAATAGGCGTTTTGTGCATTCACTTTTGCGAAATCGCGAACAATAAACCATGGACACCCTGGCCAATCTAGAAGCCTTTATCGCAGTCGCCGATGCCGGCAGCTTCTCCGAGGTGGCACGCCGCCAGCAACTGGCGCCCTCGGTCATCACCAAGCGGATTGCCCAGCTCGAATGGCGGATCAAGGCGCCGCTGTTTGTGCGCAGCACCCGCAAGCTCAGCCTGACCGATGTGGGCGAGCGCTACCTGCCGCAGGTGCGCACCCTGGTGCGGCAGATGCAAGACACGATGGCCGGCATGGCCCAGGCCAGCGGCGCGCTGGAGGGCCATATCCGGGTCAAGATCCCCACCACCCTGGGCACGCTGCACCTGAGCGAGCTGATGCAGCGCTTCATGCTCGAGCAGCCGCGGGTCAGCATGGACGTGGTGCTGGCCGACCGCACCGTCAACCCGCTGGAAGAAGGCTTTGACATCGCCATCGGCGCCCTGCCCGAGCTCTACGGCCAGGTGCGCGACTTCCCGCTGGCGCCGATACGCCGGCGGCTGTGCGCCTCGCCGGCCTACCTCAAGCGCCGGGGCGCGCCCAGCCGGGTGGCCGATCTGGTCGAGCATGACTGCCTGGTCTTCATGACCTCGGGCTCCTATTGGGAGTTTGAGTCGCCCCAGGGCCGGCTGGGCGTGGAGGTACGGCCCAAGCTGCTGACCAACGACGGCGTGGCCCTGTGCCAGGCCTGCGTGCAGGGCCTGGGCATAGGCATGGTCTCCGACTATCTGGCCGGCCCGCGGATCGCCAGCGGCGAGCTGGTCGAGTTGCTGCCCGGCCTGCGCTTTGCCGATATCTGGCTCAAAGCCCTGGTGCCGCTCAAACGCCTGGACGTGCCGCGCATCCACATGCTGCTGCAATGGCTGACCCAGCACCTGCGGCTTGAACAAGTGGTGGCAGCCGCGCCGCCGAGGGCTTGAAGGGCGAGGTCAGGTTCAGCCGCGCACCGGTCCCGCCAGGGCGCTGGGCTCGCGCAGGCAAGTGCGGCACAGGCGCCAGGTCAGGGCCACCGCCAGCAAACCACACACCGCGCAGACCGAGATCGCCCAAGGCGCCCCCAGCCGCTCGGCCAGCGCCCCGACCAGCAAAAAACCCAGGGGCGAAGCGCCGATGCACATGGTCATGACGCCCATGGCCTGAGCCCGCTGGCTCGCCTGCGTTGAGGTGTAAACCAAGGTAGCCTGCATCACCCCAAAACCCGTCTGCGCAGCCCCCAGAACCAGCAAGGCGGCGGCTGTCAGCAGCAGCTGCGGGCTCCAGGCCAGCAGCATCTGCAGCACCATGAAACTCAAAATAGCCCCCAGATACAGCCGCCCGTGGCGTAGCCTGGCAGCAGCAAAACTGAGCAGCACCGAGCCCAGCACAGCGCCGACGCCGTCCAGGCTGGCCAGCATGCCCACCCCCTCGGGATCGAGCTGCAGACGCTCCTGGCCTATCACCGGCACCATGCTCATCACCGGCCAGGCAAAGACGTTAAAGATGACGGTCAGCCACAGCACCGCCCGCAAACGCGGCGACTCGCGCACCGCCTGCCAGCCGCCAGCTAGAGTGGCACGCAAAGACAGCCCGCCGACCTGGGGCGCGCTGCGCGGCTCGCTCAAACTCGCCAAGGCCAACAAGGCCGGCAAAAACAGCAGCACCGAAAAAACAAAGACAAGGGACAAGCCGCCGCGTGCCATCAAGAGCCCGCCCAGAGCCGGGCCGATCAGCCTGCAGGCGCTGGAGGAGACCGAATCGATCGACATGGCCTGAGCCACTCGCCGGGGGCCGGCGATATCGGCCATCAAGCCCCGGCGCAGCGGCATATCGCTGGCCCACAGCAGGCCGCTCAAGCCGCTGGCGAGGACCAGGTGCCAGACCTGAACCTGCCCAAAAAGGGACAGCAGCAGCAAAGCCCCACCGGTAGCGAACACCACCCCATGCAAGAGCAGCAGCAAGCGCGGGCGCGATACCCGCGATGCCAGCGCGCCCAGCGACAGCCCAAAAAGGGCCAGAGGCACCATGCGCAGCATCATCAGGCTGGCCACCCACATTGCCGACTGGGTGTGCTCATAGGTGAAGACCGCGAAAGCCAGAATCTCGATCCAGCGCACCAGCCCCACCAGACTGCCCACCGCCCACAGCCTTTGGTACTGCGGGTCTCGGTAGATGGGGGGCTCTACGGGCATCTACCGAATGTACCTGCACGGCTGGGGCCGCCGCCGCCCAGCGGTACCACGGGCGACAGCCACCCACCCGAGCGGCCCCCCCCAGCACAGCCAGGGCGGTCTTTTTGCTGCACCGCAACATTTTGACTATCGGATAGATGCAGACAATCAATTGGATCACCCAATTATTAAAAACTATTATTCACGCCATTCCAACAGCAAACCCGCTCAGGAATTCATCTCTTCACCTCAAAAACGGAATCCACATGTCCCTGATCAACACCCCCGTCCAGCCCTTCAAGACCCAGGCCTTCCACAACGGCAAGTTCATTGAAGTCACCGAGCAGAGCCTGAAGGGCAAATGGTCGGTGCTGATCTTCATGCCGGCCGCTTTTACCTTCAACTGCCCCACCGAAGTCGAGGACGCGGCCGACAACTACGCCGAGTTCCAGAAACTGGGCACCGAGGTCTACATCGTCACCACCGACACGCACTTCTCGCACAAGGTCTGGCACGAGACCTCGCCCGCCGTGGGCAAGGCCAAGTTCCCTTTGGTGGGCGACCCCACCCACGCCCTGACCAACGCCTTCGGCGTGCACATCCCTGAAGAAGGTCTGGCCCTGCGCGGCACCTTCGTGATCAACCCCGACGGTGTGATCAAGACCATGGAAGTGCACTCCAACGAAATCGCCCGCGACGTCAAAGAGACGCTGCGCAAGCTCAAGGCCGCCCAGTACACCGCCGCCAACCCCGGCCAGGTGTGCCCGGCCAAATGGAACGAAGGCGCCAAGACCCTTGCGCCCTCGCTCGAACTCGTCGGCAAGATCTAAGCCGACCGCCTTATGCCCTGCACACCGCAGGGCGTTGAATGCAGCGCATGCCACAAGCGTGCGCTGTGTTCAGCAAATTGCCCCCAGGAGATAGCCATGCTCGACGACACCCTCAAAGCCCAGCTGCAGCAGTACCTCGGCCTGCTGCGCCAGCCCATCCGCCTGATCGCCTCGCTCGATGACAGCGCCACTGCGGCCGAGATGCGCGAGTTGCTGCAGACCATCGCGTCCTTGAGCGACAAGGTCTCGGTCGTCTGGAACGGCCAGGACGCACGCCAGCCCTCTTTTGTGGTCGCCCGCGAAGGCCAGACCAGCGGCGTACGCTTTGCGGGCCTGCCCCTGGGCCATGAGTTCACCTCCCTGGTGCTGGCCCTGCTGTGGACCGGCGGCCACCCGCCCAAGGTGGAGCAGGAAGTGCTGGACAGCATCCGCGCGCTCGACGGTGACTTCCAGTTCGAGGTCTATATGTCCCTCTCCTGCCACAACTGCCCGGACGTGGTGCAGGCGCTGTCGCTGATGGCCATCTTCAACCCCAAGGTCCAGACGGTGGTGATTGAAGGCGGCGCCTTCCAGAAGGAAGTCGAGGCGCGCGAGATCATGGCCGTGCCCATGGTCTTCCTTAACGGCCAGGTGTTTGGATCGGGCCGCATGAGCGTGGAAGAAATCGTCGCCAAACTCGACACCGGCGCCGGCGCGCGCGAGGCCGCCAAGTTGGACGCCAAGGATCCCTACGACATGCTGATCGTCGGCGGCGGCCCGGCAGGCGCTGCAGCCGCCGTCTACGCCGCCCGCAAGGGCATACGCACCGGCATCGCCGCCGAGAACCTGGGCGGCCAGGTCAATGACACCATGGGCATCGAAAACTACATCTCGGTGCTGGAGACCGACGGCCCCAAGCTCTCGGCCGCTCTGCAAGCGCATGTCAGGCACTACGGCGTGGAAACCATGACGCAGCAACGCGCGGTCGAGCTCACTCCCGCCAGCGAGCCCGGCGGCCTGGTGCAGGTGCGCATGGAAAACGGCGGCACGCTCAAGGCGCGCAGCGTCATCATCTCCACCGGTGCGCGCTGGCGCAACATCAACGTGCCTGGCGAGCAGGAATACAAGAACAAAGGCGTGGCTTACTGCCCGCACTGCGACGGGCCGCTGTTCAAGGGCAAACGCGTGGCGGTGATCGGCGGCGGCAACTCCGGCGTGGAAGCGGCCATCGACCTGGCAGGCATCGTGGAGCACGTCAGTCTGGTGGAATTTGCCGAGCAGCTCAAAGCCGACGCGGTGCTGGTGGCCAAGCTCAAAAGCCTTCCCAATGTGAGCATCCGCCTGAACACCCAGACCACCGAGATCACCGGCGCGGCGGGCAAAGTCAATGGCCTGGTGCTGCGCGACCGCGCCAGCAGTCAGGAGGAGACCGTGGCGCTCGAAGGCGTGTTCGTGCAGATTGGCTTGGTGCCCAACACCGAATGGCTCAAGGGCACACTCTCGCTCAGCCGCTTTGGTGAAGTCGAGGTCGACGCCAAAGGCCACACCAACCTGAGCGGCGTGTTCGCCGCCGGCGACTGCACCACCGTGCCCTTCAAGCAGATCGTGATTGCCGCCGGCGACGGCGCCAAGGCAGCGCTGGCGGCCTTTGACCACCTGATGCGGCTGCCAACCGTGGCCCAGAAAGAAGAACGGGAAAGCGCCCTGGCTCACTGAGCCTGCGCGCAGGCTGTGATAACGCGGCCCCTGCGGGGGCCGCTTTTCATTTCTGCCACCATCATGGGGCAGATCTGGCTTGCAAGGGCTGCGCATGAAGTTGGATGCCCAGCGCGGCCGTCACCTTGAGGATGGTCGCCAGGCTGGGGTTGCCCTCCCCCGACAAGGCCTTGTACAGACTCTCCCGGCCCAGTCCCGCCTCACGAGCAACTTGCGACATGCCCTTGGCTCGGGCAATGTGGCCCAGCGC
>JAIXOM010000005.1 GCA_027486755.1 Comamonadaceae bacterium | reverse complement strand
GTGCCGCGCAGGAAAGTCTGCAAAGCAGACGCCGTGCCGCTGAGCACCAGGCTGGAAGAGCCCGAGCCGCTCACCACAGAAACACCGCCGGCACTGGCAGCCGACAAGCTGCCCGAGGCCACGCTCAAGGTCAGGGTGAGCGCATCATCGGCAGCGGTGTTGCCGTCATCGAGTGCGGCGTTGGTGAAAAGCAGCGCCGAAGACTGGCCGCTTGTGATGGCCAGAGTGGTGGGCAGGGCACTGAGCACCGGCGATGTGGCCTGACCACTGCTGCCCACTGCGACGGTAACGGGAGCCACCGCTTCGATGGCAGCGGTCTTCACCGTCGCCGCGATCTGCTGACTGCCGTCCAGCACTTGCGCCTTGACTGTCAAGGTGTAGCTATCCGCATTGCCGTTGAACACCACCCTACCCGCCGTGGCCAGGTAGGCGCTCAGGGCTTGTTCGGTGCCGGTCAGCGTGAGCGTGCTCACGTTGGTCGCCGAGCCGGTGGCGGTGACGCCTGCGCCCAGGTTGGTGGCCGACAGGTTGCCGCCAGTGGTAGAAATGACCACGGTGCGCGGCACCTCGCCGGTGCCCAGGGCGCCGGCCGCCAGCGTGATCTGGCCGTTGGTGGTCGAGACCGTCAGGGTGGACGGCAGGTTCAAGGTCGGCAAGCTGACCGCCGATGCGGTGACGGTGTTGCCCGATACGGTGATGCTGTTGCCGGCCGCACCGCCGACCACGATGCCAGTGGCACTGCCATTGAGCGTGACGCCGACCGAGCCAGCGCTGCCGCCACTCAGGCTGGCCCTGAGCTTGCCGCTGCTCAAGTAGGCGTTGATCTGCGCGGCCGTGCCATAGAGGCTCAAGGTTGCAGCGGCTGCGCTGCCGTTGCCAATTGGCGCCGCACCCACCGCGTCCGACACCCGCAGATCGCTGTCTGCGTCCCAGGTGAGCGTCACGTTGGTCGATGCGGTAAAGGCCAGCGTCACCGGCCCCGCCGCCACCAGCGGCACGCTGCCAAAGGGCAGCGCAATCGTCGCGCCAGGCGTGGTCACCAAAGTCGCTGGCAGCACCAGGCTGGTCGCTGCATTGCCGCCCACAGGCTGCGTGCTCAAGCCCTGCAAGGCCACCACGGTGCGTGCCGATGCGCCGGTCAGGTCGGCCGCGCGCACCAAGCTCAAGCTCAGCCCACCGGCCGCACCGTTGTAGCTCACAGCGCCCGCCTGCAGATAAGCCTCCAGGTTGGCCGCCGAGCCTGTGAGGGTGCGCGCCGTGTCGGAGCCACTGACGGTGACCGAGCCCGCGCTCGACGCAGTGAGGACGCCGCTGCCCACAACCAGCGTGAGCACCAGCGATTCATTGGCGTTGCCATTGCCCGCATCCAGATCGGCACCGGTAAAGACCAAGGAACTGGCAGTGCCCGCCGTGATGGTCACGGTCTGCGGCAAGGCCGAGATGACAGGCGCGGTGGCTGAGCCGCTTCGGCTCTCGGTCACGACCACCGGTGTTTGCGCGGTGACCAGTGCGGTCTTGACCGTCTCAGCCTGTACCTGGCCCGCAACCGGGGCGCCGGCCGGGGGTTGAACCCTGACCGTCAGGTTGTGCGTTCCGGGGGTGCCGCTATAGGTGAGTTTGCCGGCCGTGGCCAAGTAGGTGCTCAGGGCTTGTTCGGTACCGCTCAGGGTGAGCTCACTGCCTCCAGAGCCAGCAGCGGTGAGGCCCGAGCCTGCAAGGTCGTTGGCCGTCAGGTTGCCGCTGGAGATGGTCACGATGACCGTGCGAACCGAGGTGGTGGCATGGGTGCCGGTGCCCAGGGCGTTCCCAGGCAGGATGATCTGGCCGTTGCTCGTCGAGACGGTCATCGCAGAGGGCAAGGTCAGCGTCGGCAGACTCAAAGTCGTGGCCGTACCCGTGACCGTGTTCACCGCAATCGCGTTGGCGGTCGAATTGCCGCCGGTGATGCCGTTGCTCTGCCCGTTGAGGGTGATACTGACCGTGCCATTGCCGCTGGCCTTGACTTTGCCGGCAGCCAGATAGGCGCTAATCTGATCGGCCGTGCCATACAGGCTCAGCATGGTTCCGCTGCCGCTGCTGAGCGCAGCGCCTGCGCTGGAGACCTTCAGAGCGGCATCATCGTCCCAGCTCAGGCTGGCGCCGGTGGCGTTAAAGGCCAAGGTCACTGGACCTACTGCCACCAGCGGCGTGCTGCCAAAGCGCAGGGCTGCGCTCACGCCCGGCGTGGTCTGCACTGTCGCTGGCAGCACCAGGCTGGCGATGGCGCTGCCGCCCGGGGTTTGCGTGCCGGCGGCCTGCAAGGCCACCGAGGTGGCAGCGGCCGCGCCATTGAGTGCGCCGGCGCGGACAAGCGTCAAGCCCAGGATACCGGCTGGGCCGTTGTAGCTGACCGGGTTGCTTTGCTGCAGATAGTTTTCGAGCTGACCAGCAGTGCCGGTCAGGGTCAAGGAGTTGCCCGCGCCGCTCACGGTGACCGTGCCATCGGTCGCAGCGCTGAGCGCCCCGCTGGCCACACTCAGCGTGAGCACCAGGCTGTCGTCGCCACCCGCGTTGCCATCGTCAAGATCGGCGCCCGCCAAGACCAGCGTGCTGGCACTGTCGGGCGTGATGGTCAGCGTTTGCGGCAGTTGCAAGATCACCGGCGCGGTGGCCGTGCCGCTGCTGCCCAGCTGCACCGCAGCGACCGCCGAGACCGTGGCCTGGCGGGTGGTGGCGGCCTGCACCAACGTGCCGCTGATCACCTGCGCCGTGGCAGTGAGCGTGTAGTTTTGGCCGGCGGTGCCGTTGAACAGCAGATTGCCCGGCGTGGCCAGATAGGTGCTCAGGGCCTGCTCGGTGCCAGTGAGGCTGAGGCTGGCGCCGCTGGCGGCCGCGCTCAGGCCCACCGAAGCATCGGCCGCTGCTGCAAGCGTGCCACCCGAAGTGCTCAGCAGCACGGTGCGCAGCCCAGGGCCGCTGCCCAGCGCATCGGCTGGCAGGGTCAGCTGGCCGTTGCTGTTGTGGACGGTAAAGCCCGCCGGCAGCGCCAAGGTGGGCGTGGTCACGCTGGTGGGCGCGGCAATCGTCGCCAGCGCCATGCGCGCCTCCACCTGGCGGCTGCTATCACCAACAGGCTGCAGGGTCAGCACCAGGGTGTCGGCCGAGCCGGTAAAGCGCAGCTTGCCCGAGTTCAGGTAACTGCTCAGCTCGCTGGCTGTGCCGTTGAGCGTGAGGCTGCTGCCGGTGGCCGGAGTGCTGGCGTCCGAGCCATCGAGGGTGGTGTCGGTGGCGCTTAGGCTGCCGGTGGCGCTCAGCGTGAGGGTGAACGATCCGCTGCCGCTGATGGGTGCGCCGCCCAGAATCACCGGCGAGCTGGTGGCGGGCAGCACGAACACGGTCGAGGGCAAGGCCAAGACCGGCAGGGGCGCGGCCAGGGCCAGCAGGGCCAGGCTGGCCTGCGCGCGGGCGCTTGTGCCTTGCTGCAGGGTGAGGGTGAGCGACTGCCCTGCCCCGCCGCTGACGCTCAGGTTGCCCGAGGCCAGGTAGGTGCCCAGCGCCTCCAGCGTGCCGCTCAGGGTGAGCGTGCCGTCCGCGGTGACCGGGCTCAGCGCGCTGCTTGCGGCGGCCGTCAGGGTGGCGCTGCCCGCGTTCAGGCTCAGGCTGTAGGTGCCTGCGGGGCCACTGAGCGCGCTCTGCAGTGAAATCGGTGTGGCACCGGCCGCCACGCCAAGTGCAGCGGGCAGGCTCAGGCCCAGCGCTGTGGTGCTTTGGCTGCCGCTGGCGCTGGCCAGGGTGATGGCCACGCTGGCATCGCTGCTACCGCCGCTGCTGGTCAGGCGCACACCCAGGGTGTTGTTGATGAGTGCCGGCACCGTAGGCTGCAGCGACACCGCACCGCCCGCAAGCAAGGCACTGAGCGCGGCGGCCGTGCCGCTCAGGCGGGTGGCAGCAAAGGTGTTGCCGCCCAGGGTCAGGCTGGCGCCATTGCTGACGGTCACGCCCGTGCTCGCAAGGCTGGGCAGGTTCAAGGCCGACTGGGGCAGGCCCAATTCAAGGGCCAGCACCTCGGACGCATTACTGCTGCTCACCGCATTGGCCGCCCATTGGAGCGGCAAGGCTGCGCCGGGGGTGGCCGCGATTTGCGTGGGCAGCGTGAGGCCGCCGCTGGTCTGGGTCGCGCTGCTGGCTGTGGGCGTGGCCAGGGCCACAGTCAGTTGGCTGTAGCGCTGGCCGCTGGCATCGGCCAGGCGCAGCGTGAGCGTGCCGGCATTGCCGCTGTAGCTCAGCGCATTGGCGCCGGTCAACCAGGCCTGCAAGGCGGAGGCCGTGCCGGTGAAGGTGGGCGCACTGGCGCTGCCGCCGGCGCTTACACCTGCGGCGGTGGCCGTAGTCGCGGCATTCAGGCTGCCGCCGGCCGGGGCGGTCGCGCTCAGGGTCAGCTGGCCCTCGCCGGTGATTTGCACACCGGCCAGGCTCAGGTTGGAGGCAGTGCCGGCGGTGATAAACACCGTCTGCGGCACGGCAGCCAGGCTGGGCGCGGTACTGCTGGTCGCGCTGCTGCCGTACAGCGCCAGCGCGGTCTGCACCGACACCGCGCCGCGGGTCACGGTGATGTTCAGGCTCTGGCCGGCTGCACCCAGGTAGGTCGGCGCATCCGCGCTGGCAAACCAGTTGCTCAGGGCCAGGGCTTGGCCGGTGAAGCTGCGTTCACTGGTGCTGCCCGACGCGCTGATGCCCGCCGGCGGCGTGCCGCCGATCTGGCCGCTGCCCGTTTTGAGCGTGACAGTCAGGGTTTCGCTGCCGCTGCCAAAGACACCGGCGGCCATGCGAAGGGGCGAGGCCACGCCAGGCGTGACCGGCAAGGCGCCGGGCAAGGCCACGGTCGGATTGGCCAGCAAAGGCGCGGGACCGCCACTGAGTGCGCCGCTGAGCAGAGCCAGGGCCTGCGGCTCGTCCAAGCTGCTCAGTGCGGCATCGCTCAGCACCACCAGTTGCGGCGCTTGCAGCGCCTGCCCCAGGCTGGTGACCTGATTGGCCACCGCCTGGCTCATGAAGAGGCCTTGCGCGGCTTGCAGCGTTGTTGTTGCGCCGCGAGGCAGATGGCTGCCGGCCAGGGTGATGGCGCTGTCGCTGCGCAGCACCAGGTTTTGCGTGGGCAGCACGGCGCTCAGGCCTGCCACCGCCGGGGTGGCGGTCAGGTTGGTGGGTTCAACCACCTTGGCCCCAGCAGGCAACTGCGAGGCGCTGCCGCCCAGACGCAGGGCGGCGCCGCTGCGGTATTCGGTGCGGGTGGCGCCGGTGAACAGGCGCGGACTGCCAATAAAGCCTGCCGCCAGCAGGCTGAGTTCATCGAGGTTGCTGGCCAGCGCATCGGCCACGAGCATCAGCAGGTCGCCTGCCAGCGACATGAGGCTCACATCGGCGTTGCTGCCGGTGCGGATTTTTTCGACGGACAGCGTGCTTTGCGCGGTCACGGTCACGTTGCCCGCAGCGGTAATGTCCTTGACCGTCAGGCCCGGGTTGGACTCGCCCTCGCGGTCCACGTCGGTCAGGCTCAGGTTGCCAGTCGATGCAGTGGCCCGCAGTTCGTTGACCGCAAGCACCATGGCCGCGATGCTGCTGCCGCTCAGGCTGAGCGCGCGGGTGTCGATCAGCGGCACATCGGCCGGGCCCGAGTTGGGCACGCTGATGGCGCCGGCGGCCGTCAGGCTGACCTGACCCAGTGCGCCGGTCGCGATCGCGGTGCCGGCATCGAGCGCCGGATCGGTGAGCAAGCGGATGCTGCCCACCGCAGTCACCAGCACCCGGCCGGGGGCGCGCAGACCGCTTTGCTCCAGCGTCCACAGCGCAGCGCTGCGGCCGGTTTCCACCACCCGCTCGATGCGCAGATCGGCCACGGCGCCAATCTCCAGGTTGCCCAGAGCATAAAGATGGATGTCGCCCGCGGCGGTGTGCGCCGACACGCGTGCCACGTCCAGGCGCAGCGCGCCCAGATCGCTGCCGATGCCCGTGCCCGCCTGCAGCAGCGCATCGGCGCCGCGCAGGTTGGCATCGGTGGCTGCGGGCAACAGCAAGGCACTGGCGATGCTGCCGCCGGCCAGTACGCCCAAGCGCGAGCCGTTGGCATTCACAGTGCCATTGGCCAGGCGGGCATCGACCGTGCCCAGCACGATATCGGTGCCGGCCGCCAGGCGGATGTTGCCGCCGCCGCTGGCGATGCGCGCGCTGGCGTTCATGGCCAAAGCGCCGGCTGCCGCCTGCAGATGCACGCTGCCCAGACCCGAGACCACGCTGCCCAAGCCCAGGTTGATGCCCTGGGCGGCCAGAATACTCAGTGCCCCTTGGGCCACACTGACCAAGGTGTTGGCCTTGATGGCCACCGAGCCGCCGGTGCCGGCCTCGAGCAGCAGGTTCTGCTGGGCGGCCACGGCGCCGTCAACATTCAGACTGCCCGCGCTGGTGCGCATCACGGCCGAGCCGGCCGCAAGACCCAAGAGGCTCAGGGTCTTGTCGTTGGACAGCGCCACATCGCCGGCGGCAGTAACGGTCAGGGTGGTGGCCGAGGTTTCGAGCGCCTCGCCGCCGCGACCGAGCGCGCCTATGGCCTGGGCCTGAAGCTTCATCGTCGCACCGGCCAGATCGGCCGCGGCATCGCCCTGCCCATCGGCAGCCAGCGCCTCGATGATCCGGCCCTGGGTGCTTTGCACATCGAGCACGCCCGTGCTGGCGTTGATGGCCGAAGCCACCACGTCGCCGCTCACGCGCACCGTGATGTTGCCGCCTTGCGAGGCCGCATGGCTGGACAGCGTCGCACCCCAGGCCTGCGCCAGACCCAAGGCGTTGAGGGTGATGGCGCCGCCGGCGTTGAGCACGTCAGAATTACTGGACTGCAGCACCTGGCCCTGAGCCGCGCTCAGCAGCATCTGGCCGCGGCCCATGGTCAGGTCGTTGCGCAGATCGATATCGCCGCCCATCGCGGTCAGCAACAGCCTGTTGCCAGAATCGGAGGTCAGCTGAACCGCCTGCATCACGCGCAGCGAGCCACTGGTGCTCAGCAAGACCTGGCCGCTGGTCAGATCAAGCTGGCGCAGTTCCAGATCGCCGGTGTTGGCAATGTGAACCAGCGCGCTTTGGCCGGTGTAGGCAAAAGCCGCCAGGCTCTGCGCCTCCAGGCGCAGCGGCCGCAGCAAGCTGCCCAGGTTGCGCGCGCCATCGATGGTGCCCACCGTGCCCGAGACCAGGCGCACATCGGCGCCGCTGACATGCGTGACGCCGTCATGGTAGATGCGCTCGGACGCCAGAATTTCACCAGTGGCCGCCTGCAAGGTCAGCGCACCATGGACGCCCTCGCCGCTCGAGGCCACCGAGGCCAGCCACAGGTCGTCGGTTTGCTCCTGCACGTTGACCAGTCCGGCGGCGCTGAGGTTGAGCACGCCGGGCATGAAGCCCGTGGTGGGCTTGGGCTCGCCCTGCTCACCGATCTCGATGCGCAGCGCCGCGCCATTGGCCATGGCGATGCGCCCGGCCAGCGTGCTGACCTTGGACGAGCCGTCAGCCAACAAGCTCATGTCGCCGCCCGAGCGCAGCAGCCAAGGTTGCGCGACGCTGCCCAGCGCCGTGATGGCACCGCCCGCGGCCAGGCGCATGCGAGCGCCGGCATCGATGCCCGACAAGTCGGTGATGCTGCGGCTGCCCTCGGCAATGCGCAGATCGTCCTTGGCACGCATGACCACATCGCCCGGGGTCTTGACCGCCACATCGCCGCTGGCGCTGATGTTGATGTCGTCGGTGACCTGCAGCGTCACGCTCAAAAGCTCACGCCGGTTTTCCACCCACTGGCCTTTGACCACATCGGCAATGCCGTCGCTTGAAGCGAGCACCGGCAAATTGACCGGCGCCCTGGCTGTGGCGCCCACCTCGCGCCACAGCAGCGCGTTGTTGAAGGTGCCCACCGCCGACAGGTCCACCGTGGCCTCGTCGCCGATCCATTCGTAGCGGCGGTATTGGGTCTCGATCACATCGGCTGCGCTGGCCTGCGCAAGCAAAGCCTTGTGGCTTTCGGTCAAGCTGCCGAAATCGCTCGGGTTGGTGATGGTCACCCGGTCGGACGAGCGACCCACGCCGTATTTCACGCCAGCAGTCGTGCCTTGGGACAACAGGACAATGTTGCGGCCCTGCACGTTGAGGGACTCGGCACCGCCGCTGTCGCCTTGGCCCAGCAACTCTTCGTGCGGCAGCAGAGCCTTGATGAGGTCGGGCGCCATCGCATAGCGGGCCCGCTCCATCAGGTTGGCCTTGCTGCCGATGCCGATGGCTTGCAGCTGCTTTTCGGAAAAGCCCGAGGCCTTGAGCGCCTCCAGGCTGTCGCCCACGTTGGCGGTGGCGCGCTCGAGCGCGCCGTCGACGAT
>JAIXOM010000041.1 GCA_027486755.1 Comamonadaceae bacterium | reverse complement strand
TCTTCCAGCCTGGTGCTCAGCGGCACGGCGTCTGCTTTGCAGACTTTCCTGCGCGGCACCACCGTGGCGCCGGTGCAGTACAACGGCTCGGCCAATGCCCTAAAAGTTCAATTGGCCAATGCCAGCGGCGCCAGCGTCTTGACCACCGTTGCCCTGACTTCGCCCACGCAGACCAGCGGCAGCAGTGCCTCGGCCAGCTTTGTGTTGCCGACGTCTGTGCTGACCACGCCCGGCGCGTCGGCTGCCATCCCATTCGGTGCGGCGCCCCTGGTGGCGCCGGGGCCGGTGAGCTTGACCTTCACCGCCAGTGGAGCGACGCTTTCTTGGGCCAGCGAGGCTGCGCTCAAAGAGTCCAGTGCGGCCAAT
This sequence comes from Comamonadaceae bacterium, assembly GCA_027486755.1. Classification (GTDB taxonomy): domain Bacteria; phylum Pseudomonadota; class Gammaproteobacteria; order Burkholderiales; family Burkholderiaceae_C; genus Polaromonas. Next base: position 179,606 of record JAIXOM010000041.1, on the reverse strand, counting down.
GCCCTGGGCATTTCGGCCAACAGCGGCTCCAGCCTCACGCTCTACGGCAGTCCGGATGCGCTCAACGCCTATATGGGCAGCGGCAAGCTCAGGGCCAGCGGGTCGGGCACGATCACAGTCAGCGGCGCGGCCAGCGGCACGATCACCGTCACGCAGCAGTCCAACACACAGGCCACACCAGTGGTGCCGGCCCTCAACCTGCCCGCCAGCTTCACTGTGGTGGTAGGCGGCAGCCAGATCACCCTGCCGGGCAGCCCGCTGGGCAGCACCAACACGGGCGATGAGCGCACCGTGGTGCTCACGGTGAGCTCAGGCACGCTTACCGCGGGGTCACTGAGCAGCGCGGTGCAGGCCAGCATTGGCCCAACCAACTACACCACCGGCAGCACAGCGGCGGCCAGCTCGATCACGCTCAGGGGCACGGTTGCTGCGCTCAATGGTTATCTGAGCACTGGGGGGAGCCTGAGCTTCAATGGGCCTGAGGGCATGCATGCACTCAGTGTGCGGGTACAGCAGTTCGGCACAGGCCCTGACGCATCCGTCGTGCAGGGCGAGGCGGTCAAGACCAGCAGCCTCAGCGCTCAAGTGCCGGTGACGGTGTCGCAAGTGAGCAGCGGTACTGCCACGGCGCCCGCCATCTTGCAACTGCCGCAGAATTTGACCATCACGCCCAGCAGCGCCAGCGACCTGGTCTTGACCGGGATCGATTTGGATCCGGGCAATGGCAACGCCAGCGAATCGCTGCGGCTCACGCTCACCGTGGCCAGCGGTGTGCTTACGGCTGTGACGGGCGGCCCGGTGAGTGTGTCTGGCACGGACACCGCGCGAACTTTGACTGGCACCGCCGCCCAGCTTAAAACCTATTTGCAGGCCAACTCGCTCAGCTACAACGGCCCGGCCGGTGCGCTGGGCTTGACGCTGGCGCGTGCGGCTGCGCTCAATGGTGCGTCGGCCAGTGCCAGCTTGAACCTGCAAAGTGCGGGCTCGCAGACTCTGGGCGGCAGCGCCATCGCCAGCCTGGTGCTGCCGGCAAATGTCAACACCACGCCTGGTGTCGGTGCTGTCATCGCCTTTGGCGCAACGCCGCTGGTGGCTGCGGGGCCGGTGACGCTTGCCCTGACCGCATCGTCGAACGTGACCCTGGCCTGGGATGCCGACAGCCATCTGCGGGTCTCGGACGCGGTGGGTGCTGCGCCGATTGGCAACGGCAGCGCAGCCGCTGCAACGCTGAGCCTTTACGGAACGGCCGAGCAGATCAATGCCTACCTGGCTGCTGGCAAAGTCAAGGCCAGCGGCAATGGCACGGTGAGTGTGACGGTCAATACCCAGAGCGCGGGCGTGACGGGTGGCAATCCGGCGGCCAATGTGATTGTGGTGAACACGGTCACGGGCACGGCGGCTTCTTTGAGCCTGCCGACGCTCAACCTGCCGTCTGCGATGACGGTGTCGACCAGCGGCGGCCGGATCACTTTGGATGGCGGTGCCTTGGGCACAAGCTCGACAGCGCGCACGGTCGTCGTGGAAATCTCCAGCGGCCTCCTGTCGGCCAATGATCCGACGGGTGCAGGCGTGACCGCCACGGTTTCGGGAAGCAGTACGCTGACCCTGAGCGGCACAGAACAAGCGCTGAGCAACTACTTGGCCACAGCGGGTAATTTGACCTACAGCGGCAGCTTGGGCTCGCACAGCTTGACGCTTAGGGCGCAAGTCCTGGGCACGGGCCCTGCGGCAGGCCAGGTGCTGGCGCAGACGGTCAAGACGGCGGTGGTCACTGCGCAAACGCCTGTGGTCGTCAGCGAGAGCCGAAGCGGGTCGGCCACAGCACCCGCCATCGCAGCCTTGCCGCAGGCCGTGACCATCACGGCCAATACCGCCAGCGCTTTGGTCTTCACCGGCGCCGACCTTGATGCCGGCAACGGCAACGCCGAAGAATCGCTGGTGCTCACGCTGGGCGTGGCCAGCGGCGTGCTGAGCGCATCAAGCGCGAGCTCGGTGACCGCTGTGGGCAGCGGTACGGCGCTGACTCTCACAGGCACGGCTGCCAACCTCGAAGCGTATTTGCAAGCGGGCTTGGTCAGCTACAACGGCGCAGCCGGTGGCTTGACGCTGAACCTAGCGCGCGCGGCCGATCTAACGGGCGCATCGGCGCGCACCGTGGTGGCCCTGCAAGGCCTGAACACGCAGCCCGTGGGCGGCAATGCCGCCGCCACCTTGGTGCTGCCAGCCACTTTGGTGACTACGCCGGGCGCAACCATTGCGCTGCCCTTTGGCAGCGTGCCGCTGGTGGCGGCGGGGCCGGTGACGCTGGCCTTTAGTGCGTCGACCAACGTGACGCTCACCTGGGACGCAGACAGCAATCTAAAGGACTCGAGCGCAGGCGGTGCTGACATTGCCAATGGCACCGGTGCAACGCTGAGCCTCTACGGCACAGCTGCGCAGATCAACGCCTATCTGAGCAGCGGCAAGCTCAAGGCCAGCGGCACCGGAACAGTGAGTGTCACGCTCAATGGTCTTGCCACCGGCGTCATGGTCGGTGGCGCGGCGGGCACGACGATCAATGTGACAGCGCCCACGGTCACCGTGGCCGCAGTGGCGCTGCCCACGCTCAACCTGCCTTCTGCTATGACGGTGTCGCGCAGTGAAGGCCAGATCACGCTGGCTGCTGGTGCGCTGGGCACGGGCTCGGCCACCCGCACCGTGGTTATCTCCACCAGCGGTGGCAACTTGTCGGCCACTGGCCTGGGCTCGGGTGTGGGCACGGGCGTCACCGCCACAGGCTCTGCCATCAACGTGGGCTCGCTCACGCTCACCGGCACCGAACAAGCGCTGAGCGCCTACTTGGCCACTGCGGGCAAGCTGGTCTTTAACGGCAACACGGGCAGCCCCGTCTTGACCCTCAAGGCCAGAGCCTTTAACGGCGCTCAGTTGCTGGCCGAGACCGTCAAGACGATAACCCTCACGGCCGTCCAACTGCCGGCTCTGGGCAGCAATGGCACGGCCAGCGCCGCTGCCGCGCCCACGCTCAACCTGCCCGGCCATGTGACGGTTTTGCCGTCCAGCAACCATCTGACCTTGCCGGCCAATGTGCTGGGCAGCGGCACAGACTTGCGCACCCTGGTGCTCACGGTCAGCCATGGCAGCTTGTCGGCCGATGCGGCCACCTCGGGTGTGACGGTGAGCGCTGGCGCCTTGGGCGGCAGTTCGCTCACCTTGAGCGGCACGCAAGACGATCTGAGCGCCTACCTGGCCACCGCAGGCAAATTGCAGTGGACGGCCAACCCCGGCCAGGATGCCAAGCTGCAGGTCACGGTGCAGTCCCTGGCCAGCGGCGGCCTGGTGCAGGCCGCAAGCCATGGCGCGCTTGACCTGGCCGCGCCGGCCTACACGCTCTACGGCGGCCCGGTGGCCAACCCGGGCACGGCCGTGACCGGCCTGAGCCTGAACCTGCCGCAGCGCCTGATCAAGCCCCTGAGCGGCCCCATGCCCCTGGTGCTGAGCAACCCGCTGGCTGCCGGCGCGGGTGCGCTGTCCTTGACCTTCACCGCATCGAGCGGTGGCAGTTTCACCGCGGCATCCGAGGCCGGCGTGACCGTGGTCAGCAACAGCGGCACCTCGCTGGTCATCAGTGGCGATGCGGCGGCGCTCAACACCTATCTGGGCACGGCTGGCAAGTTGGCCGTGAGCAACGCCAGCAGCGTGCAGCTGCTGGCCCAGGGCGGCACGGGCAGCGGCGTGCGCGCGGTCGGGGCCATGGTCGCGCTCGACGATATGGCTTTGGTGGGCACGCCCACCCTGGCCAGCCTGCCGCAGCAATGGCCCATCACCGGCGGCGTGGCCTCGCCGCTGCGCCTGACGGGCGCAAGCCTCACCGGCGGCGGGACTTTGACGCTCACGCTGGGCAGCGCGGGCGCGGTCAACGCTTTGGCTCAAGGCGACGATGGCGTGGCGGTGGGCGGCAGCGCGCAGGCGCGCACCTTGTCGGGCACGGCCAGCGCATTGGCGGCATTCCTGGCGGCCGAAGGGCGCATCAGCTACACCGGCTCGGCCGGGGCCTTGACGCTTAAGCTCGCCAATGCGGCGGGCGACTTCACGCAGGCCAGCATCAACCTGTTTGCGCCGACCCAGCCCTCGCTGGTGGCGGCTTCCGGCGCGGCCTTGAATTTGCCGGCCGAGGTGGTGCTCACGCCCGGTGCCACGGCGGCGCCGGCCTTCGGCAGCGCCGTGCTCGGCGGCCTAGATGCGGGTGCGACGGTTACCCTGAGTCTGCAAAGCACCGGCTCGGCGGTGATGCACTGGGCACAGAGCAGCACGCTGGCGCTGAGCGCTGGCAATGGCAGCAGCCTGAGCCTGAGCGGCACGGCGGCCCAGATCAACAGCTATCTGGCAGGCGGCGGGCTGCGCCTGGGCGGCGGTGCGGGCAGCTTGAACCTGACCGCAGTGGCCGGTGGCGTGAGCACGACCAGCGCCTTGGCGGTCAGTCTAGGCGCGGCCGCAAGCGGTGTGCAGGCGGCGCCGCAACTGCAGCTTCCGCTGAGCTGGAGCTTGCCGGCGTCCAGCACGGCAGCGCAGTTGCGCCTGGGGGCCAATGCCATCAGCGGTAGCGGCAACTTGACCGTGACGCTGACCGTGGGCGCCGGCGCTTTGCTGCTGCAAGGCGATGTGAGCGCCCTGGCCCCCAGTGGCCACAACAGCGCGCAGGTGAGTCTGACCGGCACGGCAGACGCGCTCAGCGCCTACCTGGCCTCGGGCCAGCTGCGCTACAACGGCACGGGCGGCAACCTCAGCGTGTCGCTGGCGCCGCCCAGCGGCAACGTGACGGTGCAGGCCCAAGCCAGCATCACCACCAGCAGCCAGCCGGCCCTGGCCCCCACGCTGGCGCTGCAACTGCCCGGCGAATTGGCCCTGCAAGGCAAGCCGGCACCGCTGGTCTTGGGCACCAACGTGCTGCTGGCCAGTGGCATCACCGGCTCGGTGACGGTCACCTTGCGCACCCAGGTTGTGCCGGCCTGGCAGTTCACTGCAGATGGCGGCGTGAGCGCTGCGCTCAGCGGTAACGACCTGGTGTTGACCGGTTCGGTGACCGATCTCAACAACTGGCTCGACGCCGGCGACAAGCTCAAGTGGAATGGCGATGCGGCGGCGGTGCAGATCACCGCCGTGGCGGCCGGTCAGGTGCAGGCCAGCGCCAGCCTCAATATGGGCTCGGCGCTCGACGGCCTGCTCGATCTCAAGACCGGCACTGCGCCGGCGATGGGCGCCAGCGCCACCCGTTCCGACACGCTGCAGCTCAGCGGCAATCTGACCGTGACCGATGCCTGGCTGAGCCAGCGCGGACTGGCCGGCGGTGCGCTCAAGCTGCAAGCTTCTGGCACCATCGTCTGGCAGGCCAGCGCCACCGCACTGACCAGCCTTGAGTTGCGCGCAGGCGGGGCGCTGCAGATCGAAGGCACGCTCGATGCCGTGCAAGCCAGCCTGACGGCTGCCACCAGCATCAGCGGCGCCGGCCTGGTCAGGGCGACGGGGCTGAGCCTGAACACCGGCAATGGCGATGTGGGCAGCGAGTCAGCAGCCCTGCGCATCGACCTGCAAGGCAACAACGCGCGGCTGGGTGGCCAGGTGCGCGGGGCGGCTTACCTCACAGAGACCAGCGGCAACCTGCAGCTCGATCGCCTGCGCGCCAGCGGCCTGGCGTCCTTGAGCACCAGCAGCGGCAGCATTTTGGGCGTGTCGCAGGCCGGCTTTGCCGACCTGCAGGCGGGCAGTGTGGCGCTGGTGTCCAGTGCAGCCATTGGTGCTGATGGCGACGCGCTGGTGCTCAGCGCCGCAAGCCTCGCAGCCAGTGGCGCAGGCCGCGTGCAGATCGACACCCAAGGCGCGGTGTCACTGAGCGCTTTGACGGCCAGCGGCGCCAACGCCGTGGCCAGCGTCAATGCACGCGGCAACCTGGCTTTGGCCGGCAGCATCAACAGCAGCGGCAGCTTGAGTCTGAACACCCGTGGCGAGTTGACGCAAAGCGCCAGCAGCACGGTCACCGCCGCAGGCGCGCTGAGCATGAGCAGCGTGCGCGGCAGCATCACGCAAGCCGCAGGCGCGAGCCTGAGCGGCCAGGGCGCGACGCTGGACGCCGGTGCCGGCATGGCGCTGGGCAGTGTCAATGCGGGGAGCGGTCTGCTCAGCCTGACCACGCGTGCCGGCTCGGTCACCGATGCAGACGCCACCGACAACATGGACCTGAGCGGGGGCAGCGTCTGGATCAGCGCGAGCGAGTCCATCGGCGAGAACATGCTGGCCGGCGGACGTGTGGCCGAGGGCGGGGCAGCAGCCAATGCACTGGAGCTGGCCACGGGCCTGTTGTCTGCTGAGGCGGCCGGCACGGTGCGACTGGCGGCCAGCGGCAGCCTGACGGTGGGAAAGATCGACGGGATCAGCGCCAGCCTGGGCCTGGTCAGCACCGATGGCGGCGATATTGCGCTGGCCGTTGCCGGTGACCGGCTGAGCGTGGCTGCTGGGTCGCAAGTCAGCGCCGTTGCGGGTGGACAAATCAGCCTGAGCGTGGACAACGTGGCCAACACCTCGGTGCTGGCCATCTCAGGCCAGGTGCGTGCCGAAGACGGCGCGCTGAGCCTGGCGGCCGATGCCTCGGTCAACCTGGTGGCTGCGGGCACAGCGCCGCTGGCCATGAGCGACAGGCTGCGTACTCTGGGCGATCTGGTGGTCACGGCCAGCAAGGGCCTGCGCATCGTGGATGCGCAAAGTGAGGACGCAGCCGGCACCTTTGGCCGCAGCGATTCGCCGGGCCTGATCCGCATCACGGGCAACCAGACCATCACCGCCAACCAGCGCCTGGCGCTGAAGCTCAGCGGCGAGGACAACAACCAGAACGACCAGCTGCAAGTCACTGGCACGCTGACCATCGAAGACGGCAGCGCCACGCCGGCGACCACCGACGGCAGCGTGATCGACATCCAACTGGCCAAAGACCTGCAGCCGCGCCTGGCGCGCAGCTACGGCCTGATCGAGGCCGGCTCGGTGGTGGGGCGCTTTGGCTCGGGCACGGGCCTGTTTGGCTACGACGACGGCAGCAGCTTGCTCGAGCTCTCGCCACAGCTAGACGGTGACCTTCAGGTGGGCCTGAATCTGGAGGTGGTCAAGCGGCCGGCGGCCGACTCGCTGCGCATCACCGCGCACAGCCAGGCCGACGAAGACACCCTGGGCACCTTCTTCAACTCGCCTTATTTCGGCGCGGGCAAGTTCTACAACGCCGGCATGACGGTGCAGGCGGCCGACTTTGTGACGGTCGACGGGCGCTTCACGCTCTCGAGCAGCGTCAGGCAGATCGCCGTCTCCAAGGGTGGCGCGGTCACGGCCCATAGCTGGATCGTCGGCGGCAATGACCTGCACGCCTTTGTGGGCCTCAACGGCCCCTACCGCCTCGACAGCGACCGCGATGGCAGCTTGGTGGGCGAGAAAACCAACCCCAGCGCGGCGGGCTTTGAGCTGGCCGGGCTGGACCTGGGTCTGGCCTTGTTCCAAGACACGGTGCAAGTGGGCTCGCTGCCGGCGCGCACCTGGCTGAGCCTGTCGGCCACGGCGGCCTCGGCCACCGAGCTGGGGCTGCCTCTGGTGGACATTCGCGCCGAAGACCTCAAGCTTGAGGTCAACATGGGCAGCGACGGCTCGGTGGTCGACTACACCATTCCGCTGACCATTGCCACTGGCGGCAAGCTGGCCGATGGCAGCAGCGAGGTCAAGACGCTGGACTACAAAGGTGCGCAGGGCACGCTGGTGCGCGCCTCGGGCTACCTGGAGATCGAGGTCGACGGCTTCTTCTCGCTGGCGGGCAACCTGGGCTTTGAAAAGTCCACCCGTGCGGTGACGCTGGCCGATGGCAGCGAGCTCAATGTGGACACGCTGAGCTTCGGCGGCCAGGACCTGCAAGCTTTTGCGGGCGTCAATGGGCCGTACTGGCGCGACCTTGACGACAACGGCACCTTCACCGAAGCCGAAGCCAACCCCGATTCAGTGGGCCTGGCCATGGGCGGGGTGAACTTTGCCCTGGTGCTGGCCGATGCGGCGCCAGGCGCCGACAGCGGCGCAGGCCTGCAGTGGACGGCGCTCAAGGCGCAGGCCGGCTCGGTGGCCTTCGTGGGCGTGCCCGGCGTCACCCTGGCTGCGCGCGACTTGGCGGTCGACATCAACCTGGTCAGCGGCGTCAAGCCCAAGCTGGATGCCGACACCAAGGTGATCGACTTCACCGGCGGCGAAGAAGACTTCAAGGTGGTCACCGGCACCGGCAAGAGCATCACGCTCGACATGGCCGGTGACACTGGCCGCCTGGTGCGCGCCAGCGGTTCGATGGAATTGAATCTGGCCAACTTTGTGCAGTTCAGCGGCTCCATGGGCCTGGAGCGGCGCGCGCAAGAAGTGACGCTGACCGACGGCACCAAGGTTCAGACCGAGATGCTCAGCGTGGGCGGCGCGGGCCTGACGGGCTTTGTGGGTCTGGGCCCGTATGGCAGCGATGCCAACGGCAACGGCCGCCTGGAAAACAATGAGCTCAACCCCGATGCCAAGGGCCTGGGCGTGCGCAATGTGGAGTTTGGCCTGGCCGTCTTCAACGGCAAGGGCGACTTCGATGACACGCAGTGGCTGGCTGTCACCGGCTCGGTCGGTGCGGTCGAGATGCTGGTGGGCCTGCCCGATGACCTCAAGCTGCAGGTCTACAAGCTGGGCGTGGACTACAACTCGGTGCGCCATGAGGCGGTGGCCGTGCGCGCGCCTGTGGTCTCGGCGCCCGCAGACGGTTATGTGCAATTCAGCCCGGTGGCTGACAACACCACCCCAGTGCAGACTGCGGCTTTGGTACTGGGCACGAACCTGGTCGGCCAGGGGGCCGAGCGCTTGCAGATCGAGCTGTCGGTGCAGGAGGGCGCGGGGCTGTTCCTGTCCTTTGGCGAATACGATCCGACGTCCGAAACGCCGCTCTTGCGCCAGGCCAGCAGCGCGGCCACCCAGGTCAGCACCTTTGTGGTCGCCGGGGTGTATGAAGCCGGCGATGTCATCACGCTCTCTGGCTTGGGCGAAGAAGACCTGGTCTATGTGGTCGAAGACGAAGACCTGTTCGATGGCGACAAGGGCATTACGTTGGCGCAGGCCCAAGCCCGCATTGCGGACAAGTTGCGCGAATTGATTGAGGATGCCGAAGACGCGGAGGTCACCGCCTTGGGCGAGGGCGCGCTGATACAGATCGAAGGCAAGGAAAAGAACGCCAGCTTCACGCTGGAGCTCAACACCAGCGGTCAAGGTGACCTGCTGCGCCTGGAGAGCATCAAGGGAGATAAGCACAAGCTGCAAAGCCTCAAGCTCAGCGGCAAGGCCAGCGTCTTGAGCCATTACCTGAGCGCCCACGCGGTGGACACCGGCTTGCGCGTGAGTTATGAGCGATCGGGTCAGCTGGAGCCGGCCACTCTGCGCCTGTTTGTCTCGGGCGAGCACGGCTATGCCGACGTGAGTTTCTGGCTGGCCAGCCAGAAACCGACCGCCATCAACCGGCCGCTCGCCGACGGATTGCCGGTCATTGCTGAGTTGACATCGAAGATCTGGATCACGCCGGACGCGCCGTCTGAGTTGGTTTTTGAAGACGCCCAATTCCTGTTGTCTGGCGCCAGCAATCCCAATGCGACCATCAGCGTCTACCTGTCGGTGCCTGCCAAGGCAGACGGCGGGCCCGAGCAAGCGCAACTGGTCGCCCGCAATGCGCAGGGCGTGTCGGCATTTGCCTACAGTGACCGCGCCATCGTGCTCATGGGCAGCAGCCAGAGCGTGGCCGCCTATCTGAAGACCGCGGGCAATCTGACCTACGTCGGCGACGAGGCCACCTTGGACTTTGGCATTGAAAAGTCCCTGTACGGCTGGGCGTCTACGGGCATGAAGGTCAAGCTGGTCAACAACCAGGTCATCGACTTCGCCGACCGCTCCACCGATGCGGTGGACGATGACCGGGCGATTTCAGTGACCACCGGCACCGGCCAGGCCCTGCAGTTGACGCACGACGGCCAGCGCGGTGAACTCATGCGCGCCTCGGGCGGCATGCAGCTGTCGCTGGCGGGCTTTGTACACGTGGGCGGCACGCTGGCCATTGAGAAGTCTTCTCAAGCACTCAAGCTGGCCGACGGCAAGTCGGTGCAGACCGACATGCTCACCGTGGGCGGCACCGACCTGCAGATGTTTGTGGGCGTGGGTGGCCCGTACCGCACCGACACCAATGGCGACGGGCAGGTCAGCAGCGAGGACGAGGTCAACACGGGCGCGATCGGCCTGTCGGCCATCGGCGGCGAGTTTGCCCTGGGCCTGTTCTACGAGAAGACCCTGGGCACGCCGCGCAACTGGGTGGCCTTGCAAGCCTCGCTCGACGAGGTGGGTCTGGTGGGCGTGCCGGGCATCACCGCCTTCGGTCGCGATATTGCAGTGGCGCTCAACCGCGTTGACGGCATTGCCTCGGGCAGCTCGGTCAACACGCAGGTGATTGACTTTGCGGCCAAGCCGCTCGATGTTTCGACCGGCTACGGCACCACCACCGAGCTCAATATGGCGGGCAGCCAGGGCCAGTTGCTGCGCGCCAGCGGCGGCTTTGAGGTCAACCTGGGCGACTTCGTCTACGCCAGCGGCACGCTGGGCTTTGAAAAATCAGCCACCACCATCACGCTGGCCAATGGCTCTGACGTGCTGGTTGACAGCCTCACCGTGGGCGGCTCTAGCCTGAGCGGCTTCGTAGGGGTGGGCGGTGCCTACCATGTCGACAGCAACGGCGACGGCACGCTCACCAGCGCCGACACGCCCAATGCAGCCGCACGCGGTTTTGTGCTGACCAATGCCGAGTTCGGCCTGGCCTTGCTCAGCCCGCAAGAGGTGACGGTGCTCCAAAGCGACAGCGCTGCGGTCAAGACGCTCAAGCAAAACACGCTCAAGCTCGGCGCGCTCGACTGGATGGGGCTGGAGTTCTCGGCCGACCAGGTGGGCTTTGTTGGCGGGGGCGATCTGAGCATCCAGGCCAAGAACCTGTCGGTCGAGGTCAACCAGGTCTCGGGCCTGAGCGATTCGGACGATTCCACCCAATGGGTGGTCGACTTTGCAACCCGACCGCTCAATGTGGTCACTGGCACGGGGACGACGCGCAAGCTCGACATTGACGGCGACAAGGGCCCCTTGATCCGCGCCAGCGGCTCGGTGGAAATCGCCGCTGGCGACTTCTTCTATGTGGGCGGCGACCTGGGCTTTGAAAAGTCCATCCGCGACCTGGTGCTCGAAGACGGCAGCACCGTCAGCCACGACGTCATGACCGTGGGCGGCAGCAACCTGCAGGCCTTTGCCGGCATCAACGGCGGGCCGCTGACCGATACCAGTGGCGACGGCAAGATCGACGGGGAAGACCTGCCGGGCTTGGACGCGATCGGCTTCTCGCTGTCGGGCGTGGAGTTTGCGCTGGTGGTGGCCAGCGAGCGCGAGGTGGTGCGCGTCAACCTGGCCGAGGCACTCGAGTGGCAGGACATGGCCGTGTCTGACGATGTGCAGGTGGCCGTCTCGGGCGGCAAGAAGGGCGCGATTTACCTGTCCAAAGACAAAGGACAGACCTGGAGCGAGGCCGAGTCCGAGACCGTCGACCTGGGCGGCCGCGACTACAGTGCGGTCACGGTCTCCGGCCAGACCATCGTGGCCACGGTGCGCGATGGCGGCGTGCTGATCTCCACCGATGCCGGCGCGACCTGGGCCCTGAGCGGCGCGCCCACCGACCGCTACAGCGATGTGGCTGTGCTCGCAGAAAACGTGATCGTCACGCTGGACACGCAGACGCTGCGCAGCTTTGATGCATTCAAGCTGGCCGGAACCTTCCGCGCGGGCGATACGGTGACGGTGCGTGGCGTGGCCGATCGGGATGTGGCGATTCGGGTGGACGACCGCGATGTGCTCTCGGGGTTCCTTGACCCAGAATTGCTGACGATGTCGATCGTCAGGAAATTGCGCGATGCGATCAACGCGGCGCCCGGCTCGCGGGCTGTGGCCGGCGGTACCGGAAGCCACATCACGCTGAGCGCGCGGGCCGAAGGCTTTGGCGCCACGCAGGTGATCGTCAAGTCTTCAGGTGGCCGCGTCGAGGGCACACAGGCGGTCGCACCCCAGGCGCCGCAGATCGACGCCTTCCAGTTGCAAGGCACCTGGGCCGCGGGCGACAAGATCACGCTCAAGGGCATCGCCAAGACCGACCTGGTCTACACCGTGGTCAGCGCGGACCTCAAGGGCAAGAACTGGAGCGGGGGTGAATTCACCAGCAACGGCCTGGTACTGACAAACCTGACCACCAAGCTGACGGATCTGATCAAGGCCACGGCCAAGGATGTGGCCAACACCGGTGCGCTGGTGACCACCAGCTATGTGGGGGCCGACGGGCTGATTTATGTGGGCAGCCTGGTCAAGGGCCAGTCTTACAAGCTGGAGGTCGAGGTCCAATCGGCCAAGGGTACGGTGGTGCAAACCCGCGCCCAGACCTACCCCACGCAGCAAGGCAACGTGAGGCTGGGTGACGACACCACCGTGGGTGGGAAGCAAGTCTGGAACGCCTGGGCCAACCAGGCCGGCTTTAGCCGCGTTGACAACGCCCAGTGGTCGGCGGTGGCGGCGTTTGATGAGGGCCGCAGCATGCTGGTGGCTTCGAGCCGTGCGGCCGATGGCACGGCGCCTGGTTCTTTGTACCTGGTCGACCTGGCCAGCGACAAGGGCCTGCCCGCCACCTACTGGCCCGGCACGCCGGGCAGCGGCGTCCAAGTCAACTGGAGCCTGCCGTACAACGCCGACTGGCGTGCGGTGGCGGCCAGCGGCAAGGGCGAGGTGCTGATGGCGGCGGCCCACGATGGCAGCGTCTACCTCGCACGCACCGATGCCGATGTGTGGGACTGGGGCCAGGTGCTGGGCCGGGGCCAGTGGACTTCGCTGGCCGCCTCCAAAGACGGCAAGACCCTGGTGGCCGCCTCAACCGGGCCGGATGCAGCGATCTGGGTGTCGAGCGACAGCGGCCGCAACTGGCGTGTGGTGGCTGGCTCCAAGGGTTACGACTGGCACAGCGTGTCGGTCATGGCCGACGGCAAGCGCGTACTGGCCGCCGGCGAGCAGGGCCTGGTGAGCTTTACCGTGGTGGCCGACCGGCAGCAAGCCACCCGCATTGCGCTGGAGGCCGAGGCCGGCTCGGCGCGCCTGGTGGGCGTGCCCGATGTCACGATGGCGGTGCGCGATGTGTCGGTGAGCATCAACCTGGCTGACAAGGCCACAAGCCGTGTCATCGACTTTGCCAATTCCGACTTCTCGGTGCTGACCGGCCCCGACAGCTCACGCCTGATGAGCATGGACGGCGCCCACCACGAGATGGTGAGCGTGAGCGCCGGCGTGACGATTTCGCTGGCCAACTATGTGTACCTGGATGGCACCGCCGCGTTTGAAAAACGCAGCGACACCATCACCCTGGCTGACGGCAGCGAGGTGAAGGTGGACGCCCTGACGGTGGGCGCAGCCAATGTCAGCGCCTTTGCCGGCTTGGGCGGCGCTTACCGCGTCGACACCAACGGTGACGGTGTGGTCGACGACGATGATTTGCTCAACCCCGATTCGGTGGGCGTCTCGCTCAGCGATGCGAGCTTTGGCCTGGGCCTGTTCTACGCCAAGGATGGCGAGGTCAACGCCGACGATGTGAGCCTCGATGGCGCGCGCTGGGTGGCGCTGCAGCTGCAGACCGATGCGATCGAGGTGGTGGGCATGCCGGCGCTGTCGCTGGCGGCCACCGACTTGAGCGTGCGCTTCAACCAGGTCTACGGCCTGCGGCCTGGCCTTGCAGCCAGCGACCAGGTGATCGATTTCTACGCGGCCAATGCCAAGGGCGAGAACAAAAACGCCTACGCGGTGCGCACCGGCCCGGACAGCGAGCTGGCCCTTGAGATGGACGCAAGCCTGGGCCCCTTGCTGCGGGTGCAGGGCCAGATGAGCGCGCAGTTGGGCGACTTCCTCTCGCTCAGCGGCGCCTTGTACCTGGAGCAAAGCACACGCACCTTGACGCTGGACGAAACCGCTGACGAGGTGCAGCGCCTGTCGGTTGAGGCCAGCGCGCGCAGCCAGCCCGCGATAGACCCGACCCGGCCGACCGCCTACCGGCTGCAATTGGCGCTGGACGGCAAGACCTACACCACCGCCGATCTGGGCCGCGATGCGAGCGCCCAGGCGATTGAAGATGCGATCAATGCCGAACTGGTGGGCAATGGCGGCTTTGCGGTCGGCGACGGTCTGACCACCGATGGCCTGAAGGCCAGCATGGTCACCCTGACCGGCCGCTTTGCGCTGGGCGATGTGATCACGCTGACCGGCATCACGCCCGAGCCTTTGCGCTACACCGTGCTGGCCGAGGACTTGAGCGCCGACGGCAAGGGCTCGGGCGGGCGCGCCAGCGATGGCCGTGCGGCCGTCAACCTGACGGCCAAGCTGGCCGCTCTGATCAGCGCGCAAGCGCAGTCCAAGGTCAGTGTCAGCGTCTGGGGCTGGTCCATGCTGCTGACGGCCAAGAGCGCCAGCGGCTTTGAGCTGCGGGTCGACAGGAGCGGTCACACCGAGGGCGTGACGGTCGAGCGCATGGCCAGCTCACAGGCACAGGGCGAGGCCATTGAGTTGACCGGCCGCTACAGCGAGGGCAACCGAATCACGCTGTCGGGACTGTCCAACCAGATCTGGGGCTACACCGTCAGTGCCGACGACGTGCGGCGCGACACCTCGGGCAAGACAGGAGAGGCGCGCGACGCCCAGATTCGCAACAACATCGCAAGCCGGCTGCGCGCCCTGATCAACGGCGCGCCTGGCAGCAAGGTGTTTGCCATCGGTGACGCCGACATCATCTTGCTGGGCGCTCGCGCCATTGGTAGCGCCGGCGCCTTCAAGCCCGGCGTGAGCGTGTCCTCTTCGAGCGGCGGCGGCTTCGATGCGCTGAGCCAGCGCGCCAGCGCCACCGGCACCAGCGCGGCGCAGCGCGAGACGCTGCTGCTCAGCGGCAGCTACGCGATCGGCCAGCAGCTGGTGCTCTCGGGCGTGGCCGATGACGATGTGGTCTACACGGTCAAGGCCGAAGACTTCAGTGCCGCCGGCAACGGCTTTGGCGGCCCGGCCAAGTCGTGGGAGTTGGCGCACAACCTGGCGCGCAAGCTCAAGATGGCCATCGATGCCGACAAGAGCGCCAAGGTCAGCGTGGTGGTTGAAGGCGCCTTCATGAAGTTCACCGCCAAGGCCGGTGGACTGGCGGGGGCCTTTGATCTGAGCGTGGGCCTGCCGCCTTCGGCCACCTACTTCCTCACCCAGTCGGCGCGCAACGACTTTGACATCCGCTTTGGCGGCATCTGGGCCGGGCGTGACCTGGAGATGATCCAGGTGGTGGCCGCTTCCAGCAAGGGCCTGATCCGGCCGACCACCAGCGTGAGCGAAGCCGAGCAGGGCGGTGTGGCCAAGACGGTGCAGGCCCGCCTGCTGGTGCTGGGCGGCACCGGCATTGCGGCGCGTGTGGCCACCGGCAGCGACGCCTCGGCCCTGGGCCTGGAGCTCAAGGGTTTGAGCATGGGCATGGCCTTGGCCACACCCACAGCCAGCAGCGATGGCCGCAGCTGGCTGACCCTGAGCGCTCAGGCCAACAGCCTGACGGCGCTGGGCACCGAAGCCATGGGCCTGAGCCTGACCGGGCGCAACCTGAGCTTGAAGATCAACACCGGCCTGGGCCAGACCGAAGAAGGCTTGGCTAACACCAGCGTGGTCGACTGGAGCAAGACGCCGCTGGTCATCAAGCCGACGGACAACGCCAGCGCCTTGAGCCTGAACATGAAGGGCCGGATGTTCGAAGTCGGTGGCACCATGGACGTGCAGCTGGGCGACTTGCTCACCGCCTCGGGCACGGTGGTGCTCTCGCGCCAGGAGATCGAGGTCGAGGTGGCGGGCCGCAATGTGGCGGTGGCTGGCTTCTTCCTGGGGGCCTCGGGCGTCTCGGCCCGGGTGCAAGGGATAGCTTTGCAAAACGCGGGCCTGGCCATGGCCTTGCTGCGGCCAGCCGATCCGGCGCCGGGCGATACGCGCAGCTGGCTGGCGCTCAAGGCCAGCGTGGAATCTGTGAGCCTCAATGCGGCCGAGCTGGGCTTGCCCGAGGACCTGCTCACGCTGGAGGCCTCTTCGCTGGCCTTCGAGATGAACCGCGCCATGGGCTACCGGGGCGAGATGGCCAACGGCGCGGTGATGAATCTGGCCAATGATGGCCAGAGCGAACGCGCGCTGGAAGTGCGCACGGGTCAGGCCAGCAGCGAGTCGCTGGACTTCAGCGACGGCGCCGGCGCCTTCATGCGGCTGGCGCTCGATGCGACGATCGAGATCGGCGATGTGGTCAGCCTGAGCGGCAGCTTCGGCCTGGCCGCGCTGGGCTTGCGCGGTGCGACGCTGGACAACGGCAGCCGCCGCAGCCTGCGCACCACCTTGATCACCGCCAACCAGGTCGATGTGCAAATGGGACGCGGCGTGGGCACCACCGACTTCGTGGGTGTGTCGCTGAAAGACGCCAAGCTGGGCCTGGCCCTGCTGCAAGACCCCGATACCGGTGGCAGCTTTGTTGGCTTGCAGGCCGGCGCAGCCTCGGCCAGCCTGGAAGGCGTTCCGGGCCTGACGCTCAGTGGCTCCAACCTGAGCCTGAGCCTGAACATGGGCCCGCGCACCGGCGCCCTGGCCGGCCGGGTGGTCGATTTCAGCCAGGGCGATATCGACGCCAACGACGTCAAGGACGGCTCGACGCCGCTCATGCTGCAAGGCGCGCGTGTGGCCACGCTGCGGGCGGCCACGCCGCAGATCCAGGCCGAGGGCGACTTCACCATCGAGTTGCGCACACCGGGTGCGGCCAGCACCGACCCGGCCTTGCTCAGTGGCAATGCCACGGTGCGCATCGAGCAGTCGGCCAACGGACCGATGAAGATCGGCGCCACCGGTCTGAGCGCCCTGATTAACGTGGCCGGCCAGAGTGCCGGCGTGGTCGACGGCCAGATGGGCTTGGTGCTTCCCGACAGCGGCTATGCGCTGGACCTGGAGGCCAGCCTGAGGCTGCCGATTCCGGGGCTCAACGGCACCGCCCTGGTGGGCGATGTGGATCTGGCGGTCAACCAAACCGGTCAGGCGCTCAACCAGACGATCACCGTGGGCGGCCAAGATGTGCAGGTGCGCTTTGCGCGTGCCGACAAGGTCACGGACTTTGCAGTCAGCAACATCGATGTGTCGATCGAGGGGCGCCTCGGCGATCTGCTCAAGGGCGTGGCCCAGCAACTGAGCCGAGCCAACGCTTACCTGTTGGCCGACGAAGACCTGCCGCTGATCGGCCGCTCTCTGGAAGACCTGCTGCAGATCTCTGACGAGCTGAGCATAGGCCAGCACGTGATCGACTACATCGACCAGAACCCTGCGGCCTTTGGCAGCGCGGGCGTGCCCACGCTGCGGGGGCTGGAGGCTTATCTGCGGGCCAACTGGAAGCCCAGCTCGGCCACCTCCGACCCGGCCGGTCCGCTGCGCTTCAACCTGGACCAGAAGGGCTTGGCCTTTGGCTTTACCGGCAAGGTCAGCAGCCAGACCCAGGATCTGCAACTGGACCTGGAAGGCGCTCTGGGCCAGGTGGGCGTGGGTATCAGCGGCGTGATGGAGGTCGATGCCAGCTTCGAGGCGGCGCTGGACTTTGACTTCAAGCTCGACTGGTCTGCCGGCCTGAGCGCGGCGCTGGATCTGCGCAAGCTCAGCTTTGCCGGCAGCCTGTCGGCGCAGGACGTGATCCTCAATGCCAACCTCGGGCCGCTGGGCCTGAGCATAGGCCGGCCCGACGACCCGACCATAGGCGGTGTGGCGGGCAAGAAGTGGGCGCGCGGCAGTCTCGACGCCAAGCTGACGGGCGACCTCAGCTTTGTCAAAGGCGCGCTCAAGATCGATGCGCCCACGGACAAGAACTACTTCAATGTGGTGCTGCCGATCTACGCCACGATTGCCGGCATCGACCTGGCGGCCGACCCGAACACTGCACCCTTGGTGACCATCGCGGCCAAGCCGCTTGAGGGCCAATTCAATGTGCAGGCCAAGAACCTGGAGCAGCTGGCCAACTTCAGCAAGATCAGCGTGGCCGACCTGATCACGGCCTTGCCCAATATGCTGAGCTATCTGCAGACCATTGATGTCGACAGTCTGGGTCTGTCGGACCTGCCCTTTGTCGAACAGTCGGTGGGGCAGTTGCTCGATGTGGCCTCGGTGTTCAAGACCGAGGTGATCGATCGCATCAGCTTCGATCGGCCGATGAAGCTCTGGGAGGCCGCTGCGGGCGAGCGGGCGCTGGCCAGCAGCAATTTGGCGCCCCCTGCCGGAAGCCAGTTTGCTGTGCTAAAGGACTCGGCCTCCCTCACCGGCTCGGCCCGCCAGTTTGCCGCCTCCATGGCCGGCTACTGGGTCACGGTGGAGGGCGTCAATGCCAAAGGTGAGGCGCGCAGCCTGACCACGCAGATCATCGACGTGGCGGCCGATGGCACGCGCTTGAGCCTGTCCAACAACTTTGCCGAGAACCTGCGCTCGGTGCGCTACTCGGTGCACCAGAAGATCGAGAAGATCCAGACGATTGACGAGTTCATTGCCGCGGTCAACGCCTCGGGCCTGCTGGGCAACCGCAAGGTCACTTACGACGGCACCACCGGCGAGTTGCGCATTCCGGTGCAGTTTGCCGGCTCGCTGCTCGACTTGGAGACACCGATCAACCTGGGCCTGGGCGAGGACAGCCCGGTGGCCTTGACGACCTCGGCCACCGGCAAGGTGGGGGTGGATATTGATGCGGGCTTTGACCTGATCTTGTCGCTGGGCGGCGAGAAGTTCGTCCTGGCCATTGACGACTTCTCGGCAAAAGCCGGCATCGAGCTGGCCGTGACCGACCTCACGGTGGCGGCGCAACTGGGCTTCTTGGGCCTGCAAGCCGGCGGTGAAGATTCGGACTCGGGCGTGAGGCTGGAGGCCGAGGCCACGCTGGCGCTCGATCGCACCCCCAATCAGGCGGGCGGTGCCCGCTTTGCCCTGGCCGAGCTGCTCTCCAGCGAGGCGCTGGGCAGCATCACGGTGGATCTGTCAGGCAGCGCCTCGGCCAGCCTCAAGGGCCTGAGCGTGAGCGCGGGCAGTGCCAGCATGCCACTCGACGAGAGCCTTGAGCTGGCCGTGTACGTGCCTGACCTGCTCGACTGGCGCAATGTGGAGGTGCGCAATTCGCCCTTCAACTTGCAGGAGTCGCTGGCCAACGGCTCGGTGCCCAAGGGCGCGGTGGTGGTGGTGCTGCCCGATCTGGGCAGCCTGCTCGATGTGCGCAACCTCAGCTTTGGCGACATCATCGAGGCGGTGCGCTTTGGCCTGGAGATCGTTGACGACTTGGCGGCCGAGCAGGCCTTCTACACCGCGCAGCTGCCGGTGATCAACACCTCGCTGTCGCAGCTGATGGTGCTGGGCGACACCTGGCTGGGCAAGCTGCAGGACGTGATGGACGAGTCGGTCAATGGGCTGGACGCGGCCGAGCGGGCGATCGAAAAGGCCTTGGACCTGCCCGAGGATCTGTTCGACCTGAGCATCGACAAGGCCAGCGGCAAGCTCATGCTCGACCTGAACCTCAAGCTGGCGTATGCCGACGAGTTTGGTCTGAACCTCGATTTGCAGAGCCTGGCCGATATGGCCGGCCTGAGCCTGCCCGACGGCCTGGGCCAGTTCCTTGACGCCTCGGGCGAAGGCACGGTGGCTCTGGCCCTGGGCGCCGACCTGCAACTGCGCCTGGGCGTGACCCTGCCCAAGCAGGCCGGTGAGCTGCCCAAGATCGGTCTGGAGAACTACGACGCCAAGACCAAGACGGGCACGCGGGTGGCGCTCAAGGCCCGCATGGCGGCCGAGGACGTGAACCTGAACTTCAAGGTCGGTCCGCTGGAGATGGGCGTCAAGGGCGGCAGCCTGGTGCTCGATGCCGACGGCAAGGACAACGAGGCGGTCGCTGGCGAAGATGCGCTGGCCGATGCCGCCAGCCTGAGCATCACCTGGGTCGACGGCAAGCCGGTGGTGCAGACCCTGGGCGCCTTCGATCTCGGGCTGCCGCTGAGCGCCAAGATTTTTGGCAAGGACATCAAGATCGGCCAATTGCAGGTCTCGACCAACCCCACGCTGGGCTCGGGCGGCATCGCCGCCCTGGTCAATGAGCTGGCGGGCACAGCCGCGGCCGACGCGCCCGATGCGCTGCTGGTCAAGCTGCCCGACTTCGACTTGGCGGCAGCCGGCCGCAGCACCTTGATGCAGCTGCTCTACGACCCGACCAATGTGCTCGATGGCATCGACCTGGGTCTGGGCGCGGTGCAGGACCTGTTCCAAAGCTCCGTGGCGGCAGACCTGCCCTTCATCGGCACCGGCCTGGCCAACACCGGCGCGGTGATTGCCGGGCTGCGCGCGGGCTTGTTGCAAGACCTGCGCACCAAGCTCTCGGGCGAGGGCAAGCCGGTCGAGTTGATCCGCGAAGAGCTGTTCAAGGTGTTCAGCGGCCTGGACATCCTGCTCGACCGCGACGGCGACGAGCTGATCACGGTCGACGACGTGTCGGTCGGTTTCTACGGCTACAACGGCAACCTGGTGTCGACCTGGAAGCCGGGCATGCCGCTGCCCACCGGCGGCGTCGATGCCATCCGCTTTGACATGAATCTGGGCGGGCGCGTTTTGAGCACCGGGCTCGATTTGCCGCTCGATATCAGCCTGCCGGGCTTCGCGCTCGATGTGGACGGCGGCTTTGCGCTGGCGGCCAACTGGGAATACGACTTCGGCTTTGGCCTGTCGGCGAGCAAGGGCTTCTTCCTGGCCGCCAACACCGGCGAGGACGCCGATGTGGCCGAGCTGCGTCTGAATGTCGAGGCTTACCTGGACGGCGATCCGACCGATCCGGACACCGTCAGCGCCTTCGAGGGCCGCGGCAAGCTGCTGTTCTTTGAGGCCGCAGTGATCGACCGCGACACCGACCTGACCAAGCCCGGCCATCAGGGCAGCGGCCTGCGCGGCACCCTCAATCTGGACATCCAGGGCAACGATGCCGGTCAGCTCACGCTCGATCAGCTGCTGTCGAGCCCGCAGACCGTCTTGAACGCCGACTTTGATGTCAATGCCGACCTCAGGCTTGGGGTCACGCTCAATGCGGTGGGCATGCCCAAGCTGATGAGCGATCTGGTGATTGACTGGGACTGGAGCCTGGGCGATGAGGCGGTGAAGTTCCCCGAGATTTCCATCCAGAACCTCAAGCTGGACATGAAGTCAGCGGTGGTGGACTTCCTGCTGCCCATTGCCACGGCGGTGTCCAACGTGGCCGCGCCCTTCCGCGATGTGGTGGAAGCGCTGACCGCGCCCATGCCTGGGCTGGCCATGCTGCTCGACCCAGCGCGCGCGTCGATCAATCTGGCCAGCGACAACACGCTGCGCGGCCTGATCGACACGGTCAACGAGTTGGTGCGCGACGAAAAGCCCGAGCTCGGTTTGCAGCGCATCGACTGGTCCTTCCTCGATGCGGTCAAGTTCGCGCTGGACATGCCCGACGCCATCAAGACCTTGCTGTCCGTCACGGCGGGTATCCCGCTGGGCAGCATCTACGGTTTGGGCACCAACAACGTGCGCTTTGTCAAGGGCGAGAGCTCGTCTGCGAGCAACAGCAGCAGCAACGCCGAGCTCTACAAGATGCTGGCAGCGGTCACGGGCAAGGCCTCGGGTGGCTCGGCCAGTGCCACGGGCCGCAGCGGCCTGCAGTTCATGCCCTACCTGACCGACATCGGCAACTGGGCCAAGATCTTCAGCGGCGGCAACGCCACCTTGTTCACCTACGAGTTGCCGCTGCTGGAGTTCGACTTTGTCTTTAACGAGGTTCTGGCTTCGGTGCCGATTCCCTTCCCGCCGCTGTCGTGGCTGAGCATCGAGATTGGCGCGATTGGCCGCGCATCGGCTTTTGTGGACCTGTCCTTCGGCTTTGACACCTTCGGCGTCCAAAAGGCGATTGCCAGCGGCAACCCGTTTGACGCGCTCGACGGCTTTTATGTCAACGACTGGACTTTGCCGGCCTTCAAGAATGGTCAGGCGGTGCCTGGCACCGGCGGCAAGGAAAAGCCCGAATTCGGCCTCAAGCTCGAAGCCGGCCTGCTCGGTGGCATCGGTGTCACCGGCGTCGCCTCGGCCGGTGTGGGAGGCTCGATCTCCTTGAATATCACCGCCGACATGAACGACATCAAGACCGGTACCGTCTCGCGCGATGAGAATGGTCAGGTGAGCGGCGTGCGCTATGACGGTGACGGCAAGATCCGCGCCTCTGAGGTGCTGGGCATGATGCTTTACCCCGGACTGATTCCGGGCATCCCGGGCGGGCCGTTCAACTTGTTTGACCTGACCTTCCAGGCCTCGCTGGCCCCCTACATTTGGGGCAAGACAGCGGTGACCGGAACGATGTCGTTCAAGCTGTTTGAGATCACGCTGCCCCCCCTGACGCTGACGGCGCCGACCGTCAAGCCGGAGTTGGGCGCAGTCAAGAACGGGGTGCTCACGCTCAACATGGGCACGCGCGCCAGCGACCGGCTCTACTTGAACACCGAAGATTCTGCCGAGAGCGTGATCCTCAGCGGCATGGACGCTGGCGTGGTCGATGTCGAGTTCCTGGGCTTTCACAAGCGCTTTACCGGCGTCACCCAAGTCGTGGTCGACATGGGCCAGGGCAATGACTCACTCGACGCCTCGCGCCTGCTCAATGCGGTCACGCTCGACGTGCGTGGCAACGAGGGCAACGACACGGTCAAGATGGGCAAGGGCGGCGGCCGGGTGGTCGACCTGCTGGGCGACAACAACTTGAGCGCCTTTGCCGAGAGCGATGCGGGCGTGACCTTTATCACCGGCCTGGGCAACGACAAGCTCACCGGCGGGCGCGGCAATGATGTGCTGTTTGCCGGCGCCGGTAACAACCAACTCACCGGCGGCGGCGGCGCAGATACGCTGTACGCGGTGATGGGGCAAAACCGCCTGGTGGGCGGCGAGGGCGCTGACCGCTATGTGTTCGTGGGCGAGTTGGGCAACAACACCCTGAGCGAGGCCGGCACCGATGTGACCGATCTGGACTTCTCGGGCGTGATTCCCGATGCGATCATGCGGATCATCGGCCCGGCCGCGGGTGCGCCGGCGGTCTCGATTCCGGCGCAGTTCAATGTGCTGCGCGACGGCAAGTCGCGCATCGTCTTCACCGGCTCGCCCTTTGCCGGCAACGCTACCGACACGATGACCGTGACCCTGGCCGCGCGCGATGGCGTGTTTGACGCCGCCTCGGACGACGGCGGGACCGAAGATAACCCGGACGACGACGTGATCGTTTCGGGTCCGGACAACGCACGCACCTTCACTGGCAAGCTGGCCGCCCTGAATGCCTACTTCACCAACGCCGAGAAGATTCTCTACACCCATGTGGCACAGGAGGACCAGCGCAGCCTGACGGTGACCGTCATGCAAAACGGTCTGCTCAATCAGGCCAGCGCCGAGCTCAACGCGGTGCAGGCCTTCACGCCCGAGGGCGGTGGCAATCAGGCCTGGGCCGATCTGGCGGCGCACGGCGATGTGATGGTGGCGGTTTCGCCGGCCAGCAACGGCCAGATGGGCATCTACATCTCGCGCGATGGTGGCCTGACGTGGGGCAGCGCGCAAAGCCTGGACCAAGGCGGTGTGGTAACGGCGTCTTCGCCCTCCGAGGGCCTGGTGGCATCGACCGATGGAACGATCAATCTGTTTGACGGCAGCAGCCAGACGCGCTACGTCAACACCAGCCTCGAGAACCCGGGGCGCATCGTCACCCTGGCCAGCCCGGCGGTCCTGACCGGGCTCAAGTTCACCACCAGCGCCGACGCGCCCGAGCGCGACCCGACGCGCTACGCGCTGTTCGGCTCCAACGAGCTCTTGTCCTGGGGTGACAGCGGCTGGAGCCTGATGGCCCAGGGCGCCACCAACCTGCCCGAGGCGCGCAAGGCCAGCAGCGACGTGAGCTTTGCCAATACCCGCAGCTTCAAGTACTACAAGCTCGCCTACACCGAGCTGCGGCCGGTCATGGTCTCGGCCACGGCCTCGCCCGGTGCGGTCACGCCTGGCGGCGAGGGCGTGGAAAAAGCCATAGACGGCAGCACGGGCAGCAAATACCTCAACCGCAACAAGGTCGATGCGGGCATGGTGATCACGCTCTCGCACGAGGCCGTGATTGGTTCACTCACCCTGACCACCGGTAACGACGGCCCCGATCGCGACCCGATGCGCTACATCTTGCTCGGCGCCAACGAAGAGCTGGCCTGGGCCGACGCGGGCTGGACGCAGATCGCCACCGGCCAGACGGGTCTGAACACGCTGCGCCGATCCACCAACACGGTGAGCTTTGACAACGGCCAAAGCTACAAGTACTACAAGCTGGTGCTGACCGACCTGCGCAACGCCACCACGGCCTTCGGCATGCAGGTCACCGAGGTCAAGCTCGGCGGCGCCTTGAGCAGCAATGCCAAGGCAGGTACCGCGCCGCGCCTGGCCGAACTGAAGTTGGTGTCGGCCGCCAGCAGCGACAACAAGTTCATGGACATCAAGACGGCCACGCCGGGCTTGCTGTTCAACCTGGACAGTGCCGACGTACTGCGTGGGCTGAACTTCACCTCGGGTGAGGACTCGCCGCAAAGCGACCCGACGCGCTACGCGCTCTTTGGCGCCAACGCCAACCTCGAGTGGGACGACGCGGGCTGGAACGCTGTGTCGGCGGGCGCGACGGGCCTGGCCGATGCGCGCTCGACCACCAGCCATGTGAGCTTTGCCAACAACGCCAGCTACCGCTACTACAAGCTGGTCTACACCGAGCAGCGCGCGACCATGGTTGCGGCCACTGCTTCGCCGGGAGCGATCACGCCCAACGGCGAGGGTGTGGACCGAGCGATCGACGGGCGCAACGACAGCAAGTACCTCAACCGCAACAAGGTCGATTCCGGCCTCTTGGTGACGCTGTCGGACTCGGCGGTGGTGGAATCGCTGACCCTGACCACGGGCAACGACGGCCCCGACCGCGATCCGATGCGCTACGTGCTGCTGGGCTCGAACTTCGAGTTGGGCTGGGCCGATCCGGCCTGGACGCAGATTGCCACCGGCCAGACCGGCTTGAGCACCGCGCGGCGGGCCACCAACACCGTGGCCTTTGCCAATACGCAAAGCTTCAAGTACTACAAGCTGGTGCTGACCGATCTGCGCAATGCGGCCACGGCCTTTGGCATGCAGGTCAGCGAGGTGCGCCTGGGCAACACCTTGAGCAGCGGCGCTGGCACCAGCGCGGCGGTGCGCTTGGCCGAACTGGGCCTGGTGACGGCCCGCTCGGATGCTGCCTCGCCGGGTGCGGTGCCTTTTGGCAGCGGCGCGGCGGCTGCGCTCGACGGCGACCGGGACACCAAGTACGTCAATGCGGCCAAGGCCGGCAGCGGCTTGCTCACGGCGCTGCAAGCCCCGCGCGTGATCAACCGCATTGACTTCACCAGCGCCAACAATGATTCGGGCAGCGACCCCACGCGCTTTGTGCTGCTGGGCTCGAACACACCGCTGGCCTGGGACAGCACGGCCTGGACGCAGGTGGCCAGCGCGGCCACCGGTTTGAGCACCGAGCGCGGCGCAACCAGCACGGTGAGCTTTGCCAACAGCCGGAGCTTCCAGTACTACAAGCTGGTCTTTACCGAGCTGCGCTCGGCCGATGCGGCCGCGATGCAGATCGCCGGCGTCTACCTCGACAGCACGCTGCCCTTGGGCCAGGGCTTTGACCATGTCTCGGTCTCGCCCAATGGCCAGCAGATGGCGGCCCTGTCCAATGCGGGCATGGTGGCGATCTCGCGCGATGGCGGTAACAACTGGACCTTGGTGCGCGCACCGGCCGACAACTACACCGATGTGCTGGTCACCGACGAAGGCCGGGTGCTGCTGGCCGACCGCGCAGGCAGCGAGCGCTTTAGCTACTCTGGTTTGTTCGGCGTGACCCTGTGGGGTGACCGCGACACCCCTGGCACCTTGCGCGAGCTGGCCGCTGATGGACGCAGCTGGAACACCTTGAGCCTGCCGAGCCGCAACTGGCAAGACCTGAGCCTGGCCGCCGACGGCAAGACTTGGCTGGCCGTCACCGGCCGCTCGGCCAACGGCGCCAGCGCCGGCGCGATCTACCAGGGTGTGGTCAGCACCCTGATCGACAGCGTGAGCGCTTCTTCAGGCAACACGGGTTCGGGAGAGGGTGCGGCCAATGTGGTCGATGCCAACAGTGGCAGCAAATACCTCAACCGCGACAAGGCAGGCAGCGGCCTGGTCTTCACGCTGTCGCAAGCCGATGTGGTCAACAGCCTGCAGTTCACCAGCGCCAACGATGCGCCGGAGCGCGATCCGATGAGCTTCACGGTCTTTGGCTCCAACGGCGCGGCCGACTGGTCGGGCACGGGCTGGACCCAGATTGCCCAGGGCAACACCGGCCTGGGCACCGCACGGCGCACCGAGGCAGCCGCTGTAGGCTTTGCCAACACCACCGCCTACAAGCACTACAAGGTGGTGATGACCAGCCTGCGCAGCAACACGGCGGCCAGCGCCATGCAGGTGGCCGACATCAAGCTGGCCAGCAACGGCCGCGCGATTGCCGCTGGCCTGGGCCAAAACGGCATCGCTTGGACCGATGTCACACGCGGCGCGCTCAACAACGGCGACTGGCTGTCGGTCGGCGCTGATGCCAGCGGCAGGCAGTGGGTGGCCTCGACGGTTGGCGGGCAGATCTTCTACGCCGACACCCGCCTGGCCAACTGGCGATGGACGCAGGTCGCTGCGCTGGGGCAGGGCACCCGGGTGGCGATCAGCGCCGACGGCACCTCTTTGGTGGCCACCGCTTCGGGCAATAACGGCGGCGTTTGGATGTCGGACGATCTGGGTGCGACCTGGGTGCAGGCCGCAGGCCGCGGCGAGATGGGCGTGGCCAAGGGCAGCGACTGGTTGGGCGCCGCCATCGATGGCAAGACCGGCATGGTGACCGCGATTGCCAAGGATCAGCCGATCTTGCGCTTTGCCGCGCCTTCCGCGTCGGCCGCGCTCAATCTGCGCCTGCCCGACACGCTGATGGTGGCCGGTGATGAGGCCACGCCGCTGACCTTCCCGGCCGGCTCGCTCTATGACGCCGATCTGCGCAGGACGGCGGTCGATGGCGACAACACCCCCAATGTGTCGGTGCAGTTGGACGTGGCCCAGGGCGCCTTCGGCGTCTCGGCGGCTGATGCCATCCGCCTGGGCGTGGCCGTGCAGGCCAGCGCCTCGGGCGTCAAGATCAGCGGCACGGTGGCCAAGCTCTCGCTGTTCTTGGCCGAAGTGGGCAATCTGCAATTCATGCCAGGTAAAGAAGGCATCAGCGGCCCGCTGGTGGTGACGCTGAGCGACGGCGTGAACACGGTGGTGCGCGAGGTGCCGCTGGTGGTGCAAAAGCCGGTGGCGCTCAAGGCCTCGTACAACGCGGGCAACTTCGAGATTTTGGCCACTGGCGGCAATGCGCTGCGACTGAACCGCAGCCCGCTCGACGAGGTTCGCCTGGGCTTGTTGGCCGACGAGTTGACGGTGGCGCGCCTGAGCGATGCGCCGCTGGTGGTGCGCGCCTCCGAGGGGGCCGATCAGATCACGCTGGACCTGGGCAACACCGTGGCGGCCGACGGCCTGCCGCGCACACTCAGGCTGGAAGACGTGGACAGCGGCCCGAGCGAGATGCAAGACGACACCTTGAGCCTGCGCTTCAAACCCGTGGCCTCGTCGACCACCAAAAATGTGGTGACGCTGGCCAATGGCAAGCTGGTCTCGGGCATCGAAAACATCGAGTGGGACCAGACCCTGGGCACCTTGCGCTTGGTGGGCGACTCGATAGTGATCAAGGCCCAGGGCGATGGCCCTATCGATTTGGGCGATACCCGCCTGGTGGTCGATGCCAAGGCCCTGGTGATCGAGGGTGATCTGCGCGTGCGCGATGCCAGCCGCCTTGTGCTCAACATCAGCGAGAAGATCACGCTGTCGGGGCTCAAGCAATATGGGGTCAACGGCGCAGCCGATTCCAACTTGGCGGTGCAAAGCGTGCTGTCCAAGGATGCCGAGGGCAAGGTGCTGGCGATGGTGGTGCAGTCGGTCAAGATCCCGGCCCCACCGCCGGGCCAGTCGGTCGACCTGAC
Source organism: Comamonadaceae bacterium (assembly GCA_027486755.1). GTDB lineage: Bacteria > Pseudomonadota > Gammaproteobacteria > Burkholderiales > Burkholderiaceae_C > Polaromonas. The sequence continues at coordinate 151,275 of JAIXOM010000041.1, read as the reverse complement.
CGCCTTTGCGGCGCCCGGTACCGGTCTGCAGGTCACGCCTGAGGCGGGCGTGGCGATTTCGCTGGGCGGCGCCGGCGGCGGGCTGGCGCTAGACCCGAGCAAGCTCAAGGACATCCCGGTTCTGGTGATCGGCTCTTCTGGCGGCTCCAACCCGGTGGCCATGGGCGGCAGTGGTTCGACGCTGGCGGTCTCGGTGCCGCTGACGATTCAGTCGCAAGGCACGGGCGGCAAGGTGGCGGTGGCCGGTACGGTCAAGGGCAAGACGCTGCAGATCTTTGGCCCGGGCAACACCACTGAGTTTGTCGACGGGACGAATTTGAGCTTGAGCGAAGGCGCTCTGATCAACGACGCGGTCCGCTTTGACGGCACGGTCACTCTGGCCATGGGCGACGCCGTAACTGATTTGGCTGGCAACTTCCGTGTGACGGGACGCGTCAACGGCAGTACCGGAACTCAGGACGTGCTCAAGCTCTCGGCCTACAAGGGCAACATCACCATCGACGGCCGGGTGGGCGACGGCATAGGCAACACCGCCTCTAGCATCCGCATCGCGCAAAACGGCCAGCGCTTTGGCGCCGATACCAGCGAGGCAGTGGCCAACCAGGACGGCAGCTTCACCTACCAGGGTGTGGTGCTCACCGGAGGCAGTGGCAGCGGCGCGACTGCCAATATCACGGTCAAGAACGGCAGCGTGACTGCGGTAAGCCTGGTATCGGTCGGCGGAGGCTATGAGGTCGGCGATGTGCTGACAGCAGCGCGTTCGCAGTTGGGTGACCTGGTTGCTCGCTCAGCGGCCGACCGCGATGCCTGGGCCTTGCGTCTGGAGGTGCTTGAGCTGTCCAGCCTAGAGGGCCTGGTGGTCGGCGATGCGATGAATGTGAGCTTTGGCGAACGTGTGTATGTGGATGGTGATATCACCATCAACGCCACCGGCAAGGTGGTGTTCTCTGGCGAGGTGGTTCTGCGCAGCGGCGGCCAGTTGGTGATCAATGGCACGCAAGAGGTGGAGTTCCTGCAAGGCATACGCTTCGCGAAGGACGACGCGCCTGAAGCCGGCTCGCTCTCGGTGACCTCGAGCAATACCTCGGTGAGCTTCCTGTATGGCCTGTTTGCCGGCCAGAACGACGCCATGCGCTGGGCGGGTGTGCAAAGCCTGGAGTTGGTGGCGCCTCAAAATGTCGGCGACAGGGGCAGCTTGTCGGTGACCGGGGTGGATCTGGTGCTGCGCGAGGCCCCGGGCTTTGCCAACCTGAACCTCGATTTGGACAGCCTGAGCTTGCACGCGCGCAGCTTGAGCATGCCGCAGTTGGGCAATGTCAAGGTCAATATGAACCTGGGCGTGCTTGACATCGAGGCTGACCTTGGCATCGGGGCGGCCGGGGCGATGCTTGAGGTCAATGCTGACCGCATTCATGCACAAGCTGCGGCCGGTGACATCTACCTGCAGATTGCGGGCTCCGATGAGGTGCTGCTGGACCTGCAGACCCGCGATCAGGGCAAGGCCGGTGTCGGCGCCACCCAAGACCTGCGTCTGTCTTCGGCCAGCGTGCTGGATGCCACCGATCTGAGTCTGAGTGCGCGGCGTGATCTCTACCTGGGCGGTATCACTGCCGATGGCGCCCTGAGCCTGGATGCGGGCCGCAACATGGCACTGGCGGGTGCTTACACCAGTGCGAGCCTGAGCTTGAGCAGCGCGGCGGGTACGGTGACGCAGGCTGCGGGCAGCACCTTGACCGTCGCTGGCGCCACGGTTTTGAATGCCGGTAGCACGGCCAGCCTGAACCTGAGCAAGGCCAACCAATTTACCGGCGCCATCACCGTGCGGGGTGCTGGTGCGGTCAATGCCAGCGATGTCGATGCGCTGGATGTGCTGCTCGATGGCGTGGGCAGTGCGACAGTGGTCGCTGGCGGCAATCTCAGCCTCAGGGGTACTTCCACCGGATCGGGCGGCCTCATCAGCACCCAGTCTGGCGGCACCACGGCTTTGGGTACCACGGCTCTGGCTGGACGCCTGAGCGTGACCAGCACCGGCGTGATCAGCCAGAGCGGTGCCTTGACGGTGGCGGGCAATACATCGCTTACGTCTTCAGCTCAGCCCTTGGTCTTGACGCATGCGGCGAACAATTTTGGCGGAGCGCTGAGCATCAGCGCCGCCAGTGCGGTGATCCATGATGTCAATGCGCTGGACTTGGGGACGATCAACGTCAGTGGCGAGCTGCGCATCACTGCAGCTGGTGCGGTGAGCGACAGCGGCGTGCTCAGCGTGGGCGGCCAGACGCGCATCAGCGCAGCCGGCCAGAGCGTGACGCTCGACAGTGCCAACAATTTCGGCGCAACGCTCACCCTGCTGGCCAGCCAGGCCAACGTGCGCAGCGCTGGCGCGCTCGACCTGACGGCTCTGTCTGTCGATGCCTTGACCCTGACGGCGGCAGGCGCGATCACCCAGAGCGGGGCCTGGACGGTGACGGGGAACAGTCAGTTCACCGGCCAGTCGGTCACACTTGGCGCTGGCAATGACTTTGGTGGCTCGGTTGGCATCAGTGCCGCCAGCGCGTCGCTCAATGACGTCAATGCACTGGATCTGGGTGTGATTGCCCTTAGCGGTGACCTCACCCTCACGGCTGCTGGTGCGGTCACCGACAGCGGCGCCATCAGCGTGGGCGGACAGACCCGGATCAACGCAGTCGGCCAGAGCGTCACGCTGGACGGCGCCAACAACTTTGGTGGTGCGCTGAGCATCAACGCGGCCAGCGCTTCGGTCAAGGACATCAATGCCCTGGATCTGGGTACGGTCACGCTCAGCGGCGACCTTGGCGTAACGGTTGGCGGTGCGCTGACCGACAGCGGTGTGCTCAGTGTGGGTGGCCAGACCTTCATCAGCGCGGCTGGCCAAAGCGTGACCCTGGACAGCGCCAACAATTTCGGGGGGGCGGTGAGCATCACAGCGGCCAGCGCGTCGATCAATGACCTCAATGCGCTCGATCTGGGTGCTATGACCATGAGTGGCGATCTGACACTCAATGCCGCGGGTTCGGTGACCGACAGCGGCCTGCTCAGCGTAGGCGGCCAGACCCGCATCAACGCGGTCGGCCAAAGCGTCGCGCTGGACAGCGCCAACAACTTCAGCGGAGCGCTGAGCATCAACGCTGCCAGTGCGTTGGTCAAGGATGTCAATGCGCTGGACCTTGGGACGATCAACGTCAGTGGCGAGCTGCGCATCACTGCAGCTGGTGCGGTGAGCGACAGCGGCGTGCTCAGCGTGGGCGGCCAGACGCGCATCAGCGCAGCCGGCCAGAGCGTGGCGCTCGATAGTGCCAACAACTTTGGCGGTAGCCTGACCCTGCTGGCCAGCCAGGCCAGTGTGAGCAGCGCCGGTGCGCTCGACCTGGCAGCGCTGTCTGTCGACACCTTGACCCTGACGGCGGCTGGCGCCATTGTCCAGAGCGGGGCCTGGACGGTGACGGGGAACGCTCAGTTCACCGGCCAGTCGGTCACGCTCGGCGCCGGCAATGACTTCACTGGCGCAGTCAGCGTCACTGCGGCCAGCGCCTCGGTCAAGGATGTCAATGCGCTCGATCTGGGCGCGGTCAATGTCAGCGGCGACCTGACGCTCACGGCTGCCGGTTCGGTGACCGACAGCGGCGTGCTCAGCGTGGGCGGCCAGATGCGGATCAACGCAGTCGGCCAAAGCGTCACGCTGGATGGCGCCAACAACTTTGGCGGTGCGTTGAGCATCAACGCGGCCAGCGCTTCGGTCAAGGACATCAATGCCCTGGATCTGGGTACGGTCACGCTCAGCGGCGACCTTGGCGTAACAGTTGGCGGTGCGCTGACCGACAGCGGCGTGCTCAGTGTGGGTGGCCAGACCTTCATCAGCGCGGCGGGTCAAAGCGTCACCCTGGACAGTGCCAACAATTTCGGGGGGACGGTCAGCATCACAGCGGCCAGCGCGTCGATCAATGACGTCAACGGGCTCGACCTGGGCACGTTTACCGTCAGCGGCGAGCTCAGCATCGCGGCTGGCGGTACGGTCACCGATAACGGCTTGCTCCGTGTGGGTGGGCAGACCCGCATCAGCGCGCCTGGCCAGTCCGTCACCTTGGATCAGGCGCATGAATTTGGCGCTGCGGTGCATCTGCAGGGGGCAGAGCTGGCGATAAGCCGCAGTGACAGCCTGCGTTTGCCGCAGGGGTCGGTCCTGCAGGCGCCAGGCGGATCTGTGCAGCTGCGCGCCGGCTCTGATGTGTGGACCTCCGGTCTGACTTTGAGTGCGCAAAATGCGCTGATCGATGCGGGACGCGCGATCAAGGCGCAGCCGCAGGAAGATGCCCAGCCGCTGGCCTTCGATGGGGCCTTGCATTTGCAGGCGCGTGCCGGTATCGGCGGCTTCGGCTACGAGCGGGTGCTGGTCGATCAGATCGGATCGGCTGCCAGCCTCAGTGCCTTCAACAGCGGCAGTGGCGATGTGGTCATTGCTGGCCAGACCGGCCTGACCCTGTCCGCACAGAGCGTGGTGGCGGGTGCCAACGACTGGGTGGTGCTGCTCGGCGGCCGAGGCGCCATCGAGGAGCAGGGGCAGCTGATCGTCAGGTCGAATCTGGTTCGGGCCACTGGCATCACCTGGATGGGCCGCAGCCAGATCGACACCACTTTGTTATTGACGGCCACCCTCAAGAGCGGCGCCCTGATGGCGCAGCCCAGCTCACCGCTTGTGCGCATGAACCAGTTGCTCGCCCAGAGCTGGGGCGCGGAGACGGCGCCGCAGGATGCGCTCGAGCGCTCGGCCCCGGTGTTGACCACGAACGCACGCTCGACCGTGCAGGTCGGCCCCAGCCGTCAGGTGCCGGTTGCCAGCATCAGTGTGATGGCGCAGCCCAAGTCCAGCACTCAGTTGATGGACATGGCCATGACCTTGACGCGTCAGGGCAGTAACCCCTTGCCCGGTGACGCGGAAAGCATCAGCGGCTGGGTGGTGCGCACCGCGCCGCCAGCGGCCGATGCGGGACGAGACGCGCCGCCAGCCCGATCTGAGTCCCTGCCGAACGCAGCCCCGCCTCAGCAGGCTCCAGCCGTCGAGACCCGACCTGCGCTCAGCACCGAGAGCGACAAGCCCGCCGAGCCGGCCAAGGCTGCGCCCGATGCGCCGGCAGCGGTGCCCAATTCGGGCGTGCGCTGGCTGCTGCCTGAGGAAGAGTTGCTGGGCCTGATGCCCGGTGCCAATGTGCCGAGCCCCCCGGCTGACTCTGCAGGCGGCTTGATCTCTAGCCTCAAGGGCGCCGCGGAGAAACTCAGTCAGTGGCTGGGCTGGTCAGAGGCCCCGGCGCCAGCGCAGCAGGCCCCTGCGTCGGCCCCGGAAGGTGGATCTGATCAGGCTTGATGGACTGGCGTCAGGGTGGGTTTGGGAGCAAGCGGTCGGGGAGGGGTGTGGGAGCCGCGCCCTCGCGGCGATGGGTGCTTGATCGGAAGCCGCATCGCGCCGGGGCGGCGCTCCTACAAAGAGGCTCTCCCACATTTAGGAAGCCGTCGGGGTGGGGCTGGCCTGTCTCGGCGGCTCAGCTGCCCGGTCGCAGGGCGTATTTCTGGATCTTCTCGATCAGGGTGGTGCGCTGTAGGCTGAGCAGGCGGGCGGTTTGGGAGACGTTGCCGTCGGTGCGCTCTAGCGCCTGTTGGATCAGGTCGCGCTCGATGTCGGCCAGCCGCTCTTTCAGGCTCAGGCCTTCGGGCGGCAGGACCGGGCTGGGCATGCCGCCCTGGGCCAGCATGATGATGCTCTCTATATCGCTGACTTCGGCGGCGGCGGGGTCGGCCTCGGGGGCTATCGGCGCAGCTTCGACGGGCAGCAGATCGGTGATCGGATTGACGCAGCGCTCGGCCTGCAGTGCGGCCAGGCCTTTGGGCAGCAGGTTGGCCGGCACCGTGCCCAGCGCCAGGTGCTCGCCGGTGAACAGGGTGCTGAAGCGGTCAACCAGATTGGACAACTCCCGCACATTGCCCGGCCAGGCGTAGGCCTGCAGGGCCGACATGAAGTCTTCGGTAAAGCTGATCGGAGCCTGCCCCTTGGGTACAAAGCGCTTGGCAAAAAAGCCCAGCAATTCGGGCAGGTCATCGGGCCGCTCGCGCAGCGGGCAGGTGTGCAGGGGCAGCACATTGAGCCGGTAGTACAAGTCTTCCCGGAATCGGCCGGCGGCGATTTCGGCCTCCAGGTCGCGGTGGGTGGCCGCCACCACCCGCACATCGATGGTCACCGCCTTGCTGCCGCCGATCGGGTCGACCTGGCGCTCCTGCAGCACCCGCAGCAGCTTGACCTGCATGTCCAGCGGCAGGTCGCCGATTTCGTCGAGGAAAATGGTGCCGCCGTGGGCCAACTCGAATCGGCCAACCCGGTCGGCCATGGCACCGGTGAAGGCGCCCTTGCGGTGGCCGAACAGTTCGCTCTCGATCAGGTCCTTGGGAATGGCTGCGCAGTTGATCGGCACAAAATTGCCGCCTCGCCGCTCCGACTGCTCGTGCAGAGCCCGCGCCACCAGTTCCTTGCCGGTGCCGCTTTCGCCGGTGATCAGCACCGTGGCCGGAGAATTGGCCACCCGCGCGATCATGGTCCGCACTGCCGAAGCGGCTTGGCTCTTACCGATAAATGGGTGACTGGACAGCATCAAGGAGAGGATCTATCGCTTTTATAGACGCTGAGTTTCACACAAAGAGTTAAAAAAGCAATACGTTTGTTACACAATCGCATATCAATCTTTTGCAAACCTCTTGTTTTTGCATCGCCAGCCTGGAATTAGCCCGCATCCGGTTCTCAAGCTTGGCCGGGTCGTGCCGATTCTGCAAGCGTCAGACCGTGAGCTCTCGCGACCTTCAGAGGAAAAGCATGAAACGTACTAACCATCTCTCCCCTTGCTCGACCTGGGCGCTTGGCGGCTTGCTGCTGCTGGCCTTGTCAGGCTGCCAGACGCTCATGCCCTGGCCGACTGCCACGGTCAATGAGACCAAAGCGACCAAGATCGAGTCGGCCGGGCTGATTGCGCCCATGGTGGAAAGACGCGAAACGCTGACGGCCACCGGTTACGCGGTGATCAGCGTGCAAAACCACCGCAACCCGGCCCAGCAGCGCCTGATGGCTATCCGCGCTTCCAAGCTCGATGCCTACCGCGCTTTGACCGAGCAGGTCTATGGCCAGCAGCTCGATGCCACCACCACCGTGGCCGACATGACGGTGCAAAGCGATACCTTCCGCGCCCGCGTTGAAGGCGTGATTTATGGCGCGGTGCTGGTGAGCATCACCCCGGCCGGCGACGATACCTATGAAACCACGCTGAGCCTGGACAAGGCGGTGGTGCAGGATCTGCGCGCGCTCTACCTGGGCCAGTTGCAGGCACGGGCCCGTTGATCATGCCGGTTCAGCCCGTGGCACGGTCTCTGTTAGGGCCCGCATGGCCAGCCCCGGTGATGCTGGCGGCCCTGCTGTTGGCTGCCGGCGCCTCAGTGGCGGCCGAGCTCAGTGCGGAGGAGCGCCTGCAGGCGGTACGTCACGGCCTGGCGCAAAAGTCCCTGCAGGGCGCCACGCAGGTTCAGACCACGGCCTGGATCGATGAGAAGGGCGCGCTGCGCGAATCCAGCAGTTTTCGCACCGGCATGCAGGTGCGCGGGGTGCGGGTGATGGCTTACAGCCGCGACGCGCAGGGCCAACCGCAGGCGCAGCTACAGGTGCAGTCGCCGCAGGACCTGCACAAGCCGCAAGCTGCCGATACCAAGCCTGCCGGCGCCAAACCGGCGACAGCCGCGGCAGATTGCCGGGTGCAGGAGGGCCTGCACCATGTGGTTGGACTGCTTCTACAGCCCCGCGGGCATTGGCCTATCGATGAGGAGCATCTGCGCCGCGACGCCGCCCAGGTGCTGGCCGGCGCTTGGCGCGATGCAGCGGGGGCTTCGCGTTGGCATTTACTGGAACTGCAGGCCGCGCCCGTGGCGCAGGCGACCTCCTCACAGGCGATGTACGAGCGCCTGCTCACCGCCGGGCCGGCCACTTCGCCGGCCCTAACTTGGCGCCTGCAATTGGACATGGAGCAGGTGCCTTCTGCAGCGCCCATCATCCATCTGCCTTGGTCGGGGGTTTCGGGGCGGGTCCGGCTCTCGCTGAGCCTGCTTTCGCCGCGCGAGAGCCGACCGGTTTGGCAGCGGATGGCTGAATTGCCCTTGCTGGCGCAGGAGCGGGCGCTGTCAGCGCCGCGTCTGCACCCCAGCAGCGGCGAGCAGTTGCAGGCCCTGGTGCGCGGCTGGGCCCAGGCGGTCACCGAGCACCTGGCTTGCGAGCCGGTGCAGGTGCAGGTGATCAACTCCCAGGCCGATAAGCTGCAGATTGATCAGGGAAGGCTGGCCGGCGTTCGTGCGGGCGATGAATGGCTGGTGTCGGATCGCCGCCGCTGGCCCGGCCGCATGCTGGAGTCCGAGGCCGCCCAGACTTTGGTACTGGCGCGGGTCGAGCAGGTCTCGGACACCCGGGCTCAGCTTCAGGTGCTGGCTGGCCCGGCCAGCGCGGTGCGGCCGAACTGGCAGGCCTGGCCGATGGACAAGCCGAATTGAGATCCAAGGAGTAAGCATGTCGCGTTTTTTTCATTCCACCATGCCCAGCTTGCGGTCAGCTTGGCTGGCAGCGGGCTGCTTGCTCGTCGCCGGCCTTGCACAGGCCGCGGGCGCGCCTGCGGCCAGGCCCGAGCCGGCTGCATATGGGGCAGCCCACGGATCTGCTCATGGTCCTGCGCCGGCGCACGGCGCCGGACACGGCCATGCGCATGCCCCAAGTGGCGGCCGCAGCTACGTGACCGTGGCCGGTGATACGGCCGATCGGGTGGTCAAAAAAACCATGGCCGATATTCCGCTCAAGGACGAGTTGCTGCGCGACGCGCTGATTCAGGCCAACCCCAAGGCCTTCACTGCCGGCAAGGCCACTCGCCTCAAGCCTGGCACCCAGCTGGCTTTGCCGGATCTGCGTCCCATGCTGCGCGATATTTTGTTGCCGCTGCTCGAGCCGCGCGAGGCGGGGGCTTATTTCCCGCCGCCACCGACCTCGGCCGAAGAGCGCCGGCGCTGGGTGCGATACCCTTGATTGCGCCGGCCGACCTCGCGCTGCTGCCCGGTCGGTCCAATCCGATATTCCTGGAGGGCAAGCTCCTGCCGCTGACATTGGCGCAGGCGCGCCAGCTCGACCTTATCAATGGCCAGGTGGTGGAGGCGACGGTGCAGTCGCGCGGTGGCGACGACCTTTCCCTGCTGATGCGCGGCAAGCTGATCGATGTGCCCGCCTCGCCCCTGACCAACGGCTGGCAGGTGGGTCAAAGCCTGACCCTGCAGGTGCACGCCGGCGCCGCAGGGCTGTTCTTGCAGGCACAGCCGAGCACCAACCTGGCCGCGGGCCAGCCCCAGTTTTTTTCGCGGGTGGGCAATCTGCTGTTTCGCCCGCCCGGGCTGGAGCAGCTCGGGCAGTTGTTCAAGCCCGGCGTGCTCGACGCCCTCCTGCAAGCCAGCGGCCGCGTCGATCTGCTGGGGCAGTGGCGCAGCATGCAGCTGTCCCTGGCGCAGTTCGGCCCGCAGCAACTGGCCCAGGCCATCAACCGGGCGGTGATTAACGCCATGGGTCCGGAGGTGCGCCTGCTCAAGGGCCTGCCCGTGCCGCCGGAGGACCCCAAGCAGCTGCTGCGCAAGCTGATGGCGGCGCTGGCTGGCAAGGATGAGGACGAGGAGGGCAGCTCGCCCGATGCGCTGGGCAGACTCGGCCGGGCGGTCGACGACTTGGAGTCCTCGCAGGTACAGGCGGTACAGGCCCAGGCGCAAAAAGAGATGCTGATCACGCTGATGTTGCCGTTTGCCGATGCCGACCCGATCGAGCTGCAGTTTCGCCGCGCGCCCCGCAAGGAAGGCGAGGAGCGGCCGCCGCTGACCGTCAATGTGCACTCGCGCAGCCAGGAGATCGGCGAGGTCTGGCTCAAGACGCAGCTGCACGGCATGGACCGGGTCGAGCTGACCATGTGGGCTGTGCGCGAAGGGGTGGTCGAGCAGGCTCGGGCCCGTTCGGGTGAGCTGGGCGCGCAGCTTGCGGAGGCGGGGCTGGCGATGAAGTCCTTCCAGGTGATTCACGGCGCACGGCCCCAGGGCACGGCCGACTGGGTGCCCTCGGGGCGCGGTATGGTCATCGACATCCGGGCCTGAAAGGGGGAGGCGGTGAAATACATCAAGCAGGCCGTGGCTTTGGAGTACGGCATGAACGCCGTGCCGGTGGTCACCGCCAAGGCCGATGCCGATCTGGCCGAGCACCTGATCGAAGAAGCCCGCCGGCAGGGCGTTTATGTCACTGAAGACCCGCAACTGTTGGCCCTGCTCAGCCGACTCAATGTGGACGACGAAATTCCGCCCGAGCTCTACACCGCGGTGGCAGTGATCCTGTCCTGGGTCTATTGGCTCAAGGGCATGCGGCCGGGCGATGAAAAGCGCTCAGGCCGCCCCGGGGTGGACGAGGCGGCGTGAGCGGCTGGCTTCGAAGCCCGGCCGCTGCGTTACAGTTCATCTAACTATCGGGCATGCGTTTTGGACCATGCCGCCCCTTTCATCCAGCCAAGGAATCCCATGTTTGAACAAGTCGTCCCCGTCAGTGCCGAGCGTCATGCCGGCAAGAAGGTGCGGCCCAGCGATGATTTCCGCTTTGCCTCGGGCTTTCACATTGCCTATGTGACCACCCACGAGTTTGCGCGCGCCGCCTCGATCTATCCGGTGGTTTTTCTGGAGGACAAGGCCAGTGATGGTTACCGGCCGGTGGCGCTGCTCGGTCTGGAGGCCGGTGAGAACCTGTTCATCGACGCGCAGGGCAAATGGGCGGCAAGCTACATCCCCGCCATCATTCGCCGCTACCCCTTCGCTCTGGTCAAGGCCTCTGACGCCGACCGTTTCGTCGTTTGTGTGGATGAGGCCAGCACCCTGCTCAACGATTCCGAAGGTGCGGCGCTGTTCGACGAGCAGGGCCAGCCCACGCAGGTGATTGAAAACGTCAAACGCTACCTGGGCGAGTTGCAGCAAATGGACCAGATCACCGGCCAATTCAGCCGTTTTCTGGTGGAAAACAATCTGCTGACGCCGCTCAATATGAAGGTCAATGCGGGCAACCAGGTGCGCAACATCACCGGCTGCTACGTCATCAATGAAGAGCGTCTGAATAATTTCTCGGACGCGAAATTCCTCGAAGTGCGTCAAAAAGGCTATTTGCCCGCTATTTACGCCCATCTGATTTCGTTGGCCCAGATCGAGCGTCTGGCCGGGCTGAAAAAGCCGGCCGAAGCTGCGGCAGTGCCGGCCGTAACGGCCTCGTAACGGCCTCTTAACGGCCGCGTAAGGGTCTGAGCGGGCAGGGCGGGAAGCCGGCTGCTGGGCTCAGGCGTCCTGGTAGCCGCGGCCTTTGTTGAAGCGCGATACCTTGCCCAGCCTGTCGTAGACATCTACCGAGGAGGCGGGGTTACCGACCTGCAGGCTGGTCAAAGCCCCGCGTATGGCTTCGAGCTTGCGCTCGATCAAGACCGCGTTGCGCCGGTGGGCATCGCGCCCGCGCAACAGGCTTTCGCGCAGATCAGCCCACGCCGGCTGGGCTTGCAATTCATCGGCAGGCGGGCACAGGCGGGCCAATTCGGCCAGCAACTGTGTTTTGCCCGGCTGCAGACTTTCGAAGATGTCGAGTTTTTGAGCCTGCAGGGACTGGAATTCCTGCTCCATGATCTGCTCGAGCTCATGCGCGAGCGTCAGAAGGCGGCTCGCGGGCGTGTTTTCACTCACGGATCATGCGCTCGACCGCCATGAAGCTCTCGGCGATACGCTTGGGATCGAGCGGGTATTGGCCTTGGGAAATGGCCTGCTTGATGGCTTCGACCTTGGCGCGGTCAAAGTCGGGCTCAGCCATGGCTTTTTGGGTCACGTTGCTCAAAGACACAGAATCTGCTCCTGGGCTGCTGGCCGAGCTTTTCGCGCTGCCTTCCGCAGAGGACGACAGAACGCTCGGGGCCGACCCCGCCTTCTTGCTGACCTTATCGGCATTGCCACGTACAGCGTTGTCCGAGGGATTCGGTCTTCCATACTGTGAAATTGCATCGGTCATAAGAGGCTCTCTTTCTGCTGTTGGACCCGATTTGGCCCTTCTACGCCTGTAGTATCGGACGCTGCGTCGGGAACTTGAGGGCTCAACACAAAAAGATTTTAAAGTCCCTTGAGCGTGTTGGGCCCGGTTACCACACCCGATATCAATCGACCCGAGTCGGAATTTTTCAAGCGAATTTGTTCGCCCAAATAGCCATCTTGTTCGGCTTCCACCCGGACGGTGACCTGAAAACCTGCGCCCTGGCCGACCGTTAGCAGCGCGGACTGGCCCCGCTTCACCATCAAACTGCGCTTTATGTCGTAACTGCGCAACACTGTGCCGGCTGGGATGTCTCGAACCACCTCGGCCCGGACCACGTCCTTGAGTGAGGAAATGGCCAGCGGATCGAGTCCCATGACGGGACGCTGAACTTCCTCGAGCATGCTGGCGTTCAGCTCGGTGCCGCGCTGCAGCAACTGGCGGGTCACCACCACCGTCTTGGACGGCGCCTGGGCGGTCACTGGTGCGGTGGCCCGGACCGGCAGGTTGGGGTTGATGGGGGTCTGGCCCACAGGCTGCGCAGCGATGGGGCCGGTCAGGCGCAAAAACAGCTGCCAGGCTGCGGGCTGGCTGCAGCGCACCCGCACGGTTTCCCGGGATGAGCTGAAGGGGTAGTCAAACTGCAGGGGCGCGCCGCAATCGGCAATGCGCACCCGGCTGTCCAGGGGGGCTATCTGTACCTGATCGGCCGGCACTTGCTGGTCTTTTTCAACCCAGGCCCGGGTCAGCGAAAACAACTGCTCATGGCTGAAGCTGCGTGGGGCGGCGGCGGCCGTGCTGCTGATGGCCGAGGCTGGCGTTTGCAGGGCGGCCACTGTGACTGTGGCCGCGGGCATGGCCTGAGCCGGCCTGGCTACAGCGCCTGCCTGGGCATAGGCCGGCGGGCTCATGCAGATCGCGGCCACGGCGGCCAAGGCGCAGAGTCCGGCCAGCGCCTGACAGGCAGCGGCACGCGCCATGCGAGGGGCGTCGCCGAGTTCGGAAATCGCTGTTGGGGTCATGGTGGGCTCTTCAATAAGTGTGTTGGGATCCCGACATCAGCATCCCGCTGCCATAGGCTTGAGCAAAAACAAGACCAACCAAGCCGTCAGCAACTTTGGTCCATCTTCAATTGCGGGGGAGGCCTCTTTGTAGGAGCGCCGCCCCGGCGCGATTTGGCTGCGGATATATCACCGGGCTCGAAGCTAGGGCCGGCAAGGTATTGCCGCCGCTTGCCGCCGGCAAGGGTTGGCCTTGCCGCTTTGAGCCTTCTGAGCCAGCTTTGATGGCGGAAAACCGATGGCACGGGTTTTGCGGTCAAGACCCGGAGGCCGAACATGCGTTCGGTCGGGTTGTCGGGAAACCGGCAGATGTTGCGATCACTGAGAGGACTTTGAGGCCATGAACTTCATTGATAAAGCCGTCGACGTGCATGCTCGGGCGCTGGATGTTCGCAGCCGCCGCATGGAGGTGCTCGCGCGCAACATCGCCAATGCCGATACCCCGCATTTCAAGGCCCGAGACATTGATTTCCGCACGGTCCTGAGCAACGCCAAACACGAGCCTTTGCTGGCCACCCAGAAGGGGCATGTCGATAACGCTGCCCCGCCAGCAGAGGAGGGCGGCATGCGTTACCGCATTCCTTTCAACGTGGCCTTCGACGGCAACACGGTTGAACTCAATATAGAGCAGGCCCAGTACGGTAAGGCGGCCGCTGACTACCAGGCCACGCTGCAGTTTCTTGAGCAGCGGGTCAGTTCCATACGCAAAGCCCTCAAGGGGGAGTAAACCACCATGCCTATCGACAATATTTTCGGCATCGCAGGCTCGGCCCTCAACGCCCAAATGGCCCGCATGAACGCGACGGCCTCCAACCTGGCCAACGCCAGCACAGTGGCCGGCAGCGAGAAAGAGGCCTATCGGGGCAAGCGCACTGTCTTCAAGGCGGTGATGGAAGAGCAAAACCAGAATCAGCTGCCCAAGGACCAGACCTACCAAGGTGGGGTCAGGATCGATGCGCTGGTGGATGACCCTTCGCCGGTGCGGCGCATGTCCGATCCGGGCAATCCGCTGGCCGACAAGGATGGCTTTGTCTACCTGTCCAACGTCAATGAGATGACCGAGATGGTCGAGATGATGGCTGCCTCGCGCTCCTATGCGAACAACGTGGAGGTGATCAACACCACCCGCCAGCTTCTGATGCGCACCATCGACATCACCCGCAGCTAAAGGAGCTGATTTTTCATGGCCACCACCGCCCTTTACACCAACGCTGCGTCGATCAACCCGAAGTCGGCTGCCGCGAGCAAGATGCCTGCGGGCATCAAGAGCTACGAGCAGGAGTTGGCCAAGCCCAAGGTCAACAACACGACGGCCAACCAGCAGGACTTTCTCAAGCTGTTCACCACGCAGCTGCAAAACCAGAACCCGCTGGATCCGACCAAGAACGAGGCCTTTGTGGCTCAGCTGGCGCAGTTCTCGCAGCTGGAGGCGACCACCAATATGGCCACCCAGCTGACTGCGCTGACAGCCTCGCTGCAGGGCGACCGCATGATGTCGGGCGCTGCCCTGATCGGCAAGAGCGTGGTGGTTCCGGGCAACGCGTTTGAGCTCAAGGCGGGCCAACCGGTGCAGGCCAGCATCGATCTGCCCAATGGCGCTCAAGGCTTGCAAATTGACGTGCTCAATGGCTCCGGCCAGCCGGTGTACCAACAAATTTTGGGTCCCCAGCAAGCCGGTAGTCTGCAATTTAGCTGGGAAGGCCAGGACATCAACGGCCAGAGCCAGCCCGACGGCGCCTACCGTTTCCGTGTCACCGCGGTGGCTCAGGGTAAGAACCTTTCGCCCACGGTCAGCACGCTGTCGACCATCCGCAGCATCAGCCAAGACGCCTCCGGCGAGATGCTGGTTCAGGTTCAGGGCGGCCAGACCCTCAAGCTGGCCGACGTCAAACGCATCGGCGGCTGATCGGCCCAACTTTCAATTTATTTATCCGGTCTTCAGGAGTAGCACATGTCCTTTTACACCTCGCTCACGGGTCTGAATTCGGCCACCGCCCAGCTGGCGGTGACCAGCAACAACATCGCCAACGTGGGCACCACCGGTTTCAAGCGCTCGCGTGCTGACTTCGGCGATATTTTTGCCACCTCGCCGCTGCAAAAAGCATCGTCTACCGTCGGTCAGGGTGTGGCGCTCAAGCAGGTCAGCCAGGAATTTAGCCAGGGCAATGTGTCCTTCTCGTCGAACGCGCTGGACCTGGCGATCACCGGTGACGGCTTCTTTCCACTCAAGTCGGCCGATGGTCTGCAGGACATCTACACCCGCAACGGCTC
Source organism: Comamonadaceae bacterium (assembly GCA_027486755.1). Taxonomy (GTDB): domain Bacteria; phylum Pseudomonadota; class Gammaproteobacteria; order Burkholderiales; family Burkholderiaceae_C; genus Polaromonas. Next base: position 135,792 of record JAIXOM010000041.1, on the reverse strand, counting down.
CTTCATGCTCAACGAGCAGTTCAACGTGGTCAATTCGGCCGGTCAGCGCTTGATGGCGGCGACGGTGGACTCCACCGGCAGCGCCAATGTGAACGAACGGGTGGTGCTGACCATTCCCCAGAAGACCTCGGGCGAAGCCAAGCAGACCTCGGTGGTTCAGCTGGGCCTGAACTTTCCAGCCGACGCGCAGGTGGTGACCGATCCTTTCAACCGTGCCAACCCTGCCACCTACAACAAGAGCACGGCCATGACCGTCTATGACAACGGTGGTAACGGTTACCTGGCCACGGTGTACTACGTCAAGACTGCCAATGCCAACCAGAACAGCCCCTTCAACAAGTGGCAGACCTTTGTGTTTGTGGGCGATGACCAGGTCAATGCCTCGCTGGTGCAAGCGACTGATGTGGGCGGCGAGAAGCTGTTCGTCAACCAGTACGGCCAGATCAAGCCCTTCAACGAGGTCAAAGACGAGATCACCACCGCCAAGACGCAGCTGATTTCCCTGGACGAACTCACCGATGTGCGCCCCTCCCAGCCGGCCACCGTCTCCAGCACCGAGCCGATTGATACCCAGCAGTTTGACCTGACCAACGGCATCAACTTCAAGGACTGGGCCACTGCCTCGGCCGCGAACAGAGCCATGTTGGCTCAGGCATTTACCGTCGATATTGATGGATCGGACAACCCGGTGAAAGTCGACCTGAGTTATCTGGCCGACATCGATATGAAGATGACCGGTAACCAGATCGCCAAGGAAGTCACCAACTACCTCAATCGCTCCTTTGGTGACGAGTCTTACTTCAACCTCAGCGCGCCAGCCAACCGCGAGCTGACGCTGCGCACCAGTCGTGTCGTGGATACCGCAGGCGCCCCCAAGGCCATCGGCATCACGCTGACCGCTGCAGACTTTGGCCTGACCGATGCGACCATAGACTGGACCCAATTGACCACCCGGCAGGTGCGGGTCGCCATGCAAAACGCGATGGACCGCAACCTGGACCTCAAAGGCGGTGTGTCCACTGGCACCAACACCCTGGTGGTCACCCGCGACCACAACGCACGCACCTTCAAGTTTTCCGACGGCACGGCTACCGTGAGCATCGCTCAGGGCAGCACCGGTCGCAACGAGGTGTTCGGCCTGGGCACCACCCCGGTCGAGATGGCTGATGACGGCTCCAACACCCTGCAGGTCATCCCCAATGGCGCCATGATCCGTCCGCCCAACGAGCAGCGCTTTGGCATCCGCATGACTTATGACGCGAGCAACAAGACTTTCGCTGTGAAGTCTGGCACGACCGGCGACGATGCCAGCATCAAGATGACGCTGGACAGTACCACCGGTGCCAATGCCGCCTCGCTGGGCGAGAAATTGTTTGGCTTCAAGGATTCTGAGGTCAGTACCTCGGCCACCGCCTTGCGCGGTATCGAGTCGACCCCCGCGATGGCCTACGGCGGCACGCCCACCATCAATGTGACCAACAACTTTGCGGTCGACAACACCAACAACAAGTTCGTGGTCACTGTCGACGGCGTCAAGGGAACGGTGGTCATTCCTACCGGCAACGACTATTCGGTGGAGTCTTTTGCAGCTGCGCTGCAAAAGGGCATCAACTCGATGGCCAACAATGCTGAGAACATCAATCTGATCCCCGAGACGGTCAACGGGGTTGAGGTGGGCTACGACTATGCGCGTAATCGCTTCGTCTTCACCTCCGGCACCACATCCTCGGAGTCCTTCATCAAGATTTCCGGCCAGCCCACCTGGGGTCTGGAGCAGGTCGAGGCCGGCCGCGGCAGGACATCGACTTGGATCAAGCCCACGCAGCACGCCGATCTGGTGGGCAGCCAGATGGTGCCCAAGTACATCGACAGCGACGGCAAGGAGACCACCAACGGTGACGGCTTTACCGGTCTGCCAGCCTGGTCGCCGATTTTCCTGGACAAGGGCGAGCTGACCTTTGATACCGGCGGCAAGCTGGTTTCCCCTATGGGCGGTACGCAGTTGGAGACGGTGTATCTGGCAGGCGGTAAGGGCGCTTTGACGATCAATATCGACTACTCGGCCTCGACGCAGTTCTCTTCACCGTTTGCCGTGCTGTCGCAGTCTCAAGACGGCGCCCCCGAGGGCGACCTGGTGGGCGTGACGATTGCCAACGACGGCCTGGTCAGCGCCTCGTATTCCAACGGCACACAAAAGTCGCTGGCCAAGATCCTGCTGGTCAACTTCTCCAGCCCGGCCGGTCTGAGGCAGGCCGGTGACTCCAGCTTCCTGGCCTCTGCGGCATCGGGCAAGCCGATTCTGGGCACCGCCGGTACCGCAGGCTTCGGCACGATTCGCGCCGGCGCTACCGAGCGCTCGAACGTGGACCTGACGCAGGAGTTGGTGGATCTGATCACCGCCCAGCGTAACTTCCAGGCCAACGCCAAGGCCATCGAAACCTCGACGACGATGACTCAGGCCATCATCAATATCCGCGGCTGACCTTACCTTAATCGGTATATCGGCACCACCCACAGGAACTTGAGACATGGACCGTCTAGCCTTCAACGCGGTCGCTGCGATCAACGAGCAGCGGCTCTCGCGCCAAGTGACCGCCAACGAGCTGGCCAACGTCTCCACGCCCGGCTTCAAGCGCAGCTACGACGTGGCCATGCGCGCCATCAAGGTCGAAGGCCCTGGGCTGGAAACGCGTCTGCAGCCGCAGGCCGTCAGCTCGGACATCGTCAAGATGCGTCCGGGCACGGTGATGGTCACCGGGCGAGATCTGGACGTGTCCCTGAACGACCAAACCGTGTTGGGGGTCAGCACCCGCGATGGCAAGCTGGCCTTCACCCGGCGCGGCGATTTACAAGTCACCAGCACGGGCGTTTTACAAAATGGTTCGGGCTATGTGGTGCGCGGCGAGGATGGCCAGCCCGTCACCGTGCCCTCGGGCAGCAAGGTCTATGTGAATCCGGACGGCACCATCTTTGCGGTCAGCGAAGCGCAGATGGCCGACCCCGGCGTGCAGGTGGGCCGCATCATGATGCGCGACGCCAGCCAGGTCCAGCTCGAGCGCCGAGCAGACGGCCTGTTTCAGGTGATCGGCAGCGAGGGTGCTGACATCACCAATGGCACGCAGCGTCCTTCGCTGACCTCCAAGGCCCTCGAAGGCAGCAATGTCAATGCCATGGAATTGATGATCAAGCTGATGGACCAGTCCCGCAGCTTCGAGCAGCAGGTGCGCATCATCAAGGAAAGCAAAACAGGCGACGAGCAAGGGGCATCGATGCTCAAGCTCGGCACCTGATAGCGATGAATTTTGAACACATAGGAAGGAGCTGAACATGGATGCATCGATGTGGGTGGCCAAGACGGGCCTGGATGCCCAGCAGACCCGGATGAACGTCATCTCGAACAACCTGGCCAACGTCAATACGACCGGCTTCAAGCGCGACCGCGCGGTGTTCGAGGACATGCTCTATCAAAACGTACGGCAGGCCGGCGGCCAGACCGACGCCAACTCTCAGGCCCCCACCGGCTTGATGCTCGGTACCGGCGTGCGGGTGGTGGCCACCGAGAAGATCCATTCCCAGGGCAATATGGTGACCACCCAGAATCCGCTGGATATGGCCATTGCAGGCGGCGGCTTCTTCCAGATTGCCCAGGCCGACGGCACCCTGGCCTATACCCGCGACGGTGGTTTCAAGCTGTCCAACACCGGCCAGCTGGTGACCTCCAGCGGCGCACTGCTGCAGCCGGCCATCACCGTGCCCCAAAACGCCTCGGCCCTGACGGTGGGCCGCGACGGCACGGTCTCGGTGGAGCTCAACGGCGGTGGCAACCAGGTGCTCGGGCAGATTCAGATCGCTCGCTTCGTCAATCCGAGTGGCTTGCAGTCTCTGGGTCAGAACCTGCTGCGCCAAACCCCCGCCTCAGGCGCGCCCCAGGTGCTGGTGCCCGGGCAGGGCGGCGCCGGCTCGATTTTGCAGGGTTCGATGGAAGCATCGAACGTGAACGTGGTCGAAGAAATGGTCAGCATGATCGAGACGCAGCGGGCCTATGAAATCAACTCCAAGGCCATCTCGGCGGTTGACGGCATGCTCAAGTACATCAACAACAACCTCTGATCCCAAGGCCTTGTCATGAAAATACTCTTTGCTTTGTCGACCTTGGCCCTGCTCGGTGGCTGCACCGTGTTGCCGCCGCAGCCGCTGACCCACAGCCCCGACTTTGCCCCGGTCATTCCGGTGGCGCAGGACAGGCCTGTGGCCGTCACAGGGGCGATCTACAACAGCCGCATCAGCGACAACTTTTTTGGCCGCGGCCGCAAATACCAGGTGGGCGACGTGATCACCGTCTTGCTCAACGAGTCCACCCAGGCCGCCCGCACCGCCAATACCGAGGTCAACCGCAAGGGCAGCAACGACGTGGTGCCCTTGGGCCTGACCAGCAGGCTCAGGAACCTAGGCGTGGGTGGCATCGATGTTCGAAACGCCAACATCGCCTCCTCCGGCAAAGGCACGGCCGACCAACAAGCCAGCCTGGAGGGCTCGTTGGCGGTGATGGTGGTGGAGGTGCTGGCCAACGGCAACCTGGTGCTGCGCGGCGAAAAGCAACTGGCCCTGACCGAAGGCGCCGAAGTCATCCAGGTTGCGGGCGTGGTACGCCCCGACGATGTGGCGCCCAACAACACGGTGCAGTCGCGCCGCCTGGCCAACGCCCAAATCACCTACCGTGGTACCGGCGATCTGGCTGCGGCCTCCAAGCCGGGCTGGGCGACCAGCGCCTTGCTCAAGCTCTGGCCCTTCTAAGGACACTGACATGAAACGCTGGATCTCCACCGTCCTGGCCGTCGCCGGCTTGGCCATGGCCTTGCTGCCGACCACTGCACGCGCCGACCGCATCAAGGATCTGACCACGGTGGCGGCCAAGCGCACCAATCAGCTCATTGGTTACGGCCTGGTGGTGGGCTTGCAGGGCACCGGCGACGGCGCCGATGTCTCCTTCACCGCCCAGAGCATGAAGGCCATGCTCGGCCGCATGGGGGTGGCCCTGGAGGGCGCGCTGGCTGACTTCGAGACGGCCAGCTCCGGCGGCAAGATGGACATCAAGAACGTGGCGGCGGTGATGATCACCGCCGAACTGCCGGGCTTTGCCAAGCCGGGCCAGAAGATCGACATCAATGTCTCGGCCATCGGCAAGGCCACCGCCTTGCGCGGTGGCAGCTTGCTGCTGACCAGCTTGCGCGGCGTCGACGGCGAGGTGTACGCCCTGGCCCAGGGCGCGCTGACGGCCACTGGCATCGATGCCGCCGCCGCAGGCACCAAGGTCGCCATTGGCGTGCCCACCTCGGCCCGGGTGCCCGGTGGCGCCACCGTCGAGCGCATGGTCGACAGTCCCTTTGCCACGGCCGAGCAGCTGATCCTCAATATCCGTGACGGCGACTTCACCACCATGTCGGCCATCGTCAGTGCGATCAATTCGCGCTTTGGCGCGGGTGTGGCGCAGGCCTTAGACAGCGTGTCTGTGGCCGTGCGCGCACCGGCCGATCTGAGCCAGCGTGTGGCCTTCATGAGCATGGTCGAAAACATCGACGTGCAGCCGGGCGAGCCGCCGGCGCGGGTGGTGGTCAATTCGCGCACCGGCACGGTGGTGATCAGCCGCAATGTGCGGGTCTCGGCCGCCGCGGTGTCGCACGGCACGATTTCGGTGGCGATTTCGGCCACCAATGAGATTTCTCAGCCCAACCCGCTGGCCGGGGGCCAGACCGCCGGCGTGCAGAACGCCGAGGTGGCGGTCAATGAGCCCAACAAGCCGATGTTCCTGTTCCAGCCCGGGGTAGACCTGCGGCAAATTGTGGATGCGGTCAACCAGGTGGGCGCATCGCCTTCGGCCCTGATCGCCATCCTCGAAGCCCTCAAGACCTCGGGCAGCTTGCGCGCCGAGCTGCTCGTGATCTGACGAATTCATACTGGAGCGTCTTCATCATGGAACCGGTCAACAACGCCAACGCCCGCTCTTACCTGGACTTCCAGGGCCTGGGCGAGCTCAAGGGGCAGGCTGCGCGCGACGGCAAGGCCGCCCTGCGCGAGACCGCTCAGCAGTTCGAGGCGATGTTTCTGCAGATGATGATGAAGTCCATGCGCGAATCCATCGAAAAGAGCGATTTGGTGGACAGCAAGCACACCGAAACCTTTGAGGGCATGTTCGACCGCGAGGTGTCGGTGGCCATGGCCAAACGCAATTCCATGGGCCTGGCCGACATGCTGGTGCAGTCCCAGGAGCGGCAGATGGGCAGCCTCAGCACCGCCGAGGCCCTGCAGGCGCGTGAAGCGGGCACCTCGGACAAAGCCAGCGTACGCCGCCTGGATGCGCCGGTGCTGCCCATGTCCTTGCAGGGCGCGCCGCAGGTCTTTGACCCGCTCAAGCGCCCGGGCGGGCCGATGGCCATTAATCCGGCCAAGCTGGGTCTGGGAGTGAGCCGGTGAGCGATCTTCTGGGCATTGCCGGCAATGCGGTGACCGCCTACCAGCTCGCGCTGGGGACGGTCAGCAACAACATTGCCAATGTTTCCACCGACGGCTATACCCGGCAGTCGGTGGAGATCAATGCCGGCACGCCCCGTCAGCTCGGTACCGCCTATATCGGCAGCGGCGTGGTATTTGACCGCGTCAAGCGTCAGTACGACGCGTTTGCCGAAGGCAATCTGCGCACCAGCACCAGCGAGCTGGCCAGTCAGCAGCCGATGGTCGACTACGCCAACCGGGTGATTGACATCATGGGCAGCGACAGTGCTGGCCTGACCAGTTCGCTCGACCAGTTTTTTGCCTCGGCCCGGGCCTTGACCACAGACCCGGCCTCCACCGTCTTGCGCGGTGAGCTCTACCGGGGGGCTGAGGCGGTGACCGCCCGTTTTGGGCAGATCTCCAGCCAGCTCGACATGGTCGATACGGAAACCCGCGAGGCGGTGATCGCCGGCCTGGGCGAGATCAACACGATTTCAAGCCAGCTGGCTGCGGTCAACGGGCAGCTGGCCAAAGTCGGTCTGGCGTCCAAGCAGCCCTCGGAGCTGCTCGACCAGCGCGACCGGCTGCTGCGTCAGCTGTCTGAGCTGGTGGGCATACGGACGTCGTTTTCAGTCAGCGGCGCGGTCAATGTCGCCCTGGGGGGGACCGCCGACAAGGACCTGATTGTTTCTGGCGTCAATTCGATTCGCGTCGACTACACCTCCAATGTGGCCGCGCCCGAGCGCATCGGTCTGATGCTCGACCCCTATGGCGCCAAGCCGGCGCTCTTGTCCAGTGTGACCAGCGGCAAGCTCGCAGGCCTGCTGACCTTTCGTGATCAGGTGCTTGAAGCGACCCGCGGTGCGGTCAATTTCATCGCCCGTACCTTCGTCGACGAGGTCAACCGCCAGCACCGCAGCGGTATCGACGCCTATGGCCAGGCTGCCGGTGATCTGTTCAGGATTGACCCGGCCGCGCAAAACCCGGCCGGTGCGGTGAGTGTGGCCATTGACGATCCGATGCGCATTGCTGCGGCGGCGCAGTTTCGGGTGATTGAAAATTCTCTCAACACCGGCCTGGCCGATGCCACCGTGAGCTTCAAGGAGCCAGCGCTGGCTGTACCGCCTCCGCTCAGCGATGTGTTGCTCAACAATCCTCACCCTTCAGCGGCCAGGACGGTGGAGCTGGGCAGTGCCGCTCCGCTGGCCGCGGTGACCACCGTGCAAGCGGGCATGAAGGACGTGACCATCTACCTCAATGAGGCCAGTGGGGACCAGCAGTTGCAGCTGATCACCCGCGACGGTCGGCATTTGCTGGGCGCGCCGCTGTCGCAGAGCCAAAAATCCATGCTCATGGGCCAGCCGTCCATGGTCGCTGGCGCGACTTACAGCGATCAGTACCTGGGCGCCTCTGGTGCCAGTGGCTATAAGGACATGCAAGTGTTCTACGGTGCCAGGGCCGAGCAGCGCAGCTTGCAGCGCTTTGACGCCCTGGGCAATGCGGTGACCGGTGATTCCAGTGCCGACCGGGTGGCCAGCGGCTTGACCGGTCTGCCGGCTGGCGCCCTGAAAATCAATGGACAGACCTTGCCCGCCCTGGTTCCTGCTGGGGCGACGGTGCAGGCCACCGACGTGGCCGCCTGGATCAATGACTGGGCCAGCGCGCAGACGCCTTCTCAGGGTATCTCGGCACGGGCCTATAACGACATCACTGTGCCTGCTGCCAACCTGAAAAACAGCAACACGCTGCAGATCAACGGCATCAACATCGACAGGCCTGCCCTGGGACTGGCTACTGCCAGCGCCTGGATGCAAAAAATCAACGCCCTCAGCGCCCAAACCAAGGTGGTGGCCCAGGCTTCGGCCAGCGGCGAACTGTTGCTGGGCAACCTGAGTGGCTATGAGGGGCGGGCGATCACCCTGGGCCCGGCCGGTAGCGACAACGCCCTGAGCCTGGAGTCCAAGACCTATGGCGGTCAGGTGGAAATCGTGCGCGCGGTGGGCAACCCTGCGGGCGGCACCGCTGTGGATATCGGCTACGGTTCTGGCAAGCCCAGCGACCTGGCCAAGCTGGGCATCACCATCGCGCCCGAGCCGGCGCCGGCGACTTTGGTGGGCAGCCGCATCGCCAGCGACTTCAATGGTTTGGCGGCCGGGACTCTGAGCCTGAACGGTCTGTCCTTGCCCGCCTTGACCCCGGCTGGCGCCAGCGTCCAAGCCGACGAGGTGGCCCAGTGGATCAACGACTGGGCCGCTGGCCTGGTGCCCGCGCAAGGTATTTCAGCCCGCGCCTTTACCGAAATCCGGGTGCCTGGCCTTAACCTGAAGAACGCCAATTCCCTGCAGATCAATACCGTGCCGGTGCTCAGGCCTTCGGTGGTGCCGGCCACGGCCGAAGCCTGGATGGAGCAGATCAACGCGGTCAGCTCGCAAACCCAGGTGCTGGCCCAGGTCTCGCCCGAGGGAGAGCTGGTGCTGAGCAATATCACCGGCCAAGAGGGCCAGCCTATTGCCATCGGCCCCTCGTCGGGCAACAACGCGCTGGGCATCGAGGCCAAGAGCTACGGCGGCCAGATTGAAATCACCCGTGCGCTGGTCAACGCCCAAGGCGCTACCTCCCTCGAATTTGGCTTTGGCTCCGGAACACCGAGCGACCTGGCCAAGCTCGGCATACGCACCGCGGCCTATTTGCGCGGTACGGTGGCCGACGATGTGGTGGTGTTTGCCAGCGACACCGCAGGCAGCCGGGCCAAGGTCTCGGCCGCTTTTGCTGGCCAGCCTGCGGCGCTGGCGCCCTCGCTGCGTACGCAGCCCATGGAAGTTGAGATCATCGCCGGCGGCTCGGCCGGCATGCTGCGTTACCGCATCACCGACAAGACCACCGATACCGTGATGGCCGAGCGCGAGCTCAACCCCAATTTGCTCAGCGCCGAGCAGCCCGGCGGCGGCATTGTGTTTAGAGGCCTGGCCATTAGCCTGAGCAATGTGCCCAAGATCGGCGACCGCTTTGTGCTCGACGGCAACCAGGACGGCGCCGGCAACAACGACAACATGCGCGCCCTGGCCGGCCTGGAAAGCTTCAAGATGGTGGGCGGCAGCAAGACCATAGGCGCGGCCTACATCGATCACGTCAATGAGATGGGCAATATCTCGCGCCAGGCTGTCATTGCGCAGGAGGCGCTGACGGTGGTGCGCGACCAGGCCGCTGAGGCACGCGACAAGGTCTCGGGCGTCAACCTGGACGAAGAGGCTGCCAATCTGATTCGCTTTCAGCAAGCCTACCAGGCCTCGGCCAAGGTGATGCAGACGGCGTCGCAGTTGTTTGATGCGGTGCTGCAGATCGCCTGATCGGAGAGACCTTCATGAAAATTTCCACCTCCCTTCTGTTTAACCGGGCCTCCGACCGCATGAGTTCGGTCCAGGAGCAATTGGTCAAGTCGCAAGACCAGCTCGCCACCGGCAAACAGGTGGTCAAGCCCAGTGACGCGCCCAACCAGGTGGCCACCATTACCAGGCTCAATTCGCTGCAGGCCCGCTATGACAATTACCTGGGCAATATGAACCTGCTCAAGTCCCGCTTTGAAACCGAAGAGGGCGCCGTGGCCAACTCGACCACGCTGATGTACCGGGCTAAAGAGCTGGTGGTGCAGGCCAGCAGCGACACCACCAGCGCGCCCGATCGCATGGCCATTGCCACCGAGCTCAAGGGCATACGCCAACAAATGTTGAGTTTGGCCAATAGCCAGGACACCAACGGCAACTACCTGTTTGCGGGCAGCCGGGTAGGGCAGCCGCCATTCGATCCACCGGCCGACGACCCCTTGGCTTCACCGATTTATCAAGGCGACCAAACCCGGATGGAGGTGATGATTGGCGACCAGCGTTCGCTGCCCATCAACCGTCCAGGCTCTGAGGTCTTTGTGCGCGTGCTGCGCACCGACACCTCTGGTCAGAGCCAGGGGGTGGGGTTTTTTGAAGCCTTTGACGGCATCATCGAGGCGATCAAGACCTCAGACAACCCAAAAATGCAGCGGGCTAATGGTGAGATTGACCAGATGATAGAAGGCCTGACTCTGGCCCAGGCCAATATTGGTACCGACATGGCCATCTTGGACCACCAAGGCTTCAGCACGGAAGACACCCTGATCACTCTCAGGCAAACCCTCTCAAGCGTACAGGATCTGGACTACGCCAAGGCCATTGCCGACATGAACAAGCAAATGATGTCCCTGGAGGCCGCGCAAAGCAGCTTTTCCAAGATCTCGCAGATGTCCTTGTTCCAGTACCTGCGATAAGCCTTGAGATGTGGTTCCTCAAGTTTTTTAGTCTCGCGCCGATGATCAGATGGTTCAGGGTGCCTTAAAGGTTGGTCATGGCTACCAGTAACGTCAATATCGTCAATAGCCTCGGTGCCGGCTCCGGCATCGACATCAAGGCCCTGGCTAAAAACCTGGTCGAGGCCGAGCGCGCTCCGCGCCAGGAGATTCTTGACGGAAAGATCCAAAAAGAAGAGTCCCGCATTACTGGGCATGGGGCCATCAAGTCCTTGCTGGTCCAGTTGCAGACCGTCATGTCCAGCCTCAATGACGCCAAGGAATTCACCTCGATCACGCCCAGCAACAGCCAGCCTGCGGCTTTTGGTGCCACGGCCAATTCGAGCGCGCAGTCGGGCAACTACAGCGTGGAGGTCAGTCGGATCGCCAAGGCCACCCGTCTGGCGACCACCAATTTCACGGGAACCGGCGTCAGCCTGAACAGCGGCAACGCCTTTGATTTGTGGGTCAATAAAGCGGGCGGGCCGGTGGGCGGGCAGCAGACCGTGACCTTTTCCGCCTTAAGCGCGGGCCAGTCGGTGACGGTGGCTGGCCTGACCCTGACCGCTTCGGGCAGCATGACTGCCGACGAGGTGGCAACCGCCTTCAGTACGCCAGCAACCACCAGTGGCAATGCCTACGCCTTGTCGGGTAACTTGGCGGACTGGAGCGTTGACGCCGCCTCGGGCGCTCACCTTAGTTTGACCAGCACGCCAGCTAGCACCACGGCGGTGAGCGTCAGCACGGCCGGTGACGGCGCCAGTGTGCCGGCCCCAGCGCAGCCCACGTTGGGCAGCACTCAGAAAATCACGGTCAGCACGGCCACGCCGGCTGGACTGCTGCGGGCGGTCAATGCGGCCAGCAGCACCACCGGCGTCAGCGCCCAGATGGTCAATACCGGGAGCGGCTTCAGCATCACTTTTTCTGGCCAGACCGGTGCAGCCAACGCTTTTGCCTTGTCCAACCTACCGACAGGAATGCTCATGCGCGGGTCGGCCCTGGAGTCGGCTCAGGATGCCGAGCTCACCGTCAATGGCCTTGCGGTGACCAGTGCTAAAAATCAGGTGACCGATGTCATCGATGGCGTGACTCTGGATCTGTTTGCCCCCACCACCAGCGGCACGCCGGCACGTCTCGACCTGAACCGTCAGACCAGCACCATCAAGGACAACATCAAGGCTGTGGTCGATGCCTATAACCAGTTCGATGAGAGCTTGAAGGTCTTGGCCGACAAGGACAGCAAGGTAGAAGAGTTTGGCGGCGCGCTGGCTGGTGACAGCATCATCACCATGGTGCGCAGCCAAATTCGCGCCATGTTCACCAAAGACGGCAAGGCCTACCCGGGCGACGACAGCACCCAAAGTCCGCTCAACCCTGATGTCTATGCCGCGCGGCACATAGGCCTGAGCTTCGACCGCACCGGCAAGTTAACGCTGGACGAGACCAAGCTCGACAGCGCCTTGAGCACAAATTTCGATCAGGTGGTGACTATGCTCACCGCCAACAAGAACGACCAGAGCCTTTACAGCCCGGCCCCCGGCGGCCTGGCCGGCGACGCGGTCAAGAACATCGACAAGATGCTGCGCTCGACGGGCATTATTGATGCCCAGACCAAAAGCGCCACCAAGAAAATCGAGCAATACAAAAAAGATTTGACCCAGCTCGAAGAGCGCATGAGCAACTTGCTCGAGCGCTACACCGAACAATTTACCGTGATGGAAAGCATCGTCGGTGAAAGCACCAGCACCCGCACCGGCCTGACCAACAGCTTCAAGGGGCTGATGGCGATGTACACCAACTGAGTCAGGCAACTCTGCGCTTGGCTCTATAGGTCCGCCATGAGTGCCAGGGCCCCAGCCAAGGGTAAACCCTTGCATTTGGCAAGCTGAATAAAAAGGTGTGGGAGCCGCGCCCTCGCGGCGATGCGGCGGTGGATCAGCCACCGCCGCCCCTTCAAAGGCCCATCGTGCCGGGGGCGGCACTCCCACAAACTTGATCACCGCAAAATATTTTTCAGCCAGCGGCTAAAGTTTGCCGCCGCCGCGCCGAATCGAGTGACACAGCGCGGTGTTTGGGCTGAGCCGACCCCTTTTTCAGGGTTTAGGCCAGGCACCAGCAGCACTTTCCTGGAAAGGACTTGCCATGAGTAATGAAATCAGCCGAGTGACCCAGCCCCCGCCGCGCCCGGCGCCGGAGGCTTTGGCGCCTGCGCGGCCCGTTGAAAAGGCTAAGGAGGCTGCTCCCGCCGCTGCGCCCGCCGCCGCGGCTGCAAAAGCCGCCCCCAAACAGGAAGTCCCCTCGCAGGCCGAGCGCCGCGCCGAGGCCGAGGCCCAGCGAAGCGAATTGAAGCAGGCTATCGAACGCATGAATCAGCAGGCCATTAAGGATGGTCGCAAGCTGAACTTCGCCATGGACGAGGTGACCGACCGGATGGTGATCACCGTGCGTAAGGCAGAGACTGGTGAGGTGATTCGGCAGATCCCCAGCGAGGCGGTACTGCGTGTGGCCCACAACATGGAGCAGCTCAAAGGCCTGGTCCATGACAAGACCTCGTGAATCTAAAAGAATTTAATGGCCCAGGCCTCAAGTTCTTTCCAGATGCACCGATTCATATCTCAACAGGAATTCAAAAAGTTTTTCTGTGACAACAGGCAGGTCCTACTCCCTTTCGGTCCCTGCCAACCCTTGTGAAACATCTCTTGAAGGAGTAAGACCATGTCAGTGATTAATACCAACGTGAAGTCCATCATGGCGCAAAACGCCTTGTCGGTGAACAACCGCAGCCTGAGCAAGGCGATGGAACAGCTGTCGACCGGCAAGCGCATCAACGGCGCTGCTGACGACGCTGCCGGCTTGGCGATTGCCAGCAAGATGGAAGCACAGATTCGCGGCCTGGACCAAGGCGTGCGCAATGCCAACGACGCGATTTCTATGATCCAGACCGCAGAGGGCGCGACCAAGGAAATCAGCAATATGCTGCAGCGTATGCGCGAACTGTCTGTCCAGGCGGCCAACGATACCTATGCCACCCAGGACCGCAACGCCATCGGAACAGAGATCACCCAGCTCAAAGAAGAGATTGATCGCGTCGCTACCAATTCTGAGTGGAACGGCCGGAAGATTCTCGGCGCCGACGCTTCCACTTATACCTACCAGGTTGGCTCTGGATCGACCTCCACCTCTTCGGTGAGCGTCACTTTCTCTGCTATGTCGGCCACTGCGCTCGGTGTGCAGTCGCTCAGCATGATCAGCTACGGTGGTGCGACTTCCGCCATCAGCAGCGTCGATGCCGCTATTCAGACCGTAGACACCTTCCGTGCCACCCTGGGTGCCAAGATCAACCGTATGGAATCCTCGGTGGATAACCTGGCGAACATCTCGATGAATACCGCTGCTTCGCGCAGCCGCATCCAGGATACCGACTACGCAGCGGCTACCACGGAGCTGGCACGCACGCAGATCATTCAGCAGGCGGCCACTGCGATGCTGGCTCAGGCCAACCAGCAGCCACAGGCAGTGCTCTCGCTCCTGCGGTGATGGGCGGCTGACTGAAGCAGGTTGATCCGGCTCGTCCGGATCAACCCGTTTGACCCTCTCTCAGATGCAGCTTATGTGGTCGATGCCGATTCTTTTGGACCCTAGACTCGGCAAAAGCTTACTCAAGCTGCGCACCGTTTTGCCAGGAGCCTGCTCATGCCCAGTTTCAATACGAATATCGATGCGCTGAAGGCACAACATGCGTTGACCACCAATAACATAGGCTTGTCTAAGTCTATGGCGCAGCTCTCCACCGGGTTGCGGGTTAATTCGGCCGCTGACGATGCAGCCAGTTCGGCCATTGGCAGCCAGATGTCGGCCAAAATCCTCAGCTTGAATCAGGCGGTTCGCAATGCGAACGACGGTATTGCGATGGTGCAAACCGCCGATGGGGCGACGCAAGTCATGGCCGATATGCTGGGGCGCATGCGCGAATTGGCCATTCAGGCCGCGAGCGATACCTATGGAACCACGGACCGCAGCGCCCTGAATACGGAGTTTGGCGAACTGAAAAACGCCATGTCTTCCATCATTCAAAACACCAAGTGGAACGGCCAGGGCTTGCTCGATGGGAGCACCGCCACAGCCAATTACAAGGTGGGCGCCGCAGGGGTGACCACGGATGGCATCGCCGTCAATTTCGCGAGCCTAAGTAGTTTGACGGTACTCAGTGCCACCGGCTTGACCACGCGAACAAATGCGCTGACGGCACTGGACAACACCGAGGCTGATCTGACCACCATCAACTCCAACAGAGCGACCTGGGGCGCGGCCATGAACCGGCTCTCCCACGCCGCCGACAGTTCCGCGAATGTCTCGATGAACCTGAGTTCATCAAAGAGTCAGTTGCTGGACGCTGACTATGCCAAAGCCACGGCTGACTTGGCGCGTGCCCAGATCATGCAGGCTGCGGGCACGGCCATGCTTTCCCAGGCCAACCAGCAGGGCGTCATGGTCTTGCAACTCTTGAGCTGATCTTCCCGCTGCCGGCTGTTTATGCCGGGCCCGTTACTTGCTTTATTTGCTTGCCTCGTTCCAGTGGCAAGCTGTTGCCGCTGGAACTTCATTAGGAGTTCCTTATGCTGCAAGCTCTTGCCGTTTCACCTGCCGCTCTTGACGCCGGTTTCAGTTCGCCGCCGGAGCAGATGCCTGTCTCCCCCCAGCATGTGCGGCAGACGGCAGTCGATTTGGTGGCCCGCAATCAACTCTCTCAGGCCTTCGCCTTGGTGGAAGGCGCTGTGCGCCAGCACCCTGACTCGCAAGAACTGGTCTCGTTACTGGCTTTGATTTCAGAGGCCAGGCAGGATTGGACCAAAGCCTCTTTTTATCTGGAGCGTCTGGTGCGCCTGCAGGGCAGTGGCGTAACCGCCGAAACCCTCAGCCATTGGGTGAGGGTGCTGCGTTGTCTAGGGGAGATGGGGCGCGCCGCCCGATTGGCCGGCAATGCACTCAAGATGTACCCCGGCGATGTGATGCTGGAGTCTGAGTCGCAAACCCTCAATTCCATTTTGGCAGCCAAGTCTGCCCGAGCTGGGGCTTAAATTGGGCGCCCCCGCCGCTCGTGTGAGCCCGGCCGCCGCGGGCCATCTGCAACGCGCCCGCAAAGCTTTGGCGCAGCGTCAGTTCAGGCAGTGCCTACAAGCTTGCGAGACAGTTTTACGCTCGGCCCCAGGCCACCATGATGCCTTGGTGCTGTGCGGGCAGGCCCACCTTAAGCTGGGGCAGATCGACGAGGCCATTGTCTGCCTGCAAAAACGCCTTGAGCTGGACCTGAGTAACGCGCAGGTGGCCGAGGACATTGCCACTTTGCTGATGCACGGTAGAAAGTACCAGGACGCCTTGCCCTACTTGAAGCACTGCGAGGCTTTGAGGGGTTGGACCGAAGACATTGCCTACAGTTTGGGGTTTTGCCATCAGGAGTTGGGATCACGCTCGGAGGCGCTGGAGATCTTGCAGCGCGTTATTTCGAACAACCCCAAGATGGTCGATGCGTACTTACGTACCGCCTTGCTCTTGCACGACATGGGGCGCTACCAAGAAACGATAGAACTCCTGGACTTGGCGCTGGCCATCAACCCGGATTCCATACAGCTCCTGCATTGCCAGGCCAAGCTCTTGACCTACCAGGGCATGCCATCGGCCGCGCTGCAGAAATTTGAGCTCCTAGAACAGATGCATGCGCCGCAGCTTGACTATCTGATCGACCATGCCGAGTTACTCGCTCATGTGCGGCGAGGTGTGGCCAGTGAGGCCAAGTATCTTCAGGCTTTGGCGCTTGAGCCTCAAAACCGTCGCGCGCTCACCTGTTACGGCTCGCTGTTACTGGCATTGAAGCGCTATGACGAGGCACTGCCGCTGTTTGAAAAAATTCTCAAGCGCCATCCGGATGACGCCATGACATGGCTGAACATGGGGAATATTTACGGCGCGAAACGTGACTTCATCCGGGCAAACAATTGCTATCGCAAGTCCTATGCGATCAACCCAAACGGATATGAAATTGCCGGCTCGTACCTTTACACGATGTCTTTCATTTGCGACTGGCAAGAGCACGATAGAGTTCTGCGGACTATGGAGTCTGACAACACGCATACCGCATCGCGAACCTTTCCGTCGGTCATTTTCGAAAACAGCGCCGAAGCCAATGTTGCATCGGCGCGAAATACCATCAAAGGCAAGTTCAGCCCCACCTATGTTCTGGGTGACCTCAAGCCCTATAGCCGCCACGAGAAAATCCGAATTGGCTACTACTCTTCGGATTTTTACCATCACGCCACGGTGATGCTGATCGAGGGCATGCTGCGCGCCCATGACCGCAGTCGCTTTGAGATTTACGCCTTTTCGCTGGACTTCGCCAAGCAAGACGGCTACACCGACCGGGTGCGCGCTCTGTTTGACCACTACCATGATGTCAGCCGTCTGAGTGACGGGGCGGTTGCGCTGCTGTCGCGCCAACTCGAGGTCGACATTGCCATTGACCTCAAAGGCTTTACCGAGGGCAGCCGCACCGGCATCTTTGCCGAACGCGCAGCGCCGGTGCAGATCAACTACCTGGGCTTTCCGGGCAGCATGGGCGCACCCTACATGGACTACATGGTGGCCGACCACTACACCGTCACGCCCGAGAACCGGCAGTACTTTGATGAAAAAATCATCTACATGCCCGACTGCTATCAGCCCAACAACCCAGAGCGGCCCAGCGCGGGGCAGGGTGGCGACAGGCCAGCTGAACTGCCCGATTCAAAATTCGTCTTCTGCAGCTTCAACAACACCTACAAGCTCACCCCCAAAGTGTTCGACCTGTGGCTGCGCATCCTTAAACAGGCGCCCGACAGCGTTTTGTGGATGCTCAAGACCACCGAACAGGCCGAGGCCAACCTGCTGGCCTGCATCAAGGCAGCTGGCATGGACCCTTCGCGGGTGGTATTTGCCCCCATGCTCGTTGAGGCCGACCACCTCAAGCGCTTTGTGCATGCCGATCTGTTCATGGACAGCTTTCCCTGCAATGCGCACACCACCGCATCGGATGCTTTGTGGGCAGGTGTGCCCATCATCACCCGTTCGGGGCAGACCTTCGCCAGCCGGGTGGCCGGTAGCATTTTGCAGACGGTTGGCTTGCAGGAGTTGATTGTGGATTCCGAGGAAGCCTACGAAGCCTTGGCCTTGAAGATCTACCATGATCGTGCCTACCACCAGCGGCTCAAGCAAACAGTCAAAGATGGCATCGCCCACGGCCCTCTGTACGACGCCGAGACTTATGCCCGGCATTTTGAGCGAGCATTGGTTGAGGCTTATGAGCTCCAGCGAGAAGGCGCCAAGCCCCAAGACCTGGACGTGGCTCAGCTGCAAAACGCTGCCTTTGCCTGATTGCGTGGACGTGCTGGACCAATCGGGTGCCGGTGACCATGATTGAGTCTTCAGCCATCCGCGCCGTTGCCGCGCCCACCTTGTTGGTGATTGCAAAAAACGAGAGCCGCTGCATTGAGCGTTGCCTGCGCAGCGCGCAGCCCTACGTCGGCCGCATGCTGGTGCTTGACACCGGCTCCACCGACGGTACGCCTGAGCTGGCGCGTGCCTGCGGCGCAGAGGTCCATTTTTTTGACTGGATTGACGACTTTTCGGCAGCCCGCAACCGGGCGCTTGAACTGGCAGACGCCGATTGGAGCCTGTTTCTCGATGCCGATGAATGGATAGACCCCCAGTCCGGGTTCCATTGGCCCGCTAAGGCCAGCCAAGCTCAGCTGGGTTTGGTCCGAATGATGAACCTCGACCAGTCGAGCGGCATGGATTTGCCGGTTTCTTCCTGGTTGCCGCGCTTGTTGCCACGCGGCGTGCGCTATGAAGGGCGGATTCATGAGCAACCGGCGTCCCAACTGCCCCGCGCCAGGTTGGGACTGACGGTTTTGCACGATGGCTACCTGAAGGAGCAGCTCCAGAAAAAGCAGGGACGCAACCGCCGCCTCCTAGCACAGGCCCTGCAAGCTGAGCCCGATGATCCCTACCTTTTGTACCAGTTCGGTACGGAGCATGAGGGGGCCAAAGAATATGCCGCAGCGGCTGATCTTTACCAGAAGGCACTGGCGCTGTTGACCGTGCGTGCGAGCTACGAGCACAGCCTGCTGGTCCGCACCATTCATTGCCTCAGCCAGGCCGGCCGCATTGATGAAGCCCTGATGATGATCGAGCAATGGGCGGGCCGCTACCAGCATTCGCCCGATTTCCACTTTGCGGCAGGCAATGCCTACTTGAATAAGGGCGTCAGCGACCCAGCTCAGGCCCTGCAGCTTTGGCTGCCCCGCGCAGTGCAAAGCTGGCAGCGCTGCCTGGAAATCGGTGATCAGCCTGAGTTGGAGGGCTCCATGCAGGGGAGGGGGAGCTTCTTGGCGGCGCTCAACCTGCAAGTGGTCTTTAGCCAACTGGGTGACTCAGTGCAGGCAGAGCTTTATCGGGGTTTGGCGGAGCAACTCAAGTACGCAGTTGAGCCGGCTGAAGCGGGTCAGGGGGTTTGAGGCGCTGCCGGCAATGGTTTGCCGCCAGGGCTCGGGGGCTTATCTAAGCCCGACCGATCCGCAGAAAAACGGCATGGCAATTTTCAGTGCCGCTTCGCTTTCCACCCGCACAACTCCTAATCAGCTTCCCAATCGGGATGTTACTGAAGATTTGCGCGCACTTGAAGCGAATGCCCGTCGGTACTGTCGAATTTCCGGCGCGGACTTGGGTCGCAGTTCGGCAGAAAGTTGCCGTATTTAAGTGGCATGGAACATGCTTTAACCGCATTGAGGTGTGTTGCGCCAAGGCCTATCTGGCCCGCCCAGCCCCTTCGATCCAGGAGAGCCCCATGTCGAATCAGCCCGTCTTCGTGACGCAACCCTACCTGCCGCCGCTGGAAGAGTTCGTGCCCTATCTGGAAAAGATCTGGGGCAACAAGATCCTGACCAATAACGGGCCTTTCCATCAGGAACTCGAGGCGGCCCTCGGGCAGTATTTGGGCGTAAAGCACCTGAGTCTGTTTACCAATGCCACGCTGGCACTGATTACTGCCTTGCAGGCTTTGCGGATCTCGGGCGAAGTGATCACCACGCCTTATTCCTTTGTGGCTACGGCCCATTCTCTGATGTGGAACAACATCAAGCCAGTCTTTGCAGACGTTGACCCGCAAACCTGCAATCTTGATCCAGCACGGATAGAGGAGATGATCACTCCAGAGACCACGGCCATCATGCCGGTCCACTGTTACGGGCGGCCATGCGATGTTGAGAAAATCCAAGATATCGCAGACACCTACGGACTCAAGGTGATCTACGACGCTGCCCATGCCTTTGGCGTGCGCCACAAGGGTCAAAGCGTTTTGCAGCATGGAGACATGTCGATCCTCAGCTTCCATGCGACCAAGGTGTTCAATACATTTGAAGGTGGAGCCATCATCTGTCAGGATGAGCGAACCAAGCAACGCATTGACTACCTGAAGAACTTCGGCTTTGCTAACGAAACCACGGTTATTGCCACCGGGATCAACGGCAAAATGAGCGAGTTCAATGCCGCGTTGGGCCTGTTGCAACTCAAGCACATTGACCGCGCGCTCGAGCGGCGCCGGCAAATTGACCGCTATTACCGAGAGCAGCTACGCAAGATCGCTGGACTCGTACCGATGACGCCCGAGGGCGATCATTTGAACCAGTCGTACTTCCCGATCATGGTGGCGCCCGATTACCCCTTGTCGCGCGACCAGCTGTACGAGCATCTCAAGCACCATAACATCCATGGCAGACGCTATTTTTACCCCCTGATTTCAGACTTTCCGATGTATCGGCATCTGCCTTCTGCGCAGAGCGCTCACTTGCCCAATGCGCGGCAACTGGCCGATCGAGTGATTTGCCTGCCCATCTATCCGGGGCTCAGCGATGCACAGGCCCAAAGCATCGTGCAGGTATTGGCCTCACCGGCCAAGAAATTGACGATTCAAGTTGAACCCATTGATCTTGCCGACGCTGCGCCAAGCGGCCTCAATGCTTTCGACCCATTTGAGAGATTCTCCAATCTTGGAGCGGTCTACAGTTTTGCACCGCCGTCTCTGATGGATGCGGCCGCGGTCAAGTAAGACCTTGCCGTCAACCTAAACCGCACTTCGAGGGAGGTGGTGGCCTTTGAAAAATTCAACTTCAAACTGTAGCGCGCAGTGTTCGAGCCGCCCCAGGCGTAAAGATGGGTGCAGATTGCGCGATCAGGCGCATCAAGTGGGTGATGGGCGCAGTCGACAACAGGCGCAAAAGAATATTCAAGCCCTCGCGTGCGGCGGGCCGCAGTAGCCGGCAAATGTTGTAGCCCGCAGCTCAAAGTACGAACGCGATTTGGAGCATTCTTGCAGCCTTGCCCTCTCGCGTGAACTTTATGCCGTCGCGGACTGATTCTTCATTCAACTAACCCAAGAGGTCGGATATGGAAAAAAATGCCTTTGAATTTCGGGATGTAATTATTGGTCAAGTTGATGAGTCTCTAAAGTTCAATACATTCACCGATAACTATGATAGCGAGACATTTGACGCTCTGTGCGGTCAGGATAATTCGCATATTTTTCAAACGGGGGAGCGAATATTCTATTTCAATTGGTTTTATGAGAATTTCGAGAAGTTATTTGAGGCTTATCAGATTTTCTCAAATATGGCTAGCAGGGATATATTTAAAAGACTGATTTGCTATCGTTTGGCCGGGCATCATAGTTTTCGAATTGGCGCCTCGTATACAGGCCGAAAGCACAGGCCCGAAAACAGGCTGTAGAGGGCCTAAAACGAACGGAATTGGCGGCAAATTCAGCTGCGGTTTCATCATTTGAACAATCACGCTTCAACAGTCATTTCAGCGGCTGTTGTGCAGACCTTCCTTAACCTTCAACACGGACTTCCTTCCTTCAAATTGGTACTCCGGAAGGGGGCAGGTCACTCTGATTTTGGTGAATAGTCGGCTCAGGACCGACCATTTAAACGATGTTCGACTTGATTCAATATGGCGGCAAGCCCTGCCTTGAGGGGAACAGTCGGGCGCTGTCCTACCTAGACGTGCACCAAGCCGTGGAGTTGATGCGCCCAAGCTTTGATGGGCGTAGTCTGATCCTATGCCTGTGCGAGAACTCCGTGCCTGCGCTGATCGGCTATATCGGTTTCATGGTCCACGGGCAGGTGCCGATCCTAATTGATGCGGGACAGCATTCAGCAGCCCTGCAGCGCATCGTCGAGGATTATGGCCCGGACTACGTCTGGTTGCCGGAGTCGCGTAATGCGGATCTTTCGCTTGGCGAGCCAGTGCACCGTTTCGATCACTACGTGCTAGTTCGGCTGCCAAGCCGCCAAAGCATTGCACTGCACTCTGACCTGCAACTGTTGCTAACTACCTCGGGATCCACCGGCAGCAGCAAGTTTGTCCGCTTAAGCTGCAGTAACCTGAAGGCTAACGCTGCTTCCATTATTGAATTTCTCGGCATCCGTCCCGACGATGTGGCGGTTACGACAATGCCCTTCAATTATTCGTTTGGCTTGTCCATTGTCAACACGCATCTCCTAGCCGGCGCGGCGATACAAGTGACCGAGCTTACGCCCCTAAACCGCGAGTTCTGGACCCTGGTCGAGAGCAAGCGCGTCACCTCGCTATCGGGCGTGCCCTACACCTGGGATATGCTCAGGCGGATAAAGTTCGAGCGCTTCCAGCTCGATGCTCTGCGCTACCTGTCGCAGGCGGGCGGACGCATGACCGATGAGGGCCGTGCTTACTTAGCTCGTGTCTCGCAGGAGCGCGGATGGCCGTGCTTCTTGATGTACGGGCAGACGGAAGCGACGGCGCGGATGTCCTACCTGCCGCCCGCGTGGCTGGCCCAGAAGTCGGCCAGCATTGGTCGCGCGATCCCTGGCGGACACTTCGAGATCGTGAGTGAATTAGGCCAGGTATGCGCGGCAGCTTACGAGAAGGGGGAGTTGGTCTACTACGGATCCAACGTCACGCTCGGCTACGCCACCACGCGCGCCGATCTGGCCAAGGGCGACGAGTGGAACGGACGCCTTCCCACCGGCGACCTAGCCTATCGGGACGAAGACGACTGTTACTATATCGCCGGTCGCCTAAAGCGTTTCGTTAAGCTGTTTGGAAACCGGGTGTCGCTCGACGAGATCGAAGTGCTCTTGTGTGCTGGTTTCAAGGAGGCCGAATTCATCTGCTTCGGTCAGGATGACAGTCTGCGAATTTCTTTTGTTGGTAACGTTAACGAGAGTGAATTGGTTACATTTGTCTCACGAAAACTGTCCATACACCGTAGCGCGATTAGGTGCACATTACTCAGTGAAATCCCGCGATTGAGTAACGGAAAAGTCAATTATGTTGCTCTTGAGCAGCATATCGAGCAGCCATGAGTGAACTTGCAGGCAAGAAAATCATCGTTATCACCGGTGCGACTTCTGGTATCGGGCGATCCCTCGTCTCAAAGCTCGACGACGACGCGCATCATCTGGTGCTGATTGGCCGTTCGCAGGAGAAGCTCACGGAACTCGCCGGGCAATTGCGCGTGTCGACGACTGTGCTGGCCGTCAACCTATTCAACGTCGAAGGCATCGCGGCGCTGGCCCCGCAGCTGCCAGCCCGTATCTATGGCTTCGTACATGCAGCCGGTGTGGAATCAGTTGAGCCGATCAAGCTCGTGACCTACGAAAAATTCGACCGCGTCATGCGCCTGCATGTGTACTCCTTCGTTGAGTTGCTGAAGATTATCGAGAAGAACAAGAAGCGTACGGACGACTATTCCACCAGCGTCGTGGCGGTCTCGTCAATCGCGTCGGAGGGCGGCGGAGTGGGGCAGACCATGTACGCGGCCTCCAAGGCGGCGCTGGAGGCGGCGGTGCGAGTGCTAACCAAAGAACTGGCGGCAAAACGGATCCGGATCAACGCGATCAAGCCAGGCATTGTTGACACTGAGATGACGCGCCGCTGGATGCGCAAGATCGGCGTCGCCGACATCGCCGACGTCAACGCCATGCAACTGAACGGTATCGCACAGCCGGGCGAAATCGCCGATCTGATCGCCTTTTTACTGTCAGACCAGTCGCAGCATATCGCCGGCACCCAAATCAAGATCGACGGTGGCGGATCTTCAGGAAAGGTGTTTTGAGATGCCAAATCTGACTTTCTCCAACTACCGGATCGTGGCGATGGCAAGCAGCGTGCCCGCGCGACTGCGCACTAGCCAGGATTTTGCGGAAAAGTACGGCCAGGATGTTGTTGACAAGATCATCAAGAACGTCGGAGTCGTACAGGGCTACGTTGCAGACGAGAGCACCACAACGTCCGACCTTTGTGAGCACGCAGCCAAGACCATCATCGAAGAACTCAGCATCGAACGCGATTCGATCGACGCGCTACTGTTCGTCAGCCAGACGCCGGACTACGTCGCCCCTTCGACCGCTTGCGTTCTTCAGATGCGCCTCGGCCTGTCGGTTGACTGCCTCGCCTACGACATCAACCTGGCCTGCTCGGGCTTCGTATATGGCCTGAGCGCGGCGCTCTCTTACTTGAGCAACAGTGGCATTAAGCGCGTGCTGCTGCTGTGCGGCGACACTGTCTCCAAGCATTGCTCGCCCGAGGACCGCGGACTGGTGATGCTTTCCTACGACGCGGGCACGGCCGTACTGATCGACAAAGACATGAATTCCACGGATCAAGCCTATTTGAAGCTGCGCACCATCGGCGCCGGCTACCGCAGCTTGATCGTACCCTACGGCGGCTATCGCCACCGAATCGGCTCGCTTGAACGTACCCTGCGCGAGCCGGACGTGGTGCGCAATGACTACGACGGCTACATGAACGGTGCCGATGTGTTCAAGTTCTCGATTACCGAAGTGCCCAAACTGATCAAGGACTTTAAGAACGATTTCGGCATCGATTACGACCAAGTCGATTGCCATATCCTGCATCAGGCCAACGCGTTCATCATGAAGAATATCGCCAAGAGGGTGGGGATTGTGGAAGGCAAGATGCCCGTCAGCATAGATCGCTACGGGAACACTGGCGCGGCGACGATTCCGTTGACAATCTGCGACCACTATGCACGAGACGGCGACGCTACTGTCAACGAAACGATTTCGGCGTGCGGGTTCGGCATCGGCCTGTCGCTGGGCGTGGCCGTGCTTGCGCTGAAGGACACACAGGTGTTTAAGGTGCGAAGCTGCGCGAGCGTCTTCGAAGACGACATCGGCAATCTGCACAACGAGACCCGGAGCTTGGTCAATGCCTAGTACGGCACAAACAATGGATGTGGTGATCTTCGGCGCCGGCGGATTGGGTCGCGAAATATACGACACGCTCCTGACTATCAATGCGCGCGGACCAGCCTATACCGTGCGTGGCTTCATCGATGAGGTCAAGGCGCCGGGCACGACCGTCAACGGTCTGCCCGTGCTGGGCGGGTCCGCGGAACTGGAGGCTATGCACGGCAAGGTCGGCGTGATACTCGGCATTTCACTGTCCGAAGTGCGCAAGAAACTGCATCAGAGATACAGGGGCAATTTCACCTTCCCTAACATCATCCATCCGACCGCCCTAGTTTCTGGCTTTGCCGCTCTAGGTGAGGCGATCCTGATCCAGTCGAACTGCGTGGTCGCAGCAAACGCCACTATAGGCGATGGCGCCATGATGAACGCACATTCCGGAGTCGGCCATGATGCTCGGGTAGGTGACTACTGTTCCATCATGAGTTACTGCGACCTAGCCGGTGGGGCTGTACTAGGTGAGTCGAGTTTCGTCGGTACTGGGTCCAAAATTATCCCCTCAACCACGATTGCCCCGAACAGTTACCTATGCGCCGGCGCGGTGGTGTTCAAGGATGTTCTCGTGGCTTCGAAATTGATGGGCAACCCAGCAAGAATCATTGGATAAGGAGTGAAGATGGACATTGCAGAAAAAACTCGACTACTCGCAGAGATGCTCGAAGTAGATATCTCGGAAGTTAAGGCCGACAAGGAGTTGGAATCCCTTTCAAGCTGGGACTCGATGGCGGCTCTGTCGCTGATTGCTCTCCTGGAAGAGCATTTCGGCCGCTCGGATATCGACGGGACACAGATCAGGCACATGAAGACGGTTGACGACATATTCAAGGTTATGGAGAGATAAACATGAGCAATCGCGATAAATACCAAAGTGTTTTCAAGGAATCCTTTCAGTATGAGGGTGATGTTGAGCAGCTCGAATACCAGGGTATCGGGGAGTGGGACAGCGTCGGCCACATGCAATTGATGGCGGCGCTGGAAGAGACCTTCGGAATTGAATTGGATGTTGATGACATCATTGACTTTTCGAGCTTCAAAAAGGGTATTTCCATCCTCGCAAAGTACAAGGTAGAGATCTAAATGGATTCACCCCTGCATTTCGATATCAATGGCATCAAGGAGTGTCAGCGTAATCGGCACCCGCTACTGTTCGTCGACCGTGTTTTCGACGTGGTTCCGGGAGAGAGGGCTTCGGGTCTGAAGTGCTTTTCTTACAACGAATGGTTCTTCCCCGCACATTTCGACGACGAGCCAAATGTGCCAGGCTTCATTCAAGTCGAATCGCTGGTGCAGACCTTCATTATGAGCTTTCTTTCGAAGGACGAACTGCGGGGTAAGAAAACCAGTTTCTTGGGGATTAACAACGTGAAGTTCAAGCGCAAGATCGTTCCGGGCAACACCCTGATCATCCACGCGACGCTTCAGTCCTACCGCCGAGGCATCGCCACCGGCACCGCAGTCAGCTTCGTGAGCGATGAACCGGCCTGCTCAGCCGACTTCGTTGTCGCCGTCCCGGACGTGCTCGACCAGTTCAAGCCCAAGGGCGCGGTATGAGGCTGGCCGATTACCTGGTGGAGACGGTCGCCGATTACTCGGATACCGTCTTCCTCGTAACGGGGCGCGGTGCTCTGTTCCTCACGGACGCCGTTGCCAAGTCCAAGCGCCTACGTCCCGTCTGCACCCACCACGAACAGGCCGCGGCCTACGCAGCGACTGCACGCGCCCAATTGCACAACACCCTGGGCGTGTGCCTGATCTCAACCGGTTGCGCTTCGACCAATGCCATTACTGGCGTTCTCAGTGCGTATCAGGATGGGCTGCCCGTACTCATCATCTCCGGTCAAAACGTGCTGCAGGAGACAACCTATTTCACTCGTCATCCCATCCGCACTTATGGCCAGCAGGAAGCGAATATCGTAGAGATTGTCAAGCCAATCACAAAGTATGCAGTGACGATTACCGATCCGCGAACAATCCGCCAGCACCTGGAGCAGGCGATCTACTTGGCGAACGAAGGCAAGAAAGGCCCGGTGTGGATCGACATCCCGCTTGACCTGCAAAGCGCCCAGATCGAACCGACCGAACTGCCTGGATTCGACGTGCCCGTCGTCTCATGTGCGGCGCCGGACTCCGAAATCACCTACCTGCGTGACGCAATCGGTGCGGCGCAGCGGCCGGTGCTCCTTATCGGGTCGGGCCTGCGTTCGGCAGGTGTCCTGGAACCCTTCGCTGCCTTTGCACAGACGAACCAGATCCCGGTTGTCTACACCCCCAGCTCGGCGGACTGCTATCCGTTGTCCAAAGCCCTGTCGGTTGGTTCGCTTGGCACCATGGGTTGCTCTCGCGCCGGAGCGCTCGCGGTGCAGAACGCGGACTGCGTGCTTGTACTGGGCAACCGCCTTTCCACCATTACCACTGGGGTCGACCTGTGCAAGTTTGCGCGCGAAGCCAGGCTGATCGTGGTCGATATCGACGAGCAGGAACACCGTAAGAACGAGCTCAAGGTAGACCGCATCGTGGTGCAGGACCTAAACGCGCTGTTCACACGCCTCGGCCAAGACCGCATAAGCGGAGACATTTCGGCCTGGGTCAACAAATGCCGTCACTGGAAGACGCGCTTTGCTCGCGAACCTTACTTCGCATCAAAGGATCGCGTCGACCTGTATGACCTGACGCATGTGCTTTCCTCCAAACTGGATGAAGACGCGATCGTGATCACAGACTCCGGCCTGATCGAAGTGATCCTGCCTTCAAACCTGGACTTCGGCCCACGCCGCCGCGCTATTCACCCGGTGTCGCAGGGCGCTATGGGCTTTGCGCTACCAGCCGTACTGGGCGTGGCGGGCGAGGGTCGCCAGGTCGTGGTCGTAGTGGGCGATGGCTCCTTCATGATGAACATGCAGGAATTAGAGACCATTCGCGCGCAGAGAATCCCGGTCAAACTCATCGTGGTAAGCAACAACGTGTATTCGATCATACGCCGGCGCCAGAAGGAGCTATTCCGCAACCGCACCATCGGTACTGATCCGGCCAATGGCGTCACAGTGCCCGACTTCGAGAAGGTGGCGGGGCTGTTCGGGTTGGAATACCAGCGCATTGAAGACATTGAGAGCCTGGAAGGTGGCCTGGCGCAGCTGATGCGCGCGGACGGTCCTGTACTGTGTGAAGTGATGGGCAAAGAAGATCAGGAATACGTTGAGGTGTCGCATGCGAAGAACAGCGCCGGTAAGTTCGTGCGCCGGCCTTTGGAAGACCAGTGGCCATTCCTCGAGCGGGAGGTATTCACCTCCGAGATGATTGTGGAACCGATTGATCAATAGGGGACCAACATGAAGCTAAACAATGGCGTTGTCATAGAAAACCATGGCCGGCCATATTTCATCGCCGAGCTCAATACCAGCCACTTCGGCAAGGTCGAGACCGCTATGGAGATGATCGATGCCGCCAAGGATGCGGATTGCGACTGCGTGAAGTTCCAGTCGTGGTCGGCCAAGACCTTGTATTCGAACACCTACTATCGCCAGAACCCAGTAGCCCGTCGTTTCGTCGACAAATTCAGTTTCTCGTCGGAGCAGCTCAAGCAGCTGGCCGACTATGCGCACGGCCGCGGTATAGCCTTCGCCTCGACGCCGTATTCGCCCGGCGAAGTGGACTTCCTGCTGAATGAGTGCGCAGTTCCCTTCATCAAGATTGCCTCGATGGAGATCAACAACCTTCCATACTTGGATTACATCGCCAAGACCGGGACCGCGATCATCCTGTCGACTGGCATGGCTGACCAAGAGGAGATCGCGCGCGCCCTGAGCTGTATCCGCGCGGCGGGCAACGACAATGTTGCGGTACTGCACTGCGTGTCGATCTATCCGGCAGAGCCATCCACCATTAATCTGAATAACATCCTGTCTATGCGCCGGCAGTACGATGGCCTGACGATCGGCTATTCCGACCACACCATCGGCATCGAAACCCCTATAGCAGCGGTGGCCCTGGGCACGCCCATCATCGAAAAACACTTCACGCTGGACGCGAAGAGGATCGGCATGGACAACCAGATGGCAATGGAGCCGGATGCCTTCGGCGCCATGATCGCATCCTGCCGTGTGGCTTGGGCTTCGCTGGGCTCCGCCGAACGCACCGTATCCGAGGCTGAGCTGGCCCAACGCACCAACATGCGCCGCAGCATCGTCGCCAAACGCGCCATCGGAGCCGGCACGACAATCATGATGGAGGACATCGACTTCAAGCGCCCCGGCGATGGCTACAGCCCGACCCAGGCGGACTTGGTAGTCGGCAAGACCGCTATGCAGGACATTCCAGCGGACGAAGTGATCTATCCCTCCATGATCCAGTAAATGATCCGCTCGACCGTTCTCAACAAGTCCAAGCCGAGGACGCTGCTGCTGGTGCACGGGCTGTTCACCAGCGCTGGCTATTGGCTGCCTTACCTCAAGAGCCTTAAAGACTACCGCATGCTCATTCCCGATATCGATTACCGCGGCATCCGCGACGTCGATGCCTATTTGGAGGGTATCGACGAGATCATTGGCGAGCAGGCGGGGGGCAAGGTGGACGCTGTGATCGCACACTCACTCGGTTGCCTGCTGGCCAGCCTCCTGCCGCACCAAGCTCGCGGGGCCAGCTTCGAGGTCTGCCCGGTGTACTGTGCGGCGCGACGCGAGCAGGACGAATTCGTCGGGGAGATCGGGCGGAAGGCGCGATCGACCCTTTCGCAGGACGGCATCCGCGCCCTGCTTGCGGAAGTGGACGACGCCATAGATGCGCACCGCCTGCGCGCGCAGGCGCGGAAAACGTCCACGATCTATCTTCCAGACGCCGACCGCTATTTTTCTTATCAGACGAGTCACGACGCGCGTTGGTTCAGCGGCGACCATTTCGAGATTGCCGAAGCTGTGGCGGACATTGGAAGCAAACTTGCCGCATGATCTACTACGACCACTTCAAGGAGCTCGATTTCGACCATCCCTATTCGCTGAGTGCGGCCGATAAGGTCCGGCTTTTCCTGGACCTGCTGAACGAACTGGGTGCGCATCACCGTGGGCAGTCGGAGCCTTACGCGAAGATCGTCGCGAGCCTTCCGCATGCGATCGCCGCGCAGAAGCTCGAAGACCTGCCGTTCCTCCCGGTCCGCCTGTTTAAGCATCTGGACCTTCTCAGCGTACCGCGCGAGCAGGTGTTCAAAACCCTGACTTCGAGCGGGACGAGCGGCCAGGCCGTCTCGCGCATCTTCCTGTCGCGCGATAACGCGGCGATGCAGACCAAGGTGCTCGGCTCCATCGTGTCCAGTTTCTTAGGTAAGCACCGCGTTCCGATGGTCGTGGTCGACGCCGAAGACATACTTAACGACCGCAGAAAGTTCAATGCGCGCGCGGCGGGCGTTCTGGGATTTTCGATGTATGGCCGCGACCATGCCTATGCGCTCGACCGCGACATGGGGCTGAAGCTTGAAGCACTCCAATCCTATTGCAAAAAGTACAGCGAGAACGGCATCTCCGCCTTCGGTTTCACCTTCGTGATCTGGAAGTTCCTGTACCAGGCACTGGAGAAAACAGGCGCCCGGCTCGATTTCGGGCCGCGCAGCATGCTGATCCACGGCGGCGGCTGGAAGAAGCTGCAAGATGAGAGCGTGTCTAATGATGCCTTCAAGATGGGCTTGTTAGAACGGGCCGGACTTCGCCGCGTGCACAACTACTACGGTATGGTTGAGCAGACCGGTTCCATATACATGGAGTGCGAGCACGGGCACCTGCACAGTTCGAACTATTCGGACGTGATCATCCGTGACGCAATCGATTTCAAACCCTGCGGGTTCGGCGAAGAAGGTCTTATCCAGGTCCTCAGCCTCCTTCCGACCAGCTATCCGGGCCACAGCCTGCTGACGGAAGACGTGGGCGTTCTGCTCGGCGAAGACGACTGCGCCTGCGGGCGCATGGGTAAATACTTCCGCGTAAATGGCCGCCTGAAGTCGGCCGAAGTGCGTGGCTGCAGCGATGTTAGGCATTTCTGATGGGCGTACAGTTCTTCCTTCCGACTAGAGAGGAGAGGGAACTCGACACGGTCTTGATGGCAGCATCGAGCACCCGTCCGTTGGCACCGTTCGATCCTGCCCTCGTCGATTTCGTCAACGATTTCGCCAAGTCCATCCTACTCGACCGCACGTCGCGTGCCTTTCCGGAACTGATTGTCCTGGCCAATTTCTTTAAGGCTGGCAACGTGTCGAAGCTCAAGCAGGAAATGCTTGTAAGCAGTCCTGCGGTTAGCGCGGCGCGCGGTATCGTCTACCACATCGCACCCTCGAATGTGGATTCGATCTTCCTGTATTCGAGCCTTTTGTCCATGCTGTGCGGGAACGTGAACCTGATTCGCATCTCTCGCGGCTCTGGTGACCAAGTGAGCTTCATCCTCGATAAGCTAGCGAAGCTGCTAGCGCACGAGCACGCCGCGCTGGCAAACCGCTTCTTCGTGCTCACGTATGAGCACAGCGACGCCGTCACCTCGCTCATTTCCAGCTTCTGTCATCTGCGTGTGGTCTGGGGCGGCGACGAGACGGTGAAGAAGATCCGCTCGCTGCCGCTGCGCCCGACGGCTGCAGAGCTGTGCTTCCCAGACCGCTTCTCGGCCGCGATGCTGCACGCAGAAAGTGTGCTGGCCTGTGATGAACGCGCGCTGGAGCAGCTGTCCACCCGCTTCTTCAATGACTCGATATGGTTCGCCCAGCAGGCCTGCTCGTCGCCGCGTCTAGTCGCCTGGGTCGGTCCACCTGACAGCTGTACAGCGGCTCGCGAACGTTTTTGGAACGCTTTCGAAGCGCAGCTGAAGGACAAGAGCTACGAGAATTCTGCGGGCATGGTTATGGACCGCCTAGTCACAGCCTGTCTGGTCGCGACCGACCCGCTGCACCGCGAGACCAGCGCGCTTTCATTCCCGACGCGCATCCTGCTTGGCAGCGAGGCGCTCTCGGGCATCAAGCATGTCCATTGCGGTAATGGCCTGTTCTACGAACAGGCTTTTGCCACCGTCCCCGACTTCCTCCAGACCCTGAGCGACCGCGAGCAGACGCTGTCTGTCTTTGGCGTTGAGGCGCTTGAAATGGCGGAATACCTGCGGGTACTCCCCCTGCGTACGATCGACCGCGTGACGAAGATCGGCCAGGCGCTCGACTTCGGCCACGTCTGGGATGGCTACAACCTGCTAAACGTGTTCACGCGCCAGGTCGCCATCCATCTCTGATGCATCACCCAGGGACGTCCACCGCTTGTCCCCACTTCATGGCCATCAGGTCAACCCATCTTGTGGTGGCTGGAGAGATGAAGAATGCTGTTTTCCGCTTCACCTCTTGTGACCTGCCCCCTTTCGGCGTACCAATCAAAAGGAAGGAAGTCCAAGTTGAAGGTTAATCGATTTCTTTGCTCATGATGACCTGCCCGGGCAGGTCAGGTAACGCTCGCAGGTCGCCAAAAAACTGTTCATTGCCTCAACATTGAGAGCCTGCCCTTGATGGACTCGGGCGATCATGGCGTGGCGGGTTTTCCTAGCTCGCTCGATGTCCTCGTAGCCATAGGCAATGCCATCCAAGTCGGATTGGTCCTTGCCGATCTTCCATTGCTCCTTGCTCATGCTCGGGCGTGGCACAACCACTGAGTCGCAGCCGCACAAGGACGCAAAAAGAGAGTATGCCGTGTGCAGGTCGTAGCTGATGAACATCTGTGCTTTGGCAAAAATTTCAGCCAGCTCCGCGTGGCTTTTGCCGTCGACCTGCAAGGAATTTTCTGGGTGATAGGTATGCGGCACATCCCGGCCCTTTCTGACCATGTAGTACACGCCCTCACGTTGCCCCGCATGATTGTCTTTATAGATGTGCGTCTTCATGTCCGCAATCTTCAGACGAAACGACTCGTCTGCGACAAAGCCCTCCGGAAGGAAGTGTTCCGCGTAGTAAAAAATCAAGTCACCAAACCCGTAAGAGCTCGTGCCGGTGATAGCCCCCGGCTTGTTCAGCAGCCAGCGAACTACCTTCTTTGCGCCCAGTGGGTTGCCTTCGATGATTTCAGGGTAGACGACGATCGAGTCTCTGATGTCTTCGGCTGCAGCTTCAATAATGG
This sequence comes from Comamonadaceae bacterium, assembly GCA_027486755.1. GTDB lineage: Bacteria > Pseudomonadota > Gammaproteobacteria > Burkholderiales > Burkholderiaceae_C > Polaromonas. The sequence continues at coordinate 102,535 of JAIXOM010000041.1, read as the reverse complement.
GGTAGGGGCAATCTATATCGGCCAGGGACACGTTAGGGGGAATCAAAAACTCTTTGGCGACCTTGCCATTGATCATCCGGACTTCGTTTTCGTGCAAGCGCGTCCAGTGCCAAATTTTTGCGACATGGCCGTTTTCATTGAGCATGTGCGCGAGCTTGTAGATGGCGATCAGACCACCCGAGTTGTCGTCATAGTGCGGCGTGTAAAAGATGAAATTCAAAGGGCGTTTATGACTCGGTGTACTTTCGGGGCTCAGTTTTTCCGGGCGGCTCTGATGCGGTTCCTGCATCGGCGCCAAGGCTTTGTCGTCGTCATCAGTGCCCCCGAAGTCCGGCAGATAGATCCGAGCTAAGGTTCTTTCCCGTGCGCTCGTTTCGGTCTTGCTCCAGGTGAGGCGTAAGCTGGCAGCACCTTGTGGCTCGCAAGGCATGGAGTTGGCGTCTACAAAACCGCATTCCAGAATTTCAAACCGGTGCTCTAGGCTGCCTAGCTCCCAGAAACGCTGGCTGACGCGTTGCCAGTTGGCCGTATTGACCGGAGGAGGTTTGCCAGGCTCCTGGGTCAAACCGGCCAAGGTATCGCAGGGTATTTCCATCTCCAGCCGGCCTTCTGGTTTGAGCAGCCGAAGCATGTTGCCCAGTAGAGTGGAAGAATTACTTCCAAGTGTCAGGTCTTGCCGGGTGTAGATGTATTCCAGTTGGTTCTCATTCAGGATGACCGGAGTCCCGGCTGTCGTTTTTGTACGCAGTGGAAATTCCTTAGGCTCGTTCCAGTCGATTCGCAAATCGGCTTGGGCCTTGGGTTGTGCATCCACATTAAGCCAGCCCAGTTTGTAATGCTCGCCCGAGCCCGAGCCGATGCTCATTCGCATGGGCCGCCACGAATCGGGCGCCGCCGGCTGCATCTCTTGCACGGCAAGGCAATAGTCGTAAACCACAGCCCAAGCCGGTAGGGCGTCCTTCGCTGCGAAATTGCGCAGTTGAACTTCTGAGCGATCGATCCAGCTCGGTGTCATGAACTCATCGCGAAAAAAAGCTTCCAGGTCCTCCTCGCGCACCCAGCTCACTGCATCTTCAAAGGCCGGTGGGGGCGTGGTGCGCTCGGTGCGCTCTGAAATCACGGGCGTTCCCAGCGACAGCGTCTGAAAAGCCCGCGCCTGCTCAAAACGGCTGCTTTCATAAAAGTGGCAGTTGAAAACAGCTTTGGCTTGGCGTACGAACTGGTCGCGCTCCTCGCCATAAAGCGGAAGGTCGAACATGGAGACGCTCCAGCCGCAGGCCTCAATGCGCGAGAAGATGTCTTTGCGCCTTTCGTTGATGCTGCCAAAAAACAGCAGGTCGATCGGGCGATCTTGCAGGGGCAGGGTAGGGGTTGCGGCCAGGTAGGGCGCATATTGGAAGGAGACCACGGGCACATCGCCCGGCTGGCAGCCGTAGGCGGCCAGGTTGCGCTCGTCGTAGTCGATCACTGCCGACGAGCTGAGCAGGTTCATATAGTGCTGACTGACACGGGCGCCACCCTCACCGAGTTGTTCTAGGTTGAAGAACACGCAGGTGTGGCGTTGCTTCAGGTCAGCATCAAAGCCCAGGTGGGCACCAAAAATGATATTGACCGAATCCTCGCGCAGGCGGTTCTTGCCTATGGTGACTTCAGCGCCCAAGCGGCGGAATTGGTAGCGCGCATACCGAGCCTGATCCAGGAAGCCTTGGGAATGTATGTAGCCGACTGGCTGAATGATGCTCAAGTGGATACGTATCGTCATGGCTTTGGACTTGGTCTAACGGAGTGGTGGGGCAGTCCAGCAATTGGTATGCCATGAGAATTTGACGGTTTTCAGGGCCTGCAGCGCTTGGGCGGGCGCTGCTTTAGAGTGAACTTGCCACTTTTGCGGCAAGACCTTGCCGCCGCCTCAGGTAGGCCTTGAAGAAAAATCGGAGGTCAGATACCGGCTCTTTAAGCCCCTGCTACCTTGATCTCACCCGCCCCACGGGTTGATCACCTCAACGCCCAGCCCCTCAAAGTCCCGGGCATTGCGGGTGACCAGGCGCAGGCCATGCTGTGCCGCAGTAGCAGCCAGCAGGCTGTCGATGGCTGGTAGGGGGCGGCCGGCGGCCGCGACCAGGCGGCCCCAACGGTCTGCGGTTTGGGCGTCTACATTCAAAATACGCCCTGCAAAAAAGCTGGGCAGTTCAGTTTCCAGCCAGTCCGATAGGGCCATACGCCGGGCGGGGTCTGCGGCGCCATCAATGCCCTTGCTCAACTCGCCCAGGGTCAGCACACTGAGGAAGAGGGTGGAGGCCGGTCGGTCCGAAAACCAGCTGACCACGCTGGGGTTGTGCAGTTTTCGGCGCAGCTGCGACACCACCTTGGTGTCGAGCAGGTAGCTCACAGTTCCACTTCGCGGATGGTGCTGGTGTCTCGCTCAAGAACGATGTCCTCAGCCCCGCACAGGGGCGATCTTTGCATGAACTCCACCAGAGAGACTTCATTGCCGGTCAGCCGGTCGAACATGGCGCGGGAGACCAGCACCGCCACCGATTGGCCATGCAGGGTGATGTTTTGTGGGCCTTCCCGCTCGGCGCACTTGACCACTTCTGAAAGGCGGGCTTTAGCTTCTTGCAATTGCCAGGCGCGCATTTGAGGATCTCTGGTTGGTTTCGAACTATCCTGGTCAGAACATAGCGATTGTTGGGGTATCGAGCAAGTGGGGGAGCCAGCTTGGCGGCGGGTCCGGGGCAGGCCCACCCTCGGCAGCATTACTGCGGTGGCCGCCGCCCTTACTGCGGCTTGTCGCGCTCGAAGAACAGCGCGGGCGACAGAGTTTCTACGCCGCGGTGCATGCCAAGCTGTTGCAGGTCTGGGTCACCCGAGATGACGATGCCGGCTCCCGAGTCCATGGCCAGAGCGATGAATTTATCGTCGCTTGGGTCGCGGCTGATGGTCACTTCGGCGGACATCTCGAAGCGCTCGACGGATTGGGCAATTTTGACTGAGTGTTTCAGGCGATGTAGGCCCGCTTAGTCTTCACTGAGCATGCGCGTCAAGTCATCTTCAGTCAGGCCCTCGTCGGCCGCTTTGTTGCTCATCTTGGCTAGGTGTTGGCGCATCGAGTCACCGGCCTCTTTGCCCCGTAGCGGATAGCTTTCGCTGATGAGTGTCGCTACATGAAACGGGAGGGTTTGGGTGACGGCTTGGTAGTCTTCATAAGACAGAACAACAGCCACCGGCCGGCCATGCCGCGTGACGGTCACCGGCTGACGCTGAGAGGCGTCGATGAGCGTGCCGAATTGATTTTGGGCAGCCAGCGAGGTCATGGTCAACATTTTGTAGTCCTTTAATGGCGGTAACGTCTATTATGGCTGTTTCAGCAACTTTGGGACCGGTTGGTGCCGGTGAAGGCCCCACTTCTATAATGACACCATGCGGCTGACCCCCCACCAGAGGCAGGTTTTGACTCAAACCGCCCGCGACTGTTTTGACCCGGCGGTGCAGGTGCGTTTGTTCGGCTCGCGCGCTGACGATGCGCGCAAAGGTGGGGACATCGATCTTTTGATCGAAACCCAACTTCAAGACCCGGCCCAGATTGCCCGGGCCCATGCCCAGTTCCTGGCCCGTGTCTACATGGCTTTGGGCGAGCAGAAAATCGATGTTCTGATCGACTACCCCACGCGCCAGAGCCAGGCGCCCATTTACCAAGTGGCCAAGTTAGGGGTGTTGCTGTGAGTGACCCAGCTGCCTGGGCCTTACAGCAGGCTTGGCAAACATGCCAGCGCCATTGGCACCATATGCAGCATGCCCTGCAGGCGCTGCGCCCGTCGCTGCCCATACAGGGACAAGGTCTCGCACAGCTGGACGACGAGCAGGTGCAGGATTGGGACCAATTCATCCTGCGCTTTACCAAGTTACAAGATGCAGTCGGTGCGCAGCTTTACCCGGCTCTTTTGGCCCATTTGCAGGAGCCCTATGAAGACCGCCCCATGCTGGACAAGCTCAACCGCCTGGAAAAAATGGGTTACCTGACGAGCGCAGAGCAGTGGCAAACCTTGCGCGTGATCCGGAATCGGCTGACCCATGACTACCCCATCGATGATGCTTTGGAGGCAGCCTATTTGAATGATGCAGTCCAGGCGGTGACTGTACTGGGTGACCTTCTGGACCGGGTGAAGCCGGTCGTTCCTTGAGCCGCTGCTCGAGTGAGTCCGAATCTGGCCCACGTGCGCGGCCCAGAAAAATCGGGGTCAAAAATCGGGGTCAGGTCAAAAATCGGGGTCAGATACCGATTCTTTTATGCCCTTGCGCAACTCGCCCTGGGTCAGCACACTCAGGAAGAGGGCACTATCTGAAAGCCTTGCTTTCAAATGCAGGCTTGAAGTCATTGATGTCGTGCGCCTGCAGTCCCACCGCTGGGGAGAGGGCCACCTCTTTCCAGCGCTTGACTGCTGTGGCCACTTCCTCGAACACGGTCTGCGCTTGTGAATTCGACAACTCAAAGCGGGCTGCTTGACCCATCAGTTGCTTGATCGATGTGATCGGGCCGCTGTCCTCACTGAGCCAGGTCTTGGACTCCGAGTCCTTGTCGGGGAATGGGTTCAAGTCAAAAGCGGGCGACAGTCGCCACTGGTTTCGGCCGCTATACAGGAACCCGATGTTCTGCAGGTGGTCGTCTACGTTGGTGATCAGGTGGTTGAACACCAGTCGTCGCCACAGCTGCTGAGCGTCATCGATGAAGTTCTCGCACTTGGCGCGCATCACGTCGACGATTTCAGTGTACGAATGCTCGTCATCGCGCCTAGCCTGCAATAAGGTGGCGCCCGAGATGTACGGGATGCGATTTTGCTCGGGCGTGCGATCAAAGCGGCGAATCACGGCCACCGGCTGGTCTTGCACCATCACGATCCGTGCCTGCGCGCTGGCGATGCCTGCCGTCTGCGCCAGCCGCAGTGCCAGCACCTCGCCGCGCGTCACAGAGCGTTCATCGTTCACGCTGGGAAACTTGCCCAGCGACAAGGCACCATCTGAATCTAGGATGGTGCACTTGGGGCGCATGCCGCCCAGGGATGTGGCTTTGCCTTGGAGGTAGGCCAGATCTTCGGCTGTTTCCTGGCTCATTTCCACCGCTCGGGACGCCAGCAGAATTTTTTCCAGCTCCAGAAATGCGGGCGTTGAGCGCGCACCATCGGCCGCGCGGCGCAGGTAGTGGCCATCCTCATCGCGCAGGCGTAGCGCGCCCACCCGGCTGAAATCGTCCACGCAGGAGAGGTAGTCTGCTTCGGTCAGTGGTCCAAGCGTGGCATCCTTGGCCCGGGCCTTCGCATGTGCGCGTGCAATCACCCGCCTTCCCCAAGCGTCCGGCTCTGTGTCGGCCAGCGCCAAGAAGAAGCAGCTGTCGTTTGGGGTGGGTGGCTTGCGCAGCTGGTAGCCGCTTTGTCGATGGAGATCGGGGGAGACGTCGAAGAACTGGGTATCTGACAGCCATTCCTCGCTGTAGGCGAGCTGAGAAAACTCCCGCTGGCCGTCCTTGACGAAGATGAGCCGCCCCAGCGGCTTTTCGGCCTTACCCAGGCAGACATCGAAGGGCGTGCGAGTGGGAGCCGGCTTTGCGGCGGCTTTGGTGGCCATCAAAACGCTCCAGATTCCGGCGTCTTGCGGGACTTGCGCACGCGCTGAGGCAGTTTCTCATCCATCAGGGTCAGGCCTATGCTGTCTTGCGGGGTGTCGAGCAATTGATCGAGCTGGCCGAGCTCGCCGAACACCTGCATCGCCCTGGCAACGTGAACCAGGGCCGTGCCCGGATGGCCCGCCTCCATGCGCCGCACGGTGTTGGCAGAACTGCCTATGCGCTGTGCCAAGTCCTGCTGCGTCAGATGCCGGCGCCGCCGCGCAAGCGAGATCGCCTGCCCCAAGCGGGTCAGGCTGCGCATGACGGGAAGTGGTGCAGGGGATTCAGCCTTCATAAAACACTTTTTACGGTTGTTTATATCATATAAGAAGTCATTTATAAAATTTTAATAAATCATTGGAGGCTGAGTTGAGGGTCTGGATTCAAGGGGCTGCTGGCAGGGCGTGTGGCTGGACCGGGTGAAGCCGGTCGTTCCTTGAGCCGCTGCGAGCTAGTCCGAACCTGGCCCACCATGCGCGGCCCAGAACGCCGCCGGGGTGATGATTGCAAAGCGATCGGCCAGTGCGAGCAGGTCTTTGTCGCCTGTGATCAGGTAATCGGCCCCGCCCGCTCTTTGGGCGTTCAGCAAGGTTGCCAGGATGGGCTGATCATTGGCGTCTCGCAGATCCTTTTCAGGGCCAAGCTCGGCCTGCGCTTCGATGACTTCAACTTGGAAGCTTAGGGCGTCGACCAGATCATCGATGTCAGCGGCCGACAATCCGTGGCGATGCTTCAGGCGCGGCAACACGCGGCGCAGCTCATCGAGGATGAAGGGCGACAGGACCACTTCAACCGACCCGTTGCGCCAGGCTGTCAGGATCTTGCCGGGAATGCTGCCCGGGTAGGCGACCCCAGAAAGCAGAACCTTGGTGTCGAGCACCAGGCGCAGCGTATGGGCCATGCTCAGGCGGGGCCGCTTGGGCTGGCGCGACGCTCCGCGGCAAGGGCCGCGTCAATCTCAGCCATACCTTCTGCCTCGGGCACAGAGGAAAAGCCTTCCTCAATGCGCTGACACAAGGTGTCAAAGCGGCCTTGCATGCGGCGGATCCGTTCGAACAAGCGCGCATCAATCAAGGCGGCCACAGGCTTGCCGTCTTTGTTGATCAGGACGCTGTCTCGCCGGTACTGCACCTGATTGAGCATTTCGCCAAGATTCTGTCGAAAACTGACAGCGCTGGTCTGGGTAATCATGATCGAATCCTTTTGATCGTTATGATCATATCAGTCATGCTGCCTGAAAGTTTCGGCCGAGTGTCAAGAAGGTCGCCCGGCTCAGCGCATCAGCCAGGTTTCCAAATCCATGCCGCCGCTGCCGACGATCAGTGGCCGGGCTTCGGGGTGGAGATTGCAGAAGGCGTCAAGCCCGGGCAATTTGCCGGGGGCTTTGCCGCTTTTGACTTCCAGGGCCCAGAGCTCGCCCCCTGCGTTCAGAATGTAGTCGACCTCTTTTTGGCCCTTATTCCAGTAAAAGACCTGTGGCTGGCCGATGCTGTGCTTGAGTTGCCGGGCCAGCAGATCGGCGCCGACTGCGCTTTCGACCAGCCGGCCCCAAATCTCGGGGCGGGCTTGGGCCTGGGCCAGGCCTAGACCCTGAGCCAGCCAGTGGCAGCCGAGAAGCGCATTGTTGTAGACCTGCAGCTTGGGGCTTGAAGCCCTTTGGCGCACCACCTGCCCCATGTATTTGGGCAGACCGCAGGCCATTCCGGCACCCTCCAGAAGATCCAGGTAGTGCGCCAGGGTGGTGGTGTTGCCGGCATCGTCGAGCTGACCCAGCATTTTTTGGTAGCTGAGCATTTGGCCGCTGTAGGCGCAGGCCAGGTCCAGCACCCGCCGCAGCAGCGCGGGCTTTTGGACCGGGGCCAGTTGCAGCACGTCTTTGCTGATGGTGGTTTCTATCAGTGCGTCGCTGACATAGGCTGCCCAGCGCTGCTCGTCGTGAATGAGCGGCGCCGCGCCCGGATAGCCGCCGAAGAAAATGAATTCATCCAGGCTCAGACCAAAGGCCTGCCGCATCTCGGCATAGCGCCAGTGCCCCAAGCGGGTGACCTCAAATCGCCCGGTCATGCTCTCGCTCAGGCCGTGGGCGATGAGCAGCGGGGCTGAGCCCAGAATCACCACCCTCACATCGCGCAGGGCAGCCGTGTCTTCGTCCCAAAGACGCTTGACCTCGCCGGTCCAGTCGGTCACCTTTTGGATTTCATCAATGACCAGCAGGCAACTGCCTGCCTGTGCGGCCAGGACCCGGGCCGCTTCCCATTGCGCGCTGAGCCAGCTTCGGCCGATCAGACCCGTCCCGTCGGCGCTCACACTGTGCTGGGCCAGGGGCTGGCTTGTCGATGCTTTCAGGATTTGCAAGGCCTGCCGGACCAGCGTGGTCTTGCCCACCTGCCTAGGGCCGGCCACCACCTGCAAAAAGCGACGGGGCTCGCGCAGGCGGGCGACCAGCGGGGTCAGGGCTTCACGTTCTATGGTCATGATTTACTCTTTGTATTGAGTAATTTATCACTTCGCATTGAGTAAATCAATGTCCTTTGCTCGGATCATCCAGGCCTGAGGCCTGGCTCTGCAAGCCGCGAAGACTTTGGCCACACCCGCCGGCAAGCGATTGCCGCACGGATTCGGCACCGGCATTTCTGGCCCTCGGAAAAGGGTATTTCCCCAATGAAAAGGGGGATTTTCAGGGTCGGGCCGCAGGCCCACAAAAACCGCTCCCAACAGTGCCGGAAATGCCTGGCACGGCCTTTGCGACTACCTGCTCATTCGATGTCCCCGGCAAATTTTGTCCGACGACTTTTTGACACTTTGAACAGGAGCCTCACCATGAGCCAACTCAGCCAAGCCTTGATGTCCGAAGCCTCTTTGGGTCGGATGTTGAGCGAGCGCGAGGTCTCGCGCTTTTCTGCCCAGGAAATCCGTGAGGCGATTGCTGACCTGGTGGTCCAGGGCCGTATGGATCTGGCCAGCGCTCTGGGCGACGCTGGCATCAGCCTGTACCCGGACACGGAAGACATGCTGGCCATGGCCGCCTTGCTCGCTGAGTCGCGTCAGGACTGGACAGTGGCCGAAGAAATGTTGGCCAAGCTGCTGCTCAAGCAGGGCGCCGCTGCGCCGGTGGCGAGCTGGCAGCACTACATCCGCGTGCTGCGTTGCCTGTGTGAATGGCAGTCGGCGCTGATGATCACCGAGCGCGCCCTCGAGTTTTACCCCGGCCATGCTGCGCTGCTGAGCGAGTTGTATTCGCTCAAGGCACAAATTGGTGATGCCCAGCCCATGCCATCCAGCGATACCCGGCACTGAGCGCTCAGCTGCAGCCTACGCCCCTAATTTCTAGAGGAGTCATTCAATGACCGTCATCAATACCAACGTTAAGTCGTTGATCTCGCAAAATGCCTTGAGCAAGAACAACCGCGCGCTGTCGGCAGCGATGGAGCAGTTGTCTACTGGCAAGCGGATCAATTCGGCCAAGGACGATGCGGCCGGCTTGGCGATCGCCTCGCGGATGACGGCACAGATTCGCGGCCTGGACCAGGCGGTGCGCAACGGTAACGACGGCATTTCCATGCTGCAAACCGCTGAGGGCGCCTTGATTGAGGTGACCAATATGCTGCAGCGCATGCGTGAACTTTCCGTACAGGCGGCCAACGATACCTACGCGCCGCAAGACCGTGGCTATCTGGATCAGGAATTCCAACAGCTCAAGGATGAGATCCACCGCGTCAGCCGCGCCACCCAGTGGAACGGCATGAATATTCTTGATGGCTCGTTCGTAGGCGATGAGGGTGTGGCGGGCAAATTTGCCTTCCAGATCGGTGCCAATGAGGGTCAGACGGTCACCCACACCTTGGGCGATATTGGTTTTCGCAAAGCGGTCATTGAGACCGAGGTAACCAGGGAGCCGGCAACCGCGGTCGCGCAGCGGGGCACGATCACCTTGTCGGGTACCTATGCGGCGGGCGACTCCGTCAGCGTGAACCTCAGTGGGACCGCCTACAGCTACACCGTATTGGCTGCAGACGTCGCCTCGGACGACAACGATACCAATTTGGCCGCGATTGCTGCGAAGCTGAAGACACAGATCCCGGCAGGCACGGCCACTTCGACTGTGTCTGGCGCAGTCATCACCTATACAGCCGCAGCGAATGCCGTTGATTTGGCCGCCACCGTCAGCCGAACCGTCGTCGGCGACGAAGCCGCTCTGGCGGGCATCCAGGACCTGGATATTGCGACCACGCCCAAGGCCAGCGAGGCTCTGGCTGCCTTGGACTTAGGCATTGACACCATCAACAGCGCACGTGCCGACATCGGCGCGATGATTAACCGCCTGACCTATGCGGTCGACAACCTGACCAATGTGTCGCAGTACACCAGCGCTTCACGAAGCACCATTCAGGACGCTGACTACGCCAAAGCCAGCTCGGAGTTGGCGCGCACCCAGATCATTCAGCAGGCGGCCACTGCTGTGCTGGCCCAGGCCAACCAACAGACGCAGACTGTGCTCAAGCTGCTGCAGTAATCCCTGCAGCTTGCTGTGCCGACTTGACTGCCTGATGGGTTTCCATGACCGAAGAAAAGCCTCCGGCCGATCGTGGACCCAACTGTTTCCAGTGCCGCCATTTCGCGGTCAGCTGGGACCCATCTTTGCCTTACTCTTGCCGCCTCATGGGCTTCAAGTCTCGCGCGCTGCCGGCCATCGAGGTGTTGCGCGCCGACGGCGTGTTTTGCCAGGGCTTTGCCGCTAAAGAGACTGCCGCTCCCGCAGTGCCACCGCTGGCTCAGCGACCTGGGCCATCGCTGCCAGGACCGAGCAGCCATCTTTTTTCCCGCTACTGCTGAGCAGCTGTGGCTGCTTGATCGACCGCCCCATCGCTGCGAGGGCGCAGCTCCTACACCCCATCCAGCCGCTCTGCCTGATTGGTGTGAGCTCCCCCATACAGCCGCTCTGCCTGGTTGAGTGGTAGCTCCCACCCCCATCTTGACCGGTCCTTAGCCCCCCAGCGGCAATGACTTGCTGTCGGGTTTCCGTCGAATTGCCGCTTTGCCGCAGGGCGGAAGGGGATTGCCGCAGGTGGCACAGAGCTTGCAGATCAGCTTGCATCTGTCGACTTTAAGGTCACCTGTTATGAGCAATTCGCCGATCACCCAACAGCTGCTGTGGCTCGATCCCTTCCGGAGTTTGAGCGGTCCTGAGCAGGCCCAACTGGCTGCCGCTGGCTTAGTGGCCCAGGCTGTGGCCACGCTGGAAGAGCTCAAGCAACTCGGCTCGCATGCCGATCTGGTGGCTTTGCGCCTGGAAGGCGGCACAGCCTTGCTGACCGAGGTCAAGGCTTTGCTGGCCGAGCAGGGCTCTAGCGTTCCCATCATTTGCCGGGTCGAGCGTCGCGACCTGGAGCTGGCCGTTGCTGCCATGCGCGCCGGTGCAGTCCATGTGATTGCTGCCGATGAGTTTTCTGCCCCGGCCTGGCAGGCAGCCAGCCCGCGCGCAAGCAGTGCGCCGGCTGCGGCGCAGGTGCTGGCCAAGGTCTCTGCACCGCGTACCGTGGTGTATGTGGATGCGGCCAGCCGTCATCTGTTGGCGCTGGCTCAGCGGGTGGCCAAGGCACCGGTGAGCGTTTTGATTGAAGGCCCCACAGGCGCTGGCAAAGAGGTGCTGGCGCGGGTGGTGCATGAGTCTTCGGATCGGGCGCGTGGGCCTTTCGTGGCTCTCAATTGCGCGGCCTTGCCCGACCATCTGATTGAAGACATGCTGTTCGGCCACGAGAAGGGCGCTTTTACAGGTGCGGTCAAGGAGCACCGTGGCTTGTTTGAGCAGGCCCAGGGCGGCACCATCTTCTTGGACGAAATTGCCGAAATGCCCATGCATCTGCAGACCAAGCTGCTGCGCGTGCTGCAGGAGCGCCAGCTGGTGCGCCTGGGCGGCGAGCGCGCGATCGAGCTTGACGTTCGGGTGCTGGCTGCGACCAACAAGGATTTGCGGGTGGCCATGGCCCAACGCGAGTTTCGCGAAGACCTTTACTTTCGCCTCTCGACCTTCAAGCTGCGCGTGCCGCCGCTGCGCGACCGGCCCGGTGATATCTTGCCCCTGGTGGCGCGCCTGCTGGCTCGCCACGCCCAGGACGGGCGGGTGCTGGCGGTCAGCCCCGAGGCACAGGCTTGCCTGCAGGCCCATCGCTGGCCGGGCAATGTGCGCGAGCTCGAGAACGTGGTGCTGCGAGCGGTGGTGTTGTGCACCGGTGATGTCATCACCCCAGCCCATCTGATGTTTGACGAGCCAGCCGAGTTGCAGGTGCCCTCGGCCCCTGAAATGATGCCGGCCCAAGCAGCAGCTCCGTCCCAGCCTACCACCCCTTCTACCTACAGCGATGGCGGCATGGCCGCACGGCCGGCGGCTTTTGAGCCCCAGCCGGCGCCCTGGCAGCCCAGTGCAGCCAGCCCTCAAGTGACCGAAGCAGTGACCGAGCCAGCCAGCTTGCAGCAGGCGGTGCAGATCAATGAACACCAGCTGATCCTGTCGGCGATTCAGAGCACGCTCAGCCGCATGGACGCAGCCCGCAAGCTGGGCATCAGCCCACGCACCCTGCGCTACAAGATTGCCAAGCTGCGCGAGAGCGGCCTGGCGCTCGAGGCCTGATCACCGGAGCATGCCATGATCGAAAAAGCCACATCCAATGCCAACATCCAGTCCATGCTGGCAACGCTGCGCGCCCATCAGGCGCAAGCGGCCGGTGGCGCTCAGGCGCTGGAGACGCCGGCAATCCCCAAAGCCGACTTCGGCGACTCGGTTAAGGCGCTGCTCAACCAAGTCAACGAGGCGCAGACCAAGTCGCGCTCCATGGCAGAAGCCTACGAGCGTGGTGAGGAAGTGCCGCTGACCGACGTGGTGCTGGCCATGCAAAAGTCTTCCCTGAGTTTTGAAGCGACCTTGCAGGTCCGCAACAAGGTGCTCAAGGCCTACGAAGAAATTCTCAATATGCCGGTGTGAGCGCTGCTTGCCACTGACACACGCTGAAAAGATCACTGACCATGGCCACTTCTGCAACCGCTACAGCCCCCATGCCCGGCATGGCCGCGCCCGCAGCCACAGGCGGCGCCCTGACCACCACCGGGCCGAATGCGCCCGCCGCTGACGTTTCTGCCGCCCGGCCCGGCTTGGCCGGGCGACTTTTCGCCCCGGATGGTCCTTTTGGCCCGCTGCGCCAGGTGGTCGATCAGCCTGCGGTTAAGAAGGCTTTGCCCTTCCTGATCGTCGCGGTCATCGTCATGCTGTTTGTGGCCATGTATATGGCCATCAACGCGCCGACTTACCGTTCCATCAGCGCCGGCATGAGCGAGTCCGACACCCAGGCCGCGATGGAAGCCCTCAAGGGCACTGACTTCAAGCCGGTGCTCGACCCTGCCACCGGCCAGGTGACGGTGCCCAGTCAGCGCTATCACGAGGCCCGTATTCTCCTGGCGTCCAAGGGCATCCCGAAGTCGGCACCGACCGGACTGGAATCGCTCAAGGATCAGTCGGCCATGACCACCAGCCAGTTCATGGAGCAGGTGCGCTATGTGGCCGCGATGGAGCAAGAGCTGGCGCGCAGCATCATGGCCATTCAGGCGGTGCATACCGCCCGCGTGCATTTGGCCATGCCCAAGCAATCGGCCTTTGTGCGCGACCGCACGCCGCCCAAGGCCTCGGTGGTGGTCACGCCGCATCCAGGTCGGGTCATGACGCCGCAGCAAGTGCAGGCCATTGTGAACCTGGTGGCCTCCAGTGTGCCGCTGCTCACGCCCGAGCATGTGGCGGTGGTCGACAACCAAGGGAAACTCATCACCGAATCGGCCGACCTCAAGCCCCTGGGCCTGACCTCGGCCCAGGCCGATCACAAAAGCAAGATGGAAGAATTGCTCAGGCAGCGGGTCAATGATCTGCTCGCTCCCATGGCCGGTGAAGCCAATGTGCGCTCGCAGGTGAATCTGTCGCTCGACTTCAGCCAGTCAGAGACCACGACCGAAGCCTTTGACAACCGCGACAAAGGCCCCAAGACACGCTCTGAGGTACTGGCTGAGGAACGAAACGCATCCAAGGACGCGATGGGCGTACCCGGCGCCTTGTCCAACACGCCGCCTGCCGCGCCCACCACATCGACCAACAGTTCGGCCAGTGTCCCGGCTGCTGGCCAGGAGCGCAATGTGACCTCGCAGCGCCAGAGCCGCAATTACGAGCTCGACCGCTCGGTGCGCCATGTGCGCAGTGCCACCGGCACCGTCGAGCGCCTGACGGTGGCTGTCATCATCAATGAGCGGGCGCCGACGGTGGGCCCCAAGAACGACAAGGGCGAGTCGCCCGAACCTCAGCCTAACCCCTACAAGCCCGAGGAGCTGGAGCGCATGCAAAATCTGGTGCGCAGCGTGGTCGGCTACAACGAGGCCAGGGGTGATGTGGTCACGGTGATGGCAGCCAAGTTCGAGCCCGAGGTGCAGCCCGATTACAGCATCCCCTGGTACAAGGACGAGAGCGTCATGAGCAACCTCAAGAGCGGCTTGCTCGGTCTGGCCTTCGTGGCTTTCCTGCTGCTGATTGTTCGTCCGGCGGTCATGCACTCCATCAACGGCGAGAAAGAGGCGCAAGAGGCCGCCGCCCTGGCCCTGGCCAAGCCGATGGCCGACGGCGAGCTGACGCCGGATGAAATCAACGCCATCCAGCTGGGCGAGGGCGAGACCCTGGAGCAGCTCAAGGCCAAGCTCAAACCCAAGAAGTCGACCATCTCGATGGAAATGTTGGACACTGCCAATTCTTATGACGACAAGGTGGCGCTGGTTCGCATGATCGTGGCCGAAGATTCGGCGCGGGTGGCGAGCGTGCTCAAGAACATGATCAAGGCCGGCTAAAGGCCGCCAAATACGGAGATCATCATGGCAGAGGAAGTCAAAGACGCCAAGGCCCAGGAGCTGCAACTGGCCCTGGACAAGGAGATGGCTGAACTCAGTGGCACCCAGCGCGCCGCAGTGCTGATGCTGCTGCTCGGTGAGCAGCAGGCCGCCGAGATCATTCGCTACCTCAATCCCAAGGAAGTCCAGGCGCTGGGCGCGGCCATGGTCTCGGTGGCCGACCTTTCTCAAGAGGCTGTTAACGCGGTGCTTGACGAGTTTGTGTTGACCATTAAGAAGCAGACGAATCTGGGCTTGGGAACCACCGACTATGTGGAAAAAGTGCTCAAGCGCGCCCTCGGCGACGACAAGGCCGCATCGGTGCTCAACCGCATCATGCCCGGCCAGAGCACCAAGGGGCTGGACATCTTGTCGTGGATGGACGCCCGCTCGATCGCTGAGATGATTTTTGGCGAACATCCGCAGGTCATTGCCATCATCTTGTCGGTGCTCGAGCACCAGGTGGCGGCCGATGTGCTGACCTACCTGCCTGACGAATCCAGGCCTGAGATCATGCAGCGGGTGGCCAGCCTGGAGACAGTGCAGCCGTCTGCGATGACCGAGCTTGAATCCATCATGAAGAAACAGTTCTCCAACAACTCGTCGAGCAAGTCCTCGAGTTTTGGCGGTGTCAAGGCTGCGGCGCGCATCATGAACCTGACCAAGACGGAGCTGGAGGCTTCGGTCATGCTGGGCCTGAACAAGCTGGATGCCGACCTGACGCTGCGCATTCAGGACAATATGTTCACCTTCGAGAACCTGACCACCATGGACAACCGTGGCATACAGGTGTTGATGCGCAACGTCGATACCGACCAACTGATGATCGCGCTCAAGGGAGCGACCGAGGCGGTGAAGGACAAATTCTTCGGAAATATGTCCGAGCGTGCACGCAGCATGTTCAAGGACGATATGGAAGCCAAGGGTCCGATGCGCATCACCGATGTGGAAGAGGCGCAAAAGAAGATCATGCGTACTGCACGCAAGCTGGCCGATGCGGGCGAGTTGATGCTCGGTGGGGGCGCCGATTTTGTCTGATGTACTGCGCAAGGACCGCACGCCTGAGCGTACCGCTCGGGTCTGGCAGTCCGCTGACTTTCAGCGTGGCGGCAGTGCTGGCACGGCGTTCCAGCCCCAGGCTTGGCGCTCAGGCAAGGTGGCCCGGTTTTCGGTGCCCTCTTTGATACCGCCTGAGACGCAAGAAGAGCCGGTGGCGCCTGCGGCCGCCGACGACGCCTTGTTGGCCGAAGCAGCCCTGGCGCTGCCGGCCCCGGTCGATGCGCCTGCCCAAGCCAGCGGACTGTTCAGCCAGGAGGACCTGGAGCAGGCCCGGCTCGAAGCCTATGAACAGGGCAAGCAGCACGGCTTGCGCGAGGCGCTGGATCAGGCCCGCAACGAAGCCGGCCGGCGGCAGCAGGAGGCGGTCGCCAGGATCGAATCGCTGGAGCGCGGGGTACTGGAATTGACCCAGTCTGGCGAGCGCATGTACGAGCCCCTGAAGCGGCTGGCCCTGCATTTGGCTGAGCAACTGGTGATTGGCGAATTGTCGGTGTCGCCCCAGGCCATCGAAAGGCTAGTGCGGCGCTGCGTAGAAGAGCTCGACGCCCAGCGCGGCTCTCAGGTGGTGGTAGAGCTTCATCCGGATGACCTCGCAGCCATGCAGGCCTTGATGAAGTCTTTGCACCCCGAAGGCGCCGACGCCAGCGATTCGGCCAAGTCAGCCCCAGCCTGGATATTGCAGGCCAACGCTGCACTCATACCAGGCAGCGTCAGGGCCAGCGCGAATGACGCGGTGGTGTCTGATTTGATTGAACACAGGCTCGATGCGCTGGCGCGTCAGCTCTTGGTTTCTCCTGCGCGGGCCAGTGATCAGTCGGCCATGCGCAGCGATCGTGTCGCCGCGCGGCGCGCCGAGGTGACCCAGGTGCTCGATGCCCAGCCCCGCATGGCCCCAACGCCCCGCAGCAGCCGCTTTGGCCCGGTGATTGATGCGCAGGCGTCCACCGTCGACACGGTCGATCCTGAATCGGCTTTGCCCAGCCCCGAGCTGCACGAGCCAGACCCGGATTCGACCCCATGAGCTGTGCAAGCCTGACTTGTGAAGGCCTCAGTTGTGGGAGCTCCTCATGTGGGAGCGCCGATTGTGGGAGCGCCGATTGTGGGAGCGCCGCCTCGGCGCGAAGCAGCGCCCGATCAGAGGCCGCATCGCCGCGAGGGCGCGGCTCCCACACCCCTCATCCCGGCAAGGCTCCCACATGCCTCATCTGGGCGCAGCTTTCACTGTCCTGTGGGAGCGCCGCCTCGGCGCGAAGCAGCGCTCGATCAGAGGCCGCATCGCCGCGAAGCAGCGCCCGATCAGTGGCCGCATCGCCGCGAGGGCGCGGCTCCCACATGCCTTACCCCGGCGCGGCTCCCACACGCCTCATTAAAACCGGCTGTTTCCCTCACCCACCCATAACACCATGATCGATTTTGCCGAAGACGTCGAACGCAGCCTGGCCACCATTCGTGCGCCCAGGCCTGAGCGTTGCGGCACCCTGGTGCGGCTGGTTGGCCTGCGGCTGGAGGCGCGCGGCATCATGGCGCCGATCGGCACCTGCTGCGAGGTGATGGGCCGTGATGGCCAACGCATTGAGGCCGAGGTGGTCGGCTTTCAGGACAAGACGCTTTTCTTGATGCCCTTTACCGATCCTGTGGGCATAGGCCCGGGCGCATCGGTGCGCATCATGCCCGGCGCCGGCCAGGTTTGCCTGGGCCATGCCTTGCTGGGCCGGGTGATCGACGGCCGAGGCGAGCCGCTCGACGGCCTGCCTGCGCCCAAGTGCGATACCCGTCTGTCCATGCATGGCTTGCCGGTCAACCCCATGGAGCGTGGCCCGATCAACAAGGTGCTGGACGTCGGCGTCAAAGCCATCAACGGCCTGCTGACCCTGGGCCGGGGGCAGCGCATAGGCCTGGTGGCCGGCTCCGGAGTAGGCAAGAGCGTTTTGCTGGGCATGCTGACCCGATTTACCGAGGCCGATGTGGTGGTTATCGGCCTGATCGGTGAGCGCGGCCGGGAGGTCCAAGCCTTCATCCAGGAAACCCTGGGCCCGGAGGGTCTGGCCAAGGCGGTGGTGGTGGCATCGCCGGCCAACGTTTCGCCGGTACTGCGCCTGAAAGCGGCTCAGATGACGCACCTGATCGCCGAATATTTTCGCGATCAGGGCAAAGATGTATTGATGCTGGTCGACAGCCTGACCCGGGTAGCGCATGCGCAGCGCGAGGTGGGCCTGGCCATCGGCGAGCCGCCGACCGCCAAGGGCTATCCGCCCTCTGTGTTTGCGCTGCTGCCCAATTTGATCGAGCGTGCCGGCCCCGGGCGGCACGGTCATGGCTCGATCACCGCGATTTACACGGTGCTGGCCGAGGGTGACGATGCGCAGGACCCGATTGTGGACATCGCCCGTGCATCGCTGGACGGACAGGTCATGCTCTCGCGCAAGCTGGCCGATGCGGCCCACTACCCGGCCATAGACCTCAATGGCTCGATCTCGCGCCTGATGCAGTCTCTGCTGGCGCCCGACCAGCTCAAGACGGCCAACCGCTTTCGGCGCCTGTGGTCTCTGTACCAACAAAACCTGGACCTGATTCAGGTGGGCGCTTATGAGGCGGGCAGCAACCCCGAATTGGACGAAGCCATACAGCTGCGGCCGGCCATGGAAAACTTTTTGCGCCAGGACATGCACCTGGGCGAAAACGAAGGCGCGACCCGCGAAGGTCTGCACCGATTGTTGATGGGCCATTGAGGCCCGATAAATTCGATTGAACCCAAGGAAAGCCATTCATGAATCAAGTCCGTAGCTGCTGGGGTGTGCTGCTCAACAAGGCGCAGGAGGAGGTCGGCCGCATCCAGGCCGAACTGCAGCAGCTGCGCGAGCGCATGCTCAGCCTGCAGGCCAGCGCCCAGCGCTTGCAACAGCTGCACCAAGACTATCTGCGGCCGCCGCAGGCGGGCGAGGTGAGCACCGGTATGCTGGAGACGCTCAACCGCCGCCAGTTTGCCGATCAGATCCTGGTCTTGATTGACCGGGTCGAGCGAGACAAGGCCCAGGTCGAGCAGATCACCGCACAGACCCGAGCACGCTTGCTGGCGGCCGAGCGCGAGCGCATGAAGATGCAGGCCCTGGTCGATCAGGACGCACAGCAGGTCAAGGCCAGCACGCGGCTGCGCGAGCAGCGCCAGCTTGACGAGATGGGCACCATGCGCTTTAACCTGAGTGGCGGTGTGTGAATGCCACCGGCCCGGTGCCTGCAGCCTCCTAAAATTTCAGCATGACTTCATTTTTGTTGACGCCTCGTTTTTCCAAAGCCCTGCCTGCGGCGGCGCTGGCTTGCCTGCTGGCCGCTTGCGGTGGGGGTGGGGGCGGGGGTGGAGGGCCTGCACCCTCAAATACGCCGGCCACGGTGTACTCCCCACTTGAGGCGGGCATCTACACCGGCAGCCTGGCGGTTCAGGGCACCGGATCCTCGCATCCCTGGGTGACGCTTTTGACCACCGATTCCACGTCCGGCAACAAGTGGTACGGCTGGGAGCAGACTGCCGGCGGCGAGGTGGCTTTGTATTCGGGGAGCTGGGCTCAAAGCCCTCCCACCGGGTCCATTTCTTCGCTCGTGGCCTTCAAGAACGGGTCAACGCGAACCGGTCAGGCCGGCCTCACCGGCATCTCAAGCCGCGGCTATTCCGCAAGCCTGAGCCTCAACCGCGTGACCACGCCAGCCTTGGCCGAGGAAGTGCACAGCGGCACACTGTCAGCGCAGCCTGCAGCGAGTTTTGATGGCTTGACCCCCTTGGTGGGCACATGGACCGGCACTTGGCGCGATGGCCCGACTGATTCGGCTTTGAATGCTACGCTGACCATCCAAAGCAGTGGGCAGCTGAGTTTTTCTGCCTTCACCGACTGTGCCCAGTCGTCTGACGGTAGCTCGCGCCTGAACCGCCTGACTGGTCTGCCCGCCTTTAGTGTGGAGCTCAAGTTTGCCCCCGCCACAATTTGCAGTCGGCGCACGAGTCAGTTGAGCGGCGTGGCGATTCTCAGGTCCAGTACCGATCCCGGTAAGACCTGGCAGCTCGATTTAATGGCCACAGACCCCTTGGGCAGCGGTATCAGCTTTAGGGCCAGCCGCTAGTAGGCCTCAAGTTTCACTCCTCCGATCCGACCTTCTACGACCAACCCCGGTTTCCTGATCCATGAAACGCACCCTGTTCGACCTCCTGCTCGTCATCGCCCTGGGCGCTGCCGCTGCCTTTGGCTGGATGCGCTATCAGGCTGGCGCTGGGGTGGCGGCCCAGGTGGCCGAGCTGACGCCCAAGACGGCGGGCGCTATTACCAAGTTGGCAGAGTCCGAGAAAGCCCTGCAGGAGTTGCAGGATGAGTTGGCCCCCCTGCAGGAACAGGCCCAGCAGCTGAGCGCCTACAAATCGGCGTTTGCCAATGGCGAGTCCCTGCGTGACCTGGAAGCGGCCTACAAAAAGGAAAAGGGGCCGCTTAGCCCCGAGCGTCAGCTCGGCCTGGGGGTTATGCGCCTGCTCAGCAAGGACGGCGCCGATCCGGCCGCGGTCGATGCCTTCCGCAAAGCGCTCGATACGGCCGACTGGGGTACGCGCAAACAGGTGATCTGCGCAGCCCAAAATGCCCTGGCATCGGCTGGACAAAAGGTGGAGGTGCTTTCGAGCTGTCAAAACCAGGAGGCTGGGGCCAAGCCAGAGCAGGGCGCTGCCGATGCCAAGGTGGCTGCCGGGTCCGACGCCCAGGGCAAGGATGCCAGCGATCAGAATGCATCTTCCGATAAGCCGGCTGCGGACGACAAGACTGCGGCCGAGCGTCGCCTGGAAGCGGCAGCTGCCAAGAAGAAAGAAGCCAATCCGCCAAACGCCATGCCACCTTGGGCCTACGATGGTCCCCTGGGGCCGGACAACTGGGGCGAGCGTTACGCCATGTGCGGTCGCGGTCGCAACCAATCACCGATCAACCTGGCGGGGCCACTACTGCGCGTCAAATATGAGTTGATCCACGATTACCGGCCGGGTCCGCTGGCCATCGTCAATGACGGTAAGACCTGGCAGGTCAATGTGGCGCCCGGCAGCAAGATGCGCATCGACAGCATGCCCTATGACCTGATCAGCATGACCTTTCAGCGCCCCAGCGGTGAGCAGCTCGATGGCAAGTCCTTCCCCATGGGCATCCATTTGCTGCACCGAGACAAAGCGGGCAAGCAGGTGACGCTGGTGGTGCTGCTGCGTGAGGGCAATGAGAATCCCGGCATCAAGCAACTGTGGAGCCACGCACCGGCCAAGGAAGGTCCGCAAGTGCAGCCTGAGGGCGTCGTGTTCAACCCCGCCAATTTGCTGCCGCGTGAGCTGAACTTCTTGACCTATGAAGGATCGCTCACCACGCCGCCCTGCTCTGAAAATATGCGTTATTACGTGATCAAGGAGCCGATCAATATTTCGCGCGATCAGATCATGCAGTACCCCTTCAAGATCAGCTCGCGGCCGGTACAGCCGCAAAACGGCCGGCCGATTGCGACCAACTGATCCGGGACCGAAGCATGAAACGCCTTTTTCTGGAACTCTTCCTCTTCATCGCCGCTGCCGTGGGCGCGGGCTATGCCTGGCATTTGCACGGCAAGGTGGGCTCAGACACCGCCAAGGTTCAGACCATGACCGAGCGCGGCGAAGCCGCTGAGAAGAAGCTCGAAGAAGTTACCGAGGCCCTGCAAGCCGCGCAAAAGGAACTCGAGCCACTGCGCCTGCAGTCTCAGCAGCTCGGTGCGGTACGCGCCGCCCTGAGCAATGGGGTCACTGCCAAGGATCTGGAGGCGTCTTACGCCAAGGAAAAAAGCCTCAGCCCTGAGCGTCACCTGGGGGTCGGTGTGCTGCGCCTGCTGTCTTCTGGGCAAGCCGACGAGGCCACGGTCGAATCCCTGAAAAAAGCCCTGGCCGCTGCCGACTGGGGTAGCCGCAAGCAGGTCATCTGCGCGGCTCAAAACGCGCTGGCCCTGGGCGGGCAAAAGGTGGCAGTGCTGGCCGAATGCAAGCCCGAGACGCCCAAGCTGGCCGCCAAGGAAGAGGCAAAGTAAGCGCCCGAGGAAGCGGGGGAGGAGAAGTAGCCCCCGAGTCTTGCCTGTGCCGCATCGCTGCGAGGGCGCAGCTCCCACAGTCCTTCCCAAAGCCTCGCTGAGACCTTGTGGGAGCGCCGCCTCGGCGCGATGGGGCTTCTGATCAAGCGCCGCATCGCTGCGAGGGCGCAGCTCCCACAGTCCTTCCCACA
Organism: Comamonadaceae bacterium; assembly: GCA_027486755.1. Classification (GTDB taxonomy): domain Bacteria; phylum Pseudomonadota; class Gammaproteobacteria; order Burkholderiales; family Burkholderiaceae_C; genus Polaromonas. The sequence continues at coordinate 80,653 of JAIXOM010000041.1, read as the reverse complement.
GCCTCGATCAGTCCCTGTAGGAGCGCCGCCCCGGCGCGATGGGGCTTTTGATCAAGCGCTGCTTGGCCGCGAAGGCGCAGCGCCCACATCCTTTATCCTTGCTGACCTGACAACAAGGAGCGTCCCATGAGTTGGCCTGTGATGGTGTTTGACATTGAATCCGTTCCCGACATCGCGGGCATGCGTGCCCTGGGCTTGGCACAGGGCGAGGACGATGCTCAGGCCTATGCGGCCTGGGCGGCCCAGCGGGCGGCCGACGGCAAAAGTGACTTTGCGCCCCTGCATTTGCAGCGGGTGCTGGTGATCTCTTGCGTCTTTCGCAATGCGGAGGGCCTGCGTATCCATTCCTTTGTTGACCGTGAGTCCGACGGGCACAGCCAGGAGGGCAAGATCATCCAGACGTTTTTCAACACGGTTGAAAAGCACGTCCCCCAGTTGGTCAGCTGGAACGGCGGTGGCTTTGACCTGCCGGTGCTGCATTACCGTGGCCTCAAACATGGCGTGGTGGCGAGCAGGTATTGGGACATGGGCGACGGCGGCGACCATGACAGCCGCGAGTTCAAGTGGAACAACTACATCAGCCGCTATCACATGCGCCATCTGGATTTGATGGATTTGCTGGCCATGTACAGCCCTAAGAACAACGCGCCGCTTGATGCCCTGGCCAAGCTCTGCGGCTTTCCGGGCAAGCTGGGTATGGACGGCTCCGCGGTCTATGGCGCCTACCGCGACGGCAAGCTCGAAGACATCCGGCGCTACTGCGAAACCGACGTGATGAACACCTATTTGCTCTACTGCCGTTTCCAGAAGATGCGCGGCGGTTTGCTCGAGGCCGAATATGCGCAGGAAATAGATTTCGTGAAGAGCACCCTGGGCCAGCTGGCGCCCAATGAGCCGCACTGGCAGGAGTATTTGGCGGCCTGGGGCTGAGCGTCTCGCCTCTTCGGGGGATTATGAGGGTCAGCGCATTTGCACCTGGTTTCCATTCCCTCCCCCTCTGGGGGAGGGAGCTAGGCGGGCTGCGACAATCAGCCCATGACTTTCTCGACTTCCCGGCCTGCGGATGTGCAGGCTGATACCCCGACTCCCGCCTATTTGCAGCCTGACTTCCATCGCCCTGAGGTGTTTGCCGTCGAGTCGCTCGACATGGACGCCCAGGGCATTGCCCACCGTGCCGACGGCAAGGTGGTGTTCATCGAAGGGGCTTTGCCCTTTGAGCGGGTGACGGCCAACATCAACCGCAAGAAGAGCAGCTTTGAAAAAGCCACCGTGCTCGATGTGCTGCACGAGTCCTCGCAGCGGGTGCGGCCAGCATGCCCGCACTTTGGCTTGCACCAGGGCGCCTGCGGCGGCTGCAAGATGCAGCATCTCAACCCCAGCGCCCAGGTGGCGGTCAAGCAACGGGTGCTAGAGGATCAGTTTGAGCACCTCGGCCGTTTGCGCGCCGAGCGCATGCTCAGGCCTATGGAAGGACCGAGCTGGCATTACCGCTTTCGCGCCCGGCTGTCGGTGCGTTATGTGCGCAAGAAGGAGACGGTGCTGGTGGGCTTTCATGAGCGCAAGAGCCAGTATGTGGCCGACATCGGTCAGTGCCTGGTTCTGCCGGAAGACGTCAGCCGCATGCTGATGCCTCTGCGCGAACTGATAGGCTCGCTGCAGGCGCGTGAGACCTGCCCGCAGATTGAGTTGGCCTGCGGCGAGGTCGGAGGGCAGCGCATCACCGCCCTGGTCTTGCGGCATTTGGAGCCCTTGAGTCAGGGCGATAGCGACAAGCTGCGCGCCTTCGCTGCAAGCCGACCCGGCTTGCAGTGGTGGTTGCAGCCCAAGGGGCCCGATACGGTGCACCTGCTTGACGCTGAGGTGCCGGCCCTGGCCTACGACTTGCCTGAGTTTGGCATCGTGATGCCCTTCAAACCCACCGATTTCACCCAGGTCAATCCGTATATCAACCGGGTCCTGGTCGAGCGGGCCATGGGGCTGCTGCAGGTGCAAAAGCACGAGCGGGTGATCGACTGGTTTTGCGGTCTGGGCAATTTCACACTGCCGCTGGCCACCCAGGCCCGGTCGGTGCTGGGCATCGAGGGCAGCGCAGCGCTGATCGAGCGCTCCCGCCAGAACCTGCAGTTCAACCAACAGCGCCGGCAGGGCGCTGCGCTGGGCTCGCTGTGCGAGGCGAAGTTTGCGGCGCGCAATTTGTTCGAGATGACGCCCGAGCTGCTGGCTGCCGATGGCGCGGCCGACAAGTGGCTGATCGATCCGCCGCGCGAGGGCGCTTTTGAACTCATCAAGGCGCTGGTGGCCCTGCATCCGCAGGGCAAGGCGCGTGCGCGGGTGAACAAGGACGGCGTCAAGACCGATGCCTTCGTCATTCCCGCCGTCACCCCGCCGGCCGACTGGCACCCGCCTCGACGCATTGTGTATGTGAGCTGCAACCCGGCCACGCTGGCGCGCGATGCCGGGCTTCTCGTCAACGAGGCCGGTTACCGGTGCCTGGCGGCCGGGGTGGTCAATATGTTTCCGCATACCGCGCACGTGGAGAGCATGGCGGTGTTCGAGCTCCCGAGTTGAGCGAGGCGCTCGCGTCCAGGCCCTGAGGCGTCCATAAAAAAAGCCGGTCCGTGTGACACGGACCGGCTGGGCATCAGCGAGCCGATGCGCAGGCTTTAGTAGCGCTGTCCGCCGTAGCCAGTGCTTGGCTCTTTGGGGCGGGAGATGTTGACCACGATGGAGCGGCCTCCGACCGACATGCCGTTGAGTCCGGTGATGGCGGCCTGAACTTCTTCGGCGCTGGTCATTTCCACAAAGCCGAAGCCTTTGGAGCGACCGGAGTCGCGGTCCATCATGACCTTGGCCGAGGACACATTGCCGTACTGGGCAAAGTTGTGGCGCAGTGCGTCGTCGTCGATGGAGTAGGGCAAGTTGCCCACATAGATTTTGTTGCTCATGTCAGAGCCTTTCAGAGAGATTGCCGCTCGAACGAATGGACGGGCGGCATGGAGAAAAGCGGGTTCCAGGGGACCCCGCTGGGGAAATATGCCAGGCCGCGATGGGGCGGTCAGCACAGGACCAGGCGTGGGCTGCAGGTTTGCAGCCAGCCTTGGGTAAGGGCCACCAGTTGCGCCGCTTCAGGCGAGGCAAAGGGGCGTTGAAAACGGAAGATCCGGTGGTGGGAGCTGGTGCCACGTCCGCTGGAGACGGTCACGCCGGCTTCAAAGCTGCCGGTCGCGGTCGCATGGCTCATGGGGGCGACAAGAAACTTGCCGATGGCCACAGTGGGCCCTTGAGATGAGGAAGTCAGAGGGATCCAAAATCACAGGCTGTTGACGGCCTGTTGCTAGCCAAAAAGAGAGAAGGTGATCCGGGCTTGGGGGATCAGCAGTTCGAGCGGTGTCGAGTCGGGCTTGGTTTATGCAGCCTGGGCAGTTGATGGGAGGTCTAAGCGCAAAGGCCAAGGTCCGATCACAGCGGATTATATCTGTATATGAATATGAACCGCGGCTTTTATTTCGTTTACTTTTTAACGCTGCGGTGCAGTCATGAAAAAAGGGACCCGAAGGTCCCTTTTTTGTGGCCGCTTCAAGCTCAGTCGCGCTCGCCGCCAAAAATGCCCAACAGCGCCAGCAGGCTCTGGAAGACATTGAACACGCTCAGGTAGATGCCCAGCGTGGCACTGATGTAGTTGGTTTCGCCGCCGTCGACGATGCGCTTGAGGTCGTACAGGATGAAGGCCGAGAAGATGGCCACGGCCATCATGCTGATGACGATCATGCCGGTCGAGGAGGCAACGAAGACGTTGATGATGGCGCCGACCATCAGCACCAGAGCGCCCACCGTCAGCCACTTGCCCATGCCCGACAGGTCACGCTTGATGACGGTCGACAGGCTGGCCATCAGCACGAACACGCCGGCCGTGCCGCCGAAGGCGGTCATGATCAGATCAGAGCCATTTTTCATGCCCAGCACCGTGGCCAGCATGCGTGAGAGCATCAGGCCCATGAAGAAGGTGAAGGCCAGCAGCACTGGCACGCCAGCGGCCGAGTTCTTGGTTTTTTCGATGGCAAAGATAAAGCCGAAGGCGCCAACCATGAAGACCACCAGGCCCATGATGCCGCCCAAGGAGGCGGTGATGCCGGTGGCCACGCCCAGCCATGCCCCCAGGACCGTCGGCACCATGCTCAGGGCCAGCAGCAAGTAGGTGTTGCGCAGGACGCGGTTGCGCGCTGCCGCCGATGGCAGGGCGTCGATGTAGTCAGCGGTTTGGAAGGGTTGGTTCATGTGAATCTCCTTGAAATCCGGGCCAGGGAAGCGCTGTAGTGTCTGAAGGCGCTGCAGTGGTCTGGCCGTGGTTGCAATTGTAGGGATGGGGCAAAAAAGTCAAGACCTCGTCCTATTTTTTCTGCGGGTTTAGCCCAGGCATCTGTAGAGCGCGGCGGCCGCTGGTGCGGACGCTAAACTCCAACGCTTACTACTTCTTACCATTTTCTCTGGACTGATTCATGAAAAATAAACCCACCCTCGAGCTGGCTGACGCCAAGAAGATTGCCGCAGCGGCCGAAGCTGAGGCCCTTAAGAACAACTGGGCGGTGAGCATTGCCATCGTCGATGACGGGGGTCATTTGCTGCACCTGCAGCGCCTCGATGGCGCGGCGGCGGTGTCGGCCCATATCGCTCCTGCCAAGGCCCATACCTCGGCCCTGGGCCGGCGTGAGAGCAAGGTGTATGAAGACATCATTAACGGGGGGCGCTATGCCTTCCTGACGGCGCCGGCCGTCGAGGGCCTGCTCGAAGGCGGCGTGCCCATCATGAAGGACGGGCAATGCCTGGGCGCGGTCGGTGTCAGCGGCGTTAAGTCCAGCGAAGACGCCCAGATCGCCCGGGCCGGCATTGCAGCGCTTGGGCTCTGAGGCGGCATAGTCCGCACGGGCGGGTGATAGGTCAGGGTAAAACCCGAAGGGGCTGCGCCCTACTTGAAGCCGACCCGGTCGAGCATTTGCTGGACCTTGACTTGGTTCATGCCGACGATGCTGGTGGCGATCAGCTCGCTTTTGAAACTGCCGCCGCTCATGGCTTTCAGAGCCGGGTTGTCCAGGCTGACCCCTTTAGCCACCGGCCACTCGTTGTTGCCGTTGGCGAAATGGTTTTGTGCGCTCGGGCTGGCCAGGTACTCCAGAAAGCGCACCGCGTTGTCGACGTTCTTGGCGTGCCGAGCCACCGCGCCGCCAGCAATGTTCATATGGGTGCCCCAACTCGCCTGGTTGGGAAAGACGACGCCGATTTTCTCGACCACCGCCTTGTCGGCAGCACTGTCTGAGCGCATCAGGCGGGCCAGGTAGTAGGAGTTGCTGACGGCGACCGTGCATTCGCCGGCGGCCACCGCCTTGATTTGGTCGGTGTCCCCGCCTTTGGGGCTGCGGCCCATATTGGCAACCAGGCCTTTGAGCCAAGCTTCGGTCTTGGCCGGCCCCAGGTGTTCGGTCATGGCGCCAAACAGGCTCAGGTTGTAGGGGTGTGAGCCCGAGCGTATGCACAACTGAGCCTTGAACTTGGGGTCGGCCAGTTTTTCATAGGTGTCCGCATCGCCAGCGTTCCAGCGGCTCTTGTTGAAGACGATCAGACGAGCGCGGGTGGACAGGCCGAACCAAGCGGTGCCTTCGGCGCTGGCCTTGGCGCGCAGCTGGGCGGGGATCGCGTTTTCCAGCGCCGATGATTTGATGGGCCGAAACAGGCCGTCGACCTCGGCGCGCCAGAGACGGGCGGCGTCAACCAGCAAGATCACATCGGCCGGCGAGGCCGTCCCTTCGGCCCTCAGGCGGGCCAGGATGCCGGCGTCGTCGGCGTCGACCCGGCGGATTTGTATGCCGGTGGCCTTGGTGAAGTCGCCGTAAAGGGCCTCGTCGGTCGGGTAGTGGCGGGCCGAATAGATGTTCAGCACCTTGTCCTGGGCCAGGGCGCTGCAGGCCAGGGCTAGCCCGGTCAGGCCAGCCAGGATGTTGGAGAAGGTTTTGCGGCGGTTCATACTGAGGCTCTTGAGCGGTTCGAAGCCTGGAGTATATCGCTAATGAGAATCGTTCTCAACAAAGCCAATCGCATTTGAGCTGCGCGCTTCAAGCAAAGGGTGGCGTGTAGCCCCACGGGCTTGAGCTGCGGATGGTCGGGGCTGACAGAGCCATCGAGTTCGAAGGCCCCTCAGTAGACCAGCCGCTCGGGCCGTATCTCCTGCAAGATGGTGGTGGCGATTTCCTCAATGGACTTGGTGGTGGTCGACAGCCAACGTATGCCTTCGCGCCGCATCATGGCCTCGGCCTCATGGATTTCCTGGCGGCAGTTTTCGAGGCTGGCATAGCGCGAGTTGGGCCGGCGCTCGTTGCGGATCTGCGCCAGCCTCTCGGGCGCGATGGTCAGCCCGAAGATTTTCTTGCGGTGCGGCACTAGCGCCGGCGGCAGCTGGCGGCGATCGAAGTCCTCCGGAATCAGCGGGTAGTTGGAGGCCTTCAAGCCGTGCTGCATCGCCAGGTAAAGTGAAGTGGGCGTCTTGCCGCTGCGGCTGACGCCCACCAGGATCACGTCGGACTGCTCCAGGTCGGTGTTGCTCTGGCCGTCGTCATGCGCCAGCGAGAAGTTGATGGCCTCGATCCGGTCGTCGTATTCCTTGCTTTTAGACGCGTCGGAAAAACGCCCCACCCGGTGGTTGGATTTGATGCCCAGCTCGCCTTCGAGCGGCTCGACGAACATGCCGAACATATCGAGCAGCATGCCGTTGCTGCCCTTGATGACCGCCACCACGTCCATATTGACCAGGGTGGTGAAGACGATGGGGCGCTTACCCTCGAGCTCGGCGGTGTGGTTGATCTGCCGCAGCGCCTGGTGGGCTTTGTCCACCGTGTCCACAAAGGGCAGGCGCACATGGCGAGGCCTGATTTCGAACTGGGCCAGGATGGCGTTGCCGAAGGTTTCGGCGGTGATGCCGGTTCCGTCGGAGATGAAAAATACGGTGCGATTTGGCATGGGCGGGTGGGCGCCGCAGGGCAGGGGCGCGAAGTGGGTCGACCTACAATCGCCGCAATTATCGAATTGATTGCCCATGGCCCGCCCCAGCCCCTTAGAAGAAGAAAAAGGCTCGTTGCCGCCCATGGCCAGACCACCGGTTTTTAAACCTCCTGGAGTCTTGTCATGTCCCACCTGTTCGAGGCGACCGCCTTGGTCGTTGCGTTTGAGAACCTGAGGATGAGCGATGTCGAGGCCGTTGGCGGCAAGAACGCCAGCCTCGGCGAGATGATCTCGCAACTGCCCACCGGCGTGCGGGTGCCCACCGGTTTTGCCACCACGGCTCACGCCTTCCGCCAGTTTCTCGCCCATGACGGCCTGGTCAACCGCATCAAGGACAAGCTCGACACGCTCGATACCGATGATGTCAACGCGCTGGCCGCCGCCGGCGCCCAGATCCGCGGCTGGGTCGAGGCCCAGCCCTTTCCGGCCGACCTGGAGCAGGCCATACGCAGCGAATTTGCCAAGCTGAGTGCCGGCAATGTTCAGGCCAGTTTTGCGGTGCGTTCCTCGGCCACGGCCGAAGATCTGCCCGACGCCTCGTTCGCGGGTCAGCAGGAGACCTTCTTGAATGTGGTCGGCATCGAAGAGGTGCTGCACAAGATGAAGGAGGTGTTCGCCTCGCTCTACAACGACCGCGCCATCAGCTACCGGGTGCACAAGGGTTTTGCCCATGCCGACGTGGCCCTGTCGGCCGGCGTGCAGCGCATGGTGCGCTCGGACTTGGGCGCTGCCGGGGTGATGTTCACCATCGATACCGAAAGCGGTTTCGAGGACGTGGTGTTCATCACCGCCAGCTACGGCCTGGGCGAGACGGTGGTGCAAGGGGCGGTCAACCCGGATGAGTTTTATGTGCACAAGCCCATGCTGCGCGCGGGCAATCGGGCTTTGATTCGCCGCAATCTGGGCTCCAAGCTGATCCAGATGGAGTTCAGCACGCCCGAGGAGAAAAAAGCCACCGGCAAGCTGGTCAAGACCACCGATGTGCCGGTTGAGCTGCGCAACCGCTATTGCCTGAGCGACGCCGAGGTTGAGCAACTGGCCGCTTATGCGCTGATCATCGAGCAGCACTATGGCCGGCCTATGGACATTGAATGGGGCAAGGACGGGATCGACGGGCAGATGTACATTCTGCAGGCACGGCCCGAGACGGTCAAAAGCCAGGCCAAGGGCCAGGCTGAGCTGCGCTACAAGCTCAAGGGTTCGGGCACGGTGCTCACTTCAGGCCGGGCCATCGGCCAAAAGATAGGCACCGGCCCAGTGCGGCTGGTGCGTCACATCGGCGATATGGACCAGGTGCAGCCCGGCGACGTGCTGGTGACCGACATGACCGATCCCAACTGGGAGCCGGTGATGAAGCGCGCCAGCGCCATCGTGACCAACCGGGGCGGGCGCACCTGCCATGCGGCCATCATCGCCCGCGAGCTGGGCATCCCGGCGGTGGTCGGCTGTGGCAATGCCACCGACCACCTGAGCAGCGATATGCTGGTCACGGTTAGCTGCGCCGAGGGCGATACCGGTCATGTGTATGACGGGCTGATCGAGACCGAGGTCACCGAGGTGGAGCGCGGCCAGATGCCGCCGCTGGGCCTCAAGATCATGATGAATGTGGGCAATCCCCAGCTGGCCTTTGACTTTGCCCAGATGCCCAATCAGGGCGTGGGCTTGGCACGGCTGGAGTTCATCATCAACAACAACATCGGCGTGCACCCCAAGGCCATCCTGGACTATCCGGCGGTTGATGCCGACTTGAAGAAGGCGGTAGAAAGTGTGGCCCGTGGCCATGCTTCGCCGCGCGCTTTTTACGTGGACAAAGTGGCCGAGGGCGTGGCGACGATCGCGGCGGCCTTCTGGCCCAAGCCGGTGATCGTGCGGCTGTCGGACTTCAAGTCCAACGAGTACCGCAAGCTCATAGGCGGTTCGCGCTATGAGCCCGAGGAAGAAAATCCGATGCTCGGTTTTCGTGGCGCGGCGCGCTACCTGAGCGCCGACTTTGCCGAGGCCTTTGCGATGGAGTGCGAGGCCCTGCTGCGCGTGCGCCAGGACATGGGCTTGTCCAATGTGGAGGTGATGGTGCCCTTTGTGCGCACTCTGGGGCAGGCGCAGGCGGTGACCGAGCTGCTGGGGCGCCATGGGCTCAAGCGCGGCGACAAGGGGCTGCGGCTGATCATGATGTGCGAGGTGCCGAGTAACGCGGTGCTGGCCGAGCGCTTTCTGGAGTTCTTCGACGGTTTTTCCATCGGATCCAACGATCTGACCCAACTGACCTTGGGGCTGGACCGCGATTCGGGTCTGGAGATATTGGCCAAGGACTTTGACGAGCGCGACCCGGCGGTCAAGGCCTTGCTGTCGCTGGCCATTGCGGCGTGCAAGCGCCAGGGCAAGTATGTGGGCATTTGCGGGCAAGGGCCCAGTGACCACCCCGATTTGGCGCGCTGGCTGCAGCAGGAGGGCATCGATTCACTCTCGCTCAACCCGGACACGGTGTTGCAGACCTGGAAGTTGCTGGCCGAGGCCTGAGCGGGTCCGGGAAATCACCAAGGGCCTGGCTGCCCTTGGGGCAGCGCTCAGGGTTTAAGCTCGCAAAGTGTTTGGCTGCACCTGCTGTAGTTGTCGCCAAGCCCCAGCCCCTGTCGAGGGGAAAAAGGAGCGAGGGTGGAGTCCAGGGAGAACCGCCGTATCTATTGGCTGCGGGTTCAGCGCGTCACTGCAGCGCTGATGTGCGTCTGGTTCGTGGCCGGCCTGGGCATCCATTTTTTCGCGCGTGAGCTGAGCTTTCGGTTTTTCGGCTGGCCTTTCTCGTTTTGGATGGCGGCCCAGGGCTCGCTGCTGATTTTTTTACTGATCGTGGTCTTTTATGTTTGGATCATGGAGAGGCTCGATCGTGAACATGGTTTCGACCAGGACCCGCACTGATGTCATCACGGCCTGAGGCTGGCGCTTCGGCCGGCGCGTCCGAGCAGCAAGCCTTGACGCGCGAGCTGCACGGCCTGGTGAGCTGGTACACCGTGGGGGTGGTGGCCTTCATTGTGCTGCTGGCCGTTTTGGAGCAGCTGGGGCTGTCGCGGCTGTGGATCGGGCTGATCTTTCTGATGGGTACCCTGGCCTTGTATGCCACCATCGGCATCCTCAGCCGCACCACCGACGAGGTGGAGTATTACGTGGCCGGGCGCCGGGTGCCGGCGATCTACAACGGTCTGGCCACCGGCGCCGATTGGATGTCGGCCGCCTCTTTCATTGGCGTGGCTGGCACGCTCTACCTGAGCGGCTACAGCGGTCTGGCTTTCATCGTGGGCTGGACCGGGGGCTACTGCCTGGTGGCGCTGCTGCTGGCACCCTACCTGCGCCGCTTCGGTCAGTTCACCATTTCCGACTTCCTGGGCGAGCGCTATGGCGGCGTGCTGCCGCGCCTGTTTGGGATCGCTGCGGCCATCCTCTGCTCATTTGTCTATGTGGTGGCGCAGATCTACGGCGTGGGCATCGTGACCGCGCGCCTGACCGGCGTGGATTTCGAGGTCGGAATTTTCTTGGGCTTGGGCGGGATCTTGCTGTGCTCTTTTTTGGGAGGCATGCGGGCGGTTACCTGGACCCAGGTGGCTCAGTATGTGATTTTGATGATCGCCTACCTGGTGCCGGTGGTCTGGCTATCGGTCAAGCAGACGGGGGTGCCGGTGCCGCAGGCGGTCTATGGCTACCAGCTCGAGAAGGTCACTGCCATGGAGCAAAGCCTGATCGAAGACCCCCGCGAAATCGAAGTGCGTAAGGCCTACGCCCTGCGGGCCGAGCAACTGACTGAAAAACTCAAGGACCCAGCGCGTGCCTTGCGCCAGGACCGGCGTGCGGCCGGGCAGCAACTGGCTGTCTTGCGCGCCAATGCAGCGCCGGCGCGCGAAATCGCTGAGGCGGAAAAAGCCTTGGCGGCCCTGCCGCGCGATGCGCAGGCCGCCCGGCAGCAGTGGAGCCAGGCCCTGACCCAGGCCGAGACCAAAAGCCGGCCCTTAAATGGCATGCCCTTGCATGGCCAGGCCTTTGCTGGCAATCCTCAGGGCAGCCCAGCCGAGCAAGCGGAGTTCGAGTTGTCGAGGCTGAATTTTCTGGCCCTGGTTTTTTGCCTCATGGTGGGCACGGCGGCCTTGCCGCATATCCTGATCCGCTACTACACCGTGCCCTCGGTGCGGCAGGCGCGGCGCTCGGTAGCCTGGTCGGTGCTTTTCATCTTGCTCCTGTATGTCACAGCGCCAGCCTTGGCGGTGCTGGTGAAATATGAGGTGTTTACCTCGGTGGTGGGCACGCCCTTCAGTCAATTGCCCGAGTGGGTGGCGGCCTGGAACAAGGTCGATCCTTCGCTGCTGTCGGTGACCGACATCAACCAGGACGGGGTGCTGCAGCTCAACGAGATGACCATAGGCGGCGACATCATCGTTCTGGCCGGGCCCGCGATTGCCGGTCTGCCTTACGTGGTGTCGGCCCTGGTAGCTGCCGGCGCTCTGGCCGCGGCGCTGTCGACCGCCGATGGCCTGCTATTGACGATTTCCAGCGCACTCAGCCATGATCTCTATTACAAGATGATCGATCCGGCCGCTTCTACAGCCCGTCGGGTGACGATGGCCAAGGTGGTGTTGCTGGTGGTGGCGCTGGCGGCCGCCTATGTTGCGGCTCAGCGGCCGGCCGATATTTTGTTTCTGGTCTCGGCGGCTTTTTCCTTTGCCGCCTCGGCGTTTTTCCCAGCCCTGGTGCTGGGCATTTTCTGGAAGCGTGCCACCGGGCTGGGCGCCTCGCTGGGCATGCTGTCTGGCCTGGGCTTGACCCTGTACTACATGGCCGTCAATCAGCCCTGGATGCGTTCGGTGCTGGGCATCACCCGGCCGGTGGATCTGTGGTGGGGCATACAGCCGATCTCGGCCGGGGTGTTTGGCGTCCCGCTGGGTTTTGCGGTGATCGTGCTGGTCAGCCTGCTGGCGCCCGAGCGGGACAAGGGGGCGGCCGAGCTGGTCGAGCGCATCCGCTATCCCGGGGCTTGATGCCCCGCAGGGGCTGGCCTGGAACCGCCTGTTCGGCCAAGGCGCTATACTAGCGGGCTTTCCTTGCTGCACCCCCATTTCCTGACGCGGGGGGCAGCTTCCAACCCACAAGGAGTTTGCATGCGTCACTACGAGATCATTTTGCTGATCCATCCGGATCAAAGCGAGCAAGTTCCCGCCATGCTCGATCGTTACAAGGGCATGATCACCGCCGGCGGTGGCAAGGTCCACCGCGTCGAAGATTGGGGCCGCCGCCAGCTGGCCTATCTGATTCAGAAGCTGGGCAAGGCCCACTACATCTGCATCAACATCGAAGCCAGCCAGGCCGTGATGGACGAAATCGAGCACGCCTTCAAATTCAATGACGCCGTCCTGCGCCACCTGACCGTGGTCAAGAAAAAGGCCGAGACCGCGCCGTCGGTCATGATGCGCAGTGTTGAGCGCGAGGAAGCGCGCAAGGCCCAGCAGCAGGAGGCCGCTTAAAGCAGCCTGCGCTTGAGCGCCTTGGCGTTCAGGTCGGTTTAACCTTGAATCAGATCGAATTGACGGCGCGCATCGCAGAGATCAGTTCTTTGCGCTACACGCCGGCCGGTGTGCCAGCGACCAACGTGGTGCTCGAACATGAGTCCGAGCAGCTCGAAGCAGGCAGCCAGCGGCAAGTCAAGCTATCGATCAGGGCCGTGGCCTTCGGGACACTGGCCGAGCAACTGGCCCGGTTCGAACTGGGCCGCAGCTGCCGATTCAAGGGATTCCTGGCCAGCGCCCGAACCAATAAAAGCATCGTTTTTCATATTCAAGAACTGAACCCCCAGTAAGGAGTCCATCATGCCCGGACCGAAACGTTTTAACAAAGACAAGCGCCCCAAGCGCAATACCCAATCCCTGCTGTTCAAGCGCAAGCGCTTTTGCCGCTTCACCGTGGCCGGTGTTGAAGAAATTGACTACAAGGACATCGACGTCCTGCGCGACTTCATCGCCGAAAACGGCAAGATCATTCCCGCTCGCCTGACCGGCACCCGGGCCATCTATCAGCGTCAGCTCAACACCGCCATCAAGCGCTCGCGCTTTCTGGCCATGTTGCCCTACAGCGACCAGCATCGCACCCTCTGAGGAGCCCGGACATGCAAGTTATTTTGCTCGACAAAGTCGTCAACCTCGGCGCCCTCGGTGAGGTCGTGAAGGTCAAGGACGGTTACGCCCGCAACTTTCTGATCCCCTCCGGCCGTGCGCGTCGCGCTACTGCCGCAGCGGTCAAGGAATTTGAGGCCAAGCGCGCCGAACTCGAAAAAGCCGCTGCCGCCAAGCTGGCCCAGGCCCAGGCCGAGGGCGATAAGCTCGCCGGTACCACCCTCAAGCTGACCCAGAAAGCCGGCGTCGATGGCCGTCTGTTTGGTTCGGTCACCAATGCCGACATTGCGGCCGAGCTGTCTCGCACCGGCGTGCCAGTGCTCAAGTCGCAGGTCCGCATGCCCATGGGCCCGATCAAGCTGGTCGGCGACCATCCGGTCAGCGTGTCTCTGCACACCGATGTGACGGTCGACATCACCGTCACCGTCTACGGCGAAACCGCCTAAGACCGCAAGCTGGCGCTGCGGCGTCAGTCCCAAAAGCCGCCTTCGGGCGGCTTTTGTTTTTGGGGGGCTTACCCCCAGGTTCAAACCACATCTCCTCGCCAAATACATGGCTTATCCACAGCTTTGTCCACCCCGCCGGCCCAGCAGCGGCGCTAATATGCTGGATTGTTCAGGAGTGTCATGGCAGCCCTTCCCACCGAAATTGATGATGGCTACAGCCCGGATCAGCAGATCGCGCAGTTGCGCATTCCGCCGCATTCGATCGAGGCCGAGGCCAGTGTGCTTGGCGGCTTGCTGCTCGATAACGGCGCTTGGGACCGGGTGGGCGATTTGTTGGTCAACGCCGACTTTTATCGGCATGAGCATCAGCTGATTTTTGGCGCCATTGGCGCGCTGATCAATGCCAGCAAGCCGGCCGATGTGGTCACCGTGTTCGAACACCTCCAGAACCAGGGCAAGTCCGAAACCGCGGGTGGCCTGGTCTATCTGAATTCGCTCGCCCAATATGTGCCCAGCGCGGCCAATGTGCGGCGCTACGCTGAGATCGTGCGTGAGCGGTCTATCTTGCGCAAGCTGGTGACCGCCAGTGATGAGATCGCCACCAAAGCTTTCAACACCCAGGGTCAGCCGGTCTCGGCCATTCTGGATGAGGCCGAGCAGAAGATCTTCCACATCGGCGAGCAGGGCTCGCGCATGAAGCAGGGCTTCCAGAACATGGAAAACCTGGTGGTTGACTTGCTCGATCGGGTCGAGGAGATGTCGCGCAACCCGAATGACATCACCGGCGTGCCCACCGGCTTTGTGGACCTGGACCGGCAGACCTCAGGACTGCAGGCGGGCGACCTGATCATTTTGGCGGCGCGCCCCTCTATGGGTAAGACGGCATTGGCCATCAACATCGCCGAGCATGTGGCCTTGCACGAGCAGCTGCCGGTGGCGGTGTTTTCCATGGAAATGGGCGCCTCGCAGCTGGCGGTCCGTATCGTGGGCTCGATCGGGCGCATCGATCAGGGCCGTTTGCGCACCGGTAAGCTCACCGAAGAAGAATGGCCGCGGCTGACCGAGGCCATTGAGCGTCTGCGCAGCGTGGCCTTGCATATCGACGAGACGCCTGGCCTGACTGTGAGCGAGCTGCGCGCCAATGCACGGCGGCTGGCCCGCCAGTGCGGCAAGCTCGGTCTGATCGTGGTCGACTACCTGCAGCTAATGAGCGTTTCGACCAGCATGAATGACGAAAACCGGGCCACTGCCGTTGGCGAGATTTCGCGCGGCCTGAAGATGCTGGCCAAGGAGCTGCAGTGCCCGGTGATTGCTCTGTCGCAGCTCTCGCGCGGCGTAGAGTCGCGCACCGACAAGCGGCCGATGATGAGCGATCTGCGCGAGTCAGGCGCGATCGAGCAGGACGCCGACGTCATCATGTTCATCTACCGCGACGAGTACTACACCAAAGAAGCTTGCAAGGAGCCCGGCGTGGCGGAGGTGATCATCAGCAAGCAGCGTAACGGCCCGACCGGCACCACCAAGCTCGCTTTCGTGGCCAGACACACCAAATTCGAGAACCTGGCCACCGGCGACTATTGAGGTCGACCCAGGGCTGGCGCGCTCGGCTAGCGCTGCGCTATGCTGCGCGGCATGAAGCTCTACAACTACTTTCGCTCCTCCGCCTCTTACCGGGTGCGCATTGCGCTGGCGCTCAAGCAGCTGCCCTACGACTACATGCCGATTCACCTGCTCAAGGGTGAGCACCGGAAGGCTGGCTTTGGCGCCCTGTCGGCCGACAGCTTCGTGCCTTTGCTGGAAGACCAGGGGCAATACCTGTCGCAGTCCATGGCCATCATCGAATACCTCGACGAAGTGCATCCGACCCCGCCCTTGCTGCCGCCCGATGCCCTCGGCCGCGCTCGGGTGCGGGCCTTGGCCCAGTCGGTGGCCTGTGACATCCATCCCTTGAACAATCTGCGGGTCCTCAAATATTTGGTGCGCGAGCTCAAGGTCACTGAAGAGGCCAAGAACGAGTGGTACCGCCACTGGTGCCGCGAGGGTCTGCAGGCGCTTGAGCGCCAGCTCGAGCGTGCCGGCAGCGGGCGCTATTGCTACGGCGACAGCCCAACGCTGGCCGACTGCTGCCTGGTGCCTCAGGTGGCCAATGCCCTGCGTTTTGAGGTCAGCATCGCCACCTTGCCGCGGGTGGCGGGCATCTTCGAAGCCTGCATGCAGCACCCGGCTTTTGAGGCGGCTGATCCGGCCCGCTGCCCCGACGCCGAATAAGCCTGCGGTGTCCTCCGACTGGCTGATACCCCAGTGGCCGGCCCCTGCGTGGGTCAAGGCGGTCTGCACCACCCGGGCAGGCGGCCGCTCGAGCGGCGTGTTTGCGAGCATGAACCTGGGTGACCATGTGGGCGATGACGTGGCCTGCGTCGCGGCCAATCGCAGCTTGCTTGCGCAAGCCCTGAACGCGCAGCCGGTGTTCATGCGCCAAGTGCATGGCAGCACTGTGGTGAGCTTATCGCGCGATGGCGCCGACCGCCCGCTGCAGGCCGACGGTGCCCTGAGCATGCAGCCCGGCCTGGCTTGTACGGTGCTGGTGGCCGATTGCCTGCCGATTTTGTTGGCGCACCGCAGCTTGCCGCTGGTGGCGGCGGTGCATGCCGGCTGGCGGGGTCTGGCCGGTGTGCCCGATGCCCAAGGCCGTGCCTCGGGCGTGGTGGAAGCGGCCCTGGCCCAGATGGCCCAGGCCGCCGGCTGCAGCGCCGCCGAACTGGCTGTTGATCTCTTGGCCTGGCTCGGGCCTTGTATTGGCCCGCAAGCCTTTGAAGTGGGCGCTGAGGTGAGGGCGGCCTTCATGCAGGCGGATGCATCGGCTGCGCGGTACTTCGTGGCCGGCGCGCCTGGCAAGTATCTGGCCGATCTTCCTGCGTTGGCGCGGGCCCGGCTAGGCGCGGTCGGCTCTATCGCCTGCTACGGCAACGACGGCAGTGCCCATTGGTGCACGGTGAACAACTCAGCTTTTTTCTCGCACCGTCGCAGCAGTGCCCGGCCCGGTGCCCTGCCCGGTGAGACCGGCGGACGCATGGCCGCCTGCATCTGGCTGGTCTGAGCCTTCGGCCTGGGCCAGCTGCGCTTGCCGGGCCTCCTCGGCCTTGCGCGCGCGCCTGCGAGCGGGTGTGCCCATGATGTAGATGAGGATGCTCAGGGGCAGCAGGCCGTACAGGATGAAGGTGGTGATGGCGCCGAGCACGGTGCCTTGCGGGCTTGCTGCTTCGGCGGCGCTCATCATCAGTACCACATAAAGCCAAGCAATAACAGTCAGATACATGGGGAGATGGCTCCGCGGCAAATTAGGGGCAACTGCCCAAATTCAGTCAGGATGTCGCAATGGCGCACGTTGATAATCTTCGCAGCTTTTATGCGGCTGAGCTGCGCTGGCGATAAAGCCCGTACCTAGAATTTCCCTTGAGGAGTCAAGACTCATGAATGCAGACCCAGGCTGGATGCAAGCGGCCCAGCAGCTCCAAAAAAACCTGCAAGGCAGTTTCGAAAAAGCCATGGCGGCTTTTTTGCCCGGTCAGGTGCCGGTGGCCCCCAGCTTGCTCGCGCAGACCGTGCCCAACGCGCAGGCCATGGCTGGGGTCCATATCGATCCGGCCAAGCTGCTGGAAATTCAGCAGGACTATGTGCATGAGGCCAGTGCGCTCTGGAACGCCACGCTCACCCTGGGTGCCAAGGCCGCGCCGGTGACTGACCGCCGCTTCGCATCGGAGGCCTGGAACGCCAATCCCTTGTCGCATTTCGCGGCTGCCACCTATCTGCTCAATGCCAAGGCACTGTCGGCCCTGGCCCAGGCTGTTGAAGGCGATGACAAGACCCGCGCCCGGGTCCGCTTTGCGGTCGAGCAATGGCTGGCGGCGTCGGCGCCGAGCAACTTCCTGGCGCTCAACGCCGACGCCCAGAAAAGGGCACTCGACACCCAGGGCCAGAGTCTGACCCAGGGCCTGCACAACCTGATGGGCGACATCAAGCAGGGCCACCTGTCGATGACCGACGAGAGCGTGTTTGAGGTCGGTCGCAATGTGGCCACCACCGAGGGCGCGGTGGTGTTCGAGAATGAATTTTTCCAATTGCTCGAGTACAAGCCGCTGACGGCCAAGGTCTATGAAAAGCCCTTCCTGCTGGTGCCGCCGTGCATCAACAAATACTACATCCTGGACCTTCAGCCCGATAACTCGCTCATCCGTTACCTGGTCGCGCAGGGCCATCGCACTTTTGTGGTGAGTTGGCGCAACCCGGATGAGTCCATGCACGACAAAACCTGGGACGACTACATTGAGCAGGCGGCGATCCAGGCCATCCATGTGGTGCGGGAGATTTCGGGTGCGCCCACCATCAATACCCTGGGCTTTTGCGTTGGTGGCACTATTTTGGGCACCGCCCTGGCCGTGCTGGCCGGTCGTGGCGACAAAGCAGTCAGCAGCGTCACCTTCCTGACCGCCTTGCTCGACTTCCGGGACACCGGCGTGCTCGATGTGTTCATCGACGAGAACGCCGTGCGCCTGCGCGAGACGCAGATGGGCCAGCATGGCATGCTGCGCGGTCAGGACTTGGCCTCGACCTTCAGCTTCCTCAGGCCCAATGACTTGGTCTGGAACTATGTGGTCGAGAACTACCTCAAGGGTGAGAAGCCGCCGGCCTTTGACCTGTTGTACTGGAACAGCGACTCGACCAATCTGCCGGGGCCGTTTTATGCCTGGTACCTGCGCAACACCTATCACGAGAACAATCTGGCCAAGCCGGGCAAGGTGACCGTCTGCGGCCAGAAGATCGATTTGCGCAAGATCGACATTCCGGCCTACATTTATGGCTCGCGCGAGGACCATATCGTGCCCGTGGGTGGCGCTTATGCCAGCACCCAGTTGCTCAGCGGCAAGAAGCGTTTTGTGATGGGTGCCTCGGGCCACATTGCCGGCGTGATCAATCCGCCGGCCAAAAACAAGCGTTGCTATTGGACCAACGACAAGTTGCCCACTTCCATGGACGATTGGCTCAAGTCGGCCCAGGAGCATCCAGGATCCTGGTGGACCGACTGGAGCGCATGGCTCAAGGGTCAGGCCGGCAAGCTGATTGCCGCGCCCAAGAGCTACGGCAGCCGCAAGTACAAGGTCATAGAAGCAGCCCCGGGCCGTTATGTCAAGGCCAAGGCCTGATCGGGCTGAGGCCGTGTTCTCCACCCAGCCGCACTGACGGCATTGCAAGCAAAATTGTTTCTTACCCAAGCTACTGAGGACATCCATGCAAGACATCGTTATCGTTGCGGCAGCCCGTACTGCCGTTGGCCGTTTCGGCGGCACCTTGGCCAAGACCCCAGCCACTGAGTTGGGCGCCGCCGTGATTTCTGCGCTGCTGGCGCGCTCGGGCGTGGCGCCGGAGCAGGTCGGCGAGGTGATCATGGGTCAGGTGCTGGCTGCCGGCTGCGGCCAAAACCCGGCTCGCCAGGCCCTGATGAAGGCCGGCCTGCCCAAGGAGGTCCCCGGCCTGACCATCAACGCGGTCTGCGGCTCGGGTTTGAAGGCGGTGATGCTGGCCGCGCAGGCGGTGGCCTGGGGCGACAGTGAAATTGTGATTGCAGGTGGTCAAGAGAGTATGAGTGCTTCGCCCCATCTGCTGCCGGCGTCGCGCGATGGTCAGCGCATGGGCGACTGGAAGATGGTCGACACCATGATCGTTGACGGGCTGTGGGACGTCTACAACCAATACCACATGGGCATCACCGCTGAAAACGTGGCCAAGGCCCACGGCATCACCCGCGAGATGCAAGATGCGCTGGCGCTGGGCAGCCAGCAAAAGGCCGCTGCGGCTCAGTTGGCTGGCCGCTTCAAGGACGAGATCGTGCCGTTCTCGATCGCGCAGAAGAAGGGCGACCCCATCGTCTTCGCCGATGACGAATACATCAACAAGAAGACCGATGCCCTGGCCCTGGCCGGTTTGCGCCCGGCCTTCGACAAGGCCGGTACGGTGACCGCGGGCAATGCCTCGGGCATCAACGACGGTGCAGCGGCGGTGATGGTCATGAGCGCCAAGAAGGCTGCCAGCCTGGGTCTGACGCCCCTGGCACGCATCGCATCGTTTGGCACCTCGGGCCTGGACCCGGCCACCATGGGCATGGGCCCGGTGCCTGCTTCCCAAAAGGCACTGGCCCGCGCCGGCTGGCAGGCTGCCGATGTCGACCTGTTTGAGCTTAACGAAGCGTTCGCCGCGCAGGCCTGCGCAGTCAATCAGGCCCTGGGCCTGGATCCGGCCAAGGTCAATGTCAACGGTGGCGCGATCGCCATCGGCCATCCCATCGGCGCCTCTGGCTGCCGTGTGCTGGTGACCTTGCTGCACGAAATGCAGCGCCGTGATGCGCGCAAGGGCCTGGCTGCATTGTGCATAGGCGGCGGCATGGGCGTGTCGCTGGCGCTCGAGCGCTGATTTGTCTTCCCGTGGGCGCATTCGTCGGCGCCCATGGGTTTCGGTTTTTTTGTATCAAGGAGATGAATATGACGCAAAAAGTAGCTTACGTGACCGGTGGTATGGGTGGCATAGGTACCGCGATCTGCCAGCGGCTGGCCAAGGACGGCTTCAGGGTGATCGCTGGTTGCGGCCCGACCCGCGACTTCAACAAGTGGCTGGACGAGCAAAAGGCCCTGGGCTACTCCTTTCACGCTTCGGTGGGCAACGTGGCCGACTGGCAGTCGACGGTCGATGCCTTCAGCAAGGCCAAGGCCGAGTTCGGACCGATTGATGTCCTGGTCAATAACGCCGGCATCACCCGTGACCGCATGTTCGTCAAGATGACCCGCGACGATTGGGATGCGGTGATCGACACCAACCTGAACTCCATGTTCAACGTGACCAAACAGGTGGTGCCCGATATGGTCGAGCGGGGCTGGGGACGCATCATCCAGATCTCCTCGGTCAACGGCGAAAAAGGCCAGGCTGGCCAAACCAACTACTCGGCAGCCAAGGCTGGCATGCACGGCTTTTCCATGGCGCTGGCGCAGGAGATGGCCACCAAAGGCGTGACGGTCAACACCGTCAGCCCGGGCTATATCGGCACCGATATGGTCAAGTCGATACGGCCCGACGTGCTCGACAAGATCGTGGCCACCGTGCCAGTCAAGCGCCTGGGCGAGCCCAGCGAAATCGCCTCCATCGTGGCCTGGCTGGCCAGCGAAGAGGGCGGTTACGCCACCGGTGCGGACTTCTCGGTCAACGGCGGCCTGCACATGGGCTGATGCGCTATCGCACCCGTTAAAAAAGCCGCCTTCGGGCGGCTTTTTTTGTGGGCGGGCTGCTTTTAGGACTCCAGCACGATGCGACCGCTGACACGGCCTTCCTCGATCAGGTGCAGGGCCTGGTTGGCCTGCGCCTTGGGCATGCGGGTAATCGGGATGGGCCTGAGCTTTCCGCTTTGGGCCAGCGCCACCACGTCCCGCAGATCGGACGGAGCGCCAGTGACCGATCCCTGGACCGTGCGTGGCCTAAAGATCATGCTGGCCAGGGACAGGACGATCTCGCCACCGCCCACACCCACCAAAACCAATTTGCCATTTTTTTGCAGCAGTTCCAGACCGACCGCAGCGGTCGAGCTGTGATTGACAAAGTCGACGACCGCTTTGACCGGGCCCTGGGTCAGCGCCTGTATCCGGCCGATGAGATCGGGCTGGGAGCTGTCGACAAAATGGCTGGCCCCCAGCTGCAAGGCCGCCTCGGCCTTGGCGGGGTTGGCGTCGACGCTGACCATCTGCCGATGGTCCATGGCCTTGAGCATGGAGATGGCGGCCAGGCCCAGGCCGCCGGCGCCAAAGAGCACCACCGGTTCATCCGGCCGCAGGGGCATCACTTTCTTGATCGCCGAGTAAACCGTGATGCCTGAACAAGCCAGGGTGGCGGCAAAGGCCGGGTCTATGGCGCCCACATCGACTAAAAACCGGGGGTGTGGCACGCTCACCTGCTGGCCGAAGCCGCCGTCTTGCAAGACGCCGATGGCATTGGGCTTCATGCACAAATTGTCTTGGCCGCTGCGGCAGACATCGCACTGGCCACAGCCCAGCCAGGGGTAGACGATGCACAACTGCCCGAGCTCCAGGCCTTGGGCCTGCGGCCCGAGCTTGCTGATGCGGCCGACCACCTCGTGCCCGGGC
The DNA here is from genome assembly GCA_027486755.1 of Comamonadaceae bacterium. Classification (GTDB taxonomy): domain Bacteria; phylum Pseudomonadota; class Gammaproteobacteria; order Burkholderiales; family Burkholderiaceae_C; genus Polaromonas. The sequence continues at coordinate 58,834 of JAIXOM010000041.1, read as the reverse complement.
GCTCTGGGCAAGACGACGCCGCGCTCAGCCAGTTTCATCAACTTGCCGCCGCCCATGTCGTAATAGCCTTTCCAAAAATGCAGGTCTGAGTGACAGACGCCCGCATGGGTGACGTCGAGCAGCACCTCGCTGCCTAGAGGTTCGCGGCTCGCCCGCTCGATGGCTTGTAGCGCTTGGCCGTGTTCGACGACTGCCCAGATGCTCATTTTTGGTCTCCCTTGATGTTGTTGGCGCTTGAGCGCTCCGGCTATGCGTTTGTATCTTGCCCCGCTGCCAGGCGCCCCAGCAAGGGGGCCAAGCGTTGGCGCTGCGCTGTATCCATGTCGCGCAAGGGCGTGATGAGCGCGCTGCTCAAGGCGGTGTGGGCGGCGCTGTCGGGTCGCTCCTGGTCAAGCCGCTCTATCACCCGGGTGACCAGGGCTTGGGCCTGGGCGGCGTTTTCCATCAGGTTGGCCATGGCCATGTCAGCGCTCACCGCCTCGGTGCGCTCGCGCCAGCAGTCGTAGTCGGTCACCAGGGCCAGAGTGGCATAGGCCATCTCGGCCTCGCGGGCCAGGCGTGCTTCGGGCAGGTTGGTCATGCCGATCACCGTCGCGCCCCATTGCTTGTACATCAGGCTTTCCGCCCGCGTCGAGAACTGCGGCCCGTCGATGCAGACGTAGGTGCCGCCTTGGTGCACCTGGCCGCGACCGAAGCCGTGCGATTGGGCTACCCGGGCCGCCAGGCCATGCAAGGCCGGGCAGATGGGTTCGGCCAGCGAAACATGGGCCACCACGCCGGCGCCAAAAAAGCTGCGCGGCCGTCCCCGGGTGTGGTCGATGAATTGATCGGGAAGCACGAGGTCCAGTGGCGCAGCCTCTTCGATGAGCGAGCCGACCGCCGAGACCGACAGCAGGTAGCGCACACCCAGGGATTTGAGCGCCCAGATATTGGCCAAGAAGGGGATCTCGCTGGGCAGCAGCTTGTGCCCGCGGGCATGGCGGGCCAAAAAGGCCACCGGAACATCACCGAGCCGGCCGACGGCGATCGCATCGGAAGTGGCGCCGTAGGGCGTGTCCACGCGCACCTCCTGCACTTGCTGCAAACCTTGCATGCTGTACAGGCCACTGCCGCCAATGACGGCGATCTCAATAGGCTCCATGATGAGGCTCCATGATGCGATCTGCCACATTCTCAGAAGGGTAGGCGAAAGACCGGACGCGCTCGATTATGCTTTGCAGTGCCGCTAAAGGAGCACCCCCATGCACGCCACCTTGCACCTGCTTAAAAAAACCGATTTTCCTGCGCTGCGACGGCTGCGGCTTGAGACCCTGCAGGTCAACCTGGGCTACTTGTGCAACCAAAGCTGTGTGCATTGCCATGTCAATGCCGGCCCCAATCGCACCGAGCAGATGGATCGCGCCACCGCCGATCTGGTGTTGCAGGCCATGGCCTCCAGCGGCGTAGGCACGCTGGATCTAACGGGTGGGGCGCCCGAGCTCAATGCGCATTTTCGCTATTTGGTGGCCGCTGCGCGCTCCAGTGGCGTGCGCGTCATCGATCGCTGCAATCTGTCGGTCTTGTTCGAGCCCGGCCAGGAAGGTCTGGCGCGCTTTTTGGCCGAGCACGGGGTCGAAGTGGTCGCTTCCTTGCCCTGTTATTCACAGGACAACGTGGACCAGCAGCGCGGCCAGGGTGTGTTTGAGAAAAGCATACGCGCCCTGCAGGCCCTCAATGCGCTGGGCTACGGCCTGCCCGACTCTGGTCTGGTGCTCAATCTGGTTTACAACCCGCAAAGCCCGGTGTTGCCGCCGCCGCAAGCAGCCCTTCAGGCCGATTACCAGCGTTTGCTCATGACCAACTTTGGGGTGCGTTTCAATCAGCTGTTCACACTGGCCAATATGCCTATCCAGCGCTTTGGCAGTACCTTGGTCTCCAAGGGGCAGTTTGCGGATTACATGGCGCTGCTGCGCAGCGCCCACCGGCCTGAAAATCTGGCCGGGGTGATGTGCCGCTCGACCGTTTCTGTGGATTGGCAAGGGTATCTGTACGACTGCGACTTCAACCAGATGCTGGGCCTGGGCTTGGATGCTCAGGGTAAAGGGCGCGTGCATTTGCGCGAGCTGCTCGCAGCCAGTCTGGATCATCAGCCCATCGCCGTGGCCGACCACTGCTATGGCTGTACCGCAGGGCAGGGTTCTTCATGCGGCGGCGCTTTGGTCTGAGATTCGGGCGCTGCGACTTGTTGCGCAGTCAGCTACCTGGAGCCTGATAGGGCTGGTCTGTCGGTGTGGGCTGACGCCCTGCGGGCCTGTCGTCCGACGGTCTGAACAAGGCTACAGGCTGATGATCCCCTCAACAGGAGATCCATCATGCTCAACTTTCCAGGCAAACAACAGGTACTTCCCAAGCAGGATGCGCTGGATGGGCCAAGTCGGACTCCGCGGCCCTTGGGGCCGTCGCGCAGCTTGAGCCGGCGAGCCGCGGGCGGAAAATCTGCTAGAGCCTTGCACCCGCGCTTCCAGGCTGAGCCCGCCTACTAAGCGGCCTGATCCTGGTTTGTTGGCCCTCCGCATCGGCGCGCAGGGAGGCTTCACGCCACTGTCGTGAAATCCACCGACACTTCAGGGGTTTTAAAACAGTTTGGAAAGTGTGAGCCATGAAAGTGGGCATTAACGGCATGGGCCGCATTGGTCGCCTTGCCTTGCGCGCAGCCCTGGGTGCGGCCGAGCGGCAGGCCGACGATCCGCGCGCCGGCAACCGTCTGGAGGTGGTGCACCTCAACGAGATCAAGGGTGGCGCGGCAGCCTGCGCCCACCTGCTGGCCTTTGACAGCGTACAGGGCCGCTGGCGCGCCGATATTGCCGCCGTTGGCGATGCGATGGTGCGTATCGACGACCGCCAACTGTCCTTCAGCAGCCATGCGCAGCCCGCAGAGATCGACTGGGCGGCACTCGGGGTGGATGTGGTGCTCGAATGCACCGGCAAGTTCCTGAGCCCCGAGACCGTCGCAGGCCACTTGGAGCGTGGGGCGAAACGTGTCATCGTGGCAGCGCCGGTCAAGACCGGTGGCGTGCTCAATGTGGTGATGGGCGTCAATGAGCACCAGTACGACCCCCTTAAAGACCGTATCGTCACTGCCGCCTCCTGCACCACCAACTGCCTGGCCCCGGTGGTCAAGGTGGTCCATGAAAACCTGGGCATACGGCATGGCCAGATCACCACCATCCATGATCCCACCAATACCAATGTGGTGGTCGACGCGCCACACAAGGACCTGCGCCGCGCTCGCAGCGCCATGATGAGTCTGGCGCCCACCACCACGGGTAGCGCCACCGCGATTGCGCTGATCTACCCCGAGCTCAAAGGCAAGCTCAACGGTCACGCGGTTCGCGCGCCCGTGCTCAACGCCTCGCTGACCGATTGCGTGTTTGAGCTGCAGCGCCCGACCACCGCCGAGGAGGTCAATGCCCTGTTCAAGCAGGCCGCCGCCGGTGCCTTGGCCGGCATTCTTGGGTTTGAGGAGCGGCCCCTGGTCAGCGCCGACTATGCACGCGATACGCGCAGCGCCATCGTCGACGCGCCCTCGACCTTGGTGACCGACGGCACGCTGCTCAAGGTCTATGCTTGGTACGACAATGAGATGGGCTATGCCTGTCGCATGGTCGATCTGGCCTGCCACCTGGAGCGGGCCGGCCTTTGATGCAAGCTCAGCGCGAGCTCGCAAGCTCCTTGCGCGATCCCTTTTGATGCAGTCTGCAGTTCGTCATTACGCCATCGTCACATCGGCCTACTGGGGCTTTACCCTGACCGATGGCGCCTTGCGCATGCTGGTGCTGCTGCACTTTTATAAGCTGGGATATTCGGCCATCACGCTGGCGTTTTTGTTCTTGCTCTATGAGGCGGCCGGCATTGTGGCCAATCTGCTGGGCGGCTGGCTCGCCGCCCGCCATGGCGTGACCCGCATGCTGGTGGTGGGTCTGAGCACACAGATCGTCGGCTTTATGGTGCTCTCGGCTTTGCAGCCTGAATGGAGCGCGGCCATGTCAGTGGCTTGGGTGGTGCTGGCCCAGGGCGTATGCGGCGTTGCCAAAGACCTGACCAAAACCGCCAGCAAGTCGGCCATCAAGCTCACCCAGGCGGCCGCTCAGGAGCAGGGCAGTGGCCAGCTTTTCAAATGGGTGGCTTGGTTCACCGGCAGCAAGAACGCCATGAAGGGTCTGGGTTTTTTCCTGGGCGGTCTGCTTTTGCAGACCTTGGGATTTCAGGGCGCGCTGTGGGCCATGGCGGCATTGCTCTCGCTGGTGCTGGCGGGCGTGTTGCTGAGCCTGCCGCGCCTGATGGGCAAGGCCCGTGCCTCGCGCTCGGCGCGTGAACTGTTTGCCAAAGACCCGGGCATCAACACCCTGGCTGCCGCTCGGGTTGTGCTCTTCGGCGCGCGCGATGTGTGGTTTGTGGTGAGCCTGCCCGTCTTTTTGTATGCCGCCGGCTGGACCTTCACCATGGTGGGCTCCTTCCTGGCCGCCTGGACCATAGGCTATGGCCTGGTGCAAGCTTTGGCGCCGCGCTGGGTCAAACGCAGCGCCGACGGCCTGAGCACCGAGGTGCCGGCTGCCAGGGCCTGGTCTGCGGCGCTGGCGGTGGTGCCAGCGGCCATGGCCTTGGCCCTGAGCCTGCACTGGGGCCCAGCCACCGCCGTGGTGGTGGGCGGCCTGGTCTTGTTTGGTTTTGCTTTTGCGGTCAATTCTTCGGTGCATTCCTACCTCATCTTGGCCTATGCCGGTAGTGAGAAGGCCGCTGAGGATGTGGGCTTTTATTACGCGGCCAATGCGCTGGGCCGTTTTTCAGGCACTTTGCTGTCGGGCTTGCTCTACCAGTGGGGCGGTCTGCTCTACGCCCTCATCGGCTCGGCGCTCATGCTCGCTGTCTGCGCCTGGCTGACCTGGCTGCTGCCCGTCAAGCGAAGTTCCTGAAAGGGGCTTCGTATGCGCAGTTCAAGCAGGCTGCGTCTTAGCCTAAGGCCTAGGACGCTGCGGCGCAGCATCCCGCATGACCGACAATTGGAGCTTAAGAGTTCAACAATCCCCCGTGCAGCCTTCATCTTCTACTGTTCAGCCCCCGAGTCCCTGGCGTCTGTCCGTGGCGCCCATGATGGACTGGACCGATCGGCATTGCCGCTACCTGCACCGCTTGTTGTCCAAGCGTGCGCGGCTCTACACCGAAATGGTGACCACCGGCGTGCTGCTGCATGGCGATGTGCCCCGGCATCTGGACTTCAACGAGGTGGAACATCCGCTGGCCTTACAGTTGGGGGGGAGCGAACCTGCCGATTTGGCGCGTTCGGCCCGCCTGGGCGAGCAGTGGGGCTATGACGAGATCAACCTGAACTGCGGCTGCCCGAGCGAGCGGGTGCAGCGCGGCGCTTTTGGGGCTTGTCTGATGGCCGAGCCCGCCACCGTGGCCGATGGGGTCAAGGCCATGCGTGATGCGGTGAGTCTGCCGGTGACGGTCAAGCACCGCATTGGCATAGACCGGGTGGAGAGTTATGCGTTCGTGCGCGACTTTGTCGGGCAGGTCAGTGAGGCTGGCTGTCAGACCTTTATCGTGCACGCGCGCAATGCCTGGTTGCAAGGTCTGAGCCCCAAAGAGAACCGTCAAATCCCGCCGCTGCGCCACGAGCTGGTGCACAGGCTCAAGCATGATTTCCCGGCGCTGATCATCGCCATCAATGGTGGGCTCACCAGCGCCGAGCAGGTGCACACACAGCTGCAGTCGGTGGACGGGGTGATGATCGGGCGTCAGGCCTACCACCAGCCCTGGTGGCTGGCGTCTTGGGATGCTGAATTTTTTGGCCTTGCCGACCCCGGCCTGAACCGCGATGAAGTTGAAGACACCATGGTCGAGTACATGGAGCGTCAGGCCCTAAATGGGGTGCCCTGGTCCATGGTGGCCCGCCACATGCTGGGCCTGCGCCACGGTCAGACCGGCTCGCGCAGGTGGCGACAGGTCTGGAGCGATCACAGGCTCAAGGGTGAAGCGCCGCGGCGGGTGTCGCAGCTGGCGCGGGCCGCCATGCAAGCGGCGGTCCTCGCTTGATCCGCTGTTGGCCTGGATCCACTGTGCTGAGCTTGGCCTTCTAATCAGACTGTTTTTCGTCCGAGGGCGCACTCCGTTCGACTGAAGGCTCATCTTTTGGGTCTGGGTTCAGGCAGCGCCAGCAAAGCGCCTAGGCAGATCAGCCCCAGGGCCGTACTCAGCCACAAGGCCTGGCCGCCCCAGTGGTCCAAGGCCACGGCAAAAGCCAGCGGTGCCAGCGCCTGCGCAAACCGGGCCGGAACCATCAACAGGCCTTGGCGCAAGGCATAGCCCTGAGGGCCAAAAAGGACCAGGGGCAACACCCCTTTGGCAATGGTCAGCACGCCGTTGCCGACGCCATGCAGCAGCGCGAACAATGCGCCGGCCGGCGCGCCGGCGAGCATGAACAATGCAGCGCCCAGGGGATGCATCGCACCGGCCAGTCGGGCCGATAGCAGCGGGTGCTGATGCCGCAACACGGTGTACTCCAGCAGGCGGCCGGCCACTTGGGCAGGTCCTATCAGGCTGCCCAGCAGCAGTGCTGTGGCCAGGTCTATGCCCTGTACCTGCAGCAAGCGGGGCAGATGAGCGGCCATGGCGGTGCTGATGAACCAGGTCAGCGCAAAGATGAGGGCCAGCAGCAGGGCAGCCCGCTGTTGTTGAGCGGCGCTGAGTTCCGGCTTCAGCTCGATGAACCGCTCGGGGCTGTGAGCCGCGCTTGCCGATTCCTGTGCCACTGATTCAGGGGCTGTCTGCGGTGCTTGAGGCTTACGCAAAAAACCGTACAGCGGCAGGTTGATCAGCAGGTGCACCGCCGCCCATGCAAGACAGGCCTCGCGCCAGCCCATATTGATCTCAAGCCAGGCCGATGCCGGCCAGGCCACCGTGCTGGCCAGACCACCAAGCAGCGTGATGCCGGTGATCGGCCCGCGTGCATCGCGCCCATAAAACTGCACCGCAGTCGCGAACGCGCCCTCATAAAGGCCGGCGGCCATGCCAGCGCCGATCAGGCTCCAGGCGGCAAACAGCTGCAGCGCGCCCTGCGCCTGCGACAGCAGCGCCAGCGCCGCGGCCAGCAAGCCGCTGGCGAACATCAGCACCGCCCGCCCGCCGAACTTGTCCGATGCCCAGCCGGCAGCCGGGCCGAGCAGGGCCGATACGATCAGAGCCCAGGAAAAAGCGGCGAAGACCATGCCGTTGCTTAAGCCGAGATCGCGCGCCATCGGCAGGGCCAGCATGGCCGGCAGGTAGTAGGTCGAGCCCCAGGCCAGCAACTGGGCCAGTCCCAGCAGGATAACGTTGCGGTGGGGGGAGGTGTGCATGCAGGAGTCAGGGGCGGAGACGAACAAACTCAGCGTAGCAGTGCAGCTAGATCTCCGAGCATAGAGGAAGGTCCTGTCATAAAAATGCCTTTAAATTGACATGCATCTGTCGCTGCTGAATCGAACAATAGGCGGATGGATGTACAACAACCTCCACTCTTGACTGCCTCGAGTGAGTCGCCTGCGAGCGAGCGCATCGGTGCAGCTGCACCCCTTTGCTCCCTCAAACAGGCCAGCCTGGTGATCCTGCAGCGCACCGCGACTTACCTGGCCAGCACCCCAGGCGGCTTGCGCATCGTCGGCAGTTCGCGTGAAGGGCTCAAGGCTTTGCAAGCGCTGACCGGCGGGACCTTGCCCCCACCGAACATCACCTCTCTACAAACTCGATGATGGAAGAAATGCTCAGTCCCGCCTCAACCCTGTCTCCTATTCACGTCCCCAGTCAGGCCGCGCACCGCCCAGCCCTTGCGCAGGGTGCCCTGGTACCGCTGGCTGCGCACGGCATCAGGGTCAGCTGGGCGCGCCATCTGGATGAGGTTAGGCAGGCCCAGCGTCTGCGCTACCAGGTTTTTGCCGATGAAATGGGCGCACGTCTGAGCGGCCCGCTGGCCGGCCATGACATCGATCTGTTCGATGACTATTGCGAGCATCTGCTGGTGCGCGACGGCGACAGCGACGCAGTCATCGGTACTTACCGGGTGCTCACTCCAGCGCAGGCCGCGCGGGTGGGCAGCTTTTACGCCGACCTGGAGTTTGACCTGACCCGGCTGCGCGATCTGCGCAGCCGCATGGTGGAACTGGGCCGCAGCTGCGTGCATGCCGAGCACAGGCATGGCGGGGTGATTCTGGCCTTGTGGGGCGCTCTGACCCAGTTTATGCTGCGCAATCAGCTCGATGTGATGATAGGTTGCGCCAGCATACCGATGCAGCATCAGGGCCTGGCCGCAGGCCAGGCTGCAGCCAGCATCTGGCGGCAGCTTCGGGCCACATCCCTGGCGCCCTTGGACTGCCAGGTGCTGCCGCGCTTGCCGCTACCGGTGCACCGTTTTGACGACAGCCAGGATGTGGAGCCGCCGGCGCTGATCAGGGGCTATCTGCGGCTGGGGGCCAAGGTGCTGGGCGCGCCGGCCTGGGACCCGGATTTCAATGCCGCCGACCTGCCTATGATGATGCGCACTCAGGACCTGCCTTCACGCTACCGTCGTCATTTTGCCGCGGCAGCATCATGAAGCAGTCATACTAGGCAGTCAGGTTCTTTTGCTTATCAATGTTACAAATTTTTAAGGGACTTATGAACTCAGCATCCTCGCCCAACGATTCCCCAGTAGTGCTTGAGCCGGCTCAAGATTCTGAGCAGGCTCCCTTGGCCCTGCTTGACCGCGACCGCAGTCTATTGGCTTTCAATGAGCGGGTGTTGGCCATGGTCACCCGCGAGGATGTGCCTCTGCTTGAGCGGCTGCGCTATTTGTGCATCGTCTCGTCCAATCTCGATGAGTTCTTCGAGGTTCGGATGGCGCCGCACCTGCATGCGGCGCGCGGTGCCCCCAGCAACGGCCGGGTCTTCGAGCAGCTATCGGCGACAGCCCATGCCCTGGTCGAGCGGCAATATGCCATCTACAACGACGTGCTGACCCCCCAGTTCCAGGATGCCGGCTTTTCCATTGTGGCGCATGGCGATCGCAGCACTGAGCAGCGGCGTTGGGTGCAAGCCTATTTCCGCCGCGAGGTGCGTCCCTTGCTGGTGCCCGTCAGCCTGGACCCGTCCCATCCCTTTCCGATGGTGGCCAACAAGTCGCTCAACTTCATTGTGCGCCTGCAGGGTAAGGACGCCTTCGGGCGCCACAATGAGGTGGCCATCGTCAAGGTGCCCCGCGTTTTGCCCCGCATCATCGCCATGCCAGAAAAGCTCAACCGCAAGGGCCGGTTGTTCGTCTCGCTCTCAAGCGTGATCCGGGCCCATTTGCATGAGTTGTTTCCGGGTCGGGAGGTCTTGCATTTTTCGCAGTTTCGGGTCACCCGAAATTCGGACTTGGCGGTGCAGGAAGCTGATGTGGCCGATTTGCGTTCGGCCTTGAGGGCGGGGCTGGAACATCGGCATTTCGGCGAGGCGGTACGGCTGGAGGTGTCCTCGGGCTGCTCACAGTTTTTGTCTGACTTTCTGTTGCAGCAGTTCGAGCTGCCAGCGCAGGCCTTGTATCAGGTGCAAGGCCCGGTGAATCTCAACCGCCTGACGCAATTGATCGACCTGGTCGACGACCCCGGTCTATTGTGGCCGGCCTACAAGGCCTGCTACCCCCGTCAGTTGGTGGCCGGTCAGGATATTTTTGAGCGCCTTCAGCAGGGTGAGGTTTGCATACACCAGCCCTTCGAAAGTTTTGATGGGGTACTCGACTTCTTGCGCCAGGCGGTTGACGATCCGCAGGTTCTCGCCATCCGTCAGACCATCTACCGCACGGGCGCCGATTCGGAAATGATGAAGCTGCTGCGTGAGGCGGTGCGGCGCGGCAAGGAAGTCATGGTGGTGGTCGAGCTCAAGGCCCGCTTTGACGAAGAGGCCAATATCAACTGGGCCGAGATGCTCGAATCCATAGGCGCTCAGGTGGTTTACGGGGTTTTGGGTTTGAAGACCCATGCCAAGATGCTGCTGGTGACCCGCAGGGAAGGGCGGTCTATCAAGCGCTATGTGCACCTGTCCACGGGCAACTACAACCCCCGCACCGCAAGGCTTTACACTGATGTGAGCTTTCTGTCAGCCGACCCGGTACTGACCCAGGATGTGGAGCATGTGTTCTATCACCTGGCCAGCCAGAGTCGACTGCCCAAGCTCAAGCGCTTGTTGGTGGCACCGCACGACCTGCATGCCAGTCTGATGGAGAAAATTGCGGCTCTGGCCGTGTCCGCCTCCCAGGGCAAGAGCGCGCGGATTGTGGCCAAGATGAACGCGCTGACCGATGAGAAGCTGATCCGGGCTTTGATCGATGCAGGTCGGCATGGCGTGCAGATTGATCTGATTGTGCGGGGTGCCTGCATGCTGCCAGCCCAGGTAGCAGGGCAAACTGACAACATTCGGGTGCGATCGGTGATTGGTCGCTTCCTGGAACATTCGCGTGTGTTTTACTTCAGTGACGGCGAGCAGCAGGCCCTGTATCTGGCCAGTGCCGACTGGATGAACCGCAATATGTTTGGCCGCATCGAATTGGCCTGGCCGGTCACCGACCCTGTGATGGCTCAGCGCCTGATTGACGAATGTCTGGTGGCCTACCTTCACGACAGCCGTGATGCCTGGCAGTTGCAAGCCGATGGCAGTTATCAGAATGCCAAGCCGGCGGCGCGCCAGCGTCGGCAAAGCGCGCAGTCTGCCCTGATGGCGCGCTATGCGCTCGCGGGGCAAAAGAACGTGTGAGCGGGGCCGGCATGGATTTGATCTTGTGGCGCCATGCCGATGCCCAGGAGGCGGAGCCCGTTGACGACAGGCACGAGATGATGCGTCGCGATTTGCTGCGCAGCCTGACGGGACGCGGGCAAAAACATGCTGCCCGCATGGCTGCTTGGTTGGACCAGCAGATGGGCGAAACAACTCGTATCCTGGTCAGTCCGGCTCTGCGCTGCGAGCAAACCGCGCTCAACCTGGGGCGCAAGTTCAAGACCTCTGAGTTGCTGGGCCCAGACCACAGCGTTGAGGACCTGTTGGAGGCGGCCCAGTGGCCTGACAGCAAGACCCCGGTGCTGGTAGTGGGCCACCAGCCCACGCTCGGTCAGACCGCCGCCCGCCTGCTGGGTTTGCCGCAGGTCGACCTGTCGGTGCGCAAGGGCGGGGTCTGGTGGTTGCGCTCGCGTGAGCGAGAGGGCCGCTGGCAGACCGTGCTGTTGGCGGTGCAGTCGCCCGATTTGCTTTAAGCCTTGCGCTGCCGGCGCTCAGGCCTTAGGGCGTCCGGTCTTGATCGCAGGCACAGCCGTCAAGGCTTTGTTCAGACCGGCGTCATCGAGCGAGGCCAGCAGCATGAGACCTGCACGCAGCAACTCACTTTTCTTGGGTGACAAGCCCATTTGGACGCTGCGTTGCTTGAGGGCGTCAATGGCACCGTATTCAGCTTTGGGGATGGTGAAGCTGTCGCGTACCAGCTTGGGTTTCTTGACCTTATCGACCTTGGCGGGCGCCTGTGCTGACGCCGCAGGCGCTGGGCTTGCAGCAGCAGGCGCTGCAGCGCTGGCGGCAGGGCTTGCTTGTTTTTTGGCGACCGCCGAGGGCTTGCGGCGAGCAGCGGGCCGGGCGGTGGGGCGGGCAGTGGATGTGGCCTTCTTGGCGGCGCTAGCGGTGTTAGGGACAGTCTTTGCGCGTGTTGATGTTGCCATGGCGAGCTCCTTTTAAAACGGTATAAACAGTTTATACCGTTTCTTGCGAACGGGCAATAGCAGTCCAGCTAAGTTCTCAGCGGGGGCTCAGTACCCAGGGCCAGGGTGTCTTGTCCCAGGCCAGACATTCCTCGCTCAACAGGTACATGGACTGCGGAAAGCGTTCAGCCCATTGAGCCGACACGGACAGCTGCAATGCATGGTCATCCTGGCTGAGGTGAATGCTCTCTAGCTCAGGGTCGCGGTGTGCATGGCACAGGATGATGGCCAGGCGAAGAGCTAGCAGCTGGCGCATGAACACCGGGTCGGCAAACCACTGCTCCATCTTGCGCAGCTTGCCCCGGTGTCCGAGCACCAACTGGCTCAAGCGGTGCAACTCCTCCAGCGCAAAACCAGGCGCATCGACATGGTCAAGCAGATAGGCACCGTGCTTGTGGTATTCCTGGTGAGAAACATGGCTGCCGATTTCATGCAGCTGCGCGGCCCAATCGAGTTTGCGTTGCAGGCGCGGCAGGTCGGACTGCGGTGGCGGGGCCTGTGCCAGCAGGGCCAGCGCTGTTTGGCTGACACGGGCTGCCTGACGTGCATCGACCCGGTACTTGCGCTTGAGGTATTCGACGGTGCGTACCCGCAGATCGGTCTGGTCGTCCTGGCGGTCGAGCAGGTCATAGAGGACGCCGTGCCGCAGCGCGCCTTCGGCGGGCTTCATTTCGGTGATGTCTAGCAGGGAGAAAATCGCTCTGAGCACACTAACGCCGCCACCGATCACCGCGCGCCTGTCATCCTTGAGCCCTTCGATTTTGAGACGATCGGTGCTTTGGGCGCGCAGCAGCTTGTCGTGTAGCCAGTCCAGAGCCTCCAGGCTGATCACGCCTTCTGTCCAGCCGCTGGCTTGCAAGGCGTCGGCCACGGCATTGACGGTGCCCGATGAGCCATAGGCGGCATCCCAGTGCTGGCGGGCAAAGGCGGGCAGGGCCTCTTCGAGCACGGCTTTTGCTGCTACCTCGGCCCGTTCAAAGGCCTGCGCAGTGAACTGACCCTCGGGGAAATACTTGCTTGACCAGCTGACGCTGCCGACCCGCCAGGACTCTAGCGTATTGGCCTGCAGGTGCTGGCCCAGGATCATCTCGGTCGAGCGTCCGCCAATATCAATCACCAGGCGGCGTTCCTCGCTGTGGGGCAGCAGCTGTGCCACCCCCAGGTAAATCAGCCTGGCCTCCTCACGGCCTGGAATCACATCAATGGGAAAGCCCAGGATCTTGCGGGCCCGCTGCAGAAATTCTTCGCGGTTACGCGCCTCACGCAGCGTTTGTGTGGCCACCGCTCGCACTTGCTGGCGCTTGAAGCCCGACAGGCGTTCGGCAAACCGCGCCAGGCAGTCCCAGCCGCGTTGCATGGCCTGCTCGGTCAGGTTGCGCTCGGCGTCGAGTTCGCCGCCCTGGCGCACCGTTTCTTTGAGGTAGTCGGTACGACGGATGAGGCCGTGATCGATCTGACCGATTTCCAGCCTGAAGCTGTTGGAGCCGAGGTCTACGGCGGCCAGGCGGGTTCCATCTTGCATGGGGAGGCTTGAGTCGAGGAGGCGGGTGGGTTTTTGATGCAACTGATGGGTGACGATCATATGACGTGTATATGACGTAAGAATGACATCGGCTGGCACCGACCCTGGTCGACCGGTCGACTGGTACGGCTTCGGAGCATTTTTGTCACAAGCTTGTCACATAACCCGCCTAAATTCGTTCAATCAGCTTTCCTGCCCCTACCTTTAAGGATTTGACATGAGTTCTAAACGTGGTTTTCTTAAGACGCTCGTTCTGGCTGCAGTCGGCTCTATGGCCACCGCTTCGGTCCTGGCGTCTGACATCACCGGCGCCGGCGCCACCTTCCCCTTTCCGATCTACGCCAAGTGGGCCGAGGCCTACAAAAAGCAGACCGGCGTGGGTTTGAATTACCAGTCCATCGGCTCCTCCGGTGGCATCCGCCAGATCCGCGCCAAAACAGTGGCCTTCGGGGCTACAGACGCGCCCTTGTCGGGTGCTGAGTTGGACAAAGACGCCATGGTTCAGTTCCCGGCCATCATCGGCGGTACGGTGCCGGTGTTCAACCTCGACGGCTTTGCCAACGGTGACCTGCGGGTGACCGGTCCGGTGCTGGCTGAGATGTTCATGGGCAAGATCGCCAAGTGGAACGACCCCAAGCTGGCGGCCCTCAACCCAGGCAAGAAGCTGCCTGACATGGCCATCACGGTGGTGCACCGCGCCGATGGTTCGGGTACCACCTTTAACTGGACCGACTATCTGTCGGTGGTCAGCAAAGACTGGGCCGACACCGTGGGCAAAGGCGCAGCCGTCAAATGGCCGGCGCCTACCTCTGTCGGTGGCAAGGGCAATGAGGGCGTGGCGGCCAACGTCAGCCGCACCAAGGGCGCCTTGGGCTATGTGGAGTTCGCCTATGCCAAGCGCAACAAGATCCCGGCGATGGCTCTGCAAAACCGTGATGGCCAGTTTGTGATGCCTGACGACGATACCTTTGCTGCGGCCGCCGCTGGCGCTGATTGGTTCAGCGTGCCGGGCATGGGCTTGTCCATCGTCAATCAGCCGGGTGCCAAGTCCTATCCGGTGACGACCGCCTCCTTCATCCTGATGTACAAGCAGCCAGGCAACAAGGCCGAATCGGCCGAGGTGCTCAAGTTCTTTGATTGGGCCTTCAGGAACGGTAAGGAAATGGCCGCCGAGCTGGACTACGTTCCGCTGCCCGATGCTTTGACGGCACAGATCCGCCAGCGTGTCTGGTCGCAGATCAACACCAAGTAACAGGATCGCCCGGTCTTGAGGCCGGGCCAGACCAGCGGTCACCCCAAGCTGATCGCTGGTCTTTGTGTTTTAAAAGCAACTACGATAGCGGGTATTGCATATGCAGGTTGCCACCATGAACTCCAACACCGCCGCATCAGGGCAATCACCCAGCGCCAGCATGATTGCCATTGCGCGCCGGCAAGAGCGTCAGGACCAGATTTTTCACCGCTTGACCCAGGCCTTCTCCTTGTTGGTGCTGCTGGCTCTGGCAGGCATCATCGTTTCCTTATTTATCAACGCTTGGCCGAGCTTTGCCAAGTTTGGCGCCCACTTCCTGTGGTACGTGGAGTGGGACATCGTCAAGGGCGAGTTTGGTGCGGCTATTGCCATTGTGGGTACGGTCATCAGTGCTGGTTTAGCCATGCTGATTGCGGTGCCGCTGGCCTTTGGCATCGCCCTTTTTCTCACCGAAACCTGCCCGCTGTGGCTGCGCCGGCCCTTGGGCGTGGCCATTGAGTTGCTGGCGGCAGTGCCGTCCATCATTTATGGCATGTTTGGTCTGTTTGTTTTTGCCCCTGTCTTCGCAACTTACATGCAGGCGCCGCTTCAGTCGGTTCTGGGCGGAATGCCTTTGGTCGGCTGGCTTTTCGGCGGCGCGGTCAATGGCCTGGGCATCATGGCCGCCGGCATCATCTTGGCCTTCATGGTGCTGCCTTTCATTGCCGCAGTCATGCGCGATGTTTTTGAAATCACGCCGCCCATCCTGCGCGAGTCCGCCTATGGTTTGGGCTGTACCACCTGGGAGGTGGTGCGCAAGGTGGTGCTGCCCTACACCCAGAAGGGTGTGATTGGCGGCGTCATGTTGGGCATGGGGCGGGCGCTGGGGGAGACGATGGCGGTCACCTTCGTGATCGGTAATGCCAACCGCATGCCGACCTCGCTGTTTTCTCCTGGAACATCGATTGCTTCGGTCTTGGCCAACGAATTCGGCGAGGCCGAGGGTTTGCACTTCAACACCCTGTTTGCGCTGGGCTTCTTGTTGTTCATCATTACCTTCGTCGTGTTGGCCCTGGCCAAGTGGATGATCATCCGGGCCGAGCGCTCCAAGGGCGGCTAAGCCCGCTGAAAACGAGGAAGTCCTGATGTCATCGAATTCTTCTGCTCTTTACGCCAGCCGCAAGCGGACCAATCAGATCGGCTTGTTCTTGTCGATGCTGGCTATGGTTCTGGGTCTGGCGGCCCTGCTGTGGATATTGATCGTTTTGTTCGGCAATGGCCTGGCGGCGCTGGACTGGGCGATTTTTGTCAACGATACGCCCGCTCCCGGCTCCGAAGGCGGCGGCCTGCGCAACGCCATGGTGGGCAGCCTGATGATCGTCGGTTTGGCGGTGCTGGTGTCTACGCCCGTCGGCATTCTGGCTGGCATCTATCTAACCGAATACGGTGACACCAGCAAAACTGCTGAGTTCACCCGCTTCATTACCGACATCATGCTCTCGGCGCCCTCCATCGTTCTGGGCCTGTTTGTGTATGCGATTGCGGTGGCGACCATCGGCAATTTCTCAGGCTATGCGGGCTCAATGGCCCTGTCACTGATTGCCATCCCTGTGGTCATGCGCACCACCGAGAACATGATGCGCCTGGTGCCCGGCAGCTTGCGTGAGGCCGCTTTTGCTCTGGGGGCGCCGCGCTGGAAGGTCACCACCATGGTGACCTTGCGCGCTGCTCGAAGCGGGGTGATCACCGGCTTGCTGTTGGCCGTGGCCCGTATCTCCGGCGAGACTGCACCGCTTTTGTTCACTGCCCTGAACAACCAGTTTTTCAGCACTGACATGGGCAAGCCCATGGCCAATTTGCCGGTGGTGATCTTCCAGTTTGCCATGAGTCCCTACGAGAACTGGATCCGTCTGGCTTGGGCAGGTGCCCTGGTTATCACCCTGACCGTGCTCTTGCTCAACATCCTTGCGCGGGTCTTCTTCCGCGAAAAGGCCACAGGCTGAGCCCATCAAGAAATTTTGGAGTCCTTCATGAATGAAACCGCCGTCGCCATTGCTGCTGCCGAGGCCGCCAACACTCGCAGTGCCCTTGAGGTGCGAAACCTCAACTTCTTTTATGGCAAATTTCAGGGCTTGAAGAACGTCAGCATGGACGTGGCCGAGAACAAGGTGACCGCCTTTATTGGCCCCTCGGGCTGCGGCAAGTCCACCTTGCTGCGCACGCTCAACAGGATGTACAGCCTTTACCCGGGTCAGCGCGCTGAGGGTGAGATTCTCTTTTATGGTCAGAACATCCTTGATTCCAAGCAGGACCTGAACCTGCTGCGCGCGCGCATCGGCATGGTGTTCCAAAAGCCTACGCCCTTTCCAATGACCATCTATGACAATATCGCCTTCGGCGTCAAGCTCTATGAGAACCTGAACAAGAGCGATATGGACGACCGGGTGGAATGGGCCTTGAGCAAGGCTGCGCTGTGGAACGAGGTCAAGGACAAGCTCGGACAAAACGGCATGAGCCTGTCGGGTGGTCAGCAGCAGCGCCTGTGCATCGCCCGCAGCGTGGCGGTCAAGCCTTCGGTACTGCTGCTCGATGAGCCCACTTCGGCGCTCGACCCGATTTCCACCGGCAAGGTCGAGGAGTTGGTGCATGAACTCAAGAAGGACTACACCATCGCCATCGTGACCCACAATATGCAGCAGGCGGCGCGTTGCAGCGATTACACCGCTTATATGTACCTGGGTGAATTGGTTGAATTTGGTCAAACGCAGCAAATTTTCTTCAAGCCTAAGCGCACCGAGACAGAAGACTACATCACCGGCCGTTTTGGCTGATCGCCGATATTGATTCAGGAGGTCACCATGGGTGATAAACATATTTCCAGTCAGTTTGATGCCGAGCTCAATTCCATCTCCACCCATGTGCTGGAAATGGGTGGGTTGGTCGAGTCGCAGTTGCATCAGGCGGTTTACGCCCTGATTCATCTGAGTCCGGAGTCTGCCCGGCAGGTGATCGACAACGAGGCGCGACTGAACCGGATGGAGGTCGACATCGACCACGAGATCATCACCACCATAGGCCGACGCCAGCCCACTGCGCGTGACCTGCGCTTTCTGATGGCCATCTCCAGCACCACCCGCGACCTTGAGCGTGCCGGCGACGAAGTCGCCAAGATGGCGCGCATGGTGCTGTCCATCATTGAAAGCGGCTCGCCGCGCAGTCTGCCCAGCAAGGAATTGCGGGTAGCCTCTGATCTGGCCGCTGCTCAGCTGCGCAAATCACTGGATGCTTTTGCGCGGCTCGACACCGATGTGGCGCTGGACATCATGAGAGAGGACAACGCGCTCGACGACGAGTACAACGGATTCCTGCGCAAGCTCATCACCTACATGATGGGCGACCCTCGCACGATTTCCCCCAGCCTGGATCTGCTCTTCCTGGCCAAGGCAGTCGAGCGGGTCGGCGACCATGCAAAGAATATTGCCGAGCAGATCATCTTCATCGTCAAGGGCGAAGATGTGCGTCACCGTCCCATGGACAAGGTGGAGTCTGTCGTCCGATGAGAAAGCTGCCCCGGGTGCTGGTGGTCGAAGATGAGTCTTCCATTGCCGAGTTGATTGCGGTCAATCTCAGGCACAACGGCTTTGCGCCCACGGTGGTGTTTGACGGTGCGGCGGCCCGGCGGGAAGTGGAGGCGGTTTTGCCCGACCTCATCTTGCTAGACTGGATGCTGCCTGGCGAGAGCGGTACAGCGCTGGCACGTCAGTGGCGGCAGCAGGCCCGTACCAAGAGCATTCCCATCATCATGATCACCGCCCGCAGCGAAGAGGGCGACAAGGTGCAGGGGCTCGACGCTGGCGCTGATGATTACATCACCAAGCCCTTTTCTACCCAGGAGATGCTCGCTCGAATCCGCGCGGTGCTGCGTCGGCGGGCACCGGAGGTGATGGGGGATTCGGTGCAGGTCGGTGAACTGGCACTCGATGCGTCGACCTACCGCGTCACCTTTCGTGGCAGGGAACTCAAAGCCGGGCCGACTGAGTTCAAGCTCTTGCATTACCTGATGAAAAACGCCGAGCGGGTGCACAGCCGGGCCATGCTGCTGGACAAGATCTGGGGCGATCACGTCTTCATCGAGGAAAGAACAGTCGATGTTCATATCAAGCGCTTGCGCGAGACCCTGGGTGAGGCTGGCGCCATGGTCGAGACCGTGCGGGGCGCAGGCTATCGTTTGAGCAGCAGTGCCTTGCAGGAACCCAGGGTGTGACGGCAGGCCTGCCAGCTCTGGTTTTGTCCATGATCGCTGGCGGGTTGCTTGGTGCTGGCGCGGCAGCCTGGCCAGGCGCGCTGGTTGGCGTTTTTTCAGCGGCGCTGGCCGTCGGCTTGCATGATGCCTGGCGGCGGCGGCGTTTGCTGGCTTGGTTGCGCCAATTGCAGATCGGCGGGCCCAAGTTCTCAGACGCTGACTTGAGCGCCATCCAGCCGCCGCAGGGGAGTTGGGTGGACGAGGTGGTCGATCGAACCTTGCGTTTGGTCAAGGCCCAGAGCCGCGCCCGCCAGGAAAGCCAGCAACGCCTGCAAGACATGCTCGCAGCGATACAGGCTTCTCCCAATGGCGTGGTCTTGCTGGATCCGGAGGGCCGGATTGAATGGTGTAACCAGACGGCAGCGCAGCACCTGGGGCTCGACGTGACGCGTGATCTGCGGCAGTACGTGGCCAATCTCATCCGCGATTCCGCTTTCGGCGCCTATGCGGCTGCCGGTGATTTCAACGCCGATGTGCTGGTGGCCGGACGCGCCAGCACGCCCAGCAGGCCGGTCAGGTTGTCTTTGCAATTGCATCCCTATGGCCAAGGGCGGCGTTTGCTGCTGTCGCGCGATGTCACCCTGATCGAGCAGGCCGAGGCGATGAGGCGCGATTTTGTGGCCAATGTCTCTCATGAGATGCGCACACCTTTGACGGTACTTGCAGGGTTTGTCGAGACCCTGCAGACCCTGGATCTACCGCCTCAAGAGGTGCGCCGCTATCTGGACCTGATGGCCACACAGTCGCAGCGCATGCAAGCCCTGGTCAGCGATCTGCTCACCCTGTCGCGCTTGGAGGGCAGTCCCCTGCCTGGGCTGAGCGAGTCTTTCCCCGTGCAGGCGCTGATGACCCAGTGCGAGCTCGACGCGTCGGCCTTGTCTTCCCAAATGGGGCGTGCCCAGCACCGGTTCGAGTTTGACTTGCAGGGCGCGGCCGACCTGATCGGCGTCGCCTCCGAGTTGCAAAGTGCTTTTTCCAACTTGGTCAGCAATGCGGTGCGCTATACACCTGCAGCCGGTCAGATCCAGGTGACTTGGCGGCTGCTGCCTGACGGCGGTGGCGAATTTGCGGTGCAAGACAGCGGTCCAGGCATCGCCGCTGAGCATTTGCCGCGCCTGACCGAGCGCTTTTACCGGGTCGACCGCAGCCGCTCGCGCGACAGCGGCGGCACCGGTTTGGGCCTGGCCATCGTCAAGCATGTATTGCAGCGGCACGGCGCCAGCTTGAAAATCGACAGCGTCATTGGCCAGGGATCGCGTTTTGCCGTTGTGCTGCCCGCGGCCCGGGTCAGGCCGCTGAACGTTCTGCCGGTTTCGAGCCAGCCGGCCGAGGCGCCGGCCATGATGACGTCCTGAGTCAGGGCGCCGGATTGTCGTGCCGGCTGCGCTCGACGGCTCGTTGCAGCAGCCATAGAAAGCTCAGCGCCACCACCGCCAGTGCGGCGGTAGCTGCAATCCAGAAGCTCAGGGGCGAGTCCTGGGCCGAGACCTGCCAGGGACCGATCTGCCCGCCCACATAGGCCAGCCAGTAGCCCCCGCTCAGGCCCACTCCCCACAGCATGACGCCGTAGATCAGCAGCGGCCGCAAGGTGACCCGGTAGCAGCGCAGCAGAAAGATGCACATGGCCTGCGTGGCGTCGGCCAGATGGTAGAGCGTGACCCACAGCAGCAAGACGGCTGCTTGGCGCACCACCTCGGGATTGGGTGAATACAGGCTGGCGATTTCCTGGTGCAGCCAGGCCACCAGGCTGCTGGTACACAGCACGCAGGCCAGGCCCAGCCCCAGGCCCATGAAAACCAGTCGCCGTGCCTGCATGGGATCGCCGCGGCCTATCCAATAGGACACCCGCGCGCTGGTGGCCAGGGCCAGCGACAGTGGCACCATGTAGAGCACCGCGGTCATGCTCGAGGCAATCTGGTGGCTGCCGGCGGCCACCGCACCCAGGCGGGCGATGAACACCGCCATCAGGGTAAAGGAGGTCACCTCCACCAGGTAGGACAGCCCGCCCGGCAGCCCCAGCCGCAGAAATTGACGCAGCTGTGCCCAGTCTGGCCGCTCCATCGGTGCCCACAGCCGGTAGGGCCGGTAGATGTCCTGGCTGCGCAGCAGGTGCAGCGCGAGTGCCAGTTGCAGATAGCTCACCACCAAAGTGGCCCAGGCACAACCGGGCGCGCCCAGGGCCGGCATGCCGGCACCACCGCCCACCAGCCAGATCGACAGCGGAATCTTGACCGCCAGGGCGCCGATCTGTAGCCAGGTCACCAGCAGTGGCTTGCCCAAGGCCTGGTTGAGTGTGCTGTAGACCCGAAACAGCAAGGTGGGGATGAAGGCAATGGCCAATACCGCCAAGTACTCTTCAACTTCAGCAAGCATGGATTCGGGGACCTGGGCCCACTCCAGCAGGGCTCCAGGCAGCAGCAAGACGGCGATCCCTATCACACCCACCGCAGCGCAAAGGTACAGGCTCTGCCGAACCGACACCCCCAAGGCCAGATTGCTGCGTGCGCCACGCATTTCTGCCCAGATCGGCAGCAGGGCCTGCACGATGCCGATGAGGGCCACGTAGACGCTGATGAAAATGGCCGAGCCGACCGATAGCGCGGCCAGGGCCTCGACGCTGTGCCGCCCTGCAATGATGGTGTCGGCCACGCCAAAAGCCATGATGGCCAGCTGGCCGACCAGCACGGTGGCCGCATGGCGGCCCAGGACGCGCCACTCACTCACTGACTTTGCCGCCGGCCGCTGGTTCAGCGTTGCGGCGGTAGATCAGCAGGTCGTCGGCCTTTTCAGTCGGCCGTCGGGCCGCGCCGACCAGGGTCCAGGCGCTGGCATCGATGTCCTGCGCCATGCGCGCTCGCGATAGCCTGTCCACCAGCAGCGCGGGGCACTGGGCCTGCAGCCGGGCCTCGCGCAGGTCCAGGCCGCCATGGTGGCGCAGTGCGCCGCGCTGAGCCACCGACAGTCCCAACGTTTCTATGCAGTGCTGAGGGCTGACTTTTTGCAGCACCTGGCGCACCATGGGCTGGTAGCTGCGGGCATGGTCGAGCAGGGGCAGCCACAAGCTCATCAGCAACAGCCAGCACAAGGTGGCGCCGCCGGCGGGCAGTACCAGCGACTTCCACAAGGCACTGCGGTGCCTGCCGGTGCGCCAGCGCACCAGCCAGGCCCAGGCCAGGCTGGCCAGCAGCGCGATGCACAGGGCGGGCAGGGAAAAGCTGTGTTCGAAGCCCGGCGCCAAGCGCGCGACATTGGCCGCTGGCTGGCGCGGTACGCCGGTTTGCAGGGCAATCCAGATCACCCAAATGGTGATGCCGCAGACGCTGAAAAAAAGCAGCGTGAACCAGTCGATCAGCGCTGACACACTGCGTTTGAGCGTGGGCAGGGCAAAGGCTGCGAGCGCGGCCAGGGCCGGCAGTGCCAACAGCAGCCCGCGGTCGGAGGCGGTGGTCAGCAGGGTCGAGGCCATGACCACAGCGATGAACCACAGCGGCAGGGCCACATGGCGGCTGCTCAGTTGGCGCCGCCACTGCCACAGCGTCCACAAGGCCAGCGGCCAGGCCGGCCACATGAACCAGACGAACAGGCGCAGCATGCCGCTAAGGGACTTTTCTCGTGCCGCTTGCCCCCATTGCTGTGCGTCAATGTGCCACTTCCACAGGTCCAGCGCCAAAGCCAGCAAGGCGCTGAGCGCGGTCAGGGCGAGCAAGGTCCAGGCCCACCCGCGGTGCGGCCAGTTCGCAGCGCCGTCTTTGCGGCCACTGCCGTCGATCAGGCTGGCACCGAGTCCGAAGAGCAGGGCCATGGCGGGCGCGCCACTCAAGGCCAGGCCGGCCAAAGCCAGTCCGGCCAGCACATTGCTGCGTGCTCGGGGGGCTTGCGGCGCTGCAGCCAGGGCATAGAGCAGCAGCCCGGTAAAGCCCAGTTGCGCTACGGCAGAGGTGGCCTCGTGCGATATCTGGGCCAGTCCCAGGCAGGCCAACAGAGCCAGCAGACCGGCATCGGCCAGCGCGCGGGCATAGTCGCGGGGTTGCGCCTCGCCACCGAAGGCAAAGGCCACGGGCTGCGCCTGCGGGCTTTGCGCCAGGTGGTAGACCGCATACCAGGTGCCGGCCAGGGCCAGACCGAGCAGGAGCATGAAGGGCAGCCGAGCGGCATGATCGGCCGCTATAAACGGCAAAAACTTGATCGCTCCCGCGCCTAGCCACAAGGGCAGCAGGCCGTCGTAGCCGCCTGCCGGGGTCTGAAGCCAGTCGGACAGGCCCAGCACCATCTCCTGCATGGCGCCAAAGGCGTTGGCGTCGGCCGTCTTCCAGGGCGAGCGGCCGAGAAAGCCGGCCAGTACATAAGCCAGGCAGGTCAACCACAAGGCGGCCCGGGGCAGGCGCTTGACGGCTGCGTTGGCGACGATGGCGGGGGAGGGCTGATTCAAGGCGATGGAGGTGGCAGGGTTTTCATTGTGCCCGCTGTACCAGGATTGGGCTGCGGCGTGGCAAAGGGTCTGGCACGGGCCAGGCGAAAAAAAAGCAGCCTGGGGGCAGGCTGCTTCTGGTCCGCGCCACCGCGCTTATTTGGCGGCAGTCTTGCCGAAACGGTTGCGGAACTTCTCGACGCGACCGCCCATGTTGTCCACCGACTTCTGGGTGCCGGTATAGAAGGGGTGCGATTCGCTCGAAGTGTCGAGCTTGAACAGCGGCAGTTCGCGGCCGTCGTCCATCTTGATCATTTCTTTGGCGTTCACGCAGGAACGGGTGACGAACTTGAAGTTGTTGGACATGTCCAGGAAGCAAACTTCGCGGTAGTTGGGGTGAATGCCGTCTTTCATGGTCTTTCCTTGTGAGCTGCGGCAGCCATCCGGGCCAATTCCCGGACACTTTCCGCCAAACCGGCGATTATCTCATTTTTTGCGGCTGCCGCGGCCGCTGCACCGATCAGGCTCAGCCGCCCCGGCGCATCATGTCGAAGAACTCGTGGTTGTTCTTCGTGGCCTTCATATTCTTGAGCATCAGCTCCATGGACTCGATCTCATCCATGTTGTACATGAACTGGCGCAGGATGCGCGACTTTTGCAGGATCTCGGGCGCCAGCAGCAACTCTTCCTTGCGGGTGCCGCTGCGGTTGAGGTTGATGGCCGGGAACACGCGCTTTTCATACAGGCGCCGGTCCAGGTGGATTTCGCAGTTGCCGGTGCCCTTGAATTCCTCAAAGATCACCTCGTCCATGCGGCTGCCGGTGTCGACCAGGGCGGTAGCGATGATGGTCAGGCTGCCGCCTTCCTCGATTTTGCGGGCGGCGCCGAAAAAGCGCTTGGGCCGCTGCAGGGCATTGGCATCCACGCCGCCGGTCAGCACCTTGCCTGAAGACGGCAGCACGTTGTTGTAGGCACGGGCCAGGCGGGTGATGGAGTCCAGCAGGATGACCACGTCCTTGCCCAGTTCGACCAGGCGCTTGGCGCGCTCAATCACCATCTCGGCCACATGCACGTGGCGGGCTGCGGGCTCGTCGAAGGTGGAGGAGATGACTTCGGCGCGCACGCTGCGCTGCATTTCCGTCACCTCTTCGGGGCGCTCATCGACCAGCAGCACCATCATCTCCACCTCGGGGTAGTTGGCAGTGATGGCGTGGGCGATGTTTTGCATCATCACCGTCTTGCCCGATTTGGGCGGGGCCACCAGCAGCGCGCGCTGGCCTTTGCCGATGGGGGCGATGATGTCAATGATGCGGCTGGTGAGGTTCTCCTCGGCCTTGATCTCGCGCTCGAGCTTGAACTGCTCTCGCGGGAACAAGGGCGTCAGGTTCTCGAACATCACCTTGTGCTTGTTCTGCTCCGGCGGCAGGTTGTTGATGGTGTCGAGCTTATTGAGCGCAAAGTAGCGCTCGCCGTCCTTGGGCGTGCGCACTTCGCCTTCGATCATGTCGCCGGTATGCAGGTTGAAGCGGCGGATCTGGCTGGGGCTGATGTAGATGTCGTCGGTCGAGGCGGTGTAGCTCGAATCCGGATCACGCAAGAAGCCAAAGCCGTCGGGCAGCACCTCAAGTACGCCGTCGGCCACGATGGTCTCGCCGGTTTTGGCGCGCTTCTTGATGATGGCAAACATCAGCTCCTGCTTGCGCATGCGGCCAACGTTCTCGATCTCAAGGGCTTCGGCCTGCTTGAGCACTTCAGACACATGCTGTGCCTTGAGTTCCTTCAAATGCATGGGTGGTCCTGCGTGAGGGTTGATCCCCAAGGGGGATGCGCACAAAAAAAGGGGGGAGGTGGGGGGGAGCAAACTGCTTGGGCCGATCGGGCCCTGAACCCCTGCTGGCACGACCGCCAGCTACGCTAAGTGCGCGGATTATGACAGACAAATCCTCAGGGATGAACCTCAGCCTGCCGGCCATAAAAAAGGCCGCTCGCGCGGCCCTGGTGGGTGGCAGTCAGGCTCTGTCAGGCCAATTGCTGGTCGATGAAGGCGGTCAGTTGAGCCTTGCTCAGTGCGCCCACCTTAGTGGCGGCCAGCTGACCACCTTTAAACAGCATCAAAGTGGGAATGCCGCGAATGCCGAACTTGGCCGGGATGTCCTGGTTCTCATCGACATTCATCTTGGCGATCTGCAGCTTGCCTTCGTAGCCGCCTGCCACTTCGTCGAGGATGGGGGCGATCATGCGGCAGGGGCCGCACCATTCGGCCCAGTAATCGACCAACACCGGCTGGCTCGATTGCAGGACTTCGGCTTCAAAAGTGGCGTCGGTGACGTGTTTGATCAAATCGCTGGCCATGATGGGCATCCTTTTGCGGGGTTCTGTATAAACTGGATAAATTGTGGCAGAAACGAGCTTCTCGCGTGGCCGCGGGCTCTGGTAAGGTTCATTCACACTCCTCAGGCCATTGGCCAAGCTCGGTTTTTCGCTCGATCCTCAAGCTCCCCCGCATGCACTTCAACGACCGGCGATGGCAAGTCCTCGCGCAAGACCTGAGCCGTCTGCTCGGCGAGCGCGGCTGTCACCCTTCGCGCTGTGTGGTGCTGGTGCCCTTTGCGCAGTTGATGGTGCAAGCCAGGCAGGCCTGGGTGCAGCATGCTGGCGGCGCGTCCTATTTGCCACGCTTTGAGACCACCCAAAACTGGGCCCGCAGTGTTTGGGCAGAGCGGGGCGGCTTTGCCGCTGCGGCCGAGGACCTGCGCGAAGACCCGGCGCTGGACCTGCTCAATGCCGAGCAATGGCTGGTCCGTGCGGGCTTGGGCGCGCAGCGCGAGGCCCTCGCCCCTCGCCTGATGGAGGCCGCTGCCTCACTGGCGCGCCTGGCTGCCGCCGTGCCACCGGCCGAGCGAGCGGCCTGGCAGGCGCGTTTGCTGCCGCAACTGACGGTCGGGCTTGAGGCTGAGGTGCTGCGTTTGGAGGCCAGCGTGATTCAGATTGCGCTGGCCTGGGCCGCGAGCTCCAGCTATTTGACCGACATTCTTTTTGAGCAGGAGCCTGAATGTCTGGTGGTCTTGCAAGGCTGGCAGTCAGACCCCTTGGCGCAGGCCCTGTTGCAGGGCAGGCAGCCGCGGGTGCTGTGCCTGCCCCTGGCCGGCGATGCCGGCCCGCCCGGGCAGCTGCATCTGCAGAGTGCTGTCGATGCCGAAGAGGAGGCCCAACGCGCCGCCGCCTGCGTGCTCGAGCGCCTGCGCGCCGGCCTGCAGCCGGTTGGCTTGGTGGCCCAGGACCGGGCGCTGACCCGCCGCATCCGGGCCCTGCTGGCCGCACAGCCTATCGCCGTGCGCGATGAAACCGGCTGGACCCTGTCGACCACCCATGCTGCCGCCACGCTGATGAGTCTGCTGCGGGCCGTGCCTGTCAGGGCCTCCACTGACGAGGTCATGGCCTGGCTCAAGCAGGTGCGAACCCTGGATGCGCAGCAAGTGAACGAGGCCGAGGCGCAGTTGCGCCGCGCCGGCGTGCGCCAGTGGTCGGCGATCAGTGCTGCTCAGCCGCAGGCGCTGGCCCTGAGTCTGCAGATCGCCCCCTGGCTCGATGCGATGCGCAAGCCCCGTACTTTGAGCCTGTGGCTGGCCGCGTTGCG
Source organism: Comamonadaceae bacterium (assembly GCA_027486755.1). GTDB lineage: Bacteria > Pseudomonadota > Gammaproteobacteria > Burkholderiales > Burkholderiaceae_C > Polaromonas. Next base: position 31,965 of record JAIXOM010000041.1, on the reverse strand, counting down.
CCGCGCACTCGAGGACAGCGGCTTGTGGCGGCCGCTGCAGCTCGACGCTGCCGGTCAGGCGGTGATCGATGCCCTGCGCCTGAAGCAGGATGATCAGGCCGAGCTGCAAGGGCTGCGCAAAAACCTGTCGCTGTCCGACTTCACCTATTGGGTGGGTCTGTGCCTGGAGTCGGGCCTGTTCACGCCCGAGCACCCGCCGCAGGCCCAGGTGCTGGTACTTCCCCTGGGCCAGTTGGTCGGGCGTTCGCTGGCCGCTGTGGTGATGCCGGGCGCCGATGAACTGAACTTTCCGGCCAGTCCGACGCCGCCGGGGCCATGGAGCGCTCGGCAGAGGCAGTTGCTGGGCCTGCCCTCGCGCCAGGATCTGATGGCCAGCAAGCGCAGGGCCTGGCTGCATGCCCTGCAGCATGCGCAGCTTGATCTGCTCTGGCGCCAAAGTGAGCGGGGGCAGGCGCTCATGCCTTCTCCTCTGGTGCAGGAGCTGATGCTCGGCGGCGCAGTGCCAGAGGCACCCGATATGCGCGCCAGCCGGTCCATTGAGCCCAGGGGGGCTGAGCCGGCACAGGCCCAGGGGCACCGCCTGCCGCTGGCGCAACTGTCGGCCTCGGCCTATGAAGACCTGCGGGCCTGCCCTTATCGCTTCTTTGCGCTGCGACAGCTTGGCCTGAGGGCCGACGACGAGCTCGATACCGAGCTGGACCGCCGCGACATAGGTAACTGGCTGCATGCGAGTTTGCGCTACTTTCACGAAGCGCTCCAGGCCAGCCCGGCGGCTGAGCTTGCAGCACGCGCCGCGCTGTTTGATGCGGCCGCCGAGCGTGCGCTGGCCGAGGCTAGCTTGGACGCCGCCGAATTTTTGCCCCACGCTGCCGCCCTGACTGTGTTGCGCGATGGCTACCTGGCATGGTTGGCTGATCATGAGGCCCGGGGCCACGCATTCATGCAGGCCGAACAGTGGTTTGAACGCTGGCTCGGCGGGCTCAAATTGGTGGGCCAGATTGACCGCATCGACCGCGATGCCCAAGGGCAGTTGCTGCTGATGGACTACAAGACCGAGTCGCCGGAGAAAACCCGTAGCCGCATCAAGCAGGCGGCTGAAGATACCCAACTGGCTTTCTATGCGGCCCTGGTCGGGGAGCAGGCCGCTGGTGCTGCCTACCTCAACCTGGGCGAGCGGGGGCAGACCCGTTCCCATGCCTTGCCCGATATGTCACTGCTGCGCGAGCAATTGCTGGCCGGCGTGCAGCAGGACATGGCCAGGCTGGCAGCGGCCGAGCCCTTGCGCGCCTTGGGCCAGGGGCAAGCCTGCAACTATTGCCAGGCGCGGGGCCTGTGCCGGCGCGACTTTTTGCCGGCGAGACAGGCCTCATGAGCAGCGCCATGGCAGCCTACAGGGTTAACCAGAAAATCGTCTCGGCGCAGGCTTTCTACGCCATAGCCTGCGATCCACAGCGCAGCGTGGTGGTGCAAGCCTGTGCCGGCGCCGGTAAGACCTGGATGCTGGTGTCACGCATCCTCAGAGCCCTGCTGGCGCGCGATGGGCCACAACAAGGGGCTTGCGAGCCGCAAGAGATTCTGGCCATCACCTTTACCCGCAAGGCGGCTGGCGAGATGCGCGAGCGGCTGCACCAATGGTTGCTGCAATATGCCCAGGCCGATGATGCTGCCTTGCTGCAGGCGCTGCGCGAGCGCGGCGTGCAAGGGCTGGACGATCCGCTGCAGGCCCAGCAGGCCTGCGAGCGCCTGCGCGGCCTGCATGCGCGGCTGCTGGCCAGCGGCCGCTCGGTGCAGATCCGAACTTTTCACGGCTGGTTCGCCACGCTGCTGCGCAGCGCGCCGGTGGCGGTGCTGCAGCGCCTGCAACTGCCGGTGCGCCATGAACTGCTCGAAGACGACAGCCTGGCTCGCAAGCAGGCCTGGCGCCGCTTTTTGACGGCTCTGCTGGATCAGCCCGGGGCCCGCGACTGCTTCGATTCGCTGGTGCGCACCTACGGACGTTCGCAGACCGACAAGGCCTTGCAGGCGGCACTGGACAAACGCATCGAATTTGAGCGGGCCGAAGCTGCGGGCGTGTTGGAAGGATCGGTGAAGACGCCGGCTGAGGCTTTTCCGCGCTGTGCCGGGCTCAGCCATTGGACCGACTTGATTCGACGCCCCGGCGAGCGTGCCTTGATGCAAGAGGCGGCCGACTTGCTCAAGGGCTTGAGTGCGCCCAGCTTTGCCATGCGCGGCGTGCTGCTCGAGGCTGCGCTGCAGGCCGCAGACCTGGATGGCGTCTTTGATGCCTTGCTCACGACAGACGACAAAGACCGGCAGCCGCGCAAATTTGGCAAGTCTGGCTCGCACGAGGCGCTGCGGCAGGCACAGACCCTGGCCCTGGAGTTACTCGCGATGCAGCGGCAGGAGCAGGCCTGGGTCTACCAGCGCAACATGATCGTGCTGGCGCGTTTGCTGCTAGATCAGTTCAAGGCGGTCAAGCTCGAGCGCGGCTGGATCGACATGAACGATGTGGAAAGCGCGGCCTTGCATTTGCTCGGTGATGAAGAGCTGGCCGGCTGGATGCAGGAGCGGCTGGACGCACAGATCAAGCATGTGCTGATTGACGAGTTCCAGGACACCAATCCGCTGCAGTGGCAGGCCTTGCGCGCCTGGTTGCAAAGTTATGCTGGCGCTGCGCGCGCCATAGGCGTTTTCATCGTCGGCGATCCCAAGCAAAGCATCTACCGCTTTCGGCGGGCCGAGCCGCAGGTGTTTCACTCGGCTGCTGAATTTGTGCAAGTCGCTTTGGGCGGGTATTTGCTCAGCTGCGACCACACCCGGCGCAATGCGCCGCAGGTGATTACGGCAGTCAATGCGGTCATGGGCGATGCAGCCCTGAGCGAGGGCTATCCGGACTTTCGGGTCCACAGCACGGATGCCCGGCACAGCGGTCAGGTGCTGCGCCTGCCGATGGTGCCCCGGCCGCAGGCGCAAGCCACTTCGCCATCGTCTTGGCGCGACAGCCTGAGTCAGCCGCGCTGGGAGGCCGATGAGCGCCAGCGTGAAATCGAAGCGCGGCAGGCCGCTGCCTGGCTGGTGGCGCAGCTGGCTGCGCGCGGCTTGCAGCCGAGCGATGTGATGGTGCTCTCGCGCAAGCGGGCGAGTCTGCTGCCCATGCAGCAAGCGCTGGCGGCGCATGGCGTGCCGGCCGATATCGGCGAAAAAATTGCCCTGTTTGAGTACTGCGAGATCCAGGATCTGGTGGCCCTGATGGATGTCCTCATCTCGCCCCTGCATGACCTGTCTTTGGCGAGGGTGCTGCGCTCGCCCATTTTCGGGCTGGACAGCAGCGACCTGGTGCCCCTGGCGCTGGCGGCCCGGCGCACCGGCAGCGCCTGGCTCAGCCTCCTGTTGGCACCGGCCGGCAGCGTGGCCGAGCTGGACGACCCCCAGGGCGCCGCCTTGCGGCCGCTGGGCGAGCGCCTGGTCCGCTGGCAGGCTTGGCTTGAGTCCCTACCTGCACACGATGCCTTGCAGGCCATTTACGACGACGGCGATCTGCTGGCGCGCTTTGCAGCAGCAGCTCCTGCCCTGCAGTGCGAGGCGGTGCTGGCCCATCTGCGCGCCTTGCTGGCGGCCGCTTTGGGACACGAGGGCGGGCGTTACCTCACCGCTTATGCGCTGGTGCGTGCGCTCAAGGCCGGCCTGATCGAGGCGCCACCCGCGCTGCGCAGCGAGGCGGTCCGACTGTTGACCATACACGGGGCCAAGGGCCTGGAGGCCGAGCTGGTGCTGCTGCTCGATACCGACGCGCCGGCGCGCGCGGCCGAGAGCATGGGCGTGCTGGTCGACTGGCCGGGCCAGCATGAGCATCCTGAGCGCTTTGTCTTTTTACTCAGCGAAAGTCGCCCCCAGGCCTGCGCCCTTGACCTGCTGGCCAGCGACCTGGCGGCGCGCGAGCGCGAGGAGCTTAACGCGCTGTATGTCGCGATGACCCGGGCGCGTCAGCTGCTGGTCATTTCCGCCTGCGAGCCGCACCGTGACAGCGGCCGCAGTTGGTGGAAGCGTTTGTTCGAGCAGGCAGGGCAGGCCGAGGTCGAGGCCGCCGCACCCGCCTTGCCCCAGGCTGCAAGCGCGACGGTGCTACTGCCTGTGCTGCCTGATCTGCCAGACATGAGGGCAGCAGGCGCTGAGCCCTCGCAGGGCCGGCCGGCGCTCGAGCCGCCTTCTGACGCGGCCCGCATCGGTTTGGCCATGCACCGTCTGCTGGAGTGGGGCAGCACGGCGGAGCCACACATGCGCATGGCTGCGCGCGAGTTTGCCTTGGACGCAGAGCAAGCGCAAAGCGCCCGCCAGGCGGCTGATCGCATCTTGCAAGGCGAGGGCGCCTGGGTTTGGCGCAGTGCGGACCTGATGTGGCAGGGCAGCGAGGTCGAACTCGCCTATGACGGGCAGTTGATGCGGCTCGATCGCCTGGTGCAGCGCCGCGACGGCACTTGGTGGGTGCTCGACTTCAAGTCCCATGCCAGCCCGCAGACTCAGGCCGACTTGCTGCTGCAGTTGCAGACCTATGCGCGCGCCGTGGCAGCCCTGCACCCGGGGCAGCCTGTGAAGGCCGCTTTTTTGACCGCGCAGGGGCGCTGCATCGAGGTCGAGCTCGGCGCTGCCTTGGCCAGCGCTTGATCCAGCCTTGGCCCGACGGCCGAACATAATGGCGGTTTTTCCCACTAGGCTGCGTTTGCACCATGTCCGCCGACGACAGCACATCTGAGACTAAAGCGAAGGCGCCAGGCTCCCAGGAGGTCGCCGTGATCGGCGGCGGTCCGGCGGGGCTGATGGCAGCGCAGGTGCTCACCGGCGCCGGCGTGCCGGTGCGTGTGTTTGACAGCATGGCCTCGGTGGGCCGCAAGTTCCTTTTGGCTGGGCGAGGCGGCCTAAACCTGAGCCACAGCGAAACCCTGGACCGCTTTGTCGGCCGCTATGGCGAACAATCTGCTGTGGTGGCCGATTGGCTGGCCGAGTTCGGGCCCGCACAGGTGGTGCAGTGGGCGCGCGAGCTTGGAGTGGAGACCTTTGTTGGCTCCTCCGGGCGCATCTTTCCGAGCGACTTCAAGGCCGCGCCCTTGCTGCGCGCCTGGCTGCATCGCTTGCGCCGAACGGGGCTGCAGCTGTCTATGCGTCACCGCTGGCAGGGCTGGAGCCCGCAGGGCGAGCTGCTGTTTGATACGCCCAGCGGCCCCAGGTCGGTGGCTGCCTCGGTGGTGGTCTTGGCCCTGGGCGGCGGCAGCTGGTCGCGCCTGGGTTCGGACGGTCTGTGGCAGTCCACCCTGGGGCAGGCCGGCGTGAGCTTGCAGCCCCTGATGCCGTCCAATTGCGGTTTTGACGTGGCCGGCGCGCAGGGAGCGGGATGGTCCGAGTTTTTTCGAAGCCGCCATGCCGGCCAGCCCTTCAAGTCGGTGGCGCTGTCCTTCACCGATTCGCAAGGGCGCAGTTTTTCCCGCCTGGGTGAATTTGTGGCCACCGAGACAGGCGTCGAAGGCAGTCTGATTTATGCCGCTTCTGCGCTCTTGCGCGACGAGATCGCGCGCCATGGCCAGGCCACCTTCCATCTGGACTTGTTGCCCGATCGCTCGGCCCAGCAGGTGCTGGCCGAGGTGGCGCGGCCACGCGGCTCGCGCTCGCTGGCCTCGCACCTCAAGGGCAGGCTGAACCTGGCGGGCATCAAATCGGCGCTGTTGCACGAGCTTTTGGAAGCGAAGGACTGGCAAGACGCCGCTCGGCTGGCCGCTGCCATCAAGGCTCTGCCGGTCACCTTGCGCGCCGCCCGCCCGCTGGAAGAAGCCATCAGCAGCGCCGGCGGCGTGAGTCTGGGCGCAGGTGTCGATGAGCAGCTGCGCCTGCGCGCCACCATCCCTGCGCGCCAGACGGTTTTTTGCGCTGGCGAAATGCTGGATTGGGAAGCGCCGACCGGCGGCTACCTTCTGACCGCCTGCCTGGCCAGCGGCTGGGTAGCCGGCCAGAGTGCTTTGGCGCAATGGCGCGCGCACAGCGGTACGACAGCCCTGGGCCATTGAGTCAATTCGGACAGACCCCTGGCGGTCAACACTTGCCCTGGAGCTGCGGCCTCGTGGTTTGAAGCCGGGGCCGATTCAATCTGGCATCTTTGAGGGACGCGAAGTCCTACTGATGGTCGACAAGCACTGTCCAGCGCTCCCCTTGCCTGCTGGGGCCATCCCGAAGCCCTAGAAGGGCCAGTCCAGGGTTAACCTCTGTTGCCGCTCGCCGGTTGATAGTAGGATGTTTTTGACGCCGCTCAAGGCGTTGACCCCAACGAGGAGACAACATGGCTCGATTTAACCTGAAGGTGAACGGTAAGGCGCGTACGGTCGACGCCGACGCCGACACCCCCTTGCTTTATGTGCTGCGGGATAACCTCGCGCTGCGCGGTCCGCGTTTCGGCTGCGGCCTCGGGCAGTGCGGTGCTTGCACGGTCCACGTCAACGGCGAAGCGCAGCGCTCCTGTCTGCTGCCGATCAGCAGCGTGAAGGGCGAAGTCACCACGCTCGAAGGCTTGGGCACGGTCGCAGCACCGGGCAAGCTGCAGCAAGCTTTCATCACCGAGCAAGCCGCGCAGTGCGGCTATTGTGTGAACGGCATGATCATGACCTCCGCGGCGCTGTTGGCTAAGAACCGCAACCCCAGCGAGACCGATATTCGCAACGCGCTCGCCGGCAATCTCTGCCGCTGTGGCACCCATCAACGCATCGTTGCCGCGGTCAAGCGTGCAGCAACGGCCTGAGGAGGCGAAGATGAATGTTACTCAATCTGGTTTTGATCGCCGCGCTTTCTTGAAGGCGTCCGGCGCACTGACTGTGGGCTTCTCGATGTTGGGCGCACGCGTCGCGGATGCGGCCATCGAATCGGCCTCAACCCTGCGTCCACCGAAGTCTGTGGCCAACGATGCGATCGATTCATGGCTTGTGATCAGCCCCAATAATCGCATCACGATCTTCTCAGGCAAAGTCGATCTCGGCACCGGCGCCCGCACCGCGCTTGCGCAAATGGCTGCTGAAGAACTCGATGTGTCTTTTGATCAGATCGAGATGGTCATGGGTGATACCGCGACAACCCCAGATCAATGGCTGACAGCCGGCAACCTGACGATCTTTCAAGGCGGCTCCGAACTGCGCCGTGCTGCGGCCAGCGCCCGCCGCGTGCTGGTCGACCGTGCCGCCCAGCGCCTGGGCGCGCCGGTGGGTGATTTGATTGTGGAAGACGGCGTGGTTCGCGTTAAAACCAATCCGCGCCGCGCGGTGGCCTATAGCGAGTTGCTCGGCAGCGGGCTGCAAATGAAGGTCGATCCGAAGATTGAACTTAGGAAGTCGGCTCAGTACAAGGTGATCGGCAAGTCGATCCCGCGCGTTGATATTCCTGCCAAGGTCACGGGTGAGTTTGAGTATGTGCACGATGTGCGCCTGCCGGGTATGTTGCATGCACGCGTGGTGCGGCCCGACGATCTCGGCGCCAAGCTGGTCTCGTTTGACGATTCGGCGGCCAAGCGCGTGGGCGGCTTCGTTCAAACGGTGCGCAAGGGTGATTTCATTGCTGTGGTCGCGCGCAGCGAGTGGGGGGCGGTTAAGGCTGCTCGCGCGTTGAAGGTCAACTGGTCGGCCGGTACGGGTCTGCCCGATCAGGCCACGGTGTTCAATCACTGGCGCAGTCGCCCGCTCGCCAAGGAAGAAGTGACGCAGACAGCCGGTGATGTTCAGGCGGCCCTGCAAGGTGCGGCCACGCGGATCAAGGCCTCTTATGAGTTCGCCGTGCAGACGCATGCCACGATCGGGCCATCGTGCGCCGTAGCCGACTTTAAAGGCGGCAAGCTCACGGTTTGGTCCTCATCGCAAGCCACACACTCGATGGTCCATGAGCTATCGGTGGTCACCAAGATGCCGAAGGACGCGATCCGCTTGGTGTTTCTCGAAGGCGCCGGTTGCTATGGACGCAATGGCACCGAGGATGCCGCTGCCGATGCCGCATTGATTTCGCAGGAAATCGGCAAGCCGGTGCGGGTGCAGTGGACACGAGCTGACGAGACCGCCCGCTCGCCCAAGAGCCCGCCCCGCGCGATGGACATGGAAGCTGGCCTCGATGCCCAAGGCAACGTCGTCGCTTGGTCGGGTGATTTCTACATTGCGCTCAACCATGTGGCGGCGTTCAAGCCGCTCGACTTCCCTTTGCTGGCCGCGACCGAGACCGGGATCCCACGACCGGGCAATTGGGTAGGCTTCTTGTTCCAGAACTCTGGGCAACCCTATGGATTCCCCAATATCAAGGTGAACACCAAGCACGTGGCAGAGTCCTTCTTTCGATCGTCCCATTTGCGCAGTCCGGGTCGAATCGAAAACAGCTTTGCCAATGAATCCTTCATGGATGAGTTGGCAGCAGCCGCTAAGGCCGATCCGCTGGAATACCGTGTGCGCTATATGAAAGATCCGCGCGCCATTGAGGCGATTCAGACCGCCGCCAAGCTCGCTAATTGGCAAGCGCGGCCGGGGCCCAATCCGAACGCGGGTTCAGGTGATGTGGTCAAAGGCCGCGGTATCGCCTACATGCGCTACAACAACACCATCACCTATGTGGCGGCGGTTGCTGAAGTCGAGGTCACCAAGTCGACCGGCGCGATCAAGGTCACGCGCATCTGCATGGCTCACGATTGCGGCGAGATGGTGAACCCGGACGGCGTGGCCAATCAGGTCGAAGGCGGCGTGCTCCAAACAGTCAGCCGCACCCTGATGGAAACCGTGACATGGGATCGCACCAAGGTGACCAGCGTGGACTGGGCGAGCTACCCGATTGCCCGCTTTGCGGACATGCCCAAAGTCGAGATTGCTTTGCTCGATCGCCCGGGTGCCCCTGCCTGGGGCGCTGGTGAGCCAGCGCCTTGCGCCATCCCTGGCGCGATCGCCAATGCGGTGTTTGACGCTACGGGTGTGCGCTTGCGTTCTTTGCCGTTCACGCCGGATAGGGTCAAGACCGCCCTGGCGGCCGGGCCAGTGCGCGCGTAGGCTTAGCCTGGGTGTGCACACGATCTACGCCACAATCTAAGGCGTATGTGAAGGTGTGCTCCAGGTGCCCAGGACCGACCCGGCGCGGCAGCGACGGGTCGGCCTCGCACCAACTGGTTTGGTCAGACGAGTGCCTGAGGGCATAACGGGCGAGCCTGACTTGATTTCCTTGCGCGCGCTTTTGGCCCAGGAATCTGGCTGATACTGCCGCGCTTGATCCTGGCCTTCTTTTCACTCCAATGACGATCACCTGGCCGCGAAACTGCCTCGAAGTCGCTGAGGGAGCGTTGCCCCCGAGCACTGAAAAAAGGGTGACGAGCCTGACCCCGGCACTGACTCCACAGTTAGGGCTGCTTGGTTCCCCACCTGACCCGGTTGGCTGCTTTGCCATGCGGGAAGGCCCGTCACACGCCATTGTATGCGGCCACCGACGGGCGCAGGTCCGGCAGCGGCCGGGATTCTTATTCCTGGGTTCCGGTCGGGGGCAGGGTCTTAGAATCAGGTGATGTCTTACCTTGTCCTGGCCCGCAAGTACCGCCCCAGCAATTTCTCGCAGATGGTCGGGCAGACCCATGTGGTGCAGGCCCTGGGCAATGCGCTGCAGAGCCAGCGTCTGCACCATGCCTATCTTTTCACCGGCACCCGAGGGGTGGGAAAGACCACGGTTTCGCGTATTTTGGCCAAATCGCTCAACTGTCTGGGCAGCGACGGCCAGGGCGGCATCACCGCTGAGCCTTGTGGGCTTTGCGAGGCCTGCAGGGATATTGATGCAGGTCGCTTTGTCGATTACACAGAGCTCGACGCGGCGTCCAACCGCGGGGTCGACGAAATAGCGCAGTTGCTCGAGCAGGCGGTCTACAAGCCGGTGGTGGGGCGCTTCAAGGTCTTCATGATCGACGAAGTGCACATGCTCACCAACACCGCTTTCAATGCCATGCTCAAGACCTTGGAGGAGCCGCCCGACTACCTCAAGTTTGTGCTGGCCACCACCGATCCGCAGAAGGTGCCAGCCACCGTGCTCTCACGCTGCCTGCAGTTCAACCTCAGGCCGATGGCGCCGCAGACCATTGTGGAGCACCTCAGCGAGGTGCTGCAACGCGAGCAGATTGAGGCCGATGCCGGCGCCTTGCGGCTGCTGTCGCGGGCCGCCCGCGGTTCTATGCGTGACGCGCTGTCGCTGACCGACCAGGCCATTGCCTACGGCGCGGGGCGTCTTGAGGAAGCGCTGGTGCGGCAGATGCTGGGCACGGTGGAACACGGCCATGTGTACGCGCTGATCGAGGCCTTGGCCGGCGGCGACGGTCGGCAGGTGGTCGAACTGTGCGAGGCGCTGCGCCTGCAAGGGCTGAGTGCGGCTTCGACCCTGGAGGAGATGACTTTGGTGCTGCAACGCATGGCGGTGCTGCAGGTGGTGGGCGGGGATGACGAGGCTGACCCCGAGCTGGTTCGGCTGGCGGCTCTGGCGCAGGCCCTGCCGGCCGATGAGACCCAGTTGCTCTACAGCCTGTGCCTGCATGGCAGGGCCGAGTTGGGCCTGGCGCCCGATGAGTATGCGGCGCTGACCATGGTGCTTTTGCGTCTGCTGCCTTTCAAACAGTCCGCCGCGCAAGGGGGTGCCGTCGCGCCCCTAAAAAAGCCGCAAGCTGAGCCGGCGCCGCAGCCGGCAAAAGCTGCAGCGCTGCAGATGCCGGCGCCGGCGACCTCGTCGACAGCCACCACAGCAGTCCGGCTTCAGCCGCTGGAGGCCCGTGCGGGCAGCCCAGCCCCGACTTCCTCGTCAGTGCAGACTCCATCGGCGGTGCCTTCAAGGTCGCCGGTGCCTGCGTCGGCCGACCCGCCGGCAGGTGAGCTCCCGCCCGAGCTGGGCTTGATCTGGGGCGGCTGGGTGCAGCGCCTGCTGGCCGGCGATCACGTGGCGGGTCTGGTGCGTGAGCTGGCCCTACAGTCTCAGTTGGTATCTCAGGAGGCGCTTGCTGATGGCGCAGCCTGGACCCTGCGGGTCGAGCAGCAGGCTCTGCAGCATGCGGGTGCCTGCGATCAATTGCTGCAAGCCCTGCGGGGCTTGGGCGAGGGCGCGCCCGAGCGCTTGCTGCTGACGCTGGGGCCGGTCAGCGACTCGCAGGCCTTGCGAGTGGCCGCGGCTCAGGCCGAGCGCCAGCGCCAGGCCGAGCAGATCATCGAAGGCGACCCCTTTGTGCAGGATATGGTTCGCCAATGGGGCGCGCGCGTCGTGCCCGGCAGCGTCAAGCCCTGGTCGGCAGCCTCGGGCAAGACCGTATGATCCAGGTTGGACGGCTCCCGGCGGGGCCGTAGGCGCTCTAGAACGCTCACTCATTTGCAAGGATTTTCAAGATGTTCAACAAAGGACAGCTGGCTGGATTGATGAAGCAGGCTCAGGCCATGCAGGACAACCTTAAGAAGGCCCAGGAAGAGCTCGGCCATATTGAGGTGATGGGCGAGTCAGGCTCCGGTCTGGTCAAGGTCACCATGACCTGCAAGCACGAGGTGCGTCGGGTCCAGATCGACCCTAGCTTGCTGGCCGACGACAAGGACATGCTGGAAGACCTGGTCGCTGCCGCCTTCAATGCAGCCTGGCGCAAGGCTGAAGACACCAGCCAGGAGAAGATGGGTAAGCTCTCCGCCGGCATGCCAGGGCTGCCTGGCGGCATGAAGCTGCCCTTTTGATGCCCCAGCAGCCCGCATCCACCTCGTCCGCTGCACCTGGCCATGGCTGAGGGAGCGGCGCTGGAAGCCCTCTTGCAAGCCCTGCGCCGCCTGCCGGGTGTGGGCCAGAAGTCGGCGGCGCGCATGGCTTTTCACCTGCTGCAGCACGACCGGCCCGGCGCTGTGCAGTTGGCGCGGGCGCTCGAGCAGGCGAGCGAGCGCATCCACCATTGCACCTTGTGCAACACCCTGACCGAGCAGACCATTTGTGCGGTTTGTCAGAGCCCGCAGCGCGATCGCAGCAAGCTGTGCGTGATTGAAACGCCGGCCGATCTGGCGGCCATGGAGCGTACCCAGGCCTACCAGGGCATGTATTTCGTGCTCATGGGCAAGCTCAGCCCACTCGATGGCATCGGGCCGCAGGAGATCGGTCTGCAACAGCTGTTCGACCGGGTTGCGCCACGTGCGAGCGATGGCAAAGATCAGCCGCAGCGGGAGGTGCAGGAGGTGATCCTGGCCACCAACTTCACCGCCGAGGGCGAAGCGACCGCCCATGTGATTGCACAGGGTCTCAAGAGCCTCGGGGTGCAGGTGACCCGGCTGGCGCGGGGTGTTCCGGTGGGCAGCGAGCTCGAGTATGTGGATCTCGGTACCATTGCCCACGCCCTCGCCGATCGGCGCTGATCGCCTCACGCCTAGCTCTTTCCCATGAACTTACCTGCTTTCACCCTGGCCCATTGGTGCCTGCTCATTGCAGCGCTGCTGCCTATCATCTGCGCCGGCATCGCCAAGTCGGGCACCATGAAGACGCCCCCCCAGCAGGGCGGCTACGACAACCACGATCCCCGGGCCTGGATGGCCCGGCAGAGCGACTGGCGGGCCCGGGCTGATAACGCCCAAAGCAACAGTTTCGAGGCGCTGCCGTTTTTCTTTGCGGCGGTGCTCAGCGCCCAATATCTGCAGGCCGCTCCGCTGAGCCTGGACCTGCTGGCCTCGGCTTTCGTGCTGCTGCGCATCGCTTACATCTACTGCTATGTGGCTGACAAAGCCTCGCTGCGCAGCATAGTTTGGACTTTGGCCTTCCTGGTCAACGTCGCCATCCTCTTTCTCGGCTACCGCTGAGTCGCTGCCCCTTGCGGGGCCGGTGCAGTTGCGTGTGCAGGGGCCGGGCATTGGGTAAAAACCCGCACGGGATCATCCCGATGCGCATCGCCCGGCGCACTTTTATCCTTGGTCTGTTCTTGAAGCTAGAAACGGCAGCTGCCACCGTCGTTCCTGACTTAAAACCCGACCCAGCTGTTCGCCGTGGCCCAAGCATCCTTCAACCGCCGTCACACCCTGACCCTGGCTGCCGCCCTGGCTTGCTCGGCCGCCATGGCGCCGTCCAGGGCGGCGACGGCGAAGCTGGAAAAGAGCAGCATTCAAATGGTGGTCGCTGGCAGGACGGCGCTGCAGCATCTGCCTTTGAACATCGCAGATCAGCTGGGATTTTTCCGCCAGGAAGGCCTGTCGGTTGCCATCGTCGACGCTGGCCATGCTGCGCGTGCGATGCAGTTGATGCTCGACGGCGGCTTTGATGCCTGTGCCGGCCCCTATGAGCACACCCTGATCTGGCCCGGCCGCACGCAGCAGTCTTTTGTGGTTCAGACCCGCACGCCACAGGTGGCTTTCGGGGTGTCCATGCGCACCTTGGCCGGCTTCAAGAGCTTGGCAGACCTGAAGGGTCGGCGCATCGGTTTGGCGCAGTCCGGTACGGTCGACGCCATGGTGACCATGCAAGTGCTGGCTCAGGCTGGCATTCGTCTCGATGACGTGAGCCTGGTGGAGTTGGGCACCTCGCCTTCTGCAGTCACCGCCTTGCGCTCGGGCGTGGTCGATGCCTTGGGCCACTTTGATCCCGTCATGACCATGATGGAACAAAAGGGTGAGGTGCGGATCATTGCCGATACCCGTACCCTCAAGGGCACGCTCGATTTATTTGGCGGCCTGATGCCCTCTGCCTGCCTGTATGCGCCCATCGACTTTGTTCAAAAGCATCCGGGGACTTGCCAGGCCCTGACCCATGGCATTGTCCATGCGCTCAAGTGGCTGCAGACGGCCGGCCCGGCCGACCTGATCAAGACCGTGCCAGACCACTTCTTTCAAGGCGACCGAGCCCTGTACCTGGCCTCTTTCATGAAGGTGCGGGAGTCTATTTCTCCGGATGGTCTCATGCCCGCCGAGGCGGCGCAGACGGCCCAGCGCAGTCTGATGGGCTTGCACCCGTCCATGCGCTTTGACGCGGCGGCAATCAGCCGCAGTTTTACTAACGAGTTCGCCCGTCGGGCCAAGGACAGGTTCAAGGCCTAAGCCTGCCGCGCCCGGGCCCGGTGCTCAGCGTTTGCTCTCGGCCTTTTTCTCGTTGCCGCTTGGCCGCTTTTGCGACGTGGCTTTTTGGGGCGTTGGCCTGGGGCTAACTGCCGCAGCAGGCCGATTCTGGCCCTTGCCGCTACTGGCTGCGGCGGCTCTGGCCGGCAGGAATAGCAGCACCGACTCTCCGGCCTTGAAGCTGGCATTGACCGCGACCCGGTTCCATTGGGCCAGGCTCTCGCTGCTGACCCTGTGGCGCCGGGCCATCAATTCCACCGTGTCACCCTTGCGGGCCTTGACGGTGGTCTTGCGCAGCGCCACTTCGGGTGCGAGGGACAAAGCGCCGTTGTCAGCCTGGTGGTTGGACACGTCGTCTTGCATCTGCGGCGAGCGCGATACCACCAGGGTGGAGCCGGCCTTGATCAGCATGCGGGCAGGGATGTTGTTGAGCCTGCGCAGCTCGCTCTCACTCATGCCGACGCGGCGGGCTGCATCGGCGGCGCTCATGGTGCTGGGTACGTGCCACGCTGTCCAACTGGCCAGGTGGCCGGCGCTGTGCGCTTCGAGATTGCGCTTGAATACCTCGGCGTTGTCCCAGGGCAGCAGGATCTTGCCGTTGCCCGCGGCCACGATGATCGGCCTGTTGGCCGAGGGATTGAGGGCCTTGAAGTCCTCGATCCGTACATCGGCCAGCTTGGCTGCCAGGGCTACGTCAATGTCGCGACGGATTTGCACGTCCTGGAAGTAAGGGTGGTTGTCAATCACAGGCAGTTCCGCATTGAAACTCTGTGGCGAGGCGACGATGTTTTTCAGGGCCTGCAGCTTGGGCACATAGTTGCGGGTTTCATTGGGCATGCTCAGATCCTGGTAGCCCGTGCCCAGCCCCATGCGCTGATTGCGCGCGATCGCCCGTCCGACGCTGCCTTCGCCCCAGTTGTAGGCAGCCAGTGCGAGGTGCCAGTTGCCGAACATGCCATAGAGCTTTTGCAGGTAGTCCAGCGCAGCCCGGGTCGATGCCAGAACATCGCGTCGGTCATCGCGAAAGATGTTTTGCTTCAGGTCAAAGCTGCGGCCGGTGGCCGGCATGAACTGCCACATGCCGGCCGCGCTGGCGCTGGAGACGGCCTGCGGGTTGAACGCCGACTCCACAAAAGGCAAAAGTGCCAGTTCGGCCGGCATATTGCGCAGCTCCAGCTCTTCGACGATGTGGAACAGGTACTTGCGCGAGCGCTCGACCATGCGCTGCAGGTACTCGGGGCGGCTGGTGTAGAAGCGCTCATGCTGTTTGACCAAATCGTTTTGAAGGTCGGGCATCGCATAGCCGCGCCGTATCCGATCCCACAGTTCGTGGGGGGCTTGGGTGGCAGCCACCGGCTGCGAACTGCCTGCGGGCAGAGAAGTCACCGCTTCGAGCGCCGCCTGCGGCTGCACCGCCGGGATGTCCGCTTGCGAGCGCAGCGGTACCTGCACCAGTGGCTGCACCGGTACCTGCACCGGTGGCTGCACCGGTGGCTGCACCGGTGGCTCGGCTTTTTGCTGGATGGTCTCTGCGGCGCGCTTGATCCCTTCGACGACAGGCGCTGCCGCAGCGGCTGTAATTGGGGCGGGCTCGGTGCTGTCAGCTGCCTGAATCTGCGTCACCCGCACCCCTTGCACCCCTTGCACCCCTTGCACCACTTGAGCCACTTGAGCCACTTGAGCCACTTGAGCCACTTGAGCCACCTGTAGCGGCTCTGGTGCACCAACGGTGCTGGCGCTTGCGGGCTGCATGGCGCCGGAGACCTGCACCAAAGGGGCCACCACGGTGCTCGTATCAGCCGGGACGCTCACCGGCGTTGCAGTCCTGACCAGTCCCGCGCAGGCACTCAGGAGCAGACTGGCTGCAGCTAGCGCAGCGATGCCGCTGCGTCGAGCCAACCGCGACAGGGGATCTTTTTGAAGGGATGCTGTAGTCATGCGCAGAGCTTGGGCAGAAGCCAGGAGCATAGACGATGTGGTGCAGGTTCTGGGCCGACACGCGGGATGGCTAGTCTCTGTCTAGAATAAAAATTCGGCTTCCGTGCCAGCCGCGTATGCTTGGGGCAAGGCAGCCAGTAGGCGGCGCATTGGCAGGCCTGTCTGCCGCTGCCTTCGAAAGCCTGCACTTTATGGCTTCAACTTCATGAATCGAGAAACGATAGGTTTGGCGCAGTGGCTGGATACCCCGCCGGGACGCTGCCTCCTGCAGTGGGAGGGTCAGCAGTTCGACGAAGCCTTGGCCGATATCTTTGGCTATCACGCCCTGCAATTGGGCCTGCCACCGCTGCAGGCTTTGCGCACCAACCGTATGCCGCATCAGTGGCTGGCCATAGGGGGAGATCTGCCGGCAGGCCATGAAGCGCTGGGCGGCTTACCGTTTGGCGAGTCTGCATGCGCAAGGCCGAGGCCAGCCTTGCTCACCCATTCGGCCGCACTGCCTTTTGGTGATCAGTGTCTGGACCTCTTGGTTATGCCGCATACCCTCGAGCTCAGCGATGATCCGCATGCAGCCTTGCGCGAAGCCGAGCGGGTGCTGGTGCCCGACGGGCGGGTGGTCATCAGCGGCTTCAATCCGGTGAGCCTGTGGGGTTTGCGCCAGCGACGCAGTCGTTGGTTGCGTCGCTGGGGGCTGGGCCAGCCCTTCCTGCCCGATCCCGGTGAATTCATAGGCTATTGGCGCTTGCGCGATTGGTTGCGGCTGCTGGACTTTGAGGTCGAATCTGCTCGCTTTGGCATTTACAGACCGGCTTTTAGCCATGCCGCCTGGCTCGACCGCTCTGCCTGGATGGACCGGGTCGGCGCGCGTTGGTGGCCTATTTTCGGTGCGATTTATTTTGTGGTGGCGGTCAAGCGGGTGCGCGGCATGCGCCTGATCGAGCCGTCCTGGCGCGATAGTGCTCGGCAGCGCGCGGTGGCTGTCGCCGCCCGAAGGCAAAACCATGGCAATGCCCAGAGCTCTGCGTGCAACAATGCACAGCTTTCGAGCTCGACCGGTCTAGCTTCAGCCTGGCCAGCCGCCGGCTCTGGCAGCGAGCCTAGACCTTCCTGAACGTGGAGTCATCGCCTTGCATCAAGTGACCATACATACGGACGGAGCCTGCAAAGGCAACCCTGGGCCTGGCGGCTGGGGCGCCCTGCTTGAAAGCGGAGACAGCCGCAAGGAGTTGTTCGGGGGAGAGTTGAACACCACCAACAACCGCATGGAGATCATGGCGGTGATTCAGGCTCTGTCGGCGCTCAAGCGCCCCTGCCATGTCAGCCTTTACCTTGACAGCGAGTATGTGCGCAAGGGCATTACCGAGTGGATCGCAGCTTGGAAGGCCAGAGGCTGGCGCACGTCGACCAAGGCACCCGTCAAGAATGTGGACCTGTGGCAACAGCTCGATGCACTGGTGGCGGGCAGCGGCCACCGCATAGACTGGCACTGGGTGCGCGGTCATGCAGGCCACGCTGGCAATGAACAGGCCGATGCGCTGGCCAACCGAGGGGTCGAACTGGTGCGCAGTCAGGCGAGGTCGGCAGCCTGAGTCAAGCCGTCTGCAGCTGCTTGTGCGGGTGGGCTTGCGCCGAAGCCAGGCTGTCCATGACCTCGCCGACAACGATCACCGCCGGGCTGCCCATTCGGTGGCGCGCCATATCTTGCGCCATGTTTTCCAAAGTGGTGGCGATGTGGCGTTGCTCAGGCAGGCTAACGTTCTGCACCACCGCCACCGCAGTCTGGGCGGGCAGACCGTGCAGCAGTTCCTGGGCGATCTGGCCGGCGCTGCGCACGCCCATGTAGATCACCAAAGTCAGTCGCTGGCTGTGGGCCAGGCAGGAGAGGGCGCGCCAATCGGTGTCGCCGCCACTGCGGGCATGTCCGGTGAGGAACATCACCCCGTGAGCATGGTCGCGGTGGGTCAGCGGCAAGCCCAAGCTGGTGACGGCGGCCAGGCCTGCGGTGATGCCATTGACCACCTGCACCGCGATACCGGCTTCGCGCAAACTCTCCACCTCCTCGCCGCCGCGTCCAAAAACAAAGGGGTCGCCGCCTTTGAGCCGGACCACCCGCTCACCCTTGCGCACCTCGGTGATCATCAGCTTTTCAATGAAGGACTGGGGCGTGGACGGACAGCCCCCGCGCTTGCCCACCTGAATCACACGGGCGTTTGCCGGGGCCAGTGCGGCGATCGGCTCGCTGACCAGATCGTCGATCAGCAGCACCGTTGCCGACTCTATGGCCCGCAGGGCTTTGACAGTCAGCAGTTCAGGGTCCCCGGGGCCTGCGCCTACCAGGGTACATGAGCCTTGCGGGCGTTCCGAGAGCTTCATGGTGGATCTTTCAAAAGGCTGCGGCAGATGGGCGCGTTCGGCGCGACGGCACGGTTGAAGGATTTTGCGGGGGCTTTGATAACTGGCAGTCATGAGCTTAAGCGAGGTCTTTTGCCGGTACTCTTTTGCCGGTACGTGTGCCCCGGGCCGCCTGCGCCTGCTTCCGGTTTTGCCGGCGCCGACCTTACACTGGCGCTCATGCATGTATTGGGGATCGAATCGAGCTGTGACGAAACAGGTATTGCCCTGGTCGATGCCACGGGCGGGGGCAGGCCACGGCTGCTGGCGCATGCCTTGCACAGCCAGATTGATTTGCACCAGGCTTACGGCGGTGTGGTGCCTGAGTTGGCCAGCCGCGACCACATACGGCGCGCTCTGCCGCTGATGCAACACGTCTTGGACCAAGCCGGCCACAGGCTGGCCGATGTCGACCTGGTCGCCTACACCCGCGGGCCCGGTCTGGCAGGCGCTTTGCTGGTCGGCGCCGGCCTGGCCTGTGCGCTGGCCGCTGCCCTGGGCAAGCCAGCGCTGGGCATCCATCACCTCGAAGGGCATTTGCTGTCGCCGTTTCTGAGCGCAGATGCGCCCGAATTTCCCTTTGTGGCTCTGCTGGTGTCGGGCGGGCATACCCAGTTGATGCATGTCCGTGGGGTAGGGCGTTATGAATTGCTGGGCGAGACCATCGATGACGCAGCCGGTGAGGCCTTCGACAAGTCGGCCAAGCTCCTGGGCTTGCCCTATCCCGGCGGCCCGCACCTGTCCAAACTTGCGGAAACGGGCAATGCACAGGCATTTAAGCTGCCTCGGCCCTTGTTACACAGTGGTGATCTGGATTTTTCGTTTGCGGGCCTCAAGACAGCGGTGCTGACCCAGGTGCAGCGTCTGGGCGATCAGGTCGCTGTTCGCAGTGCCGATCTGGCCGCCGCCACCCAGGCGGCCATCGTCGATGTGCTGGTGGCCAAGAGCGTGGCCGCGCTGGAGCGCACCGGCCTGGATCGGCTGGTGGTGGCCGGTGGTGTGGGAGCCAACCGCCTGCTGCGCCAACGGCTCGACGCCGCCTGCCGTGACTTGGGCGTGCGGGTGCATTACCCCGAGTTGCACTGGTGTACCGACAACGGCGCCATGATCGCCTTGGCTGCCGGCATGCGGCTACAGGCTAGCTTGGCTGAGCCCGACGTGAGCTATGCCTTCGATGTGAGGCCCCGTTGGAGCCTTGAAGAACTGACCACCCGATGATGTACCGCACTGCCTCTATGCTGACGCTCTTCAAACGCTGCTGCCTGCTGTGGATTTTTTGCTTGGGCACCTCGGTTTGGGCTCAAGCGCCAGTGCGCATCGCACTCATTGAAACCTTGTCGGGGCCGCTGGCCGCCGGTGGCGAGGCGGCCTTTCGCAACTTGGTCTGGGCTACCGAGCGGGTCAACGCGCGCGGTGGCCTCAGGCTGCCCGGTGGCGCCAGGCCGCTGCAGATGGTGCGCTACGACAGCAAAGGCCAGAGCGAGGAGGCGCTGGCTGCCTTGCGCTCGGCCATTGATGACGGTATACGCATCGTGATGCAGGGCAATTCTTCGGCCGTGGCCGCTGCTCTGATCGACGCGATTGGCAAGCACAATGAGCGCGAGCCCGATAAGCGCGTGGTGTTTCTCAACTACGCGGCGGTCGACCCGGTGCTCACCAATGAGCGCTGCAGCTTCTGGCACTTTCGTTTTGACGCCCATGCCGATATGCGCATGGCTGCCTTGATGCAGGTGCTGCGCGAGGACAGGGCCGTGCAGAAGATTTACCTGATCGGGCAGGACTACAGTTTTGGCCAGGCGGTGCTGCGTGAGGGGCGCAGGCAGCTTGCGGCGCTGCGTCCGGACATGCAGATCGTCGGCGACGAGTTGCACCCCCTGGGCCGTGTCAAGGACTTCATTCCCTATGCCACCAAGATCAAGCTCAGCGGCGCCCAGGCGGTGCTCACTGGCAATTTCGGCAATGACTTGACGCTGCTGGTTAAGGCCGCCCGCGATGTTGGGTTTGACGGCAAGTTCTACACCTTCTACGGCAACGCCTTGGGCGTGCCCGGTGTGCTGGGTGAGGCCGGCGTGGGCAAGGTGGTGGCGGTGGCCGAGTGGTTCGCCAATGTGCCAGGTGAGCCGGCGCTGCAGTTCTACCAAAGCTTTCGCCAGCGCTTTCCACGCCCGCAGGACGATTACGTGCATATGCGCATGCAGCTGATGATGGAGGCGCTGGCCCAGGCCATCGAAAGGGCCCAGGGCCTGGAGGCCGCAGCCATCGCAGGCCAGCTCGAGCGGGCTGAGCTCAGCATGGCGGGCCACAGCGGCCGTATGCGGGCGGCCGACCATCAGTTCCAGCAGGATTTGCGGGTGGTGATCATGGACAGGCAGGGCAGCCCTGCTGTGCGTTTTGATGCCGAGGGCTCGGGCTACGGTTTTCGCGTGGTCAAGACGGTCAGCGCCGAGCAGGCCCAGCAGGACCACAGCTGCAAGATGGTGCGGCCCAGCCGCTAATGCAATGAGAGCGACTGTCGCCCAGCTTGGCGAATCCATGATCCGGGTGGTTGCCAACGCAGCCCTGGATCAGAGCGATGTGCTCAAGTTCTGGTTTGGCGAGAGCGACGAGCCCACGCCGGCGGTGATTCGTGATGCGGCCAGCGCCTCCTTGGCTGCTGGTGAAACCTTCTACAGCCACAACCTGGGCCTGGCCACGCTGCGCGAGGCCCTGGCTGACTACTGCAGCGCGCTGCATGGGCAGGCCATAGGTCCGGAGCGTATGGCGCTTACCGCTGGTGGCGTCAACGGCCTGATGCTCACCGCCCAGGCTCTGCTCGACCCCGGCGATTCGGTGGTGGTGGTGACGCCGGTCTGGCCCAACCTGGTGGCCCAGCCCAGGGTCATGGGGGCGCATGTGCGCACGCTCAGTCTGCGCCCGCACCAGGGCCGCTGGTCTCTGGACATGGATGAATTGCTAGCGGCCCTGGGTCCTCAGACCCGGGCTTTGGTCCTCAATTCGCCCAACAACCCGACCGGCTGGACATTGAGCCGCGGCGAGCAGGCCCAGATCCTGGCCCACTGCCGCCGCCATGGCATCTGGATCGTGGCCGACGAGGTCTATGAGCGCCTCTACTTTGCCGGCGCCCCTGGCGAGTGCGCGCCCAGCTTCTTGGATCTAGCCGCGCCCGATGACCGTTTGGTGGTGGTCAACAGCTTTTCCAAGAGCTTTCTGATGACCGGTTGGCGTCTGGGCTGGCTGACGGTACCGCCGGCGATGACGCCAGCCTTGGCCAAATTGATCGAGTTCAATACCTCCTGCCTGCCCGTGTTTGTGCAAAGGGCGGGCCTGGCGGCGCTGGCCCATGCCGAGCAGATCACCCCGGCTGTGGTCGACCACCTGCGCCTATGCCGAGACACCCTGTTGCCCCTGCTGCAGGCCTTGCCCGGGGTGCAAGTGGCGCCGGCACCCGGGGCTATGTATGCTTTTTTATGCATGCCGCAGTACCCCGACAGCCTGGGTCTGGCCCAGCGGCTGGTGCGCGAGGCCGGCCTGGGGCTGGCGCCCGGTCATGCCTTCCATGACAGCTCTCAAGATGAAATGCAGGGCTGGTTGCGCTGGTGCTTTGCCAGCGCAGACCTGCAGCGGCTGCGCCAGGGGGCCGATAGGCTGGCCGGCTGGATCGGGCTATAATCGTCGGCTTCGCTGGGTTTAGGCCCAGCTGAAGGGTTTAAAACCAACACGGCGCGGGCGGTCCTTTTGACTGCTGCGTTCGCAAGTCAAGGAAACTTCATGATCGCCAAAGACATCAAGGCCGGCATTGTTGCGGCCAACGCCCGCTCCGCTGGTGACACCGGTAGCCCGGAAGTTCAGGTCGCGCTGCTGACCGGCCGCATCAACGAACTCACCCCCCACTTTAAAACCCACGGTAAGGACCACCATGGTCGCCGCGGCCTGCTGCGCATGGTCAGCCGCCGTCGCAAGTTGCTGGACTACCTCAAGGCCAAGGACGCTGATCGCTATACCGCGCTGATCGCCAAGCTGGGCCTGCGCAAGTAAGCGCCGGATGACAGACAAGAGCGCCTGAGTTGGTTCGCTGGCTCAGGCGCTTTTTACTTCGGAGCAAGGCCCCTCGAACACGCGCTGTGTCATTCCACAAGAAACTGCGGTCGGTTTTTTTTGGAATGGCATCGTGTTCTCCAGCCCAGCTCCGGGCCCCTCAGGGCAGCCTCATGCCCTCATTTCAAGCCATGGAGATCGACGATGAGTATCTTTAATAAAGTTAGCAAAACGTTTCAGTGGGGCCAGCACAAGGTCACCTTGGAAACCGGCGAGATCGCTCGCCAATCTACCGGTGCAGTGCTGGTAGATATGGAAGGCACTGTGGTGCTGGCCACCGTGGTGGCACGCACCGATGCCAAGCCGGGCCAGGACTTTTTCCCGCTGACCGTTGACTACCTCGAGAAGGCCTATGCCGCTGGCAGGATTCCCGGCAGCTTTTTCAAGCGTGAAGGCCGTCCCAGCGAGTTCGAGACCCTGACCTCGCGCCTGATTGATCGCCCGATCCGCCCGCTTTTCCCGGATGGCTTTTTCAACGAAGTGCAGGTGGTCGTCCATGTGCTTTCGCTCAACCCGCAGGTCGAGGGTGATATTCCGGCCCTGATCGCTTCGAGCGCCGCCCTGGCTGTGTCCGGCATTCCTTTTAATGGTCCGATTGGCGCCGCCCGGGTCGGCTATGTCGATGGTCAATACGTGCTCAACCCCAGCAAAGAGCAACTGGCACAGTCCCAGATGGATTTGGTGGTGGCTGGCACCGAAGCGGCCGTGTTGATGGTCGAGTCTGAGGCCCAGCAACTGCCCGAAGACATCATGCTTGGCGCGGTGGTGTTCGGTCATGACCAGGGCAAGGTAGCGATCGAAGCCATTCATGAACTGGTGCGCGATGCAGGCAAGCCGGTCTGGAGCTGGCAAGCTCCGGCCAAGGACGAGCCTCTGATCGCCAAGGTCAATGAGCTGGCCCAGGGCAAGCTGCAGGCCGCCTACCAGATCCGGAGCAAGCAGGCCCGCACCCAGGCCTGTCGCGTGGCTTATGCCGAGACCAAGGACGGCTTGACCGCGGCCGGCATGGCTTTCGATGCGGTGAAGGTCGAAGGTTTGTTGTTTGAAATTGAGGCCAAGATCGTGCGCAGCCAGATCCTGGCTGGCGAGCCGCGCATCGACGGCCGCGACACGCGTACTGTGCGTCCCATCGAAATTCGCAATTCGGTGCTGCCGCGCACCCACGGCTCGGCCCTGTTCACCCGTGGTGAAACCCAGGCGCTGGTGGTGGCTACGCTGGGTACTGAGCGAGATGCCCAGCGCATCGACGCTTTGTCGGGCGACTATGAAGACCGCTTCCTGCTGCACTACAACATGCCCCCGTTTGCCACCGGCGAGACCGGCCGCGTGGGCAGCCCCAAGCGCCGCGAAATCGGCCACGGCCGTCTGGCCAAGCGCGCCCTGGTGGCGGTGCTGCCCAGCAAGGAAGAGTTTCCATACACCATGCGTGTGGTCTCTGAGATCACCGAGTCCAATGGCTCCTCTTCCATGGCTTCGGTTTGCGGCGGTTGCCTGTCGCTGATGGACGCCGGCGTGCCGCTCAAAGCCCATGTGGCCGGCATCGCCATGGGCCTGATCAAAGAAGACAACCGCTTTGCGGTGCTCACCGACATCCTGGGCGACGAGGACCACCTCGGCGACATGGACTTCAAGGTGGCCGGAACGACCAACGGCATTACCGCTTTGCAGATGGACATCAAGATCCAGGGCATCACCAAGGAAATTATGCAAGTCGCCCTGGCCCAGGCCAAGGAAGCGCGCATGCACATCCTGGGCAAGATGCAGGACGCCATGGGCGAAGCCAAGACCGAGGTCTCTAGCTTCGCGCCCAAGCTGTTCACCATGAAGATCAACCCGGACAAGATCCGCGACGTGATCGGCAAAGGCGGTGCTGTCATCCGTGCGCTGACCGAGGAGACCGGCTGCCAGATCAATATCGAGGAAGACGGCACCATCACCATCGCCGCCACCGAAGCGGCCAAGGCCGACGAGGCAAAGCGCCGCATCGAGGAAATCACCGCTGAGGTTGAAATCGGCAAGGTCTATGAAGGCCCGATCACCAAACTGCTCGACTTCGGTGCCCTGGTCAACCTCTTGCCGGGTAAGGACGGTCTGCTGCACATCAGCCAGATCGCCCATGAGCGCGTCGAAAAAGTCACCGACTACCTCTCCGAAGGCCAAGTCGTGCGCGTCAAGGTGCTCGAGACGGACGAGAAGGGTCGCGTCAAGCTGTCGATGAAGGCACTGATTGAGAGGCCTGCTCAGGATTGATGCCTCGGCCCCGGCTCGCCGCTGGGGCCCAAAAAGTGCTGCCATGAAAGCTGTCGAGATCTCTGCCTACGGCGCGCCTGAAGTGCTGCGCCTGATCGAACGCCCTGATGCTCAGGCTGGCGTTGGGGAAGTACTCATCCGTGTGGGTGCCAGTGGGGTGAACAGGCCCGATGTGCTGCAGCGCACCGGAAACTATCCGATGCCGCCCGGCGCGTCTGACATTCCAGGGCTGGAAGTGGCCGGCGAGATTGTTGGCGGCGACACTCAGGCCATGGCCTCGCGTGGCTTGCGCCTGGGCCAGAGGGTGTGCGCATTGGTGGCCGGCGGTGGCTATGCCCAGCTGTGTGCCGCGCCGGTGGGCCAGTGCCTGCCGGTGCCTCAGGGCTTGAGCGATGTGCAGGCCGCGTCTTTGCCCGAGACCTTCTTCACGGTCTGGAGCAATGTCTTCGATCGTTGCGCGCTTAAAGCGGGTGAGACCTTGTTGGTTCAGGGCGGCTCCAGCGGCATCGGCGTGACGGCGATCCAGATGGCCAAGGCCGCTGGCGTCCAGGTCATCGTGACGGTGGGTAACGAGGACAAGGTCAAAGCCTGCTTGGCGCTCGGCGCGAGCCACGCCATCAATTACAAGACCGAGGATTTCGTGGCCGAGGTCCGGCGCATCACCGAGGGTCGAGGCGTCAACGCCATCCTGGACATGGTTGCCGGCAGCTATGTTGCCCGCGAAATCGAGTGTTTGGCCGATGACGGCCGGCTGGCCATCATTGCAGTGCAGGGCGGCATTAAGGCAGAAATCAATGCCGGTTTGGTGCTGCGGCGGCGCTTGAGCGTTTACGGCTCGACCCTGCGTCCCCGCTCGGTGGCCTTCAAAACCGCCATCGCCGACAAGCTGCGCGAGCAGGTCTGGCCGCAGATCGAGTCCGGCGCCATTGTTCCGGTCATCTTCAAGACCTTTGAGGCGGCTCAGGCCGCGCATGCGCATGCGCTGATGGAGTCCAACCAGCACATCGGCAAGTTGGTTCTGACCTGGTGAGCTTGCAAGCCATGACGCAACTGATCGCCGGCAACTGGAAGATGAATGGCACTCTGGATGCCAACGTGGCCTTGCTCGGTGCCCTGGCTGCCGGCTTGGGTCCGCAGACCCCTGCGCAGGTGGCCGTGTGCATTCCTGCCCCCTATTGGGCACAGTTTCGTGTGCTCGCTGCGCAGCATCCGGGCCTTAAAGCAGTGGCCTTGGGCGCGCAGGATGTGTCTGCCCATGCATCGGGTGCTTACACCGGTGAGTTGAGCGCGGCCATGCTCAAGGATTTCGGCTGCCGCTACGCCATCGTCGGCCATTCCGAGCGCCGCCAGTATCACGGCGAGACCGATGCGGTGGTGGCGGCGAAGGCTCAGCAGGCGCTGGCCCACGGAATGACCCCCATCGTCTGCCTCGGTGAAACCCTGGAGCAGCGGGAGGCGGGTCAGACCTTTGAGGTGGTCAAGCGCCAACTCGCTGCGGTGATTCACATCAACGGGCACTGCATCAACGAGATTGTGGTGGCCTACGAGCCGATTTGGGCCATAGGCACCGGCAAAACCGCTTCCATTGAGCAGGCCCAGGAGGTGCACGCGCGTTTGCGTGAGCAGCTTAAGGCGGCCAGCGCCCAGGCTGAACGCATCAAGATTCTTTACGGTGGCAGCATGAATGCGGGCAATGCCGCAGGCTTGCTGGCCCAGGCTGATATTGACGGTGGACTGATTGGTGGTGCTTCCCTGAAGGCGGCCGACTTTCTGGCCATCATCGGCGCTGCGCGCTGATTTTTCCCAACACGCATTTGGAGTTGAGTATGAATGTTCTCTTGACCGTTTTATTGGCTGTACAGATTCTTTCCGCCTTGGCCATGATTGGACTGATCCTGGTTCAGCACGGCAAAGGTGCCGATATGGGTGCAGCCTTCGGTAGCGGCACCTCGGGCAGTTTGTTTGGCGCCTCGGGCAGTGCTAACTTTCTTTCGCGCTCGACCTCGGCTTTGGCTGCGGTTTTCTTCGTCTGTACGCTCGGGCTGGCCTATTTTGGCAGCGCTCAGCCGCGCAGCAGTTCGAGCGTGCTCGAAGGCGCATCGGCGCCTGCAGCGCAACAAATTCCGGGGGCTGCGCCCGCGGCCAGTGCTGCTGCAGCGGCCAGTGCGCCTGCTGCCGTGCCACCTGCTCCCGGCCCGGGGCAAATCCCCTCGAAGTAAATTGGGCCAAGCCACCGCGTCTGCATCAGCGTATTGGCCACTTATCCCGGGGAAATCACGGGTTTTCGGGGTAAACTACCGGCGCTTTGACGGGCTGTCCTCAGGCCCGGTTGTATCGGTCAAAGCAAGAACAAGTAAAGCGGACGTGGTGAAATTGGTAGACACGCTATCTTGAGGGGGTAGTGGCGAAAGCTGTGCGAGTTCGAGTCTCGCCGTCCGCACCAAAAAATGGGCAGTAGCGCATCAAGAGGGCTTTTGCAAGCCTCGGGTCAGGTCTGAAGGACAGGCTCGAGGTTTTGCAATGTTCGAGCGCGAGCGAGGCGGAACCGCACAATGAATCTCGACCAGTACCTTCCAGTTCTGTTGTTCATTCTGGTGGGGATCGCAGTCGGCGTCGTTCCCCAAGTCCTGGGCAGGGTGCTTGGCCCCAACCGTCCGGACAGCGAAAAAAACTCCCCCTACGAATGTGGCTTCGAGGCCTTCGAAGATGCCCGCATGAAGTTTGATGTGCGCTACTACCTGGTGGCCATCCTCTTCATTATTTTTGATCTGGAGATCGCCTTCCTCTTTCCCTGGGCGGTGGCCTTCAAGGACATCGGCCTAGTCGGCTTTTGGGCCATGATGGTCTTTCTCGGCATCTTGGTGGTGGGTTTCATCTACGAATGGAAAAAAGGCGCCCTCGATTGGGATTGAGGGGCGCGCTTGCCTGTGCCTTGTGCTGATGCTTGTCTGCGACTTTTCGCCTCAAAGGTAGGTCTATGTCACTTGAAGGTGTATTCAACGAAGGGTTCATGACCACCAGTTACGACTCGGTGGTCAACTGGGCCAAGACCGGATCGCTATGGCCCATGACCTTTGGTCTGGCCTGCTGTGCGGTGGAGATGATGCATGCCGGTGCGGCGCGCTACGACATTGACCGTTTCGGTATGCTGTTTCGCCCCAGTCCCCGCCAGTCCGATCTCATGATTGTGGCCGGCACCTTGTGCAACAAGATGGGCCCTGCTTTGCGCAAGGTCTACGACCAGATGTCTGAGCCGCGCTGGGTCATCTCCATGGGCTCCTGCGCCAATGGCGGCGGCTACTACCACTACAGCTATTCGGTGGTGCGCGGCTGTGACCGCATCGTGCCGGTGGATGTCTATGTGCCTGGCTGCCCGCCGACGGCCGAGGCGCTGCTCTACGGCATCATCCAGTTGCAGCAAAAGATTCGCCGCACCAACACCATAGCGAGGGCCTGAGATGTCTTTTGATGCCGTGTTGACCCCCGCTCAGCAGATTCCGGCTCCGGGCGGCCTGCGCCAGACGCTGGCCGACGCCCTGGGCGACAAGGCCAGGCAGGTGAGCCTGGCCCTCGGTGAGGTGACGGTGCTGGTGGCCGCGGCCGATTACCTGGATGCGGCGGCCATCCTGCGCGATCATCCGCAGTGCCGGTTTGAGCAGCTCATCGACCTGTGCGGCGTCGACTTCAGTGACTACAAAGGCGGTGTGCACGAGGGCCCGCGCTTTGCGGTGATCTCGCATCTGTTGTCCGTCAGCCTGAACCAGCGGGTGCGGCTCAAGGTGTTTTGCCCGGACGACGATTTTCCGGTGCTGCCTTCGATCAACGAGCTGTGGAATGCGGCCAACTGGTTCGAGCGCGAGGCCTTCGACCTGTTCGGCATCATTTTTGAAGGCCACAACGACCTGCGCCGGATCCTGACGGACTACGGCTTTATCGGCCACCCCTTCCGCAAGGATTTCCCGACCACCGGCCATGTGGAGATGCGCTACGACCCCGAGCAAAAGCGCGTGATCTATCAGCCGGTGAGCATAGAGTTGCGCGAGGTCACGCCGCGCATCCTCCGCGAAGACGGCTACGCCGGCCGACCGTAAGGGCTGAGGGCAACACCATGGCAGAAATCAAGAACTACACCCTGAACTTCGGGCCCCAGCACCCGGCTGCCCACGGCGTGCTCAGACTGGTGCTCGAGCTTGACGGCGAGGTGATACAGCGCGCCGATCCGCACATCGGATTGCTGCACCGGGCCACCGAAAAGCTGGCCGAAAGCCGCACCTACATCCAGTCCCTGCCCTATATGGACAGGTTGGACTATGTCTCGATGATGTGCAATGAGCACGCCTATTGCCTGGCCATTGAGAAACTGGTGGGTGTCGATGTGCCGGTGCGCGCGCAGTACATCCGGGTGATGTATTGCGAGATCACACGCCTGCTCAATCACCTGCTCTGGCTGGGCTGCCACGGCTTTGACTGCGGTGCGATGAACATCCTCATCTACTGCTTTCGCGAGCGCGAGAGTTTGTTCGACATGTACGAGGCGGTCTCGGGTGCGCGCATGCATGCTGCCTATTTCCGACCGGGCGGCGTCTACCGTGACCTGCCCGAGGTCATGCCGCAGTACAAGGCCAGCAAGGTTCGCAATGCCAAGGCGATAGCGGCCTTGAACGAAAACCGCCAGGGCTCGCTGCTCGATTTCATCGACGACTTTGTGCAAAAGTTCCCCAAGCTGGTCGACGAGTACGAGACTCTGCTCACCGACAACCGCATCTGGAAGCAGCGCACCGTGGGTGTGGGCGTGGTCACGCCCGAGCGTGCGCTCAACCTGGGCTTTACCGGCGCAATGCTGCGCGGCTCGGGCATTGCCTGGGACCTGCGCAAGCAGCAGCCCTACGACGTCTATGACCGTCTGGACTTCGACATCCCGGTGGGCAAGACCGGCGACTGTTACGACCGTTACCTGGTGCGCATCGAGGAGATGCGTCAGTCCAACCGCATCATTCGTCAGTGCGTGGATTGGCTGCGCGCCAACCCCGGCCCGGTCATCACCGAGGACCATAAGGTGGCGCCGCCTGCCCGTGAGGCGATGAAGTCGAACATGGAAGAGCTCATTCACCACTTCAAGCTCTTTACCGAAGGCATGCATGTGCCCGAAGGCCAGGCCTATGCTGCGGTGGAGCATCCCAAGGGCGAGTTCGGTATCTATCTGATCAGTGACGGGGCCAACAAGCCTTATCGCCTCAAGATCCGTCCGCCCGGCTTTGCCCACCTGGCGGCCATGGACGAAATGGCGCGCGGCCACATGATTGCTGATGCGGTGGCCGTGATCGGTACCATGGACATTGTGTTTGGTGAAATCGACCGCTGAGACACCATGATATTTTCCGACCAGACCCGCACTCGCTTTGACCGCGAGATTGCCAAATACCCGGCCGACCAGAAACAGTCGGCCGTCATGGCCTGCTTGCAGATCGTGCAGGAAGAGCAGGGCCATGTGAGCACGGCCAGCGAGAAGGCGGTGGCCGACTACCTCGGCATGGCGCCGATGGCGGTGCACGAGGTCACCACCTTCTACAACATGTACAACCAAAAGCCTTTGGGAAAGTACAAGCTCAACGTCTGCACCAATTTGCCCTGCCAGTTGCGCAGCGGCACCCAGGCATTGGCCCATCTGGAAGAAAAACTGGGCGTGTCCATGGGCGATACCACCGCCGACGGCCTGTTTACCTTGCAGCAGTCCGAATGCCTGGGCGCCTGCGCCGACGCGCCGGTGATGCTGGTCAATGACATCCACATGTGCAGCTTCATGAGCAATGACAAGCTTGATCAGTTGATTGACGGCCTGAAGGCCGCGGAAGGCCAGGCATGAACGCTGCCAGCATCCTCTCGCAATTCAAGGCCACCGGCGTTCAAAGCTCCTTTCATGGCCGGCACATCAGCCCGCAGATCATGGCGGGACTCGATGGCAGTAACTGGCGCCTTAAGGACTATGAGGCCCGGGGCGGTTATGCGGCCCTGCGCAAAATCCTTGGCCAAGACGGCGGCGAGGGTCTCACCCCCGATCAGGTGATCGCTGAAGTCAAAGCCAGCTCGCTGCGCGGCCGTGGCGGCGCGGGTTTCCCCACCGGCCTGAAGTGGAGCTTCATGCCCCGCCAGTTCCCGGGCCAAAAATATCTGGTCTGCAACTCTGACGAGGGCGAGCCGGGTACCGCCAAGGACCGTGACATCCTCACCTACAACCCGCATGTGGTGATCGAGGGTATGGCTATTGCTGCCTATGCCATGGGCATCTCGGTGGGCTACAACTACATCCATGGCGAGATCTTCCAGACCTACAAGCGCTTCGAAGAAGCCTTGCAGGAGGCGCGCGATGCGGGCCTGCTGGGCGACAAGATCTTGGGCAGCAATTTTTCCTTCCAGTTGCATGCCACGCATGGCTTTGGTGCCTATATTTGCGGCGAGGAAACCGCGCTGCTGGAGTCGCTGGAAGGCAAGAAGGGCCAGCCGCGCTACAAGCCGCCGTTTCCCGCTAGCTTTGGTCTGTACGGCAAGCCAACGACCATCAACAACACCGAGACCTTTGCCGCGGTGCCCTGGATCATTCGCAACAGCGGCCAGGCTTATTTGGAAATTGGCAAGCCCAATAACGGTGGCACCAAGCTGTTCACCGTCAGCGGCGATGTCAACAACCCGGGCAACTTTGAAGTTCCACTGGGCACACCCTTTGCCAAGCTGCTCGAGCTGGCCGGCGGCGTGCGCTCGGGCCGCCAGCTCAAGGCGGTGATTCCGGGTGGCTCGTCCATGCCGGTGCTGCCGGCCGACATCATGATGGCCACCGACATGGACTACGACTCGATCGCCAAGGCCGGCTCCATGCTGGGCTCGGGCGCGGTGATCGTGATGGATGACAGCCGCTGTATGGTCAAGAGCCTGTTGCGCCTGTCGTATTTCTACATGCACGAGAGCTGTGGTCAGTGCACCCCCTGCCGCGAGGGCACCGGCTGGCTCTGGCGCATGGTCGATCGCATCCAACACGGCCAAGGCCGTCCAGAAGATTTGCAAAAGCTCGATAACGTGGCCGAAAACATCATGGGCCGCACGATTTGCGCCTTGGGTGATGCCGCCGCACTGCCCGTGCGCGCCATGCTCAAGCATTTCCGCCCTGAGTTTGCAGCGAAGATTGAAGCGGCACAAAAGTCAGCTTCGCAATCCGCGGTTGCAG
>JAIXOM010000015.1 GCA_027486755.1 Comamonadaceae bacterium | reverse complement strand
TTGGCCTTGCTGCCGATGCCGATGGCTTGCAGCTGCTTTTCGGAAAAGCCCGAGGCCTTGAGCGCCTCCAGGCTGTCGCCCACGTTGGCGGTGGCGCGCTCGAGCGCGCCGTCGACGATGGCACCACGCAGGACCGTCAAGCGAACATCGTTGCCGCTGCCGTCGGTGCCTGTCGAGAGGACCGAGGCGCCATCCCAGCCCTCGGGCGCGGCCAACACCATGTCGCCCAGCACCTCGGTCAAGGTGATGCTGCCCTTGGCCCGCGCCGCGAGACCCCCCTCACCCAGCACATTGCTGTCGACGGTGGCGCGGATCGAGCCCGCGCCGCCGTCGAGCTCCACATATTCACCGACGATGCGCGAAGTCAGCACCGACGCGTCTTCCACGCCATAGACCGAGCGGATGGTCACGCTGCCAGCCGTGGCAACCACACCGTCGGCATAGGTCGCCGCAATCACCTGGCCGATCTTCAGGCCGCGGTTGCCCAACAAGGGGTTGTGGTCGCGGTCTTGCAGGTGGTTGACCACCACATTGCCGGTGGCGCGAATGTTGAGCTTGCCCACCGGGTCTTTGACCGTGATGGTCACATCGCTGTTGGCCTGGATGTCGGGCAAGGCCCCACTGATGACCACATTGCCGCCCACCTGCAGCGCATTGGCCGACAGGGCCAGCGGGGTGAAAACGGCATCCGGGTCTTCGGGCGCGGTGACCGCACCGATGGAGATGCTGTCACGCAGCAGCAGCTTGCCGGTGGTCTGCACATTGATGGTGGGCTTGCTCGCCCCGATCAGGGTGGACACGCGCACCGGCGCATCGGCCCGCAGACCGTAGGTGTAGAAATCCTTCAGGCCAGTGACCGTGGTCTTCTTGGTGGTGATGACCTTCTCGCGCAGCCAGCCGCCGCCTTCTTCGGTGGGGCCGTCGATGGTGATTTCCTGGTTGGCAAAGTCGCTCTCGAAGGTGTCGTTGGCCTTCTTGGGCTTCCAGTCGACCTTCTTGCCCGAGGTATCGGTCATCTTGATCGGCGACTCGCCGGTGGCCTTGATGATGTCGCCCGTCAGCACCTTGGCCGGATCGGGCATGGCCTTGCCGCCGGTGAGCTGCTCGGTGAACTTCCAGGTCTTGGTGTCGCTGAAGTCGGTGACCGGGAACTGCACCTTGCCGCTGTCGGCCACATAGGTGTAGAGCTTGTTGGTCCGCACGTCGCGCACCTGCGACTTGTCCTTGACCATGTCCACCGCCGCATTGCGCTTTTGCATGTACTGCACAAAGACCGGTGGCAGGACATTGGGGTTGGCATTGATCAGCTTGGCCACCTCGGCGGCGCTGTAGACCAGCTCCGACTCGAGCAGCGGCGCGCCGTCGGTGAAGCGGGTGTCACTGAGCTTGGCGGCGGTGTCGGGCACCAGGAAGTCCCAGTCCCAGCCCAAGAGGTTGAAGCTGCGCTGCTCGTAGATATCGAGCGTGGTGCTGGTCTTGGCCTGGCCCTCGGTCCAGACGTAGTAGCGGCCGGCCTCGGGCTGGTAGATCAGGCTGCCGGCAATGTCGGCCACACGGCCACCGGTCAGACCCCGGTCGTCGTAGCGGATGCTGCTGACCCCGCCCGGGATGCCCGGGGGCACCAAGGTACCCTGGAACTGCTGCTGGGTGTAACCGCCGTCCTTGAAGGTGTAGACCTCGCGCTTGAGCGTGGTGCTGTCGGTGACGGTGATCTTGCCAACGCGGTTTTCCGAGGCGTCGATCAGGCCCGCCGCCAGCGCATAGCGGCTTTGGTTGTTGATGTTGATCGAGGCGTAGCCGCTGGCCACCTTGAGCGCGCCGTTGCCGGTGCTGATGATGGTGCCGGTCAGGTTGATGACACCGGCCGTCGGCTTGATGTCCTCGAGCACGATGGTGCCGCTGTTGGCATCAAAGAAACCGTCGACCGTGGCAAAGCCGGCCGGGCCGTAGTCAAGGCCCTTGATGGTCTTGCCCAGGGCATCGGTGAAGTTGGTCGAGCGGCTGGGCGCAAAGTCCTGCGCGATGTTCAGGGTGATGTTGTCCACCCCGCTTTGGATCGTGCCGTCGATGTTGAGGTAGCGCGCATTGATGTCGATCGCGCCCATGGCAAAGATGGTCTTGATCGGCTCGGCCTGCGGCGGCGTGAACACCGCCGTGATCTTGTAGGTGTTGGGCCGGTGGTTGTACTGCACCTGCCACCAGTAGTCCTTGTCGGCGTACTGATCGGTCTTGGTCAGGTCCAGCTCGCGCTCCTTGCCCCCGACCGGGTTGCCCTTGCCGTTGTCGTCGTAGACATAGACCTTGTCGTTCACCAACACGGTGTCGCCAGGCTTGATGGTCTTCTTGCCGTCCGAGATGGTGTAGGTGTAGCCGGGCGTGGTGGCCGGGTTGGACGGCGTGGTGGCCGGGTAGGTGCGCACCGCGCTGACGCGCACGTAGTAGTCACCGGCCGCACCCACGTTGAAGCTGTAGCTGTTGTTGCGGCCGGTCTGCACCGTATTGAGCACCTTGCCGGTGCTGTCGAGCAGCGACAACTCGTAAAAGTTGCTCGTGTTGGAGGCGGTCAAACCCGTGTCAAGTGCTACCGTGACCCGGCCGGCGCCGGCGGTCGTGAGCTTGAAAAAGTCCTGGTCAAACTTGTTTTGCAGCGCGGCGCTGATGGCCACATTGCTGGTCAGCAAATCGGCGTTGGCGCGGGTGCTGTTGCCCTCCTCCTCTTTGGTCTGCGGTATGGCGCCACCAGTGGCCGCGGCCAGCAGGGCTTGAACCCGCGGGTCGGCCGTGCCAAACAGTGAAGTGCCAGCCGTGCCGTCTTCGCGGTACACCGTGCGTCCAAAAACCTTGTTGAAGTCCAGGTACTGGCGCGGGTCGGCTCCGGTGTGGAACCAGTCCTCGGTCGACAGGTTGAAGTCGCCGGCCGCATTGATGTTGACCGCGCCGGCGCGGATCTCGCCGGTGACGTGGATGCTGCCTTCGCGGTTGGTCAGGTTCAGCGTGCCGTCGGCATTGCTGATCTTGCCGCGCACATAGAGGTCTTGCGGGCCGCTGGGCGCATTCAAGGCGCCCAGGCTGCCGTTGACGCCATAGGCCTCCTTGGGGAAGGCGTCTTGCGTGATGTTGATCACGCTCTGGCCGCCCGGGCCGGGCTCATTGAGCGCGATCTTGTTGAGGTAGGTCGCGCCGGCACTGAGCGTGACCTGCGCGCCGTTGAGCGTATCGACCCGGCTGGCCTTGAGGATGCCGACGTTGTTGATCTCGAGACCAAAGGGCGTCTCGTTCTTGATCGTGATGTTGGCGTCGGCATGGGCCAGCAAGCGGCCGCTGGTTTGCGCCAGTCGGATGCTGGCCGCAGACGTGCTGTCGCTCAGGATGTTGATCAGGCCGGCCGAGGCCTCGACCTTGGGCAGGCGCAGGAAGATCTGGTCGAACTGGCTGCGCGGCACGACGACCCCGCTGTTCTTGGAGGCCAAGCCCATTTTTTCGAGCTGGGCGTCGATCTTCTCCAGCAGCGCCTGGTAGCGCGCAATCGCCTCGGCATTGCCGGCGTGGCTGGACATCCAACCCACGATCTTGGCGCGGTCTTCAAACAGCTGGTTGGCCACATTGGCGTAGACCAGCGTGGGCAAGGCCATGGCCTTGGGCTTGACCACATAGAAGTCGTCGCTGAGCTCGCGCGCCAGGATCTTGCCGCGGTCGCTGGTCTGCACCTGTATGGCTTGCCAGCCGGAGCTGTTGAAGCTCTCGGTCGACGCATCGACCGTCACCGCATCGCCTGTGCGCCGGAACCACCGTCCGTCACTGCTGCGCACCAACTGGGACTTGCCCACAAAGTAGCTGCCCGAAGTGGCCAGCCTGTGGTCCGCTTCAATGCGCGTCCAGCGGCTGGCGTTGGTGTAGTCCTCCTGGTCCAGCACCAGGTTGAGGTCGGCAATAGAGCCAGGAGCAAGCTGGTAGGCCGCGCCCGAGACGCCCTTGCCGTAGTCCTGCCCCACCAGCTCGACAATGGTGCCAGCCGAGATACTGACCGCCACCTGCTGCATCTCCAGCGCCACGTACTGGTAGGACTGCAGCTCGTCGAGGCCCAGCGCCTCTTTTTCCGCTTTGCTCAAGTCCACGCCGGCCGCGCCAGCCCGCTTGATGGCCGAAAGACGCGCCGATTGAGCGCTGCCCGCTTCGCTGTGACCGGCCAGATTGGGCTTGCCCGAGACGGTGTAGGGCTGAATGCTCAGCACCGTCTTGTAGTTCATGCCCGCTTCAATGCGGGCTGCATTGCTCACCCTGACCTCGTTGCTGCCGGTC
This sequence comes from Comamonadaceae bacterium, assembly GCA_027486755.1. Taxonomy (GTDB): domain Bacteria; phylum Pseudomonadota; class Gammaproteobacteria; order Burkholderiales; family Burkholderiaceae_C; genus Polaromonas. The sequence continues at coordinate 53,142 of JAIXOM010000015.1, read as the reverse complement.
AGGTTCTCGTCGCCTTTCGGGAAAAGGCCGTTGGCCAAGGCGCCCGGGCTGATGTTGACCACCGAGCCGTCGAGCTTGGCACGGCCCAGGCCTTTTTCGGCGAGCAGGTCGACGCTGCCTATGGCGCGCACTTCGCTGGCCCCATCGAGCACCACACGGTTTTGCTCATACAGGTTGACCGAGCGCACCGGAGCAGTGACGCCGTTCAGCGCAATCATCACCATGTCGGCGCGCGCCTTGCCCAAGAGGATGTTGGGCACCCGGTCGCGGCTTTGGCCGGCCATGACCTTGACGTCGCGGCCCACCAGTTCGGCATCGGTCAGCACGATGTCGTTGTTGGCGTTCAGAGTCACCAGCGCGGTGGCATTGGAGGCACCGAAGGCCGCCAGCGAGAAGGTGTTGGCCGCGGCCAGCACATCGGCGTCGGTGCGCGTGGCCATCATCAGGTCGCCGCTCAAATTGCGCAGCGAAGCGCCCTTGCCCACCCGGATGGTGGAGACCGAGTCGGTGGACTGGGTGGCCAGCGCCACGGTAAAGCCCAGACCCGAGATGCCGTCGACCCGCACCTTGTCGATGAGCTTGACGCTCGAGAGCGTCTCGACCCGGAACACGCCGGTACCGGCACTGTCGACGGTGAGCGCCGCATCGTCGGCAATATCGACCACCGAGCCAAAGCGGCTGCTGGCGCGGCCCACGTTGGTGGTGCTGGCAATCGCGCTGATCGAGGCGCCGCTGACCGAGAAGGACTCGAGCGAATTTTCGAGTGCGCTGTATTTGTTCTTGACCGCCTGGTTGCTGGCGTAAATCAAGATGGACTCGGCATCGACCTGCGCGCCCTGGCCGATCTTCACGTCGGCGGTGCCGGCCACCAGGTTGGTGACCAGCGCGCCGCTGCCGGCAAACAGGCCCACGGCCAGGTTGAAGGCCTGCGAATCAAAGTCCTGGTCGCGGTGGGCGATCAGGTCGACCAGGCCAGCCTCGACCGTGGCGTTTTTGCCGATGCCGGCCACTGTGCTGCCCACAATGCTCAGGTTGGACAGGGCGCCGGCACCGGCGATCAGGCCGCCGCTGGAGGCCGATGATTTTTGGTAGATGCGGTCATAGGCTTTGGCGCTGACGCGCAGCACGCCGGCCTGAACCTGGGACAGATCGCCCACGGCCGCGTTGATGGCACTCGAATCGACCGTGGTGACCGAGGACACACCGACCGAGACCGACAGGCCGCCGCTGATGGCCAGCGCATTCGACCGGGCATTGGCGTCTTGGTCGGCCCGCGCGGAAATCAGCACCGTACCGGGCGACTTGACCTCGGTGGCGGCGATGAAGGCATCGACCACCGGCGAGAGCGTGTTGCGCGTCTGGGTGCCGGCGGCGGCAGCCGCCACCACGCCGAAGCTGGCCGCCGCCGCCGTGACCACCGCGTTGGCCTTCGATGCGCTGAGCGCATTGACGGTGATGTCTTCAAGGGCATACAACTCGCTCAGTCCGGTGATGCTGTTGGTCACCGGTGTGCTGGTGCTGCGGCCCGACCAGGCCCGCGTGGTGGTGTCGATGGTGTTGTAGGCATTGGCACCGCCGCCGGCCACCGCCGCGCCCACGCTGACCGACAGGGCCACTGCTACTGCGGTGGAGGCCGCATCGATGCTGGCCGATTCGCGCGCGTCGAGGGTGATCGAGCCCTCGGTGGAGAACAGCAAGGCGCGGTCGGTGAAGGCCTCGACCGTGCTCAGGATGCTGTTGTCCGACAGCGAGACACTGACCGCCACCGACACGCCCGAAGCGCCAAAGGATGCAGCGACCGACACCGCAAACACCGACGACGAGATGCTGGCGCTGTCGAGCGCGATGATGTCAATGTCGCCGTCGACCTTGATGCCGCGGTCGGTGGTGTTGGCCACATAGGCGCGGGTGGTCGAGCCGATGCGGTTGACCGCGCTGCCGCCGGCGCCACTGATCGCCACCGCCGCCGCACCGCCGCCCGAGGCGGCGACGGAGCCGGCAAAGACGGTGGAGTGGATGGTCTGCTGCGAAAGCGCCGAGACCGTCAGGTCGAGCGTGCTGTCGAACACGTCGGCCGTCTTGCCCACCGACGATTCGGTGATGAAGGCCTCGATGCGGTTGGCCGCCGGGTTGGTCAGCTGCTCCCACTTCGCAGTGTCCGAAAAATCCTGGCTCAGGATCAGGTCGATCGGGTTGCCGTCGTCGTCGTCCTTGCCCTCGAGGTCGTCGTCGCCGATGTATTTGTAGACCTCGTTGGCGCGCGCGCCCGAGGCCGCGCCCAGGCGCACGATCTGGCCGTTGCTGATGCGGTTGGGCTTGTCGGTGCCCGAGACATAGCTGACCGGGCCGGTGTAGCCGGTGGGGTCGTAGCCCACGTAGTTGCGCGCCAGCGAGATGCCGATCGATGCGCCAAAACCGGCCCCACCACCGGCACCCACGCCGATGGAGGCCGAGATGATGGTGGCCTTGATACGGTTGTTGGCCTTGGCATCGACGGTCACGTCGTCGGCGGCGGTGATCGCACTGTCGTGCACCCGCGCCAGCGTATCGCCCAGTATGACGTTGAGCGCTGAAGCACCCGCACCGCTGATGCCCACACCGGCGCTGCCGCCGATCGCAAGGGCCACCGATGCGGCCAGGCCGAAGACCTGGATGTCGGCATCGGACAGGGCCTGTACCAACACGGTACCGCCAGAGCTCAGCGTGGCGCCGTCGAGCGAGGCCACCACCGAGCCGTCGATGATGTTGCGCGCCAGCGAAACACCGATGGACAGGGCCGCACCCACGCTGCCACCAAAAGCAGCAGCCAGCGAGGCGGCGCCGGCAAAGGAACGAATGGACGAGCGGTCGGTGGCTTGCACCAGCACCTCGCCGGCCTCGATGTCGCTGGGCCGCTCGCCCAGCTCGGTGGCGGTGCTCACGCCGGCATGGACGCGGGTGCCGATCTGGTTTTCAGCCCACACGCCCGAGCCGCTGGCGGCCAGGCCATTGCCGCCGCCTATGCCCACGGCGGCCGAGCCCGAGACCACCAGCGAGTTGATGACCTGCCGCGCATCGGCGCGCAAATCCAGCACGCCGCCGGTGGTGATGTCGGAATCGATGACCAGGGCGCGCACGGTGGCGATCGAATCCTCGCCCACGCGGCCAAAGCCTTCCTGACCGATCAGGTTGCGGGCCACGGCAATGCCAATGGACGCGCCCAGGCCGTTGCCGCTGCCGCCGGCAATGGCCACCGACAGGGCGGCAATCGTCGCGCTGATGCTCTTGTCGCTGCTCGCTTGCAGCACCACGTCGCCCTCTTGGGCGCTGGCCGAGCCGGCGCGCAGCAAGGCGTCGGTCGAGCCGCTGATGGTGTTGAGGGCCACCGCGCCGGCACCGCTGAAGGCCAGACCGGTGCCGCCGCCGCTGATGCCGATGGCCGCCGACGCCGCCACCGACACCGCATTGATGCTGTTGCGCGCCACCACCGCGGTCGAGGCCGCCGAGGAGCCGGCAGGGGCCTCATTGAAGGTCAGGGTGTAGCTCTTGCCGGCCGCATCGACCAGCTTCCAGCGCTTACCTTCTTCGACCACCGAGACCGTGACCTCGACCGGCATCATCTGCCAGCGCGATTCGTCGGAGTAGTCCTCGTCGGCCAGGAACAGCAGGTTGTTGACGCCCACGTAGCGGTAAATGCGGTCTTCTTCGCCGCCGCCCTCGTGGCCGCGCGCCACGCGCACGGTGTCGCCCTTGCTCAGGCGGTAGGCGTTGACCTTGACCTCTTCCCAGCGGTCGGTGTTTTCAAAATCTTCCTTGGACAGGTCAAATTCGAGGCCGTCCAGCGCCTCATCGGAGGCGGCGTCAGCGCCCCCTTCTGCGATGGCTTCCTCATCGAGCGTGAGGTCATCGAGCGGCAATTCGCCCTTGTATTCATACACCTTGCCGGCGTCCTCGCCCAAGATGATGGCCACCCGGTCGCCCTTGAGCAGGGTTTGCACGCCGTCGCCCACGGTGTAGTCCCAGCTCAGGCCTTCGGTGCTGCGGTACATATAGGCCGCGTGCACCTCGTCGAGCGTGGGCAATTCCACCCCGGCTTCTTGCAGTGCCTCAACCAGCTTGGGCTGCAGCTCGGGGTTGGCAAAGTCGCTGGCCAGGCGCCAGCGGTTGGCGTTGCTGTAGTCTTCTTTCCACAGCTCCACCTCTTCCTCGACCGACAGCGCTTGCCAGTCCGGGGCGTCTTCTAGCTCGACGGTCGACAGGTCGATGCGCTGCGAGGCACCCTGGTAGCGGAACAGCTTGCCGGCCAAGCCGCTTTCCTTGGGTGGGCCCAGCGTCGACTCTTCCATGTGGTTGCTGGCCACCAGCACCACGTCGCCCTTGTAGACCATGCGCCAGGTCTTGCCCTCGATGCGCTCACCGTCTTCGGTGGTGTAGTCTTCCTCCACGCCGCCAAAGACATAGACCCGGCCGACCTCGCCGCCGGCCATGTGGCCATCGGCCACCCGCACGGTGTAACCGGTCTTGACCGTCTGCGCGTCGGTGGAGACCACGCTCCAGTCGCCGCTGTCTTCAATCTGCTCCTGGGTGAAGTTGTACAGCGTGCGCAGATTGACCAGCTTGCCCAGGTTTTCGTAGAGCAGCTTCTCGTTGTCGAGCTCGTAGATGATGTAGTCGCCAGTGGGCTGACGGTCGGCGCCCAGCACCTCGACCCGCACCCGCGGCATGCGGCTGGTGGTGATGCCCAGCACGCTGCCGGTTTCGATTTCGCGCAGCTCGACCACGCCGTCAAGCGCCAGGTAGTCCCAACTTTGGTCCTCGTCGCTGCTGTAGCTCGTCTTCTTGCCGGCATTGGCCAAGGCATTGAGCGCGTCGGCCGTCAAGCCGGCTTGCTTCATCGCGTCGTAGTCGAGCTCCTTGCGGTCCACGCCTGCGGAGATCGCGCGCAGCTCGACCGAGCCGCTGCGGGCCACCAGATCGGCGCCCACCACATCGGCCAGGGTGTCGGCATCGATGCTGTTGAAGGCCAGCGACAGGCCGATGGCCACCGAGGCGGCCGTGCCGGCACCTGAGAGCGAGGCTGACAGGGCTGCGGCGCCAGTGATGGCGTCTATGGTGGCGAGGTTTTCTGCCCGCACCGTGATCGACTCGGCCTCCAGCGTCAAGGGATCGGCCGGGTTGCCCAGCACGCCGGCCTGCAAGCTGGCGTTGATGCGGTTTTCGGCATAGGCGCCGGCGGCGCTCAGGCTGTAGGCCGAGGAGCTGGCGCTCGCGCCCACCGCAGCGGCGGCGGCCAGCACGGTGGCCTCGATGCTGGCGCTGCTGACGGCCTCGATGTTCAGATCGCCACTGGCCTCCGCGGAGCTGTGCACCAGCTGCGCCCGGGTGTTGACCACCAAGGCGCTGTAGCTGACCAGACGCCACTGGCTTTCGTCAGAGTAGTTCTGGTTGACCAGGTCGATGCCGTCTTCGTCGGTGTACTTGTCGCCGACGTATTCGTAGATGTCGTTGCCCATCAAGGCCGAGTCGAGCAGCACGCGCTTGCCCTTGACCAGCTCGGTGAGCTTGTTGTCCTTGTCGTAGGCGGTGGCCTTGTAGTCGTAGCTGACGTTGGTGGGCGCCATGCCTATCAGGTTGCGCGCCACCGATAGGCCCACGGCCGCGGCCTTGGACGAGCCCGACATACCGAACGAGACGGAGGCGGCCACCGATCGCAGGTAGGCGCTGATGTGGGCATCGTCGGAGACTTTGATTTCGACGTTGCCGGTGCTGGGGGCGTCGACCAGTTCCTCGTCCGGGCTCAGCGCATCAGCACCCTCTTCGGCGCTTGCATCGGCGCCGGCGTCCGCTGTGGCATCCGCGGCAGTGTCTGTGCCGGCATCGGCGCCTTCCTCAACTGGCGCCTGGTCGTCCGCGGGCGCGCCCGTGACGATGTCGGCCCACTGTGCGTAGGCCTGCGAACTGCCGGTGATGCGGTTGAGCGCAAGCGTGCCCGCACCCGAGACCGCGGTGGCGCCACTTGAGAGGCTGGCCGAAATCGCCACTGCGGTGGCACGGCCGTTGGCCACGATGGCCGAGCCGCGCTCGGTCTCAATGAGCACATTGCCGTTGGCCGAGGTCAGCGCGGTGGGCGTGGCCAGCGAGGCGCCGCGCACGAAGGCGTTGACATCGTTTTGCACATCATTGCGGCTCAGGCTCACGCCCACCGACACCGACTTGCTGGCACCGCTGGTGCTGGCCGAAATCCCGATCGCACTGGCCGCCACTTCCGACTCGATGCGGGTGTTGCCCAGGGCCTGGATGCTCACGTCGCCATCGGCCTCGACTGTGGCCGTCTTGTCGACGGTGGCATCGGTGTTGGCCGCGATCTTGTTCATCGCGATCACCGGTGCAACGGTAATCGCCTTGCTGTCGGCCTTGGTGCTGACATCGAGCGCCAAAGCCGAATTGACGATGATGGCCTGGATCTGGCCGTCCGATTCGGCTGCCACATTCAGGCCACCGGCCAATTCGAGCGGGGTGGACTCTATGCGCGCCGTGGTGCTCAACTTGTTCTGGCCGGCCAGGCTGGTGCCCAGCACGCCATCCACAATGTTGTAAAGCACGTTTTGCGGCGTGTAGCCTATGGTGTTGAAGGCCATCACCACGCCAACCGAGGTTGATGCCTTGACCGAGCTGTCCACCTCGGCCAGGATGAAGGCCAGGCTCTCGGCTTTGACCGTCACGCTGCCGGTCATGGGCTCGGCGGCTTCTTCCTCACCCTCCGCAGCGCTTTCGTCAGTCGCAGCGGCTTGGTCAGCGGCAGCAAGGGCTGCGCCATCCTCGGCAGATGCCTCTTCAGTGGGTGCCTCTTCAGCGGGGGCTTCCTCGGCCACCTCTTCGGCCAAGGTCACCAAGGTGCTGTTGCGCATCACCGCATTGGCCCCGCCCAAAATGGTGTTGGTGGCCACCACCACATTGACGCCGGTGGTCTTGGCCTCCACCGTGCTGTTGTCTTGCGCCAGGATGATGGCCGACTCGGTGGCGGTGATGCTGACATCGCCGGTGACCTCCATCGCAAAGCCGTCGACCAGGGAGTCGACATCGCTGCGCACATCGTTGCGCACCACCAGGCCGCCAAAGGCCGAAGCGCCGGTATCGCTGCCGCTGACGCTGCCTTTGAGCGTGGCCGCCGCTTCGATGGCGGCGGCAGCCGTGTCGACCAAGCCGTCGAGGTCTATCGCCAGCCAGCGGCTGGAGTCGTTGAAGTCTTCGCTGCCCAAGTCAAAGATTGAGGATGAACCCTTGAACACATAGGTGGTGTCGGCCGAACCCTGGATCTGGCGCCACAGCTCGGTGTCGCTGTAGTCGGTCTTGTCCAGGCGCGGCGCCTCCAGGTCTTCCTCGCCGATGTATTCGTAGAGGTCGCCCGCCTGTCCGCCGCCCAGGCTGGACTTGAGCTCGATGCGGTCACCCGCAGTCACCGTCTCGGGCCTATCGAAGGTGGTGTAGGTCGGCCCACCCACGCGCACGCGGTCGCCCATGATCACCCGCTGCGTGCCCGACATGTCGGTGTAGGTCACGCCAAACAGGTTGACGAAGGAGCGCACCGCCATGGTCAGCTCGCTCTCGTTACCCGAGATCACAGACAGGTCGACCTTGGAGACGATGCGCGCATCGTCGACGGACTCCACACTCAGCCCGCCCGCGCCCACAGTGAGGTCGCGCAGGGTGAGCAACTCGTCGTGGGTGATGGTGGCCAGCGCGCCGCTGCTGACCATATTGCTGGCCAGCACAAAGCCGGCCGAGACGCTCTTTTGCGGTCCAGCCGCCGCACCCGTGCCCACGCCGGTGGCGCCAGCAGCCGGGTCAGGCTCGGGCAGGGCCGAGGCGACCTCGTTGCGGATCTGCGCAAAGATCTCGGCTTCGTTGCTCGCGTTAACGCTCACCGCACCGGCCGAATCGATGTCGGTGTTGTGCAGGTAGGCTTTGACAAGCGACTTTTCCTGGTCGCCGATCTCGCTGCCCACCAGGGCATCAATGGCGGCAAAGAGCACGTTTTGCGCCTGCCAGCCTATGGTGTTGAAGGCCAGGGTCACGCCCACAGACGTACCGTCCGAGCTGATGGCGCTGTTGTTGGTGGCGCTGATGCTGGCGGTGTTGCTGCCCTCGACGCTGACGCCGTCTTCCTCCGTGGTGACGCTGCTGTCCGAGATGAAGGCCGCCGACTGGTTGAGGATGAGGTTGGTGGCAATCGCGCCGCCCACGGCCAGGCCTTTGCCCGTGCCGCCGCTGGCCTCGGCCACCGCCTCCAGGCTGGCCTCGATGCTGGCCGCCTCAGCCACCGCCACGCTGACCGATCCGGCAGTCAACTGGGCAAAGCGGATGTAGGCCTGGGCCACGGCGCGCACGTCGTTGCGCACCACCAGGCCGCCCACGGCCATCGCGCCCTTCACGGGCTCAGCAGGCACGTCTATCTCGGGCACGGCGGGTGCCTCTTCATCAGGCGCGATCAGGGCCGTGCGCAGGCCTGAGGCGGTCAGGCCCTCGCTCGTCATGCCAAAAGACACGGTCCACTGGCCGGCCTCCTCGCCAGCCTTGACGGTCAGGGTGAGGCCCGAGGCGTCGAGCCGCTCGCCCTCTTCAGACTGCGCGCCCAGCAGCTGCGTGCGCAACTGGGCAGCGGTCAGACCCACGGCCAAGGATTCGGCGGTATAGACCACGCCATTGAGCTCGACCTGCGCGTTGAAATCGGTCGTGCCATCGGGCGCCTGCAAGTCGATGGAATAGGTCGCGCCCACGCCCCGCTGGCCCTGCTGCAGGGTCTGGATGAAGCGGGCCGGGTCGGTGGTCGTGACCGCAGTCAGCGCTGCCAAGTTTTTACCGGACAGAGCGCCGCCAAAGTTGACCAGGTAGCTGCCTTCTGCGGGCGCAGTGACGGTGACGCTGCCCACAGCGCCCAAGGCGCGGTTCAGGGCGGCCTGCACCAGCTGCTCGCTTGCGCCCAGCTCGAGCGCGTCGGTGGTGTAGGTCTGGCCTTCGTGGGCCAGGCTCAGGGTGAAAGTGCCCGAGCCCCGGTGCGCGATGTCGATGCGCTGGGTCTCGTCGGTACGGCTCGATCCGGCTTGGGTGGGGGTGAAGCTGTAGGACAGCTTCTCCGAAGTCATGCGCAGCTCGGGCACGCTCTTGCCGGCCAGCTGGCCCACCAGCTCGACCTGGTAGCGATTGCCTGTGCCCTTGTAGCTGGTGTCGCGCGTGACCTTGATGTCGTCGGCGGTGACGACTTTGCCCGCGCCGATGAGCGCCTGAATATTGGCCTGCGGCGAGTTGAGCACCCGCACATACTCGGCCTTGAGGTCGCGTATGGTATTGGTCGGGTTCTCGGCCCAGTTGAAATAAAAGGGCGTGGGCGGCAAGACCTTGTTGCCGCTCACATAGAGCTGGAAGCGCTGCTCGCCGAACTCTTTCTTGAAGGTGACGCTGTAGCCCTGGTTGACGGCCACGGTGCTGCCCTCGCGCAGCGTGCTGACCGTGGCCTGAGCAAACGCAGCCGCAGCCGCGTCGGTGATGACGCGCATCTGCTCGACATTGGCGTTGGCGTAGCGCCCACCCATGGCCAGCAGGTAGCTGCCGTCTTCGGCCACCGACACCGTGATCTGGCCCTCGCCAAAGGTCGTGTCGAGCGCGGCCTGGACCAGCGCGGCCTGGTCTTCGCGGGTATAGCCCGCATTGCCCTCTGTGAGGGTCTGGGTGTTAAACGCCAGGGTGTTGGGCGCCAGACTGGCACTGACCACCGGCACGCGCTCGGCTGTGATCTGGGCGATGTCGCGCGCAGCCAGCGAGCCGCTGAAGCTGATGGTGAAGGTGCTGACGTTGTTGGAGGTGTCCCACTTGACCGTGACCGGACCACCGGTCTTGGGCGCGGAGACCCCGAGCAGGCCGGCCACCGCCGCGCGTATGGTCTCGGCGTCCTTGAGCGGGCTGTTGGCAAAGTTCAGCGGCGCCGAGGTCTTGTCACCGAGCTTGAGCACAAAGCGCTTGTTGACGTTGGCCTGGGTGTTGATGATCTTGAGCACCTGCTGCTCATTGGTCTTCTCGCCCAGGCTGAGCAGCGCGATCGGGTCAGTGACCTTGGTCTTGCCCAGCGCCAGGCTGAACACCGAGTCGGCCCCAAGCGTGCCCGGTGCCACGTTCAGATCGAGCACCTGAAGCTCGGAGACGCCCTCGACCCGGGCGACCAGCTGCGTCGCGTCCACCCAGTCGAGCTCGGGCTCGGTCGGGGTCTCGGCATCGGTGCCGGTGTCTGTGCCGGTGTCCGTTCCGGTGTCTGTGCCCGCGTCGGCTCCAGCATCCGTGCCGGTGTCTGTGCCAATGTCCGTGCCCGCATCGGGGCCCGCCTCCTCGACCGGAGGCTTCTTCAAGGTGGTCTGGATCTCGACCTCGGCCGTACCAGCCGCAAAGGCCACCAGCCACTGGCCCGACTCGCTGCCGAGCTTGACCGTGGGTTTCTTGATGCCGTTTTCAAGCAGGGTCTTGCCTGCATCATCTAGCGCCGACGCCAGCTTGGCCGCAAGCTGGCTGGCCGTCACGCCGACGGCCACATCGTCCACCGTGTACTCGACGCCCGCGATGGTCAAGCGCAGATCGAACAATTCCTGATCGGCCTGGGCCTGCAAATCAATGAGATAGCTCGGGCCGGTCGCGGCCTTGCCCTCGGTCTGGGTGGCGGTGCTGGCCTTGACGCCGGCTGTGGCATCGCGCACCTGCAACTGGTCTAGGTTGGTGTTGGCGTAGCGGCCGCCCATGGTGAGCCGGTAGCCGCCCTCGGTGCCGGTGCTCACGGTGATCAGGCCTGAGCCCAAGGTCTTGTCGAGCGCGGCCTGGATCAGTGCCGCCTGGTTTGCCGCGGTGTGGGCCCTGCTGCCATCACGCAGGGTGCTGCTTGCGAAGGCCAGCTTGCCGGGATTTGTGGCACCCGCAAGCACCTCGAGCTGCGCCAAGTTGGGCGAGGCTGCGGCCTCGGTGACATAGTCGATGGTGAAGGTGCGCCGGCTTTGCGCGTCGGTGCCGTAGCGCACCTTGGCGCTGACGATGCTCGGATGCTTGGCCAGCTCGTCGCCGATCTTCTTGGCGTCAAACTCGGGGTTGCCCGAGTAGATGATGTCCGAAGACTTCCAATCACCGATCTTGAGCGCAAAGCGCTTGTTCACATCGGACTGCAGCACCGTGATCTGCTGCTGCTCGGCCGCGGCCGTGCTGCCCAAGGGCAGAACGGCAATCGCATCGGTGACCTTGCTCTTGCCCAGGGCCAGCTTGAAGCTGCGATCGCTGCCCAGGCCCAGGCTGGTGTCGATGTCCAGCGCCAGGGTCTGCACCTCGTTGACCGCAGTCGCTGGGGCCAGCGCCTCTTCGGCCGTGGTCCAGGTCAAGGTCACAACGCCCACGACCTCGGTCTCGGTCTCGGGCGGCGTCTCGTCGCTCCCGGCATCGCCGGTTTCGGCCTCGGCCACCGGGTCGCTGCTTTGCGGATCGAGGTTGAGGAAGGGCAGTTTCAGCCCCAGCTTGTTGAGCAGGGCCGTGCCCAGCTTGACATAGGGCACGTACTGCTGCATGCCCTTGGGCGTGAAGTCGCCCAGGTCGAGCTCTATGGCGCGCAGCTCCATCGGCTCCTTGGGCTCTTCGCCCTCTTCGGGCTCCTCGTCGTCGATCAGATAGCTCAGGATGTCCTGGAGCGTCTCGGGCAATTGGTCCATCACCTCGAGGATGCTGAACTCGATGTAGCTCTCGCTCGGGTAGTCCTCGTTGACCTCGAAGGCAAAGAGTTCGATGCCCAGCTCGTCGGCGATCAACTGCGCCACCTCGGTCAGCGGCAGGGTCTGCTCGATAGAGATGCCCAGCAAGGCCGCCGAGACCGTGGGGTTGAACAGCCGCACCTCGCTCGGCAGGGTCTTGAGCAGGTCGACGAACTGCTCGACAAAGGGCACGCTGGGCCCGATGTCGGGCAGCTCCAGCTCCGGCAGGGTGATCAGCACCGGGTCTTCGTCCGAGCCCATGGGCCGGATGAAGGGCTCCATCAGCTGGTACACGCTCTCGGGCAGGATCTCTGAGAGACTGAACTCGACCAGCTCGGGCGCGAGCTCGCTCAGCGGAATGTCCGCGTCGACCGTGACGCCGAAGATCTTGCCGCTGAAGCTTGGGTCGGCTATCCGATAGCGCTCAGGAATGACCTGGATCAGGGTCTCGAAAGCGTCGTTGACCGAGTCGAGGTCGGTCAGGTCGACCTCAATGGCCTCATCGCTGGGGGTGGCGATCAAGCCCCTGAGCGCCTGCGCGTCGAGCTCATCGCCGGCCAGCAGCAGATCGATCGCCGCATCGAGGTCGATGCCCGGCAAGCGGGCCTGGACCGGCGCCAGCTTGTCGTCGATGTAGTCGGCATACTCCTCGGGCGTCTCAATGCGCACCGTGGTGCCAAAACCAATTGCGAGCTCTTTGCCCAGAATCGTCGCCTTGAAGCTTGGCAGCGCGATGTCGAAGTATTTGGGCAGGAAGGCCTTGATCTCGGGCAGGTCGTCGCCTTCGGGCAAGTCCACATAAAGCCGCAAATCCATCTCGGGCATGTCCACCGAGAAGTCGCCTTCTAGCCAAGCCTCCATATCGACCAGGTCGGTCAGCTGCATGTCCTGCCAGCCCAGGGCCAGCTCCAGGCCCCAGTTCACCTCGGTCACCGGCAGGGTCTCGCCCACATCCTGCGCCTGCACATTGAGCTTGCCCAGCGACTGCTGGTACTCCAAATAGGGCAGGTCGACTTCGGGCAGGATGAGCTCGATGTCGAGCGCTGGGCCCTGCAAGGTGTAGGGCCCGATGTCTAGCATGGGCACGGTGATGGCGATGCCGGGTGACTGAAAGCGCACACCCAGATCCAGCGGCACGATGCCAGCTTCCACCGGCTCGGACAGCAGCATGTCGGCCAGGGTGGTGTCTTTCCAACCCGCGCCGACCTTGATGCCAAATTCCAGCGGCTCGTCTTCGCTGCCCAGGTCTATAGACACCGACTCTTCAAAATAAGGCAAGTCGCCAATGGCTGGCCCTACCACACCCAAGTCGACCGTGGGCAGCTCGAACTCCACCGTCTCCGATTCGGTATCGACAAAGGGCTCGATCAGGCTGTAGACGCTTTCGGGCAGCACGTCTTGGAGCGAGAACTCGGTCAGGGTAAAGCCCAGCCATTCGGTCGAGAAGTTGTCGATGGGAACATCAAACTCGATCGGGATGCCAAAGACCAGGCCCTGTATCTTGGGCTCGGCCAGCGCGTAATTGCCCGGGATGATCTGAATGACCTCCAGCAGGGCCTCGTAGACCGAATCCACATCGGTCACGTCGACCACCAGCTCCTCGCCGGTGGGCACAAACTTCATGTCGGCCAGGCTGACTTCGGTGCCGTTGAGCAGCGCATCCAACCCGACGTCCAGGTCCAGGCCCGGCAAGCTGGCCTTGCCCTTGGGCAGGCTGGCGTCGATGTAGGCCGCGTAGGCATCGGGCGTCTTGAAGGTAAAGGAGGTGCCAAAGCCCAGCGCCATCTCGGTGCCCAGCAAGGTGAGCTTGAAGGACGGCAGCGCGACCTCAAACTCCTCGGGCAGGAAAGGCGCAATCGTGCTGCCGTCTTCGGGCAGGTCCACGTACAAACGCAAGTCCAGCTCAGGCATCTGGACATCAAAATCGCCCTGCAGCCAGGCCTCCATGTCGATCAGGTCGAGCAGCAGGGTGTCTTCCCAGCCCACGGCCAGCTCCAGGCCCCAGTCGATCATGACCGGCTCGGCGGCTTCATCGACCGCTGCAGCTGCATCGGTCGTGCCCGCCTCGTCGGCAAGCGGCGGGATCAGCGGCACCTGACCCAGGGCGTAGCGGTACTCGTAGTAAGGCAGCTCGGGGTTGGGCAAAATGAGCTCAAGATTGAGCTCGGGGCCTTGCACGTTGTAGCCCAGGATCTCGGTCGCACCGGCCTGTATCTTGATGCCGGTCTCCAGGGCACTGATGCCCGCCGGCTTGGCCTCGCCGGTGAGCATGTCCAGCAGCGTGGTGTCTTGCCAGCCGGCGCCGACCTTCAGGCCCACGTCCCATTCTTGGCCGCCCATCTCCACCGTGGTGAAGATGAACTCTTCTTCGAAGTAAGGCAACTCAGGGTTGCTGACATCAATGACCAGCGCGTCGTCCCAATAGTCCTCGGCCCGGTCTTCCAGGCCCTGCACCTTCATCAGCGCATCGAGGTCCATCATCGGGATCTCGACCACCAGCGGCTCAAGCTCCTCGTCCACAAACTCCTGCAAGAAGTCGGGCGTGTCGATCACGATCTCGCTGCTGTAGACCAGCTCCACCGGCTTGCCCAGCACGGTCACGCGTACGGTGGGCAACTGCACCACAAACTGCGCGGGCAGGAAGCTCAGTGAGTCAATCTCCAAGTCGCCAAAAAAGACCGAGGCGGTGAACTCGGGCAGCAGCGGCTCAAAGCGCCCCTCAATCAAGGCGGGCAGGTTGATCAGGTCAAACAGCTTGGCATCGGGCCAGCCGACCGCTGCGCGCACGCCCCAGTCGTGGGCCTGCCCGCCGTGCGTGAGCGTGCCCAGCACCTCCTCGTAGCTGTAGTAGGGCAGCTCGGGGTTGGGGAAGATCAATTCGAGGCTGAGCTCGGGGCCGGCGCGGCCCAGGAGCGAGCCGGTGTCTAGCGTGACGCCCTGCTCGGTGCCGGTAAAGCCGCCCTTCTTGTCGCCGTTGACGCCGCTCAAGAAGTCGCCCACGCTGAGCTCGCCCCAGCCCGCGCCAAGCTTGAAGCCCACATCGCTTTCCACCCCGCCCATGGGGATGGTGGTGAGCACAATCTCGCGCTCGATCGAGGGCATGGTCGAGTCGAGGAAAGTCAGCACATCGCCGACAAAACCCTTGGGCGGGAGCAGCTCGTACCACAGGCCGCTGATCTCGTAGTTCACCTCCGACAGATCCAGCGTCTCGCCCGCGCCCATGTAGCGGTAGATGCGGCCGCTGTTGCCGCCGGCCTCGTGGCCGTCTTCGACCATCACCTGGTCGCCAAAGGCCAGCTCGGTCTCGCCGTCGCCGCTGCGGTAATCGACCTGCAGGTAGTCGCCGTCGCCCTCTTCGTCGCCAGCCTCGCCGCTGGAGGTGGCGGTGACCACGGTGTCGGCCACGATGGAGGGCGCGTCGTCGGCTTGCACCGTCACCGCACCGACCACCTTGAGCGCGTAGTCCTCGCTGTCCTCGGGCTGCAAGATAAAGGCCTGCGCGTCGGTGCTGACCATATTGGAGGTCACGACGATGCTGGCGGCGGCGCCTGCGCTTTCGCTGCTGGCCTCGTTGCTGGTGGTGGCGCTCAGCGTGGCCTCCATGCTGGCCAGCACACTGAGGTCGCCGCCAATGTCGAGCTCGACCGTCTCCAGCTTGGCCAGTGCCACCAGTGGGTCTTCGTCACCGATCTCCGAGCCTACCAGTGCATCGACCGCCTTGAACAGCACGTTCTGCGATTCCCAGCCCATGGTGTTAAAAGCCAGGGTGGCTCCGACTGCGGAGCCGCCCGAGCTCATGGTGGCGGTGTTTTCGGCGGTGATCTCCGAGACGTTGTCGGCCTGCACCGTCAGACTGCCATCGGCTTGCACCGAGCTTTTGGTCAACAAGGCGCGGCTGGAGCCCAGCACCACGTTGTTGGCGATCAGGGCGTTGATGGCCATGGGGCTGGCTGCGCCCGCACCACCGGCCGCACCACCGGCTGCGGCGTCGGCTGCACCTGCGTCGGCTGCTTCGGGATCTTCGGAGTCTTCGGGCGGGCTTTCAGTGCTGCCCGAGAGCACCGAGCTCAGGCTGGAGGCCTCAGAGGCTGCGATCGTCACGTCGCCTGCGGCCGTCAAGTCCACCCGGTCGACGCTGGCCAGCACCACGCCGCGCAGGTCGTTCATGACCACCACGCCGCCCACTGCGGTGCCGCCGCCACTGGTGGCCGCCATGGTCACCTCGGCTTCAATGGTGCCGGCATCGGTGGCCAAGACGTCCATGTTGCCGCCCACGAGCAAAGCCATGTCGGCGGCTGCCGTGGCGCCGTCGATCGCCGCTTGCGCGGGGGTGAGCGGGCCCACCCAGGCCTGGCTGGTGGTGCTGATCTTGTTGCTGGCGAGCACGAAGCTGGCCGAGGCACTGCCACCGTTGGCGGTGCTTTCGTTGCTGATGGTCGCGCTGATGGTGGAGCCCACCGGCGCGTCTTCTTCCTCGTCAAGCCCGCCGGCCTGCACCGCCACATCGCCGCCCACGGTGAAGGTGGTGGCCAGCACCAGCGCGCTGACCACCGCGGGCTGCTCCTGGCCCAGCGCATCGGTGCCCAGCAAGGCATCAATGGCGTTGGCAAACAGGTTCTGCGGCTTCCAGCCTATGGTGTTGAAAGCCAGGGTCACGCCCACGGCGGTGCCGTCGGATTCCAGCGTGGCGCTGTTGTCGGCCGTCACGGTGGAGATGTTGTCGGCCTGCACCGACAGATTGCCATCGACGCTGAGCTCGCTGTGCGTGATCCGGGCCTGGGCCGAACTGAGCACCAGGTTGGTGGCGATCAGTCCGTTGACGGCCAGAGGACTGCCTGCGGCCGCAGCGGTTTCGGCTTCGGCACCTGCATCAGCCGCGGGATCAGCGGCCGGATCTTCGGCCGCATCTTCGGCCGGTTCTTCGGCCGCTGCCAGGGACTTGGTTTCTCCGCTCAGCGTGGCCTCTATGCTGGCCGACTCCAGCGCGAGCACGGTGAAGTCTTCGCCGGCCTCGCCCTGCACCCGATCGACCTCGGCAAACACGTCGCTGCGCACATCGTTGCGCACCACCAGACCGCCCACAGCCGCCGAGCCGCCACTGCTGGCGACCATGCTCACATCGGCGGCCACGCCGGCCTCATCAAGCGCGCTGACGGTGATGCTGCCGCCCGCGCTCAGGCTGACTTTTTCCTCGGCCTGCAGCGCCGGGGCCACCGTGGCACGGGCGCGCGCATTCAGCAGATTGCTGGCCAGCACCATGCCGGCGGCCACGCTCGCGCCGGCGGCATTGGCTTCGTTGACGATGGTGGCAGTGATCTGTTCCTTAGCCTCGGCCTCGACCGAGAGGTCGCCGCCTGCGGTCAGGTTAGAGCCCGAGACGGTGGCCAAAATCTGCGCCGGCTGCTCGTCGCCGATGCTGGTGCCCAGCAGCGCGTCGAGCGCGTTGAACAGCACGTTCTGCGCCTTCCAGCCTATGGTGTTGAAGGCCAGGGTCACGCCCACGGCCGCGCCGTCGGCGTCGGCCTTGGCGGTGTTTTCAGCCTCGATGCGCGCGGCATTGCGGGCGCGCGCGGTCAGGTCGCCGCCGGCGCTGATGTCGCTGTCCAGCACCGTGGCGCGCACATCGGAGAGCACCAAGTTGGTGGCAATCAGGCCTTTGAAGGCCATGGAGGCTGCAGCAGCCTCTTCTTCGGCCGCTGCCTCTTCTTCGGCGGCCGCCAGCTCTTCAATCGACGCTTCTTCTTCGGCGACCGCCTCGACCGCGGCTTCCTCCTCGGCGGCCGCTTCTTCTGCCAAGGCCTGCTCGTCAGCTGCAGCCTCCTCGTCGGCCGGATCGGCCTCTTTGATTTCAGGCAGTTCCTGGTCCGACAGCAAGGCCGTGATGCTGGCCGAGCCGCGCGCGAGCAGGGTCACATCGCCTTCGGCCTCGATGGCGGCGCTGTCGACCAGGGTGTTGACGGTGCTGCGCACATCATTGCGCACCAGTTGCGCGCCCAGGGCGGCCTTGCCTTCGCTGCCGGTGGCCGCGCCTATGCGCGCAACAATGCCCGAGGTGTCGCTGGCCTTGACCAGCACATTGCCGCCAATTGCAAACACCGTGTCGTCGGGCAACTCCATCTCGCCCGCTTCGGTCTTGGGTGTGAGCAGCACATGCGAGTCGGCGCTGACCAGGTTGGAGGCCAGCGTCAGGCCCACGGCCACGCCGCCGCTGGACTGCACGGTGTTTTCAATGGAGGCGTTGATCTGCGGCACCGTCACGGCCGTCAGCGTGAGGTCTTCGCCCACATCCAGCGTGGTGTTGGTGATCTCGGCGCTGGACTGCGCGCTGTCGGTCTGGGCCAGAGCGTCGGAGCCGATCAGGGTGTCGATGGCGGCCGAGAAAATGTTTTGCGGCTTCCAGCCTATGGTGTTGAAGGCCAGCACCACGCCGGCGGCCACGCCCGAGCTTTCGGTGCTGGCGGTGTTTTCGGCGTCTATGGTGGCGGTGTTTTCCGCCTCCACGCCCAGGCTGCCACCAACGGTCACCATGCTGTCGCGCAGCGAGGCGTCGGCATCGATCAAGATGCGGTTGGTGGCGATCAGTCCGTTGGCGGCCACCGAGGTGGCGCCGCCGCCGGCATCGCCTGATTCGGTATCGGTCCCTGCATCGGCTCCGGCATCGGCTGCTGGCTCTGCCGCGGCTTCATCAGCCGCCGCTTCTTCGGCCGCAGCCACCACCTCACCGCTCAAGGTGGCCGAAATTTGCGCAGTCGCCGAGGCGGTGATGGAGGCATCGCCGCCTGTGGTCAGGGTCAGGCTCCAGGCATCGGCTGCCACTTGCGAGCGCACATCGTTGAGCGAGAACACGCCGCCGGCGGCCACCGTCGCCCCCGAGCCACCGGCCACATTGGACGACATGGCCACATCGGCGCTGATGCTGGCATCGTCGGCGGCCGAGACGCTCAAGCCACCGCCGATATCAAGCACCGCCTGATCGGCACCGGCCAACTGCTTCTTGCCATCCACAAAGGCCCGGGTGTCCGAGCGCACCCGGTTGCTGGCCAAGATCATGGCCGCGCCCACCGACATGCCAGTGCCGCCGCCCAGCACATCGGCGGCGTTGCTGATCAGCGCTTCTATGCCCATGGTGTTTTCGGCGCTCACGCTCATCTCGCCGGCGACCGTGAGGTCGCTGCCGCGCACATAGGCCTGGGTCAGCAGGGGCGAGGCGGTGGCGCCTATGTCGGTGCCCAAAATGCTGTTGAGGCCGGCCGCCGCAATATTGCCCATGTCCCAGCCAACCGCGTTGAAGGCCAGCGACGCACCCGCGGCGGCGCCAGAACTCACGGCGGTGCCGGCTTTGCTTTGGGCCTCGAGCGCAGCGCTGTTGACCGCCTGCACCGCCAGATCGCCCTCGGTGGCTTCCAAGGTGCTGTCTTCCACATAGGCCAGCACCTGGCCATTGAACTGGTTCCAGGCGAAGGTGCCGCCAAAGGCCATCTGCATGCCCGAACCACCGCCCTCGCCTTCGGCCGGAGCTTCGGCCTGGGCTTCACCTTCAGCCGCCTCACTGTCGAACACCGCCATGGACTCGAGCGAGACGCTCAGGGTGCTGTCGTTACTGGCCAGCACCGCCATCTCGCTGGCGCTGACCGTGCTGCTGAGCAGATAGGCCGAGACCTTGCGATCGACGGTGTTGGTGGTCGAGGCAATGCCCACCTTGAGCGTGTCGAGCTTGGGGATGTCGGCCGAAAAGCCTTCGCTGGTGGCGGTAAAACTCGCCAGGTCCTGGGCGATCAGGGCAATGGCGCCGGTGCTGATGAGCTCAGCGCCTTCGACCCAGGCCTCAGTGCTGCCGTCCACCTTGTTGCGGGCGATCTTGCCATTGGCCAGGGCGCTGGTTTCATTGAGCGCGTAGACATTGAGCGCGCCTATCTCCAGGCTGGAATTGGCGACGAAGGCTTGCACATCGTGGTCGATGTTGCTGATGTGCAAGCCCACCAGGGACGACATCACCGAGCCGTAGATGCCGGCGTTCTCGCCGTCCTCGTTGCCCACGCCGTCCAGGCTGGCTGCCGAAATCTGCACCAGGCCATCGGCACTGCTGATGCGCGTGGGATTGGCCGTGTCTTCTTGGCCGCCCAGCCCCGCCACTGTCTTGCGCACCACATCGATCTGCGTCCAGCCCAGCTCGAAGCCTTCGAGCGCCTGGCCGGCCTGGGTGTCTTTGCTCAGGCCGGTGATCTGGCCGTCGGCCATGTCCAGCACCACCGAGGCATCGGTCCAGTCTATGGCCTCGATCAGCAGGCCCACACCCTCGCTGCCGTCGTCCATGGCGGCAGGCGTCACGCTGATATCCACGCCGCCTTCCACCAGCGCCTCGGTGGTCTGGGCCAGATCGAGGGCCAGCCGCCCGCCAATCAAGCCGTCATTGGCTGCCAGCGCCCAGCGCGACTCGGTGATGGCGCTCAGCGCCAGGCTTTGGGCGGTGATCTGCGCACCGTCGCTGATCCGCACCCGCGAGGTGGTGCTGCCGTTGACCTCGTAGTAGCCGGTCAGCGTGACCTCCTGCTCGAGCTCGACCGAGACCTGTGCGGCCAGCACCACATTGCCCACCACCTGCACGGTGCCGGCCACATCGATGCTGGCGCTGAGCTCCAGATCGTCGGCGCCTATGGAGAGCTGGCCCAGATCGCCCGCGTAGCCGTCGCGGGCCATCAGCAGCACATTGCTTTGGCTGGTCAGCGTACTGGTGCTTGGAATGGAGATGGACTCGACGTCGACCGACAAGCTGGTCGTGCCCAGGTCGACGTTGTCGATGATCAGGCGATCGATGCCGCCTTCGCCGCGTATGCCCAAAATGCTGCTGGGCTTGGCAAACACCATCTCATAGGGCGAAGCACCGTCGATGCGCGACAGGCGCAGCATGCCATTGGCGTCGTTGCTCAGGCTCATCTGGCTGTCGCCGTCGCCCAAGTCGAGCACCAGGGCTTGCAGCTGGGAGTTGAGCTTGAGCAGCGAGGAGGTCGAGCCGGTCCAGTTGAGCTTGCTGCTTTGCTGCGACTGCGGGCGCGTCAGGTCGATCAGGGTGGCGATGCTGGAGATGGTGGACAGGTCCAGCGGATCGGCAGCCCGCTTTTGCGCGCTGTGCTCCAGGTTCTCCACCACCAAGGGTTGGTCGGCATCGACGCGGTTGAACTGAACCAGCGGCTCTGCTGACAGCAAAATCCGGTCCTCGAGACGTTCAACCGTGCTGCGAATGCGGCGAAACGCGTGCCGCACATGGCTGGGACTCCAGCGCTTGATGTTTTTCATGTCCATCTTTCCTGCACAGATGCTTGCTGCCGCAAGGCAGCAGACCCGGCCACGGCAAGCACGGCACGGGTTTGGACGCGACTGAGCGCGCCATACACAATCACAAAACCTTGACCCTGACGGTCCTGTCCGGCATGGATCCAGCCCCATTCCTGCTGGGCCCAGGCCGACAACACAGCGGGGTGCTGCGACAGATCCAGCCCCCATCGTTCACACAGAGGCCTGAGCGGCGCCAGCGCGGCGCTGACCTTGAGCTCGCTGCCATACAGACGCAGACCCACGCCGCGCCGCGCACTGCCCGGCTCGCGCACCGTCAGCAGACGCGGGTCGCGCCAATAGGGCGCAGTCCGCATCGCCAGCGCCAGGCAATCGGCCACGCCTTCATAGACTGCGCGCAAATCGCTGCTCAGGCCCTCGTCCTCGCGCAGCAATGCCACCATGGCTGGCCCGTCCAGGCCGGAGATGCGCCAGTACTCGGTCTGCCCGCTGGGCGTGCGCTCTGGCGCCGGCAAATCTGCGCGCCATTTGCACGACTGGATCTGCAGCGCCACCTGGCGCTGGTGGGCAGGACGCGCGCGCAGATCGGGCGCGGGCAGCGCAAACTCGAGGTAGACCTTGGCCACCACCTGGCCGGGCGCCTGCTCCAGCGCCAGCCCGATCTGGCGCGCCTGCGGCCACAGCGACCGGAACCACTGCGCATCGGCACTGGCCATGCCCAGGCGCTCGGGCAAGCCCTGCAGCCTGTGGGCGGAAACGCCTGCCGGCGAAAAGCCCGCCAGCCAGCGTCCGCAGGCCATACCCGCTGGCGAGAGCCTGACCGAGGCCTCGCCGCCGGTGATCGGCAGGCCCTCGAGCTCGCCGAGCATGGCACGCAGGGTGCGCTCTGCGGGGGCCGTCCAGACCGGCCAGGGCGGCAAAGACAGACGCGACAGGGTGCTGATCATGAGGCCCCCCGCTGCTCAAAAGGCAGGGCCGAAGCCAGCCAGTCGTCATGGCGCAGCACCGAAAACCGACGCGCAAACGCATCAGCCTCGGCGCGCGCCTGCGCCCACACAAAGGCCCAGCGCACCAGCGGCGCAAAGCAGGCCGGCACTTGGCCGCTGAACAGGCGCAGCAACTGGCGCAAAGGCACAGGCATATAGCGCACCGCCAGGTTGTCCTGCAGGCACAGGTGCACAGACACACTGCCCGGATCACCCTGGCGGCCGCAACGGCCGGCCAGCTGGCGGTCTATGCGGGCCGACTCGTTGATCTCGGCAATCGTCACATGCAGCCCGCCGCCAGCCTCGACCGCCGGGTGCAGCTTGATGTCGGTGCCGCGACCGGCCATGTTGGTGGCAATCGTCACGGCGCCGCTGCGACCGGCAACGGCCACAATGTCGGCCTCTTTGTCGTGCTCGACCGCGTTGAGCACCACCGGCTGCAAGCCTTGCTGGCGCAGCAACTGCGCCACGGTCAGGCTGGACTCGACGCTGCGCACGCCCACCAGCACCGCGCGGCCGCTGCGCTGCAGTTGCACCACTTCGCGCGCCACCCCCTGCCACTTTTGCGCCGTGCCCGCTGACAGCTGCAGGGGCGCCGTGACGGTGCGCCTAGGGCGGTGGGTGGGAATGCGCGCCACCGGCAGCCGGTAAACCCGCCATAACTCGTCAACCGCCTCCCAGGCCGTGCCCGTGCTGCCCGACAGGCGCGCAAAACCGCGGAAAAAAGCCTGAAAACTCATTTGTGTGAGTGATTCGTTGGGGTCGGTGATCGCCACCTGCTCCTTGGCCTCTATGGCCTGGTGCAAGCCGGCAGTCAGCGTGCGCCCGGGCGTCATGCGACCGGTGAATTCATCGAGCAACACAATCTCGCCCTCGTGCACCAGGTACTGGTGGCCAGGCATGAAAAAGCAGTGCACCTGCAAGGCCTGGCGCAGCAGCTCCTCGCGCCGTGGGGCGGGCCGCCACACCGGCGGCAGTTGCTCGGCCAGGCGGGCCAGCGCGGCCAGCGCACCGCCTCTGAGCTCCACGCTGCGGGTGCGCGCCACGCGCTCGTAATCGCGCCCGGGCTCGAGCTGGGGCGCCAGCTGCGCCAGCAAGATCGCCGCCTCGGACAGCCCCCGGCTGGGGCGGCGCGCCGACAAAATCAGCGGCGTGACAGCCTCGTCGATCAGCACGCTGTCGGCCTCGTCGACGATGGCCGTGTGCAGGCCGCGCACCAGCAGCAGGGGCGCGGCCGATGGGTCCTCGCTTTGGCCCAGCCAGCGCGAAAAGTCCTGCCAATGGGCGTCCTGCCCCGCACTGGCGGCGAGCCGGTCGCGCAAATGGTCGGCGAGCAACTCCTTGGGCGTGACATAGACCACATCGGCCGCGTACAGGCCGGGCCTGTGTTCGGCCTCGACCTGCGCATGCACCGAAGCCAGGCTGACACCGCAGGCCGCGTACAGCGCCTGCATGGTCTGCGCATCGCGCTCGGCCAGGTAGTCGTTGGCAGTGATCACATGGCAGGGCCGCCCGCTCCAGCCGGCCAGCACCGCCGCCAACGCGACGGTCAGCGTCTTGCCCTCGCCGGTGGCCATCTCAGCCAGCCAGCCCTGGTGCAGGGCCAGCGCGCCCATCATCTGCACTGGGTAGGGCCGCATGCCCAGCACGCGGCGCGCCTGCTGGCCCACCAAGGCCAGCGCCTGCACCAGCTCGCCCTTGGCGTGCAGCGGGTCGCGCCGCAGCTGCTCCTGGGCCAGCCTGAGCGCCTGCGCCAGCGCCGCTTCGTCCAGCGCATCGAGCCGCTCGCACTGGGCGTGGCAGGCCAGCGCCAGCTGCCAAAGCGGCGAAACATGCCATGCGCGGCGGCGCCACCAGCCGTGCGCACGGTCCACCCAGGCGTCCAGCCCCTTGGGCAGTTTTTCCAAAGCGCGCAGCCGGTGCGGCGCAGCCACAGCCGGGCCACCGGCGCTCAGCAGGGGGGGCCAGGTCGCGCTCATACGCGGAACTTCCTTTGCAGGAACTGGCGCGCGCCGCGCTCCCACTGCACCAGCAGGGGCGAGTCGGGCAAGGTGATGCGCATGGTGCCCAACCGCCCATGCAGGCGGCGCAGGGCTTGCGCCTGCTCCTGCGGTGGCAGCTGGGCGTGGATGCGAAAGAAGGGCTCGGCGGCAGCCAGGCCCTTGGCATCGCCGCTTTGCACCGCGATCTCGCCGCCGCCGGCCATGCCCAGCGCCGCTGAGGGGAGCTGGCCTTGCTCGAAAGGCATGATCTCGGTGCGGGCCGAGCGCACATTGAATTCCTGCTGGCCGAGGATGCGGATCTCGCTGTAGACCACGCCTGCCTCAAACAAGTGGGTGCTGACCTGAGGCAGCACCGCCACAAAACGCCAGCTCCGGTCGTCAACCACCGTGCCCAGGCTGGCGCCACGGCCTATCCACTGGCCACGGCTGGCTTCGAGCTCGCTGGCACTCCAGATGCCCTCTATGGGCGCGATCACCACCAACTGCTTTTGCTGCTGCAGCAGCTGCGCAATCTTTTCTTCAACCGCCTGGCGCTGGCGCACCAGGGGCTGCAAATTGGACACCGCCATGCTGACGGCCTGCAGCTCTTGCGCTTGCAGCTGCTCGCGTTGGCGCCGCGCCGCCCGAATCTCGTAGTCGAGCTCGGGGTTGTCGAGCCTGGCCAGCGGCTGACCGGCCTTGACCCAACTGCCCGGGCGCACCAGCACCTGCACCAGCGTGCCGCCGCTTTCGCTGTAGAGCTCCCGAAAATCACTGGCCTGCAGCACACCCTTGACGCGCACCCGCTCGGGCATGGGCACGCCGGCGAGCACCGCAAAGGCCGCAGCGCCTATGAGCGCGGTGCTGGTGACCGCGCGCAGGCGCTGGTGCTGCAGCCGCGGGCTGCTGACCAGGTATTTGGCAAACTTGAGCAGCGGCAGCACGATGGCGGTGAAAAAGACGATCCAGGCCAGCGCGATGCCCACCTCCAGGTACTGCTCGGCGATGAAAAAAATGATGGTCGACATCAGCATCAGCCAGTAGCTCAGGCTGATCACGCCATAGATGGGCAGCAGCCAGGCTTCTTTGCGCGTGCGCGCGGCCGGCTCGGCGTTTTTGACGCCCAGCGCAAAGCGCTCGCCCAGGTACTTGAGCTGATCGCGCGAGCGCTGAAACAAATTGGGCACATCGAGCCAGTCGACCAGCATGTGGTAGCCGTCAAAGCGCATCAGCGGATTGAGGTTGAACAGCAGGGTCGAGACGCTGGCCACAAAAATCACGTTGTAGGCCAGCGCGTTGACCACGCCAGGCGCACTGTGGGCCCACACCAGCGCCGCGACGGCGGCCACCGCAAACTCGGCCAGCACGCCGCTGGCGCCCACCAGCATGCGATGAAAACGGCTGCGAAAGCCCCAGCTGGCCGTGGCATCCATGTAGGGCAAGGGCGCAAACAAAAGCAGCATCACGCCCATCTTGTGGACCTCGCCGCCGTAGCGCTTGCAGGCTGCTGCATGGCCAAATTCGTGCACCAGCTTGGCCAGCACCAGGCCCACATAAAGCAGTCCCAGGTTGCCAGGTGCGAGCAGGCCGGCCGACTGGTCAAACAGGCGCTGCGATTCGTCTGCCAGCGCCTTGACGCCCAAGACCAGCAGCACCATATAGCACAAGGCACCGACCGGGCCGAAGATGAGCCGGATCAGCGGCATGGACCGATCGAGCGCGCGGTCCGGATCGATCAGCGGCACTTTGATGGCCAGAAAGCCCAGGATCAGCGCCTTGATTTCACGCCCGCGCCGCTCGCGGTAACGCTCGAACAAGCTGGCGGCCGCGGCGCCACGGTCAAACTGCAGCAGATTGGACAGGTGCAACTGGCCCAGCAGCTGCACCACCTCTTCTTGCGTCAGCGCCAGCTCGGGCTCGCGCTCAATCAGCTCGCTCCAGACCTCGTCGATGGTGCGGTCGGTCCCCAGCCGGCTGACAAAGGCGTAGGCGTCGGCAGTGACCCGAAAGAAGTCGCTGCTCAGGCTGTCGCGCAGCACCACCCAGTCCTGGCCCCGGAAGGTCTGCCGGTGCGCCCGCACGCTGCTGCGCAGGCAGGCGCGCACGCCGGCCACACGGTGCCAGGCATCGCTGTAGGTGCGCCCGCTCGCCTGGTCCGTGCTCATAGCCAGAAGAACTCCCGCAAAAAGCGCACGGTGCGGTGGGTCATGACCCAAATCAGCGGCCGCTCGCCGGCCTCTATGCGCGCAGTGCCGCCCATGCCCGGGCGCCACCAAGGTGCAATGCCCTCTTGCAGCCGAGCACGGGCGAGGTAAATGTTCTTGCCCTCGCGCAAGTTGGAGGCCGGATCGATGCGGTCGATTTCGATGGCAAAGCGCTGCTCGGGCCGACCAACCAGGGCAAATTCACCGCGCGAGCCGACCTTGACCTCATGCACGTCGGCCTGGTCAATCTCCAGCTCCAGATAGCTGTCATCGGTCTGCGCCAGCTTGAGCAGCAGATCGCCCTTGCGCAGCGGCGCGCCCAGGTTCTTCTTGAGCTCGCCCTCGACCACCACGCCGGCCTGCGGCGCCGTCACCTTGGCATTGGCCAGCTGTTGGCGAATCAGGGCCAGGCGCGCGGCCGACTGGTCGCGCCGGGCCAGGGTGATCTGCATCTCAGCGAGCTGGCGCAGCGCCTGCGCCTTCTCGGCCTCGCGGCTGTAACGCAGCATATCGGCCTGCGCCATCGACTCCTCAAGCACCAGCTCGCGCGTGTCGAGCTGCATCAGCACCTGCCCGGCCTTGACCTTGTCGCCCATGTCGACATGGACCTGGCGCAAATAGCCGTCAAAAGGCGCAGGCACGAACAGCAAGTCCTTGCTGCGCAGCGTCAGGCGGGCGTCGATGCGGTAGTCCCAGGGCACAAAGAAAAGCGAGACAAAGGCGATCAGGCCCAGCGCGCCTGCAAGCTTCCAGGCGCTGTGCCGCGGCGGTGCGCCGCGGCGGCCCTTGAGGGCGCCCCACCAGCGCGCGCCCCACCAGCGGTCGGCATCGTGCAGCTGCGCCAAGGGCAAGGCGGTGGTCTGCGCGATCAGACCCAGCTCCCACAGCTCGTCGGCGCTCCAGCGCCCTTGCATTTTTTCCAGGGTGAGCACGCCCACCACCTGGTCGCCGTCGGTCAGCGGTACGCTGGCCAGTGCCGCCACGCCCTGCATCAGCGCATAGGACTCGTGCGCGCGCTGCACCTGCCGCACGCCTGGCTCGGTCGGATAGACCAGGGGCTGGCCCTGATCAGCGGCCTCTTCCATCGCGCCCTCCAGCGCACGGCTGACGGCAGAGAGGCGGTCAAACTTCTCCACGTGGCTGATGGCTGTCAGGCGCACATAGGGTGGGCGCATCCAGCCTAAAGAGACGCGGTCGGCATCAAACCGCACGGCCAGGGCATTGCACAGCTCGAAGGCACGCTGCAAAAAGCGTGGCTGGCGCGACAACTCTATGGACAGGCGCAGAACCTGATAGAGCCGCTGTGCGTGGGGCTGCTCGGCCAAAACGCCTGCTTGTGTGTCTGCCTGTGTGTCTGCTTGCGCGTTTGCCAGCGTGCTGCTTGCCGCCGAACGCGCCGCCCCCGCGCTGGCACGCGCGCTCGCATGGCGGGCCCACTGGGCCGGAACCTGCGCCGCCTGGCGGGCCCAGGCGAGCAAGCCGTCGATGGCAAATTCACCCGCATGCAAGGCCACCACCGCCAGCACCTGGGCGGTCGCCGGCTGCGGCAGGCGCATGGCCAGCATCTGCCCGCCCTGGGGCAGCCGTTCGAGCCGCGGCTGCTCGTCGAGCACGCCGGCGAGGAGCTGCAGCAGATCGGCCGGATCGGCGCTCCACAGATCGGCCTGCGCCGGCCATTGGGCCAAGGCCTTCCAGGGCTGGCCCACCGCAGCGCTGAGCAGGAGCACCCCGCGCGCCTGCAGATCCTGACCTATGGCTTGCAGGTATTGCTCCCAGAAAACCGCCACCGGCCCGTCGAACTCCGACAGCGCCAGCCAGCGCTGGCGCTCAAGCGCAGCGCTGTGCTCGCTATGGGCCTGGCGTGACTCGGCGTTCATGGCAGCGCGTCAGAACAAGAGGCGACCGGTGATGCCCGGACGCACCTGGCCGTCGAGGTTGTCGAATTCGGCGATCACCTCGACCAGCCCGCTTGAAGGGTCGGTCACCGGCGAGACGAAAACCAGCTGGGCCTGGCGCGGGCTCAGGCGCAGCTCGGAGCCGAGGTCGATGCGCACGCTCAGGCCCGGCCGCAGGCGCTGTCCGGCAGCGGCTGACACCGCTGCGATAAAACGCACCCGGCTGGTATCGACCACGGTGATCACCGGTTCACTCGGGCCTATGCTCTCGCCCTGGCGGGCAGCCAGCTTGGTGATCACGCCGGCAATCGGCGAGCGCAGATGGCGGCGCTCATAAGCTTCCTGCGCCAGCTGCAGCTCCACCTGCTCGCGCTCTTTGGCCGCTTCGAGGGCCCGGCGTTCGGCCACCACGCTGCCCAGCGCGATTTCCTCGTCCTCGAACTGCTTGCGTGCAACCCCACCGGTGACCAGCAAAGGCAGCAGCGAGTTAATCTGCTGCTGCAAGACTTTTTCCTTTTGCCGGAGCTCGTCGATGCGGGCCCGGTCCTGCAGCAGCAGACGCCGGCGCTGCACCTCCAGCTCCTCGAGCGTGCGATCGAGGTGCAGCAGCAGCTGTCCTTCGCGCACCCGGCTGCCCTCGCTGACCTGCAGCGATTCGATGCGACCGGCCACGGTGACGCTGAGCTTGACGTCGCGCATGGCCTGGGTGACGCCGGGCGCAGAGGCGCCAAGGGCGACCAGTGGGGCTTGCGCGCCGGCCTCCAGAAACGAAAAAGCGGCCAGCAGGCCGATCCCGATCCAGCGCAGACCCGTCTTCAGCCTGGGCATCATGAAGACCAGCGCCTGAGCAAGATGCCCTGAGACGACTCCAGCACGACCTGGGCCTTGGCATAGGCAGCCTGCTGCTCGAGTGCCATGAGGCGGGAATTGATGGTGCGCTCCTCGCGAATCAAAATTTCACGCACTTCGCTGCGGCCGGCGGCGAAGCGCTTGCGCTCGACCTCTAGTTGCTGCTGCTCGCGGCGGGCCACATCCTGCCAATGTGACCAGCGCTCGGCAGCGCTGCCCAGCATGTTCAGGCTGGTGTCGATGTCGTTGGCGATCTGCACCTCCAGCGCCTTGAGCGCCAACAGTGCGTTTTCGCGGCGCAGGTTGGCTGCGGCCACATCGGCACGGCCGAGCTTGTTCGCGCCCAGTGGGATCTGCATCTGCAGGCCCACACTCCAGGTCGGGTATTCGCTCATGGTGCCCCAACGAAAAGCGGTGGTGGCCGAATAGGCCAGGCCATTGCGGCCATAGCTGGCCACCAGATCGATGCGCGGCAGGGCCTGGTTCTGGGCGTAGACCAGCTGTATCCCTTCCCGCTCGATCACCTTCTTTTGCATCAGATAGTCAGGGCGGGTATCGAGCGCCAGCTTCAAAGCCGCATCGGCCACCTGGGGAGCGGCAGCGGCCAGCACTGCCGGCAAAGCGTCGGCGGCGCGCCAGATTCGGCCATCGCCACCCTGACTGCTCAGTGTCAGGGTTTGCAGACGGTTGTGCCGCTCACGCTGGCCCTGCAGCGCCTCGCTCAGGCCGGCCTGGTAACGCGACAGCGAGTTCTGTACCTCCAGCAGCTCCGACTCGGGCAGCCGCCCCTGGGTGACCAGGGTGCGGGCCTGCGTCAGCAGGCGCTGGCCGGTCTGTATCTTCTCCTGCGCCGCAAGCACCCGATGCTGCGCCAGCACCAGCTCGAAGTAAGCCATGGCCGCCTCGGCCACCACACTGGCCTCGGTCTCAGCCTGCGCGTGGGTCGACACCGCCACATCGAGCTCGGCCAGCACGGTTCGCGCCTTGGTCACCGTGGTGCCGGCGTCCTTGGCCAAAGGCTGGGTCAGGGTCAGACCCCAAAAAGTGCGGTTGTCCCGCGCGCCCTCGGGCCGGCCGTCTTTCTCATTGATGTTGGTGATAAAGCGCGACAGGGTGGATTTGGCCTCGACCTTGGCGCCCGAGGGCAGCAACTGGCTCAGACCGACCGAATAGTCCTGACCGTCGCGCAGGTAGTAGCTGGCCTGGTCGCGGGTGAGTTTTTCCTCAAAGGTGTTGGGCTGGCGGTTGCGGCCGTCGGTGGCCGACAAGGCGGCCATGGGTTGAAAGGCCGCCGCAGCGCGGTCGATGCCGGTGGCCGCAATGCCCGTCTCAGCCCGCTTGCTGCGGATGTCCTTGTTGGCCTCGCGCACCTGCGTGACCAACTCGCGCAGGCTCAGCATGGCAGGCGCCGCAAGCGAAGGCGACCGCGCTACCTCGGTGGCAGGCGACTGGGCTCGCGCCAGCGGCGCGGCAGCCAGTAAGGCCAACAGACCCAGAGCGCAGCCGGGCCGCCAGGCCGGCTGCCACACCTTCTTACGCCCCAGACTCAATACAGGAAGCTGTCCCATGATCCAACACCTTAGAAAGAGGGCCCTGGGCCGATGCATCGGCCCCGAGGGCTGAGGCAATGGCTTACTGCAAGGTCTGCTTGGCGCCACTGCCGCCGGTCGCAGCCAGCTTGGCGTCTTCCACAGCGCTCGCATCAGCGGGCTTTTTCAAGCTGGCCAGACGCTCGATCTGCGACAGCGAGATCAGGTGGGCATAGATGGCCGGCAGATAGCCCTTTTGACGGATTTCAATGAATTTGGCATCGGTGAAATTGTTCAGACGCTCTTCATTGATAACGTAGCAACCGGTGATGTTGCGAACCTGGTTGGCCGCATTGACCCGCATATTCAGCGGCGTGAGCAGGTTGTTCTGAATCAGGAACTTGCTGAACTCCTGGGTCATGGTGTCCATTTGCTGCAACTCACCAAGATAGCGCTTGACGTTCTCGATGACCTGGGTGGCATTGCCCTGCTCGTCGAACATGGGGGCGCCCTCGGTGTCGCTGAGCAGGTCGCTGGCCTCGTCAACACAGACGATGAAGCGGTCGGCCTCGGGCGCCTTGGTCAGCGCAAAGGGGTAACGGCGGATGATGGCCGGGATGTAGGAGCCCAGCCACTGACCCTGGCCGTCGATGAACAGATTCTCGCCCGCATCCAGGCCCATCAAGGCCACCGGACGAAACGCGTCGTTGTCCTTGTCCTCCAGAAAAACCAGCGGGTAAATGGCCGCGGCGCGGGCAAACTCATGCACCGTGACATAGGCCACATGGAACTTGGACGCAAAACGGAAATCGTTGCTGGCCCGCACCTTCTTGCCGGCATGACGGTCTTTGTTGACGGGAACCACTCGCTCGAACATATAAAGCACTCCTTGAACAATGAAAATGCTCCGCGAACAAAGCGTCATGGCCAGGCCCGCCCCAGGGGCGCGGGTCCGGCGAAACACTTTGTTACCGAGTTAGGACCATGATAAATTCGATCATCTAAAAGTCAACGACTGTCAATTCGACATAAGACGCACGAAGTCCGACATTCATGTTTGCAAAAAATACTTTGGAACTCAAAAAGAACATTGCTGAGTTCTTTTTAACTGCTTCCAAAGTAATACTGTTTTTGCTAATCGTTTTGCTGGGCACCAGGGTGATGGCCCAGCCGCTGCCGGCCGATCTGACCCGACTGGAATCGCCGCAAGGTGTAGCGATACTGGAAGACCCGCAGGGCGTCTTGACGATCGAGCAGGTCCGCAGCCCGGAGCTGGCGCGCCGCTTTGAGCCCTGGCCGGCCGAGCGCGGGCAGATCAACCTGGGCTACACCGCATCGACCTATTGGGTGCGCTTTCCTGTGCAAAGGCAGGCCGATGCACCCGAGCGATGGGTGCTGGAGCTGCCCTACTTTCAGCTGCGCACGGTGGACTTCTTTGCGCCGGGGCGAGCGCCTGTGCGCACCGGCTCCGCGCTGCCGCTGGAGAGCAGACCCTTCGCGCACCGCTTCTTTGCCTTTCCCCTGGAGCCTGGCACCGAGCCCCAAGACCACTACCTGCGGGTGCGTGGCAGCTCACACAGCCTGACGGTGCCGCTGGTGATCTGGCAGGAGCCGGCCTTTCGCACGAACGTTCAAAACACGCTGGTGATCCAGTTCCTGTATTTCGGCGGTCTGCTGGCGCTGTGCCTGTACAACCTGTTCCTGGCTGCCTCGCTGCGCGATACGCGGTTTTTGCTGTACGCCCTGTTCGCCGGCGTGTTCGGCACCGCCATGCTGGCCGGCAATGGGCTGGGGCAGATGTTTGTCTGGCCCGGCAGGACCGACTTTGACAACGTTGCGCTGATCGTTTTCCTCAACCTGGCCTGTGCGATGCTGATGCTCTTTAGCCGCCGCTTCCTGCAGGCCGAGCGTTACACCCCCAGGATCTCCCTGGCCCTCATGGGTCTGGCCCTGGCTTACTTGCTGACCTCGGGCTTGCTGATGGCCAGCATCTGGATGCCGATACCGACGCTGGCGCTATCACAAGTGGCCAGTGGCCTGACGCTGATTGCAGGCGTGCTGGTCCCCATCGCCGGCATCAAGGTACTGCGACAAGGGCAAAAAAGCACACGCTTTTTTCTGCTGGCCTGGCTGGTCCTTTGGACCGGGGCCATGGTGGCTATCGGCCGTGCCTTCGGTTGGCTGCCGACCAACACCTTCACCGCTTACAGCCTGCAGATTTCATCGGCCTTCGAGATGCTGCTGCTGGCCCTGGCGATGGCCGATGTGATTCACCTGGAGCGGCGGGAGCGGGAGTCCGCCCAAAAAAGAGCTCTGCTGGCTCAGCAAAGGCTGCTCGAAGAGTCCAAAAGCGCAGAACTGCGCCTGGAGCAGGCGGTGCAGGAACGCACCTTGCAACTAGAAGCCGCGCTTGATGCCCAGAACCAGCTGTTCAAGCGCTATGTGCGCTTCGGCGCGCTAATCTCCCACGAGTTCCGCAACCCCCTGGGCATCGTCAACAGCCAGATCAGCCTGCTACGCAAGGAACAGGAAAAAGGTCAGCTGTCGCTGGAGAAACGCTTGGCCATCATGAGCGAGGCCACGCGCAGGCTGCTGTCGCTGTTTGAAACCTGGATGAAGGGCGACCGGCTGCAGCAGGCGATGCAAGAGATCCGGCCGCAGGCCATTCCGATGGCGGCCTGGCTGCGCGAGTTGATCGACTCACAAGCCCTGCTCCACGACAGGCATCCCATGGAACTGAGACTGTCTGAGGAGGTGGGCGATATCTGGGCCGATGAAAACCTGCTGGAGGTGGCCATGCTCAACCTGATCGACAACGCCTGCAAGTATTCAGAGCCCGGCCGCCCGGTGCTGATCGAGACCCGCAGCAAGAGCGGCTGGGTGGGCATTGCGGTGAGCGACCAGGGCTGCGGCATCGAAGCGAAGGATCATGGGGCGATCTTCGACGACTACTACCGGGTGCGCCCGGAAGGGCCGGTACCCGGCATAGGCTTGGGCCTGGCCTTTGTGCGCCGCATCGTGCAACTGCATCAGGGCGACCTGGAGCTCAGCAGCGTGCCCGGGCATGGCAGCTGCTTTTGCCTCTGGTTGCCGCACAATCTGGCCAAACCCCACGACCTGCCATGAATCTCCCAGACCCAAGCCAAGGCCGCGTGCTGGTGATCGAAGACGAGCCCCAGTTGCTCGAAGCCACCGTCACCTATCTGAACATGGAAGGCTTCGTGGCCGACGGCGTGGCGGGCTTGCATGCAGCCACGCAGTGGATGCGCACCCACCCTTTCGACCTTCTGATCCTCGATCTCGGTCTGGGCGACGGCGACGGCCTGGCCTGGCTGCACCAAAACAGCGCCTTGCAAGACAAAGGGGTGATCATCACCACCGCCCGCGGCGAGAGCGCGCAGCGCATTGAAGGCGTCAAGGCCGGCGCCGATGTGTATCTGGTCAAGCCGGTTCAGTTGGAGGAACTGGCCTCGCTGGTGACCAACCTGCTGCGCCGCATGCGCGGCAGCGCCAGCCCGAACTGGACCCTCAACCGCACCGACTGGACATTGCGCTCAGGCTCAGGCCTGGCCGTCAGGATGACGCATTCGGAGTCGGTCTTGCTGCAACGCTTGGCCCACCAACCGGGGGCAGTGGTCAGCCGGCAGGACCTGGCCACGAGCTTGGGCCACGATCCCGAAGCCTATGACTTCAGGCGCATGGAGATCTTGGTCAGGCGCCTGCGCCAGAAGGTCAAGACCAGCCTGGGCATCGAGTTGCCGCTAGAGACGGTGCGCAAGATCGGCTACGCCTTTACCACCTCTATCCAGGTGCGCTGAGCCGAGGTAGGAGATGCTATGGATGTCTCCCTCCCCCTATGGAGAAGGCGCTCTTGCATTTGTTCCCTCCCCCTTTGGGGGAGGGTTAGGGTGGGGGCAACAGCTGTCTAAAAAGGCAGCCGCAGATCCGTAAAGGTCCATGCCCCCACCCCTGCCCTCCCCCAAAGGGGGAGGGAGCAAGAGGGCTCCATCGCCGCGAGGGCGCGGCTCCCACACCCACCCCGATCGCTTGCTAAATGTCGTGAGAGCCTCTTTGTGGGAGCGCCGCCCCGGCGCGATGCGGCTGGCCCAGATCAGGGCTTGTCGGCCGGCTTGCGCGGGTATTGCACCATGGACTCGCGGTTGCGTGCGGCCGCTGCTTCCTGGGCGGCGCGGGAGGATTCGCCGCTTTGGCGCTCGCGCTGCTGGCGGGCCATGGCCTCGAGGTCGCGCTTCATGGCGCTGGCGTCGCCGAGTGCGCCTTGCATGGACTGCACCTGGCCGGCCATTTTGTTGGTGGCGGCCGATTGGGCCTGAAAGCGGGCGTCCAGACCCGAGACCTGTTTGGCCAAGGCCTGCATCCGCGCCTCGACCTGCTTGGCGGTCTGCTCGGGCACGCCCTGGGCGTTCTTGATCACCTCTTCCAGGCGCGCGTCGATCTTGGCCTGGCCGGCCGCCATTTCGGCCTGCTTGGCTGCGACAGACTTGAGGACTTCTTGCGCGCCGCCGACCAATTCCAGTGAAGCGTCCATTTCCACCACCCGCTTGCCTACCGCCAGCACCATCTCATCGAGCTGGGCCACCCGGCCTTGCAGCTTCAGACTCATGAAGACAAACAGGGCGGCTGTCAGCAGCATCAGTGAGGCCGCGCTGGCCAGCAAAATGATGGCGAATTTGCTTTGCTTCTTGTTGCTGGCGAGCATCTGCAGATTGCCCTGCAGCACGTCCTTGGTGGCATTGCGCAGGTCCAGGCCGGCATTGGCGGCCAGACTGGCGGCACGGGTGGCCAGTTCGGCCGAGTCCATGACCACCAGCTTCATGTCTTTCATATCGGCCAGAGTCTGGGCGTCGGTCATGGCGACGTCCTCACTGGTCGAGGCGGGCGCCTGCGGGTCCGGCTCGGTGGTTTTGTGGTCCATATCGGGCTCCTGTTTTTCCTGTCGCCAAGCGCCTTAGCGCTTGGCCTCGTCGGCCAGGTCCTCAAGCTTGTCAAGCTTGTCCCGCACCTTGTCGTTTTCAATCTTGAGCTTGACCACCCGGGCGGGGAAGTCCATCTCGGCCCATTGGCCATCGGCTGGGCCTATGGCCTGCTCGACCTGAGCCTGGGTCTGTCTGGCGGTCTCGGAAATGATCCGCTGCGCCTGAGCCAGTGGCACCGGCGCCAGTTCGGGCGCATCGCGCCGGGCAATCGGCGGGGGGACGGCTAGGTCTTCCCGGCTGGCAGACCTTGCCTCGGGCAGGGCCACTTTGTGGTCTTGCACCGAGCGTTCGAAAACCGGGCCATCTACAGCAGCAGCCCGAGCCGGCGGGTCGACAGGCGCAGCTTCCCGATGGTCGCTGATGCTGCGCTCAAAAACCGGCCCATCGGCGGACGCGACCGGCAAGGGCCTGTCCTCAAGCGCTGGCTCGCGGTGGTCCTGGAGACTGCGCTCGAACACTGGCCCCTCACTCGATTCGGCGGAAGCCCTCATGTCCTCGGGCAGCGCCACCCAGTGGTCCTGGCTGCTGCGCTCAAACACCGGCGCATCGCTGACGGACTGGGTGTCCTGGCCCTGCTCCGGCAGCGCCTGCCGCCGTTCACGAAGGAAGCGATCGACCGGGGTCTCGAACTGGTCGCCCAGGGGGGCCAGCTCGGGCGGCAGGCCGGCCTGAGCGCTGGCGTCTTGAATCGAGCGCTCGAAGACCGGCGCCGCAGCCGCTGACGGTTCACCGGCAGTCTGGGCGGGCAGGCTTGCCGCTTCGGCGAGCGCCGCTGGTACGGTGCGCTCAAAGACGGGAGCGGCGGGCTGCTCGGTGGGCTCCTTTACAAAAGGAGGCGGCAAGCCCGCTTGGGCTTGCGCCGAATCGTCTGCGCTTTGGGCGTCCTCGCCGGCCAGGGTTTTTCGCACTTGCGGCCCTTGCGGATCCGATGGCTTGGAGGTGGCAACCTGTGAGCCTTCGGGAAAACTCACCGAATGCGCACTCTCATGCCGAATGATGGACGGTTGATCGCTCATGTTTTGGACTCCCTCGCAGGTGCTGCACTTCGCAGCAGATCGACCGCCTTGATCGGGCTGTTGGGCACGGCGCCACTGCGCACGTCCTTGACCGGCTGCGCGCCGGTGGGCTTGCTCACGCCAAAGCGCCCGCCGTTCAACCAGGCCGAGACGGCCACCGACAAGGCAGCCAGGCCGGCGACGGCCATGATCCAACGCGCCTTGGGCAAGCGCATGCCTTTGCGACCCGGCGGGCGGGCGCGGACGACGACTTTGGCAGCAACGCCGCCCCCCACCTTGCGCAGGCCTTGCAGTCGCTGACCGAGTACCGCCACAAGCTGCCGGACGCGCCCGGTCAGCGCGGCCAGGGCAGCGCGCGCCGGCTGGCGCGCAGCGCCGCCGACCTGCGGCCTGCCTTCATCCTGGGCAGGGCTGAAACTAAAGGGTTCGAGCGCCGGAGCGGCCTTGAGCACCACCGGCTGCAGATGGCGCAGCAAGCCCGTAACCAGGCTCTCGCAGCCTTCGATGCGGGCCTGACTGAGCATGGTCTGGGCCTGCTCGGGCGTGGGCGCCTCGATGTCCCAACGCACAAAGCGCCGACCCAGTGATTCAAAAGCCTTGCGGCTGCGCAGCGCGGGGCCGAGCAAGAGGACGGTACGGATATTGGCGCCTGGAAAATTGCTGACCAGGCGAGCCAGCAACTGCAGCTCGTGCTCGGCCAGCGCGCCGGCGTCGTGCACCACCCAGATGCGCTCGGGCGCCTGACCCATGCCTTCGGTCATCGCCTCCTTCATGGTCTGGCCGGCCAGCACTTCATTGAAGCGGGCCACCAGTGCGTCGGTGCTGGCGGGGAAATAGGTCTCGACCTGGCTTCGCGGTGCTGCCCGACGCAGCCGCTCGGTGAGCAACTTGGCATAGTGGTCGAGCGCGGCCTCGTGCTCGCTGGACAGGGCCAGGCTGCGGCCTTCCTGCGTCAGTGCGGCCACGCAGCCTTCCAGGCGCAGGCGGTCGGCAGGTCGGAAAAACAGCGAAGGCAGGGCCGAACCATCGGCCGCCAGGCTCAGGGTCAGGTCGACATGGGTGTTCATGCGGTCTCCAATTTGCCGTCGGCATCAAAACACATCGACGGCGGCACCTTGGGTGCGGGTTTGGCCATGGGCTCGACGCCAGGCTTGACCTGCGCGAGGCTGAACACATAGGCAATCACCGGGGCCACCGCATGGTAGAGCGCCTCGGGGATCGGCTGATCCACCTCGGTGGTGAAGTACAAGGCACGGGCCAGTTGTGGCGATGCGAACATTTCCACCCCGTGCTGGCGGGCCTCCTCGCGGATGCGTGCAGCAATATGATCAGCGCCCTTGGCCAGCAGAATCGGCGCGCCGTCGGAGGTGGGGTCGTAAGACAGAGCGATCGCAAAGTGCTCCGGGTTGGTGATGACCACATCGGCGTCCTTGACCTTGGCCATCATGCGTGCATTGGACATCTCGCGCTGACGCCGGCGGATTTGCTGCTTGACCTCGGGCCGGCCTTCGGAATCCTTCATCTCGTCCTTGACCTCTTGCTTGGTCATGCGCAGCTTCTTGAAGTATCTCCAGCGCTGATACGGCGCGTCAGCGGCGGCAATGAGCACCAGGCTGAGCGTGAGCCAGACCAGCGATTGGCTGATCATGCGGCCGGTCTCGCCCAGCGCGGGCTCCAGCCCCATATTGGCCAGCATCATCAGCTCCACCAGATGGCGGTTGACCAGCCACCACAGCACCAGCGAGACCACCGCGAACTTGCTGATGGCCTTGATCAGCTCGACCAGGGCGTTGGTGCCAAACATGCGCTTGAGACCCGCGATCGGGCTGAGCTTGTTGAACTTGGGCGAAAAAGCCTTGGCCGAAAAATGAAAGCCACCGGTCACGCCGGAGGCGGCGATGGCCACCACCGCAGTGACCACCATCAGCGGCAGCACCACCAAAAGGCCCTCACCCACCGCATAGAGAAACGTTGTGGGCAGCAGGGTGGGCGTGTCCAGCGTCTTGCGGTCAAAGGTGAAGCCGGCCTGCATCTGCGCCGCAAAACGGCTGACCCACCAGCTGCCCATCATGAGGATGGTCACCGCCGCAGCAATCATGACGGCGGCGGCGGGCAGCTCGATGCTGCGCGCCACATCGCCTTCTTCGATGGCC
The DNA here is from genome assembly GCA_027486755.1 of Comamonadaceae bacterium. Lineage (GTDB taxonomy): Bacteria > Pseudomonadota > Gammaproteobacteria > Burkholderiales > Burkholderiaceae_C > Polaromonas. The sequence goes on along the minus strand of JAIXOM010000015.1, from coordinate 14,493 downwards.
TTGCTCAGCCTTCGGCCTGTGGCCTCTTCTGTTCTTTCGGCGCTATCGTCACTCATGGGCGCCTCCTCAGGACAGGCCGACCAGAACCCGGGTCTGGGTCAGGCCTTGGGTCCACAGCCACTGCAGACGGGCGCCGATGTTGGCCATGGACATGACCAGCACCAGAAAACCGATGATGATCGTGGCCGGCAGGCCGACGGCAAAGATGTTGAGACTGGGGGCGGCGCGGGTGATCACGCCGATGCCGATGTTGATGAACAGCAGGGTCACCATGACCGGCAGCGCGATCAGCACCGCACCCATAAAGATCATCGAGCTCCAAGCCAGCATCTGGCGCCAGCTCTGATCGACCAAGATCACCTGACCCACTGGCAGGCTGGAAAAACTCTCGACCAGCAAGGCCAGCAGCAGACCGTGACCGCCCAGACCCACAAAAACCAGGGTCGCCACCACAATCAGAAACTGGGCGATGGTGGGCACATTGCCCAGGTTGGGGTCGATCATCATGGCCATGGACAGGCCCATGGAATTGGAAATCGCCTGACCGGCCACCACCACCGCGGCGATGGCCACCTGCAGGATCAGGCCCATCATCAGACCTATGGTGATCTGGTTGACAATCTCCAGCAAACCAGCGGCCGACAGCGGGTCGATGCGGGGCCAGTCGAACATCGGGTAGACCATCACCGCCAGCGCCAAGGCCAGCAGAATGCGAATGCGGGTGGTCATGGCCGGCAGCGAAAACACGGGCGCAAACAGCATCAGGGCCGACATCCGTAGCATGGGCCAAAGCAGCGCATAAAAGCGCTCCACGATGTCGATGGCGGCAACCGAGATCACGATAGGCTCAGGTAAACAGGGTCGGTATGCGCAGGAACAGACCGCGCATGTAATCGACCAGGGTGGCGATCTGCCAGCCGCCCACCAGCACCATCGTCAGGGAAATCGCCACCAGCTTGGGGATGAAGCTCAAGGTGGCTTCGTTGATCGAGGTGGCGGCCTGCACGATACCCACCACCAGACCCACACCCAGGGCCACCAACAGCAGCGGGGCCGACACCAGCATGGTCATCCAGAGGGCTTGGGAGCCCAGTTCTACAACGGTCGAGGTATCCATAGGGGCGTTCCAGGTTTCAGAGGGTGAAGCTCGAAGCCAGCGAGCCCATGATCAGCCCCCAACCATCGACCAACACAAACAGCATGAGCTTGAAGGGCATGGAGATCATCATGGGCGAGAGCATCATCATGCCCATGGACATCAGCACGCTGGCGACGATCAGATCAATCACCACGAAGGGGATGTAGATCAGAAAGCCGATGGTGAAGGCGCTCTTGAGCTCGGAGGTGATGAAAGCGGGCACCAAGGTGCTAAAGGGCACGGAGGCCGCATCGAGCGGCTCGCCCTTGCGCGCGATTTGCATGAACAGGGCGATGTCGTCCTGGCGGGTCTGCTTGAGCATGAATTCGCGAATCGGCCCCTCGGCCGCAGCCATGGCCCGCTCGGCACTCATGCCGTTGTTCATGAAGGGGACCACCGCGTTCTGATAAACATCGCTGAGCACAGGCTGCATGATGAACAGCGACAGAAACAGCGACAGACCGACCAGCACAATATTGGGCGGCGTCTGGCCGGTGCCCAAGGCCTGGCGCAGCAGCGACATCACGATGATGATGCGCACAAAGGAGGTCATCATCAGCAGCAGCGAAGGCAGCAGCGTCAGCGTGGTCATCAAGGCCAGCAGCTGCAGCGTGATGCTGTACTGGGTGCCGCGCGGCCCCTGGGTGGTCGTCACCATGGGCAGGCCCTGCGCCCAAGACTGCTCAGGCATGGCCAGCACCACCAGAACCAGCACGGAGAGGGCGAGCCAACGCCCCAAGGATTTAGGAGTCACTGCGCGACTCCCTGTCGAGCAGGGCCCGGGCGGTCATCGGATAGCTCAGATCTCCGGCAGCGCTCTGCTTCTGAGGATCGCCAGCGGCGTCAACGGCCGCTTTAGCGCTGGCAGCGCCGGCAGCAGCGCCCGCCACAGGCCATTGGCCCAAAGCAGTCATCTGGCCGGGCGACAGGCCCACCAGCACCTCATGGCCATCGACCCGCACCAGGGCGATCTTTTGACGCGGGCCCACGCCCACACTTTCAACGATCTGCAAGCGCCGGCCAGGCAGGCTTTGGCCCATCTGGGTCTGCATGCGTTTGAGGCCCCAAAGCAAAGCCCCCATCAGTCCGAAGACCAAGATGAGGCTGCCGATGATGCGCAAGGTGTCCATGGGGCTGGGCCGGTGGCGATCAGAGGTTTTTCATGCGCTCGGAGGCGGGCACCACGCGCGTCAGGCGGATGCCGTAGCGGTCATTGACCAGCACCACCTCGCCTTGGGCCACCACGGTCTTGTTGACCAGCAGGTCCAGCGGCTCGCCGGCAATGTGGTCGAGCTCGACCACGCTGCCCTGCGTCAGGCGCATCAGGTCGCGGATCTTGATCATGGCGCGCCCCACTTCCACAGACAGGGTGACCTGAATGTTTTGCAGGACGTCGGGATTGATCTGGTTGTCGGCGCCGGTGTTGTTTGGGTTGTCGCTCATGCTCGCGGGTCCTGAGGTTTATTGCATGCCAGGAATGACACTGCGCTGAATCTGCACCGCCGTCTGGCTGCCCAGATTGCCCACTTCGACATCGAAGGCAGGCACTTCGTTGATCAGCAGACGGGCCAGATCGGGTTTTTTGAAAAAGAGAACATCGCCGGGCTGCATGGACTCGATGGCACCCAGGCTGGTCGGGATGTCGCCCAGCATGACGCGCATCTCGACCGACGCGCTGTCGACCGCCACGCCCAGGTCGGTGCGCCACTGGTTGTCCGATTCCTCGTTGCCGTCGCCGGTCTGCACCCGGCTGCGCAGCAGGTCACGCACCGGCTTGAGCGAGGCATAGGGGTAGACCAGGTCGATAAAGCCCTGGGTGGTGGGGCCGGCCTCGACCTCAAAGCGCGAGAGGATCACCAGATCGTTCTCGTCGGCGATCTGCGCGAATTGCGGGTTGATCTCGGAGCTCACCACCTCTTGATCAATGTCCATGATGGGCGACCAGGCGTCCTTGAGCGAACGGAAGAACACTTCGAGGATCATGTTGATGATCCGGGTCTCAGTGGGGGTGAACAGGCGGGTGGGCGGCAGCTGCGCCACGCCCCGGCCGAAACCGCCGAAAAAACTGTCGAGCGAGCTGAACACCACCACCGGATCGATGGCCACGATGGAGTAGCCGCGCAGCGGGTTCATCCGGACCATATTGACCGACAGCGGGGCCCGCAAGCCCTTGAGGTAATCGCCAAAGCGCGAAATCTGCACCCGGTTGGGGGAGACGCGCGGGCTCGAGCGCAACATTTCGAGCAGGCCCAGGCGGAAGGTGCGCACAAAGCGCTCGTTGATCATGTCGATGGACGCCACATTGACGCCCAGGCTCGAATCCTCGCTGGCCAGGTCGTGCTTGCGCACCCGCATGGCGGTGTTGTAGCCGGTATCGACGGGGATGCTGCCGTCGTTGATGCCCTCGGCCAGTGCCGAGAGCTCCTCCGCGGACAACAGTTGATCGGTCATGGTGTGAGGTCTCGTTGCAGCCAGGGGTAACGCGCTTACTGCACGATGAAGGAGGTGAAGAAGACGTCTTCAACGCCGCCAAATTCCTCGTACTTTTCCAGCAGCGCGTTCATGGCGTCGCGCAGCTTCTTGGCCAGGTCGACCCGAAACTCCGGCTTGTTGATGTCGGCGTCCTGCGACTGACGCATGACGTCCATCATCACCGAACGCAGGGCGAACTCGTGTTTTTTCAGGTTGTCGATGACCTTTTGGTCGTAGCGGGTCATGACCGCAACCTGGATGGACATCACCCTCTTGGACCCGGTCACATTGACCAGGAACTCGTTTTCCATCTTGAAGTAGTTGAAGTCAAAGCGCTCGGCCTGGGGCGATTTTTTCAGCTTTTCAGGCTTGCCATCCTTGCCGTCCTTACCGTCCTTACCGCCCTTGCCAGCGACGTCAACCTCAGGGTCGAGGCCCAGCGCGATGCGCTCCTGGGCGGTCAGGGTCGGCGGCTTGGGCTTGAAAAAGCCGGTGAAGTACAAGGTGGCCATCATCGTGCCGGCCACAAGCACGATCAAGCCGACCGCTCCCAGGATGATGGGAATCAGCTTGGACTTGGGCTTTTGCTCCGCACCTTCTTCGACAACTGCTGCTGCTTCTGCCATGACTTACCTCTCAGGTGTCTCCCGTGCGATGTGCCAGCCTCTATCAGGCCAGCATATCCCAGGCACTCGTACCTCGGCGCGGTCTTGCGACCGCCTGCGCCGCCAACTGCTCCTCTGAGCCTGCATCGCGACCGTTTGCCGTCTCATCTCTTTGATCCGGCGTACGCCCAGGTGTCGGATTTCCGCCAGATTGGCGGTTGGAATCCCCTTGTACCCAGACGTTAGCAACTGCCGTGCCTGACTGTGACAGACTCTCACGCAGTCGGGACAGACCCTGGGAGATCAAATCGCGTGTGAGCTGATTGTCACTGCGAAACACTGCATCCAGGCCACCGGCGCTCATATCCAGGTCCAGATCGATGCGCCCGAGGTGGGCCGGATCCAAGCGCATCTGAACTTTCCACTCGCCGCGCTCGAGCTGGCTTTGCAGGCGCTGACCCAGTGCCTCACCCATGCGCTGGGCCAGTTGCTCATATTGTTCAGCCCGCTGGGCGGCGGTGCTGGTCCAGGGGGCGGCGGCGCTGGCGCTCGGCGCCAAATTCTGCGTACGGCCGGCCTCATGGTGCACCTGCGTGCCGGCGGCGTCCGGCTGCTCAAGCGCCTGGGCGTCCAAGGCGTTTGCCGCATCGGCGGCCGGCGCAGCCGAGGGACCGGACGGACCGGACGGAGCGACCAGGCCCAGGCCCCGCACATCCAAGCGCAGCAGCCCGACGGCGGCGACCGACTGGCCGGCCACCGAGCCCCAGGTGGCCTGCTCGCCGGTGCCGGCCATGGCAGCCAGGCGCTGGGTAATGAACTCACTGGGCGCCAGGCGCAGGCGCAAGACTTCAGGCATGCCCTCAGGCTGCACCTCAGACAGGGGGCTGGCGGCGACGGCTGCCTGGGCCCCTAATTCATGCACCGCCAGCGCAGCCTGGGGTGCTCCCACCGACTGCACCTGCCAGCTCAACTGGCTGACCTGGCCACTTTGTACGATGGCGGAGATGCCCGCGGCCTGGGCCGCAGCGCCTGGCAGGGTGGCGCTGACCGACAGGGCCGCTTTGCCGGTATCGGTCGGCGCCTTGGCGAACTGCCCCCGCCCCATCAAGCTGGGAACAAGGGCGCCGGTGGCCAGGACCAGAGATTGCTGCAAAGCCACCTCTTCAGCGGAGGGCGCGGCAGAGCCCTCGCCCATCATGGCGGCGGCCTGCTCCAGGGGCTGGACCACCAGGGGACGCAAGCCGCCCAGAGCCAGCGCGGCACTGATCAGGGTGCCGGCGTCTGCGCCCTTGTCGCTCAAGGCGGCAGCGCCGGCCGCATCCGCCGACACCATGCCCGGCGCAGCGCCAAACAAGGCTCGTACTGTGGTTTCATCCAGGCCCTGGCCGCGCGCAAAGGCCGCCAGACTGGCGGCGTCAGGCAAGGGCTCGGCCACGGTGATGACTTCGATCTGGGAGCTGATGGGCAGGGCCTGCAGCCCGGCGGCGGCAAGATCTTGCCGGGCACCCGGGTCCATCAGGTGCCCCAGCAAGTTGGCGAAATCGGCCCCCCGCATGGACGGCTGCGCAGCGCCGGGGCTGGCCTCCGCGGTCAGGTTGACGGAGGCGGGGGAAACAGAAGAAATCAGTGAAGCGTCCATGGGTGGCTTTGGCTGAATAAAGAGGCAGCCCGAAGGCGGGCCCCAGCGATGTAGCAAAAAGCATGACCGGACAGGACTTGCCGGTTCCTGCAGACCCCGGGGGCACGGCCGCACTGTCAATTTTTCATGGCACGGACTTTGCGAAACCTGTCCGAGCGCGGCCTGAAAACCGCAAAAACCGACCTCACAGCCTTTCCAAACCGACAAAGCGATCGCCATGAGCACCTTGACGCTGTCAAACCTCCGACAGAGCCTGACCCAGGTCAGCATGGCCGGACTGAGCATTCCGGCCCTGGTGCTGCTGATCGTGGCCATGCTGGTGCTGCCACTGCCGGCCTGGCTGCTGGATGTGCTGTTCACCTTCAATATTGCCTCGAGCCTGCTGATCGTGCTGATTGCGATCAACACCCGCAAGCCACTGGATTTTTCATCTTTCCCATCGGTGCTGCTGTTTGCCACCATGCTCAGGCTGGCCCTGAACGTGGCCTCGACCCGGGTGATCCTGGTCCATGGCCATGAGGGCGAAGAAGCCGCCGGTCAGGTGATCGCCGCCTTCGGCCACTTTGTCATCGGCGGCAACTACCTGGTCGGTTTCATCATCTTCATGATCTTGATGATCATCAACTTCATCGTGGTCACCAAGGGCGCTGGCCGCGTCTCCGAGGTCAATGCCCGCTTCACCCTGGATGCGATGCCGGGCAAGCAGATGTCCATCGACGCCGACTTGAATGCCGGCGTGATCGACCAGGAAACGGCCAAAAAACGGCGCGAGGAGCTGTCCCAAGAGGCAGACTTCTTCGGCTCCATGGACGGTGCCTCCAAATTCGTCAGCGGTGACGCGGTCGCTGGCCTCTTGATTCTGGTGATCAACATCATCGGTGGCCTGCTCATCGGCGTGATGCAGCACAACATGCCCATCGGTGAAGCTGGCCGCATCTATACCCTTCTGACCATCGGTGACGGCCTGGTGGCCCAGATTCCGGGCCTGTTCCTGTCGCTGGCCACCGCCATCATCGTCACCCGGGTCAACACCTCGGAGAACACCACCGAGCAGGCCAGCTCTCAATTGGCAAACCCCTCGGCCCTGTTCATCTCGGCCAGCTTTTTGGCCATCCTGGGCGTGATTCCAGGCATGCCGCATCTGGTCTTTCTGACGCTGGCCGCAGCCACCGCCGGCCTGGGATTGATGGTGCTCAAACGCAATGCCGAACCGACGCCGCAGGAAGTGGCCCAGGCCGCCGCGCTGGCCCCGGAAGCCCCTAAAGAACTGGACTGGGACGATGTCGATCAGGTCGACCTGATTGGCCTGGAAATCGGCTATGGCCTGATCCCCCTGGTCAACCCCGACACTGGCGGGCAGCTGATGGCCCGTGTCAAAGGTGTGCGCAAAAAACTGTCGGCCGAGCTGGGCTTTCTGATTCAGCCGGTGCGCATCCGCGACGCTCTGAACATCGATCCGGACTCCTATCACATCGTCCTCAAGGGCGTGGTGCGCGGCCGCGGCGAGGTCAAGGTCGGCCGCGAGATGGCGATCAACCCCGGCCAGGTCTACGGCCCCCTGGAAGGCACGCCCTGCAAGGAGCCGGCTTTTGGTTTGGACGCGGTCTGGATAGACCCGTCCCAGCGCGACCATGCCCGTACCCTGGGCTACACCGTGGTCGACGCAGCGACCGCCGTGGCCACCCACCTCAACAAGGTGCTGCGCGACAACTGCGCCGACCTGCTCTCCCACGACGAGGTGCAGCAGCTGCTGGACAAGCTGGCCGCACGTTCGCCCAAGCTGGTGGAAGACCTGGTACCGGGCAAGCTCGCGCTGGGCGTGATCACCCGCACCCTGCAAAACGTGCTCAGCGAGAACGTACCGATCCGCGACATGCGCAGCATCGTCGAGGCGCTGTCAGAATCGGCCGCCCGCACGCAAGATCCGGAGCTGCTCACCACCCTGATCCGACCCAAGCTGGGCCGCATGATTTGCCAGAGCCTGCTCGATAACAACAACAGCCTGTCGGTGATCACCCTGGACCCGGGCCTGGAGCAGTTGTTGCACAACGTGATCCAGCAAAGCCAGCCCGGCCAACCCATGGTGCTCGAGCCCGGCCTGGCCGAGCGTCTGTTTGCCGCCCTGCGCCAGGGCGCACGCTCGGTCGAAGAGCAAGGCCACCCGGCGGTGCTGGTGGTCTCGCCCTCGATCCGGCCATGGCTGTCCAAGGCAGCGCGCTTTCGGGTCACTGACCTGACCATCCTTTCTTACAGCGAGATCCCGGAAGACCAGATGGTCAAAGTGATCCACACCGTGCACGCCGATCCGGCCAAGTAATCTCTGAGGTGACCTATGGAACTCAAGCGTATTCTCGCCCGCGACACCCGCAGCGCCATGGAGCAAGCCATACAGACTTATGGCCCCGACGTGCTGGTGATCTCCAACCATCAAATTGGCGCCCAGACCGAACTGGTGGTGGCCATCGAAGTGCCCGAGGCCGACACGCCGGCGGCGATGGGCAAGGCCGATACAACTTCTAGCGTCGCCAGCAGCAGCCCTGCTCCAACCACTGTGCCTGCAGCCAGCAGCTTTCGGCAAACCCTGGACGCGGCCAGCCAGACCCGCTCCGAGCCCAGCCTGAACATCAGCGCAGAGCCGGTGAGCCTGGTGGCTGCGGCCCCGGCCGCTGTAGCCGCCCCGGCGGCAAGCGCGCTCGCCACGAGCACGGCCGAACAGGATGCGCGCGACTACCTGCGCAGCCGCGAGATCGTGGACCTGGTGCGCGATGAAATCGCCGCCCTGCGCCGTGAATTTCGCATGCGCCAGCAAAGCTCGGCCTGGCAGTCCAAGGTTCATTTCGCCCCTGCTGTGACCCCTTTGGTGCAGGCGCTGCAGGAAGCGGGCCTGCCAGGCGCCCTGCGCACCCTCTTGCTGGACAGCTTGAGCCAGTGCAGCGACGCCCAGCAAGGCCTGCAGGCCATGCGCGAACAGCTCTGCCATCACCTGCAGCGGCCGCTTGCCGCCCTGCCCGCCCAAGGCCTGCATCTGCTGGCCGGCCCGTCCGGCGCTGGCAAGACCCTGATGACCGCCCGGCTGGCGCAGCTGGGCGCTCAGGCCGGCTGCGAGCAGGTGGCCATCATCAGTTACCAGGATGTGCGCGCCGGCGCTTGGAGCCAGACCCAGATGCTGGCCTCGCAGCTGGGGATTGACGCCTTTCGTGCCAGCGACGCGCAAAACCTTCGCTTGCTGGTCAATGAGTTGTCCAGCCGCCGCCTGGTGTTGATCGACACTGCCGGCGTGCAAATGCCCGAGCATGTGACGCAGATCCTGGCGCAGGCGCCGACCTGCCAGGCGCACGCGGTGCTGCCCGCCGATGCTTCAAGCGCCACCCTGCAAAGGGTGCTGGGCCTGGGCCTGCCTTTTCGCAGCCTGCTGCTGACCAAGATCGATGAGGCCAGCTCTCCCTGGTCCTTGCTGCAGTTCCTCGGTGATAATGATCTGTCGATTGCAGGGGCCAGCTGCGGCAGCCGCCTGAGCGACCTGATGCAAGACTTCTCTATCGAGCACCTCGTGGACCTGGCCCTGGCCCCACTGACCGCCGCCCTCGACCTGCCTGTGCCCCAACAAGTGGCTCAGGCGATGGCCATGTCTGTGCAGTCTGTATCGCGGCTCATGACCCCCAGTGCGCAGCCTGACCCGGCCAATTCCGGCAGCGGTCTGAGTGCCACGCTGGACGCCATCGCCCAATTGCCCAGCCTACCCAGCCTGCCCGCATTCCTCTCCACCGCACAGGTGCTGGGCAAGAGCGCGCCCAAGGTGATTCGCGCCGAGCCAGCGCCGATTCGAGTCAGCGCAGAGGCGGCCCCAGTCGCCGCCAAATCCCGAACAAAGGCCAGCGCCAAACCCAAGGCGGCGGCCAAGCCGGCCGCAGCACCTGCCGTTGAAGAGAGCACCAGCGCACCGACGCGCCGCAAAGCGCGGGTGAGCCCGGCCGCTGCAGCTAAGGGGGTCCAAGCTCCTGCCGAGACCAGCACCCGCAGCACCTCGTCCTTGTCCACGGGCAGCGCACGCAAGAAAGCAGCCGGCGCAGCCGCCCACCCATGAAGCAGCGCGCAACACAAGTCATCGGCATCGCCAGCGGCAAGGGCGGCGTGGGCAAGACCACCGTCTCGGTCAATCTGGCAGTGGCCCTGCAGGCGCAGGGCGAGAGGGTGATGTTGTTTGACGCCGACCTGGGCCTGGCCAATGCGCAAATCGCCTTCGGCGCGCCCTGCCCCAGCAATTTGAGCCATTTCCTGGCCGGCGAGAAAAGCCTGGCCGAGATCATGGTCAGCACCCGCTCGGGCGTCAAACTTGTGCCCGGCGCTTCGGGCATGCAAGAAATGGCCGGCATCAGCCAGCTACAAGCGGCCAGCATCGTGCAGGCTTTCAGCGCCCTGGAAGACGAGGTCGACTACCTGATCGTCGACATGGCCGCCGGCATCTCGCCGCCGGTCATGGCCTTCATGCAGGCCTGCCCGCGGCGCTTCATCGTCGTGCGCGACGACCCCTCCTCGATTGCCGACGCCTACGGCACCATCAAGGTGCTGATCCAGGACTTCGGCGTCGACGAGATCTACCTCATCCCCAATGGCATGCACAGCCAGCAAGAGGGGCAGCAGCTCTATGAGCGCATCAACCAGGTCTGCGCCCGCTTTCTGGGACGCAGCATCGGCTACCTGGGCACGGTCGAGCACGATGAGCTGATCCTGTCGGCGCTCAAGAAACACAAGCCAGTGCTTGAATTTGCCCCCGGCAGCGCCGGCGCGCGCGATTTCCGCCGCCTGGCCGAACTCACCCGCCAATTGCCGCCCATCGAGCGTGCCGACGGCGGTCTGCAGTTTTTCCTCGAACGCCTGGTCGGTCAGGTTCACTGAGCACGCACCCCACCATGGCCGCCAGCACCCGACTCTACGAGCAGGTTCAAAGCAACCACACCGCTGGCGGCTCGGAAGAAGCTTTGATCATGGCCCACCTGGGCATGGTCAAACGGGTGGCCTTGCACCTGAAGGTGCGTATTCCGCCTTTCATGGAACTCGACGAGCTGGTGCAGGTGGGCATGATCGGCCTGCTAGAGGCTGCCCGCGCCTACGACCCGACCAAGGGCATCGAATTTGAAAGCTTTGCCCATGCGCGGGTGCGCGGGGCTATCCTCGATGAGGTCAGGCGCCTGTCCTTTCTGCCGCGCTCAGCAGTGGCCTTCAATAAAAGCCACAGCAAGGCCACCGACGAGCTGGCCGCCGAACTCGGACGCACGCCCACCCAGGCCGAACTGGCCCAGCACGTCGGCATGGACGTCGACACCTTCGAAAAGGAAAGAGGCCAGGCCAAGCGCTTCGAAACCTACTCCATGGAAGTGGTGACCGAGGAGGTCATGGGCATTGCCGACGACGCCAGCCAGCAGCCCGAGGCCATCGTGGAGCACGCCCAATTCATGGGCGCAGTGGCCGGCGCCATCGGTGAGCTGCCCGAGCGCGATCAGTTGCTGATGAACCTCTACTATGTCGAAGAGCTCAACCTGAAAGAAATCGGCGAGGTGCTGGGCGTGACCGAATCACGGGTCAGCCAGTTGCTCAGCGCGGTGGTCAAAAAACTGCGCACCACGCTCAAGGTGGATCCGGTCGGCGCCCGCAGCGCGCGCGCCTGAAACGATCAAAACCCCTGCAAAAGCGGCAAGATCTTGCCGCTTTCATGGCAGGGGATCACCGCAGGGCAGGCCAGACCTTGCCCCTGCGAAAAATCAGCACAAAACTTGGCATTTAGAGGGTGCAAAAGCCTCAAGTTTTTGGTGAGCACGCCGATCTTTGGAGGGTCCAGCACACACCAGGAGTCTTCCAGATGCGAGTTCACTTCAAAGCCATCGAAAGCTACAGCAGCGGCAGCACCGCCACCCAAGCGGCAGTCGCCAACCGCGTCGAGCTGATCCAGATGCTGTTCGACGGCCTGATCGACAGCCTGAGCAGTGCCCGCGGCCACATCGAGCGCCAGTCCATTGAAGACAAGAGCAAGGCCCTGACCCGTGCCAGCCGTATTGTGGTGGGCCTGCAAGCCGCTCTGGACCTGGACAAGGGGGGTGAGTTGGCCGCCAACCTTAATGAACTCTATAGCTACATCGTGCGTCGCCTGCTGCATGTCAACGTCCACAACGACCTCGAGGCGCTCAAGGAAGTGCACAGCCTGGTCACCGAAGTTCGCGAAGCCTGGCGCCAAGTCCCCTCCCTGCTGCCGGCCGGTTCCGCCTCTGTGCAACACTGAGCGTTAATGCGGCAAGGCACAGACTTTGCTAAATAGCCCTGAACCCTTGCCGGGCCAGGTGTCAAAAGGGGGCAAGGCCCCCTTTTTGCTTTGTTTTGCGATGTACAGTTAACCCCAACCCATCCGTTCAACCGGTAGATCCGCACTTCGAGACCTTACACACATGTTCAGCATCATAGGCATCGTCGTTCTGATGGTTTGCGTGTTCGGCGGCTACGTCATGGCCGGCGGCAGCATGGCGCCCATCATCAAGGCCGCTCCCATCGAGACTTTCATCATTGGCGGCGCGGCCATCGCCGCCATGTTGATTGGCAACAGTCTGGACATCGTCAAAGGCGCTTTCGGAGGCATAGGCCGCTGCTTCAAGGGCCCCAAATACAAGAAGGAGGATTACCTGCAGGTGATCTTCCTGGTCTCCAAACTGATGAAGGTGCTCAAGGCCGAAGGTGCGGTGGCCTTGGAGCCTCATATTGAGAACCCCGATTCGAGCGCCATCTTTGCCGAGTACCCCCCCATCCTCAAGGACGAGGGCCTGCTGCACCTGGTGACCGACACCATACGGCTGCTGGTGGTGTCATCGAGCAACCTCAGTCCCTATGCGGTCGAGGAAGTGATGGATCAGGCCATCAAGACCCACCACCACGGCGAACTCAAGCCGGCCGAGGCCCTGGCCTCGATGGCTGGCGCCCTGCCGGCGCTGGGCATCGTGGCCTGCGTGCTTGGCGTGGTCAAGACCATGGGCGCGATCGATCAACCGCCGCCCGTGCTGGGCGCGCTGATTGGCGGCGCGCTGGTTGGAACCTTCCTGGGCGTGTTCTTTGCCTACGGTCTGGTCGAGCCCCTGGCCACCCGACTCAAGCAGATCATTGACGACGAGGGTGAGATCTACAAAGTGGTCAAGCAGATCATCATCGGCACCATGCACGGCCATCCGCCGCCGCTGATCATCGAGGGCGCGCGGGTGAGCATCAGCCACCACAACCAGCCGACCTTCGCCGAAGTCTTCGACGGCCTGCGCGGCAAGTAATGCGCGCACCCAGGACAAGAAAAACCCATGGCTGAAGCTGCGAGCACCGCACCGCCCGAGGCTGCACCAGAGGCCGCGGAAGCTACCCAAGCCGCGGCTGAGGCTGGGGCCGAGGCGCCCGCGCCTGCCGAAGCTGCGGCCACAGAAGGCGAGCCCGCGGCAGCAGCGGTGGCGCCTGTCATCGTCATCAAGAAGGTCATAGACGATGGCCATGGCGGCGCTCACGGTGGCGCGTGGAAGATCGCCCTGGCCGACATGATGACCGCCATGATGGCCTTCTTTCTGCTCATGTGGCTGCTGGGCGCCACCAACGCCGACCAGCGCAAGAGCATCGCCGACTACTTCAAGCCGACCTCGGTCAGCAATGTCACCATGGGCAAGCTCGCCGGCTCCAACGGCATCCTGGGCGGTCGCTCGATCATTGACCCTGACGGTTTTCCCTTCAGCACCAAACAGACCAGCCTGCTAGAGCGGGTCACGCCTCGCTCCGAGGGCGGACCCACTGAAAACGATCCCAGCCCCAACAGCACCGAACGCTCGGACCCTTCTGATCCAGCGAAGATGAGCGAGGAGCAGAAAAAAGCGGTGGCCGAGCAGCAGGACCAGGCAGCCTTTGAAAAGCTGGAAAAGGAAATTCGCGAAAAGATCGAGCAAAACCCGCGGCTGGCCAACCTGAAGGATCAGGTCAAGTTCACCCGCGAGAAGGAAGGTCTGCGCATCGACCTGATCGACAAGGCTGACTTTGCGATGTTCGGCCTGGGCGGCACGCAAATGATGCCGCGCGCCCAGCAGCTGGTCAACGAAGTGGCCAAGTCGCTGCAAGGTACACCCAACAAGCTGGCGGTGCGCGGCCATACCGACGCGGTGCCTTTCAACAATGCCGAGGGCCGTAACAATTGGTCGCTCTCAGCCGAGCGTGCCGAGGCCACCCGCGCGCAAATGGAAAGGCAAGGCGTGGCTGGCGCCCGCTTTGCCCGTATCGAGGGCGTCTCTGACACCATGCCGTTCAACCCCAACGACCCGCTGGACCCGCGCAACCGCCGCATGAGCGTGACGGTGCTGCACCGGGACTGAGCGCGGGCGGCTGAGGGTAGCCTGGAGCTCTCAGGGCGACGCCCCTGACCGTTTCAATCGACGCTGAATCGCCAGTCTTGATCGGCTGCGGTGTATGTGAGTAAGCCCGTATGAGCCTGCTGCCCGTTTGAGCAGATGCTCCCAGCGTGAGAGGGGTATGCCCGGCCGGCTCATGCTGCGAGTACACAGAAATCGCCGGCCGGGCATACCCCTCTCACGCCGAGCGCTGCGTCAAGACTCCCCGAGGGCGCCGCCGAGCGCTGA
>JAIXOM010000009.1 GCA_027486755.1 Comamonadaceae bacterium | reverse complement strand
ATCTTGGGCAGCGCCGCCGACCGCGCGGCAATGGCTGCATTCTTCAACTTCGTCTTGCTCGGCATACATGCTCCTTTTTGACATGTTATGCCTCACACACAAAATTCGGGACAGGCTCGTCTTGCGTGACATAGCAAGGGCCGCCGGTCTTTTCACACCACCACCCTGACTCACCCTAACTTCTGGGCCAACTCCATAGCAGTCGGCCGGTAGTACCGTTTCAGTACCATCAGGCTCTTGTGACCACTGACAGCCGCCAGCTCAATAACGTTGGGCAGTTTCACGGCCATGCGGGTTATGGCTGTACGCCGCAGATCATGAAACCGTAGATCATCCAGCCCGGCCCGAGCAAGCCCGCGCTTGAACGCTGCATCCAGCGTGAATGCCGTCACGGGGATGACGAAGCCGCCGATATGCCTTGGCAGCTCCATCAATATCTTGACTGCCGACGATGACAACGGCACCGTGCGCGAGTCGCCATTCTTTGTGTCCGGCAGGAATGCAGTCCGGGCCAGCAAATCCACATGCTCCCAACGCAGCGAAAGCAGTTCACCGCGACGCATGGCGGTAGCCAGAGCTAGCTGCACTGCGGGCTTGGTCCAGTGACTTCTGCGGCCGGTAGGCTCAAGGGCATGCAGCAGCTTTGAGATCTCTTCATCACTCAGCACTCTCGCCCGGGCTGGCGGGCTTGATGGCTTACGCACCATCTGTACCGGATTGGGCACATTGATGCCCCACTCCCTGCGGGCATGGTTGATGATGGCCGACAGGTATGCCAGTTCCCGTATCACTGTCCCTGCACTGACCTGCTTGAGTCGCTCATCGCGGAACGCCGCAATACGGGCGGCACTGAGGTTGGCCATGCTCCAGGCTGCGATTGGCCTGCGCTTTAAGGCATTGAGCCGGATGGTGTCCGCCTCGGCCGATTTCATGGATGGAGTGACCTCAGTCACATAGCGTGCTATCACGTCACCCAGCGTGGTCCTCTGGGCTTCATTGATGTCAACGAACTGACCTTTGTCGATGGATGACTCGACCGCCCGCGCCCAGCGCTCCGCGTCGGCCCTGCTTTCAAAGGTCTTAGCCTGATCAGGGTACCCATCGCGCAAAACACGCGCCTGCCATTTCCCGCCACGTTGCCTAAAAGAAGCCATTTCCTGTTCCTCAGTTGGACAGGATTTGGACAAAAGACGCTTCGCTGCGCTCCTAGGCCGTTGATTTGTTAGTGACTACTCCCCCGCCACCCAACTCCCACTCTTGCCCCCGTGCTTTTCCAGCACCTTGACATCGGTAATGAGCATCCCGCGGTCCACCGCTTTGCACATGTCGTAGATGGTGAGCAGGGCGACTTGGACGGCGGTCAGGGCTTCCATCTCCACGCCGGTGGGGCCCACGGTTTCGACGGTGGCCTGGCAGTTCACAGCGCTGGCGGCTGGGTCGGTCTGGAATTCGACCGCCACCCGGGTCAGGGCCAGCGGGTGGCACAGGGGGATGAGTTCGCTGGTTTTCTTGGCGGCCATGATGCCGGCGATGCGGGCCACGCCCAGCACATCGCCCTTGCGGGCGGTGCCTTGCTCGATCACCGCCAAGGTCGCGGCCTGCATGCGGATGCGGCCAGCGGCCACTGCCACCCGGTGGGTGGACGCCTTGGCCGCCACGTCGACCATATGGGCTTGGCCTTGTGCGTCAAAATGGGTGAGGCCGCTGGAGGAGCTCATCGAAACGATTCCTTTACAAAGACCTGCGATCATAAGATGGCGCTGCCGCAAGCCGAATCCCCAGCACAGACGTGAAACACCCTCAACCCAATTCCAAGCCCCGCTGGCGTGCCGGCCTGGCCGCCTTGCTGATGGCCTTGCACAGCACGCTGGCCCCGGCGCAACCGGGCGGCGTGCCGCAGGGCTTGCCGGCGCTGGGCGATGGGGTGGATCTGTCGATCGCCAGCGAAAGGCGTCTGGGCGACCGCATCGCCCGCGGCATCTACCGCGATCCGGACTTGGTCGACGACGCGGTGCTGGGCGACTATTTGCAAGCGGTCTGGCAGCCGCTGGTGAAAGCGGCGCGTCTGCGCGGCGATCTGAGCGCTGAATTGCAGGAGCGTTTTGCTTGGGAGCTGTTTCTGGTGCGCGACCGCAGCGTCAATGCGTTTGCACTGCCCGGCGGTTACCTGGGCGTGCACACCGGGCTGATTGCGGCGGTAGGCTCGTCCGATGAGTTGGCGGCGGTCATGGGCCACGAGCTCAGCCATGTGACGCAGCGCCACATCGCCCGCATGCTGACCCAGCAGCAAAACCAGACCCCCTGGCTGGTCGCCGCCATGATTTTGGGCGTGCTGGCCGCCGGCCGCAGCACCAACGCGGCCAATGCGGCTCTGGTCGGCGGGCAGGCGGTGGCCATGCAGGGTCAGCTCAATTTTTCACGCGACATGGAGCGCGAGGCCGACCGGGTGGGCTTTGGCGTGATGACCGAAGCCGGTTTCAGCGCCGAGGGCGCCAGCGCCATGTTTGAGAAGCTGCAGCAGGCCAACCGCTTCAACGACAACGGCTCCTTCCCCTATTTGCGCTCGCACCCGCTGACCACCGAGCGCATTGCCGATGCCCGCACCCGCACCCAAGCCCAGTCAGCTCCGGCCGCACGCCCCGGCAACCTGCCCAGCGCCGCCTGGCACGCGATGATGGCCGGCCGCGCGCGGGTGCTCAGCGAGGCCGGGCCGGACGCCATGGTGGCGCAGCTGCAGCAAGCGCGCAGGCTCCCGGCTTCTGCGAGCCGGGAGCAGAGCCTGTCGGTGTTCTATGCCGCAGCCCTGGCGGCCGCGCGCCTGCGCGAGGCCGCCGACGCCCGGGAACTGGTGGCCAAGGTGATGAGCTTGGCCGGTGGTGGGCCTCAGATTGGGCAGGCTGCCCGCTTGTTGGCCATCGAAGTCGAAACTCTGCTGGGCGATGCCAACCGCGGCGCTGCGCTGGTCAGTTGGAGCGCCACCCCCTCGCGTGCCGAGCTGCTGACGCAAGGCCGAGCCCTGCTGCTGGCCGGGCGCGCGGCCGAGCTCAGCGAGCGCCTGCAAAGCTGGGTCAGCCTGTACCCGCGCGACGCCACCGCCTGGGCCTTGCTGGCGCAGGCGCGCCAGCAGCAGGGTCAGCTGCTGCAGGCTGTGCGCGCCGATGCCGAGAGCCGGGCGGTGCAGTTCGACTACCAGGGCGCGGTCGACCGGCTCAAGGCGGCGCAAGACCTGCTTCGGCAAAGCACCACCGGGCTCGCAGGTACGAATCTGCATATCGAGGCCTCGATCATCGACACCCGGGCCCGCCAGTTTCAAGCGCAGCTGCGCGAGCAGGCTTTGCAGGACCGCAGCAACCGCTGAGCCGCGCACGGCGCTCGTCCATGAGGATGGGAGCGCCGCCTCGGCGCGATGGGACGCGACTGCGGTCCCTGCCCTCAAGCTGCTTGCTGGGCCGGCGCACGCGCAGCAGCGCGAAACGCTTGCAGGCGCTCCTGCCACTGGGTCTGCGCCGCCGCCAGGTGCCGGGCCTTCACATGGCCAAAGCCCTTGATCTGCTCGGCGATGCGCGCCAGCTCGATGGCAGCCGGCAGGCTGGCAGCGTTCAGGCCCACCATGATTTCTTCCAGGCTGTCGAGGTATTGGCCGATCAGGGCGCGCTCGCTGCGGCGCTCTTCGGTGTAGCCGAACACATCGAAGGCGCTGCCGCGCAGGCCCTTGAGCCGTGCCAGCACCGCAAAGGCGCTTCGCACCCAGGGGCCGAAGCGGGCCTTGACCAGTTGTCCCTGCGCGTTGCGGCGTGAGAGCAGCGGCGGGGCCAGGTGGTGGACCACTTTGTAGTCGCCCTCGAACAGGCTCTCGATCTTCTGCCCAAAGGCGGCGTCGGTGTGCAGGCGGGCCACCTCGTATTCGTCTTTGTAGGCCATGAGCTTGAACAGATTGCGCGCCACCGCCTCGGCCAAATCGCTACGCCCGCCTGCGGCCTGCTCGGCCTGGCGCACCCGCTCGACCATGGCGCTGTAGCGCTGGGCGTAGGCGCTGTCCTGGTAGGCGCTGAGGAATTCAAAGCGCCTTTGCACCAGGTCTTCGAGGCTTTGACGCCTTGCCGGCATGCTGATGACCTGGGCCTGGGTATACAGACGCTGCACCGCCGCACCATCGTGGGCAGCGCGCCTTCCCCAGGCAAAAGCCGCCTTGTTTTGGTCGACGGCCACCGCATTGAGCTCGATGGCGCGCATCAGCGATGCCAGCTCCAGCGGGATCCAGCCCTTTTGCCAGGCAAAGCCCAGCAGCATGGGGTTGGCATACAGGCTGTCGCCCATCAGCTTGAGCGCTGCGGTATCCACATCGAAAGCGGCCACCGCCGCTTCGCCCACCGCATCGGCGAGCTGGGCCTGGCAGGCGCTGCCCGGGCTGCTCCAGTTGCCGTCCTTGACAAAGCCGGCGGTCGGCGCGGTATGGCCGTTGAGCGCGACCTTGCTGCGGCCTGAGCGCAGACGCAGCAAGGTTTCCTTGTGCGCGCCCACGATGGGGTCGCAAGCCAGCACCAGGTCGGCGGCGGCGGTCGCCACGCGGGTGGTGTGCAAGTCTTCAGGGCGCTGGGCAATGAGCACATGGCTCCAGGTGCTGCCGCCTTTTTGCGCCAGGCCGGCCGCATCTTGCGTGAACACGCCCTTGCCCTCCAGGTGGGCCGCCATGCCCAGCAGCTGACCGATGGTGATCACCCCGGTGCCGCCGACGCCGGCCACCACCAGGCCCCAGACCGGATCGGCGCGGCCTTCAAGGGTGGGGCGCTGCGGTTCGGGCAGGGTACCGAAGCGGGCTTCGTCATAGGGGTTGGGCAGGCCGGGGCCGCCTTTTTTGCGGCGCAACTGCCCGCCTTCGACGGTGACAAAGCTGGGGCAAAAGCCCTTGAGGCAGCTCATGTCCTTGTTGCAACTGCTCTGGTTAATCTGGCGCTTGCGGCCGAACTCGGTCTCTAGCGGTTCGACCGACAGGCAGTTGGACTGCGCGCTGCAGTCGCCGCAGCCCTCGCACACCAGCTCGTTGATGATGACGCGCCGGTCAGGGTCGACCATGCTGCCGCGCTTGCGGCGGCGGCGTTTTTCGGTGGCGCAGGTCTGGTCGTAGACGATGACGCTGCAGCCGCGCACCTCGCGCAGCTGGCGCTGCACCCGGTCGAGCTCATCGCGGTGCTCTACGGCCACGCCAGGTGCCAGGTTCACGCCCTGGTATTTTTGGGGCTCGTCGGTGACCACCACCACCTGGCTGGCGCCTTCGGCCAGCACCGACTGCACGATCTGCGGCACGCTGTGGCCTTCGGGCCGCTCGCCCACCGGCTGGCCGCCGGTCATGGCCACCGCGTCGTTGTAGAGAATTTTGTAGGTGATGTTCACGCCGGCGGCAATGCTCTGGCGTATGGCCAGCAGGCCGCTGTGAAAGTAGGTGCCGTCGCCGATGTTGGCAAACACATGCTGCTCGTTGACGAAGGGCGCCTGACCCACCCAGGGCACGCCTTCGCCGCCCATCTGGGTAAAGCCGGCAGTGGCGCGGTCCATCCACAGCACCATGAAGTGGCAGCCTATGCCAGCCATGGCGCGCGAGCCTTCGGGCACCCGGGTCGAGGTGTTGTGCGGGCAGCCCGAGCAAAACCAGGGCGTGCGCTCGGCCGATGCGCCCAGGCTGAGCGTCTGCATTGAGCGTTCCTTGGCCTCCAGCAACGCCAGGTGGGCGTCGATGCGCGCGGTGGTGTCGGCATCCAGGCCAACTTTTTTAAGCCGACGGGCAATCGCGCGCGCGACGATGGCCGGGTTCAGGTCGGCGTTAGCGCGCAGCAGGGTGTGGGCGCTCGGGTTGGGCTGTGACCACTCGCCGCCGCTGTGGTCAGCGCCGGCCTCGTCAAACTTGCCCAGCACATCGGGGCGCACGTCGTCGCGCCAGTTGTAGAGCTCTTCCTTGAGCTGGTATTCGATGAACTGGCGCTTTTCCTCGACCACCAAAATCTCGCGCAGGCCGGTGGCAAACTCACGCGTGGCCTGGGCCTCCAGCGGCCAGACCACACCCACCTTGTGCACCCGCAGCCCCAGGCGGCGGCAGGTGGCGTCGTCCAGGCCCAGGGCGACCAGGGCCTGCCGGGTGTCGTTGTAGGCCTTGCCGCTGGCGATGATGCCAAAGCGGTCGTCGCGGCCGCCATGGGCGCCCTCGATCACCGTGCGGTTGAGCCGGTTGGCGCGGATATAGGCCAGCGCTGCATACCACTTGTGCTCGAACAGCCGCGCTTCTTGCTCCAGCGCGGTATCGGGCCAGCGGATGTGCACACCGCCGGGCGGCATGGCGAAGTCGGGCAGCACGATCTGCACCCGGTCGGCGTCGACCTGCACACTGGCCGAGGACTCGACAATTTCCTGGATGGTCTTCATGCCCGACCACACGCCGGCATAGCGGCTCAGGGCAATGGCATGCAGGCCAAAGTCGAGGATCTCCTGCACGCTGGCCGGGAAGAACACCGGCAGGCCGCAAGCCTTGAAAATATGGTCGCTCTGATGGGCCGCGGTGGAACTCTTGGCCACATGGTCGTCGCCGGCCACCGCCAGCACCCCGCCCCAGGGCGTGGTGCCCGCCATATTGGCATGCTTGAACACATCGGAGCAGCGGTCTACGCCGGGGCCCTTGCCGTACCAGATGCCAAACACGCCGTCGAATTTGTTGGAGCCCGGCGGCGCAAAACCCAGTTGCTGGGTGCCCCACAAGGCGGTGGCGGCCAGTTCCTCATTGACGCCGGGCTGGAAATGGATGTGCTGGGCCTGCAGATGATCCTTGGCCTTCCACAGCGCCTGGTCATAGCCGCCCAGGGGCGAGCCTCGGTAGCCGCTGATAAAGCCGGCGGTGTTCTTGCCTTGCTGCTGGTCGCGCTGGCGCTGCAGCATGGGCAGTCGCACCAGAGCCTGCACGCCGCTCATAAAAGCAAGCCCTCGGTCGAGGGCGTACTTGTCGTCGAGGCTCACCGTATCGAGCGCGCGCAGGATGTGCTCGGGCACAGGGGCATTCATGGATTTGTCTCCTGAAAAGGTTCAGCCCATCTTGTGGATGGGCCCGATGAAAAGCCGGGCCTGGGTAAGGTTTGGGTTCGAGCAAAGAGTTTATGCCAGGGGGCCACTGAACGTGGCTGGAGTGTGACTACAAGGCTGCGCAGTTGTGAAACCCGCAAAATTAATTGGGGTCAGACCCCGATTTTCACGAAACCCGCAAAATTAATTGGGGTCAGACCCCGATTTTAATTAGACCCCGATTTTAATTAATTGGGGTCAGACACCGATTTCCGGTCCGGCGGCTGGTTGAGGCTTTGCGACCCGCTAAAATCCCAACTCTACTGACGTCGGAGCCCCATCATGAGCCATCCTGAACACCCATCGCACGAAGCCGATCAAGGGCAGCAAGAAGACCCCATGAAGGCCATCTTGCCGCTGATTCCCATCGTGCTGCCCGTGGTCGGTGGGGTGCTGATGTTCCTGCTGGCCTTCATCGCGGTGGCGATGGCCTGAGGGCCCGAGGTTTGGCGGCCCCCCGCGGCCGTCATCGCCCCTCAAGAATCCGCCGCTGGCGGATTTTTTTGCGCCCCGCAATGTGTCCCCTATGAGCCTTCCCTTGCTCCACGTTCGGGGCTTGCGCTTTGCCTTTGCGCAGGCCCAGCGGCCGCTATTTGACGGCTTGAGCTTTATCCTGCCCGCCGGTGTGAGCTGGCTCGGTGGTGACGAGGGGCGTGGCAAGACCACGCTGCTGCGCCTTTTGGCCGGTCGGCTCAGCCCGGAGGCCGGCAGCATTGCCACCGATCGGCCCTTGCAGCCCGAGGAGCTTGGCCAGCAGGTGGCTTGGCATGAGGCCAGCGATTCGGCTTTTGACCAGACCGTGGTGCAGGACATCCTGGAGCAGCTGGTGCCGGCAGGCTCGCACATGCGCCTGCCTGAGCTGATGGCCGGCCTGTCGCTGGAGCCGCACCTGACCAAGCCCCTGTACCAGCTCTCGACCGGCAGCCGGCGCAAGGTCTTCATTGCGGCGACTTTGGCGCAGCCCAGCCGGCTGGCCCTGCTGGACCAACCCTTTACCGCGCTGGACGCACCTTCGATCACATTTTTGCTGACGCATTTCAGGGCCTTGGCCGCCGCAGGGCAGCAGGCGCTGCTGGTGGCCGATTACCTGCCGCCCGAGGGCGTCCCGCTGGCTGCGACCCTCAATCTGGACGAGCTCGCCTGAGGGCGTAGGCCGGGTTCACAAATGAGCGCAAGAGCTTCCCAGCCATGGTAGGCTGCGAGCCTCTTTGTCACTAATTTGTGAACCAGCCATGCGCCTACCCATCACCCTGATTGCCGCAGCTCTGCTGTCCCTCCAAGCCCATGCCGCCGAGCCCACCTGTAGCGCGGCAGCGACCGAAAAGAAGCTGGCCGGTGCCGCCAAGAATTCCTTCATGAAGAAATGTGAGGCCGACGCCCAAGCCAAGTGCGAGGCCGCCGCAGCCGAGAAGAAGCTGGCGGGCGCCGCTAAGAACAGCAATGTGAAGAAGTGCGTGGGCGAGGCGGTCGGCGCCTGATTGAGCGCTGCGCCCGATCGAGGGCCGCATCGCTGCGAGGGCGCAGCTCCCACAGCGTTGCTCAAGGGCTGCTCCCAGCTCAGAGATGAGGACCTGGGCCACGGCACAATGGCGCCATGACTGATACCACCACCCTGTCCCGCCCGCGCCGTATCGAGCGCCTGGTCACCGGCCAGCGCACCTCCGACGGCGCCGGCGTCAAGCTCACCCGCGTGCTCAGCAACGACCTGCACCAGCGGCTCGACCCGTTTTTGATGCTCGACGCTTTCGGCAGCGACCAGGCCGACGACTACATCGCCGGCTTTCCCGACCATCCCCACCGCGGCTTTGAGACCGTCACCTACATGATCGCCGGGCGCATGCGCCACCGCGACAGCGCCGGCAACGAAGGCCTGCTCGAAAACGGTGGCGTGCAGTGGATGACCGCCGGCCGGGGCGTGATCCATTCCGAGTTGCCCGAGCAGGAGGAAGGCCTGATGGAGGGCTTTCAGCTCTGGCTGAATCTGCCGTCCACCCGCAAGATGCAGGCGCCCTGGTACCGCGATTTCAAGGCGCCCGAGCTGCCGCGCTACCGCAGCGCCCAGGGCGCCGAGGTAACGGTGATTGCTGGCCAGAGCCAGGGCACCGCCGGTGCGGTGCAGCGCGAAGGCACCGAGCCGCTTTACCTGGACATCCACCTGCCTGCTGGCGCGCAGTTCGAACACCTGTTGCCCGAATCGCACAACGCTTTCATTTATGTCTACCGCGGTCAGGTGCAACTGGACGGGCAGGCGGTGCCGATCCAGAAAATGGCCATCCTGGCCAATGAGCCGGGTTGCGACGGCGTACGGCTGCAGGCCCTGCAAGACAGTCGGCTGCTGCTGTTGGCGGGCCGGCCTTTGAGGGAGCCCATCGTGCAGTACGGCCCTTTTGTGATGAACACCAAGCAGGAAATCTATCAGGCGGTGACCGACTACCAGTCGGGGCAGCTGACGCGCTGAGACACAGATCCGATGCTGGCCCAAAGCCTTGCCGGCCTGCGCGTTCTGGACTTCACCCAGGTGGCTGCGGGGCCGTCTTGCGCCATGATGCTGGGCGATCTGGGTGCCGAGGTCATCAAGATCGAATCGCCCGAAGGTGACCTCAGCCGCAAGATCGAAGCCATCTCGGTCACCGAGAGCATCACCTTCATCGCGCTCAACCGCAACAAACGCAGCGTGGTGCTCGACCTCAAGCAGGCCCAGGGCCGCGCCCATGCGCTGGCCTTGGCACTGCGCGCTGACGTGCTGGTACACAGCTTTCGGCCTGGGGTGATGCAGCGCTTGGGTCTGGACGCCCAGACCCTGCAAGAGCTCAAGCCGGCTCTGGTGTATTGCGCGATCTCGGCCTACGGACAGGAGGGCCCCAAGCGCGACCTGCCCGGCGTCGACGGCATCTTGCAAGCGGTCACCGGCCTGATGAGCGTGACCGGCACGCCCGCATCCGGGCCCTGCAAGGTCCAGACGCCGGTGATCGACATGGCCACCGGCTACCAGGCCACCATCGGCATTTTGGCGGCGCTGCAGGAGCGCGCCCGCAGCGGCCAGGGCCAGGTTCTGGACATTCAGATGTACGGCGCATCGCTGGCGATGCAGCAGATGGCCATGACCTCCTATCTGGCCACCCAGCAATCGCCCGGCCCCTGTGGCAGCGCAGCACCCTACGCCGCGCCCAACGAAGCCCTGCGCTGTGCCGACGGCTGGATCATGGTGGCCGCCTACCATCCGCAGCGCTGGCAGGCTTTGTGCGAGGTCATCAGCGCGCCCGAACTGCTGAGCGACAGCCGCTTTGCCGACAACGCCGAGCGGGTGCGCCACCGTGGCGCGCTGATCGCCGAGCTCGAAGCCCGGCTGGTGCACCACACCCGCGCGCACTGGCTTGAAGCCATGATGCGGGCCGACATCATCTGCGGCCCTATCCTGGACTATGCCGAGGTGCTGTCTTCAGACCAGACCGAATTTCACGGCCTGCTCGAAGAGGTGCAGCACCCGGTGGCCGGCACGATGCGCCTGCCGCGCTCCATGCTGGCGGCCCACGGCGAGCGCCCGCTGATGCGCCGCCCGCCACCGACCCTGGGCCAACACACCGCCGAGGTGTTGGCCGAGCTACAACAAGAGGTCTCCGCCTCTAAGCCTGCGCCGGCCGCACCGCCTTGACCTGGCCGACCAGGGCCACCGGCGGCTCGCCGGCCAGCACCCGCGCGATGTTGTTGTAGGCAAAGTGTCCGCGCCGGGCCCAGGTATCGGCAGTGGTGCCGGCGCTGTGCGGCGAGAGCACCACATTGGACAGGGCGAGCAAGGGGTTGCTCGGCGCCACCGGTTCCTGCTCGAACACATCCAGGCCGGCACCGGCCAGCTTGCCGGTGCTCAGCGCCTGCAGCAGCGCCGCCTCATCGACCAGCGCGCCGCGGCCGGTGTTGATGAGCAAGGCGCTGCTCCTCATGCGCGCCAGGGCTGCGGCATTGATCAGGTGGGAGCCGTCGGCTGAGCCCGGCGCGTGCAGGCTCAGAACGTCAACGCTGGCCAGCAGTTCATCGAGCGGTGCGTAGCGCACGCCCAGCTCCTGTTCGAGCGCTTGCGGCAGGCGGTTTCTGTTGCAGTACATCACCTGCGCATCGAAAGCCTGCAGCCGCCGCGCCACCTGCCGGCCTATGTCGCCCAGACCGACGATGCCCACCACCTTGCCGGCCATCTCGAAGGTGTTCAGACCGGTGATGCCCGCCTGCCAGCGGCCGGCGCGCACCTCGCGGTCGGTCTCGAACAGACGTCGGTAGAGCGCTAGGATCATCAGTACGGTGTGGTCGGCCACCGCCCGCGCATTGGCCCCGCCATTGCGGGCGCAGGCCACGCCCAGCTCGTGCAGTAAGTCCAGCGGGATGCCGTCATAGCCCGAAGCGAGCAGCTGCACCATGCGCAGACGCTGGGCCGCGCGCATCACGCTCTCGGGCAGGGGCGCGCGGTAGAGCATGACAAAGTCAGCCTGCGCCACCTGCCTAATTTGCTCCGCCTCGCTCTGGCTGCGGTGCACCAGCACCGTGTCAATGCCGGCGGGCGACGTAGCGGCAATCAGCTCGGCCAGGGCCTGGTCCAGGCCATGCAAGAAAACAAGGCGGGTCATGACTGTGGCCTTTTCATGCGGTGGGCGCTGGCTGCCTTAGCCGCCGCTGTGCGCCAGCACATGCTCGGCCATCTGGGCGCGGGTGGTGATCCAGGCGCCGCTCTTGACCGCCTCGGCCATGATCTGCGCATAAAAATACGCGCCCCGGGGCCGGCCAAAAATATGGGCGTGGTTGGTCACGTCAATCACGCAGGTCTGACCGTGGTCCGCGGCCACCTCCAGGTTCTGGGTGAAGGAGTCCAGCATCTGCCGCGGCGGCGCGCCGTATTTCATGAAGGGCATGTCGTTGACATCGGTGCCCAGGGGAATGGCCACGATGCGGTGACCACCGACGTCCTGCACATAGGGCAGGTCGTCGTCAAACACATCGCCGTACCAGAGGAAGCCGGCCTCGGCCAGCAGGCGCGCGGTGTTGGCGCTGGGCGTGCCGCGTGGGCTAAGCCAGCCGCGTATGGCTTTGCCGCTGGCGTTTTGCAGCAGGTCCTGGCAGCGCGCGATGTTGGCCCGCTCGGCGGCCTCATCGAGCATGACCGGAATCACGTCCATCGCGTAGGAGTGCGACAAGATTTCATGGCCGGCTTCGGCCACCGCCCGCACCGCCTCGGGCGCGCGCTCGGCGATCACGCCGTTGATCATCACGCTCGAATGGATGCCGTGCTTGGCAAAGGCCTCGAGCAGGCGGTAGATGCCCTTCTTGTAGCCGTAGGAGGCCCATGAAATGGCCATGTTGTCGAGCACGCCCGCAGGCAGCGGATTGCCCATGGGGCTGATGCCCGGTGCCTTGCCCTCGGACCAGGCCTCCAGGCAGGTGTTGAAAAGCACCGCCACACGTTTGCCGCCGGGCCACAGTAGTTCTTTGCTCATGTTCGCTCCAGTTGAAAGGAAAGGGGGGATTAGTCGGCCAACTTGATGCCGGACCTTTGAATCAGCTCGCCCCACTTGGTCGACTCCTGCTTCATGAACTGGGTGAAGTCGCGGGAATTGGAGCCGACGATCTCAAAGCCTTGCTGTTCGACCGAGGCGCGGATGCTGGGATCGGCCAGGCTGGCATTGACTGCGCGCTGCAACTCAGCAATGACAGCAGCGGGCGTAGCGGCTGGAACGACGATACCGGTCCAGCCTTCGACCACCACCTGCGGCAGCCCGGCCTCGATGAGCGTGGGCACCTCGGGAAAGGTCGCCGAGCGTTTGCGCGAGGCGACGGCCAGCAAGGTCAATCGGCCGCCGCGCACATAGCTGATGGCCGAGGGCACCGGGGCGAACATCAGGTCGGTCTGGCCGCCCATCACATCGAGCAAGCCCGGGGTGTCGCCCTTGTTGGGGATGTGGGTCATCTTGATGCCCGCCTGCGCGGCAAACAATTCCCCGGCCAGGTGGCCCAGGTTGCCTACCCCGGCCGAGCTGTAGTTCAGGCCATTGGGCTGGCGCTTGGCATAGGCCACCAGATCGGCCACCGATTTAACCGGCAGCTTGGGGTTGATGTGCAGGCCGAAGATGATGGAGGTGGTCTGCGTCACGCCGACCAGGTCCTCCAGTGGCTTGAAGGGCATATTCTTGTAGACATAGGGATTGACCGTCATCACGCTGGGCACCGCCAGGCCCAGGGTATAGCCGTCGGGCGCCGCCTTGGCCACCAGGTCCATGCCCAGATTGCCATTAGCCCCGGGCTTGTTGTCGACCACCACCGGGCTCTTGAAACTCTCGGCCATTTTGGTCGCCACGCTGCGCGCCAGCGCGTCGGCCGAAGAGCCGGGGGCCTGGGCCACCACCAGCCGTATGCTGCGGGCCGGAAAGGTTTGCGCCATTGCCGCGTAGCCGGTCAGCGCAGCGCACAGCACAACGGCTGTGCGCGCCGCCTGCCGGCGGCCCATCAGTGAAAAAAGCTTCATCGTCGTCTCCAGGTTTGTGTTTACCGTTAAAAAATCATGTTCCGGCCGGCCTCAAGCCCGGCGCACCACCACCTCGGGGTTGGCCAGGCGCAGCGCTCCGCCGGTGGCAAACAGGCGGACCTGTTCGAAGGCCTCGCCGAAATACAGCTCGAAGGTTTCGCGATCGGCCCAGCCCAAGTGCGGCATACAGACCACGTTGTCCATCTTGAGCAGCGGGTGCTCTCCGTTCATGATGGGCTCGTTCTCATAGACGTCGACGGCGGCAAAACCGGGCCGGCCGGCCAGCAGGGCTTGCTCGAGCGCGTCGGACTCGACCAGCTCGGCCCGCGCGGTGTTGACGAACAGGGCTGAAGGCTTCATCAGGTCCAGGTCGGCCCGGGTGACGGCGCGCGCCGAGCGGTCCGAGTAGCGCAGGTGAACGCTCAGCACATCGGCGCGTGTAAACAGGTCCTGCTTGCTCAGGGCCATCTCGTAGCCCTGCTCCTGGGCACGTTGCGCAGAGCCTTCGCCGCCCCAGACCAGCACCTTCATGCCCAGAGCCGCGCAGGCGCGCGCCACGCGGGTACCGATCACCCCCAAGCCATAAATGCCCAGGGTCGAGCCGTCGAGCCGACTGGAAAAAGTCGCGGGCCACTGACCGGCCCGCATGCGATTGGCTTCAAACACCACCTGGCGGCGCGAGGCCAGGATGAGGGCGACGGTCAGCTCGGCCGGCGCAATCGGCGAGGCAAAGATGCCATGCGTGACCGCCACCCCATGGCGGGTGCAGGCCGCGTAGTCAATGTAGCGGCTGTGGCGGCCGACCAGCGCCACCTGTTTGAGGCGGGGCAGCGCCGCCAGCAGCTCGGCGTCCACATGGGCGCGCTCGCGCACCACCACCAGCACAT
The DNA here is from genome assembly GCA_027486755.1 of Comamonadaceae bacterium. Taxonomy (GTDB): domain Bacteria; phylum Pseudomonadota; class Gammaproteobacteria; order Burkholderiales; family Burkholderiaceae_C; genus Polaromonas. Next base: position 82,772 of record JAIXOM010000009.1, on the reverse strand, counting down.
CGGCATCGCGCAGCCGCTCGATATAGGCCGCCCGGTCCTCTGGCGGTGCCTGGTGGATGGTGACCGAGTGGCCTTCGAGCAGTGAAAAGCAGTCGAGCTTGCGCACGCAATTCTGGTAGTCGTCGGCAATCACGATATTCATGGTGGTGTCCCGTTCGGTGGTGTTTATTCAGGCGGCCCAGGGCTGGACAGCCGCGGCGCTCTCAGCGCGTGCGGCGGGCCTCGGCCCGTCGGCCGTAGGTCCGAGGGTGTAGCGCACGCTGAACTTGCCGGCATAGTAGGTACGCCCATGCAGCAGGGCGCGGCCCTTGGTGTCAAAGATGGTGTGCTCGCGCACCAGCAGGGCTGCGCCCTTGGCCGCGCCGAGAATGCGCGCCTGCTCGGCGCTGGCCACGCTGGCGCTGACCGCGTTTTCCATGCGCCCGATCTGCAGACCCAGGCCTTCGCGCAAAACCTGTTGCACGCTGCGCTGCTCAAGCCAACGCACATCAATACCGCGCGCCAGGGATTCTGGCAAATGCCGAACTTCCAGTGCCACTTTGCGACCGCCCACAAAGCGCAGGCGCTCCAGCCGCCAGATCGTGGCCGCTTGTAGGCCCAGGGCCAGGCTCAGCTCGGGCGTGGCCGGCTCCGATTCGAAGGCCAGCAATTCGTAGTGCAGCGATTCGCCGGCGGCGATCATGTGGTCTTCAAAGGACTCGAGCAAATTGGTGTCGACCCGGTCGTCGATGCGCGGGTTGCCCACAAAGGTGCCGCTGCCGGCGCGCCGGGCGATCAGGCCCTCGAACACCAGCTGCTGCAGGGCCCGCGCCACCGTGGCGCGGGTGGTGCCAAAGCGCTCGGCCAGCTCCGGCTCCGAGGGCAGCTTGTCGCCCGCACGAAAGCGCCCCTGCTCGATGGCCAGCCGCAAAAATTGCTGGATCTGCAGGTAAAGCGGGGCGGGGTGGTTCATGGCGGCAGCTTGGGTCCTGCGCTCAGGGGATGTACTTTTTTTCCAGGGCGTCAAAGAAGGGCTTGTTGACCATGCGCTGGCGCTCCTTGAAGGGCACCACCACCGCAGGGTCTTCGTCCAGTCGGCCGTGGGCCTTGAGGTGCGAGAGCGACTTTTGCATGCCCAGCGCCGCCCCTTGCAGGGCCGCATTGGCGTAGAGCACGATGCCAAAGCCCAGCTGGGCCAGCTCGGCATGATCGAGCGCCGGCGTCTTGCCGCCGATCACGATGTTCATCAGCTGCGGCCGATCGAGCACTTGCGGCAGTCGACGCACCTCGTCGGCACTTTCGGTGGCCTCGACGAACAGGACGTCAGCGCCGGCCTCGGCAAAGCGCTGGGCTCTTTCGATGGCCGCATCAAAGCCCTGGGTCGCGCGGGCGTCGGTGCGGGCGATGATCTGAAAGTTGTCGTCGATGCGGGCATCGACCGCGGCCTTGATCTTGGAGACCATGTCTTCGGTCGACACCACGTCCTTGCCGGCAAAGTGCCCGCAGCGCTTGGGAAAGGTCTGGTCTTCGATCTGTACCGCATCGGCGCCGGCGCGCTCGAGCGCGCGCATGGTCTGGCGCACATTGAGCGCGTTGCCAAAGCCGGTGTCGATGTCGACGATCAGGGGCAGCTCCACCGCATCGCGGATGGCGGCGGTGTGCTCGACCACATCGCGCAGACTGATGAAGGCCAGGTCGGGCAAGCCGTAGTACATATTCGTCAGGCCGGCGCCGCTGAGGTAGACCGCCTCAAAGCCGAGGTCGGCGATGGTGCGCGCGCTCATCGCATTGAAGGCGCCAGGCACCAGGAGGCCACGGCGTTGGTTGACGAGCTCGCGCAGGACTTTTTTCGAATTCATGGCTGATCTTGATTCAAAGGTTGGGGGTTGATCTCAAGCCGGCAGCCAATAGCTGGCCGGCACAAACACCTGGCCGTCCATCAGCCGGCGGGCGCTGCGGCTGACCACCGCTTTGGCCACCTGCCACTGCTGGCCGTCAAATTGCGCCTGCGCGCCCACCGTGAGCACGCCTGAGGGATGGCCGATGCGCAATTGCTCAGGCGCAAAGGGCTGCGTGGGGCTGCGCGCAGCTTCTATGGTTTGCCTCACCAGGGTTCCAGGCAAGGCCGCGGCCACCGCCAGCGCGATCGCGCCGGTGCCGGTCAGGGCATGATGCATGGGGCCCATGGACAAGATGCGCACCATCAGATCAATATCGCCGGCAGCCACCGCCTTGCCGGCCGAGCTTTGGTAGCTCGCCGGCGCCGATAGAAATGCCAGCTTGGGCGTGGCCGGCCGCAGCCGGGTGGCTTCTTCGCTGCTGGCGGCCAGGCCCATGGCCACTGCGCCACAGGCGCGTATGGCCTCACAGCGCGCCAGCAAGGCCGCGTCGCGGTTGAAGTCGGCCGGCATCTCGCTGCCGTGCAGGCCCAGGCTGGCGGCGCGGATCACCACCGTCGGATTGCCGGCGGTGATCAGGGTGGCTGGCACATCGCCCAGGCCTGGCACCTGCAACACATCGACCTCGCGGCCGGTGGGCAGCAGCGCCATCTCGTCGCCGCCGGCCGGGTCGATGAAGTCGATCGGGATTTCAGCGGCAGGAAAGGTCACGCCGTCGAGCTCGAAGTCGCCGTCTTCGAGCACCAAGCCGCCGCGCACCGGCACATGGCAGACGATGCGCTTGCCGATATTGGCCTGCCAGATGCGCACCGGCTGCACACCCTGGCCGCGCACAGGCAGCAGGCCGCGATGGATCGCAAACGGACCCACCGCGGCCGTCAGGTTGCCGCAGTTGCCCGACCAGTCGATCACCGGCTCGCCGATGGCGACCTGGCCGAACAGGTAGTCCACATCGCAGTCGGGCCGGCTCGAGCGTGCGATGAGCACCACCTTACTGGTGCTGGAGGTGGCCGCGCCCATGCCGTCGATCTGCTTGCCGTAGGCGTCGGGACTGCCGATCACCCGCAGCAGCAAGCGGTCTCGCAGCGCGGGATCGGCAGGCAGGTCCTCAGCGAGGAAGAACACCCCCTTGCTGGTGCCGCCGCGCATATAGCAGGCGGCGATGCCACGTTGCAGCCCGCGCTTGTCCATCGGTGCTGCTCGGTTCATCCGGTGTAGCCGATGTCCTTGATGATCTGGCGATACTTTTCGCTCTGCGACCTGATGTAAGCACCAAATTGCTCGGGCGTGTTGCGGATCACATCCGACTGCTCGCGCTGAATGCGAGCCTGAAAGTCGGGCCTTGCATAAGCCTGATTGGCCTCGGCATTGAGCAGGCGCACGATTTCCGGCGGTGTTTTGGTGACGGCAAACAGCCCACCCCAGAGCGTGAAGTCAAAGCCGGGGACCAGGGTTTCAGCTACCGTGGGCGTATCGGGAAACAGGCTGGAGCGCTGCGCCGAGGACAGGGCCAGCAGCCGCACTGCGCCCGACTTGATGTGCTGCGCCACCGGGGTCAGGCCGGAGAAATAGCAGTCCACATGGCCGCCGATCACGTCGACCAGCGCCGGTGCTGCGCCCTTGTAGGGCACATGGGTCATAGGCGCTTTGGTCTTGAGCGCCAGCGCCTCGCCGGCCAGATGGCCCGGGCTGCCGCCGCCGGCCGAGGCGAAGGTGACCTTCTTGGGCTGGCGGCGGGCGTCTTCGACCAGCTCGCCCAGGTTTTTGTAGGGCGACTTGGCCGGCACCACCAGCCCCAGGGGGATGTTGAAGACCTGCACCACCGGCACGAAATCGGCGTCGGGGTCAAAGCCCAAGTCTTTTGTGAGGATCTTGTTGACCACCATCTCGGCCGGGTTGCCAAACAGCAGGGTGTAACCGTCGGCCGGCGCGCGCGCCACCGTCTGCACCGCGATATTGCCGCTCGCGCCCGGTCGGTTTTCCACCACAAAGGACTGCTTGAGGCTGTTGCTGAGGTATTCACAGATCAGCCGCGCCATGATGTCGGCGCTGCCGCCGGGCGCATAGCCGAGCATGATTTTCACCACCCGGTTGGGATAGGGACCGGACTGTGCCCAGGCGGCGGGTAGCAAGCTGGCTGCGCCCAGGCTGGCGATCTGTGCGGCCAGGCGGCGGCGAGCTGGCGATGTGATGCGAGGAGGCTGTGTCATGGCGGGGGTCCTTGGTTCAAAAAAAGGGGGCGGCTCAGGCTGGTGGGCCTGTCCGTGGCACGGTCAGATCAAACATATGCGCTGCCGACGGGCCGGCACCGAAGGCGCGAAGGTATTGCTGCAACTCGGCCGCGCAGCCGGTGACGGGTTCGACCAGGGCCATGAACTTGGTCTCAAGCTCGGGCCAGCCCAGCGGATTGCCGATGCTGCCAAAAGCATGCTCGACCCACTCGGTAATCTGGCTGCCGTCTTGCAGTTCAATGTGCAGGCGCGCGGCGGTGCGGCTGACCGTCTCGTCGCCCACCGACTCCAGCCGATCGGCCAGCTCTTGCAACTCGCTGTCTTGCAGACGCGCGGGCAAAAAGTCTTGCAGCGTCACCGCATGGCCCTGCAGGCCCAGGGCCACACAGTAAGCCATGGAAAACCGACCCTCGGTCGGCGTGCTGGCTTTGCGGATATTGGCGATCTTGATGGCCAGCGGATTGACGTCCACCCGCATACGGGCAATCGCCCGGCCGGCCACCTTGGAGCGCGCCTGCCGCGCAGCGTCGATCGCGCCGTGGGTGAGCTGACAGGCGGCATAAGGCTTGAAGCTGTTGCGGCTGATTTCCCAGACCGCGTCAAAGGGCGCCATGCGCAGCACCAACTCAGGGTCCTGCAAGAGCGTGCGCAGCAAGGGGCTGTGGGCGTCGAGCACGCCGGTGGCGCCTTCAAAGCCGGCCTGTGCCAACTCGGCGGCCAAAATGCCGTCCATCGCGGTCTTGCCCGCATGCAGAGGCTTGGCCATGGTGCCAAAGGATGCCGTCAGGCCACTGGCTTGGGTGGCGGCCAGGCCGAGCGCGTGGGCGGTCTGCGCCTCGTCCAGATCGAGCAGTACCGCCACGCCGGCCGCCACTGCCAGGCGCCCCAGGGTGGACGTTGAGTGCCAGCCGCTGTTGTTCAGCCGTATGCCCACCCCCTGATCGCCGATGCGTGCGGCCACCTCAAAGCCAGTCACGAAGGCGCGCAGCATGAGCGCCTGCTCGCAGCCACGGTCGGTGCCGACGGCCAGCAAGGCGGCCCACAGCGGACCGCTGACATGGATCACCGAAGGAATATGCGTGTCGTCATAGTCCAGGCAGTGCGACAGGCTGCCGTTGATCAGCGCGGTCACCGCCGCGCTGCTCTGGCCGCCCCAGAGCATCCGCGCCTGGCCCGTGCTGCGCCAAGCGCGCAGCACCTGGTTGAGGCGGGCCGCCTCCGGGGCGTCATAGGCGCCCACGCATACCGCCGTCCAGTCGAGCAGGCATTTGCGGGCCTCGTCCAGCACATCGGCCGGGTAGCTGCGCTGGCGGGTGCCGGCAATGTAGCGGCAGACTTCGAGGGTTTGGCTGGACTCAGACATGGGCGGCCTGACTGCTGTGGATCAGCTTGCGCAGCACAAAGGGAAGGATGCCGCCATGCTGCAGGTAGCGCTCCTCAATGGGTGTGTCGACCCGGGCCAGCAGCGTGACCGATTGCTGGCTGCCACCCGTGCGCGTGATGCGCAGCTCGATGTTTTGCTGGGCCCGCACACCGTTTTCCAGGCCCACGATGTCAAAGCTTTCGCTGCCGTCGAGCTGCAGCGACTGCAGGCTGTCCTGGCCCTGAAACTGGCAGGGCAGGATGCCCATGCCGATCAGGTTGCTGCGGTGTATGCGCTCAAAGCTGCGCGCGATCACCGCCCGCACGCCCAGCAGCTTCGGGCCTTTGGCGGCCCAGTCGCGGCTGGAGCCTGTGCCGTATTCCTCACCGGCAATCACGATGCTGGGCACGCCCTCGCGCTGGTAGGCCACGGCCGCATCGTGGATGCTCATGCGCTGGCCACTGGGCTGGTGCAGCGTCACGCCGCCTTCGACGCCGGGCAGCATCAGATTTTTCAGGCGCACACTCGCAAAGGTGCCCCGCATCATCACGCCGTCATGCGCGCGGCGGGCGATATAGCTGTTGAAGTCGCGTGGCTTGACGCCCAGCGTGGCCAGGAAGCGGCCGGCGTCGGAGTCGGCCCCGATCTCGCCGCCCGGGCTGATGTGGTCGGTGGTGACCGAGTCGCCCAAGAGCGCCAGGGCCCGCGCCTGTTGGATGGGTGCCAGCGCTGGGGGCTCGATCGAGAAGTTGCGAAAAAACGGCGGCTCGCGCAGATAGCTCGATTGCGCCTGCCAGCTGTAGGTCTCCCCCACGGGGGCTTGCAGCTCGTTCCACAGTTCGCTGCTGCGCGCCATCTCGTCATAGACGCCGTGAAAATGTTCGGGCTTCTGCGCATGGGGCAGCACCTGCGCTAGCTCCTGCGGCGTCGGCCACAGATCGCGCAGGAAGACGGGTGCGCCCTGGGCGTCCAGGCCCAGGGGCTCCCTGGCCATGTCAATGTCGATGCGGCCGGCCAGCGCATAGGCGACCACCAGCGGCGGGCTCATCAAATAGTTGGCCTTGATCGCCTGATGAATACGAGCCTCGAAATTGCGGTTGCCCGACAGCACCGAGGCCACCACCAGACGGTTCTGCGCGATCGCCTCTTCCACCCAAGGCGCCAGCGGGCCGGAATTGCCCATGCAGGTGGCGCAGCCAAAGCCGGCCACCTGAAAGCCCAGCTGGTCCAGGTAGGGCTGCAGGCCCGCCTTATCCAGATAGACCGCCACCACCCGCGAGCCCGGGGTCAGCGAGGTCTTGACGTGATCGGGCACCCGCAGGCCACGCTCGGCCGCCTTTTTGGCCAGCAGTCCGGCGGCCAGCATGACGCCGGGGTTGGAGGTGTTGGAGCAGGAGGTGATGGCGGCAATCACGATGTCGCCATCGCGCAGCTTGGGCGGCTCGGCTGCTTGGGCCTGCGGCGCGTCGGCTGGCCGCAGCGCGCCCAGCCACTGGCGCCAGCGCTGCGGCAACTCTGACTGGTCGAGCCGGTCCTGCGGGCGGTGCGGTCCGGCCACGCTGGGCACGATCGCCTGCAGATCGATGACCACCACCTCGCTGTAATCAATGTCGCCCGCGCGGGGCATGCCAAAGGCACCCTGGGCCTCATAGTAGGCGCGCAGTACATCCAGTTCATGCTCGCTGCGCCCCACCGTCTTGAGGTAGGCCAGCGTCGCCACGTCGACCGGAAAGTAAGCGGCGGTCGGGCCGTACTCGGGCGCCATATTGGCGACCGTGGCGCGGTCGGTGGCCGCCAGGCTGGCCGCGCCCTCGCCGAAGAATTCCACGAACTTGCCCACCACCTTGTGGCGGCGCAGCGTCTCGGCGACGGTCAGCACCAGATCGGTGGCGGTGGCGCCCGGCGGCAATTGACCGCGCAGCTCGACGCCCACCACATCGGGGGTCAAGAGATAGACCGGCTGGCCCAGCATGGCCGCTTCGGCCTCGATGCCGCCCACGCCCCAGCCCAGCACGCCGATGCCGTTGGCCATGCAGGTGTGGCTGTCGGGCCCGACCATCGAATCTGGAAAGATCAGGCCTTCGCTCTGGCGCCAGCCGCAGGTGAGTTTTTCAATGTTGACCTGGTGGATGATGCCCACGCCGGGCGGCACGATCTTGACCGCATCAAAGGCCTGCGCTGCCCATTTGAGGAAGCGGTAGCGTTCCTCGTTGCGCCGAAATTCCTCGCGCATGTTCAGCTGCAGCGCGTCGGCGCGGCCGGCATGGTCGACGATGATGGAATGGTCCACGATCAGATCGACATCCACCAGCGGCTCGATGGCTTGAGCGCTCACGCCTTGATGGCGCGCCACCTCGCGCATGGCGGCCAAGTCTGCCAGCAGCGGAATGCCCGAGGCGTCGGGGGCGATGATGCGTGCCACCACAAAGGGGATCTCGTGGCTGCGCTGCGCCTTGGGCTGCCAGCCGGCCAGCTCGCGCACATGGCGCTCCTGCACCCGCTCCCCGTCCAGGTGGCGCAGCAGCGACTCGAGCATGATGCGCAGCGAGACGGGCAGGCGCGATAGCGTCCCCAGGCCGGCCTGCTCCAGCGCAGGCAGGCTGTGGAAGTGGCCGACCTGTTGGCCCTTGACCATCAAGGCGCGCAGGGTGTCAAAGGGCTGGTCTTGCATGATGGCTTTCAGAAGCGAAACAGTTCGAGGGCGTTGGCGCCCATGATGCGTTCGCGCGTCGCGTCGTCAATCACCCACTCGTCCAGGCAGCGGCGCATGCGCTCCACGCTGATGTAGGACTCGTGGCGGGTGTGCGGCCAGTCGCTGCCCCAGACCAGGCGCTCAGGCCCCAGGTGTTCGAGCAGCAGCTCGGCCTGCCGCGGCGCCGCCGCAAAGCCGCGGCCTTCGCTGCCGTTGCGGTAGGCGCCCGACAGCTTGGCCCACAGCCGGCCCGTGGCGCCGTACCGGAGCAGGGCCCGAAAGCCCGGGTCATCGGCGCCCAGATCGTCGTCGGGTCGGCCGAAATGATCGACCACCACATCCAGGCCGGCGGCCAGCAGCGGCTCGAGCAATTCGGGCAGGTCGCGCGCCTCGCGGTGGATCTCGACCTGCCAGCGCTGCTGGCGCAGCCAGGCCATGAGGTCTGGCCAGGGCCCTTGGTCAAACTGCGGCAGGGGCAAGCCGTCGAGGTTCAGGCGCAGACCGACCACGCCGTCGGCGGCCAGCGCTTCAAGCTCGGCCTCGGAGATGGCCGGGTCGACCACCGCAATGCCGCGCAGGTTTTGCCGGTGCTGGCGCAGCACGCTGCACATATAGCTGTTGTCGGTGCCTAAAAAGCTAGGCTGCACGATCACCGCATGGGTGACGCCGCTGGCGCGCATCGGCTCTTGGTAGTTCTCGTAGGTGGCGTCGTAGTCGGGCACATAGCGACGCACCGGCGCCAGGGGCAGGCCCCGTACAAAAACATGGATATGGGTATCGACCAGTGACATCGTGCGCTCCGCCGAACCTGAGAAAGCTTTCCGCTTGAGCCAAGTCAGCAGAAGAGGGCGTTAGCATAGTTGACTATGCAGCTTTAGGCCCCGGGGTTTCCCCGGATGATCAGTCCGCGCATAACGTCATGCATGGTTTGCATAAAGTTTGAGCCCCACTGGCAGCGCGTTTTCGGGCGAGTCCATAGAATTCGGGCCTTCCCCGCGCAAACCGGCCACCGTGGCCGCCCTGCGCGCCAAGACCAGCCAGAAGCCATAACACCTTCCCCAGCCGCAGCGTCATGTCGACAGCCGCCCGCCACAGCCTGGCGGCCGTCGAGATCACGCTTTTAACTTTGGAGCCCTCCCATGAACCAACCCGCCATGCAAGGCCTGGACCTCCAGGTCCCAGCCTTTGTCAAACACGCCAAGCTGATCGCCTGGGTCGCCGAGATCGCCGCCATCTGCAAGCCCGCGCGCATCCACTGGTGCGACGGCAGCCAGGAAGAGTACGACCGCCTCTGCCAGCAATTGGTCGATGCCGGTACTTTCAAAAAGCTCAACCCGGCCAAGCGCCCCGGCAGCTACCTGGCTTGGTCTGATCCCACCGATGTGGCCCGCGTGGAAGACCGCACCTTCATTTGTTCGCAGAAGAAGGAAGACGCCGGCCCGACCAACAACTGGGTCGCCCCTGCCGAGATGCGTGCCACCTTGGCCCCCCTGTTTGACGGCTGCATGAAGGGCCGCACCCTGTATGTGGTGCCGTTTTCCATGGGCCCGCTGGGCTCGCCCATTGCGCACATCGGGATCGAGCTGTCCGACAGCCCCTATGTGGCCGTCAACATGAAGATCATGACCCGCATGGGCCGCGCTGTGTATGACGTGCTGGGCGCTGAAGGCACCTTCGTGCCTTGCGTGCATACCGTGGGCGCGCCGCTGCAGGCCGGTCAGAAGGATGTGTCCTGGCCTTGCAACAAGACCAAGTACATCGTGCACTACCCCGAGACCCGCGAAATCTGGTCCTACGGCTCGGGCTATGGCGGCAACGCGCTGCTGGGCAAGAAGTGCTTTGCGCTGCGCATCGCCTCCATCATGGGCCACGACCAGGGCTGGCTGGCCGAGCACATGCTGATCCTGGGCGTGACCAGCCCCGAGGGCAAGAAGTACCACGTGGCTGGCGCCTTCCCCAGTGCCTGCGGCAAGACCAACTTTTCCATGCTGGTGCCGCCCAAGGGCTTCGAGGGCTGGAAGGTCACCACCATCGGTGACGACATCGCCTGGATCAAGCCCTCAGCCGACGGCCGGCTGCGCGCGATTAACCCGGAGGCCGGCTATTTTGGCGTCGCACCGGGCACCAACTACCACACCAACCCCAACTGCATGGCCACGCTCGACAAGAACGTGATCTTCACCAACGTGGCGCTGACCGATGACGGCGACGTTTGGTGGGAGGGCATGGAAAAAGACAGCGGCACGCTGCCCGATCACCTGATCGACTGGCAGGGCAAGGACTGGACCCCCCAAATCGCCAAGGAGACCGGCGCCAAGGCGGCCCATCCCAACGCGCGCTTTACCGTCTCGGCCATCAACAACCCGGCCCTGGACGCGGCCTGGGACGATCCGGCCGGCGTGCCGATCGACGCCTTCATCTTCGGCGGTCGCCGCTCGACCACGGTGCCCTTGGTCAGCGAAGCACGCAACTGGGTCGAAGGCATTTACATGGCTGCCACCATGGGTTCGGAAACCACCGCAGCCGCTGCTGGCCAGCAGGGCGTGGTGCGCCGTGACCCGTTTGCCATGCTGCCCTTTGCCGGCTACAACATGAGCGACTATTTCCAGCACTGGCTGGACCTGGGCAAGAAACTCGGCGCCGCCGGTGCCAAGCTGCCCAAGATCTACACCACCAACTGGTTCCGCAAGGGCGAGGATGGCAAGTTTGTCTGGCCCGGCTATGGCGAAAACATGCGGGTGCTCAAGTGGATGATCGACCGCATCGAAGGCCAGGGCCAGGGCAGCGAAGGCGTGATGGGCATCACCCCACGCTATGAAGACCTCAACTGGACCGGCCTGAACTTCACCGCCGGCGACTTCAATCAGGTCACCAGCATCGACCAGGCGGCCTGGGTCAAGGAAATGGCGCTGCATGCCGAGTTGTTCCAGCAGCTCAAGCACCACCTGCCTCAGGAGCTGGAAGACACCCGCACGGCCATCGAAAAGCGGCTGGCCGCCTGAGTTGCCAGCCAGCGCTGCCTGCCCGAGCGAGGGCGCAGCAGTATGAAAAAAGCCACCCATAAGGTGGCTTTTTTCGTTCATGGCTGGCGTCAGCCAGCCAGCTGCTGTGCGCTCAGCGGCCCGATGCGCTCAGGTCAAGATCGCGCTGAGCGGTGATCGTCAGCTCGCTCATCAAGCGCGGGTCTTGACGTGCCACCGCCCACAGCTGTGCGTCAGCCCTTTGCTCGGCCAAGCGCTGCGGACGGCCCTGGACGGAGCGGCTGAGCAAGGCAGCCAACTGACGGGACGGCGCAGCGAGCAGGCCCAGAGCCGCAAAGCCGGCCAGCCAGACGCCCATCCAGATCACCAGCAGATGGCCTTCGGCCAGGCTGTCCATCACCTGGTAGGCGACCACCAGAACGGCGGCTGCCAAGCCGGCCAGCAGGCCTGTGGCCAGTCCACGGCCGCCGGACAGGCGGCGACGCAGTTCGCTCCAGCCCTCTGCCGCCGCCTCCAGGCGGGCGACACCGGGGTGTGCGGTTGGGTAGGCAGAAACAACAAAACGGGTCATGGTCATACTCCAAAAAAACTGGCACTGTAGCCAGCGATGGAGCGAATATTAGGGTAAAACCTAGTATCGTCCAACTTTATCTTTATGATCTAAACTATTCACAATGGTGATTATTTGGATCCTACCATCCTCAGCACACTGCCATGAGCACGAACTTTCGCACCCTGGACCTGAATCTACTGCGTGTTTTTGACGAGGTGATGGCCGAGCGCAGCCTGACCCGCGCGGCCCGCAACCTGAACCTGACCCAACCGGCGGTCAGCAATGCGCTGCGTCGATTGCGCGAGACCTTGGGCGACGAGCTGGTGCAGCGCAGCGGCCAGGGCATGGCCCCCACGCCCCGGGCCCGCGCCATCTGGCCGGCGGTCCGGCAGGCGCTGGAGCAGCTTGAGCTCTCACTGGTGCCCAATGAATTCGTGCCGGCGCAGGCCAAAACCACCTTTATCCTGGCCATGGCCGACGCCACCGCCGCCGAACTCATGCCCGGGCTGGTCGAGATTTTGGAGACCGAAGCCCCAGGAGTCACCTTGCGGGTGGTGCCGCTGACGACCCGCGATCCGCGGGTCTTGCTCGACGAGCAGGCCTGCGATCTGGCGGTCGGATTCTTTCCCTCGGTGCTGGCCGACATGACCGCCCACAGCCAGGGCGATGAACCCCTGCCCTTTGCCCACCAGCGTCTTTACGACGGGCAGTATGTGTGTGTGGCGCGCCAGGGCCATCCCCTGGCCGAGCAGCCCCTTTCGCTAGACACTTATTGCGAGGCCCGTCATATGCTGGTGAGCTTTTCAGGCCGGGCTTATGGCTTCATCGACGAAGCCCTGGCCGCCCTGGGCCGACGCAGGCAGGTGGTGCTGACAGTCAATCAGTTCTTCACCGCCGGCAGGGTGGTGGCCCACTCGAATTTGCTGACCGTGCTGCCGCGCCACTTTGTGCGGGTGACCGGCATCGCTGACGAGCTGGTACTCATGCCGCTGCCCTTCGAGGTGCCCGCGGTGCATGTCGATGCACTCTGGCACCGCCGCAACCAACTGCGCAGCAGCCACCAGTGGCTGCGCCAGGCGGTGCAAAGGGCCACTGAACGGGCTCAGCTACCGCGCCAGTGAGCGCTGCGGCTCGGCCTAAAAAACGATCACCAAGCGGCCGCGGGTACCGCCCGCTTCGAGTCGGCGATGCGCCTCACTGGCTTGCTCGGGTGCATAGGTGGCGGCCACGCGCAAGGTGATCACCCCGCTGTGCACGTCTTGGCGCAATTGGCGCAGCAAATCTGCCCGATGGTTGTAACGGCGCACGCTGATGACGTGGCAGGCAACGCCGCGCTCTTGCATGGACCAGCCACGCACCGCAGCAAATCCGCCGCCATCGCGCACCGCGCCGATGGCCAAGTCTCTTTGATACGAGCCATCGGCCAGTCCATCTACGCCCTGGGGCACGACCTTGCGGATTTGGGCTGCGATGTCATCGCCCCGCGGCACCACGATATCGGCACCGAATGAGCGTACCAGGGCCTCATCGCCTGGCGCGGCGTCGGCAATGACGCGCAGGCCGGCTTGCTTGGCCAGCTGTATCACATAGCCCCCGAAGCAGCCGGCGGCTCCGGTGACCGCCAGAGTCTGCCCCGTCTGCAAGGCCAACGCGTCGAGCGTTTGGCGAGCGGTCAGCCCGTTCATCGGCAAGGTGGCGGCATGCACCATGGAGACGCCTTCGGGTATGGGCGCCACCGCATCGGCCGGCAAGACGATGCTTTCCCTGTAGCCCCCATGGCTGCCCTGGTTGTCCACCATGGCCATCACCGCGTCGCCTATGGCCAAATCGGTCTGGGTGTTGGGACCTATCGCATCGATCACGCCCGCCACATCCATGCCCGGCACATGGGGCGGCTGTATGCCGAGCAAGGCCTGGGCGCGCGAACCATTGCGCAGAAAGGTGTCGGTGGGGTTGACCGTGGCGGCATGCACGCGCACCCGCACATGGCCGGCGCCGGGCAGGCCCTCGGGCAGGTCCATGAGCTGCAAAACTTCGGGCCCACCGAACTCAAAAAATCCTACGGCGCGCATGGTGTGATCCTGGGATGTTCAAAAAGTGTTTTTGTGGCCGGCTTCCCTTAGAGCCGGTGTTGCGCCAACGGCGCCAGATTCCTCAAGTGGACCACACTTGCCTTGACTTGATGTGCCAAGGTCTCAGGGAGCCTAGTACGGGCTCTCTGAGGCGTTCAAACCCTGCCCCGCGCGGGCCTGAGCGCTCGGCTGCGCTGGCAAGAAGGTCAATTAAAGTTAGCCGGTCAACCTGGCTTCGCCCTATGCCGTTGAGTCGGTGAGCCCAGGCACCCAAGCACGGATGTCAGGCTCGGTCACTTCTTTCACCGTCTCTCGTCTACACAGGAGTCTTTCATGTTCAAGAAAATTTTTGCCTTTTTCGCGGCCATGTCGCTGATGGCCGCTTTCGCCGCCGTCGACATCAACAAGGGCTCGCCCGCCGAGCTCGAAACCATCAAGGGCATAGGCCCGGCCAAAAGCAAGCTCATCGTTGAAGAACGCAAGAAGGGCGAGTTCAAGAGCTGGCAGGACTTCATTTCCCGCGTCAATGGCTTTGGCGAGGCCAGCGCGGCCAAACTGTCGGCCGAAGGCCTGACCGTCGGCGGCGCCAGCTTCAAGCCAACGGCCAAAGATGCCAAAGCGGCTGCCAAGCCTGAAGCCAAGGCAGATGCAAAGCCGGCCGCCAAAGCGGATACCAAAGCGGATACCAAAGCCGACGCCAAACCCGCCACAGCGGCAGTTGCAGCGGCCGGCGCCAAAGCCGATGCCAAGCCTGCGGCAGCCGCAGCAGCCAAGGCCGAGGCTAAGCCGGAAGCGCCTAAGAAATAAGCCGTCAGCGCCTAAGTCAGCAAGCCCGCCTCGGCGGGCTTTTTTGTACCCGCGATGGGCGGCGCTCAGGGCGCTAGCAACTCCGGCGGCAGCTTGGCCACGAAGTCGGTGATCGAGCCGCCGCCCTGGTCGGGGCGCATGTGGCCGATCATGGCGTTCACCGCAGCTTGTGGGTCGGCCTGCTCGAAGGCGCGCACGATGTCGCTGTGCTGGTCAAAGGAGGCCTTCACCCGCCCGAGCGCGCCGAAGGCGTGGCGACGGTAAAAGCCGGTGCGGGAGCGGATGCGCAGCACCTCTTGGCGCAAATAGGGGTTGCGGGTGGCGCCATAAATGATTTCATGAAAGCGCAGGTTGTAGACCTGCCAGCCGGCCAGGTCTTCGGCCTGCATCACCGCCTCGCTGCCCCGGTGGCAGGCCTGCAACTGGGCCAGCTCCTCGGGCGTCATGCGCTGGCAGGCCAGGCGGGCGGCCACGCCTTCGAGCTCGGCCAGCAACTCCCACAGCGCCAGCAGTTGGCGCAGATCCATTTTGGCCACCACCATGCCGCCACGCGGCAGGCTGCTGACCCAGCCCTGGGCCTGTAGCTGTATCAGGGCTTCGCGCACCGGCGTACGCGACACGCCGTGTCGGCTGGCCCATTCGGCCTCGTCCACAGCGTCGCCGGGCAGCAAAGTGCCGTCGCGGATGGCCGCCTCCAGTGCGGTGCGGATCTGCTCGCTGGCTTTGACGAAGTTGGGCTTGGCCTTTTCCATAATTACCCTTGAATTGTGCAATATAAGGAATCGGGCTATATTTATATTTATAAATCGCCCGCGTATGCACTCAGTTCCTCACACCCAGCCTGACCCCGACGACCTGAGCGTTGGGGTCGAGCGCGGCCTGGCGCTGCGGGCCGGCCCGGTGGATCCGGCCGAAGTACAGCGCCAGCTCAGGCACCTGCGTAGGTTGGAGCCGTCGGCCCGGATGGCGGTGGCCACCGCGGGGCTTGCCGCCGGTGCCGACATTCCCGTGCAGGACTTCGACGCCTGTTTGCGCGACCTGGCCTGAAGCCGCCATGAGCCTGCCCGCCACCCTGACCGAGCTGCAGCGCGCCATCGCCGGTGGCGAGTTGCCTGCGGCGCAGGCCTGGCAACTGCAGCGCGAGCGGCGCGCATCCCTGGACGCGCGCTGGCACTGCCTCAGTGAGCCCCTGGAGGGCCAGCTGGCGCAGGCCGCAAGCACCGGGCCGCTGGCCGGCATAGGCCTGGCCCACAAAGACAACTTTGACACCTGGGACCGCAGCCCTGGCTGCGGCGCAGGCCCGAGCCGCAGCGACCCGGGGCGCCCGGCCGCCTGGGCGATCGAGCAGTTGCGCCAGGCCGGCGCCGGCCATCTGGGCGCTCTCGTCATGGCCGAGCATGCTTGTGGTGCGACCTCGGCCAATGCGCACTTTGAGCGCTGCATCAACCCGCTGCACCCTGAGGCCGTGGTCGGTGGCTCTTCGAGCGGCAGCGCGGTCGCGGTGGCTGGCGGGCTGGCCTATGGCGCGCTGGGCACAGACACCGCCGGTTCGGTCCGCATCCCGGCGGCCACCTGCGGCCTGATCGGCCTTAAAGCCACGCAGGGGCTGATCCCCACCCAGGGCTTGAGCCCGCTGGCGCCCTCGCTGGACACCATTGGCGTGCTGGCACGCACGGTGGCTGACGCGGTCGAACTGCTCAAGCCCCTGGCGCCCACGCTCAAGCCGAGCCCGAACACCGCGCCGCAGTTGCGCGCCTGGATCCCGGGCGACTGGCTCCACGCTGAAGTGGCCCGCGCGCTGGGCGAGCTGTCTGCCGAACTGGGTGCGCAGGCGGTGGACCTGCAGGCCGATCACCAGCATCTGAGCAGCCTGGCCGCTGTGGTGCTGCACGGCGAGGTGGCCCGCCTGCAGCGCGAGGCGCTGCTGGCTGATCGGCTCAGTGCTCCCGTACAAGCCCTGGCCTTGCCGGGGCTGCTCATGCCGCCGGCGTGGCTGCCAGGCGCGCTGGCGGTGCGCTGCGCCGAGCTGCGCCGGTTTTGTCTAAGCCATTTGCCGGCCGGCAGCGTGCTGCTCATGCCAGCCCTGCCTCACCCCGTGCCCGACTGGCAGACGGTTCATCCGGGCCAAAGCGGCTTTGTGGTGCGCGAGCTGCTGGCCCTGCACCGCTGCATGGGCTTCATCAATTACCTGGGCCTGCCGGCCCTGGTGCTGCCGATCGCTAAAGACAGCCGGGGTCTGCCCATCAGCGTGCAGCTGGTCGGCCGGCCCTTTCATGAGCACGAGCTGCTGGCGCTTGCCGCGCAGCTGCAGGAGCGGCGCTTTGGCAGCGCCGGTTTCAAGCCCGGCTGGCACCTGCTGGCCACGGAGAACTGAATGCCCAAAATACAAGCCTCGCAGGCGCTCGCACGGTTTCGCGTGCTCGACCTCTCGCGGGTGCGCGCTGGCCCGAACTGCGTGCGCATGCTCACCGACTTTGGCGCCGATGTGATCCGCATCGAGCCGCCGCCGGGCGTCGACCCTAACGAGGCCATGTTTGCCGCCAACCGCAAAGGCGGCGACTTTCAAAACATCAACCGCAACAAGCGTTCGATGACGCTCAATCTCAAAAAGCCCGGCGCTTATGAGGTGCTGATGCGCCTGGTCAAAGACGCTGATGTGCTGATTGAAAACTGGCGCCCCGACGTCAAGGCCAAGCTGGGCCTGGACTATGAGACGCTGGCCAAGGTGAACCCGCGCCTGGTGCTGGCCAGTATCTCGGGCTTCGGCCAGGACGGGCCTTATGCCAAGCGGCCGGGCTTTGACCAGATCATTCAAGGCATGGGCGGGCTGATGTCGGTGACCGGTCACCCCGGTGGCGGGCCGGTGCGCGCCGGCCTGGCGGTGGCCGATATGAGTGCAGGGCTGTATTGCGCCCTAGGCATTCTGACCGCGCTGCTCGAACGCGAGGTCTCAGGCAAAGGCCAGTGGGTGCATGCCTCGCTGCTGCATTCGCAAATTGCGATGATGGACTTTCAGGTGGCGCGCTGCATCAATGACGGCGACCTGCCGGTGCAGGTCGGCAACGACCACCCGACCAGCAGCCCCATGGGTCTGTTCGAGGGCAGCGACGGCAGCTTTAACCTGGGTGCCTCGGGCGAGGGCAGTTGGCAGCGCATGTGCCATTTGCTGGGCAAGACCGAGTGGCTGAGCGACCCCGAGTTCCTGGACGAGCCGCTGCGGGTGAAAAACCGCGCCCGTCTCAATGCGGAGCTGGCCGAGATCTTTCGCCCCCACAGCGTGGCGCACTGGATCGACAGCCTGAACGCAGCCGGCGTGCCGGCCGGTCCGGTCTACACCGTGCCGCAGATGATGGAAGACCCGCAGGTGCAACACTTGCAGGTGACAGCCCCCTTGACCACCAGCTTCGGCAAAGAGATGCTCTACATCACGCCGCCGGTCACCTTGGAGCGCACCCCTGGGCGGGTGGTGGCGCCGGCGCCCAACTGGGGCGAGCACACCGACGAGGTCTTGCGCGAAGCCGGCTATTCGGATTCTGAAATCGAACAGTTTCACAGCCAAGAGGTGGTTTGAGCATGGCACAAGTACTTCACAGCATCGATGGCCATGTGGCCACCATCGTGCTGGCCAATGAGGCCAAGTACAACGCCATGACCTTGGGCATGTGGGTCGAGCTCGGCACCTTGCTCGGCCGCCTGCGCGAGGATGAAGCGGTGCGCGTGGTGGTGCTGCGCGGCCAGGGCGAAATGGCCTTTGTCTCGGGCGCCGACATCTCCGAATTCGAAAAGCAGCGCAGCGGCGCTGAGGCCATTGCCGCCTATGACCGAGCGGTAGACCAGGCGCAAAGCGCACTGGCCACCTTCCCACGCCCAGTGATCGCCGCCATCAGCGGCATCTGCTTTGGCGGTGGTTTGGGCTTGGCGCTCAGCTGCGACCTGCGCTATTGCAGCCCCGGCTCACGCTTTCGCATGCCGGCCGCTCGCCTGGGCCTGGGCTACGCTTGGCGCAGCATGAAGTCGCTGGTCGGCGCGCTCGGTGCCATGAACACCGCCGAAGCGTTTTTCACCGCCACCATCTACAACGCCGAGCCAGCGCAAAAGCTCGGCATCGTGCAGTCGGTGCACGAGGATGTCTTTGCCCATGTCGCACAGACCGCTCAGCTCATTGCCGGCAATGCGCCCCTGACCATACGCGCGGCCAAGCTGGCCATGATCGAAATGCGCCACGCCGATCAGCCCGATGCGTCGATCGTCGACGCTGCCGTGGCCGACTGCTTTGCCAGCCAGGACTATGTGGAAGGCCGACGTGCCTTTGCCGAAAAACGCCCGCCCGAGTTCAAGGGCCGCTGAACCGCAAGGAGTTGCCATGGGACTGCAAGGCAAGACCATTCTTATTACTGGCGCTTCGGCCGGCATAGGCCGCGCCTGCGCGATGCAGCTGGCCGCGCAGGGCGCACACATCATTGCGCTGGGCCGCCGTCAGGACGCGCTCGATGCCTTGGCCGCTGCGCTGCCTGCGGGCCAGGTCCGCACCCTGGCTGGCGACCTCAACGACGAGGCCTTCATCGGCCAGATTGAGGCGCTGGCGCCGACCCTGGATGCTTTCGTCAACAACGCTGGCGTGCTGCGCTACGCGCCCATCCTCGACCTCACCCCTGAAGACAGCGCCTGGATGTTTCAGACCAATGTGTTGGCTGCGCTGCGGGTGACGCAGGTGATCGCGCGGGCCATGGTGCAAAAAAAGCGCGGCCACATCGTGTTCATGTCCTCGATTGCCGCCCGCGAGGTCTACCGCCTCGCCTCGGTCTACAGCGCCACCAAGCACGCCCTGTCGGCGCTGGCCCGCTCCTTTCGCATTGAGCTGCAAAGCCAGGGCATCAAGGTCACCGAGGTGGCCCCAGGCATGGTCGATACCGACATCCGCGCTGCCAGCACCCACCCCGATGTGCTGGCCTCGGTGGCCAACCGCAAATTCAAAGCCTTGACGGCCGACGAAGTGGCGCAGGCGGTGGTTTATGCCCTGAGCGCAGAGCCCAATTGCTGTCCCGATCTGATCGAGCTGCGCCCCCAGGGCTCGGCCTGACCCTCAACCTGCAACGCCCGGAGAACCCAGCCATGGCCACCCGAAAAACCACCGCTGTCAGCAAACCCGCGCCTAAATCCGCGGCTAAACCCGCCGCAAAAAAGAGCGCCGCGGCCGTGAAGGCAGCTCCCGTCAAGAAAGTAGCTCCTGCTAAAAAGGCCGCGCCCGCGAAGAAAGCAGCGCCTGCCAAGAAAGCAGCGCCTGCAAAGAAGGCTGCGCCCAAGCCGGGCAAGCCGCCCAAGATCAACTGGAAGCCGCAGACCTTCGTGGCCAGCCACCTCAAGGACGCCGCTTTTAAAACCGGTTTGCGCACTTACGCGGCCTACCGCGACCTGCACACTGAAAAAGCCACCGGCGGCGCGGTGCAGGCCCATGTGATCCGCCTGCTCGGCAAATGCGACCCCAAGGTGGTCAGCATCCCGCACTACCACGGCGTGCAGTTTCAATTCCTGTACATGCTCAAGGGCTGGATGATCGGCGAGTACGAAGGCGCGGGCCGCGTGAAAATGACGGCTGGCTCCAGCTGGATACAGCCGCCGGGCATACGCCATCAGGTGATCGACTATTCCGACGGCTGCGAGATGCTTGAGATCATCCTGCCGGCCAACTTCGAGACGGTTGAGCTGTGACGCCTGTTCAGACCACACTGTAGGGAGCCTCCTGTGAAAAAACCCCAGAACCTCAGCCTGCTGAGCCTGATCATCCCGGCCATCGTGATCGCCATCTGGCAGGTCATCGGCAGCCGCCCTGGCATGCAGGCCATGCTGCCCAGCCCCACCTTGGTCCTTGACGCCTGGTACGACTGGATCTTTGGTAAAGCCGGCGGCATGAGCCTGAACCCCTACCTGGGCACCTGGTGGTCCAACGTCGAGTATTCGGGCGTGCGGGTCATCCAGGGCTTCGCACTGGCCATTGCGGTGGGCGTGCCTCTGGGTCTGATGATTGGTTGGAACCGCTTGGTGGCCACCATGGCCGACCCGATGGTGCAGGTGCTGCGGCCCATCCCGATCACCGCCTGGCTGCCCTTTTCCATCGCGGTCTTTGGCATCCGAGATCTGGGCTCGATCTCGCTGATTTTTGTCGGCGGCTTTTTTGCCATCGTGGTCAACACCACCCAAGGCGCGCGCGACGTCGACAAGAACCTGATGCGCGCCGCACGCATGATGGGCGCGTCCTCGTGGACCTTGCTGCTCCGGGTGGTCTTGCCCGCAGCCTTGCCCAATATTTTCACCGGTATTCGTATTGGCATGGGCATCGCCTGGACGGCGGTGGTGGCCGCCGAGATGGTGGCCGTCAAGTCCGGCCTGGGCTATGTGCTGTGGGACGCTTATTACGTCGGGCGCATGGACATCGTGCTGGCCGACATGGCCTCCATCGGCATGATGGGCTATCTGAGCGACCGGCTGATCGTGATAACCGAACGAAGGGTGCTGCGCTGGCGCCTGCTGCAAAACCACTGAACAGCCCGATAGGACTTTTAGCCATGTCGCACATTCACATCAAAGAGGTCTTCAAGACCTACCCGGGTAACCCGCCGGTTGAAGCCCTCAAGGACATACACCTGGACATCGCCCCCGGCGAGTTTGTGGCGCTGCTGGGGCCTTCGGGCTGCGGCAAGTCCACCTTGCTCAATCTGGTGGCCAGCTTCGAGCCCCTGAGCTCGGGCACCCTCACCGTGGGGGGTCAGGCGGTGGAAGCACCGGGGCCCGACCGTGGCGTGGTGTTTCAGGAGGCGGCGCTTTTTCCCTGGCTCAGTGTCTGGGAAAACGTGGTCTTTGGCCCCAAGGCCCAGGGGCAAAGCCCAAGCCAATACAAGGAGCGCGCCGAGCAGATGCTTGAATTGGTGGGCCTGAGCGACTTCAAGAACCACTTGCCGATTCAGCTGTCGGGCGGCATGCGCCAGCGGGTGGGCATCGCCCGGGTGCTGACCTTGGGCTCCAAGGTGCTGCTGATGGATGAGCCTTTTGGCGCGCTTGATGCCCAGACCCGCCTGTCCATGCAAGAGCTCTTGCTCTCGGTCTGGGACAAGCTCAAGCCCACCGTGATTTTCGTGACCCACGACATCGACGAGGCCTTGTTTCTGGCCGACACGGTGCATGTGATGTCGGCGCGGCCGGGCCGCATCGAGACGACGCTCAAGGTCGATCTGGCCAGACCGCGCAACATCGACGTGACCGCGACCCCGGCCTTCAACGCCATGAAGCTCTCGATCCTGCACACCATCCGTGGCCACTGACGGCATGCGCCCACAAAAAAGCCGGCCCGCTGGCCGGCTTTTACTGCGCTCACGCGTTTTAACGGCGACCGCGGATCTCGCGCGCCAGGCTGTCGTCAAACAGCTCGGACGCTTGCTTGGTCACGTCGGTCTGAATCACGCCCTGCTTGAAGGAGGCCTCGGCCAGACGGGCCACCTGCTCACGGTCCAGGATGCCGCCGAGCTTGATCAGCTTGTGCGACTCGCGGGTGACTTCCAGCGGCAGGCCGGTATAGGCCGAGTAGGTGTTGACGAAGAGGTTGGAGTCCTTGGCCATCTTGTCCTCGGCGCTCAGGTAAGCCCACAGGAAGCGGCGGATGACTTCACGGCGCTTGTTGTAGGCCTCGCCCGAAGCGGCCAGCAGGCCCAGCTCGGAGCCGACGGCCTTGGACTTGCTGTAGTCCACCAAGCTGGTGGCAAAGTAGGCGGCGCCTTCGGCAACCACGCCCGACTCAAACGGCTCCCAGCTCAGGATGGCGTCCACGTCGCCGCGCTTGAGGGCCTGCACGAAGGCGGTACCACCACCTTGCACGTTCACTGCCTGGAAGGTGTTGTAGGGGATGTTGTTTTCCACCAGGGTCATGGCCCAGGCAAACCACACCGCAGAGCCTGGGGCTACCGCCACCTTCTTGCCCTTGAGGTCGTTCCAGTTGTTGATGGTCACGCCCTTGCGCACCACCAGGTACTTGGGCGAGGTGGCCACGCCGGTCAGGCCGATGATGTTTCTCGAGCCCTGGCTGGCGGCAATGGCCAGATCAGCCGGCCCCACAGCGCTGACGTCCACCGAGTTGGACAGCAGTGCGGTGCGCGCGTCGGCGTAGCGCACGAACTCCGCGCGCTTGACGTCGATGTTCATTTTCTTGAGCTCTTCCTCGACCAGGTGCAGCGGCGAGACATGACCCACCTTCACATAACCGATGGTGATGGTTTCCCGGGTCGGCATGGGTGCAGGCATGGGGCCAACGGCCATGGCCGATTGAATCAGCCCGACCAGGCCGATGAGGGCCGTCGTCAGGGAACGTGCAGAAAACATAAAAAGCTCCTTGCGAAGTTGAAAAAAAGAGGCGCGGCCTCTGACCTGTATGGACCGCGCTCGGGCCGTAGTCTGCCTGCGCCCGTCTGTCGTGTCCTGCGGACTGGGCAATACCCCCAAGCAGCGCTCCAGCCCTGGACAGGGCAGGGCTGCCCGCCGGCGGGCAGCTCTAAGATCGATTGTGTACAAACGAATAATGGCGTGACCTATGGCTAACCCGCGCATCCCCTATGCTTTTTCCAACGATGGTCCGGCCCTCAAGCCCGCTGGCGACAAGTCCATACTGGTGCACCTGGTGGTCAATGTGGAGCACTGGCAGTTCGAGGCCTCGATGCCGCGCACCATCATCACGCCGCCGCACGGCAAGGAAACCATCCCCGATGTGCCCAACTTCAGCTGGGCCGACTACGGCATGCGCGCGGGCCTGCCGCGCATCATCGAGGCCATACAGTCGCGCGGCCTGCCCGCATCGACCAGCTTCAATGCCGGGGTGATCCAGGCCTATCCGCGCGCTGCCCAGGCCATGCATGAGGCCGGTTGGGAGTTCATCGGCCACGGCGTGCACCAAAAGGCGCTCAACCATGCCGATGGCGAAGAGGCGCTGATCGTCACAGCGCTGGACATGATCCAGGGCTTGACCGGCGCCCGCCCGCGCGGCTGGCTCAGCCCCGGCCTGCGCGAGTCTTTCGACACCCCCGAAATCCTCAAGCGCCAGGGCGTGGACTATGTGTGCGACTGGGTGGTCGACGACGTGCCACGCTGGATGAGCACCCGCGAAGGCCCCTTGTTGTCTGTGCCCTACAACGTCGAAGTCAACGACTCCATCATCTACGCCATCGAAAAGCACAGCTCACCCGAGATGTACCTGCGGCTGGAAAACACGCTGCGCCTGTTCGAGCGCGAGGCGCCCAAGCACCCCCGGGTGCTGGCCATCGGCCTGCACCCGCACCTCATCGGTGTGCCGCACCGTTTTGAATACTTGGAACGCATGCTGGACCTCTTGATGAAGTCACCACAAGTGGGCTTCATGACCGGCAGCCAGATTGCCGACTGGTACACCGCCCAGGTGCCAGCGCCCCAGCGCTGAGCTTTTTTCGCTTCAATAAGGACATTCATGGATTTGCAACTCAAGGGCCAACGGGTGCTGGTCACCGGAGGCTCGCGCGGCATCGGCCTGACGATCGCGCTGGCCTTTGCCCGCGAAGGCGCGCGCCCTATTTTGGTGGCGCGCGAGCAGGGCAATCTGGACAAGGCGCTGGCCGCCTTCGCCCAGGCCGGTCACAGCGCGCCTGAATCGGTGCTGCTCGACCTGTCGGTGTCTGGCTCCTCCGAGGCGCTGGCCCAGCAAGTCGGCGAGGTCGACATCCTGGTCAACAACGCCGGCGCCATACCCGGCGGCGACATCCAGGCTGTGAACGAGGCGCGCTGGCGCCAGGCCTGGGAGCTCAAGGTGCTGGGCTATATCAACATGACGCGGGTCTTCCTGCCCCAGATGGAGGCCCGCGGCGCGGGCGTCATCTGCAACATCATTGGCCTGGCCGGCGCCATGCCGCGGGCCGACTACATCTGCGGCTCCACCGGCAATGCCGCGCTGATGGCCTTTACCAACGCCATTGGCGGCGACAGCCTGAAAAAAGGCGTGCGGGTGTTCGGCATCAACCCGGCGCCCACCCGCAGCGACCGCATGCAGGGCCTGCTCGAGCAGCAGGCCACCAAGCTGCTCGGAGACGCGCAGCGCTGGCGCGAGTTGACCGGCCGCTACCCGCTGGGCCGGCTGGCCGAGCCGCGCGAAATTGCCGACCTGGCCGTGTTCTGTTCATCGCCGCTGTGCAGCTACCTCAGCGGCTCCATCATCAACGTAGAAGGGGGGCAGATGTTCGCTACATCTGCGCAGTAAAGCCATGCAATCCTATGAATTCCCAGAGCTGCGCGAAGGCGTGCGGCAGGTCGTCAGCCAGTTCGATTCGCGCTACTGGCAAGAGGTGGACGAGGCCCGCGCCTTCCCCGAAAAATTCGTCACTGCGCTCACTGAAGCCGGCTGGCTCTCGGGCCTGATCCCCGAGGAATACGGCGGCTCGGGCCTGTCGCTCACAGAGGCCAGTGTGGTGATGGAAGAGATCAACCGCGCCGGCGGCAACTCCGGCGCCTGCCACGGCCAGATGTATGTGATGGGCTGCGTGGTGCGCCACGGCTCGCAGAAGCAAAAGGACGATCTGCTGCCGCGCATTGCCAGCGGCCAGATCCGCATGCAGTCCATGGCGGTGACCGAGCCGACCACCGGCAGCGACACCACCAAGCTCAAGACCACCGCGGTTCTCAAGGGCGACCGCTACGTGGTCAATGGCCAGAAGGTCTGGACCTCGCGCCTGCAGCACTCGGACTACATGCTGCTGCTGGCGCGCACCACGCCGCTGGCCGAGGTGCAGAAGAAAAGCGAAGGCCTGTCGGTCTTCCTGGTCGATCTGCGCGAGGCGGTGGGCAAGAGCATCACCGTGCGCCCGATCCGTAACATGGTCAACCACGAGACCAACGAGATCTTCATCGACAACTTGGAAATTCCGGTGGAAAACCGCATCGGTGACGAAGGCAAGGGGCTCAAATACATTCTGGATGGCCTGAACGCCGAGCGGATTTTGATCGCCGCTGAATGCATAGGCGACGGCCACTGGTTTGTCGACCGCGCCAAGTCGTACGCGCAGGAGCGGGTGGTGTTTGACCGGCCCATAGGCAAGAACCAGGGTGTGCAATTCCCGATCGCCCGCGCCCATGTGAATGTGGAAGCCGCCAGCCTGATGCGCTGGCGCGCCTGCGAGCTCTTCGACGCCGGCCTGCCCTGTGGCTCCGAAGCCAATATGTCCAAGCTGCTGGCCGCTGATGCCTCCTGGGAGGCAGCCAACGTTTGCCTGCAGACGCACGGCGGCTTTGGCTTTGCTGCCGAGTACGACATCGAGCGCAAATTCCGCGAGACCCGGCTCTACCAGGTGGCGCCGATTTCGACCAACATGATTCTTTCGTACATCGGCGAGCATGTGCTGGGCATGCCGCGCTCGTACTGAGCGCCAGGCAGCACAACACCCATGAACGCCACACCCGCTACGCCCGATCTGCAGGACTGGATCGGCCGCACACAGACCGTCAGCGAAGCCATCAGCGCCGTGCCTCTGCGGCAGATGGCCGCCTTGATGAACGATGCGCCGCGCATGCGCGACCCTATGCAGGGCGGGCCGCTGCCGGCCGGCTGGCACTGGCTCTACTTCAACCCGCTGGAGGGGCAGGACAAGCTCGGCGCTGACGGCCACCCTGAGCGCGGCGACTTTCTACCGCCGGTGCAACTGCCCCGGCGCATGTGGGCCGGCAGCCGACTGCACTGGCACCGTGACTTTGAAGCGGGCATGCAGATCAACAAAGCCTCGGAGATCATCAAGGTCAGCCAGAAAAGCGGACGCAGCGGTGAGATGGTGTTTGTCACCGTCGCCCACCGCTACAGCGACGCGGGCGGCTTGATTCTGGAAGAAGAGCACGACATCGTCTACCGCGAATGGGCCAGCGCCGCCGAGACCGAAGCCCTGCGCTTGCTGGGCGAGCAGGTGCGTGCCGGCAGCCACGCCTTTGAGCGCCAGGGCCAGACGGTCTTGCCCTGGACGGCCGACTCGGTCGCCCTGTTTCGCTACTCGGCCGCCACCTTCAATGGGCACCGGATCCATTACGACGCCGACTATTGCCGCCAGGTCGAAGGCTATCCCGGCCTGGTGGTGCACGGCCCCTTGCTGGCCACCTTGCTGCTGCATTTGGTGCAGACCCAAGTGGCGCCTGGCCGGGCGCTCGCCAGTTTTGAGTTTCGCGCCCTCAAGCCGACCTTCGACCTCAGCGGCTTTCACCTGCACTGCAGCGCCGAGGGCGATGGCCTGGCAGTCTGGACCACCAACAACATCGGCCAGGTCGGTGTGGACGGAAGGGTCACGCTGCGGTGAAGCCCGATCTGCCGGTCAGCTACCTGTTTGTTCCTGCTTCGCGCTGCGAGCGCATCGCCAAGGCGCTGGCCGCTGGCGCGCAAGCGGTGATCGTCGACCTGGAAGACGCGGTCGATCCGGCGCACAAGGCCGAGGCCAGGGCCCAGCTGGCCCAGCACCTGCATAGCGCGGGCAGCGCCACCAAGCCCTGGCTGCGCATCAACGCCTTGGGCACGCCCTGGTTTGCCGACGACATGGCGTTGGTAGCCCAGTCTGGCGCGCAACTGGCCGGCGTGATGCTGCCCAAAACAGAGAGCCAGCAAGACCTGGCTCAGGTACAGGCACTCACAGCCTTGCCGCTGATCGCGCTGGTCGAGTCGGCCCGCGGCATCGCCCGGCTGGCCGACATCGGCAGTCACCCTGGGCTGCACCGCATGGCTTTTGGCTCGGCCGACCTGTCACGCGACCTGGGCTGCGAGGACAGCTGGGACAGCCTCAGCCATGCCCGCCAAGCCATGGTGCTGCACAGCGCCGCTTGCGGCCTGCCCGCGCCGATGGACGGCGTGAGCTTTGTGCTTGACCAGACCGGACCGGTGCGCGAAGACGCAGCGCGCGCCGCCCGCCACGGCTTTGGCGCCAAGCTGTGCATACACCCGGCGCAAATTGCGCCCACCCACGAGGGCTTTGCCCCTTCACCCGCGCAGCTGCAATGGGCACAGACGGTGATGGCTGCGGCCGATCAGGGCAGTGGCGCGCAGCGCGTGAATGGCCAAATGATCGACCGCCCAGTGATTGAGCGCGCCCGCCAGATTCTGGCCCGCCAGATTGCGTAAAGATATGACTGTAAAAACCGCTTCTCTAGATCCCGTGATCGTCGTCGGCGCCGGCCCGGTGGGCCTTTTGTGCGCGCTTGAGCTGGCCCGCCGGCAGGTGCCGGTGACGGTGCTCGAAACCGAGCCGGGCACTACGCTGGATTTGCGCGCCGGCACCTTCCACCCGCCCACCCTGGAAATGCTGCAGCCCGAAGGCGTGGCCGATGCGATGCTCGAGACCGGCATCAAAGTGCGCTACTGGCAAGCCCGCGACCGCGAATACGGCCTGATCGCCCAGTGGGACCTGGACCTGCTCAAGAACGACACGCCCTACCCCTTCCGCCTGCATTTGGAGCAGCACAGGCTGACCCCCATCTTGCTGGCCAAGCTCAAGGCCTATAGCCACGCGCAGGTGCTGTTCTCGCATGAGTTCATCTCGCTCACGCAAAGCGATGAGCAGGTGCTGGCCACTGCGCGCACCGCACAGGGCGAGGTGCAGATCAAGGGCCGCTACCTGATCGGCGCCGACGGCGGGCGCAGCCCGGTGCGCAAGAGCGCCGACATTGCGTTTGACGGCTACACCTGGCCCGAGCGCTACACCGTGGTGAGCACGACCTTTGACTTCGAGCCCCTGGGCTATGCGGACAACGCCTACATCAGCGACCCCGAGCAATGGCTGGCCTTCTTTCGCATGCCCGACGCAGGCCCGCCCGGTCTGTGGCGCATGACCCTGCCAGTGACCGATGAGATCAGCGACGAAGAAGTGCTAGCCCCGGCCTTTGCCCACCATGCCATCAACCGCATCATCGGCGCGCCCTCGGGCAATACCTACCCCATCGTGCACCAGAGCGTTTACCGGGTGCATCAGCGGGTGGCCAATTGCTTTCGCGCCGGCCGGGTGCTGCTGGCGGGCGACTCGGCCCACGTCAACAACCCACTGGGCGGCTTTGGTTTGAACAGCGGCATCCACGACGCGGTCAACCTGGGCGACAAGCTCGCACGCGTCTATCACGGCCAGGCCAGCGCCGATCTGCTCGACCTCTATGACCGCCAGCGTCGCACCGTGGCCATGGAATATGTGCAGAACCTCTCGGTCAAGAACAAGAAGAACCTGGAAGAAAAAGACCTGCCCACCCGGCTGGCGCGCTTTGAAGAGCTGCGCCAGGCGGTGGCCGATCCGGTCAAGGCCAGGGCCTATTTGCTGATGTCGTCCATGATCAACAGCATCGCCCGCGCCAACGCGGTCACCTGAACACCAAAGCCGCGCAGATCCTCTTAACCCCTTGGAGCTTGTATGAAGACTCGCATCCCCCGCCGTATTTTCTTGTCCCTGATTGCGAGCGCCGGCCTGTGCGCGGCCCTGCCCAGCCAGGCTCAGAGCAACTGGCCGCAGCGCCCCATCCGACTGATCGTGCCTTTTCCACCCGGCGGCAATACCGACGGCATTGCACGCCTGACCGCCGAGCGTCTGAGCCAGAGCTTGGGCCAGAGCGTGGTGGTTGAAAACCGCGCCGGCGGCAATGGGGCGATTGCGGCCGACGCGCTGGTCAAGGCGGCGCCCGACGGCTACACCCTGATGATGGCCGCCATGCCGGTGCTGGCCATCTTGCCGGCGATCAGCAAGACCAACTTCGACCCGCTGCGCGACTTTGTGCCCATCAGCATCGTCGGCAGCAACCCCTTCGTGATGGCGGTGCACAAATCGGTGCCAGCCAACAATGTGCGTGAGTTTGCTGACTTCATCCGCAAGAACCCGGGCAAATTCAACTACGCCTCGGGCGGCTCGGGCACCGTCTCGCACCTGTCGGCGGCGCTGTTTGCCAAGCGCGCCAATCTGGACATCGCCCATGTCAGCTACAAAGGCGGCAGCCCGGCGGTGACCGACCTGCTCGGCGGCCAGGTGCAGATGTATTTCGGCAACCTGTCCGAACTGGCACCGCATGCTGCGGGGGGTCAGATTCGCATCATCGGCGTCTCCAGCTTGCAGCGCGCCAAGCAACTGCCCGATGTGCCCACCGTGGCCGAATCGGGCTTTGCCGGCTTCAAGACCCTGACCTGGAACGGCCTGGTGGCCCCGGCCGGCACACCTGCCGCAGTGGTCAACCGCATCGCCGCTGCGGTCAAGGACATGGTGGGCCAAAGCGATGCGGTCGCCCGCCTGCAGCAGATGGGGGTCGACCCCATTGGCGATACGCCCGCGCAGTTTGCCGACACGCTCAAAGCCGATCTGGCCACCTGGTCCGAGGCGGCCCGCGCCAGCAATTTGAAGGTCGAGTAAACACGTTCAATGCCGCGCGGCCAAGCGTGCTGCGCGGCCCGGAGGGAGTCCCCATGAGCCTGCAAACCCGTACACCGAGCACCGACACCCTGGCCAGCCGCGCCAAGGTGGCGGTGGTGGTTCCGGCCACCAACACCATCGTTCAGCCCGAAATGGAAGCCATGCGGCCGCCCGGCGTGACCAACCACGTCACCCGCATGCGCCTGCCACCCCGGCCCTATGACGACCAGGCCGCCTACAAGCGCGCCCTGGAGACCGAAAAAGGCGAGCTGGAAGAAGCGCTGGAGCTGGTGCTCTTGTGCGAGCCGCATGTGGTGGCGCACGGCCACTCCATCCACTCCTTTCGCGGCGATGCCGAGCAGGCCCTGGCCGAAGAGCAGCGGCTGGAAAAGCTCTGCGGCATTCCCTTCATCACCCCCTCGCGTGCGGTGCTGGCCGGGCTCGAAGCCATAGGCAAGCCCCAGCGCATTGCCATCCTCACACCCTACTGGCCACCGGCCGACGAGATGATCGCCGCCTTCTTCACCGCCTGCGGCTACGAGGTGGTGAGCACCCACGGCCTGAAGTCCACCGGCCCGACCGCAGTGGCCCGCTTTACCAGCGAGCAGATCATGCAAGGCTTCGAGGCGGCCAACCACCCCGACGCCGACGCACTTATCCACGTCGGCACCAACCTGCCCGTCTCAGCCCTGACCCCGCAGATCGAAACCCACCTGGGCAAACCCCTGATCGGCGTCAACGTCGCCACCTACTGGCTGGCCATGCGCAGGCTGGGCATCAAAGACCCCCTGCCCGGCATGGGCCTGCTGGCAGAAAAGTACTGAGGTCAGAGGCTTCCGTGGCCGCCGATGGCGTCATGCGTGGCATATGCAGTGGCATAGGGAGTAGGAGCGCCGCCCCGGCGCGATGCGGCCTTCAAAGGGGCTGCGGTGTCTGATCCACCGCCGCATCGCTGCGAGGGCGCAGCTCCCACAGCGGCTCCTACAGCGGCTCCAGCCTTTTTCCAAAAGTTGTGGGAGCGCCGCCCCGGCGCGATGCGGCCTCTGATCAGGCGCAGCGCCTGCAGCCTTTCTCGGTCACCTCTGCGAAAGAATGGCCCGGTTATGAAGCTGAGCTCGATAGCGGGATCGAATACGATAGCGCCCTTTCCTAACCCTCGCTATCTCGCTCGCCGAAGCGCCAGTAACCTGGCGGGCGGGACTCAAGGATTTTCCAAGGATATGTGAGCCATGGCCCTCAAGACCATCGCCTTCGACATCGTGGTCGAACTCGACAGCGAGGAGGCTGTTCACGAATACCTCAGCCAGGTGTTTGCCGATGGCGACAACGATGAAGTCATGCGGGCCTTGGGCCATGTCGCGCGTGCTCGAGGCGTGGTGCAGCTGACGCCTCGACCGAATCCGTCCGAGCACTGAACCCTAGCGAAGGGGCAGGACTCTGGCCCTAGTCAGCTCCCTTAAATCCCTAGAATCGCGCCATGAACTTCCTCGACATGCTCGCCGGCGCTGAGCGCGCCAACCAATCGATGCTGTGTGTGGGGCTGGATCCGGAGCCTACGCGCTTTCCGGGTCGGCTCAAGGGCGATGCCAACAAGATCTACGATTTTTGTGCCGCCATCGTCGATGCCACCGCCGATTTGGTTTCTAGCTTCAAGCCGCAGATTGCCTACTTTGCGGCGCACCGGGCCGAGGGGCAGCTTGAGCGCCTGATGGAGCATATGCGCCGGGTGGCGCCGCAGGTGCCGATTATTTTGGATGCCAAGCGCGGCGACATTGGCTCGACGGCCGAGCAGTACGCCCGCGAGGCCTTTGAGCGTTATGGGGCCGATGCGGTCACGCTCTCGCCTTTCATGGGCTTTGATTCGGTCCAGCCTTATCTGAAGTACGAGGGCAAGGGCGCTTTCTTGCTGTGCCGCACGTCCAACCCCGGCGGCGATGATTTGCAGAACCAGCGCCTGGCCTCGGTTGATGGCCAGCCCCTGCTCTACGAGCATGTGGCCCGGCTGGCGCAGGGCCCCTGGAACCTCAACGGCCAGCTCGGGCTGGTGGTGGGCGCGACCTACCCGGCCGAGATTGAGCGGGTTCGGCAGGTGGCGCCGCACGCGCCGCTGCTCATTCCCGGTGTGGGCGCGCAGGGCGGCGATGCGGTGGCCACGGTCAAGGCCGGCTGG
Organism: Comamonadaceae bacterium; assembly: GCA_027486755.1. Taxonomy (GTDB): domain Bacteria; phylum Pseudomonadota; class Gammaproteobacteria; order Burkholderiales; family Burkholderiaceae_C; genus Polaromonas. Next base: position 50,619 of record JAIXOM010000009.1, on the reverse strand, counting down.
CGCGAGGGTGCGCCCATCATCGTCAACTCCTCGCGCGCCATCCTCTACGCCTCGGCCGCCGATGACTATGCCCAGGCCGCCCGCCGGGCCGCACAGGCCACGCGCGATACGCTAGAGGCGGCCAAGGCGGCTTGATCGGGCCTGCCCGCCCCAGGGCTAAAGCGCCGTAGGGATGCAGATTTATCCTTGCATTTTTAATATGCGATATTTAAAATGCAAGGATGTATTTTCGGCTGGTCACATCTACCCTGCACAAGCACCTGAGCTGGAGCCCTGCGGTAGCGCTGCTCGGCCCCAGGCAGGTTGGCAAGACCACGCTGGCACGGCAACTGCTCAAATCTCACCCGGGCAGCGTCTATCTCGACCTGGAGTCGGCCACCGATCGCGCGCGGCTTGGCGAAGGGCCGCTCTTTCTGCGCGCTTATGCCGATCGCCTGGTGGTGCTCGACGAGGTTCAGGAGGTGCCGGGCCTGTTTTCGGTCCTGCGCACTGAAATCGATCGTGACCGGCGGCCCGGCCGCTTTGTGCTGCTGGGCTCCGCCTCCTTCGAGTTGCTGCGGCAATCACAGTCTTTGGCCGGGCGGCTCAGTCTGATCGACATGTTCCCTTTGTTGGCTGCAGAGGTGGGGCACAGTCTGAGCGCGCTGGAGACCTTGTGGCTGCGGGGCGGTTTTCCAGCGAGTTTTGACGCGGCCAGCGAGCAGGCTTCTTGGGCCTGGCGCGAAGCCTTCGTAAGGCATCTGGTGCATACCGATTTACCGGCCTTGGGCTTGCGCACCGATGCGCAAAGTCTGCAGCGGTTTTGGCGCATGTTGGCCCATGTCCATGGTCAGTTGTTCAATGCGAGTGCCATCGCCAACTCCCTCGATGTCAGCAGCCCAACGGTGGGGCGCTGGCTCGACCAGATGGTCGGCGCCTTGCTGGTGCGGCGGCTCGAACCGCTGCATACCAATCTCGGCAAGCGGCTGGTCAAGTCGCCCAAAGTTTATGTGCGCGACAGCGGTCTCTTGCACAGCTTGCTGGGTCTTCCATCGTCGGTCGACCTGCAGGGCCATCCGATGGCCGGAGCATCCTGGGAGGGCTTTGTGATCGAGCAGATTGCCGCGCACCTGCCTGCAGGAGCCAGTCTGTCTTTCTATCGTACGGCGGCCGGCGCCGAACTCGATGCGGTGATCGAATGGGGTCAGAAGACCCTGGGCTTCGAAATCAAATTTAGCCTGGCGCCCAAGGTCGGCAAGGGGTTTTGGCAGGCTGTCAAGGATCTTGCGCCGCAGCGCACTTGCATCGTAGCGCCGGTCCCGCAGGGCTGGCCTGTGGCCGAAGGGGTCGATGTGATCACGGTGACCGATATTGCCGGCTTGCTGGCCGCTTAGTACGCCTTGTCCAGCACAGCAATCTGCCCCAGGCCCAGCCCCGGTTTGACCGGCCCTGCCGGGTAGACGCTGGTGTGCCAGCGGCGGTGCTCGCTGACAGATGGACCTTGCGGATAGTCCAGGCTCAGCGTACCCGGGCCAGCCTGGGCCCGCTGGCTGCGCTGATCGGCGTAGTGGCTGTGCAGGTTGTAGAGGCTGACACGCGTGGCAAGGGCCTGGCTGTGCGCAGCAGCGGCGCCCTGAGGCGTGCAGCCGGGGGCTGAGTCGCAGGCCTGTGCCTGAAGTGGCGCTGCAAGGGCCAGCAGGCCGAGCAAGCCCAGGCGGCCGATGATTTGGGTGCAAGCATGCTCTATACCTTTCATAACTCTCTCCTGGTGAAGTGAAGACAGTTGTGAAATTTATCGATCAATCGCCTGCTATTTGTTAATCATGGTTAACGTTGCGCAGCATCCGGCCAGTGCCCTTTGAGGGCCGGGCCTGTGCTGGCCCATGCGCCCTTTGGACCAGGGCTCAAGCGAGCAGGCGCTTGAGGTAGCGGCCGGTGTGGCTGGCCTTATTGCTGGCCAATTGTTCGGGCGTGCCCATGCCCACGATGGTGCCGCCGCCCGCACCGCCTTCGGGGCCGAGGTCGATCAGCCAGTCGGCGGTTTTGATGACGTCCAGGTTGTGCTCGATCACCACGATGGTGTTACCCGCATCGCGCAGCTGGTGCAGCACCTTGAGCAGCAGGTCGATGTCGGCAAAGTGCAGGCCGGTGGTGGGCTCGTCCAGGATGTAGAGCGTGCGCCCGGTATCGCGCTTGGACAGCTCAAGCGCGAGCTTGACCCGCTGCGCCTCGCCGCCCGAGAGCGTGGTGGCCGCCTGCCCGAGCTTGACGTAGCTCAGGCCGACATCGAGCAGGGTATGGAGCTTGCGCGCAATTTGCGGCTGGGCGCTGAAAAACTGCGCGGCCGTCTCGACCGTCATGTCCAGGATCTGCGCGATGTTGCGACCCTTGTAGGCGATCTCCAGCGTCTCTCGGTTGTAGCGCTGGCCGTGGCAGACATCGCAGGGCACATACACGTCGGGCAGAAAGTGCATCTCCACCTTGACCATGCCATCGCCCTGGCAGGCTTCGCAGCGCCCGCCGGCCACATTGAAGGAAAAGCGCCCGGGCCCGTAGCCGCGTTCCTTGGCCGAATTCATCTCGGCCATCAGCTCGCGGATGGGGGTGAACAGGCCGGTGTAGGTGGCCGGGTTGCTGCGCGGCGTGCGGCCTATGGGCGACTGGTCGACGTTGATGACTTTGTCGAAGTACTCCAGGCCTTCAATGGATTCGTGCGGCGACGGCTCTTCGTGGGAGCGGTACAGGTGGCGAGCCACCGCCGTATAGAGCGTGTCATTGACCAGGGTGGACTTGCCCGAGCCCGAGACCCCGGTGACGCAGGTCAGCAGGCCGACCGGAAAATCTACCGTCACTTTCTTGAGGTTGTGGCCGCTCGCGCCGACGATGCGCAGCGCCTGCAAGGCCGGCGCCACTGGCGCCTTGCCTTTACCCCGGCTTTGAGCCACTGGCTCGGCCTGCGCCACCGGCAGCCAGGGCGTGCGCCGGCGCGGCACTGCAATGGATTGAGCCCCGCTGAGGTAGCGGCCGGTCAGCGAGCCGGCCTGGGCCGCCACTTCGGCGCAGCTGCCTTGGGCCACCACCCGGCCGCCGTGAACGCCGGCGCCGGGGCCCATGTCGATCACATGGTCGGCGGCGCGGATCATGTCTTCATCATGCTCGACCACCAGCACGCTGTTGCCCAGATCGCGCAGATGCTGCAAGGTGGCGATCAAGCGGTCGTTGTCGCGCTGATGCAGTCCGATGCTGGGCTCGTCGAGCACGTACATCACCCCGCTCAGGCCCGAGCCAATTTGGCTGGCCAGGCGTATGCGCTGCGACTCGCCGCCCGAGAGCGTCTCGGCGCTGCGGTCCAGGCTGAGGTAGTTCAGGCCCACGTCGTTGAGAAACTTCAGTCGCAGCCCGATCTCGCGCACCACCTTGTCGGCAATCTCGGCCTTGGCCCCTTGCAGGCGCAAGCCTTTGAAGTATTCGAGCGCCTGCTGCAAGGTGGCGCCGCTGATGTCGTAGATCGCTTTGCGGCTGCCGCTGTGGGGGTCGAGCAGAAACACGTGGCGGGCCTCGCGCCGCAGCCGGGTTCCGCGGCAGTCAGGGCAGGGCTGCACACTGCGGTAGCGGGCCAGGTCGTCGCGCACCACGCTTGAATCGGTCTCGCGCCAGCGTCGCTCAAAATTGGGGATGACGCCTTCGAAGGAGTGCTTCTTGCTCACCTTGCGGCCGGCCTTCTCGCCCGACTCCATCAGGTAGCTGAACTTGATTTCTTCATCGCCCGAGCCGTGCAGCAGCACCTGCTGAACCGCCGGTGGCAATTCCTCGAAGGGCTGCTCGGCGTCAAAGCCGTAATGCCGGACCAGGCTCTCGATGAGGGAAAAATAGTGCGCATTGCGCCGGTCCCAGCCCTTGATGGCGCCGCTGGCCAGGCTCAGCGTCGGGAAGGCGACCACCCGAGTCGGGTCAAAGTAATCGCGCTGGCCCAGCCCGTCGCAGCTCGGGCACGCCCCGACCGGCGAGTTGAAGGAAAACAGCCGCGGCTCCATATCGGCCAGCGAGTAATCGCACAGCGGGCAGGCAAAGCGGGCGCTGAACAGGTGCTCGGCCTGCGCCGGCGGGGCGTCCAGATCCAGCGCCACCGCTTTGCCGCCGGCCAGCAGCAGGGCCGCCTCGAAGCTCTCGGCCAGGCGTTGGCGCAGGGACTGCGGCTCGCCTTCCTCGGCGCGGCGCACTTTGAGCCTGTCGATCACCACATCAATGTTGTGCTTTTCGGCTTTTTTCAGCTGCGGCAGCTGGTCGGCCTCGAAGGTCTGGCCGTCGATGCGAAAGCGCACATAGCCGCGCGCGCGCATCTGCTCGAACAGGTCCAGATACTCGCCCTTGCGCTCGCGCGCCACCGGCGCGAGCACCATCAGCCGGGTGCCTTCGGGCCAGGCCAGCACCGCATCGACCATCTCGGCCACGGTCTGCGCCTGTAGCGGCAGGTCGTGCTCAGGGCAATGGGGCGTGCCGGCGCGGGCCAAGAGCAGGCGCAGGTAGTCGTGGATCTCGGTGACCGTGCCGACGGTCGAGCGGGGGTTGTGCGAGGCCGCCTTTTGCTCGATGGAAATGGCCGGGCTCAGGCCTTCGATCAGATCGACATCGGGCTTGTCCATGAGCTGCAGGAACTGCCGCGCGTAGGTCGACAGGCTCTCGACATAGCGCCGCTGCCCTTCAGCGTACAGGGTGTCAAAAGCCAGCGATGACTTGCCCGAGCCCGACAGGCCGGTGATGACCACCAGCTGATTGCGCGGAATGTCGAGGTCGATGTTCTTGAGGTTGTGGGTGCGCGCACCGCGCACGCTGATGCGCTGCGCGCCCAGGGCCTGTGCCAGGTACTTGCTGTCGGTGGAATTGTTCATGCGGCGGGGCTGGGCAAGGTAACCGAGCATCATACGGCCGACCGGCCGTTCCTGCACCCGCTCAGCCTCAAAGGGTGACGACGGCGGCCTCTTTGACGAAGGCCTCGAGCTGTTCGAGCGGCAGTGCTGGGCTGAAGAGAAAGCCCTGGAACACCCGGCAGCCTGCGTCGCTGAGCAGCTGCAGCTGCTCGGCCGTCTCTACCCCCTCGGCGGTCACGTGCAGTCCCAGGTTGTGGGCCAGCTGGACGATGGTGCGGGCAATGGCCGCATCGCGCGGGTCTCCCGCCATGTCGGTCACGAAGGAGCGGTCGATCTTCAGGCGCTGCAGGGGCATGTGTTTGAGGCAGGACAGGGCCGAATAGCCCATACCGAAATCATCGATGGCTAGATCCAGGCCGGCTTGGCGCAGCAGGCGCATGCGGGCGATGGTGCCTTCTAAATCGATGGCCAGCAGGCTTTCGGTGATTTCCAGCTCGATCTGCTGCGCATGGACGCCGTGGCGCGCGACGGCCTGCAGCACCTGCTCGACGAAGTTCGGCTGCAGGAACTGGCGGGTGCTGACGTTGACCGACAGTGTGAGCCAGCGCAGATGGGGCTGGTCGGCCCACAAGGCCAGTTGCCGGCAGGCTTGCTCGATCACCCATTGGCCCAGCGGCAGGATGAGGCCGCTTTCCTCCGCCTGTGCAATGAAGCTGTCCGGTCCGCGCAGCTCCCCCGTGGGCAGGCGCCAGCGCAGCAGCGCCTCGACACCGATGACCTGTCCGTTCGCCAGCACCTGCGGCTGGTAGTGCAGCACAAACTGCTGCTCATGCAGCGCCTGGCGCAGCGCGCTGGTCAAGGCGGCTTTGGCCAGGGCGGCGGCCTGCATGTGCGGGTCAAAAAAGCACAGCGCGTTGCGGCCCGCTGCCTTGGCCTGGTACATGGCCAGATCGGCCTGCTTGAGCAGTTCGGGCAGGGTGTTTTCATGGTCGCGCAGCAAGGTGATGCCGATGCTGCAGGTGCCATGGTGGGGCTGGCCGGCCAGCTCATAGGGCTGGCCCAGGGTGCGCAAGATCAAGGTGGCCGCCTGCCGGGCCCGCTCGGTGGCCAGCGCGGGCCGATCGGCCAGCTCATGCATGACCACCACAAATTCGTCGCCGCCCAGGCGTGCGACGGTATCGCCTTCGCGCACGCAGGCCCGCAGCCGCGCGGCCACCTGTTGCAGCAGTTCGTCGCCCCGGTCGTGGCCCAGGGTGTCGTTGAGGAGCTTGAAGTGGTCCAGGTCGATGAACAGCAGCGCTCCGATGCGCGCACCGGCGGCGGCCTGCACCAGCGCTTGCTGCAGCCGCACCAGCAGCAACTGGCGGTTGGGCAGGCCGGTCAACGGGTCATGAAAGGCCAGATGCTCGATCACCTCTTCTTGTGCCTTGCGCGCGGTGATGTCGCGGCCCACCGCCACCCAATGGGCGCTGCCGCCCACCGGTTCGTCGACCGGTACTACCTCGAGCTCGAGCCAGAAGGTCTGGCCGTCTTTGCGGTAGTGGATCAGCTCGCTGCGCACCGCTTGCCGCCTGCGCAGGCCGTGCGAGATGCGGGCGAGTTCGCTGGCTTGGGTCAGCGGCCCGTGCAACAGGCGGGGGTGCTGGCCCAGCACATCGTGCGCGCTGTAGCCGGTCAGCCGCGAGAAGGCCTCGTTGACGAAGACGATGCGCAGCCCCTGGTCGGCTCTCTTTTCGGTGATGTAGACCACGTCGTTGAGCCTGGCAATACAGGTGCGCAGCAGCAGCAGCTGTTCTTGCGTGCGGTGACGCTGGCTGACGTCGTCGATGTAAAGCGCCAGACCCTCGTCAAAGGGGTACAGGCGCAGCTCCAGCCATTTGTCCAGAGTCAGGGCGTAGACCTCGAATTCGCTCCCCTGGCCGCTGTCCAGGGCCTGCTGAACCTTCAGGCGCAGTGCATGGCCGCTGGTTTCGTCGAGTTCGTGCCACAGGCGCCGGCCCAGCAGCTGCCAGGCCTGGCGCTCCAGCAGCCGGCAGGCGGGCGGGTTGAGGTAGCTCAGCCGGCCGTCGGGCGTCATCGTCGCAAAGGCCGCAGTCAAGCTCGCCAAGGTGGTGCTCAGCTGCATCTGCTCGCGCAGGTCCTGCTGCTGGCGCTGCCGGTGTTCGCTGCGGTCTTGCAGCACGCCTTGCCACAGCAGACCGCCTGCTGTCGCCCGGCAGCGCAGCAGCAGGCGAGCTGGCAGCTTCTTGCCCCCAGCAGTCAGCGCCAGGGTCTCTAGTTCCAGCGCGTCGCCATCGCAGGTGGCGCTGTGCATCAGGGCCAGTAAGTCCCCCCGGCACTCGCTGGCCAGGAGATCGCAAGGGTGGCGCCAGGGAGGCGACTCGGCCGCATCCCACTGCAGCAGGCGGGCCAGGGCGGGCGTCCAGCGCAACAGCGCCGGCTCGCTGTCCGAGCGGTCCAGCCATTGCCAGCTGCCGGCTTGGCCTGCTTGCTCGAGCAGTTCGAGCCCATCGGGTTGTGCGGCAGGCGGGTCGTTGGTGGTCATCGGGAGCTGCCGGCTGGGCCATAAGGCTCAAGGGCTTCATGTGCAGTCGGTGCATGCGGTGGGCGAAAGGATGCCTAGCTTAGAGGCGCGGGCGGTCCGCATCAGCGCCTGGCGACATGCGCCGACAGAGCCTTGGGCTGCTACCGCTGGCACCGCCGTGGCTTGTTCCTACGGCAAGGCGGGCAGCCTGTACCGCGAAAGAGCAGCCGGCCCGGCCTACAGTGTCAGACCCAACTTCACGTAAGACTGGCGCACCATGTCCTTCATTGACCGCAACTGGCATGACTCGGCCGCGCCCCTGTCTGCCAAGCCGCCGCGCATGGGCGGCGAGGATATTTCGGTTTGGCGTGACCGCTTGCATGCGCTGTTTTCCGAGCACGGCCATGTGAGCCGGCTCGATCTGGTGCGGGCCGATCAAGCCGGACAGCGGCGCTACCTGTGTTTTTTACGCATGGCCAGCGAGCAGGAAGACAAGGCGCTTGCGCTGGCCTTGGGCCTGGGTCGCTTTGGCGGTGATCTGGTGATGCTGATCTCGCCCGACGAGCCTGCGCTCATCAACCCGCCTTGGCTCAACGCGGTGATGCCCGCCAGCCAGGCCCAGCGGCTCTGAGGGCTAGGGCCTTCGCTAGCCTGCCGGTCCTGCTTAAAACCGGGGCAGGTCTGGGTGCTTGATCTGGCCTGCGCGCACCAGCATCTTGCCGTATTCGGCGCAGCGGTTGAGCGTGGGAATGACCTTGCCGGGGTTGAGCAGGCCCTGGGGGTCGAAGGCGCGCTTGAGGGCGAACATCTGCTCGTTTTCATCGGCAGAGAACTGCACGCACATGCTGTTGACCTTCTCGATGCCCACGCCATGTTCGCCGGTGACGGTGCCGCCCATGGCCACGCTGGTTTCCAGGATGTCGGCACCAAAGAGCTCGCAGCGGCGCAGCTGGTCTGCGTCGTTGGCATCGAAGAGGATCAGCGGATGCAAATTGCCATCGCCGGCATGGAAGACATTGAGGCATTTCAGGCCGTACTTGACTTCCATCTCGCTGATGGCTTGCAGGATGTCGGCCAGGCGCTTGCGCGGAATGGTCGAGTCCATGCACATGTAGTCCGGGCTGATGCGGCCCGATGCGGGGAAGGCGTTCTTGCGTCCGCTCCAGAACTTCAGGCGCTGAGCCTCGTCGCGGCTGACCGTGATTGCGGTGGCGCCGGCTGCGGTCAGTACCGCGCTCATGCGGCCGATTTCCTCTTCCACCTCTTCGGGCGTGCCATCGCTCTCGCACAGCAAGATGGCGGCCGCGCTCAGGTCGTAGCCGGCGTGCACGAAGTCTTCCACCGCAACCGTCATCGGTCCGTCCATCATCTCAAGCCCGGCCGGGATGATGCCGGCGGCAATCACCGCCGCCACCGCCTCGCCGGCCTTGCGCAGGTCGTCAAAGCTGGCCATGATGCAGCGCGCCAGTTGCGGCTTGGGCACCAGCTTGACCGTCACCTCGGTGGTGATGGCCAGCATACCTTCGCTGCCGATGACCACGCTGAGCAGGTCGTAGCCGGGCGCATCGAGCGCGGTGCTGCCCAACTCAATCGGCTCGCCTTCGATGGTGTAGCCCTTGACCTGCAGCACGTTGTGCACCGTCAGGCCGTATTTGAGGCAGTGCACCCCGCCTGAGTTTTCGGCCACATTGCCGCCTATGGTGCAGGCGATCTGGCTGGAGGGGTCAGGCGCGTAGTACAGGCCGTAGGGCGCGGCCGCTTCGGAAATGGCCAGGTTGCGCACGCCGCACTGCACGGTGGCGGTACGCGCCAGCGGGTCTATGTTCAGGATCTGGTTGAACTTGGCCAGCGACAGCGTCACCCCCAAACGGTTGGGCATGGCCCCGCCCGACAGGCCGGTGCCGGCGCCCCGCGCCACCACGGGCACCGCCAGCGCGTGGCAGGCCTTGAGTACCGCCTGTACCTGCTCTTGTGTTTCAGGCAGTGCCACCACCAGCGGACGCTCGCGGTAGGCGGTCAGGCCGTCGCATTCATAGGGCGTGGTGTCCTCGCTGTGCCACAGCAGCGCATGCGCGGGCAGCACCCGCTGCAGGGCCGCGACCACCTGGGCCTGGCGGGCGGCGCGCTCGATGGACGAAGTTTGGGCAGGACTTAGGGGGGCGTTCATGGGCAATCTCCAGCAGCAGCCACTGTAGCGGACAGCCCGGGCCGCCGCGTGAGGAAATTTACATCTCCCCGTGAACGCCCCTCAAGCCGCCTGCTTGAGCCACTGCGCGAAGGCCTGGCACTCCCAGCGGTCCATGGCGCCGGTGCGCCAGCACAGGTAGTGCGCATGCGGGCTGGGCACCGCTTGGACGAACAGGCGCACCAGCGACCCGTTGTCCAGCCAGGGTGCGCCGAGCTTGAGCCTGACCAGGGCGATGCCCATGCTGGCCGCGGCGGCGTCACACATCAGGCCGATGTCGTTAAATTGTGAGCCCTCGGCTGGCTCGGGCCAGTCCAGGTGCTGGGCGGCAAACCAGGTGCGCCAGGGCTCCAGGGGCGAGCGCAGCAGGGCCTGGCCTTCGAGGTCTTGCGCAAGCTCAAAGGGGCCGTGCTCGCGCACAAAGGCGGGCGAGGCCAGCGGCGTGACCTCGTCTTTGACCAGGCAGACATGTTCGACATCGGCATAGCGGCCGCTGCCAAAGCGGATCATCAGGTCGGCGTCTTCAGCCACCACGTCGAGCAGCGGAATCGAGACCTGCAGAGCCAGCTCGATCTCGGGGTAGGCGTCGGTAAATTGCTTGAGCCGCGGAATCAAGATGGCACGGGCAAAGGTGGGCGTGACCGCCACCCGCAGCCGGCGCTTGCCCGGCGCTGAGCTTTGGCCGGCAATGCCCGGAAATTTTTGCAGCGTGGCCAGACCGTCGCGCACATGGGCCAGGTATTCAATGCCCTCGGTGGTCAGCGAGAAGTCGGCCCGGCCAAACAGCTTGGTGCCCAGGATCTGCTCGAGCTGCTTGACCCGGTGGCTGACCGCACTGGGCGTGACGAAGAGCTCGTCGGCCGCCAGGGTGACGCTGCGCAGGCGCGCCAGCGCCTCGAAAGTCAGCAGGCACTGAATGGGCGGGATGCGCTTGGCAGCGGCCTGGCTCATGGCCGGCGGCTTACTTGAAGATCACCGTTTTGTGGCCGTTGAGCAGCACGCGGTGCTCGCTGTGCCACTTGACCGCACGCGCCAGCACCAGGCTTTCGGTATCGCGGCCCAGGGCGGTCAGGTCTTCGACCGTCTTGCTGTGTTCGACCCGGGCCACGTCTTGCTCAATGATCGGGCCCTCGTCGAGGTCGGAGGTCACATAATGGGCGGTCGCGCCGATCAGCTTGACGCCGCGCGCATGGGCCTGGTGGTAAGGCCGCGCACCTTTAAAGCTGGGCAAAAAGCTGTGGTGGATGTTGATCGCCCGGCCCGAGAGCTTGCGGCACAGGTCGTCGCTGAGGATTTGCATATAGCGCGCCAGCACCACCAATTCGGCGCCCTCGCTTTGAATGATCTCGTACTGCCGGGCCTCGGCATCGGCCTTGGTGGCCGCCGTCACCGGGATGTGGTGAAACGGCACGTTGTAGCTGGCCGCCAGTTGGTAGAACTCGCGGTGGTTGGAGATGATGGCGCGCACATCGAGCTTGAGCAGGCCGCTTTTCCAGCGAAACAGCAGGTCGTTGAGGCAGTGCCCCTCTTTGCTGACCATGATCACTGTTTTGACCGGCTCGCCGGTGGGCTTGAGCTGAAAGCTCATGCCAAAGCCCTTGGCCAACTCAGCCAACTCGCTCTTGAGTTGCTCGGCCGGCAGCGCGCAGCCAAAGCCCACCCGCATGAAAAACAGGCCGGTGGCGTCCTCGTCCTTGTCGTCGGCATATTGCGCCGCATCCAGGATGTTGCCGCCGCGCTCGAACAGAAAGCCGGAGACGGCGTGGACGATGCCGGGGCGATCCAGGCAGGACAGGGTGAGGATATAGGTGGAGCTCATGGCGGCTGATTGTCTCAAATGCGCGCACGGCGGTCAGCCTGGGGGCCCATGCTGCAAGGCCGGTGCGAAAATACCCCAGGGGCCCTCTTCCGCCTGGCTCCGCAGGAACACCCATGGCCTACCCTGAGTTCAACATGGAGCACCAATGGCTCCCCTTTACGCCCAACCGCAGCTTTGCCCAAAACCCACGGGTTTTTGTCGCGGCCGATGGCGCCCATTTCACCACCCATGACGGACGCCAGGTGCTCGACGGCATCTCCAGCCTCTGGTGCGTGAGCGCCGGCCACAACCGTAAGCCGATTAACGAGGCCATCACCCGCCAGCTCGCTACCCTGGACTACGCCACCGCTTTTCAGGTCAGCAATGACCAGGCCTTTAAGGCCGCCGAGATGATTGCCGCCCTGGCCCCGGGCGATTTGAACAAGGTGCTGTTTTGCAACTCGGGTTCGGAGGCGGCCGATACCTCGCTGAAGGTGGCACTGGCCTATCACCGCGCCCGTGGCGAGGGGCATAGGCATGTGTTCATCGGCCGCGAGAAGGGCTACCACGGGGTCAATTTCGGCGGCATGAGCGTGGGCGGGCTGCCCGCCAACCGCAAGGTCTATGGCACGCAGATGCTGCCGCATGTGGACCATATGCGCTTCATCCACGATCCGGTCAACCATGCGTACATACAGGGCAGCGAGCCGGTCTGGGCCGAAGACCCGCTGCTTGAGCTGGAGCAGCGCATCTTGCCGCTGCACGATGCGAGCAATGTGGCGGCCATCATCGTCGAGCCGGTGGCCGGCAGTGCCGGCTGGTACATCCCGCCCCAGGGCTATCTCAAGCGCCTGCGTGAAATTTGCGACAAGCATGGCATCTTGCTGATCTTCGACGAGGTGATCACCGGCTTTGGCCGGCTGGGCACCGCCTTTGGCGCCGATTACTTTGGCGTAGTGCCCGACATGATCAACTTTGCCAAGGGCGTGACCAATGGCGTCATCCCCATGGGCGGCGTGATCTGTTCCGATCGCATCTACCAGGCCATGATGCAGGCCCACAGCAGCAGCCCCGAGCATGCGATCGAGCTGTTTCATGGCTACACCTATTCGGGCCATCCGGTGGCTTGCGCCGCCGCCATTGCCACCTTGCAGCTGTACCAGCAAGAGGGCCTGTTCGAACGTGCCGCCCGCATGGGCCCGCTGCTCGGTGATGCGGTGCACAGCCGCCTGCGCGGCCTGCCCCATGTGGTGGGCATACGCAGCCTGGGGCTGGCGGCCGCCGTCGAGCTGGCCCCCGGGCCGGTGGCCGGCCGGCGTGCCTACGAGGTGTTCATGCGCTGCTTCCAAAATGGCTTGCTGGTGCGACCGGCGGGCGACAACATCGTACTGTGCCCGCCCTTCATCATCGAGCCGGCGCAGATCGAGCGCATGGTCGATCTGCTGGCCGACGCGATTGCGCAGCCGGCCTGAGGGCCAGCTGAGCGACTTGGCGCCTCAGGGGCGCGCTGGCGGGTTGGCGCTGCGCCCTTTGAATTGCTCGCGCAGGGCCGCGCAGTGGTCGGTTGCGGGGGCCGGCCCGGTGGGCCAGTGGGCGTCAAAGCTGCCACCGGCCGGATCGCTGCCCTGGCTGAGCAGGCGCACACTCACCACCTTGAGCGATGCACTCAGGTGCCTAGGGACCCCCAACTGCTTGTCGGCATGGACGCTGCCGCTGAGCAGCAAGACCTGCTGGCCGGGGCGGGCTGATGCGGCTGCGCTTTGCACCGTGTCTGCCAGGCTGAGGTCGCGGGCGATCTGTATGCGTGCCATCGGGGCGATCTGGCTTTCAGGTAAGAGCCCGCAATGGCCTTCGCGCATCAGCTGCTTTTGCTGCTCCAGGGCGGGCACGGGCAGTCGCTGGTCGAGCTCGCTGCGCCCCATGCTGGCCCGCAGCGCCTCCAGGGGCAGATTGCCGCCGAGCACCGGCACGCCAGCTGCGACCGCCGCCATGACCACCGGGCCATAGGCCTGCCAGGGCCAGCCCCGCTCGTCCCAGCCCAGCGCCTGGCGCACGGTCTGCTCCGGGCTGCCCGGGGCCAAGCCGCTGCTGCTGCGGCCGGCTGGCAGCATTTCCAGTACCAGAGCGGCAAGCTGGCCCTGGGCGGCCAGGGCTTGAACCAGCTCCCTGGCGATCTGCTGGTGCTCAGCGACATCATGCTGCTCGCCCAGCAGCAGCACCTGCGAAGGCGCTAGCGCGCTGAGCTGGGCCTTGAGTGCGGCGCGGGTCTGCGCGTGGGCGGCTCCCAGCACCGAGCTGGCCAGCACCAGGCCGAGCATGAGCAGGCTGGTGGCCAGCCGGCCTGCCCTTGAGCGGGTGGCGTTTTGGGCGGGGATCATGCCGCCATGCCAAGTTCAGCGCATCTAATTTCAGCGCATCTAACTGCAGCCCGTCTCGGTGCAGCGCGCGGCTGGGCTGTGCGGCGGCTCTCGGTTGGCTGCATCAGTGCAAACCGATAGGGGTTTGCGCCAGCTGAGCATAGCCTTCCAGGGTGGCCTCGACCTCGTCCTGGGTGGGCGCGTGATCGCGCCAGTGCTGCAAGCGCTCCTGAAAAAGCTCGGCCCAGGAGCCTTCCAGGAAGACCTCACGGCCGTGGCGCTTGTCAACAATCTCAAAGCCGTGGCGAACCAGGGCGGGCTGCTGCGCATCGGCGGGCGACTCGGCGTCGGCCACCATGTGCATCACCACGAAGTCCTCGGAGTCATAGAGCATTTGCAGAGTCATGGCGTTGTGGCCTTATCTTGGAGTGAACTCAGTTGAGGGTCGGTGGGGCGTGTTTCAAGGGCGCTCGATGCTGGCCAGTCGCTGGTCGACCACATCGCCATTGCCCTGGCTCAGCAGGATGCGCACGGGCAGATAGCCCAGGGCCGGCGCAAACCACAGGTCTATGGTCTGGTCATACGGGTGCCGGGCTGCGCGTCTGAGGTGCAGCGCGGGTTGCGTGCCCATGGGCAGGCTCAGGCTTTCGCTGCCGATGACGCTGAAGTCCCAGGGCTCGATGTTGCGGCTGCTGGCCGTGAGCATGCTCACCGTGGCGCCGGGGCTAAAGCGCCCGGGGTCGCCGGCCAGCAGGGCCGCCAGCTGCAGCGTCACGCTCAGGCGGTCCTGGGCCCCGGCTTGCCAGGCGACCGGCGGGCTGTTGGCGCTAAAGCTGATGCGGCCGAGCTCGGGCTGGAAGTGCACCGCCAGCTCGCCCCGCGCCCGATCCGAATAGCGCCGGGGCGACAGGCCCTCGGGCCCGATCTCGCCCACGCTGCTCTGGCTGCGGCTGGGCAGCAAAAAGCCGCTGATGGACAGCCGCGCCTGGTAGCGCTGGCCGTCGTGCTGCCAGTCGAGCTGGCCGTTGGCCGCATACTCAAAGCCGCGTGCCCGGCCGGTGAGCTGGTAGTTCAGGCGGGCCGAGCCGGGCACCGCCAGTGCCAGCTGCCGCTCGGCCGCTGGTGGGGTGACCGGCGGGCTTGTTGGCTCGGGTGCCAGCGATGGTGCTGCGGCGGGTGTTGCAGTGGGTGCTGTGGCGGTTGCTGTAGCAGGTGGGGGTTCGACCACCTCCGCGCTTGCAGGCGCAGTCGCTGGCGGGGTCTGCGCCTGCGATGGGCTGGAGGCCGGTGCCGAAGGCTGGG
Source organism: Comamonadaceae bacterium (assembly GCA_027486755.1). Taxonomy (GTDB): domain Bacteria; phylum Pseudomonadota; class Gammaproteobacteria; order Burkholderiales; family Burkholderiaceae_C; genus Polaromonas. Next base: position 35,606 of record JAIXOM010000009.1, on the reverse strand, counting down.
GCGCCTGATCGGCCAGCGCTTCGGCCGGGCTGGCAGCGGCCATCTGCTCGGCCTGCTCCGGCTTGGCCTCGGCCGAGTCGCTGCCCCTTTCGGTGGGCTCTTGCATCGCCAGTGTGTTTGGGCTCGCGGCTTTGCGCTCGGGGGGCGCCGGCTTGGCGGCCGCGGCGGCGGGCTCGGCTTGGGCGCCTTCCGCCACAATGCTGCGCGTATTTAGCGAGACCTTAGGCGTCAGGGCCTCGCGCGCGCCCAGCCGCACGGAATCGGGCCCCTGCGCCAGCAGCCAGCCGTGGAGCGCCACCACCACCAAGGTCAGCGCCAGTGCCGTCGGCCAGGGGGGCGTCCCGGTATGGTGCGTAGAGAGGTTAAGCTTGAGCTTTGGGTCCACAAACATGCCGCTGCCTGCCAGGATCTGCCGGGCAGCCTGTCCACTATGAAACTTGCAAGCTATAAAGATGGATCCCGGGACGGCCAACTGATCGTCGTCTCGCGCGATCTCACGACAGCCCATTATGCGACTGACATCGCGCAGACTCTGCAACAGGTTCTGGACGATTGGAACTTTTTGTCACCCCAATTGCAGGACCTTTACCAGACGCTGAACCTGGGCAAGGCCCGACATGCCTTCCCTTTTGAGCCGCAGCGCTGCATGGCGCCTTTGCCGCGGGCTTATCAGTGGGCCGACGGCTCGGCCTACCTCAACCATGTGGAGTTGGTGCGGGCGGCGCGGGGCAGCCAGGTGCCGGAGAGTTTTTACAGCGACCCCCTGATGTACCAGGGCGGCAGCGATGACTTCATCGGCCCTTGTGAGCCTGTGATCTGCGCCGACGAGGCCTTCGGCATTGATTTTGAGGCCGAAGTCGCGGTGATCACTGGCGATGTGGGCATGGGCAGCAACGCTGAGCAGGGGCTCGACGGTATCCGCCTGCTGATGCTGGCCAATGATGTGTCGCTGCGCAATCTGATTCCCGGCGAGTTGGCCAAGGGCTTTGGCTTTGTGCAGAGCAAGCCGGCCACCGCCTTCAGCCCGGTGGCGGTGACGCCCGACGAGCTCGGTGATGCCTGGCAGGGCGGCCGGGTCCACCTGACGCTGCAGTCGAGCTGGAATGGGCGCAAGGTCGGTCTGTGTGAGGCCGGCCCCGAGATGAGCTTTCACTTCGGCCAGCTGATCGCCCACTTGTGCAAGACGCGCAATGTGCGCGCCGGCTCGGTGGTGGGCAGCGGCACCGTCAGCAACCGCGCGGTGGAAGAAGACGGCCGCAAGAGTTGGCCGCGCGGCTACAGCTGCATTGCGGAAAAGCGCGCCATGGAAACCATTCTCGACGGCCAGCCCAGCACCGGCTTCATGAAGTTCGGTGACACCATCCGCATCGAGATGAAGGGCAAGGACGGCCAGAGCATTTTTGGCGCGATCGATCAGCGCATTGCGCCGCTGGCTGCGGCCTCAGACGCTGCGCCTTAGCCGGGGCCCAGCAGCGCCCCGGCTTCAATCAGGTCTTGAACAAGCTGGGCAGCCCAGTGGCCAGCCAAGGCAGCATGGCGATCGCCAGGGTGCCCAAGAATATGGCCAGCAAGGCGGGCAAAACCGCCACCGCGACTTCGCGCACCGGCTTGCCGAACATGGCCGAGGAAAAGTAGATGTTCATGCCAGCCGGTGGGCACAGGAAGCCCATCTCCATGGCCGCTAGAAAAATGATGCCAAAGTGCACCGGGTCGACGCCGTAACTCATGGCCACGGGAAGCAGCAGGGGCACCAGCACCACAATGGCCGCAAAAATCTCCATCAAGGCCCCGGCAAGCAATAAAAACAGCGTCAAGGCCACCAGAAAGACATATTTGTCGGAGATAACCCCTTGTACCGCCTCGATGGCTGCATCGGGAATGCCGGCGTCTATGAGGTAGTTGGTCAGGGCCAGCGCCATCCCCAGGATCAGCAAAATTCCGCCGATGATCTGTGCCGACTCGCTCAGGCAGCGGCCCAGCAGGCGAGGGCCTAACTCGCGGTGCGCCCAGGCCTGGGTCGCGATGGCGTACAGGGCCGTGACCGCAGCACTCTCGGTGGGCGTGGCCAGGCCGCTGACCAGCGAGCCGATGGCCACCACTGGCGCGAGCAGCTCCCATTTTGCAGACCATGCGGCCTGCCACACCGGGGTCTTGATGGCTGGGCTGGGCAAGTTGCCGGCCAGGCCGGACGGGCGTGGCGATCGCAAGTAGCCGCCAAACACGACTAAAAATGCAATCATCACCAGCGCTGGCAGCAGTCCTGCCAAAAACATGGTGTGGATGGGCACCCGCGCGATGACGGCGTACATGATCAGCGGGACCGACGGTGCCAGCAAGACGCCCAATGCACTGGCACTGGTGACCAAGCTAATGCCTCGGCGTTCTGGATAGCCCGACCGCAGCAGCAGTGGCAGCAGCAGACCACCCAGTGCCAAGATGGTCACTCCGCTGCCGCCGGTCAGTGCGGTAAAGCAGGAACACAGCAGCGCGGTCGCCAGCACCGTGCCGGTGGTGCCCTGGCCGAACAAGGCCACGAAAAGATGGCTCAGCCTTTGCGCTGCACCCGTTTTTGCAAATATCAGGCCGGCCAGGGTGAACAGCGGCAAAGCAGGCAATGACGGATTGACGGTGATCTGGTAGTGAGAAAGCGCAATCGAAGCCAGGGGCATGCCTTCTTGCCAGAACAGGGCCAAGGCCAGCCCGCCAAGCACCGCGAAAATTGGGGCGCCGGCCAGCAAGGCGAGCAGCAATAGACAAGCCCCAGGCCACAAAAGCACCGGCGTGCCATCGAATAAGCTCAGCAAATAGCCGCCGCACAAAGCCAGGGCCAATCCGGCCAAGTACCCAAGCATTGGGGTCGCGACGCAACGCGCGCCGAGTTTGACCGCCAAGAGCGCAAAACCCACCGGCATGCTCGCTTGAATCCACCAGACGGGCAGGCCATAGGCCAGCGTTTGCGCGGCCTGACGTTCGCTGCTCACCAATAGCCAACTGCTCATGGCGAGCATGCCGCAGACCAGCGCCGCCGTGCCGTGGGCGAACACCGCTGCCCAGCCAGCCAGCCCTGGAGCCTGCGCCTGCCGCGCGCCGGCCAGGGTACTCAGATGCCCGTGCCGTTCGGCCGCCAGCGCGCCCCACATGGCCAGCACCAGACCCAGATGCTGCACCACCACCGGCGCGTTTTCGATACCGCTGCCCAGCCAGGGCCGCATCAGGATTTCGATGACCGGTATGAGCACCATCAGCAGCAGTGCGGCTGAGGACAGGGCTTCGTCGAACGCCGGCAGGCGCCGGGCACTGGGGCCAGATAGCGCGGGCATCACTTGGGCAGGGCGGCGCGGTAGGCCTTGATATGAGTCATGACCTCGTCAAAAGTCTGGGCGGGCACCATCGTGCCGCGAATGCGTGGATAAAGCTTTTCCGCCAGCTCATTCCACTCTTTCATCTGCTCGGCGTTGGGCGTGCTGACGATCAGCCCGCGCTTTTGCATGGCGGCGACGGCCTCCTGAACCTCCTGTCGGGCCTGGCTGCGGATCTGTGTGCCGGCCTTCTCGCTGGCGCTGCGCACGGCCTGTCGGGTCTGGGCCGGCATGGCGTCCCAGGCCTTGCGGGTCACCACCAAAGCCCCCACGATGGGCGCCCAGTTGATGTTCAGCATGTGCGGTGCCGAGTTGTAGACCTGCGTGGCCAGCGCGAAGTAGGGCGTCGATGGCACCACATTGATCATGCCTGTCTGAATGGCCGGCAGGATGTCGGTCGTCTCCAGCGGCACCGGCGTGTAGCCCAGGCTCTTCATGATCGCCTGCTGGTCGGGCTCGGAGCCCCAGGCAAAGAATTTCATGCGCTTGTAGTCATCGGGGCGCACAGCAGGTTCTTTCGAGAAGAACCGAACCCAGCCGGCGTCGCCCCAGGCAAGCACCACAAAGCCGTTGTCCAGGAATTTCTGTTCCATGGCCGGGCGCATTTTTTCCCGCACATGATCGACTTCTTCCCAGTTGCGAAACAGCAGCGGCATGGACTGCAGCGCAGCGATGGATGGCTCGATCTCGCGCAAGCCCACCACCGACAACAAGGCACCCTGCAATTGGCCGATTCGCATGCGGCGGACCATCTCGGCCTCGCCACCCTGGCTGCCGTCGGGGTAGACCATGTATCGGGCGCCAGCGCCTTGAGCGTTGCGCCAGCTGTCGGCAATTTCCAGCAATTGGCGGTGATACAGGGAGTTCTTAGGCACCAGCGAGCCGATGCGCAAGGTTCTTTCGTTGGCGTGTGTCAGGCCGGCGCCCAGTGCGGCCCCGATGGTCAAAGCGCGGGCCAGCCATTGCCTACGCGCGGCATGCTTCACAGTCATGGTGTATTCCGTTTAAAAGAGGTCATCGGCAGCATCGAGCAGCCACTGGGCGCGTTCGCGCATGATCTGGTTCGAAAGGTCGGCGCGCTTTTCACTGGCAGCCAGGGCCTGTTTGAGCAAGGCCTCGAAGGCGGGCCGGTCACCGGCTGGCAAGGCGATGGTCTCGGCCTTCGCGACATACGGCCCGGCGTTGAGACCGGCGCTGATCGCAATGGCCTGGTTGAAGTAGGCTGCGGCGGTCGAGGCAGAGCCGCCGGGGCGGGCGGCCTCGAAGTTGCCCATCAAGCTGGCCAGGGCGCCGTCACCAAACTGGGGCGAGGTCTTCCAGGCCAGCTCGGCCAGCCCAACGGCCAGCGGCAGATCTGCCACAGCGTCCGGGTCGTCTTTGGACAGCGCGATGTAGCCCCCCCAGGACGCGGCCGCCCAATAGGCCAGCCCCACTTCCTCCTTGCGCAGCTTAGGCAGTGGCCCGGCTTTGGCCTGCTTGAGCGCCTGTGCCAGGGTGGGGTTGGACAGGGCCAGGGCAGCCATGGCGTGCCGGTGGGCGCGCAGGTAAAGCCTGCGTGCCCGCTGGTTGAGCCGGTGCGCAGCCTGGGGCGCAGAGGCCAGCAGACGCTCGGCTTCAAAGGCCACGAAGGCATAGGCGTACTGCGTGAACCCTGAAGCCACCGATTCGGCCAGCGGCAAATGGCCCGGCGTCTGCAGCAGCAAAGCCTCAGACACCTTGAGGTAAAAAGCGCTCGCCTCGCGGGCCAGGCCGATGTCTTCCTCTTCGGCTTGCCCCTGCGCCGTCCACGCATCGGCGGCCTGGTTCAAGAGAAAGTGACGCGGCGAGCAGGCTCCCAGCAGCCCGACCAGCAGCAGCACGGCGATGCTTCGACGAGAAATCACGGAGCCTCTGATCATGAGCGTGGGGGTGACCGAATGGGAGGGGGTACACCTGTGCCGGTGCTTGCTGGGTTCGAGTGGTATTTCAGCGACTTTATGTCGATCGCATGAAAAAATCGTGACATTTGTCAGCCCGGTGCTTGCAGCACGGTGACATTCGACCCCGCGCAGTTAAGCCAGCGCCCCCGGGGCGCGCATGCTTGCCACGTGCTCGTCATGGCTGGCCGCTAGACTTACGCGCTTTATCTAGCTTGGAAACTCGCTTATGCCGCGCCCGGCCCAGTTCATCCCTACCGTCTTGCGCTGTGTCGCCGCTTTGGCTTTGGTCCTGTCCGCGGCCATGGCAAGGGCGCAAAGCTTCGAATTTGTGGCCCTGGGGGATCTGCCTTATGGCGATGCGGCCAAAGTTGGACCGCCTTACCGCGCCCTGATTGAAGGCATCAACCGCGCTCGGCCGGCATTTTCCATACACGTGGGGGACATCAAATCCGGCGGCTCCCGTTGCGATGACCAGGAGTACCGGACTCAGCTCGGGCATTTCGGCCTCTTCGAGGCAGCTGTGATCTATACCCCAGGAGATAACGAGTGGACCGACTGTCATCGCGCCAACAATGGTTCCTATGACCCCCTGGAAAGGCTGGCTTTTTTACGTACCCTGTATTTTCCTGCCGGCTGGTCCCTGGGCCGGGAGCGCTTGGCGGTGCACAGCCAGGCCCGGGAGGGCCATGACAAGTTTGTGGAGAATTTGCGCTGGCAGCACCAGGGGGTGCTCTTCGTCACGGTGCATGTTGTCGGCAGCAACAACAATTTTGAGGTGCGCGATGCCGGCGCGGTGACCGAATTCCTGGAGCGCGATCGCGCCAATGTGGCGTGGATCAAGGCCGCGTTCACCCAGGCCCAGCAAAGCAGGGCTCAGGCCCTGGTGATCGCCATGCACGGGGATCCGCTGGAGTCCAAATCGGCGTGGGAGGATTTTCCGCCACACTCGGGCTTCAGGACCAGCATTGGGCAAACCCTGCTGCCGCTGGCCGCCGCCGCCGGCATTCCCGTCCTGCTCATCCATGGCGACAGCCACCTGTTTCGCTTCGATCAACCTTTCAGTCTGAACAGGTCCCCGATTCCCAATTTATCCCGCCTCATCGTGCCTGGCGCTAACGACGTGCGTGCCGTGCGTGTGGGGGTCGAGCCCGGCAGCGCACAGCCCTGGAGCGTGCGCCTGCTGCAGGCTAGGCCTTGAGGCTGCGACGCGCGCCGAATGCCCTGGCGCTACCGGCTGTCGAGCCGATTGGGCTCCATCGGGCCATCGGGCCACCAGGACCTGCGCTGAGCGGATCTGGAGAGGTGGGTGCTTAGGCCCCTTTAGGCGACTTCAAACAGACCCGCCGCGCCCATGCCGCCGCCCACACACATGGTCACCACCACGTACTTCACACCGCGGCGCCGGCCCTCGATCAGGGCGTGGCCGACCAGGCGGGCGCCGGTCATGCCATAGGGGTGGCCGATGGAAATGCCGCCGCCGTTGACGTTGTAGCGCTCGGGGTCTATGCCCAGGTGGTCGCGGCAGTAGAGGGCTTGGCAGGCAAAGGCTTCGTTGAGCTCCCACAGGCCGATGTCGTCGATGCGCAGGCCATGGAGCTTGAGCAGCTTGGGGATGGCGTAGATCGGCCCTATGCCCATTTCTTCCGGCGCGCAGCCGGCCACGGCCATTCCGCGATAGACCCCCAGGGGCGTCAGGCCGCGCCGCGCCGCCATAGCGGCTTCCATGATGACGCAGGCCGAGGCCCCGTCAGACAACTGGCTGGCATTGCCGGCGGTCACCACGCCACCTTCGATCACCGGCTTCAAAGACGCCAGGCCTTCGAGCGTGGTGTCGGCGCGGTTGCCCTCGTCACGATCGAGCGTGACCTGGCGCAGGCTGACAGCCCCGGTGGCCTTGTCGGTCACCGCCATGGTGGCGGTGATCGGCACGATTTCTTCGTCAAAGCGGCCTAAGGCCTGCGCTTGCGCGGTGCGGCGCTGAGATTCCAGGGCGTAGGCGTCCTGCGCCTGGCGGCTGATGCCGTACTTGCGGGCCACAAATTCGGCGGTCTGCAGCATCGGCATATAGGCATTGGGGGCCAGACGCTCGACCGCTGGGTCGCGGCTGGCGGTGACCGCGTCGAAATACGGCTTTTGCACCGCGGTGATGTTTTCCTGGCCGCCGGCCACGACGATCTGCATGCCGTCGACCATCACCTGCTTGGCGGCGGTGGCGATCGCCATCAGGCCCGATGCGCATTGCCGGTCCAGGGTCTGGGCTGCGACCGAAACCGGCAAGCCTGCTGCGAGCATGCCGTTGCGGGCGACGTTCATCCCGGCGGTGCCAGTGGCCAGCACGGTGCCGATCACCACATCATCGACCTCACCGCCTTCGATCTTGGCGCGCCCGACCGCGTGGCCTATTACATGGCCGAGCAGGCTGGGCGAGGGGGTGTGGTTGAGTGAGCCTTTATAGGCGCGGCCTATGCCGGTGCGTGCGGTCGAGACGATGACGGCTTCTCTCATGCGGGGGCTTTCCAGTCAGACAGGCGCCGGCCTTGCTCGGCCAGCGATTGAAGAAGGGGCGACACCGTCCAGTAGCCGTAGGCATTGCCACGGGTCTGTGCATAGTGCGCCATGCGCTGCACAATTTGCGGCAGGCCGACCTCATCGGCCATGAAGATCGGCCCGCCGACATGGTCGGGAAAGCCGTAGCCGGCGGTCCAGACCACGTCGATGTCGCCGGGCCGGTAGGCCATGCCTTCTGCCAGAATTCGCGCGCCCTCGTTGATCAGCGGATACAGGAGTCGCTCGGTGATTTCTCCCCGGCTGATGTCCTTGCGGCGGACGATGCCGTGGGCTTGCGCCAGCTCTTGCGCCAGCACCTCCACCGCCGGGTTGGGCAGGGCCTGGCGTCCCTCGTAGCGGTAATAGCCCAGCCCGGTCTTCTGGCCGAACTGCCCTTGCGCAAAGAGTTTTTGGACCAATGCACGGTAACTGGCGTCAGGCGGCAAGCCGCCAGCCTTGCCGTACTCGATAACGGTCTTGGCGCCCACGTCGATGCCGGCCAGGTCCAGCATGCGGCAAGGCCCCATCGCCATGCCCAGATCTTCGACCGCCGCATCCACATCTGAAGGCGCCGCGCCCTCCATGATCAGGAATTCGGCCTCGCGCATGTACACCTCGGCCATGCGATTGCCGATAAAGCCATAGCACACGCCCGAGACCACCGCCACCTTGCCGATGGTGCGCGCCAGCTGCATGACGGTGGCGATCACTGCCGGGTCGGTCTGCGCGCCGCGCACCACCTCCAGCAGCTTCATCACATGGGCGGGGCTGAAAAAATGCATGCCCACCACATCCTGCGGCCGGCCGGTGGCGACCGCCAAGGCATCGACATCGAGCGTGGAGGTGTTGGTGGCGATGATGGCGCTGGGCTTGCAGATCGCGCCTAGGCGAGCGCAGACCTGTTTCTTGAGGGCCATGTCCTCGAACACCGCTTCAATGACCAGATCGCAATTTACAAGAGCGCTCTCATGGACGGCGCCGCTGAGCAGCCCCATGCGCTGCTCCAAATCAGTCGCTGTCAGCCGCCCCTTGGCCACATTGGCCTGATAAATCTGGCGTATGGCGGAAACCGCGGCCTCCAGCGCCTGCGCGCTTTGCTCGACCAGCAGCACCGGCAGGCCGACGTTGAGGAAGTTGATGGCGATGCCGCGGCCCATGGTGCCGGCGCCGAGCACGCCCACCTGCTGGATCGATCGCAGCACCAGGTCTTGCGCAAGACCCGGAACACGAGCGGCCTGCCGCTGGGCGAAAAACAGATGCCGCAGCGCGCGTGACTGCGGCGATGCGCGCAGCGCCTCGAACAGCCTGGCCTCAATCGCCTCGCCCTGGGCGAAGGGCAGGCTGGCGGCTTGCACCGCTTCGACAATGGCCGAAAGAGCTGGATAGAAGCGGCCTTTGCGCTGGGCCTGCTGAGCGGCTTGCTGCTCCTGGCTGGCATCGCTTGCGGGCAGGCTGCGCGCGCTGGTCGGCCGTACGGCTGCCTGGCTATCGAGCAGCGATTGGGCATATTTCAAACCCGCAGCCTCGGACTCTTCGCCAGAGACTGCATCAATCAGCCCCCAGTCCAGCGCCTGCGCGGCGCTGATGCTTTGGCCGTCTGCAATCATGCTCAGAGCCCGCTCGGTGCCGATCAAGCGCGGCAGGCGCTGGGTGCCCAGCGAGCCTGGCAGCAAGCCCAGCTTGACCTCCGGGAAGCCTAACTGTGTGCGGCTGTGCGCGATTCTGTAATGCGCCGCCAGTGCCAGCTCCATACCGCCGCCCAGAGCTGTTCCGTGCAGGGCGGCGACCACCGGGCGGTCCAGCGCCTCGATGCGCGCCAGCACAGCGTTATAGGGCAGCGCCGAAAAATCGGGCGCATCAAAGGCGGTGATGTCGCCGCCGGCCACGAAGGTGCGGCCCGCACAGGCGATCACCAGCGCCTTGGCATCGGCATCGTTTGCGAAGGCCTGGACGCCCTGGCTCAAGCCCTCAATCACCGCTTGTGACAAGGCGTTGACGGGCGGGTTATTGATGCGCAGCAGGGCCACCGCGCCGTCGCGTGTGTAGGCGACGGTGGGATTCATGGCGCCGGCCTGCACTTCATCAGGCGCAGCGGTTGGTAGATCAGCACCACCTTGCCGGCCTGGTTCTTGACCGTGTTGCGGGTACGAACCAGGGCCTTGTCGCCGGCTGATGTCAGCCGCGATTCAATCACCTCGCAGCCCACGTAGACGGTGTCGCCCACCTGAACCGGCCCCTTGACGTCCATCTCGGTGTGCAGGAAGGCCTGGCCGGTGCGCTCCATGGAGGGCAGCACCAGACCTTCGGCGACAGCCATCACCATGAGGGCTGGCACCGGCCGACCCGCGATGGCATTGCCGCCGCGGTCGTCGAGGTTGGTAAAGAGCTCTTCGGTGAACCAGGTCAGGTTGACGTAGGCGGCCAGATCGGCCTCGAAGAGGGTACGACCGGCGCTGTGCCAGCGCGTGCCCACCGGCAGGTCTTCATAAAACAGGCCTCGGCTCAGGCGCCCCAGATCCTTCATGACGGGTCTTTCTCTTAGTAGGATTTTGGAAGGCCCAGAACTTTCTCTGCGATGTAGCACATGATGAGCTGTATGCTGATGGGCGCAATGCGCAGCAGCATGGCCTCGCGGAAATAGCGCTCGACGTGGTATTCCTTGGCGTAGCCAAAACCGCCGTGGGTCAGGATGGCTTGTTCGCAGGCTTTGAAGCCGGCCTCGCCGGCCAAGTATTTGGCCGCATTCGACTCGGCCCCGCATTCCAGGCCTTGGTCGTAGCGCCAGGCCGCGTTCATGACCATCAGGTTGGCGGCTTCCAGTTCCATCCAGCATTTGGCCAGCGGGTGTTGCACGCCCTGGTTCTTGCCGATGGGGCGGTCGAAGACGATGCGTTCATTGGCGTAGGCTGCCGCGCGCTTGAGGGCGACCCGCCCCAGACCGATGGCGGCGGCCGCGGCCAGGGCGCGCTCCGGGTTCATGCCGTGCAGGATGTTGCGGAAACCTTCGCCTTCCTTGCCGATCAGGTCGGCGGCGGGGACCGGCAGGTTTTCGATGAACAGCTCGTTCGAGTCGACCGCCTTGCGGCCGAGCTTTTCAATTTCGCGCACGTCCACATAGCGCCGGTCGAGGTCGGTGTAGAACAGGCTCAGACCGTCGGTGGGTTTCTTGACCTGGTCGAGCGGCGTGGTGCGCGCGAGCAGCAACATTTTCTCGGTCACCTGCGCGGTGGTGATCCAGACCTTGCGGCCTGTCACATAGTAGGTGTCGCCTTCCTTGCGGGCGAAGGTTTTAAGCTGAGTGGTGTTCAAGCCGGTGTTGGGCTCGGTGACGGCGAAACAGGCTTTTTCCTTGCCGGCGATCAGCGGCGGCAGCATGCGCTGCTTTTGCGCATCGGTGCCAAACTTGACCACCGGGTTGAGGCCGAAGATGTTCATGTGTATGGCCGACACGCCGCTCAGGCCGGCGCCCGATTCACTGATGGCCTGCACCAGCAAAGAAGCCTCCTGTATGCCCAGTCCGGCGCCGCCATACTCCGGCGGCATGCAGATGCCCAGCCAACCGGCTTCGGCGATGGCCGCGTGAAAGTCGAGCGGAAAGCCGCCGTGGCGGTCCTTCTCCAACCAGTAAGCGGCGTCGAATTTTTCGCAGGTGCGCAGCACCGCCTCTCGGATCGATTGTTGTTCGGGGCTTAAGCTGAAATCCATGGTCTTGTTCCTAGCTGTCGAGCTTGATACCGGCGTCGTCGACCGCCTTTTTGTAGGCGGCCAATTGCTCGGCGATGAAGGCGCCGTAGCGCTGCGGGGTGCTGGCAATGATGTAGGCGCCCTGGTTGGCCAGCGAGCCTTTGAGTTCCGGGTTGTTCATGGCCCGGCCTATTTCTTCGGCCAGTCTGGCTACAACCGCTTGTGGTGTGCCGGCCGGCGCCATCACGCCCTGCCAGGCCGCCATGTCGAAGTTGGCCGCGCCGCTTTCGGCCATGGTGGGCACATTGGGCAGGGCCGGCGAGCGCTGGGCCGAGGTGACAAACAGGGGCTTGATGCGGCCGCCTTTGATCAGCGTCATCGGTGAGTTGACCGAGTCGAACTGGAAGTGGGTGGCGCCGCTGAGCATGCCCTGCAAGGCCTCGCTGCTGCCCTTGTAGGGGGTGTGGACCGCCGACAGGCCGTTGGCCTTGAGGATCATGGCCGGCACCACATGGGCCAGGTTGCCGGGCCCGGGGCTGCCATAGTTGTACTTACCCGGGCTGGCCCGCAACCTGGCCACCCAGTCGCGGTAGCCCTCGGCAGGAAAGTCGCTGGGCACCACGCAGACCAGCGGCAGCGAGGCGGTGCCAGTGACCGGCGTCAATTCGGCCAGCGGCTCGACCACTTTCTTGGGGTAGAGCGCCGGGCTGAGCGCGAGTGACGAGCTGTTGTACAGCAAGGTGCTGCCGTCGGCCTGTGCCCGCGCTACATGCATGGCCGCGATGTTGCCGTTGGCGCCCGGCCGGTTTTCAACGATCACTTGTTGCTTGAGCTGGTCGGACAGGCGCAGCGCCAACTGGCGCGCGACCAGATCGTTCGGCCCTCCGGGCGCGAAGCCGACCACCAGGGTGATGGGTCGGCTGGGCAGATCGCTTTGCGCGCGTGCGCTGGCCGCGAGTGTTCCCAAGGTGGCTGCGATGGCGGTGCGGCGGTTGATCAGATTCATGGCTGTGTCTCCATAGAGTTGTTTTGAACGGCGGCGCCCGTTTCAAGCAGATGGGCGATGGTCTCTGGTAATACGCCGGCGGCTTGCAGCACCTCGACCGTGTGCTGCCCCAGGCGCGGCGGCAGCGTCGGCCGGGCACCGGCGCCATCGAACTTCAGGGGCGCATCGGGCATGATCAGGGTGCCCATGCGGGGGTCTTGCAGTGCGATGAAAAACCCGGTTTCCTGCAAATGCGGATCGCTTTGCAGGTCGGCCAGGCGCCGCAAGGGGGCTGCCGGGATGTCGAGCCGCTCGCAGGCCTGCAGCCACTGCGCGGTCGATCGGCTGAGCACGCAGGCGGCGAGCTCCCGGTACAAGGCATCGATGTGGGCGGTGCGTGCCGACATGGTGCAAAAGCGTTCGTCCTGCAACAGCTCGGGCCGCTGCGCTTCGGTGAAAAACCGCTGCCAATGCTGGTCGGTGTAGGGCACGATGCAGACGTAGCCGTCGGTGGTCGCGTAGGGCCGGCGCCAGGGCGTGGTCAGCCGGGCATAGCCCGGCGGCGTCAGCGGCGGCTGGAAGTGGGCGCCGTAGAAGTGCTCAACCAAGGTGAAATTGACCATCGCCTCGAGCATCGGCACTTCCACATGGCAGCCGCGTCCATGGCGGCCTCTGGCCACCAGCGCGGTCAAGATCGCCTGAACCGCAAACAGGGCGCAGGTCTTGTCGGCCACCACGGTGGGCACGTAGCTGGGTGCGCTCCCGCCGATTTCGCTGAGCGAGGCCAGACCGCACAGGCCCTGGATGATGTCGTCGTAGGCCGGTTTGCCCGCATAGGGGCCTTCGGAGCAAAAGCCCGAAATAGCCACAACGATCAGCCGAGGGTTGCGCTCGCGCAGCTGCTCAGGCGCCAAGCCCAGGGCTGCCATTTTTTGCGGACGGATGCTGCAGATCAGTACATCGGCGCTGTCAACCAGGGCGAGCATGGCCTGTCGTGCGCTGGCCTGCTTAAGGTCCAGAACCACGCTGCGTTTGCTGCGATTGGCGCCGATGAAGGTGGCGGCCATGCCCGGCTCCATGGCGGGCCCGGTGCGCCGGGTGGTGTCACCTTCTGGGGCTTCAATTTTGATGACTTCGGCGCCGTAGTCGCCCAACTGCTGGGTCGCATAGGGCCCGAGCATCACACTGGTCAGGTCCAGAATGCGGATCCCGTCCAGCGGCAGCTCTGGCAAAGAAGGCTGGTGTCGGCTCATAAACCTGAAGAGGGTAGAAGGGCGGGCCCTGGGTTTGCAGCAGTGCTCAAGGGCCTGCGCCGACCCAGTGCGCTGACGGCACCACCGCAGCGTTCAGACATGCAGTGGTGTCAGCGGTGCAGGCAGGCTCACTCGGGCACGATGCCGCGAACCTTGGCGACCTCATGCCAGCGCTTGTTGTCCTGGTCGTAGTAGTCGAACAGCTGGGCCCGTGTGCCGCCGATGATGCGCAAGCCGGCGCCGTTGAACCTGCTGCGAATCTCGGGCTCGTTCAACACCGCGTTGATTTGCCGGTTCATGTATTCCAGGCGATCGATCGGCGTGCCTTTGGGCGCCCACAGCGCATTCCAGGCCTCCATCTGGAAACCCTTCAAGCCCACTTCCTGCATGGTGGGCAGGTCGGGCAGCAGAGCTTCTCTTTGCGCGCTGGCCACAGCCAGCGAGCGCACGATGTCCTTCTTGGCGTTGGCAGTTCCCGAAGGAATGAACATGAAGGGCACGCGCTGGGCGGCAATGTCGAGCACCGGGTCCGAAGAGCCGAAGGGGACATGGGTGAGGCTGACCTTGCCAATGGAGCTGAGTTGTTCGGCCGCGATATGCGGCGAGCCGCCTCGCCCGTAGGAGGCATAGGCGGTGCCTGGGTTCTTTTGCAGGTAGTCCAGCAAGTCCTTGGCGGTCTTGAACGGCGAATTGTTGCTGACGATCAGCACCAGCGGGAACACGCCAAAGTTCACGACCGGCAGCAGGTCCTTGCGCATGTCATAGCGCATGTTCTTGTAGAAGACATCGGCCGTCGAGCAGGTGATGCCGCAGACGACGTAGCTGTAGCCGTCAGGCGGCGAGTTGGCCACATGTTCGGTGCCGATATTGCCATTGGCGCCCGAGCGGTTGTCGACCACCACGGTTTGGCCAATCCGGTTGGACAGCGATGGGCTGATGATGCGCGCAAGAAGGTCTGGGGGCGATCCGGCCGGGAATGGCACCACCAGGCGGACCTGCTTGTCAGGAAAGCCGGCCGGCTTTTCGATGGTCTGGGCATGGGCGTTCAGGGCCATCAACGCGCAGCCGAGTAGGCCTGCGAGAATTTTGGCGACGAACGGGCGACGCACGGGGCTCAGGTGATTCATGTAGAAAGTCCCTCACTGTTGGTTGTTATCGGGTCACGACAAGAAGTGGCTTGAGGGCCAGCCGGTGATCGATCATGCGGTGTATTTGTGCACCGTCTATCGTTCCCAGGCAGACGATCAAACCGAACTTGTCTGTCCAGGGCAGATGCTCCTTCACCGCCCTTTGCTGGCTGAGCCAGAGCTTGCATCCTAGGAACACCCTCATATGCTGTCTAATATTGTTTTTTGTCAAACTGATACGAAACCGATATCAAGAAAATGGACCTCAAACAGATGCGCCAGGTGCTGGTGCTGGCGGAGACCCTGAACTTCAGGCTGGCGGCAGAGCGTTTGCATATGGCGCAGCCGCCTCTGTCGGTATCGATACGCAAGCTCGAAGAAGAAATCGGAGCCTCTCTGTTTGAGCGATCACGGGCCGGGGTCAGGCTCACAGCCGCTGGCAAAGGGGTGCTCGAGCATGCGCGGCGCACGCTGTTTCATGCGCAGCAGTTCAGGCTGTCGGCCCAAATGGGCGCGCTCGGTCAGATTGGAACCTTGCGCATCAGCTTCGTGCCCTCGTCGACCATACGACTGCTGCCGCGCTCGATCGCGCATTTTCGGGCGCGCCATCCTGGCGTCGACCTTCGGCTGTCTGAATCGGGCACCAATGCGGCCATGGCCGGCCTGCGCGACGGCATGATCGACATCGGGCTGGTGCGTTACCCGGTGCCCAACCACCCGACGGTGGCCACCGTCGTTGTAGAGACCAACCACTATGTTGCGGCCCTGCCGGCCTCGCACCCGAAGGCCGGCAAGCCGCGCTTGAAACTGGTCGATCTTCGGGACGAACCCTTCATCATGCCCTCGCCGCTCGAGGGTTCGGCGTCATACATGTCCATGATGCATGCCTGTGCGAGCGCCGGCTTTACGCCCAACATCGTCCAGGAGGCCTCACAGGCGCAGACCATGTTGGCTTTGGTGGAGAGTGGTTTGGGGGTCGCACTGGTGCCCAATGTCTGGCAACACCTGGCAGCGCGTGCAGTGCGTTTCGAGCAGTTGCATGATCTGCCGCGTGACAACATCGGCCTGGCCTTGGCCTACCGCAAGGAGGAAGAGGACTCGGTCTTGCTCCATGCTTTTCGCCTGTCGGTGGCGGCGGCGGTGCAGCCCGACTGAGTGCGCGGCCTTACAAGGCGTGCGGACTTGGGGCTTCAGGCCGGCCAGGTCTGCGCCAGGGTTTTGATGCCGCGGATCAGCATTTCTACCGAGATGCTCACCAGGATCAGGCCCATCAGCCTTTCGAAGGCGTTGATCACACGCGCGCCCACCACCCGCTGCAGTCGCTCGGCTGACAGCAGCACCACCGCGCACACCGCCATCGTGACGCACAGCGCGGCAATCCATTCCAGCCGCCGCTCGGGTGCCTGGCTGACCAAGAGCAGCACCGTGGCCAGCGCCGATGGGCCGGCCAGCGCCGGTATGGCCAGGGGCACGATCAGCGGCTCATGCTCGGTCTCCGGGCTGACTAGCGGTGCTGGCGGGAAGACCATGCGCAGCGCGATCAGGAACAGCACCAGCGCGCCACCGATTTGCAAGGACACCTCGGACAAATTCATGGCCCGCAGGAAGGCCTGGCCGGCGAACATGAAAGCCAGCAGTACCCCGAAGGCAATCAATACCTCGCGCAAGATCACGCGCGCACGTCGCTCGGCAGCTACCGCCTTGAGCGCGTTGACGAAGATCGGGATATTGCCCAGCGGGTCGGTGATCAGCAACAGCAGTATCGTGGCCGAGGCAAAGCTGTGTTCCATGGTCTCGTGGGCCTGTATATCGGCTGCGCTCATCGATTGAGCGCCAGCGCCTGTCACAGTATCTCGCCGCCTTTGAGATTAACAAAGGGGACGGGTCGGGGTGCGGCTAAAGTCGGGTGAAAGCTGCACAGTCCTCGCAACGGTCATTGCACAATGGTGTCATTGTGTTGTGTTGGCCGGCGCGCCTGGCCGTTCCCGGTCTGGATCCATCAAGGAGAATTCATCATGAGTGATGCCCAAGCAGCGGGTTTCGGCGATTTCGGCAAATGGGTGCCCGGCTTTGATTTTCTGCAAAGCCTGACCCAAGCGGCGCCGACTGCAGCCTCGCCCATGGGCCACTGGGTGGCGCCCACGCTGAATGTGGAGGAGCTCGACAAGCGCATTCAGGAGCTCAAGGCGGTGCTGTTCTGGCTGGAGCAAAACGGTACCGCGCTCAAGGCCACCATTCAGGCCCTGGAGGTGCAAAAGATGACCTTGAGCGCGCTCAAAGGCATGAATGTGAGCATGCAGGACATGGCCCAGGCCTTCAGCGCCAAGCCCTCTTCCCCTGCTCCATCCCCTGCTGCCACGCCGGCTGCTGAGCCGGCAGCGAAAAAGCCGGAACCGGCGGCGCCGGCGGCCAAAGCCCGGGCCAAGTCTGGCCAAGCCGCCGCCAAGGCTGGCGCCGCTGCGGGGCCGGACGCAGCGATGGTCGACCCCATGCAGTGGTGGGGCGCACTGACCCAGCAGTTCCAGCAGATCGCCAGCACCGCCATGGCCGACGCCCAATCGGCGCAAGCGCGGGCGGCGGGCGCTGCTGCTGCGGGTAAGCCGGCGACCAAGAAGCCAGCCGCCAAAAAATCGGCGAAACGCGCCCCCGTCGCCTCGCGCAAGTCTTCGGCGTCCCGTTGAGCCGGTACTGTGGGTAAATTGTTTGCCTTCGGCCATGCCACCCACCCGCAGTGGGGCATGGCTGCCGCTCTGGTGCTGGCGCAGCTGCGCGCGCTGCTGGCCCGGCCCGACCATGCCGGCGCGCCCAATCTGGGCTTGCTCTACATCACTGACCATTACGCCGAGCACGCACAGGAGCTCATTGACTACCTCAGCGCTGAGCTGCCGCAGGTGCTGGACTGGGCCGGCACCGTGGGTGTGGGCATTGCGTCGAACAATGTTGAATACTTTGACGAGCCGGCGCTGGCGGTCATGCTCTGCGAGCTGCCGGCCGATCAGTACCGGGTGTTTTCTGGCGTGGCTCCGCTTGGCGCCTCAGGCAGTGGTTTTGCCGCTCATGCCGCCCTGGTACATGCCGACCCGAGCGAGCCCGAGCTGGCCGAGCTGATCGCCGAATTGGCCCAGCGCACCCGCAGTGGCTATCTGTTTGGCGGCCTGGCCGCCAGCCGGGGGCAGGTCGTTCAGTTTGCGCAGAGCGGGCGGGGCCATATGCGCGGCCAGGGCGCGGCCGGCAGCGTGTTTGTTGGCGGCCTCAGCGGCGTGGCATTTGGCCCGGATGTGGCGCTGATCTCGCGCGTGACCCAGGGCTGTCAGCCGATTGCGGCTGAGCGCACCATCACCGCCTGTGACGGCCATGTGGTCATTGAACTCGATGGCCAGCCGGCTCTGGAGGTCCTGCTGGCGGACTTGCAGGTCAGCCTGGATGAGCCGCAGTCGGCACTGGCCAAGGTGCGGCGCACCCTGGTCGGTCTGCGTCCTGCGGCCGAGGTCGGCGAGGGCAAGCGGCGTACCGGTCCCTTTGGCGCCGATACCCTGGTGCGCCACATCATCGGCCTGGACCCGGCCCGCCATGCGGTAGCCGTGGCGCAGGCCACCGAGCCTGGCATGCGACTGAGTTTTTGCGAGCGCCATGCGGCCGCTGCGCGCAGTGATCTGGTGCGTATTTGTGCAGAAATCCGCGAGGAGATTGAGTCCGTCGAATCCGCTCCGGTGCAGTCGGCCCCGGTCACCGCCCCGCAGCGCATCGCAGGGGCGATTTACGTCAGCTGCTCGGGCCGGGGTGGGCCCCATTTCGGTGGACCCAGTGCGGAACTTCAGATCGTGCGGCGCGCGCTCGGCGATGTACCTCTGCTTGGTTTTTTTGCCGCCGGCGAAATCGCCGGCAACAGCCTGTACGGCTACACCGGTGTGCTGACCGTGTTTGCGGTGGCGACCTGAGTCCCTGGCCCTGATGGTGAAATCTTGTGGCTTGCCTAAGCGCTAGGCCAGCCATGGCCGATGATCTACGGTTTGCTGTTACTTGCTCGACGTCATGAAGCTCTACATCGCCAACAAGAACTACTCGTCCTGGTCGCTGCGCCCCTGGGTCTTGATGCGCACCCTGGGCCTGGACTTTGAAGAGTCCTTGCATCCCTTTCCCATGGGCGGCGGGCCGTCCGGATTTGGCACCTTTTCTCCTTCGGGCAAGGTGCCCTGCTTGGTCGATGGTGAGCTGACGGTCTGGGAGAGTCTTTCGATTGCCGAATATCTGGCCGAGCGGCATCCCTCGGTGTGGCCGCAGTCGGCCGCCGCACGGGCCTGGGCGCGCTCGGCCGCTGCCGAAATGCATGCCGGCTTTTCAACGTTGCGCAATGTCTGCTCCATGAGTTGCGGTGTGCGGGTGCGCTTGCGGCCCGAGGCCCTGGCCTCGCTGACCGCCGATCTGCAGCGGCTGCAGTCCCTGTGGCGCGAGGGCTTACAGCGCTTTGGCGGGCCTTACCTGGCTGGCGCCGCTTTCAGCGCAGTCGACGCGTTTTTCTGCCCGGTGGCGTTTCGGGTGCAAACCTACAGCTTGCCGCTTGACCCGCTGTGCAGCGCTTATGTGCAAAGATTGCTCGCGCTGCCGGCGATGCGCCAGTGGTACGACGAGGCGCTGGCCGAGCCCTGGATAGAGCCGGCCCATGACGCCGCTGTGCTGGCCTTCGGCGAGCTGGTCAGCGACGACAGGGTTCCCGCCGCTTAAGGCCGGGTTCAGGCCCAGCTTGGGCTCCGGGCAGAGGGTTGCTGTTGAGGGGCCCAGGCTGGGCCCCGAGCGCGGCCCTGTTTGTTTCAGCAGCCGCTGGCGCGCTCGCTCTGAAACTGCTGCCTGAAGCTGGCGAAGCTGCCGGCTTCCAGCGCCTGCCGGATCTCCTGCATCAGGTTCAGGTAGTAATGCAGGTTGTGGATGGTGGTGAGCATGGGGCCTAGCATCTCGCCGCAGCGGTCGAGGTGGTGCAGATAGGCGCGTGAAAAGCCACCGCGCCCGCCCTGGTTCCAGGGGACGCCCGATGTGCCTGCGCAGGCATGGCAGGTGCAACTTGGGTCCAGCGGCTGCGGGTCGCTCTTGTGGCGGGCATTGCGCAGCTTGAGGTCGCCGTAGCGGGTAAAGACGGTGCCATTGCGGGCGTTGCGGGTGGGCATGACGCAGTCGAACATGTCCACCCCATCGGCCACGCCCTGCACCAGGTCTTCAGGCGTACCCACCCCCATCAGGTAGCGCGGCTTGTGCGCCGGCAGGCGGTGCGGCGTGTGGGCCATGATCTGGCGCATCAAGCCCTTGGGCTCGCCCACACTCACGCCGCCGATCGCATAGCCCGGAAAGTCCATGGCCACCAGGGCCTGCAGCGACTCCTGGCGCAGCGACTCGAACATCCCGCCTTGCACGATGCCGAACAAGGCATTGGGGTTGGCCAGGCGCTCGAATTCGTCCTTCGAGCGCTGGGCCCAGCGCAGGCTCATTTCCATGCTGGCGCGCGCCTGCGCCTCAGTGGTGATCCGGCCTTCGGTCTCGTAGGGTGTGCACTCATCGAGCTGCATCACGATGTCCGAGTTCAGGACAGTCTGGATCTGCATGCTCACCTCGGGTGACATGAAGAGTTTGTCGCCATTGACCGGCGAGGCAAAGTGCACGCCTTGCTCGGTGATCTTGCGCATCGCGCCCAGCGACCAGACCTGAAAGCCGCCCGAGTCCGTGAGGATGGGCTTGCTCCATTGCTCAAAGCCGTGCAGGCCGCCGAAGCTTTTCATGATGTCCAGGCCCGGCCGCATCCACAGGTGAAAGGTGTTGCCCAGAATGATCTGCGCGCCCATTTCGTGCAGGCTGCGCGGCATCACCCCCTTGACGGTGCCATAGGTGCCCACCGGCATGAAGATCGGCGTTTGAACCACGCCATGGTTGAGGGTCAGCGTGCCGCGGCGGGCATGGCTGGCGGGGTCGCTGGTGAGCAGGTCAAATTGGAGCATGGGTTCAAGTGTAGGAGGCCGAGCGCTCGATGGGTCACGGTGGATGGACCGATCCGGCGACCATCGCCGACGCGCTCATTCGCGCGGGACGCGACTGAGCAGCATGGCATCGCCGTAGCTGAAAAAGCGGTATTGCTCGGCGATGGCGTGGCGGTACAGGGCCATGATGTGCTCATAGCCGGCAAAGGCGCTGACCAGCATCATCAGCGTGCTTTTGGGCAGGTGAAAGTTGGTCAGCAGCAGGTCGACCACCTTGAATTCAAAGCCTGGCGTGATGAAGATGTTGGTGTCCTCGCACTCGGGGCCGAAATGCGCGGCAGATTCGAGCGCTCGCACGGTGGTCGTGCCCACCGCCAGCACCCGGCCGCCCGCGGCCTTGCAGCGGGCGATGGCCTCTAGGGTGGAGGCCGGCACCTCGAAGCGCTCATGGTGCATCAGGTGGTCGGCGATGCGCTCGGTCTTGACCGGCTGAAAGGTGCCCGCGCCCACATGCAGGGTGATTTGGGCCCGCTCGATGCCGCGCCGTTCCAGTTGGTCCAGCATGCCTTGGTCGAAATGCAGGGCGGCGGTCGGCGCGGCCACTGCACCCGGTTTGGCGGCAAACACGGTCTGGTAGCGGGCCTCGTCGTCGGCGCTGTCCTCGTGCGCGATGTAGGGCGGTAGCGGCACATGGCCGTGCGCGGCCATCAGCGCATAGGGATCGGCGCTCAGCGCCAGTCGGTAAAGAGGGCCGCTGTCTTGCGGCCAGCGGCCCAGCACCCGCGCCTCGAAGCCGCCGTCCATGTGCAGCAGCGTACCGACGGCCGGTTTTTTGCTGACCTTCATGTGCGCCGCCACCAGGCCAGTAGCCGCATCGAGCACCCGCTCGATCAGCAACTCCAGTTGCCCGCCGCTGGGCTTGTGGCCAAAGAGTCGGGCCTTAATGACCTGGGTGTCATTGAACACCAGCAGATCGCCTGCGCGCAGCAGTTCGGGCAGTTCGCGCATGCCCCGATCAAGCGCCGCCTCGCCGCGGCCATCGAGCAGGCGCGAGGCCGAGCGCTCTGCCAGCGGGTGCTGGGCGATCAGTTCGGGCGGGAGTTGAAAGTCAAAGTCGGCCAGGGTCCAGTCGCGGGCTGCGCTGGCGTCGGGGGGCAATGCCATGGTGCTTGAGGGCCGGACGGGCCCGTTCCAAGAAAGTGAGGGGAAGAGATTTTGTCATGCCGCCTGCCTGCCATCGGCGGGGGGAGCCATCAGGGCCGCAAGTGGGTGCGCACCGAGACTCTGGGTACTGGCGTGGAGCCGGTGGCGTCGATGGCGAAGCTCCAGCCCTCGGCCGAAGGGATGTTCAGGCGGAAACCGCTGGTATTGGCAGGCCTGCTGTAGACCATGCCCAGAGCCGGCTGATCGACCAGACTGAGCCAGCTCTGACCGGCTTCCTGGCTGCTGTATTGCCCAGCGCCCGCCGACACCACTGTGTTGGCGGCTGTGTACCCCGATACCGGCTGGCCACTGGCATCCAGGCCGACGAACCATAGACTGCGCTCGGCTCGGGCTGACCCAGGCTCGGGCATGGCCTGAGCGCTGGCGCGCGAGACGATCATGATGCCGCGCGCCAGCACTTGGCCGCCGGGCAGGCCAGGAGCCGCAATTGGGAAGTCCTGCACCGCCACAATGCTGATGGCACTCGAGCCGGACACGAAACCGATGGACTGACCGGCCGCTGCGTTGTCACTGCGCCGGCACTGCAATGGGGCCTCGCGCGCGTCCACGCCTGGGGTGGGCGAGCAGCTGAGGATAAAGGATTGGCTCAGGTCGGTGGCGCAAGCCGGTCGGCTGGCATCGCTGAAGTCGCAGCCGTAGGTGCTCAGGCGCCCGGCATTCCACTCGAAGCGGTTGGCAATGGCCTGTGTCACCGTTTGCCCGCTCACGTTGGCCACCAGATAAGCCAGCGAAGCCTGGGTGGCCTGGTATTGCAGCGGAGCGAGGTTCAGTAGGCTTTGGCGCGGCACGGCCAGCCCGGAGTAGCGCGGGTTGTTCCAAAGCATCAGGCCGCTGCCAGAGACGCGAAATTGAGTCGGCTGACCGTCCAGTTGGGCGCTGAATGCGCAGTATTCGGTGCTTGATGCCGCGATGGGGCTGCGCGCTAATTCTTGCTCCTGCGGGCCCTGCTGTACCAGGGCATTTTGGGCATAGTCGATGCGAAAGCGCCTGGGGCCGTCAAAAGCGTTGCTGAAATCGAGCAGCCACAGCGGACCACTGCGCGCTATTGGGCAGCCGTCCAGCTTGTCTTGACTGGTGCCGAGCAGGGCCTTGGCCTTGTCCGGCGCGTTGCTCGGAGTGGCCGCTGCCAGGCCCAGGGCCAGTGCGGGCAGGCTGGTATCGGCCGCGATGATGGACGCCATCAGTGCGTCCAGGGTTTGGTCAAAGTTGTTGCCGCCAGCCAGGCTGGTTGCGGCCTTTAGAGGGGCCTGGAAGGGGTCAAATTCGGCCTGTTCGGGCGTGGCCAGGCGCCAGCTTTTGGTGGCCTCCAGCACCACTGCCTTGCTCAGCGCGAGCCGCTCGGCCGTGATTTTCTGGATCTGCTCGGGGCCGAAATCGGCAAACACCTCGGCCGGGGCGCGCCCGAACAGATGCGCCAGAATCAGCTCGGTGACCGGCGTGATGTTGGCGCTGCTGGCGCCGCCCTCGACCAGCGAATGCAGTACCAGTCCGGTGGCTGGCTGGCTGGCCCGCAAGATGCAGGGCCCCTGGCCACCGGCGATGGTGACGCTATAACTGCCGTCCAGCGCAGTGACGGCGCTGGCCGAGCCTTGTTGGCAATGCACGTCCAGGATGCCCTGTGAAATTGCTGCGCCCGAAGCAGCCACCCCGGTGATGGTGTAGCCCGCCCGGCCGCCCCCGCCGCTGCAAGCGCTCAGGGCCGCCAAGCCGGCGGCTACCACTGTCTTTAAGAGTTGACGACCTGCGCTCATTGGGATCTCGATTCGAAAGTCACTTGACGGTCAAATCCATTGACCGGCCGGCAACGATGGTAATCAATTGGTTAAATATTGATAAGGGGAAAAGTATCAAATCTTGTTAATTAAACTATTGAATAGTCAACTTTGTGGCGTCGACTGTCACTGTTCGACCATGGGCTCGGGTCAAACGCCTTGCGATGCGGGTGAGGAAGCCGGCGAGGCACAATCGGCGCGCATGTCGAACGCCGCAGCCGCGAGCCAGTCCAACAGGCCCACATCGCCAGCGCAAAAAGCGCTGCAAAAGCTGGGTTTGGCGCGCGATATCGACCTGGCCCTGCACCTGCCCTTCCGCTACGAGGACGAAACCCGCATCACCCGGCTGGCGGACGCCCGCGACGGTGAGACGGTGCAAATCGAGGCGCGGGTGCTGCGCAGCGAGCTTGTGCTGCGCCCGCGCAGGCAGCTCAAGGTGGAGGTCGACGACGGCAGCGATACCTGCGTGCTGCGCTTTCTCAATTTCTACCCTGCCCACCAAAAAACCCTCAGCGAAGGTGCTCTTGTGCGGGTGCGCGGCGAGTTGCGCGGCGGCTTTTTGGGTCGCGAGATGGTGCATCCGAGCTTCAAACTCGCCGGCGGCGAGCTGCCGCAGGCCCTGACCCCGGTCTACCCCACGGTGGCCCAACTGCCCCAGGCCTATTTGCGCAAGGCGGTGCTCGGTGGCTTGGGCCGGGCCGATCTGTCTGAGACCCTGCCTGCTGGCGCTTGGCCGGCGGCGCAGGTCCCGGCCTGGACCCTGCAGCAGGCCTTGACCTTTTTGCACCAGCCCAGCCCCCAGGTCAGCCTGGCCGAGCTCGATGACCGCAGCCATCCGGCCTGGCAGCGGCTGAAAGCCGAAGAATTGTTGGCCCAGCAGCTGTCGCAATTGCAAGCTAGGCGCGCGCGCGATGCAATGCGCTCGCCGGTGCTGCAGCCTACCGCGGTGGCCAGCGGCCTGCGCGAGCGCCTGCTGGCGGCGCTGCCCTTTCGCCTGACCGGGGCGCAGCAGCGGGTGGAGGCGCAGATCGGCGCCGACCTGCTGCGCGAGCAACCCATGCACCGCCTGCTGCAGGGCGATGTGGGGTCGGGCAAGACGGTGGTGGCGGCGCTGGCCGCGCTGCGCTGCATCGAAGCGGGTTGGCAATGCGCGCTGATGGCGCCCACCGAGATCCTGGCCGAGCAGCACTTTCGCAAATTGGTGACCTGGCTGGAGCCGCTGGGCATCGTCACCGCCTGGCTGACCGGCAGCCAGAAGGCGGCCGAGCGGCGCGCGGCGCTGGCCGCCATTGCCTCAGGCCAGGCGCAGTTGGTGGTGGGCACCCATGCGGTGATCGAGCGCAAGGTGCAGTTTGCCCGCTTGGCTCTGGCCATCATTGACGAGCAGCACCGCTTTGGCGTGGCCCAGCGTCTGGCCCTGCGCAGCAAGATGAGCAGCGATGAAAACGGCGACAGCCTGGAGCCGCACATGCTGATGATGTCCGCCACGCCGATTCCGCGCACCCTGGCCATGAGTTACTACGCTGACCTGGATGTCTCGACCATCGACGAGCTGCCGCCGGGGCGCAGCCCTATCGTGACCAAGGTGGTCAACCAGAGCCGGCGCGACGAGGTGATCGAGCGCATTCGCGCGCAGTTGGTCGAGGGGCGCCAGGTCTACTGGGTCTGTCCCCTGATTGAAGAGAGCGAGGCGCTGGATTTGCGCAACGCCACCGAGACCCACGCGGAGCTCGCCGCTGCCCTGCCGGGTCATGCGGTGGCCTTGCTGCATTCGCGCATGCCCACGCTCGAAAAGAAGGCGGTGATGGCCGCCTTTGCCAGCGGTCAGACGGTGGTGCTGGTCAGCACCACCGTGATCGAGGTCGGTGTGGACGTGCCCAATGCCTCGCTGATGGTGGTCGAGCATGCCGAGCGCTTCGGTCTGTCGCAGCTGCACCAGCTGCGCGGCCGGGTTGGCCGCGGTGCGGCGGCTTCGGCTTGCGTGCTGATGTACAGCACCGGCGACGGCCCGCGTCTGGGCGAGACCGCGCGCTCGCGCCTCAAAGCCATGGCCGAGACGCAGGATGGCTTCGAGATTGCCCGCCGGGATCTGGACATCCGGGGCCCGGGTGAATTTCTGGGCGCGCGTCAGTCGGG
Source organism: Comamonadaceae bacterium (assembly GCA_027486755.1). GTDB lineage: Bacteria > Pseudomonadota > Gammaproteobacteria > Burkholderiales > Burkholderiaceae_C > Polaromonas. The sequence goes on along the minus strand of JAIXOM010000009.1, from coordinate 9,640 downwards.
CGCGCCGCTGCTGCGCTTTGCCGACCTGGCCACCGATGTGCAGTGGCTGCAATGGGCCCGCGAGCTGGCCCCGCGCATGCTGGACCGCCATCCTCAGCTGGCCCATCGGCATGTGATGCGCTGGCTGGGCAGCCGCTCGGATTTCGTCAAGGCCTGAGCCTTCTATCGGATCGGCGCTGTTGCGCGCTTGAAGGACAATGGCCGCATGACGCTGACCGAACTCAAGTACATCGTGGCCGTGGCGCGCGAGAAGCACTTCGGCAAGGCCGCTGACGCCTGCCACGTCTCGCAGCCGACCTTGAGCGTGGCCATCAAGAAGCTTGAGGAAGAGCTCGACGTCAAACTCTTCGAGCGTAGCGCCAGCGAGGTCACCGTCACGCCGCTGGGCGAGGACATCGTTCGACAGGCCCAGAGTGTGCTCGAGCAGGCTGACGGCATCCGCGAGATTGCCAAGCGCGGCAAAGACCCACTGGCCGGTCCCCTGACGCTCGGTGTGATCTACACCATCGGGCCCTATCTCTTGCCCGATCTGGTGCGGCAGGCGATATCGCGCCACCCCCAGATGCCCCTGATCCTGCAGGAAAACTTCACCGTCAAACTGCTCGAGCAATTGCGCACCGGTGAGATCGACTGCGCCATCCTGGCCGAGCCCATACCCGACACCAGTCTGGCCATCGCTGCCCTGTACGACGAGCCCTTCGTGGCTGCAGTACCCAGCACGCACGCATGGGCGGCGCGCAGCAGCATAGGCGCCGAGGAGCTCAAGCATGAGACCATGCTCTTGCTGGGCAACGGCCATTGCTTTCGCGACCATGTGCTCGAGGTCTGCCCGGAGTTCGCCCGCTTTTCTAGCACCGCTGACGGCATCCGCAAGAGCTTTGAAGGCTCCTCGCTCGAGACCATCAAGCACATGGTGGCTGCCGGCATGGGCATTACCCTGTTGCCGCGCCTGAGCGTGCCGCAGGGCGGCCTGCAGGCCAGCGAGGCGGCGCCTGTACGGCGTGGGCGCACCGCGCGCGGCGAGTCGCCCGAGCGGCCGTCCTACGTGAAATACCTGCCCTTTGAGGGCCATGTGCCCAGCCGCCGCGTGGTGCTGGCCTGGCGCCGCAGCTTTACCCGCTATGAGGCGATTGCCGCTCTGCGCAATTCGATCTATGCCTGCGAGTTGCCCGGGGTGACGCGGCTGTCTTGAGGCGCAAGCTGGCGCAATATGTCCGACCTGCCCGTCGAACCCCAGCCATCTCGGTGGCAGCTTTACCTGGACCTGATCCGCTGGAACCGGCCGGCTGGCTGGCTGCTGCTGCTGTGGCCCACGTTGTCTGCCCTGTGGCTGGCCGCTGGCGGTTTCCCGGGCTGGCATCTGCTGCTGGTGTTCGTGCTGGGCACTGTCTTGATGCGCAGCGCCGGCTGCTGCATCAACGATGTGGCCGATCGCGACTTTGACCGCCATGTCAAGCGCACCGCCCAGCGGCCGGTCACGCGCGGCGCGCTGTCGGTCAGGCAGGCGCTGGTCTTTGGCGCGGTGCTGGCGCTGGCCGCTTTCGCCTTGGTGCTCACCACCCAGGCCACGGCCATCGCTTGGTCCTTCGCTGCGCTGGCGGTGGCCATCGCCTACCCCTATGCCAAACGCTTCGTGGCCATGCCCCAGGCTGTGCTGGGTGTGGCCTTTAGCTTCGGCATCCCCATGGCCTACGCGGCAGTGCAAGGCCAGGTGCCACCGCAGGCGCTGTGGCTGCTGCTGGGCAATTTGTTTTGGGTGCTGGCCTACGACACCGAGTACGCCATGGTCGACCGCGACGACGACCTTCGCATCGGCATGAAGACCTCGGCCATTACGCTGGGCCGTTGGGACGTGCCGGCCGTCTTGGCTTTCTATGCGGCTTATCTGCTGATCTGGGCCTGGGTGCTTGATGCGCCACAGCGCTCGGTCTGGCTGTGGCTCGCCCTCGGTCTTGCCGCGGCTCAGGCGCTATGGCATGGCTGGCTGATTCGCCACCGCGAGCGTCAGGCCTGCTTCCTGGCCTTTCGCATGAACCACTGGCTGGGGCTGACGGTTTTTCTGGGGGTGGCGCTGTCGGTCTGAGCTCAGCCAAGGCGCTGCGTCTTAGCTGCGGCCGAATTCTTGCCCCAGCTCCTGCGCGCGGGCCTGCGCGGCCCGGATGGCGGCCATGAAGTGCTCCTTCATGTCGGCCGCCTGCATGGCGCTCAGGGCCGCGTAGGTGGTGCCGCCCTTGGAGGTGACCCGCTCGCGCAGCACCGCGGGCGACTCGGGCGAGTCGCCCGCCAGCGCACAGGCGCCGCCAAAGGTGGCCAAGGCCAGCTGGCGCGACTGCTCGGGCGCCAGGCCCATGTCGGTGCCAGCCTCGATCATGGCCTCTAAGAAATAAAACACATAGGCCGGCCCGGAGCCCGATAGCGCGGTGACCGCATCGAGCAGCTCCTCGCGCTCCAGCCACAGCGCGGGGCCGGTCGGGGCGATCACCGCTGCGATGGACTCGCGCTCGGCGCTGCTGACCGCAGGGCGGGCGTACAGGCCGGTGATGCCGCGCCCGATCAGCGCGGGCGTGTTGGGCATGGCCCGAACGATGCGTTCGCTGCTCAGCCAGCGCGCCAGCGTGTCGGTGCCTATGCCGGCGGCCACGCTCAGCTGCAGCGCTGACCTCACATGCGGCCCGGCTTGCTCGGCAGCCTGCGCGAATATCTGGGGCTTGACGGCCCACACCACCAATTCGCAGCCGGCCAGTTCTGCGCCGGCGCTGCCCAGCGTCTGCACGCCCCACTGGCTTTGCAGACGCTCGCGCTGCTCGGGCTGGGGCTCGACCACCCAGATTTGCTGACCGGTCATGCCTTGCCGGCATAGGCCGCCGATCAGAGCGGTGGCCATATTGCCGCCGCCGATGAAGGCGATGGAACGGGGGATGTTTGTTGGGCTGGTCATGGGATGGGGGAAAGGAGGCCCGAAGGGGCGGAAAGGCTGATCCTAGGTTAGCAGAGCCCAGCCCAGTCTCCCAATTGCACCAAATCGGTGCAAAACAAGGGTCGCCCGGCGGACAATCGGCTTGGCCAGGCACCCCGCGATGGCTATTTCTAGAAGTAAGCCAGGCCTGATCGGGGGCTGAGGACGGGGTAGATCGCGGCAAATGACGACGCCTGTTGACGGCAAAGACAAGACGGGTTATAGTTGTCGGCTTCGCTTTTTGAAAACAGCAGATAGCGAAGGTCGATAAGTAAAGCGGAAAGCAAAGCCCAATCGAAAGTCTGGCGAGTGGTTTGCCAGGTGGACGACGGGCCCAAGACTGACTGGCCCAGGGCCAGCCGATCGGTGTTAAGCCGGCCGGCGATCCTGCCAGGACAAGTTGGGAACTATCAAATGATTCAAACGCAATCGAAACTCGATGTTGCTGACAACACGGGTGCCAAGTCCGTCATGTGCATCAAGGTGCTTGGAGGCTCCAAGCGTCGCTATGCCAGTGTGGGCGATGTCATCAAGGTCAGCATCAAGGAAGCCGCCCCGCGGGGCCGGGTGAAAAAAGGCGAGGTCTACAGCGCCGTTGTGGTGCGCACCGCCAAGGGCATTCGCCGTGGCGATGGCTCGCTCGTTAAGTTCGACGGCAATGCTGCCGTCTTGCTCAACGCCAAGCTCGAGCCCATTGGCACTCGCATCTTCGGGCCTGTCACGCGCGAATTGCGCACTGAGCGCTTCATGAAGATCGTCTCGCTGGCGCCTGAAGTTCTGTAAGGACCTCCACCATGAACAAGTTAATTAAGGGCGACGAAGTCATCGTCATTGCCGGCCGGGACAAGGGCAAACGCGGCAAAGTGTCGCTGCGCTCGGGCGAGGACCACCTGCTGGTCGAGGGCATCAACCTGGTGAAAAAGCACACCAAGCCCAACCCCATGAAGGGTACGACCGGCGGCATTGTTGAAAAGAGCATGCCCATCCATCAGTCCAACTTGGCGATCTACAACGCCGCTGCCGGTAAGGCAGATCGGGTTGGTATTAAGTTGCTCGCTGACGGCAAGAAGGTTCGCGTCTTCAAGTCCAGCGGCGAAGAAATCAAGGGTGCATGACCATGGCTCGCTTGCAAGCTCTCTATCGCGAAAAGATCGCGCCGGCCCTGATCGAAAAGTTTGGCTACACCTCTCCCATGCAGGTGCCGCGCATCACCAAGATCACCCTGAACATGGGTGTCAGTGAAGCCGTTGCCGACAAGAAGGTCATGGACAACGCCGTGGGCGACCTGACCAAGATTGCTGGTCAAAAGCCTGTAGTGACCAAGGCCAAGAAAGCCATCGCTGGCTTTAAGATCCGCGAAGGTCTGCCCATCGGTTGCATGGTCACTCTGCGTGGCGTGCGCATGTATGAATTCCTGGACCGCTTCGTTACTGTGGCCCTGCCTCGTGTGCGTGACTTCCGGGGTATCTCCGGTCGCGCCTTCGACGGCCGCGGCAACTACAACATCGGGGTCAAGGAGCAGATCATCTTCCCCGAGATCGAATACGACAAGGTCGACGCCCTGCGCGGCCTGAACATCAGCATCACCACAACGGCCAGGTCTGACGATGAGTGCAAAGCACTGCTCGCCGCTTTCCGTTTCCCGTTCAAGAACTGAAGGCGCGCACCATGGCAAAAAAAGCTCTGCTGCAACGTGAACTCAAGCGCGACAAGCTCGCAGCTAAGTTCGCCAAGAAATATGCTGAACTCAAGGCCATCGCCGGCGACGCTAAGCGTTCCGACGACGAGCGTGCGCTCGCCCGCCTGGACCTGCAAAAGTTGCCCCGCAATGCCAACCCGACGCGTCAGCGCAACCGCTGCGCTATCACGGGTCGTCCGCGTGGCACCTTCCGTCAATTCGGTCTGGCCCGCGGCAAGATCCGTGAGCTGGCGTTTGCTGGGGACATCCCCGGTATCACCAAGGCCAGCTGGTAAGCACCCGGAGAACTTTTATGAGCATGAGTGATCCCATCGCCGATATGCTGACGCGTATCCGCAATGCACAGATGGTCGAGAAGACCTCGGTGCTGGTGCCTTCGTCCAAAGTCAAGGTGGCTATCGCCCAGGTCCTCAAGGACGAGGGTTATATCGATGGCTTCCAGGTCAAGAGCGATGACGGCCGTCCGCAGTTGGAAATTGCGTTGAAGTATTACGCCGGCCGCCCAGTGATCGAGCGCATCGAGCGCGTCAGTCGCCCCGGCCTGCGTGTTTACAAAGGCAGCAGCGCTATCCCCCAGGTCATGAACGGTCTGGGTGTGGCCATCGTCACCACGCCCAAGGGCGTCATGACCGATCGCAAGGCCCGAGCCACTGGCGTCGGCGGCGAAGTCTTGTGCTACGTGGCTTAAGGCCGGGACAGAAAGGAACATCAAGATGTCTCGAGTAGGCAAGAACCCCGTCGTCGTACCGCAAGGTGTGGACGTGGCAATCAAAGAAGATCAGATCAGTGTCAAAGGCGCCCTGGGGGCCTTGTCGCTGGCCCAGAGCGCACTGGTGACGGTCAAGAATGAGGGTGGCAAGCTCATCTTCGTGGCTGCGGATGATTCGCGCCAGGCAGACGCCATGAGCGGCACCATGCGCCAGCTGGTTAACAACATGGTGACGGGCGTGGCCAAGGGTTTCGAAAAGAAGCTTAACCTGGTTGGCGTGGGCTACAAGGCTCAGGCGCAGGGCAACAAGCTCAACCTGACTGTCGGTTATTCCCACCCGGTGGTGATGGATATGCCTGCCGGTATCAAGGTCGAGACCCCGACGCCTACCGAAGTGCTGATCAAGGGCTTTGACCGCCAGCGCGTCGGCCAGATCGCTGCCGAGGTGCGTGCCGTTCGTCCGCCAGAGCCCTACAAGGGCAAGGGCATCCGGTATTCGGACGAGACGATCGTCATCAAAGAAACCAAGAAGAAGTAAGGAGCTGCATCATGTTGACCAAGAAAGAGCAGCGCCTTCGCCGTGCCCGTCAGACCCGTGTGCGTATTGCCCAGCAGGGCGTGGCCCGTCTGATGGTGAACCGCACGAACTTGCACATCTACGCCAGTGTGGTGTCGGGCGACGGCCATCAGGTGATTGCCAGTGCATCGACCGCCGAGGTCGAGGTCCGTCAGAGTCTGGGTGCTTCCGGCAAGGGTGGCAATGTGGCTGCGGCTCAAACCATAGGCCGCCGGATTGCCGAGAAGGCCAAGGCCGCAGGTGTCGAGAAAGTCGCCTTCGACCGCTCCGGTTTCGCCTATCACGGCCGTGTCAAGGCCTTGGCCGAGGCAGCCCGTGAAGCTGGCTTGCAGTTCTAAGCAGGATACGAAATATGGCTAAGTTTCAAGCTAAATCGCAAAACGACGCTCCTGAGGATGGCCTCAAGGAAAAGATGATCGCGGTCAACCGCGTCACCAAGGTCGTTAAAGGGGGTCGTATTCTGGGCTTTGCGGCCTTGACCGTGGTTGGCGACGGCGATGGCCGTGTCGGCATGGGCAAGGGCAAGTCCAAGGAAGTGCCCGCTGCAGTGCAAAAGGCCATGGAAGAGGCTCGTCGCAATATGGTCAAGGTCTCGCTGCGTAGCGGCACCATTCACCATTCTGTCGAAGGCCATCATGGTGCTGCATCCGTGATGATGGCGCCGGCCCCCAAGGGCACGGGCATCATCGCTGGCGGTCCTATGCGCGCGATTTTCGAGGTGATGGGTATCACTGACATCGTGGCAAAGAGCCACGGTTCTAGCAATCCTTACAATATGGTGCGCGCCACCATGGACGCTCTCAACAAATCGACCACGCCGGCTGAGATCGCGGCCAAGCGCGGCAAGTCTGTCGAAGAAATCCTCGGCTGAAGAGGCACACCATGACGACCCATCCCAAACTCAAGGTTCAGCTCGTTCGCAGCCCTATCGGCACGCAGCAGTCTCACCGCGCCACCGTGCGCGGACTGGGCCTGCGCCGTGTCAACAGCGTCAGCGAGCTCGAGGACACGCCGGCTGTGCGCGGCATGATCAACAAGATCGCTTACCTGGTCAAGATTCTGTAATAGGCGGCCTACCATGCAACTCAATTCCATCAAGCCGGCCTCTGGGGCCAAGCATGCCAAGCGCCGCGTCGGCCGTGGCATAGGCTCTGGCCTGGGCAAGACCGCAGGTCGCGGCCACAAAGGTCAAAAATCCCGCGCCGGTGGCTACCACAAAGTTGGCTTCGAGGGCGGTCAGATGCCCTTGCAGCGTCGTCTGCCCAAGCGTGGCTTTAAATCCCAGTCGCTTCAGTTCAATGCCGAAGTGACCCTGGGCGCGCTCGAGCAGCTCGGCCTGGCCGAAGTCGATGTGTCGGCGCTGAAAAGCGCAGGCCTGATCGGCCAACTGGCCAAGACGGTCAAGGTCATCAAGACCGGCACCTTGAGCAAAGCGGTCAAGCTGCAAGGCATAGGCGCCACTGCCGGTGCCAAGGCTGCCATTGAGGCCGCCGGCGGCTCGATCGCCTGATTTCCCACAGACAAGCGACAACTTTAGACCTCTAGCGTGGCTACCAGTTCAGCAACATTGGCAAAAACCGGCAAGTACGGGGATCTGCGCGCGCGCCTGATCTTTTTGCTGCTGGCGCTTGTGGTTTATCGCATCGGCGCGCACATTCCTGTGCCGGGCATTGATGCAGGTCAGCTGCAGCAGCTGTTCGGCCAGCAGGGCGGCATCCTGAACCTGTTCAATATGTTCTCGGGTGGTGCGCTCGAGCGCTTCACGGTATTCGCTCTGGGCATCATGCCCTACATCTCTGCCTCGATCATCATGCAGCTGCTGACCTACGTCGTTCCGACGTTTGAGCAGCTCAAGAAAGAGGGCGAAGGCGGTCGCCGCAAGATCACCCAGTACACCCGTTACGGCACCTTGGGCCTGGCCATTTTCCAGTCCATGGGCATAGCTGTTGCACTGGAGAGCTCGCCCGGGCTGGTGCTGGCTCCTGGCTTTGGCTTTCGCATGACGGCCGTCGTCAGCCTGACTGCGGGCACCATGTTCCTGATGTGGTTGGGCGAGCAGATCACCGAGCGCGGTCTGGGTAACGGCATTTCGATTCTGATTTTCGCAGGCATCGCCGCTGGCCTGCCCAGCGCCATGGGTGGTCTGCTGGAGTTGGTGCGCACCGGTGCCATGAGCATTTTGGTGGCTCTGGTGATCGTGGTGCTGGTGGCACTGGTGACTTACTTCGTGGTGTTCGTTGAGCGCGGGCAGCGCAAGATCTTGGTCAACTATGCCCGTCGTCAGGTGGGCAACAAGGTCTACGGTGGGCAATCTTCGCACCTGCCGCTCAAGCTCAATATGGCTGGCGTGATTCCACCCATCTTTGCCTCGTCCATCATCTTGTTGCCGGCCACCGTGGTGGGTTGGTTCTCGACGGGCGAAAGCATGGTTTGGCTCAAGGACTTGGCCTCGACCTTAGCTCCTGGACAGCCGATTTACGTGCTGCTGTATGCGACGGCCATTGTGTTCTTCTGCTTTTTCTACACGGCTCTGGTTTTCAACAGCCGTGAGACAGCCGACAACCTGAAAAAGAGCGGGGCGTTTGTGCCTGGCATCCGCCCTGGCGATCAGACTGCCCGTTATATCGACAAGATTTTGGTCAGGCTGACGCTGGCTGGCGCGATCTACATCACCTTCGTGTGTTTGCTGCCCGAGTTCCTGATTCTCAAGTACAACGTGCCCTTCTATTTTGGCGGTACCTCGCTGCTGATCATCGTGGTGGTGACCATGGACTTCATGGCCCAGGTGCAGAACTACATGATGTCGCAACAGTATGAGTCGCTGCTCAAGAAGGCCAGTTTCAAAGCCGGCCCCTGAGCGGCTCTAGCAAGGTTCAAGGCCATGGCTTCGTGCGTGGTCGGTGTTTAGGAGAAGTAAATGAGAGTTTCAGCTTCGGTTAAGAAAATTTGCCGTAACTGCAAGATCATCCGCCGCAAGGGTGTGGTGCGGGTTATCTGCACCGACCCGCGCCACAAGCAGCGCCAGGGTTGATTTGAAGAATTTGAAGAGGACGCTATGGCTCGTATCGCTGGTATCAACATTCCGCCGCATCAGCATGCCGAAATCGGCCTGACGGCTATTTACGGCATTGGTCGCACCCGCGCTCGCAAGATTTGCGAAGCCTGCGGCATCGCCTACAGCAAGAAGGTCAAGGACCTGACGGACGCTGATCTCGAGAAGATCCGTGACCAGATCGGCCTGTACACCATCGAGGGTGACCTGCGCCGTGAAACCACCATGAACATCAAGCGCTTGATGGACATCGGCTGCTACCGTGGCTTCCGCCACCGCCGCGGCCTGCCCATGCGTGGTCAGCGCACCCGAACCAATGCCCGCACCCGCAAGGGTCCGCGCAAAGGCGCCGCCGCTCTGAAGAAATAAAGAAAGCACCTCATGGCAAAAGCACCTAGCTCCAACGCCGCCCAGCGCGTGCGCAAGAAGGTTCGCAAGAATGTGGCCGATGGGATCGCCCACATCCACGCATCCTTCAACAACACCATCATCACCATCACCGACCGCCAGGGCAATGCCTTGTCCTGGGCCTCGTCGGGTGGTCAGGGTTTCAAAGGCTCTCGCAAGTCGACCCCTTTTGCCGCTCAGGTGGCTTCGGAAGTCGCCGGTCGCGCTGCGATCGAGCAGGGCATCAAGAACGTGGACGT
>JAIXOM010000027.1 GCA_027486755.1 Comamonadaceae bacterium | reverse complement strand
TCTTCCAGCCTGGTGCTCAGCGGCACGGCGTCTGCTTTGCAGACTTTCCTGCGCGGCACCACCGTGGCGCCGGTGCAGTACAACGGCTCGGCCAATGCCCTAAAAGTTCAATTGGCCAACGCCAGCGGCGCCAGCGTCTTGACCACCGTTGCCCTGGCTTCGCCCACGCAGACCAGCGGCAGCAGCGCCTCGGCCAGCTTTGTGCTGCCGACTTCTGTGCTGACCACGCCGGGCGCATCGGCTGCCATTGCATTCGGTGCGGCGCCCTTGGTGGCGCCCGGGCCTGTGAGCTTGACCTTCACCGCCAGTGGCGCCACGCTCTTTTGGGCAACCGAGGCAGCGCTCAAAGAGTCCAGTGCGGCCAACGCACTGGGCATTTCGGCCAACAGCGGCTCCAGCCTCACGCTCTACGGCAGCCCGGATGCGATCAACGCCTATTTGGGCAGCGGCAAGCTCAGGGCCAGCGGGTCGGGCACGATCACAGTCAGCGGCGCGGCCAGTGGCTCGATCACTGTGACGCAGCAGTCCAACACCCAGGCCACGCCAGCTGTGCCCACGCTTGTGATGCCCGCCAGCTTCACCGTGGTCGCCAACGGCGGGCAGATCACCCTGCCGGGCAGCCCGTTGGGCAGCACCAACACAGGCGATGAGCGCACCGTGGTGCTCACCGTGAGTTCAGGCACGCTCACCGCGGGCTCGCTGAGCAGCGCCGTACAGGCCAGCATCGGCCAAACCAACTACACCACCGGCAGCACAGCGGCGGCCAGCTCGATCACGTTCAGGGGCACGGTTGCTGCGCTCAATGGATATTTGAGTACAACGGGGAATATCACCTTCACCGGGACTCCCGGCTCATTGAACCTTACTGCGACGGCCCAAATCCTTGATACGTTGGGTGAGGTGCAATCTGCAACCAGCCTTCGGGGCTCTATCTCGGCACAGGCATCAGCGCCGATCACGAGCGCATCGGTCTTCACAAGCCCTGCGCTTGTCATACCCTCCAGCTTCACCTTGCCCTCTGGCGGTGGCGGTATTCGACTGCAAGCCGACGCGATTGGAGGCAGCGGACCTCTGAGCTTGGTGATGGTTATCAGCGGCGGACCCAGCAACGCAACCCCCACACTGAGCGTCAGTGGGTCTTTGACCGGTACCGGCGTATCGATCGCACCTGGCTCTGGCACTTCGAACTACTTGGTTCTTAACGGCGACGCTGCGGCACTCAATAGCATCTTCGCCACTGGTAACCGCGTGCTGTTCAGTGGCTCACCCTCTGAAGTGGCTGTTTACACGCTGACCCTCACTTTGCAAAGCCCTGTAAACGGCACCATTGAGCGTTCTGTGACGGCTCAGGCGAGTATCACCAGTCGTCAGTTTGCTCTGCTGCAAGCAACCTCAAGCGTGAACGCGGGCGGTCGGTCACTCAATGGCAACAGCGATAACGTCAATGCCGGTGGCGGTGGAGGTGGCGCCGGCGGTATCGGATCTACGGGTATTTTGTCCGGCACTGACAACAAGACTTATGGCGGCGCCGGTGGCGCACCGAAGTCGTCCACCATCACCGGTGCGACGGCCTGGTATGCGGCCGGTGGCGGTGCGGGAGCGGGTTACCCATCGGGAGCAGTCGGTGCCTCGGGATCAAGTTACAACCTAGGATCTCCGTCCTTCATCCAGGATTTGAGCGGGTCCATCGATCTTGGCGGTCAAGGTGGCGCCAACAGTGGCAGTCCAAGCGCCGGCGGCCCGAATACCGGTAGCGGTGGTGGCGGATCTGGTCATAACGGGGGGGGCGCCAGCGGCGGAAGCGGCGTTCTGATCGTCCGGTATGCGGGTTCAAGTCAAGTACTCACCGGCTTCGACACCAGCCGTGTGACGACGAGTACCTTTACCGGAAATGGCACAGTGGGCGTTGCCGGTACGCTTTATCAGGTACTGACCTTTAGAGACGACACATCGTTCGCAGTTCCCGCAGGCTTCTCCTTGGAGCTGGACTTCCTGATGATCGGCGGGGGCGGCTCGGGCGCAGCAGCAGGCGGTTATGGAGCAGGCGGCGGCGGTGGAGCGGGCGAGATGGTCGAAGGGCGTGTTGTTCTGGCCACGGGAACCTATTCAGTTGACATTGGCGCCGGTGGCGGCGCCCCGGGTGGAACATCGAACAGGACGGGCAACAACGGTTCTGCGACCACGTTGAGCCTCGAGGGGACGACCGTCGTGAGCGCCATGGGCGGCGGTGCCGGGGGCGGCTATGGGACCGCCGGAAACGCAGGCGGATCCGGGGGCGGTGCTGGTGGTCGCGAGAATCGTGCTGGCAGCGTGGGTCAATCCGCGACCCAAACGCTCAGTACGATCAATGTCTCAAGCGGCAGTGCAACAGCGGTTGCCGCCCCGGCCATCATTGCATCCGTCAATGGCACCGAGCTCAATTCTTTCATGGCGGCCGCAGCTGCGACTGAGCGTGGCTTCGTCTATGCCTTGCAGTCCATCAATGCAGACCCTGTGATCGGGGGTAGTGGCGTCCAAACCGCGGTTGTCCCCAGCAGTTCGGCTGAGTTTCGGGCTTTGCTCGCTGGCATTCCAGCGGGCCGTTATGTGGTCAAGTCCTATGCCGTCATCGGCGCATCGACGGTTTACTCAAGCGCAGCCACTTTCGAGCAGGGCTTGATTCACGAGTTTTTCTCCTCACAAGGCGGACAGAATTTGCGGACCACCTTGACGGACGGGGTGACATCGAATTTCCTCGGTGATCCGTTCATTGCGACGCAAGCCAATCTCAACGCCTACATCGCGAACAACAAAGAAACCAGTCTCGAGCGCTACTTCCAGAATCTTCAGGATTTGGGAGACAACTATTCTGAACGAATCACTGGGTGGTTGACCGTGCCCACCAGCGGCTTCTATCGCTTTTGGGCCAATGCGAACAAGTCGGCAACCTTCTGGCTTGAGACGACGGACACTCAAGGCCGTAAGACGGGCTCCTGGAACCCGGCATCCATTGGCGGGGGCAATTGGAACTATCCGAATGAGTGGGGCACTGACAACAACGGCTCTGCGGCGCAGTACCTGGCAGCGGGCACAGCCTATCGTTTTGAGTTGATGCACTCGGAAGATGTGGATGAGAGTTTTCGGTCCACCTTCTTTGGCAGGAACGACGTGTCTGGCTCCTCTTTTGGCTTCTTCCAGGTGGGGTACACCACCTCCACGACCAGCGCTGCAACCGTTCCCACGCCAATATTGGGTGGGGACAACACCTATGCTGGCAGCCTGAAGCTTCTGCCGATGAGCTGGCTTACCGGCCAGCAGGGTCAGATCGCCCACGATGTGCCTGATGCCCTGGTCATGGGTTCGGCCGCAGTTCTGGGTACCGAGGCGACTTCTAACTCCTACGCTTCGAACAAGGTCTCAACTCTGGCCGGAACCGGATCCGCTGGTTCGACGAACGGGACCAATCCTCTGGCGACTACCCTTAACGCCCCGACAGCTTTGGTTCAGGATCGCCACGGGAACCTGTACGTCGTGGATCGAGCAAGTACTCATGGGTCTATCCGGAGAATCGACCCCGATGGGACTGTTACAACAGTTGTCTCTTTGAATTCATCGACCCCCGGATTGCGAGTTCCTGTGGGTCTCGCTCTGGACCCTGCAAGTGGTGATCTCTACATCTCAACCCGTGATACAGGCGTCGGTCCTGACTACTACGCGATCGCTCGTTTGGTAAATCAGAATTCTGCGTTTTACTCTTCACAGGCCCCGGTGTATGCCCAGACACCCACAATCGTTGCCGGCAGTACGCCCGGGATGACTGACGGAACTGGAGTCAACGCCAAGTTCAATAAGCCAGCTCATTTGGCCATTTACAACGGCAATCTGTATGTGGCCGATTCCGACAACAACCGTATTCGCGTCGTCAGCCTCGCCAACTCGAGCTACACCGTATCGACGCTGAGTTTCAAGGGTGTCTCCAACAACAGCACCACAAACACAGCTTTGCTTGATGCCGAAAATCCCTACGGGATCGCGGTCGATCAGAAGACCGGGAAACTGTACTTTTCAAGCACAGGGAATGTATCAGGCAATGACAAGCTCTGGGAAATCAACCTGGCCACGGGTGACTCCCGGCTCATGGCAGTTGGCCTGCGCAATCCATATGGACTTGCTGTAGATCAGCAGGGGTGGATCTACGTCTCCGAGAACTCTATTGACTCCATCAGCGTTGTCTCACCGCAGTCGGCGGCGAGTTCGACGGCCTCCATCGAGGGGGTGAGTGGCATCGGGATTTGGGGGTCACGAGCGCTCGTCGCTGGGACCGGTTCCACTGGCGGAGCCGACGGGTATGGAGCGACCGCAAGCTTCAATGGGCCCAACGGGCTGGGTTTAAGCCTTGGGGGTGCATTGCTCGTGGCTGAGCAGGGTGGGCATCGCGTTCGTGCCGTGGGTGCATACACCACTCCGCAGATCTTGCCTGAGGGTTTGTATCTGGATGCCCTCACCGGCGAAATTCGAGGAACCCCCCGCGAACTGGCAGGCGGATTCACGTTGACACAAGCGCCTCGAGGTGAAAGTCTTGCAGGCAGCGCACAGCTCAATTCTGGTCAACTTCAATTGACCGCAGATACCACCAGCCTCGATGGCGGCTATCGCGTTGAGGGCGCAGGGATCAATGCGGGCGATTACCGAGTTGAGTTTGATCTGGTTACCAGCAAGCCCACAGGCGGCGCCGATGGCCTGAGCTATAACTTCTCGCTCGGCGGAGTTACGGCCGCCAATTCAATGCTGCCGATGGGGTCCGGCTATGGGCTGACTCTCTCTTTCAACACATACGACACCGGCACTGGCAAACCAGGCATGCGTCTTTACTTTGGGGACGCCAGCGTAAGAACTGCGGGCAAGAACAGTTCGAACTATGAAACATCAGTCCCAGCGAGTTGGAGTAACACGGCCGATGGGCAAATGTTGGCTTATGCCGCCAATAAGGCCGTTTGGTTGGGCAAAACGGTACGGGCAGTTCTGACTATCAGTAGCAGTGGTCAGGCGAATGTTTCGATCGATGGTGTGGCGGTTTTCTCGAACGTGCAACTGCCGGCTGCATTCCTGTCGGCCGATCGAAGCCAGTGGGACCATCTCTTCTTGGCCGAAACCGGTGGGGCCGCTATGCGGCACGCCATCGACAACCTTTTGATTCAGGAGAACAACGACAGCCTCGGGCGCTCGAGTACCTTCCGCCAGACTTTTGAGGCGCTCCCCGCATCGGACTCGGGCAGAACCGAGTTGTACGGTACCGCGGGATACTTGAACGGTAACTCGGTTGAGCTGACGTCAAATGGTCCGAGCTCTGATAAGGGTGGCGCTTTGCTCATTAAAGGCGCAGGCGTCAATGCAGCGAGCTACGAAGTCAATTTCGACCTGGTCACCACCAAGACTACGGCGGGGCAAACCGCTTATGGCGCGAGCTACAGTTTTTCAAGCGGAGGGGATCCGGGGTCGCCGCCCTTTGGGCATGAGTATGGTCTTGGCAATGGTTTGACTTTGCAATTTCGGTCTTGGACAGATGGCCCAGGCGCTGGAATTCGCTTGTATTACGGGGATGCGGCACAGCGCACAACCAGTAACGCTGTAGGCGGCCAATTGTTGGCTACTTCGGCCAACACGACCTGGCTCGGCAAGGCTGCCAAGGTCAATTTGAGCGTCGATGAACGGGGAATGGCCTCGGTAAAGCTCAGCATCGACGGCGGGGTGAGCTGGACGTCGATCTTCAGTGGCGTCCAATTGTCGACGGGCGACGGCGGCTATTTGGCTGCAGACCGCAGCACCTGGAATCACGTCTTCATGGCGCGCACTGGGTCTGTTTACTTTGACAGCCATACGGTTGCCAACATCAATATCCGTGAAATCGGATATGTACCGCGCATGAGTCAGGCCAGCGCCGTCACGATTCGATCAGTCGTCGCGTCTCCGACCGGCACGATGCCCGATGGTGAGGACGTATCGAAGGCAGTTGACGGAACGACTGAAAGCAAGTACCTCAATCGTGGTGGTCCGGGAAGCGGCCTCACCATCAGCTTGTCGCAGCCAGCGGCGCTGGATTCCCTTTTGCTCGCCACTCGAAACAACGACGATATCTGGCAGTGGGATCCCGATACATGGCAGGTCTACGGGTCGAATGGTTCGGCCGGCTGGATCGATAGCGACTGGGTTTTTCTGGGAGGCGGGGCTGCGGGCCTTGCTGACGGCAGGAGGTCCACCAATGTGGTGACTTTCAGCAACACCACTGAATACACCCACTACAAAATTGTCTTCCCCACGACCAAGGGTACGACAAGGGGACTGTATCAGTCGGCCGATTACGTCACGGTATCCGAAGCGCGGCTATTTGCCTCTCAGGGCTTCCCGCTAACCACGGTCTTTGACTATGCAACCGGCAACTCCGGGGCGGCCAGGCTTACAGCGATGGAGCCGATTTTTGTCGGTTTGACGGCTCCAACCAACCTCACAGCAACGCGCACCAGTGACAGCGTATCAGTGACTTTCACACCACCTGTTCTTAACGGAATGGGGGCAATCACTTCTTACCAGTACAGCCTGGACAGCGGAAGTTCTTGGGCCAATTTCCCCAGTGTCACGGGACCATTTGTCATATCGGGTACTGACTCTGTGACAAGCTATGGCCTGAGAGTTCGGGGGGTCAGCGCATCTGGCCCAGGCCTGGCCACCGGGATAGTTCCTCTGTGGCCTGCATCCACAGTTTCTGCGAATGCCGCCACCAGGCCGGCACTGCCCAGCTTGCCCACCACCCTGGCCATCACAAGCGGCCAGCCTTCGGCGCTGCTTTTCACCAACGCCGCACTCGATGACGGCAACACCGCTGCCGATGATGCGCTCACCCTGACCTTGAGCGTTGCCTCGGGCAGCTTGTCGGCTGCCAGTGCCGGCGGTGTTTCTGTGGTGAGCGGCTCGGGCTCTTCCAGCCTGGTGCTCAGCGGCACGGCGTCTGCTTTGCAGACTTTCCTGCGCGGCAC
>JAIXOM010000051.1 GCA_027486755.1 Comamonadaceae bacterium | reverse complement strand
GGTACCGGCATCGGCTACTTCGTCTGGAACGAGTGGAACAACCTGTCGCTGACCAATGTGATCTTTGCGGTCCTGGTCATTGGCGTGGTTGGCATGCTGCTGGACCTGTCATTTGCACGCTTGCAGAAATGGGTGACCTATGTGGAGTGAGATCAGTCAGCGTCAGGATACGGCCGAGTCGGTCGCGCAGAGTGCGCCGGGCCATTCGCCCGCTGCTTCAAAAAAGGACACACGCATGGAGACGTTTCTCAAGGTCGAGCAGCTGAGCAAGACCTATGTCGCCGGCAAGCCGGTGTTCGATGGGGTGTCCTTCGGCATCGAGCGTGGCGAGTTTGTCTGCATCATCGGCCACTCGGGCTGCGGCAAGACCACCGTGCTCAATGTGCTCGCGGGGCTTGATCAGGCCAGCACTGGGCATGTGTTCATGGATGGGCGCGAGGTGCTCGGGCCCAGCCTGGAGCGCGGCGTGGTGTTTCAGGGGCATGCACTGATGCCTTGGCTCACCGTCCGCCAAAACATCGCATTTGCGGTGCGCTCCAAATGGCCCGAGTGGTCGCGTGCCCAGGTTGATGAGCATGTGTGCAAGTACGTCAAGTTGGTGGGGCTGGAGAGCGCTATCGACAAAAAGCCTTCTCAGCTCTCAGGCGGCATGAAGCAGCGGGTGGGCATTGCCCGGGCGTTTTCGGTGCAGCCCAAGATGCTGTTGCTCGACGAGCCCTTTGGCGCGCTCGACGCGCTGACCCGCGGCAGCATTCAGGACGAGTTGATCGACATTGTGCGCAGCACTGGTCAGACCGTCTTCATGATCACCCATGATGTGGACGAGGCCATCTTCCTGGCCGATCGCATTTTGCTCATGAGCAACGGCGCGCAGACGGCGCAGGGCTATGTGCCCGGCGGCATTGCGGAGGTGGCGCTCAACACCTTGCCGGCCGAGCGCAAGCGCGCCGGGCTGCATCACCTGGACGGCTACTACGAGCTGCGCAATCACATCGTCGATTTCCTCGTCTCGCGCGCCAAGCCGCAAGACGGCCACTGAGTATCTTTTTTCTTTTTTACGGAGCTAGCATGAACCGCAACGACGTCACCGAAAAAATCATCACCGTCAAAGTGTCCAAGGGCATTAAATGGGACGATGTGGCCAAAAAAGTGGGCCAGAGCAAGGAGTGGACAACCGCCTTGTGCCTGGGCCAGATGACCGCCACCGCCGCGCAGGCCAAGGCGGTGGGCAAGATCTTCGGCTTGAGTGCCGAAGAGCAGAAATGGCTGCAAGTGGTGCCCTACAAAGGCTCGCTGCCGAGCGCGGTGCCTACCGATCCGCTGATCTACCGCTGGTATGAGATCGTCAGCGTCTATGGCACCACCATCAAGGAGCTGATCCATGAGGAGTTCGGTGACGGCATCATGAGCGCCATCGATTTCAGCATGGACATCCAGCGTCAGCCTGATCCCAAGGGCGACCGCGTCAATGTGGTCCTCTCGGGCAAGTTCTTGCCTTACAAGACCTATTGAGCTGTTGTTCGGCGGCCTGAGCCCGGAGGCGGCAAAGCCACCGGGCTGGCTTTCGAAGGCTTATTCCGCCTTGATGCGGGCCAGGCGTATCACCTCGCCCAGTCGCTCGCGGTCGCGGCGGATACGCGCCTCAAACTCGGCCGAGCTGCCGCCGACCGCCTCGCCGCCAGCGGTCTTGACGATCTCCATGAAGGCCGGGTCGCGCAAGGCCTTGTCGGCCTCCGCTTGCAGCCTAGCGACCACATCGGCGGGCGTGCGAGCCGGCGCCATCAGGCCGAACCAGCCGTTGAGCTCAAAGTCCTTCAGACCCAGGGCTTCGTTGACGGTCGGCACGTCGGGCAGCTGCGCTGTGCGCTTGAGCGAGGTCACTGCCAGGGCTTTGAGCTTGCCGGCGCGCACAAACTGCAGCGCCACAGGCAGGTTCACAAAACCCAGGGGCAGGGTACCGCCCACATGGTCATTGGTGGCAGGTGCCAGGCCCTGGTAGGCGATGTGGGTCAGCTGCACGCCGCTGCGGTAGGCCAGCAGCTCGCCAGCCAAGTGGCCGGAGCTGCCGATGCCGGGCGAGCCGTGGTTGATCTTGCCTGGGCTGCGCCGCGCCATGTCAATCAGCTCGGCCAGGGTGTTGACCGGCAAGCTCGGGTGCACGGTGATCACGTTAACCATGGACGCCACCTCGATGATGGGCGTCAGATCCGTGGCCGGGTTAAAGGGCAGCTTGGCAAACAGGGCCGGGTTGGTGGCCAGTGTGATGCCGTTGATCAGCACGGTGTAGCCGTCAGGCGCCGCCTTGGCCACATAGTCGGTACCGATATTGGTAGCAGCGCCTGCCTTGTACTCCACGATCACCGGGTTGTTCATAGACGCCTGCATGCGCTGGGCCAGCGCACGGGCAAAGATGTCGGCGGTGCCGCCCGGCGGGGCCGGTACGATGATTTTGATCGGCTTGCTCGGAAAGCTCTGAGCCAGTACGGGTGCTGTGCCGCTCAGGGCCATCCAGCCCAGGATATGACGTCTTTGCATAGGAAGCTCCAGGAGGGGGCGATTGCTTGCTGCAGACGATGATGAGCGCTTTGGCCGCCGCCCTCGCGGCGAAGCGGCTCATGATGTGGTGTGGGAGCCGCGCCCTCGCGGCGATGCGGCGTCTGATCGCTGGCCCCATCGCGCCGAGGGCGACGCTCCCACAAGGCAGCGCCGACTCAGGCCAGGGCTTTGACCACCGCCTCGCCCATCTCGCGCGTTCCCACCCGGGTGGTGCCTTCGCTGTAGATGTCGGGCGTGCGCAGACCTTGGGTCAGCACCTTTTTCACTGCCGCCTCGATGCGGTCTGCCGCTTCAGGCTGGTTGAGCGAAAAGCGCAGCATCATGGCGGCGCTCAGGATGGTGGCCAGCGGATTGGCCACGCCCTTGCCGGCGATGTCGGGGGCGCTGCCGTGGCTGGGCTCGTACAAGCCCTGATTGGCGCTGTTGAGCGAGGCCGAGGGCAGCATGCCGATCGAGCCGGTCAGCATCGACGCTTCGTCAGAGAGGATGTCGCCGAACATATTGCCGGTGACGATCACATCAAAGCTTTTCGGCGCCTTGACCAGCTGCATCGCCGCGTTGTCCACATACATGTGCTGCAGTTCCACATCGGGGTATTGGGCATGCACCTCGATGACGATGTCCTTCCAGAACTGAAAGGTCTCAAGCACATTGGCCTTGTCCACGCTGGTGAGTTTTTTGCCGCGTTTGCGCGCGGCCTGGAAGGCGACATGGGCAATGCGCTCGATCTCGGGCCGGGTGTAGCGCATGGTGTCGAAGGCCTCGTCGGCGCCGGCGAAACTGCCGTCGGGCGAGCTGCGGCGCCCGCGCGGCTGGCCAAAGTAAATGTCGCCGGTCAGCTCGCGGATGATCAGAATGTCCAGGCCCGAGACCAGCTCGGGCTTGAGGCTCGAAGCACCGACCAGCTGCTCGTAGCAGATGGCCGGGCGGAAGTTGGCAAACAGGCCCAGGTTCTTGCGCAGACCGAGGATGGCCTGCTCAGGCCGCAAGGCCCGCTCGAGCTTGTCGTATTTCCAGTCGCCGACCGCGCCAAACAAAATGGCGTCGGCCTGCTTGGCCAGGTTGAGCGTTGATTCGGGCAGCGGGTGGCCGTGGGCCTCGTAGGCGGCCCCGCCCACCAGGGCATGCTCCATTTCAAACTTCAGGCCCAGGGCCTGCAGCACCTTGACCGCTTCAGCGACGATTTCGGTACCGATGCCGTCACCAGGAAGAACTGCGATTTTCATGGGTGTTTCCGTGCGTGTGGTGTTCAATTGAAGCTGCGGGCCAACCAGGGTTTGGCGGCCAGGCGATGCACTTCAAAGGCCGCAATTTTGTCCTTGTGGCGCAGGGTCAGGCCGATGTCGTCCAGACCGTTGAGCAGGCAGTATTTGCGGAAAGCGTTGACATCGAAGGCGATCTCTTCGCCCTGGCCCTTGATGATGCGCTGGCGCTCCAGATCGATGGTCAGCTTGTAGCCGGGGAAGGCCGAGACCTCATTGAACAGCTGATCGATTTGCGAATCGCTGAGCACCAGGGGCAGCAGCCCGCTCTTGAAGCAGTTGTTGAAGAAGATGTCGGCATAGCTGGGCGCCAGGATGACGCGAAAGCCGTATTGGCCGATGGCCCAGGGCGCATGTTCGCGCGAAGAGCCGCAGCCAAAGTTCTTGCGCGCCAGCAGCACGCTGGCGCCCTGATAACGGGGCTGGTTGAGCACAAAGTCGGGGTTGGGCTGGCGCTCGGCAGCAGGCTTGCCGTAGTAGCCCGGGTCCTTGTAGCGCCACTCGTCAAAGAGGTGCGGGCCAAAGCCGGTCTTGTGGATGGACTTAAGGAATTGCTTGGGCATGATGGCGTCGGTGTCGACGTTGGCGCGGTCGATCGGCGCCACGATGCCGGTGTGGGTGGTGAACTTTTGCATGTTGAGGTGTCCTGGCTGTGATGTCTGGGTGCCGCTTCAGCTGAATTTGCGGACGTCCACAAAATGGCCGTGGATGGCTGCAGCGGCCGCCATGGCTGGGCTGACCAAGTGGGTACGGCCGCCCTGACCTTGCCGACCTTCGAAGTTGCGGTTGCTGGTGGAGGCGCAGCGCTCGCCGGGCTCAAGCCGGTCGGCGTTCATACCCAGGCACATGGAGCAACCGGGCTGGCGCCACTGAAAGCCGGCAGCGGTGAAAATTTTGTCCAGGCCTTCAGCTTCCGCTTGGGCCTTGACCAGGCCAGAGCCCGGTACGGCCAAAGCCAGCTTGATGTTGGGCGCCACCCGGCGGCCGATCTTCTTGATGATGGCCGCCGCTTCGCGCATGTCTTCAATGCGGCTGTTGGTGCAAGAGCCAATGAAGACCTTGTCGACCATGATGTCGTTGATGGCCTTGCCTGGCTGCAGCCCCATATAGCCGAGCGCACGCTCGATGGCGTCGCGCTTGACCGGGTCTTTTTCTTTGTCAGGATCGGGCACCCGGTCTTCGATGGACAGCACCATTTCGGGCGAGGTGCCCCAGGTGACCTGGGGCCGGATCTGGCTGGCGTCGATCTCGACCACCGCGTCAAATTTGGCATCGGCGTCGGACTGCAGGGTCTTCCAGAACTGCACGGCCAACTCCCATTCCGGGCCGCCCTCAAAGCGGCCGGTCTTGGAGTCGGTGCCCGGGGCCATGGCGCGACCCTTGACGTATTCGATGGTCTTGGCGTCAACGGCCACCAGACCGGCGCGGGCGCCAGCTTCAATGGCCATATTGCAGACCGTCATGCGGCCTTCCATGCTCAGGTCGCGGATGGCCGAGCCAGCAAACTCAATGGTGTAGCCCGTGCCGCCGGCGGTGCCGATCTTGCCGATGATGGCCAGCACGATGTCCTTGCCGGTCAGGCCCGCCGCCAGCTTGCCTTCGACCTTTACAAGCATGTTCTTGGCTTTCTTGGTCAGCAGCGTTTGCGTGGCCAGCACATGCTCAACCTCGCTGGTACCGATGCCGTGGGCCAACGCGCCGAAGGCGCCATGCGTGGCAGTGTGCGAGTCGCCGCAGACCACCGTCATGCCCGGCAAGGTGGCGCCGTTTTCCGGGCCAATCACATGCACGATGCCCTGGCGCTTGGACAGGAAGGGGAAATAGACCGCAGCGCCGAACTCGGCGATGTTCTTGTCCAGCGTGACGATCTGCTCCTTGCTGATCGGGTCGGTCAGGCCGTCATAGCCGTTTTCCCAGCCGTCGGTGGGCGTATTGTGGTCGGCGGTGGCCACCACCGAGCTGACCCGCCAGACCTTGCGGCCAGCTTCGCGCAGACCCTCATAGGCCTGCGGGCTGGTCACCTCATGGGTGAGGTGACGGTCGATGTAAAGGATGGTGGTGCCATCGTCTTCGGTGTGAACGACATGGTCGTCCCAGAGCTTGTCATAGAGTGTGCGTCCCATGGTGGCCTTTCTTTTGGTCGGTGAAACAGTGCTTGTATTCTGAGGGTTCTAGGCCGCCAGCCGTTCGGTCTGGCTGGCGCCTTGCTGCAGGTGCTCGACCAGCAGCCGAGCGGTAACCGGCAGACTGGAGAAATCGCGCGCGATCATGCGCAGCTCGCGCTGGGCCCAGGTATCGGTCAGCGGCACCGATTCAAGCTCGCCCACGCCGTGCATCAGCTCAAAAGCGCGCGCCGGCATCACGCCCACGCCCAGGCCGTTGTGGATCATCCTGCACATGGCGTCCAGGCTGGTGACATGAATGCGCAGCCGGATGGTGCGCCCTGCCGCTTCAGCCGCCTGGCGCAAGGCCACGTAGATCGAGCTGGTCGAATGCAGGCCCACCTGATCGTAGTCCAGCGTGTCGGCATAGGTCACCGCAGGGCTGCCGGCCAGCGCATGGCCGCGCGGCACGATCAGCACCAACTGGTCGCGCCGATAGGGCAGGCTCTGCAAATCTCCGAAGCCGCCGGCCGTGTTGCAAATGCCCAGATCCGCCGCGCCTTCTTGTACTGCCCTGATCACTTCCGAGCTCAGGTGTTCTTCCAGATCGACCTTGACCTGGTCGTGCGCCCGAATGAAGGCGCCCAGGTCTTCGGGCAGGAACTGCACGATGGCCGAGATGCTGGCATGCACCCGCACATGGCCGCGCACCCCGTCGGCGTATTCGCTGAGCTCGCCCTGCATCTTCTCCAGGCTGAACAGCACTGAGCGGGCATGGTGCAGCAGGCTCTCGCCGGCGGGCGTTAGGTTGACGCCGCGCGCATGGCGGTAAAGCAACTGGGTGCCGACCGTGGCCTCGAGTTCTGATAAACGCTTGCTGATGGCCGAGGCCGCAATGAACTCCCGCTCAGCCGCCCGGCCAATGCTGCCGAGCTCGCACACCGCTACGAACAGCTGCAGCGAGGTCAGGTCCATGCGGCGGGCAAAGTTGCGTTCAGAGCTTTTCATGCAGGGTGAGGCATCGCGTCTGGCGATGAATTGTCCATTGTGCCCTCGCTTGCCGAGCTTCGCCTTCTCTGAACGAGATGGGAGGCATCTGCGCACAGACCTCAAAAAGCCCGCTGCAGCGGGCTGGGGTTTGCTGGACTTGGACTGTTCTCGGAGTAAGTTGTCGGCTCATGGACGCGAGGGGCTGAGCAAACTGCCCCAAGCGCTACGCTGCCGGCGCTGTCTTTGAAGCTCAAGAATTTCATAATTAGTTATTAAATACTATTTTTCACAATACTTCGGCGCCGTCCGGTCAAAATTACGCCTGGCTCTAGGATTCCATATAAGCCATCGATCTGGAACACTTTATGAAGCACAAAAAGACAGAAGACCGTGTAAAAATGTTACCCATGAAGCGCGGTCGCAAGATGGTCATGATGCCTGTTCGCCGGGAAGTGGTCAGCCCGGCTGAGTACAAGCGCATTATTTCTGAGTCTCCCAGTTTGGTGGAGCGCGCTCGTTTCATCGCTCCTGTCGTCGGGGAGCGAGACTATGGCGCTTTTGAGCTGCACTACAGCGTGCCGATGCTGCGCCGCCGCCTTGAAGCTGCATGAGCGGCAGAGGCAATTCTCCCAAGCTCCCTCCTGCTCAACTCAAAGACGAAACCGTCCAGCGAATGCTGGACGTGCAGCAGTCCAAGCTCGCCTTGGAGATGAAGCAGGCGGAAATCGCCCTGAGGGAGCTGGACCACAATCAAAGGATCGCCGACAAGTCGATTCAGGCGCAGGCTGAAGACCTCCGCGACGAGCGAGACGCTGAAAAGACGATGCGCAAGCACCGTCTGATTTTTGCCAGCGCCACGGCGGCACTCTTGCTCAGTTTTGTACTGGCTGCGTTCTGGATGGACAAAGACGCCATGGTCCTCGATGTGATCAAAGTCATGATCGGCTTCATCGGAGGATGGGGCGGATCCTTGGCCTGGCAGGCCCGGCGATTGCCCAGATCACAGCAGGATTGAGCTCAGCCCCGACTTCAAGCCCGCATGGTGCGGGCTTGAAGTGAGTGTCCGTCCGATCAGCGCTGGGCCAGCGGCTTGACGGTGCGGGCCACCGAGCCGGTAAAGAGCTGACGGGGGCGGCCGATCTTGTACTCAGGGTCGCCGATCATCTCGTTGAGCTGGGCGATCCAGCCGACAGTGCGGGCCAGGGCGAAGATGCCGGTGAACAGGTTCACCGGGATGCCGATGGCGCGCTGCACGATGCCCGAGTAGAAGTCTACGTTGGGGTAGAGCTTGCGCTGCACGAAGTAATCGTCTTCCAGGGCGATTTTCTCGAGCTGCTTGGCCAGCTTGAACAGCGGATCGTTTTCCAGGCCCAACTCGGTCAGCACCTCGTTACAGGTTTCCTGCATCAGCTTGGCGCGTGGGTCATAGTTTTTGTAGACCCGGTGACCGAAGCCCATCAACTTGACGCCGGAGTTCTTGTCCTTGACCTGGTTCATGAATTCGCCCACCTTGGCCACGCCGCCCATGCGCTGGATGTCTTCCAGCATGTTCAGGCAGGCCTCGTTGGCGCCGCCGTGGGCCGGGCCCCAGAGGCAGGCCACGCCAGCTGCGATGGCGGCAAACGGGTTGGTACCCGAGGAGCCGCACAGGCGCACGGTGGAAGTCGATGCGTTTTGCTCGTGGTCAGCATGGAGGATGAAGATGCGGTCCATGGCGCGCTCGAGCACCGGGTTGACCACATAGTCCTCGCAGGGCACGCCGAACATCATGCGCAGGAAGTTGCCTGCGTAGGACAGGTCGTTCTTCGGGTACATGAAGGGCTGGCCGACGCCGTATTTGTAGGCCATGGCCACCAGGGTGGGCAGCTTGGCGATCAGGCGGATGGCCGCGATCTCGCGGTGCTTGGGGTTGTTGATGTCGGTGCTGTCGTGATAGAAGGCCGACATCGCGCCGACCAGGCCGGTGAGCACCGCCATGGGGTGGGCGTCACGACGGAAACCACGCAGGAAGAACTGCATCTGCTCGTTGACCATGGTGTGGTTGGTCACCAGCTTGGTGAAAGCAGGCTTCTCAGTGGCGTTGGGCAGCTCACCGTAGAGCAGCAGGTGGCAGGTTTCCAGAAAATCGCAGTTGACCGCCAGCTGCTCGATGGGGTAGCCGCGATAGAGCAATTCGCCTTTGTCGCCGTCAATGTAGGTGATGGCCGACTGGCATGAGGCTGTCGAGAGAAAGCCCGGGTCATAGGTGAACATGCCGGTTTGCGCATAGAGCTTGCGGATGTCGATCACATCCGGTCCGACGCTGCCGTGGTAGACGGGCATGTCGATGCTGGGGCTACCGTTGCTGAAGGACAGCGTGGCTTTGTTGTCGGCGAGTTTCATGGCGATTCCTCTCAGTGATTCACTTTATTGTCGGGCGGAGTGTTGCGCCGGATGGGGCCTGCGCATCACTTTCAATACCTCCAGGGCTTCCGCCGATGCGGCCCTGTCGTCCTCAAGCTGTTGGGGCTGCTTGCGCTGCAGCAGCAAGTCGAGCAAATCGTTGTCCGACAGCGTCATCAGGTCGTCGAGCCCGCGCGCCTGCTCGACGGTGACCTGCCCCTCATGTTCCCGGAAGAAGCGGTCGATGAACAAGTCGTTCTCCAGCAAGCCCCGGCGGCAGCGCCACTTGAGCTTGGACAGGCGCCGCTCATCGAGCAGCTGCCCGGCATCTGGGGATGTGTTCATCGTCACTGTCACAAGCTTCAGTCCAGGCTCGCTCAAACTGAACGCAGGACCATCATCTCTTTGATCTTGCCGATGGCCTTGGTGGGGTTCAGACCCTTGGGGCAGACATCAACGCAATTCATGATCGTGTGGCAGCGGAACAGGCGGTAGGGGTCTTCCAGATTGTCCAGACGGTCAGCGGTGGCCTGGTCGCGGCTGTCGGCGATGAAGCGGTAGGCCTGCAGCAAGCCAGCGGGGCCCACAAATTTGTCGGGGTTCCACCAGAAGCTGGGGCAGCTGGTCGAGCAACTGGCGCACAAGATGCACTCGTAGAGGCCGTTGAGCTCGTCGCGCTCCTCGGGCGACTGCAGGCGCTCTTTTTCCGGCGGCACCGTGTCGTTGACCAGATAGGGCTTGATCGAGTGGTACTGCTTGAAAAACTGCGTCATGTCGACGATCAGGTCGCGCACCACCGGCAGGCCCGGCAGTGGCTTGAGCACGATCTCGCCCTTGAGCGTGTTCATATTGGTCAGGCAGGCCAGGCCGTTCTTGCCGTTGATGTTCATCGCATCGGAGCCGCAGACACCCTCGCGGCAGGAGCGGCGAAAGGAGATGGACGGGTCCTGCTCCTTGAGCTTCATCAAGGCGTCAAGCAGCATGCGTTCATTGCCAGCGAGCTCGATCTCGATGGTCTGCATATAGGGCTTGGCGTCCTTGTCTGGGTCGTAGCGGTAGATTTTGAAAGTGCGTTTTGCCATGGTGAATTCTCCGGACGCGATCAGAAGGTGCGGACTTTGGGCGGAACCGATTCCACCGTCAGCGGCTTGAGGTTGACCGGCTTGTAGCTCAGGCGATTGCCCTCGCTGTGCCAGAGGGTGTGCTTCATCCACTCGGCGTCATTGCGGCCGAGCGGGAACTGCTGGTCATCGGCCGGGCGCTCGTAGTCGTTGACGGTGTGCGCGCCGCGGCATTCCCGGCGGGCTGCGGCCGAGGTCATGGTGGCTTGGGCGGCTTCGATCAGGTTCTCCACCTCCAGCGCTTCAATGCGGGCGGTGTTGAAGATCTTGGATTTGTCCTTGAGCGCAATGTTTTGCACGCGCTCGCGGATGGCATTGATCTTGGCCACACCCTCGTCCATGCTGGCCTGCGTGCGAAACACCCCGGCGTGCTGCTGCATGGCTGCGCGGATGTCATTGGCCACCGTCTGCGCGTACTCGCCGTCAGTGGCGTTGTCCAAGCGGGCCAGGCGCGCCAGCGTTGCGTCGGCGGCATCGGCCGGCAGGGCTTTGTGGGTCTTGTTTTTGTCGTTGTACTGGACGATGTGGTTGCCGGCCGCCCGGCCGAAGACCAGCAGGTCCAGCAGCGAGTTGGTGCCCAGGCGGTTGGCGCCGTGCACCGAGACGCAGGAGCACTCGCCCACGGCGTAAAGGCCATTGACGACCTTTTGCCCGCCTTGACCGTCAGGGCTCACCACCTGACCGTTGATATTGGTCGGGATCCCGCCCATCTGGTAGTGGATGGTGGGCACCACTGGAATCGGCTCGCGGGTGATGTCGACGTTGGCAAAGTTCACGCCAATCTCATAGACCGAGGGCAGGCGCTTGTGGATGGTCTCGGCGCCCAGGTGGTCGAGTTTGAGAAGCACGTAGTCCTTGTTGGGGCCGCAGCCTCGGCCTTCTTTGATCTCCTGGTCCATGCAGCGCGAGACGAAGTCACGCGGCGCCAGGTCTTTCAGTGTCGGCGCGTAGCGCTCCATGAAGCGCTCGCCATTGCTGTTGAGCACAATCGCGCCTTCGCCACGGCAGCCTTCGGTCAGCAGCACGCCGGCGCCAGCAACGCCGGTGGGGTGAAACTGCCAAAACTCCATGTCTTCGAGCGGAATGCCGGCCCGCGCCGCCATGCCCAGGCCGTCGCCGGTGTTGATGAAGGCATTGGTGGAGGCCGCAAAGATGCGGCCAGCACCGCCGGTGGCCAGCAGCGTGGTCTTGGCCTCGAGGATGTAGACCTCGCCGGTTTCCATCTCGAGGGCGGTCACGCCCACCACGTCGCCGTCGGCGTCGCGGATCAGGTCCAGCGCCATCCACTCAACGAAGAAGTTGGTCTTTTCGCGCACGTTTTGCTGATACAGCGTGTGCAGCATCGCATGGCCGGTGCGGTCGGCGGCAGCGCAGGCGCGTTGCACCGGCTTTTCACCATAGTTGGCGGTGTGGCCGCCAAAGGGGCGCTGGTAAATCGTGCCGTCGGGGTTGCGGTCAAAAGGCATGCCCATGTGCTCAAGGTCATAGACCACCTTGGGCGCTTCGCGGCACATGAACTCGATGGCATCTTGGTCACCCAGCCAGTCCGAGCCTTTGACGGTGTCGTAGAAGTGGTAGTGCCAGTTGTCCTCGCTCATGTTGCCGAGGGACGCACCGATGCCGCCTTGAGCGGCCACGGTGTGGGAACGGGTGGGGAAGACCTTAGAGAGCACGGCCACATTGAGGCCGGCGCGCGCCAGTTGCAGGGAGGCACGCATGCCCGAGCCGCCTGCGCCGACGATGATGACGTCGAATTTGCGCTTGGGGAGTTTGGAGGTAGAGGCGGACATGGTTTTCAGAATCTCCAGAGCACTTGGATGGCCCAGCCTGCGCAGCCGACGAGCCAGACGATGGTGAACACCTGCAGGGTCAGGCGCAGGCCCAGAGGCTTGATGTAGTCCATGAACACATCGCGCATGCCCACCCAGACGTGGTAGAGCAGGGCGATGATGACCGCAAAGGTCAGGGTCTTCATGGCCTGAGGCGCGAAGATGCCCGACCATTTGTCATAGGTGATCGGACCGGCCGAAAGCAAGAGTTGACCCAGCACGACCAGCGTGAACAGGGCCATGACCACCGCCGTCACGCGCTGGGCCAACCAGTCGCGCAGACCATAGTGCGCACCCACGACGATGCGCTTGGAGCCGTAATTGACTGCCATGAAAGGTTTCCTTTTCAGTGGTGGACAGAGCTAAAGATCTGTCCCGCCAAATTAATAGACATCGAACAGCTTGGCGCCAAGCGCAGCTGTCAGCAACAGGCTCAGCACCAGCACCACCCGCGCCGAGGCTGCGCCCGAGCGCTTGTCGACCGAGCCGTGGTGGATGTCCATGCGCAGATGGCGGATGCCGGCGCAGAAGTGGTGCAGATAGGCCCAGATCAAGGCCAGTGCTACCAGCTTCCAGACGAAGCCGGGCAGGCCCAGCATGCCGGCCGAGAAGGCCCCGGTGAAACGGGAGTACGAGATTTCCGAGGAAATCGAGGTGTCGAACATCCAGATGATGAAGGGCATGAGGATGAACATCAGTACGCCGCTGACCCGGTGCAGGATCGATACCCAGCCGGCGGCCGGCAGGCGGTAGCTGGGTAAGTCGCTCAGCGCGTTGATGTTGCGGAACTCAGGCCGCTTGCGGACGGTGCTTGTCACTGTTTCTGCCATGCTTTGCTTTCTTTGAGGTCTGTGAAGCTATTAAACGAGAGTCGAAGCATCGGAAATTCTATTTCAACCAGGGCCACACTTTGGCAGCAAGGCCGGGGGACTTGTCCCATCCGGGTCTGATCTCGCTGGCTGGCTGCTCAGCTTGGGCCAAGACCGAGAGTAAGACGCTTTTTGCTGACACGATGGTTACAGGCTGTCCAGATCGTCGAGCAAGGTCCGGGCCCGCACGCCAATTGCGGCCAATTCCTGCCCGTCTATGCGCTGCAGGTTCTTGACCATCAGGGCGGTGCGCGGGTTGCTTGCCAGGTCGACCTCATGGGTTTTTAGGAAATGCCAGTACAGGGTGGTCAATGGACAGGCCGTGTCGCCGGTGCGACGCTCGGGCTGGTAGCTGCAGCCTTGGCAATAATTACTCATTTTTTTAACATAAGCGCCGCTGGCCACATAGGGCTTGGAGGTAAAGCGGGCGCCAGTGGCAAACAGGGCCATGCCGGCGGTATTGGGCAGCTCCACCCACTCCACCGCATCGATATAGACCCCCAGGTACCAGTCGCACAGCTGCTGGGGCTTAATTTGGGCCAGTACGCCAAACATGCCAGTGACCATCAGGCGCTGAATGTGGTGGGCATAGCCGTGTTCCAGCGTCTGGCCTATGCATTGGCGCATGCAGTTCATGCGGGTTTCGCCGCTCCAATACCACTGCGGCAAATTGCGCTGAT
This sequence comes from Comamonadaceae bacterium, assembly GCA_027486755.1. Lineage (GTDB taxonomy): Bacteria > Pseudomonadota > Gammaproteobacteria > Burkholderiales > Burkholderiaceae_C > Polaromonas. Next base: position 25,723 of record JAIXOM010000051.1, on the reverse strand, counting down.
GGGACAGGTGGTTGGCTTGTTTGAGGCCGGGCATGTCCAGAAAGTAGACGCCGCGCATGAATTCCCGCCAGCCCAGCACCTGGCGTATGAAGCCCTCGACGCTGGCCAGATCCAGCGCGCGCTCGCGCCAGGCCCGCTCGGCCGCCCGTACCACCTCCAGGGGGCTGAGCAGCTTGAGGTTGAGCGAGCTCGACAGCAGTGCATGCCAACCAAAAGGCATGCCCGACCACATCGCGTCCTGGTGCTGGCCAAAATGGGGCAGGCGATGCGCGATGAAGTCGTCCAGCGCCTGCAGCGCCTGCGTTCGGGTCACTGGCCAGCGAAAGTCGCTTAACTGGCCCGGATGGTCGGCAAAACGCGCCTCGACCAGGGCCAGTACCTCGCAGGTGATGGCATCGGGCGCAAAAGCGGGTGGTGTGGGCAGATCCTGCGGGCCTTTCTTGCCAAAAGCGCTGCGGTTATCGGCATCAAAATTCCACTGTCCGCCCACCGGCTCACTGCCGTCCATCAAGATGCCATAGTCCCTACGCATCTGCCGGTAAAAAAACTCCATGCGCAGCTGCTTGGAGCGGCCCGCCCAGAGCGCGAATTTGCGCGCGCTGCATAAAAAATGCGTGTCCTCGCGCCACTCGAAGGGCAGGCCGGCCGGCAAGGCGGCTTCGATCTGCGAGCGCACCCGCAGGTCGCCCGGTTCGACCCCGATCACCGCTTGTGGCTTGAGTTCTCGTATCGCGGCCTGCAGCCCGGTGGCCAGACTGGCGTCGCCGTACTCGTCCAGGGCGCGGTAGTGCACCGTCCAGCCACGCTCACGCAGCGAGGCTGCGAAATGGCGCATCGCCGACAGAAATAGCGCGGCGCGCTGCTTGTGGGAGCGCACATGGGTCGATTCTTCCAGCGCCTCGACCATCAGCACCTGGTCGCGGGCCGGGTCTGCATCGCGCAGGGCCGAGGACTGCTCGTCGAGCTGATCGCCCAGAAGAAAAATCAGGTGGCGCACGGTCATGGCTGGGTGCCGCTTGTGGACTTATCTTTGGGGCCGGCGCGGCGGCAGGCTTGGCTGCAGTAGCGCACCTCGTCCCAGTTCTTGGCCCAGCTTTTGCGCCAGGTCATGGGCCGGCCGCAGCTTAGGCACAGCTTGCTCGGTAAGAAGGATTTATTGCCCTTGAAGTCCTGCCCGGCATTGGTCCCTGAGACGGATTTGCTTTTTGGTTTCATGCCTGGGGCTTTCAGCTCAGGCTGTTGCGGTAGTGGTGGGTGTCGGTGCGGTAGAGGCCGCGCCGCAACTCCATCGGGGCGTCTTGGTAGGTGTAGGCCACCCGCTCCACGCTCAGCAGCGGCGCGCCTGGGGGGACCTGCAGCCGCTCGGCGGCCTGCTCGTCGGCGGCCACCGCTCTAAGCTTTTCGTCCGCGCGCACCATGCGCACGCCGAATTCGGTTTCGAACAGGGCGTACATCGCGCCTTGGTAGCTGGCCAGGCGCTCGGCGGTCAGCCCTTTGAAGGCGCTGCCGGGCAGCCACAGGTCTTCCAAAATTGTGGGCACGCCCTGAAAGGCGAGCACCCGCCGCACCTGGAGCACCGCATCGCCGGTGCGCAGGCCCAGGGTGCGCGCCACATCGGCCGGGGCCCTTTGGCGCTTGCAGTCGATGATGCTGCGCTGGGCCGGGCCTTCGCTGTCCGCGTCCCCATGGTCAGGCAGCAGGCGCAAAAACCGGTACTGGACATGCTGCTCGGCATGGGTGGCCACAAAGGTGCCGCGCCCCTGGCGGCGCACCAGCAGGTGCTCTGCAGCCAGCTCATCGATGGCTTTGCGCACCGTGCCCTGGCTGACGCGAAAGCGCGCAGCCAACTCGATCTCACTGGGAATCAGGTCGCCCGGTTTCCAGTGGCCGGCCTGCAGGCTTTGCAGGATCAGCGATTTGATCTGCTGATACAGCGGGCTAAAGGCTGGCGCGCTGGCGGCCTCGCCGGCTTGCTGCGCTTCATCAATGGTTGGGGCTTGTGTCGCCATGGGCTTGGGCGGAATGGTGGAGCGGTTGGTGCCGAAATCATATCTCTTATATAAGACATAAGACGGTTTGACCGCTGCGGGTTTTCCCCTCTAGAATGCCCACCGCGCGCGCGGTTTTCGGGCTGTCTTTTATGCTCTTGTCGCGCTGTTGAGTCTCATCTTTACCCTGCTTGGAGCCTTCCCCATGAAAAAGCCCGTCCGAGTTGCCGTTACAGGCGCTGCTGGTCAAATCGGTTACGCCCTGCTGTTTCGCATCGCCTCAGGCGAGATGCTGGGCAAGGACCAGCCGGTCATCCTGCAACTGCTGGAAATCCCGGACGAGAAGGCCCAAAAAGCGCTCAAGGGCGTGATGATGGAGCTCGAAGACTGCGCCTTCCCGCTGCTGGCTGGCATGCAGGCCCACAGCGACCCCATGAGCGCCTTCAAAGATACCGATTACGCTTTGCTGGTGGGCTCGCGCCCCCGCGGTCCGGGCATGGAGCGCGCCGAACTGCTGTCTATCAACGGCGCCATCTTCACGGCCCAGGGCAAGGCCCTCAACGCCGTGGCCTCGCGCAATGTCAAGGTGCTGGTGGTGGGCAACCCCGCGAACACCAACGCCTACATCGCCATGAAGTCGGCCCCCGATCTGCCGGCCAAGAACTTCACCGCCATGCTGCGCCTGGACCACAACCGCGCGCTCAGCCAGATTGCCGCCAAGACCGGCAAGGCCGTGGCCGACATTCAAAAGCTGTGCGTCTGGGGCAACCACTCGCCCACCATGTACGCCGATTACCGCTTCGCCACCATCGGCGGGCAGTCGGTCAAGGACATGATCAACGACCAGGACTGGAACGCCAACGTCTTCCTGCCCACCGTGGGCAAGCGCGGCGCGGCCATCATCGAAGCGCGCGGTCTGTCGTCGGCGGCTTCGGCGGCCAATGCGGCCATCGACCACATGCGTGATTGGGCCTTGGGCACCAACGGCGCCTGGGTCACCATGGGCGTGCCTTCGCAAGGCTTGTACGGCATCCCCAAGGAGGTGATGTTCGGCTTTCCGGTCACCTGCCAAAACGGGGAGTACCAGGTGGTCGAGGGCTTGCCGATTGACGCCTTCAGCCAGACCTGCATCGACAAGACGCTCAAGGAGCTGACCGACGAGCAGGCCGGTGTGGCCCATCTGCTTTGAGCCTGGCGCAGCGCACTTGAAGCCCATACCGTTCCAACGCAGCGGCCCGCTGGCATGACGCACCCGCGCGAGGTTTTGCTCGATGCGCAGGCCGCGGCCGGCGTCCTGCCGGTTTGCGACCATTACAGCGGTGTCGAGGCGCGCATGCGCAAAAGCCTGCAGCTGCAGGCCGAGATGGCCCAAGAGTTCGGCGCTTGCGTGTTCGACGTCACGCTGGACTGCGAAGACGGCGCGCCGGTCGGCGGCGAGGCCGAGCATGCGGCCCTGGTGGCAGAGCTCGCCTTGGGCAGCCACGCCGGGGCGCGGGTGGCCGCTCGCATACACCCGGTCGATCACCGCAGCTTTGCTGAAGATCTGCGCATCATCGCGGGGGGCGCTGGCCATCGGCTGAGCCATCTGATGATCCCTAAGGTCGAGTCGCTGGCCGATGTGCAGGCGGTCGATCAGGTGCTCAACGCTTTGGGCGGTGCCGCTGCCAAGCTGCCGATTCATGTGCTGCTGGAGTCGGCGCGGGCGGTGCACCATGCGTATGACATTGCCTCGCACCCGCGCCTGCAGTCCATCAGCTTCGGCCTGATGGACTTTGTCTCCAGCCACAACGGCGCCATCGGCTCCAAGGCCATGGGCTCGAGCGGGCAATTCGCCCATCCGCTGGTGCTGCGCGCCAAGCTGGAAATTGCCAGCGCCTGCCATGCCTACGGCAAGGTGCCCTCGCACTGCGTGGTGACCGAGTTCAACGACGGCGCTGCCGTGCAGCGCGCGGCTGAGCGGGCTGCGCAGGAGCTGGGCTACACCCGAATGTGGAGCATCCACCCGAACCAGATCCGTCCCATTCTGGCGGCCTTTGCGCCGCAGGCGGCCGAGCTCGAGGCGGCTACGGTCATCATTGAGGCCGCGCAGGCCGCTGAATGGGCGCCGATCAGCCACCAGGGTGTGCTGCATGACCGGGCCAGTTACCGCTATTACTGGCAGTTGCTCGAGCGCGGCCACCGCACGGGCGCCCAATTACCGCAGGCCGCTCGCATTTGGTTTGAGTGAGCAGAGCCTTTTATAAGCAAGCAGGGCATTTAGACTTTTTTCAGGAGAAGATCATGAGCGACTTTTTGCAGACCTACCGTGCGCATGTGGCAGAGCGCGCCGCCTTGGGCATTCCCCCGCTACCTCTGTCGGCCAAGCAGGTGGCCGAGGTCATTGAGCTGCTCAAGAGCCCACCCGCAGGCGAGGGCGAGTTCCTCATGGACCTCATCACCCACCGCGTGCCCCCGGGCGTGGACGATGCCGCCAAGGTCAAGGCCAGCTTCCTGGCTGCGGTGGCCCATGGCGACATTGCGGTGGGTCTGGTCTCCAAGGCCAAAGCCACTGAGCTCTTGGGCACCATGGTGGGCGGCTACAACGTGCATCCGCTCATCGAGCTGCTCGACGACGCTGAGGTGGCCCAGGTCGCCGGCGCTGCGCTCAAAAAGACGCTCTTGATGTTCGACTTCTTCAACGACGTGGCCGACAAAGCCAAGGCCGGCAACGCCGTGGCCAAGGACGTGATGCAGAGCTGGGCCAACGCCGAGTGGTTCACCAGCCGCCCCGAGGTCGAGCAAAAAATCACCGTCACCGTGTTCAAGGTGCCCGGCGAGACCAACACCGACGACCTCTCGCCAGCGCCCGACGCCACCACCCGCCCGGACATTCCCATGCACTACCTGGCGATGCTCAAGAACACCCGCCCGGATGCAGCCTTCAAGCCTGAGGAAGACGGCAAGCGTGGTCCGATGCAGTTCATCGAGGACCTCAAGAAAAAAGGGCATCTCGTCGCCTATGTGGGCGACGTGGTCGGCACGGGTTCAAGCCGCAAGTCGGCCACCAACTCGGTGATCTGGGCCACCGGCCAAGACATTCCCTTTGTGCCCAACAAGCGCTTTGGTGGCGTGACCCTGGGCGGCAAGATCGCCCCCATCTTCTTCAACACCCAGGAAGACTCCGGCTCGCTCCCCATTGAAGTGGATGTGAGCAAGCTGGAAATGGGCGACGTGATCGACGTGCTGCCTTACGAAGGCAAGCTGGTCAAGAACGGCCAGACCGTGGCCGAGTTCAAGCTCAAGAGCGATGTGCTGTTTGACGAAGTGCGCGCTGGCGGCCGCATCAACCTCATCATTGGCCGCGCCTTGACGGCCAAGGCCCGCGAGTTCCTGGGCCTGCCCGCCTCCACCCTGTTTCGCCTGCCCAGCGTGCCCACCGCCACCCAGGCTGGCTTTACGCTGGCGCAAAAAATGGTCGGCCGCGCCGTGGGACTGCCTGAAGGGCAGGGCGTGCGCCCTGGTACCTACTGCGAGCCGCGCATGACCACCGTGGGCTCGCAAGACACCACCGGCCCCATGACCCGTGACGAGCTCAAAGACCTGGCCTGCCTGGGCTTTAGCGCCGACCTGGTGATGCAGTCCTTCTGCCACACCGCCGCCTACCCCAAGCCGGTCGACGTGAAGACCCACCGCGAACTGCCCAAGTTCATCAGCAGCCGCGGCGGTGTGTCCCTGCGCCCGGGCGACGGCGTAATTCACTCCTGGCTCAACCGCCTGCTGCTGCCCGACACCGTGGGCACCGGCGGTGACTCGCACACCCGCTTTCCCATCGGCATTTCCTTTCCCGCAGGCTCTGGTCTGGTCGCTTTTGGTGCAGCCACCGGCGTGATGCCGCTGGACATGCCCGAGTCGGTGCTGGTGCGCTTCAAGGGCCAGATGCAGCCGGGCGTGACCCTGCGCGACCTGGTGCATGCCATTCCGCTGTACGCCATCAAGGCTGGGCTTTTGACCGTGGCCAAGGCCGGCAAGAAGAACGTTTTCTCGGGCCGCATCCTGGAGATCGAAGGCCTGCCCGACCTCAAGGTCGAGCAAGCGTTTGAGCTGTCAGACGCCTCGGCCGAGCGCTCAGCCGCTGGCTGCACCATCAAGCTCAACAAAGAGCCGGTGCAGGAGTACCTCAAGTCCAACGTCGTGCTCATGAAGAACATGATTGCCGACGGCTATGCCGACGCCAAGACCCTGGCCCGCCGCATCGAGAAGGTCGAAGCCTGGCTGGCCAAGCCCGACTTGCTCGAAGCCGACAAGGACGCCGAGTACGCCGCGGTCATCGAGATTGATCTGGCCGACATCAAGGAGCCCATCGTCTGCTGCCCCAACGATCCGGACGACGCCAAGTTCTTGAGTGACGTGTCTGGCACCAAGATTGACGAGGCCTTCATCGGCAGTTGCATGACCAACATCGGCCACTTCCGCGCCGCCGCCAAGGTGCTGGGCACCCAGCGCGACATCCCGGTCAAGCTCTGGGTCGCCCCGGCCACCAAAATGGACGAGAGCGAGCTCATCAAAGAAGGCCACTACGCCACCTTCGGCTCGGCCGGTGCCCGCACCGAAATGCCGGGCTGCTCGCTGTGCATGGGCAACCAAGCCCAGGTGCGCGAAGGCGCCACGGTGGTCTCCACCAGCACCCGCAACTTCCCCAACCGCCTGGGCAAGAACACCAATGTGTTCCTGGTCAGCGCCGAATTGGCGGCAGTGTGCTCCAAGCTCGGCCGCATCCCGACGGTGGCCGAGTACATGGAGGCCGTGGGCGTGCTCAGCAAAGATTCGGCCAACATCTACAAGTACATGAACTTCGACCAGATCGAGGAGTACGTGGAGAACGCGAAGGAAACGGCGGCCTGAACACGGGATCGCTGAGCCAAGGACACGGCCCTTCGGGGCCGTTTTCCTTGGATTCAGCATGAACGATGGCGGCAGGCGCAGGCGCCAGTGCGTGCCCTGCGTGCACGGTGCGTCTGCAATGAGCCATTGTTTTAAAAATCCTGGATGTCCTCAAGCGCAGATCCTCGCTAAACCTAACTTTCGGTGATGACCTTGCAACGCAGGGCCACATCAGCAGCCGCGACATTCACAGTCCACCACACCAACCATTGGCGCTTGGAGTTCCTCATGCAAACAGCCAAGCAATTTTGCGATCAAGCTTTGCAATTGCTCCCTGAAGAGCGCATGGCTTTGGTCGATCAAATTCTGGACACCCTGGATGAGCGAGACAGTTCCTTGGATGCCCAATGGGCGCAAGAGGCGCAGTCCCGCCTGACGGCTTACCGCCGGGGTCAGGGTCAGCAGCCGGAAAATCTAACTTCTGAGCGGTACTGATTCGGGGTCAGGGTCAGCCTCCGCCAATTCTTCCATACAATGTATGCATGCGATTCGAGTGGGATGCCGTCAAGGCAGCGTCAAACGCCAAGAAGCACAAGGTCACCTTCGAGGTGGCAAAGACCGCTTTCTATGACGACTTCGCTGTTCAGTTCTTCGATGAAGAGCACTCTATCGAAGAGGATCGTTTCCTTCTATTGGGCATGAGCTCGGACGCCAGGCTTCTCCTGGTCTGCCACTGCGAGATGGAAGACGGAGATGTCATCCGCATCATCTCGGCGCGAAAGGCGACGGAGAACGAAGCACAGTACTACCGGGGTGAATGAAATGAAGGCTGAATACGATCTGTCAAAGATGAAGGCACGTCGCAATCCGTATGCGTCAAAGCTCAAGAAGTCGGTGACCATGCGTCTTTCCGAGGATGTCGTTGAGTACTTCAAGAGCATGGCCAATGAGGCTGGAGTCCCGTACCAGAGCCTGATCAATCTCTACCTCAGAGACTGCCTTGCGCAGAATCGCAAGATCGAAATCAAGTGGCCGAGTGCTGCCTAACCCCTCGCTCAAGCTGACTCACTACGGCAGACGGCGTAGGCCTGGTGTGCGACGCCTTCCCCACTGTCGCGCGCCAGCCTTCCGCCGCCCGCCTCCCCGGGCCGGTTGCCTCGAACGTTCTACCCCTACGTGGAGATCTTCATGCAACGTACTTTTACAAGGCGAATAGCTCCCTTCGTTGAGCTTGAGCTGGAGAACGCCAAGCAGGCAAGATCAGCCGGCGATCCTCATTAAGAATTTAACCATTTGGAACGGGCGCATGTGCTTGGACAGGTGTCAACCTATTGGCACGTCAAGGTTCATGCGTTGATGCTCTTATGGGCTATTCGTAACGGTTCAGCCCGAGAAGCATTAGGTCAAATTTTTCGCATTATTGGAGCTGCGACTAAAACCGTATTCGGCTTGGTACCTCAAGGCAATACTGGCGGTGCCAATGTCAGCCCGGTCAAGAAAATGCCAATGGCACCGGGTTTGGCCGCTTTGATTCAAAGGGCGAAGTCCGGTGTATAACAATATCCTGCTCAAGAGTGTCCTTTATGTCGCTTCGCTCTGTAAAGGCCACCGGTGAGCTCCGTGTTAGACCTCACAATCCACTTTACCTCCTTGCCTCCGTCCTGAAGTTCCATGTGAACCGCCCCGCCAGCGGTGCACGTGATTTGCCCGATTGAGCAGTAGGCTCCCCGGGCATGGGGTTAAACCAGCCCGGCACAAAATGATCATGCGAAGGCTGCGGCGTGCCGCTGCCGACAGACGCTTTTGCCCACTGTTGTGGGCCGTTGAACGGGGAATGACCATGAACCACCGATTGCTGATGCTGTTGTGCGCAGGCTTATTGGCTTGGCCTTTGGCTTGGGCGCAATCCGAGCAAGCCCTGGCAGCGCCCACCGTCCAGCGCATCATGCAATCGGTGGTGGGTGTGCAAACCCGCAGCGACGACCAAGCCAACACCGCACGCACCTTGGGTCGACAGCGGCAAGGCTCGGGTGTGGTGATTGCGCCGGATACGGTGCTGACCATTGGCTATTTGCTGCTGGAGGCCGAAACGGTGGACCTGATCGACCACCAAGGCCGCAGGATTCCGGGCCAGGTGCGGGCGGTGGACAACGTTAGCGGTTTGGGACTGATTCGGGCCCTGGTGCCCCTGCGCCTGGAGGCCGTGCCTTTGGGCGACTCTGACACCCTGCCTACCCGCGGCAAGCTCTGGACACTGGGCCAAAGAGAATCGGAGTTGACGGTGCTGGAGCTGGTGTCCCGCAAACCCTTTGCGGCGGGTTGGGAATACCTGTTGGAAGCGCCCTTGATGACCTTGCCCGCGGTGAACAACTGGAGTGGTGCCGGTCTGTTTGACCAGCGTGGGCAATTGGTGGGCATCGGTTCTTTGTTGGTGCCCGACGTGTTCGGTGACCAACGGCCCTTGCCGGGCAACCTGTATGTGCCCGTGAACTTGCTCAAAGACGCTTTGCCCGAATTGCTGCGCACTGGCCAACGTCCCGGCCCTGCCCCCTCTTGGCTGGGCATCAGCAGCCAAGCCCTGCCGGGCGGTGGTTTGGGTGTGCTGCGGGTCGCGCCCGACAGCCCTGCGGCCCAAAGCGGCATCATGGCGGGCGACACCTTGCTGGCCCTGCAGGGCCAAGACCTGGTCAGTCTGGCCGACTTTTACCGGCGTTTGTCGGCCTTGGGGCCTGCGGGCAGCCCCCTGACCCTGAGTGTTCGCCGGCAGGGCCAAGTCCGGCAAATTGAAGTCATCTCTGGCGACCGCAACCGCTCTTTCAGGCGACCCAGTGGCATTTGAAACCGTCCCGTCTGAGGGGCTCGACGCCGCCGACACCTCTCAGATCATCGCCATGGCTTGGGACGACAGCACCTCGTTTGAGGCGATTGCGCTGAACTACGGCTTGAACGAAGCCCAAGTGATCGCCCTGATGCGGCAACACCTGAAAGCGCGCTCCTTCCAAGTGTGGCGCATGCGGGTGCGCGGCAACAGCCGCAAACACGCTGTCAAGCAAGCGCGGCAGAGCGCCCGCATCCAGGCGGCACCATCACCGGCCTTGGTGGACAGCACCGATGAATTTCAGCTGCGCGAGAGCCCTGCACTCAAGCCCGAAGGCCGGGTCTGATCTTCCACTCCGCCACCGGCGTCAATGCGAATGCCGTGGACCCCGTGCAGACCACATAAGGCCACCAAGCCACCTTTGGCTCGGCCGCATCCCGACCGCGGCCGAGTACACGGAGGCCGTGGGCGTGCTGAGCAAGGTCTCGGCCAACATTTATAAGTGCATGAACTTCGACCAGATCGAGGAGTATGTGGAGAAGGCGAAGGAAACGGCGGTCTGAGCCCCTGCTCGCTGAGACGTTCGGCAAACCAGGTTTTCGCAAGGTTTTCCTAGGGCTTGACGACGCGGCGCGCCTACAATACTTGATCAACTAATTGGACAGGTTTGTGCCATGCGAATCATCAGTTACTCAGAAGCCCGCAATGGTTTGAAGTCCGTCCTGGACGGCGTAGAAAACGATGCTGACATCACCATCATCACCCGCCGCGACGGCGGCGATGCGGTGGTGATGTCCATGGCGCACTACCAGAGCATGGCGGAAACCCTGTACCTGCTGTCCAGTCCCGCCAATGCAGCGCACTTGGCAGCATCAATCGCCGAACATAAAGCCGGCAAAGCCAAGCGCCGCGAACTGATCACCCCATGAGTCGGGGGATCGCATTCACTGCGCTTGCATGGGGCGATTACCTGTACTGGCAAGGGCAGGACAAAAAGACGCTCAAGCGCATCAACTTGTTGATCGATGCAGCTCGGCGCGACCCTTTCGAGGGCATCGGAAAACCCGAGCCCTTGTTGGGTAACCTGTCGGGCTACTGGTCCCGACGAATCGACGATGTGCATCGATTGGTGTACGGGGTGGACGATCTGGAGTTGACCGTGATCGCCTGTCGGGGGCATTACCAGTAATTCACGCATCGAGGACTGACACCCCTGTTCGGGACATCACCCATGAAATTGCCTCGCCGGACGGGTTCGCGGCGCAGTTCATGGCTCCGTCGCCGTTGGTGATGGTGGCCAGCGGTGCAGCGGCTTCAAAGCGCCCCTGCGCCCGGCGTCAATCTGACCCGCGCTGCGGGGATTTGTAGCGTGTGCCCTGCGGCCTGCGCCAGACTGGGCTCCAATAATGTGTGGGGCGGCTTGTGCCGACCTAACGCCGATAAAGGACCCCAAAAAGTGAGCGACGACCCACGCTGCTGTGGCAGCGGCACCTGCATCATCGATCCCGCGGGCCGCTGCTGGTGCGGTCAGCAATGGAATGGACACAGCATGAGCGCGCCGGCTGAGGCTGCGTACGAGGCAAGGGATACGGGTGCTGACGCGCCCGAAACTGGCCAGCCGGACGCCTGACCGGCCCTGCCGCCTTGTGAGCAGCGCTCGTGCATTGGTCTGGTTCAAGCGCGATCTGCGCCTGTTCGACCATGCGCCTTTGGCGCAGGCCATGCAGTTTGAATCGGCCGCCGGCTTGTTGGTGATTGAGCCTGAGTGGTTGCACAGCCCTGAATGCGATCCGCAGCACGTGGCTTTCTACCTGGCCTGTGCCGCCGAGCTGCAGGCCAAGCTCGCCGCCCTGGGGCTGCCTCTGCTGGTGCGAACCGGCTCCATGCCGGCGGTGCTGCAGGCCTTGCATCAACAATGGCGTTTTACCCATTTGCTCAGCCACGAGGAGACTGGGCCCCTGTGGAGCTACCGGCGTGACCAGGAAGTCGCTCGCTGGTCTACCAGCGCATCGGTGCAATGGTTGGAGCTGCCGCAAAACGGGGTGGTGCGGCGGCTGCGCTCGCGCGATGGCTGGGCCCGGCGCTGGTTGCAGCGCATGAATGCGCCGACCGCAGCCGAGCCGACCGGCTTCAAGGGCGCGGCCGGCCTGCAAGCCGAGGCGCTGCCCTCGCTGCGTGAGTTGGGCCTGAGCACGTCCGGCCGTCAGCTGCCGGCGGCAGGCGAAGGCGCCGCCTGGCATACCCTGGATGACTTTCTGGCCGAACGTGCCCGCCCTTACCGGCAGGCCCTGTCGAGCCCGCTGACGGCGCCGCACAGCTGCAGCCGGCTGAGCGTCCATCTGGCCTTTGGCACCTTGTCGATGCGCAGCGTGCATCAGACCACCGAGGCGCGCATCGCCGGCTGCGGCGATCGCGAGCTGGCCTGGGCCCTGCGCAGCTTTGCCAGCCGCCTGCGCTGGCATTGCCACTTCATGCAAAAGCTCGAGGATGAGCCGTCCATGGAATGTCACAACCTGGCGAAGTCGGTCAACGGCCTGCGAGCCGGCGATGGCACGCCGCTTGATGCGGTACACACTGAGCGCCTGCAAGCCTGGTGCGAGGGCCGTACCGGCTATCCCATGGTCGACGCCTGCATGCGCCAGCTGCGCGCTACCGGCTGGTTGAACTTTCGCATGCGCGCGATGTTGGTGAGTTTTGCGGCCTACCACCTTTGGCTGCATTGGCGCGAGCCGGGCCTCTTTCTAGCCCGCCAGTTTCTCGACTTCGAGCCCGGCATCCACTGGAGCCAGATGCAGATGCAGTCGGGCACCACCGGTATCAACACCCTGCGTATTTACAGCCCAGCCAAGCAGGCACGCGACCACGATCCCGAAGGCCGCTACGTGGCGCAGTGGGTGCCGGAGTTTGGCAGCAGCGCCTACCCGCAGCCCATCGTTGACGAGGTCAGTGCCTTGCGCCATGCCAAGGAAACGCTCTACGGCCTGCGCAATAGCCCCCAAGCTCAGCAGCAGGCCCAGGCGCTGCAGGACAAGCATGGCTCGCGCAAGAGCGGGCTGCCACAGACCGGTCGGCGCCGGGCTGGAGCGCCCGCGCCGCAGCCAAGCGGGCAGGCCCGCTTGCAGGGCGAGTTGTTCTGAGCTAAGCCTATTGCCAAGCTTGGTCAGCTGCACGGAGCGGGGGGCGAGGCCTCAGGCCGCCTGCCCTAGCGCCCGTAGCCGCGCGCTCGTGCTGGCGCCGCAGACTCCAGCGAGCGCTTGAGTTGCTGGTAACCCTCGCAGCTGGCCTGGCACAGTCGCTCCAGGGCCCCGAGATGGTGCATGGCGCGCTCGCGCCGGCCCAGGGTGATCATCAGCTGTCCCAGATACTCGTGCGCACCCAGGTGCTCGGGGTTGATCGCCAAGGCTCTTTCATAGGCCGCCAGCGACAGCTCGTAGCTCTCGATCTGGCGCAGGCTGTAGCCCAGCAGGTTGTGGGCATCGGCGTCGTCGGGGTAGGCGAGGGTGTGGGTTTGCAGCAGCTCAATCGCGCGCCGCCAAGCCTGTTCGGCAATGGCCTCGCGCGCCTGGCGGACCGCTCTTTCTTCGGCAGGTGGATTGCGATGCGGAACGTCCACCGCGCAAGCTGGGCTGACAAGCGCAGCGGCCAGAACAAGAGGTAGAGCAAGGGCCAGCAGTACCTTGCACGGGTGCTGTGGCATCTGTCTGATGTGTGGACGTAGCATGTTCATGTAGCCTAGGGCAGACAGCCGATTGCTGCCCGCGGCGTCCTTCAATCCCATCGAGGGGTTGCGGCTGACACGAATTTGTCACATTGGCGAGCTCAACTCAATCGACACTTTCCAAGGAGTCCACGATGTCCCATCCTGATCACGAAATCGACAGCAACCCCACTAATAATCCGCATTTTGAGAGCGTGCTGTCGCAGGCCTTGGCCAGCCCGAGCCGGCGCATGGTGCTGCGCGGCGGTCTGGGCCTGGCCGGCTTAGCGGTGCTGCCTGGCTGCGCGACGCTGATGGGCGCCTCGGGGGGGCAAATGGCCAGCGCCCTGGGATTTCCCTCTTTGGACAAGAGCCTGCTCGACGACGTGGTGCTGCCCCCGGGCTACCGCTACACCGTGTTGCATGCCACTGGCGACAGCCTCGACCCCAAGCTGCCTGCCTATTCCAACACCGGAGCCGAAGCCGACGACTGGTCGCGCCGCATCGGTGACCACCATGATGCGCTGGACATCTATTTCATCGACGCCCAGGGCCGCTACACCGAAACCGACACCGGTCGGGCGGTGCTGGTGGTCAATCACGAGAGCTCGGCCGATGCGCACCTGATGCACCCCCAGGGTCAGACCTCCAATGGGGTATCGGGCAAGAAGTTCACCCAGTTCGGTGACTGGGACTTGGGCGCAAGGCCTGAGCTCGAAGTGCTCAAGGAGATCAACCACCATGGCGTGTCGGTGGTCGAGGTCGTGCGCGGCCCGCAGGGCTGGACCATGAAGGCCGACTCGCCCCTCAACCGCCGCGTCACCGCGCAGACGCCGGCGCGCATTGCCGGCCCGCGCGCGCACATCGACGAAATCCGGGCGCAGATGGTCACCCGCTGGGAGACCTCGGGCTCGATGGCGCGGGGCACGCTCAACAACTGTGGCCACGGCAAAACGCCCTGGGGCACCTACCTGGCTTGCGAGGAGAACTGGGCGTTTTATTTCCAGGTAGCCGGCGGCGCGGCGATCGCGGCCAAGGAGACTACGGCGCGGCGCCGCTACGGCGTCGCCTCAGCCCCGCCGGCGGCGGGCCAGACCCGCGCGATCAGCCAGGGCTGGCATACCGTCTCGACTACCGACGACCGATTTGCCCGCTGGAACGTGGCTGCTGTCGGCGCCAACGCCGAGCGCGACTTCCGCAACGAAGCCAACACTTTTGGCTACAACGTCGAGATCGATCCGCTCAGCCCCTCGTCCAACCCGGTCAAGCGGGTGAGCATGGGGCGCATGGCCCACGAGGGCGCGGTTTGCAGCTTGCCCAAGGCCGGCCAGCCGCTGGCTTTTTATATGGGCTGCGATGCGCGCAACGAGTACATCTATAAGTTCGTCAGCACCGCCCTGTGGGACCCCAAGGACATCGGCGGCGGCATCTCTGTCGGTGACAAGTACCTCAACGAAGGCAGGCTCTATGCGGCCCGTTTTGATGCCGATGGGCGCGGCCAGTGGATCGAGCTCACTATCAAGGACCCGCGCATCGCCAACTACGCGGCCTTCAAGTTTGAAAACCAGGGGGAGATCTACACCCAGACTCGCATCGCTGCCGACGCGGTGGGCGCCACCAAGATGGACCGCCCAGAGTGGGCCGCTGTCAATCCAAAGAACGGCGAGGTTTACGTCACGCTGACCAACAACAGCGCGGCCAACCGCACGCCGGGCCGAGTCGACGCCGCCAACCCACGCGCCTACATGGACGTCGATGGCAAAAAGGGCGCAGGCAACCCCAATGGCCACATCATTCGCTTTCGCGAGGATGCCGATACTGCCACCGCAACCGCCTTTCGCTGGGACATTTTCTTGTTCGGCGCCGAGGAAGATGCAGGCGATGCTAACTTGTCGGGCCTGAGCGCCAAGAACTCCTTTTCTTCGCCCGATGGTTTGTGGTTCAGCCCCACCACTGGCATCTGCTGGATACAGACCGACGACGGTGCCATGACCGACGAGACGCACTGCATGATGCTCGCAGCCTTACCCGGCCAGGTCGGAGATGGCAGCAAAGTCACTGCCAAGAACCGCATGCTGGTCAATGGCGTGGAGCAGACCGGCACGCAGGAGACCTTCGTCGGTGCGACCCTGGGCGATGCACGCCTGCGCCGCTTTCTGATCGGACCCAAGGGGAGCGAGATCACTGGCGTGACCGAGGCCCCCGGCGGGCGCGCGCTGTTCGTCAACATTCAGCACCCGGGCGAAGAAAGCAAGAGCGTGACCGATCTGCAAAGCCAGTGGCCGGGCAACAAAGGCTATGGCCGCCCGGGCCGTCCGCGCTCCGCAACCATCGTGATTACCCGCAGCGACGGGGGCGTGATCGGAGTTTGAGGCCGGCCGACGCCACCTTAGGCTCGGATTGCGCCTGCACCCCGGAGCCCGGCCTCCTGCTGTGCAGGAGGCAATCTTGCCCGCGAGTGCATAAAAAAACGGCCCCTTGGGGCCGTTTTCTATGTTGGGCCGATAGGGGTGGGGTGGTCATCGGCTGCCTGAGCGCATCTGCCTGGCGAACGCAGATCAACAAGGGCTACAGGGAACAGCCCAGGCTCAGTGGTCTGCAACAGCGGCCTGCCGCTTGCGTTTGGCCAGGATCCAGGCCGAGTTGAGCCCGGTGAGGACCATGATGGGCCACAAGAAAGTGCAGACCATGGCCCACAGCACACGACCGCCCAGCGTCGAGCCACCTTCGGGGGTCTCGACCTTGTGGGGCCCCTCGCTGAAGATGTGCTGATAAGAGTAGGTCGAGAGACCGAAGACGGCGCCAAACAACAGAAACAGAACGATGTAGATGTTCAAGGCAATCTCCCAGGTGAGAAGAGTCAGGGCCGCCTGGATGGGGCGGTCGCGTAAGCCTGAATTGGCACAACAAGAGTTTGTAAGTTTAAGCAGACAGTTTAAGGTGTACATAACTTATTACATCAAGGGGTATTTGCGCTCGTAAGGGATTGACCCTGCCTCTCAAGTTTTTCAAGTTGGCGTCGATCCGATCAGAGCAGGTGCTGTGTAGATACCGGTGGTGAGGTTTTTTCTTGACGATGCTCTTCATGCGATTGCCGATAGTGGCGACGATGGCAGCCCTCGTGCTGGCGGGATGTGCCACGGTCATCGGCAGCCCGGAGCAATCGGTGACTGTGCGCACGCAATGCAAGCAGCAGGTTTTTCAGCGCCGCTGCCTTGCAGCGAACGACAAAGGCAGTTGGAGCTTTGTGACGCCAGCCACGCTCTCAATTCCTCGCAGCAGCGAGCCCTTGGCCCTGCAGTGTGAGTCGGGCTTGCTTGACGGGAGTTTGGAGCCCGTTTCCGCCCAACCGTCTATTGAAACCTTGGGCAACATCGTCTTGGGCGGCTTGTTGGGTCTGGCGGTGGATGTGAGAAACGATAGGGCCTTTGCCTATCCCTCTGAAATCAATATCGAGCTGCCCCTGTGCAAGTTTCTGTGAGCCGCAACATGAAGGCCATGAAGTTTGCTTTGATGTTGATGTGTAGTCTGCTGCTCGTGGCCTGTGGCGGGGGCGGGGGAGGCTGTACTGCGGTGAGCTGGGCCTTCGGCTCAGGGGCTGGTTCGACCTGTGAGAAAGGCCAAGCCAAGCCTAGCTCCACGGGGACTCCCGGGACGCTATCGGGCGTGGCTGCCGGTGGTGCGCCGATCATCGGCAATGTCGAAGTCACCGACGCTTTGGGGGCCAAGCGAGGGGCCACTATCGAAGCCAATGGGCGTTACACCGTTGACGTGCAAGGCATGACAGCACCATTTGTGCTCAAAGCGGGTGGCCGTGTGGGCGGGACCTGGGTCACTTACTACTCAGTCGCGTTGGCGAGCGATGTGGGAGGAACCATCAACATCACGCCGTTTACCGACATCATCGTCTCGAGCCTAGCGGCGACGGTGGCCGATAAGTTTGGCAATGGGGCCGACCCGGCTAAGGTGAATTGGGCCAATATTGAGCAAGCCCGCTTGGCGCTCTACAACAAGCTGTACCCGCTGCTCAAGCATATGGGCATTGAAGATGGCATCGACTTTCTGCGTTCGGCCTTCAATGCCGATCACACCCAACTCGATGCCCTGTTTGATGTGCTTGAATTTCATAGCAATCCCGCCACCCATGAGATTGCTATCAGAGACTTCATGAACCAGGTCACGCTGGCCACGATTGACGTCACAAAACCCATTGATGGCGTCCCCATCGCGCCTGGCAGTTTGCCCGTCCATGTCGGCGACGACATACGCCAGATCGTGAAGGTGATTGAAGATTTCGGTGCACTGTTTGCGACGCAATTGCCTACTGCGCAGCAATTGGCTACAAGCGGGCTGCTTGACACCTCCAATGACTTTTTGGACGCGGGTCTGCCATTTCAGCAGTGGGCTGACGAGCTCTCGAGCAATGTGGCCTTGATAGGGTGGAAGATCGTCAGCGTCGACGTGAAAATCAACGCTGATGGCGTGACGGCGACAGCCACCGGTGCGGCACAGAATTCCCAGGGGGTGATCAGGGAAGAAGTCAACAAAACCCGTTTTGTAAAAAAGCAGGGGCGCTGGTTATTTCAGGGTGATGGTTTGATTGCTGATGTTGGATTTAAGGCCGCTCAAATCTACGATCAAAACAGAGACACCCTGTGGAGTGGCATTGGCTTTGGTGTCGACCCCTTTGCCTACAACAACAGTCGAGTGGCACCCGCACGGGCGGTCACGGCTTCCGTCGCTGGGCCAGGGCTGTCCACTCCCCTGCTACTGGCTCAGCACCTGTATGACACTTGGTTGGGGGAGGCTGCGCCAGGGGAGCTGACGACGACCCGAGGCAATGAGATTGGCCAATGCCCTGGCTTGAATAACTGGGCTTGTCTGATCACATCGAACATTGCCGACAACAGCTCTTACAAGCTGATCCTGAGGGATGGGACAGGCGGTGCCTTAAATGGCGAGGGGTACGACATCAAGCTCGGATTGGCGCCACTGCCCACCAGCAGCTTGACCCGCTCCATGTTTGGCACCATAGGCCAGGTGACCATCGATGGCCAAGCGCTCAAGCCCGCCGCCTTCACGCCCAACAAAAGCTTGCAGGTGAACTTTACTTTGCCCGCCCATCGTTTCGTCAGCAGTATTGAGGTGCAGGCAAGGGGCGTCACCGGCCTGCCTTACTTCAGAATTGAAAAGCCTCTGCTGGCTGGCAATACCAGCGTGTTGATTGGCTGGACAGCGCCCGAAAACAATGTGACGGTCAATGCACTCCATTTCCGCTTGTGCACCTATGACCTGAGCGGGCGTAAATTCGTCACCAACTACACGGTACCCGTCCGCTGAGCAGCGCCAGCTTGCAAAAGCTAAGCCTTGGCTCATGGGACCAAGGGCATGGTGTTGTTGCTGCCAGACCCGACTCGGCCCCCGGCGTAGCGCTCAGATCATTCCGCTTCGATGCGCGCGTCGCGCACCACCTTGCCCCAACGCGGAGCCTCCGCGCGGATCAAGGCCGCGAATTGCTCGGGTGTCCCGCCGCCGAGTTCATTGCCCTGGCTGAGGATCTTGTCCTTGACCTCTGCGTTTTGCAGGGCCTGGTTGCAAGCTGCATTGAGGGTGCGCACCAGATCGGCTGACAAGCCCTTGGGGCCGATCAGCCCCTGCCAGTTTTGTACTTCCACAGCGGGGAAGCCCAGCTCAGCCATGGTGGGCACATCGGGCAGCAGCGGCGAGCGCGCCTTGCTGGTGCAGGCGATGGCGCGCAAGCGGCCACCCTTGATGGCCGGCATGGCGCTGTACATCTGCTCGAACATCATGTCGACCTGTCCGGCCATCAAGTCAGAGGCGCCAGCGGCGCCGCTCCTGTAAGGTGCGTGGATCAGGTCTATCTTGGCACTGTGCTCAAACAAGGCGCCGCTGAGGTGGTGCGAGCCACCAATGCCCCCCGAGGCATAGCTCAGCCGACCCGGCGCCGCCTTGGCGGCGGCCACGATATCGCCCAAGGACTTGTAGCGCGAATCGGTTCGCACCATGAGAATCAGCGGGCCTTTTTCGATCAGCGTGATGGGCAGCAAGTCATTGAGCGGGTCGAAGTTCAGCTTCTTGAACAGGGCATGGTTGACCGCCAGCGGCGCGAAGTTGCCCATGCCTATGGTGTAACCGTCGGGCCGGGCGCGGGCGATGATTTCGGTGCCAATATTGCCGCCGGCGCCGGCCTTGTTGTCGATGATGATGGGCTGGCCCAGGATGGCGCTCATGGCCTTGGCCACCTGGCGCGAACGGCTGTCGGCATTGCCGCCAGCGGCATACGGGCAAATCCAAGTGATGGGCTTGCTGGGGTATTTGTCCTGGGCCTGCACAAGGGCAGGGGCCAGCGTGAGGGCGGCGGCGCTTTGGATCAGGGTTCGGCGTTGCATGGAGTCTCCGTCAATCCCTGAATTATGGTGCTCTGCGCTGGTCGCGCAAGATCCAAACTTGCCGCGGTCAAAACCTGTATTATCTATTCACTTATCTATTCAATTTAAATGAGATGGCCGTATCTCCCTATGCCGATGCGATTCGTGCCCGCCTGGCCCGCGGGCCAGGCACGGCCCAAGATCTCGCCACGCAGTTGGCCATCAGCCAGCCCACCGTTTCCCGCGCCTTGGCCGGCTTGGGCGATGAGGTGGTACGCCTGGGGGCGGCGCGATCTATTCAATACGTCCTGCGTGACGGCCTGCGCGGCTTGCCCGACGTGCCGGTCTATCGGGTGGATGCGCAGGGACAAATTCTCCGCTTGGGACTGCTGGTGCCGGTGCGCCCCGATGGGTTTGTGATGCGGGCCGACAGCGGCGCCACAGAGCATGCCGATGGCCTGCCCTGGTGGCTGTTCGACATGAGGCCCCAAGGCTATCTGGGGCGGGCCTACGCCCTGCGCCATGGCGCGGATCTGGGGCTGCCCGACCGCTTGAGCGAGTGGACGGATGCGCAGGCCCTGCGCGCCTTGATCCTGCACGGCCACGATCTGGTGGGCAACCTCTTGCTCGGCGACGCTGCCCGCGAGCGCTTCCTCTCACAGACGATGCCTGAGGCCTTGAGCGATGAATCTAAGGCGATCGCCTATGTGCGTCTGGCCCGCGATGCGGCCCATGGCGAACGCCCGGGCTCGTCGGCAGCTGGCGAGCAGCCCAAGTTCACGGCTTGGGCGCAGGCCAGCGCCGGACCTGCTCATGTTCTGGTCAAGTTCAGTGAGGCGATGGACAGCCCGGTGAGCGAGCGCTGGCGTGATGTACTGATGGCCGAGCATCTGGCCCTGCAGACCTTGGCCCGTCATGGGGTGCCTGCGTCGCAAAGCCGTATCTTGGACCATGGCTCGCAGCGCTTCCTTGAGCTTGAGCGCTTTGACCGGGTCGGCTATTGGGGGCGTCGTGGCCTTGCGTCACTGACCGCGCTGGATGCGCAATTTATAGGCGCGCCTGCCGATCAAAATGACTGGCCCCGCCTGAGCCATCGATTGGCCGCTACCGGCCGCATTACCAAGTCGGCGCGAGAGATGGCTCAATTGCTCTGGGCCTTCGGAGTCCTGATTGGAAACACCGATATGCACAACGGCAACCTGTCCTTCCTCACCGACTCGGGCCCGCCCTATGAACTGGCGCCTGCCTATGACATGGCGCCCATGGCTTTCGCGCCGCGCAGTGGCGGCGGCCTGCCCGACGGCTTGCCCGAGGCGCGCATCCATGCGGCCGTGCCTGCGGCGCAGTGGCGGCAGGCCTTGTTGCTGGCTCAGCAGCATGCCCACTTGCTGCAAAAAACACCGGGTCTGAGCCCCGGTTTTAGGCCCTGTCTGTCGGCCTTGGTGGGCCATATTGAACAGGCGGCCGCCAAGATCGCGCGCTTGGCCTGATCTGCGCCGGACCGCAGACAGTCGAGGTCGGCTGTATACCCGTGCCACACTCGGCATCTCACACCATGGGCCCCATGACTGCACATCTCCTCATCGCCGGTGGCGGCATCGGCGCGCTCGCCGCAGCGCTTGCCGCCTGCCGCGCCGGCTGCTCAGTGCAGCTTTTCGAGCAGGCTGCAGCCTTTTCGGAGGTGGGGGCGGGCTTGCAGCTCGGACCCAATGCCACCCGCATCCTGCAAGCCTGGGGCTTGGGGCCTGCGCTCGACGCTGTAGCCGCCTTTCCAGAGCGCATCGTTGCGCGCAGCAGCACCAGTGGGCGCGAGCTCGCTTGCCTGCCCCTGGGGCAGCAGGCCGTGCAGCGCTACGGCGCGCCCTATGCTACGGCGCACCGGCGCGATCTGCATGCGATCTTGCTGCAGGCGGTGCGGGCGCAGACCGGGGCCCAGCTGCATCTGGGCAGCGCAGTTGCCGGTTTTCAGGAGTCGATGCATGGGGTACGGCTTCAATTGAAGGACGGCCGCCAGGCCGATGGCGACGCGCTGATCGGCGCCGACGGCCTGTGGAGCCGGGTGCGCGAGCAGGCTCTGGCCGATGGCCGCGCCCAGCCCACCGGCCACCTGGCCTATCGCGCCCTGATTGCTAGAGCCGACCTGCCTGCCGCGCTGCGCGCCCATGAGGTGTCCGTCTGGCTCGGAGCGCGCCAGCATGTGGTGGCCTATCCGGTGCGTGGCGGCGAATGGCTCAATGTGGTGGTCATCGTCCAGGGGGCAGCCTCACAAGGGCTGACGGGCTGGGACGATGTGGGCGCGGCGGCCGATGTACGGCAGGCCTTGGCGAACTGCTGCAGTACTTTGCAGGATCTGGCCCAGGCCGCGCCCTCCTGGGGCCGCTGGAGCTTGGCCGACCGTGCGCCAATGGCAGGCGCAGCGCAAATGGCAGCCGGCCGCATCGCGCTGCTGGGCGATGCAGCGCACCCCATGCGGCCGTTTCTGGCGCAGGGCGCGGCCATGGCCATCGAAGACGCAGCCGAACTGGGCGCAGCCCTTGCGGCCCAGCGAGCCGGTCAGGCCGACATACCCGCCGCGCTGGCGCGCTACGCCGGGCAGCGCTGGCAACGCGCCGCCCGGGTGCAGGCGCGCTCGCGGCGCAATGGGCAGATTTTTCACCTGTCCGGCCCCATGCAGTGGGCCCGCAATGCCGCCCTGGGCCTGATGGGTCACAGGCTGATGGACTTGCCCTGGCTTTACCGGGGCACAGCGCGCTGAATCAGCACGCTGTGCCCTACCTGAGTTTTCAGTCCCTGCCATGACCTCGTTCGGGCATGGCACACGCTCTCAAGCGCAAGACCTCACTTGAGCTTATTTTTTTCCTTGCCGCGGGGGATGACCGAGGTCACCGGCGGCGTCGGCCGGTCCGACGGAACGGATTGTTTGGGCGCGCTGGTGTCCTTTTTCGGCTTCTTGCTCATTTTTTCGTTGCGCTGCTCTTTACCCATGGTGAACTCCTCGTTTGCGGGGCCGCTTGGGGTGCGGCACAGCATGATCTTACGATGGCCGAAACATCGCCCCTCCAGATCCGCCGCTCAGGGGCCTAAGCCGCCGGACCCAAGGTTCGGGCGGGCGATGGAGTCGCCTCCTTCTTATGCCTTGGGCGAGGTATTTGGCGCAGGCTTACACCGTTTACAAGACTTGCAGTGCGACATTCATGACCCAGTTGGCGTGGTTGAAGACCAAGCCGTCGTATACCCTTAAAGCCGCATAGTCGGTGCTGGACGGCCAAGGCGTCGCCGAGACGTAGGAGTCGTTGACCCAAGTCGATGGAACTCCACTGGTGATGTTGCCTGAGCCTCTATTGCTATCGTTGAGACCCTGATCCACGTACGACCCGACCAGCGTGCCGTTGTAGGCATCCCAGATGGCGCTCAAGTCATCGTAGCTGGGGTTCGTCTGGCTCGGGTCGGTCAGGGCCGTTCCGTCCATTAGACCTTCTGCTGCGCTGGTCCCGAGCGTCGGCAGCGCCAGCTTGACGCCGTTGACAGTGGCGTAGCGGTAGGTGTCGTTGGTCGATGGTCCCGCAACACCATTGACGTCTTGCTTGAAGAGGTCGTAGATCTCGCTGAGCGGGTAAGTGTTTGCATCACTCATGGTGTACGCATCACCGGCTATCGTCCCGTCGCCATTGCGGTCCAAGTGGTAGTACCACTTGCCCTCAACCTGCACCGGCGCGATCAGCTGACCCAAGCTGCCCAGGTCGACGACAGACTGACCCGCCAAAGGTTCAGGGGTAATTTGCAGGTCGAGCTGTGTAAAGTCCCAGCTGAAATTGCCGTTGCTATGCACCGCCACAGAGATCATGGCGCCTGGCGCTAGGGTCTGATTGGACAAGTTCAGATTTGTGCTTGATGGCGATGAATTGCCAGATTCTTCGTCCAGGGCGCCTTGCAGCAAGATGGTGGGGGTGCCGCTGGCATAGGCTGTCGAGGAGGTGGTGACCGAGTAGGCAATGCCGTCATTGCTGGGGGTCTGAGAATAGAGATTATTTGGCGCGTAAGTATCAAGAATATCGCCCACCAAGTTCAAGCTGCCCGTCAGATCAACGGTCACATTCGATGAGGTGGTGTTCTTCCAGGCCACAACAACGGCCTTGCCGCCGCCGCCGGCGTCCGTTGAATCCGGATGAATGATGAGGGCGCCGTTCTCCTGTTTTTGCACTAAGGGGTAGAGGTTGTATGCACGATTTCCGTCCCACTGCGGTCGTCTGATCACGCCGCTGAGGCTCGTATCCCAATCGCTGAGAAGCTGTAAATTCGAGATGTTTGAAGCCACGTAATCTGCCGAGAAATACTGCCAAATGTTGTTTGCGCTTTGGACGGTCGGTCCAGCGATGAAGTCTCCAGCGGCGTCGAATCCGGTACCGACCACCGGCAACGCCGTGCTGTCGATGTTGGGGATATTGCCGCTGTAGGCGAAGGCATTGCCTGCAGTGTCCGTGATGTCAGCGATCAAGGCAGTCTTGAGTGCAGCTTCATTGATGACCGCTTGCCCGTTTTGCCCAGCCGCGATGGTGTAGGTCAGTGTGCGGGTGCTGCCGGTGCCTGACCATGCGGCGCTTACTCCTATGCCAGCGACGGTGAAGATGGTGCTGTTGGTTCCCGTGGTCAAGCCATTGACAACGCCGTCGAAGGTCAGGGTCAGGGCGATGGTCTCGCCCAGGCTGTCGCCAGAGCCTCCCGCAATGGCGGTACCCAAGGCCACAGTTGGTGCAGTGCTGCTCAGGGTGGGCGCCGTGCCGTCGACCACCGGCAGCGCGCCGGCGGTGGACAAGACCTCCAGGGCAACGAAGCCAAAATCTGATCGGTCATAGTTATCAGGGATGTCTGGGTGTCCGAATGGCCAGAATCCAATGTCTCCACCGAATTGACTAAAGTATCCGTGGCGCTCTGCGATAGACGGGTGGGCACTGGCCAACCAATAGAAACCCTCCATCCAACCTGGAGGCTCCATCCCTGGTGTGTGTGATTCTGTTCCTGTGCCGTTATAGGCGTCCCAGATCGCAAGAATGTCGTCGTAGCTCGAGTTGAGCGCATTGGAGCCCAAGGACGGATCGCTTGAGTTGCCGATGGCCGTGCCAGGATGATCAGAGGTATTGTTTGCCAGGACGTTATAGTTGCTTCTTCCCGCAGTGGGCAGGGCCAGTAAAACACCGTTGATCGTGGCGTAGCGGTATGTGTCAGAAGTTGTGACCCCAGTGCCTGCCAAGCCAAGAATGTCTTTGTTAAATATCACATCCAAAGCATCATGTGACATTCGGTCGCCGCCGTCTGCGGTGCCACCCCCATTGCGATCCCAGTAGTAGAAAACCTTACCCCCGTCGACCTGCACCGGCGCGATCAATTTCCCATAGCTATCTAGGTCAATGGTCGGTGTGATGGCATCGATGTTGGGGATACTGCCGTTGTAGGCAAAGGCGTTGCCTGCCGCATCGGTGATGCCGGCAATCAAAGCCTCCTTGAGTGCCTCCTCGTCTATGGCTGCTTGCCCGTTTTGCCCGGCGGTGATGATATAGGTCAGGGTTCGGGTGTTGCCGCTGCCTGACCAACTGGCGTCCACCGGCAATTGGCCAAGCCTGAAGATGGTGCTGCTGGTACCTGAGCTCAAGCCACTGACGTTACCGTCAAAGGTCAAAGTGAGCGTGATGGCTTCGCCTACGCTGTTGCCGGCAGAGCCTGCAATCGTGGTGGTGGCCACAGTCCAGGCCGGTCCGTCCCCACCCACTAACCTGAGCTCATCAAAAGCGGCGCCAGGCTTGGCGCCGCCAGTCTTGTACCAGAGTCCAGTGCGCGCGTTGTCCGCATTGGTCGTGAAAACATGACTGGCGCCGCCCAGCTGTGTCCAGGCGTCTGAGCTGTTTTGCTTGTAGAAGAAACGGTAGTCGTCCGAGGCGCCTTTTTCGGTGACCTCAACTTTCAGATAAGCACTGTC
>JAIXOM010000044.1 GCA_027486755.1 Comamonadaceae bacterium | reverse complement strand
TTGTCCACAAAGAACAACACATCGCGGCCTTCGTCACGGAAGGACTCGGCAATCGTCAGGCCGGTCAGCGCCACACGCAGACGGTTACCCGGGGGCTCGTTCATCTGGCCGTAGACCATCGCCACTTTCGATTCGGCGAGGTTATCGAGCTTGACCACACCGGAGTCAGCCATCTCGTGATAGAAGTCGTTGCCCTCGCGGGTGCGCTCGCCCACGCCGGCAAACACCGACAGGCCGCTGTGCGCCTTGGCGATATTGTTGATCAGCTCCATCATGTTCACGGTCTTGCCCACGCCAGCACCGCCGAACAGACCGACCTTGCCGCCCTTGGCAAACGGGCAGACCAGGTCGATCACCTTGATGCCAGTCTCCAGCAGCTCTGTGGAGGGCGAGAGCTCGTCATACGCCGGGGCCTTGCGGTGGATCGATGCGGTCAGCGTCTGGTCGACCGGGCCGCGCTCGTCGATCGGGTTGCCCAGCACGTCCATGATACGGCCCAGCGTGGCCTTGCCGACCGGCACGGTGATAGGCGCGTTGGTGTTGTAGACCATATTGCCACGGCGCAGACCGTCCGACGAGCCCAGGGCAATCGTGCGCACCACGCCGTCACCGAGTTGCTGCTGCACCTCCAGCGTCAGGGCTGAGCCTTCCATCTTGAGTGCGTCATAAACGCTGGGCATCTGGTTGCGCGCGAACTCCACGTCCACCACAGCGCCGATGCACTGAACAATCTTGCCTTGAGCGTGAGCCATGATTGAATCCTTTTTCCGTTTCTTGAATACTCGTTGCCCGCCAGCCTGAGGTCAGACGGCGGCGGCACCGGCCACGATCTCCGAAAGCTCTTTCGTGATCGCTGCCTGGCGCGTTTTGTTGTAGATCAGCTTGAGCTCTGAAATCACATTGCCGGCGTTATCGGTGGCCGACTTCATGGCCACCATGCGAGCCGACTGCTCAGAAGCCATGTTCTCGGCCACGGCCTGATAAACCAGCGCCTCGACATAACGCACCAGCAGGTCATCAATGACCGATTGCGCGTCAGGTTCGTAGATGTAGTCCCAGCCGGGATGGCCCTTGTCGGCCTCAAGCTTGTCCAGCGGGAGCAGCTTCTCCACCACCGGCTCCTGGCGCATGGTGTTGATGAACTTGGTGTAGCACAGATACACCGCGTTGACCTTGCCCTGCGAATAAGCATCGAGCAGCACCTTGACCGGGCCGATCAGCTTTTCCAGGTGAGGCTTGTCACCCAGCTGAGTGACATGCGAGACCACGGGTGCGCCAATGCGGTTCAGAAAGCCCAAGCCTTTGGTACCAATGGCCACCGCCTGCACGGCGTGACCGGCAGCCTGCACCTCGCGCAGCTTGCCAGTGACGGCGCGCAGCACATTGGTATTGAGACCCCCGCACAGGCCCTTGTCAGTCGAGACGACGATGAAGCCAGTGGCCTTGGCGTCGTTGCTCTGCATGAAGGGGTGGGTGTATTCGGGGTTGGCCTGGCCCAGGTTGGCCGCGATGTTGCGGACCTTGTCGCTGTAGGGGCGAGCGGCACGCATCCGTTCCTGCGCCTTTCGCATTTTGGAGGCGGCCACCATCTCCATGGCCTTGGTGATCTTCTTGGTGTTTTCCACCGATTTGATCTTGCCGCGGATTTCCTTGCCTGCTGCCATATGAGTTCCTAAAGGGTTCTAAGGCTCGAAGACTTCAGGCGAAGGACTTCTTGAACTCGACGATGGCAGCGCTCATTTCAGCCTCGGCGTCCTTGTCCATGGCTTTGCTCGACTCGAGCTTGGCCAGCAGGGCGGCGTGCTTGTCCTTGAGGTAGCTGTGCAGGCCCGATTCAAAGGCCAAAAGCTTCTTGACCTCGACATCGTCCATAAAGCCCTTGTTCACCGCGAACAAAGTAGCGCCCATCAGGCTGATGGGCAGCGGGCTGTACTGCGGCTGCTTGAGCAACTCGGTCACGCGGGCGCCGCGATCGAGCTGCTTGCGGGTCGCCTCATCCAGATCAGAGGCAAATTGCGCAAAAGCAGCCAGCTCACGGTACTGCGCCAGGTCGGTACGGATACCGCCGGACAGGCTCTTGATCAGCTTGGTCTGGGCGGCACCGCCGACGCGGGAGACCGAAATACCGGCATTGATAGCGGGGCGAATACCCGCGTTGAACAAGCTGGTTTCCAAGAAGATCTGGCCATCGGTGATGGAGATCACATTGGTTGGAACGAAGGCAGACACGTCACCCGCCTGGGTCTCAATCACCGGAAGCGCAGTCAGCGAACCCGTCTTGCCTTTGACCTCACCCTTGGTGAAAGCCTCGACATAGTCGGCATTGACGCGGGCGGCGCGCTCGAGCAGACGGCTGTGCAGATAGAACACGTCGCCAGGATAGGCCTCGCGACCCGGGGGGCGGCGCAGCAGCAAGGAGACCTGGCGATAAGCCACAGCCTGTTTGGACAGGTCGTCATAAACGATCAGTGCGTCCTGGCCGCGGTCACGGAAGTACTCGCCCATGGTGCAGCCAGAATAGGCCGACACATACTGCATGGCGGCAGACTCGGAGGCCGAGGCGGCGACCACGATGGTGTAGTCCATGGCGCCGGCCTGCTCGAGGGCGCGCACCACGTTCTTGATCGACGAGGCTTTCTGGCCGATCGCGACATACACGCAGGTCATGTTCTGACCTTTTTGGTTGATGATCGCGTCAATGGCCACGGCGGTCTTGCCGGTCTGGCGGTCACCGATGATCAACTCGCGCTGGCCACGGCCGATCGGCACCATGGAGTCAATCGACTTCAGGCCGGTCTGCATAGGCTGGTCCACCGATTTACGCGCGATCACGCCCGGCGCGACCTTCTCGATCACGTCGGTCATCTTGGCGTTGATCGGACCCTTGCCGTCAATCGGCTGGCCCAGCGCGTTGACCACGCGACCAATCAGCTCGGGGCCGACCGGCACTTCCAGAATACGGCCCGTGCACTTGACGGTATCGCCCTCGGCGATGTGCTCGTATTCGCCCAAAATCACCGAGCCGACCGAGTCGCGCTCGAGGTTAAGCGCCAGGCCGTAAGTGGCCACGCCGTCCTTGGTGGCGGGGAACTCGAGCATCTCGCCCTGCATCACATCGGACAGGCCGTGGATGCGCACGATGCCGTCGGCCACCGAAACCACGGTGCCCTGGTTACGGATGTCGGCGCTGGCGCCCAGACCCTCGATGCGGCTTTTGATCAGCTCAGAAATTTCTGCGGGATTGAGTTGCATGACTCTTTCCTTCTTTCAAGTTGGTTGGTGACCCTCGCCCCGACTAGGCGATGAGCGCCACTTTCATTTGTTCCAAACGGGCTTTGACCGAGGTGTCCAGAACCTCGTCACCCACCACAACGCGTATGCCACCGATCAGCTCAGGCTGCGACTGCACGCTCAGGTCGAGCTTGCGACCAAAGCGCTTTTCCAGCGTCACCGCCAAATCGGCCAAAGCCTGACTGTCAATGGGGAAGGGGCTGTAGACCACCGCATCAGACGTGCCGGTGCGGGCATTGACCAAAACGCGGAACTGGCGCGCCACCTCGGGCAGGGCAGCCAGCCTTCCGTTGTCGATCACGGTGCGCAGAAAATTGCGCGCCTTGTCCGATAGCGCAGACTTGCACACCCCGGTGATGACATCGTAAGTCTGCCCAGCCGACACCTTGGGATCGGCTGCCAGTTGCTGAAGCTGGGAGTCGGCCGCAATCGCGGCGACTTCTTCAAGCCAGGCCAGGCTGGCCTGCAAGTCTTCCGCACTGCTCTTGAACAGAGCCTCGGCGTAGGGCCGGGCGATGGTGGCAAGTTCAGCCATGGCTCAGAGCTCGGCTTTCAGACGGGACAGCAGATCGGCATGAACGCTGGCATTGACTTCACGGCGCAGAATCTGCTCAGCGCCCTTGACGGCCAAAGTTGCGACTTCTTCACGCAGCACTTGACGAGCCTTGACCGACTGTTGATCGGCTTCGGCCCGAGCGGCAGCGATGATCTTCGAGGCCTCTTCGGCCGCTTTGGCCTTGGCCTCCTCGATCATGCCCTGGGCGCGGCGCTCGGCCTCGGCCAGACGCACCGCAGCCTCGTTGCGCGACTTGGACAACTCCTGCTCAACGCGCTGATTGGCCGCAGACAAATCGGCCTTGGCCTTGTCGGCAGCGGCCAGGCCGTCGGCGATTTTGCGCGCCCGCTCATCCAGCGCCGTGGTAATCGGCGGCCAGACAAACTTCATCGTGAACCACACCAGAATCAGAAAAACAATGATCTGGATGATGAGGGTACCGGTAATGCTCACTTGGATTCCTTTCCCCGACGCCAGCCGCCTTCAAGGCGACGGAATCCGGGTCTGTGCACGAGGGCCGGCGAAGATTACTTCGGCAGGTTGGCGATCTGACCCAGGAACGGGTTGGCCGTGGCAAACCACAGGGCAATACCGGTACCGATAATGAAAGCCGCGTCGATCAGACCGGCCAGCAAGAACATCTTGGTTTGCAACTCACCCATGAGTTCGGGCTGACGTGCAGCCGACTCCAGGTACTTGCTGCCCATGATGCCGATGCCGATACAGGCACCGACGGCGCCCAGACCGATGATCAGGCCGGCGGCCAGGGCAACAAAGCTGATAACTTCCATGATGTAACTCCTAAAGAGACAGGGTTGAGAGAAAAACGAAAAACAAACCGTTGCTGAAAGATCCCGATCAGTGGGCGTCATGCGCCTGGCCTATATAGACCAGGGTCAGCATCATGAACACGAAAGCCTGCAAGGTGATGATCAGGATGTGGAAGATGGCCCAGGCCGAGCCAGCAATGATGTGGCCGATGGCCAAGCCGATGCCGGTGGCCGACAGCGACCAGGCGCCACCCATCAGGGCAATCAGCATAAAGATCAGTTCGCCGGCATACATATTGCCGAAAAGTCGCATGCCGTGAGAGACCGTCTTGGCGACGAACTCAATGACCTGCATCAGGAAGTTGAAAGGCCACAGCACCGGGTGGGAGCCGAAGGGCGCGGTGAACAACTCATGGATCCAGCCGCCGATGCCCTTGATCTTGATGTTGTAGTACAGACAGATCAGCAACACCGACACCGACAGACCCATGGTGACCGACAGGTCAGCAGTAGGCACCACCCGCATGTAATCTTTGGCGCCAACGGCAGGCGCCACGCCGTGCCAGATCGCCGGAATCAGGTCGACCGGCAGCAGGTCCATGGCATTCATCAGGAAGATCCAGACGAAAACAGTCAGAGCCAGGGGCGCTACGAATTTGCGGCTTTCGGCGCTGTGAACGATGCCCTTGGCCTGGCTTTCAACCATCTCGACCAGAATCTCAACCGCGGCCTGAAAGCGCCCAGGCACACCCGCCGTTGCTTTGCGCGCAGCCTTCCACAAAAAGAAGGTGCCGACGATGCCGACCAAGATACCCCAGAACAAGGAGTCGAGATTGAAGACGGAGAAATCGAGGACCGACTCCGGCTTTTTATTCTGGAGATGGCCCAGGTGATGGACGATGTATTCGCCGGCGGTCAATTCCTTGTCTGCAGCCATCTTTTTGCCCGTTCTTCCGATTCAGTCAAGCCAGCCGGCTGCGACGGGACTGCATCCACACCGCCAGCCAGACCACCTTCATGGTCACCACCAGACCCGCCAACAAGGCGGGCCAACTCAAATCTGCCACCAGCCTCGGCGCTGCCAACAACATGGCAAGCGTCAGACCGATCTTGACGAACTCCCATACGAAGAAGCCCGTCACCGCCGTCGCCGCATTCAGCGAAGACAAGCGCCCGGTCAAGCCGCGCGCAAATACCAAAGCTGGCAAAACCACCGAAGCTGCGCCATACAACGCAGAAACAGCCCAAGCCCAACGCCCACTCACTCCGCCGATAAGCCCTGCCAGCGCCAGCCCAGCCAAGGCCTGCCAAAGCAACACCCGCCAAACCGAAACCGCGGGACGGTCTAAACCCATCCGCGCCACCTGCTCACGACTCAGGGGCTGTACAGGCTCTTGAACCGAGTCATCCTCCCAAGGACGCCAAGCCTGCGCATTCGCAGCACTTGGCACGCCCGACTCCGCCTGCACAGGCGCTGGAGTGCTACTTGATGACTTGGTGTTCAAAGTGCCCACTGACGTTAGCGCCGCCCCTGTTTATCAGGCCCTTGTGTGCTTAATTGGGTACTTAAAGCACGCCAGCCAGTCTAGGAGAACCGAGTTACGTCAAAGTTACAGCGCCGCTTGGAGGCAGCGTCTATGTCTACAAAGCCCGGCATTATAGGTAAAAACACCAAGGGCCTGTCAAACCCCGGGGCAGACGCAGGGTCAAGGCCCGAGATGGCACGGATACACTGAATTTCCCTAGCCTCCTTTTTCACGGCCATGTCCCTCCCGCCAGAGCAAGAATCGCTGATCCGCTACCCCTGCGCCTTCCCCATCAAAGTCATGGGCGAGAAGACCGAAGGCTTTGTCGCCGCTGTCACCTCGGTGGCACATGCGCTGGACCCGCAATTTGACGAAAGCACCGTAGAGCTGCGTGAAAGCAAAGGCGGGCGTTACCTGGGCGTGACCATCACCATCACCGCCACCAGCCGCGAGCAGCTCGATGAGTTCTACCGCACCTTGTCGACCCACCCCATGGTCAAGGTGGTGCTCTGAACAAGCCCATGCAGATCAAAATGCTGGGGCGGGCGCCTTACCTGCCTACCTACGAGGCCATGCAGGCGTACACCGCGGGGCGGCAGGCCGACAGCCCCGATGAACTGTGGCTGTGCGAGCACCCGCCGGTCTTCACCCAGGGGCTGGCCGGCAGCGCCGACCACCTGCTGGCCCCAGGCGAGATCCCGGTGGTGCAGGCCAACCGGGGCGGTCAGGTCACTTATCACGGGCCTGGGCAGGTCGTGGCCTACCCCCTGCTGGATCTCAGGCGGGCCGGCTATTTCGTCAAGGAATACGTCTATCGCATCGAAGAAGCGGTGATCCGAAGCCTCGCCCATCTGGGCGTGACCGGCCACCGGGTGGCAGGCTCGCCGGGCATCTATGTGCGGCTGGACGACCCAGGCTCGCACGCGGCGCTGACGGGCCCACGGCCGGCGCAGGAGCCCTTTCGCGGTCTGGGCAAAATCGCGGCGCTGGGCATCAAGGTCAGCCGCCACTGCACCTACCATGGCCTGGCGCTGAACGTCGCCATGGAGTTGCAACCCTTCGAGCGCATCAACCCCTGCGGCTATGCAGGCCTGAAAACAGTCGACCTTTCTACAATCGGCGTCTCCATCAGCTGGGACGATGCTGCCGGCCTGCTGAGCCACAAGCTCAGCGCCTGCCTCGCGCCCTGACCAGGAATTGCCATGAGCAGCAACCCCACCGTACACGAGGCGCAAAGCGCCGACCAATACAACCCGCTGGCCAAACAAAAAGCAGCGGCCAAACTCTCACGCATTCCGGTCAAGGTCGAGCAGGCCGAGGTGCTTAAAAAACCTGACTGGATCCGCGTTAAGGCCGCCAGCACCGGCACCCGGTTCTATGAAATCAAGGACATCCTGCGCCAGAACAAGCTGGTGACCGTGTGCGAAGAAGCCAGTTGCCCCAACATCGGCGAGTGCTTTGGCAAGGGCACAGCCACCTTCATGATCATGGGCGACAAATGCACCCGACGCTGCCCCTTCTGTGACGTTGGCCATGGCCGGCCCGACCCGCTGGACGTCCATGAGCCCGACAACCTGGCGCGCACCATTGCCGCCCTTCAGCTCAAATACGTGGTGATCACCAGCGTCGACCGCGACGATCTGCGCGACGGCGGCGCCGGCCATTTTGTGGAATGCATCCGCAAGACCCGCGAACTCTCGCCCGATACCCAAATCGAGGTGTTGGTGCCCGATTTTCGCGGCCGCGACGACCGCGCCCTGGGCATCCTCAAGGCCGCACCACCCGATGTGATGAACCACAACCTCGAGACCGTGCCGCGCCTGTACAAGCAAGCCAGGCCGGGCTCGGACTATGCCTTCTCGCTGAACCTGCTGAAGAAATTCAAGGCGCTGTTTCCCCAGGTCCCGACCAAGAGCGGCCTGATGGTGGGCTTGGGCGAGACCGACGAGGAAATTCTTGAGGTGATGCG
This sequence comes from Comamonadaceae bacterium, assembly GCA_027486755.1. GTDB lineage: Bacteria > Pseudomonadota > Gammaproteobacteria > Burkholderiales > Burkholderiaceae_C > Polaromonas. The sequence continues at coordinate 23,241 of JAIXOM010000044.1, read as the reverse complement.
AGACATGCGGGCGCACGACATCGAGATGCTGACCATCGGGCAGTACCTCGCACCCAGCAGCAGCCACCTGCCCGTGCGCCGTTATGTGCACCCGGACACCTTCAAGATGTTCGAGGAAAAGGCCTACGAAATGGGCTTTTCGCACGCGGCCGTCGGCGCCATGGTGCGCTCGAGCTACCACGCCGACCAGCAAGCGCATGCGGCCGCGCAAGCGCTGGGGGGCTGAGCGGGTCAGCCCCGTGTCCGGTATCAGCCTGCCGCCAGCAGCGCCTGCGCCGGATCATCGCTAGCAATCACCTGCTCGGCCCAGGCTTGCAGCTTGCCCGCATCGGCGCGCAGCACCTGTTGCTTGACCGCCAGGATCTGCGACGGATGCATTGAAAAGGAGCGCAGGCCCAGACCGAGCAGCAGCCGGGTCATGGCCACGTCGCCAGCCATCTCACCACACACGCTCACCGGCTTGCCGCGCGCATGCGACTCGGCAATGGTGTCGGCCAGCAACCTGAGCACCGCCGGATGCAGGGGATCGTATAGATGTGCCACCGCCTCGTCGGCGCGATCGATGGCCAAGGTGTACTGGATCAGGTCATTGGTTCCCACGGACAGAAAGTCGAAGTGGCGCAAAAAGGGCTTGAGCGAGAGCGCCGCCGCCGGCACCTCGATCATGGCGCCGAGTTTGACCGGGCCGTGGGCCATTCCCTTGTTATCAAGCTGGGCACGGGCATGGTCGATCATCGCGATGGTCTGTCGGATTTCCCGCGCATGGGCCAGCATGGGGACCAGGAGGTTGACCTGCCCGCGGGCCGCGGCGCGCAGAATCGCGCGCAGCTGGGTCAAAAACATGGGCGGGTCGGCCAAGCTCCAGCGGATCGCGCGCAGGCCCAGGGCGGGGTTGAGGTGGTCGTCCTGGCGGGCGCCGCGATCGAGCGGCTTGTCGGCCCCAATATCGACCGTGCGTATGGTCACCGGCAAACCCTGCATGCCTTCGATGGCGCGCACATAGGCCTGGTACTGCTCTTCTTCGTCGGGCAACTGGCCGCCCCGGCCCATGAACAGGAATTCGCTGCGAAACAGGCCCACGCCGACCGCACCGGCGTTGACCGCCGCTGCGGTGTCCTCGGGCAACTCAATGTTGGCCAGCAGCTCGACCTTCTGACCGTCGAGCGTGACCGCCGGTGTGTGGCGCAGCCGGCTCAGGCGTTCGCGCTCGAGCTCGCCCTGACGCTGCTTGAAGCCGTATTCGGCCAGGATGATGGGCGAAGGGTTGACGATGAGCACGCCGGCGTCGCCATCGATGATGACCCAGTCGTCCTGCTCGATCAGGGCACTGGCGCTGCGCGCACCCACCACCGCCGGGATGTCCATGCTGCGCGCGACGATGGCGGTGTGCGAGGTGCGCCCGCCCACGTCGGTGGCAAAGCCAACGAACAGACTCTGTTTGAACTGCAGCATGTCGGCCGGCGACAGGTCGTGGGCCACCAGCACCAGGGGCACATCCAGCGAGTCACCCAGCAGCTCGCCTTGCTGGGTACGGCCGGTCACCGCCGCTGGCGGCTGCACCGGTGAGGCCGCACCCTTGAGAAAGCGCAGCACCCGCTCGACCACCTGTTCTAAATCGGCCTTGCGCTCGCGCAGGTAAGGGTCCTGCATTTCATCGAACTGCCGGGCCAAAATCTCGTACTGGGTGGTGATGGCCCATTCGGCGTTGTACTGACGATCGGTGATCCAGTGCTTGACGCCCGACGACAGCTGCTCGTCTTCCAGCAGCATCAGATGCACATCAAGCAGGGCAGCGAGTTCGGGCGGCGCTTCCTTGGGCAGTTCACGCTGCACACGGGTGATCTCTGCGACCACCGCATCGCGCGCCACCCGGATGCGCTGGACCTCCTGCTCGGCCTGGGTGGGGTCGATGAAGTAATGCGCCACATCGGCACGGCTGGAGGCCACCAGCACGGCCCGCCCGATGGCAATGCCGCGAGAGACCGCCAGACCGTGGATGGAAAAGCTCATTCGCCTTCGCCAAACTTGTCGTTGAACAGGGCCAAGATGGCGAGCGCGGCCTCCTGCTCGCGCTCACCGTGGGTCTCGAGCTCGATCGTGGTGCCCAGACCAGCGGCCAGCATCATCACGCCCATGATGCTCTTGGCATTGACCCGGCGCTCGCCTCGGCTGAGCCAGACCTCGCAGGGGAAGCTGCCGGCCAGCTTGGTCAGCTTGGCCGACGCGCGGGCGTGCAGCCCTAATTTATTGCTGATGGTCACGCTGTTCTTGGTCATAGGTCCGTCGGTTTTGGTTCTGAGGTGCGGTGATGGCCACCTGCATCACCCCCTGGCTGGCCCCGGCCAGGCTGCGTGCCACCAGCGCATCCAGGGTGTCTTCTCGATAAGACAAGGCGCGCAGCAGCATAGGCAGGTTCATCCCGGTGATCAGCTTGCTGCTCACCCCGTCGACCAGCTTCTGGGCCACATTGCAGGGAGTAGCGCCGAAGATGTCAGTCATCACCAGACAGGTCGGGCAGCCCAGTTGGTTCAGGATGGTGCGCGCCTGCTCCAAGGTCTCCTCCGGCGGCACATTGGGCTGCACGTCGAGCACCGCGAAACAGCGCGGCGGGTCATTAAAGACATGGGCGATGCACTGGCCCATGGCCGAGGCCAGGGGGGCATGCGCAATGACCAGGATCGCATTCATGGTTGGAGATTATCCGACTTGCCGCGCAAGTAATAGAGCAGCGCGGCCAACGAGCAAAAGAAGAAAACCGCGAAAGCGCCCTGAAAACTGGCCACCTCGGACCAGCCCTGGGCCTTAAAGGCATCGACCAGCAGACCGACACCCCACTGCATCGAGAAAATGCCCAGGAAACACACCAGGTTGTAGGCCGACAGAGCCCGACCCGCCAAAGCGGGCGGGAAGGTCATGCTCAGCGCCGGCTGGGCCAGCGAGACCACGCTGCCCACCATGATGAGCACCGCCCAATACGGCCAATCGGCCAGGCTGCCCAGGCTGATGTTGATCGCCATGATCAGCAGGGTCAGCGGCACCCCGGCGCGCAGCAAGCGCTCAGTGCTCCAGCCGCGCCGCGTGAGACCCGGCATCACCCAGCCCCAAACGGAAAAAGCCAGCAACGATGCCAGATTGATGAAGAACAAGCCGCCAGCGGCTTGCAGGGGGCTGAGCCCCACCACCCGGGTCAGCCAGGGCCCCAGCCACAGGGTCTGCAAGCCGACCATGCCGCCGTTGATGAAAAAAGCATAGGGCACTAAGCGGCGAAATGCCGGGCTGCGCCAGACCTGGGCATAGCCCGGCGGCTCGGTGGCTGCGCCCAGGGGCGGCGTGTGGGCAGGCACCAGTTTGAAGGTGAGCACCATGGCCAGCACGATGAGAGCTGCCATCGCCCAGAACATGGTGCGCCAGCCCAGCACGGGCAGCAGCAACTGCACCGGCAGGGTGGAAGCCAGCATACCCAAGGAGCCCAGCATCAGGATCCAGGAATTGGCCCGCAACATCTGGGCCGGCTCATACCAGCGGCGAAAGCCGGTCAGCGGCGCCATCAGGCAGGCGCTGACGCCCACGCCCAACAACACGCGCGCAGCCAGCATGCTCGCAAAGCTATTGGCCATGGAAAAGGCCAGACAGCCGACCACCGCTACCGCGAGAAATCCCACCAAAACCCGCCTTGGGCCATACAGGTCCAGCCAGGATCCGAGCAGCAGCTGGGTACTGGCAAAGCCCAGGAAAAAGCCGCCGGCCAGCAGCCCCAGATCGGCCGCCTGCAAACCGAACTCCTGCGTCAAGGCAGGCGACAAAGTAGCGATCACCGTGCGCAGCACCGCCGAGGCAAAGTAGCCCAGGGCAAAGGCCAGGAACACCAGCACCGCGGTACGGCCGACCAGCCGGTCAGCGGCGGCCTCGGGCGTTGGTAGGCTCTGCGTTGCGCTCATGGCAGCTTCATGCCCCTGAAAAAGGTTTCGGCTGCCTCGGCATTGATGCGCGGCGCATAAATGACCGCCTGAAATACAAGGGTGCCGCGCGCAAAAAACAGAGCCTGGCCTTCGATCGCCTGGCCGTCGGGGTGGCTGCCGCGGGCCGAGAGCAGCAGGGGCGGTGGGCCATTGGCGCCAGGCACGGGCATGGGCTTACGCTGCTGCGTCGATGTCTCTGCCCGCATATGGGTCAGCGTCAGGGCCTGCCATTGCGCCAGCACCTCGGCCACCGAGCCGGCATCGCTCAGCTCGGCCACCGCCAAGGCGTACATAGCGCCGCCGGCCTCGCAACCGGTCATGGACAACAGGGTGTCGCGCCCACCCAGGGGCACGCTCTTGCTGGCCCGGTCAGGCTTGCAGGGCAGCAACACCGTCATGTCCACCCCTTCGGGCTGAACTTGACGCCAGTTCAGGGTGGGGCTGCAGGCGGACAGCAGGATGCCCATACTCAGGGCCAGGGCGCTGGCAAGGGCGGCGGGAGTGGGTCGATGAATCACTTGAAAGATCACTGTGGGACTGTACAGGCATCGGGGCCAGGTCGCGGGCGCTCCAGCGACAGACCCCCGGCCTGCAGGTGACAGCGCGCCTGCGCCACAATCACGCCATGAACTCTTTGCAAGGCATCCGCGTTCTTGACCTGTCCCGGGTGCTGGCCGGCCCCTGGTGCACACAGAATCTGGCCGACCTTGGCGCCGACGTGATCAAGATTGAGCGGCCCGGGCAAGGTGACGATACGCGCAGTTGGGGCCCGCCCTTCCTGCATGACGACCAGGGACAGGAGACCCGCGAGGCAGCCTACTACCTGGGCGCCAACCGCAACAAGCGCTCGGTGGTCTGCGACATCGCACAGGAACAAGGCCAGACGCTGATCCGCGAACTGGTACGCCATTGCGATGTGTTCGTGGAGAACTTCAAAGTCGGCGACATGGCACGCTACGGCCTGGATGCACCCAGTTTGCTGGCCATCAACCCGCGCCTGGTCTATTGCTCCATTACCGGCTTTGGCCAGACCGGCCCCTATGCCGAGCGGGCCGGCTACGACTACGCCATCCAGGGCATGGGCGGCCTGATGAGCGTCACTGGCGAGCGCGACGACCTCGGCGGCGGGCCGCAGAAGGTGGGCGTGGCGGTGGCCGACCTGATGACGGGCATGTATGCCACGGTGGCCATCCTGGCGGCGCTGCGCCATGCCGAGCGCACCGGCCAAGGCCAGCAGATCGACATGGCCCTGCTCGACACCCAGGTGGCCATGCTGGCCAATCTGGGCGCCAACTACCTGGTCAGCGGCAAGGTGCCCGGCCGCGCCGGCAATGCGCACCAAAATATCGTGCCTTATCAGGTCTTCGAAGTGGCACCGACAGCCGATGGGCAGCGCGACCACCTGATCCTGGCCGTTGGCAACGACGGCCAGTACGCCAAATTCTGCGAAGTCGCTGGCCGGCCCGAACTGGCCAGCGATCCGCGTTTTGCCAGCAACCGCCAGCGGGTGGTCAACCGAGCCGAGCTGGTGCCCGTGTTGGAAGAGGTCATGAAAACGCGCAGCAAGACCGATTGGCTGTCGGCGCTGGAGGCGGCCAAAGTGCCCTGTGGCGCCATCAACAGTCTGGCCGAGGTGTTTGCCGATCCGCAGGTCCATGAGCGCGGCATGGTCAAGCACTGGCAGCATCCGGCTCGCCGAGACCTCAGCCTGGTGGCCAGTCCGATGAAGCTCAGCGCCACGCCGGTACGCGGCCCCGGACAGGGGCTCCCACCGCCCTTGCTGGGCCAGCACACCGAGGAAGTATTGACCTCGGTGCTGGGCTGGGACGGGGCAAAGTTGGCCGAGCTCAAATCGCAAAAAATCACCTAAGCAGGCCAAACTTGCCAGCGAGCCGGCCTAGGGTCAGTACACTTTGCCCATGACCGCTTTGATACGCCTGAAATCACGCCGACTATGGCTAGCCGCAGCTGTGCTGGCTTCGGGCCTCCTAGGCGCTGCTTGCTCAACCAAGCAGGCTGCGCCCGAGACGCGCTTCGTGCTGCTCGACGGTAGTCAGATCACTACCGAGGCCTTCAAAGGCAAGGTGCTGCTGGTCAATTTCTGGGCCACCAGCTGCGTGGCTTGCGTGGCGGAGATGCCTCAGCTGGTGAAGACACACCAGCAATTTCATGCACGCGGCTACGAGACACTGGCAGTGGCCATGAGCTACGACCCGCCAGCCTATGTGGTCAACTTCAGCCAGACCCGGCAGCTGCCCTTTAAGGTGGCGATTGACAACACCGGCGCCATTGCCAAGGCCTGGGGCGATACCAAGATCACACCGACCACCTATCTGGTCAATAAGCGCGGTGAAATCGTCAAGCAATATGTTGGCGAGCCCGACTTTGCGGCCCTCAACCAGCTGATTGAAAAGCTGATGGCAGAAAGCTGAGCCGGCACACGACAGTTGTGTATCGGCCCTGGGCCTGCTGCTTACTGTGCGCGGTAGGCGTCGTGGCAGGCCTTGCAGCTACCGGCCGTGGCGCCGAAGGCGGCCTTGAGGGCATCCAGATTGCCCGTTTTGGCGGCAGCAGCGAGCTTGGTGGTTTCGGCCATCATCTTCTCGCTGGCATCCTTGAACTTGGGCTGCTCGCTCCAGATCTCGGCCTTGGCCTTGGTCGGCGCGGCCTTGTCGGTGCCGGGGCCAAAGCCGGCCCAGGGCAGCTTGGCCATGGCGGCCACAATGTCGGCATTCTCTTGGGCAACCTTGGCGTCAAACGGTACTCGGCCATTGGCCATAGCACCGATGCGCGCAAAATGCTGACCCATGACGAAGAGGGAGCCCTGGCGATAGCGGATGGAGTCCTCCGGCTTGGCAAACTGGGCCGATGCTGAAACACTGACCGCAAGCAATGCGCAGGCCGAGGCGAGATGGATAAACGATTTCATGTGAGCTTCCTTGCAAGTTGGGGAGGCGAAAGGCCCGCAAAGCTGCGGGAAGGTGCAAAATCAGTCTAACGCCTTGCCAATACTCCAGCGTGGCAGTCGCCCAAAATTCATTGATAAGCCGAGCTGAGGCAACCATTTTTCACCATGCCTCGGCCTCTTGAGACGGAGCATCCTGTGAACCTCTACGCCAGCCATCTGCACCGCACCCGCATCTGGGATCTGCCCACCCGCCTGTTTCATTGGGCGCTGGTGGTCTGCGTGGTGGGCCTGGTGGTCAGCGGCAATATCGGCGGCTCGGCCATGGTCTGGCACTTTCGCTTCGGCCAAGCGGTGATAAGCCTGCTCCTGTTTCGCCTGGTCTGGGGGCTGATTGGCGGGCGCTGGTCGCGTTTTTCGTACTTCAACCTCAGGCCAGGCGCCATCATCGAAGACCTGCGCGGGCGCATCGATGCGCGTCGGCGCACCGGCCACAGTCCCCTGGGCGCACTGGCTGTCCTGGCCTTTGCTCTGGTGCTCACCGTCCAAGTGGCCAGCGGTCTGATCAGCGACGATGAAATCGCCTTCGCCGGTCCACTCAGCCATCTGGTCTCCAGCGCCTCGGTGAGTGCGGCCTCGGCCTATCACAAAAACATCGGCAAGCTGCTGCTCATCGCACTGGTGCTGCTGCACCTGCTGGCCATCATCTGGCACACCTTCAAGGGCCATGCGATTGTCGGCGCCATGGTGCATGGCGACAAGCCGCTGGAGCAGGCCGAGCCGCCGGCCCGCGACGATGCAACCAGCCGACTGATCGCGCTGGCGGTACTGCTGGGCTGCTTCGGGCTGAGCAGCTGGGTGTTCTCGCTGGCGCCAGCCGGATTCTGATGGGAGTCCGAGTGCGCCGTCAGCATCGCCATTGCTCCTTTTGTAAACTCGAGCTCTAAATCGTGAAGCAAGCTGCTGTCAAACTCATCACCCCGCAACAGGCCGAGGACATGGCCGGAGTGCGCGAGATCTTCGAAGAATACGCAGCCGGCTTGGGCGTGACGCTGGACTTCCAGGACTTTGAGGCTGAACTGGCTGGCCTGCCCGGCGACTACGCAGCACCCCGTGGCGCCTTGCTGCTGGCCTTGATTGAAGGCCAAGTGGCCGGCTGCTGCGCCCTGCGGCCGATTGACAACGTCGACTATGCCAACGCTGCCGAAATGAAGCGGCTTTATGTGCGCAAAGCCTTTCGCGGCTTTGGACTGGGGCGCCAGTTGGCCGAAGCGATTTTGGACGCAGCGCGCGCCGTCGGCTACCACAGCGTGCTGCTCGATACGCTCGACGAGATGGAAGCGGCGCGCCAACTCTACGCTGAGCTGGGTTTCGAAGAGATTACGCCCTACTACCACAACCCTCTGCAGGGGGCGCATTACCTCAAGGTCGATCTGTGATGGTCATCAGGCAACTCAAAGCCAAAAAACAGTTGGCCCTTTTAAGGGGTCTAGACGGGAAGATACACCTAGGCCCATCGCCGCTCCATGAATGACTTTCGTCCGCGACCACAACGCTCAATAAGTCGAACGCCCCCCGGAGAGATCAAACACCGCACCTGTCGCAAACGAACACTCTTCGGAAGACAGCCAAGTGACCATTGCGGCTACCTCCTCAGGGAGACCGAAGCGAGCCATCGGAATCTTGCCGAGCATGAACTGGATGTGTTCGGGCGTCATTTGATCAAAGATGGGGGTCTTTACAGCAGCTGGGGTGATGCAGTTGACGCGCACACCTGTGTCCGCGAGCTCCTTGCCCAAGGACTTTGTCAGCCCAATGACTGCGGCTTTGCTCGCGCTGTAAGCACTGGCATTGGGATTGCCCTCTTTGCCGGCCACAGAGGAGATATTGACGATTCGGCCGTAATTGCGCTCGCGCATATGCGCCGAAAATTGCCGGCAGCAATAGAAGAGACCATGCACATTAACATCGAAGACCTGCTGCCAAGCATCAGCCGGGTAGTCCCACAACTTGGTGTTGGGACCCGTGATCCCGGCGCTGTTGACGAGGATATCAACCGGTCCAAGCGCAATGGTCCTTTGGGTGGCGCCCAGAACTTGCTCATAACGGGTCACATCCACCGCGATGGCGGCAACAGCCGGATTGCCCTGCGGCGGTAAGAGTTGCTTCGAAGCTGCCGCCAAAGCCCTCTCGTCGCGATCCCAGAGTGTGACCCGCGCACCCGAGACAATCATGCGCTGCGCAATCGCGTATCCGAGGCCTGTGGCGGCGCCAGTGATAACGGCATGGCGGCCTTTGAGATCGAGCAAGTTCATTTTTTCTCCAAAAAAGGTTCAGCCAGGCAGAGCTGGGACGGCGCTGCTGTCACCGGGCAGGGTGAGGCAATGGGTCGTTGATTGCTTGCCAGTGCGGCCACCAAGCCTCTATGGCGGCCGACATGGTCCTGGGATCACGACCAGAAGGCATACGCCGTGGGCCTGGCTTGAACCCCAATGCCCGCGCCGTCACTGCGCGCCCCACATCGACCACGGTATCGAGGTCCTGCATGGCAAAGTCAACATAAGCTGCAATTCTTCCGTAGGCTTGGGTGGCATCATCTTTTCGGCCCGCAGCCCAGGCCTCCAAGATTGGCCTTAGGGCTGGTGCCATTTCAGTGCCGGGGATCACGCCAACCGCGCCGATCCTGAGATATTCAATCAAATTCTGGCCGTGACGCCCCACCAAGAGATCTATCGGCCTGTCCAGCGTAGACAGATGTGCCGCCAGCTCGATGCTGTTGTACTCGGCCTTAAGAAACTGCAGGCGTTCGGACAGCCCTTCGATGCCCTTAATCGCATCGGCGGTGAATGTGGTGTCGATTAATCCAGGTGCAAGCTGAAGACCCAGGTACACATGCTTGGCCAATGCCGGCTCTGCAACAAGGGCGCGAAACTGCGCGATCGATCGCGCTGCGTCCTGACCGATCTGGAAAATCAAATCCAGCCGATCCCGAAATTCAAGCGCGCATCGGACCAGCTCTTCAACAATGTCATCCGGTCGAACAGTGACCAGTAATGCATCTCCTGAAGGCAGTATCGAGCTGGTGTAGGCCAGTATTGACCTTCGTTCTGCGGAGGAAAGCGCCCCCCCTTCAGAAGCCAGGCCAAACAGAGTGATGCCGGCCACACCCCCCTGCTGAACCCATGCGATTTGCCTCGCATGAGCTTCTAAATCAATTGCACCCGCAGCATCAAAATAGCTGTAAAGAACAGGGACTACTCTAGCGCGCATGGGCTACCAGTCCACGGGCGTGCCGTCGTGCCCATGTTCGACCAATTTTGGGACCCGGCTCTCATCAAAAGACAAGCTGCTTTCCCGCACACTCACACCAATACCCGCAGCGGTCGGCAAGGCGAAACTGCCACCATCATCCATAGACGGGGCCACCCCATCGAAGACTTGGTTGGTCATCGGGCTAGGCCTGAACTCCAGCGCACCAAACGTCTGTGCGATCGCAGCGCAGTGCATGGATGCAAAGGTGTGCAGCAATGCGTTGGGGCTGTGCGGGCCGAAAGCGACATGATGGGCCTCGGCCATATCGGCCAGGACCCTCATCTCTGAAAGGCCACCTGCATTGCCCACATCAGGCTGGATGATGTCGACCCAACCGCGGCTCAAGACCTGTTTGAACTGCCAACGGGTGAAAAGACGCTCACCCAAAGCGATGGGAACCTGGAAATGCCGCCTGATCCGAGACAAGGCTGCCATATCCTCGCTGGCCACCGGCTCTTCAATCCAAAGCGGTCGCAGGTCCCGAATCGCATGCTCAATCGCAATCACGGTCTGCGGCATCGTACGGCCGTGCAGATCAATGGCGAAATCTCGTGATTTGCCGATGACCTGCCTGACGGCAGCACAGCAGTCATAGACTCTCGACACCAACTCTGTGGCCGGCAGGGCGAGCAACGGGGGGAGCGGATAGAACTTGACGATTTGAAAGCCAGCTTGTAGCGCCGCACTTGCCCGGCGTGCCAACTCATCGGGGTCTGTTGAGAGGCCGCAGTTGGCATAGGTCTGGATGCGGTCGCGTACAGCACCACCAAGCAGTGCATGAACTGGTCGATCCGCGATCTTCCCGGCAATATCCCAAAGTGCGATGTCAATGCCGGACAAAGCCGATGTTTCTACGGCGCCGCCGCGCCAGTAACTGTGCCTGTAGACCGTCTCCCATACCTTTCTGATCGACTGAACCGGCATATCCAGGATCAAGCGCGCCGCATCCCGAATGGCACCAGCCACTGCATACGGCTTGCCGGGCAAAGTGCACTCGCCCCAGCCGATGACTGCGGGATCTGAAGTCCTCACTTCAACAAAGACCAGATCAGAAAACTCGCCGGAATGAAGATGGGCCTTAACCTGCTTGATGTGCATTGCGTACTCCGACTACCAATCCACCAGGGATCCATCTGGATCTACAGCCGAATTAGTGAGCAAGGGTTCGTGGCGGCCCTGCATCCGTGCTGCAAAGTTCTCGTCGACCGTTATCCCCAGACCAACGCAAGGCTTGAGTGTCCAAAAGCCATCCTCGAAATGAATGGGGGTTTCAATGAAATCCTTGGCGGCACTGAAATGCGCACTCATTTCCTCTTGGACCAGAAAATTGTCTGTGGCGAGCGCGAAATGCAAGCCCGCGCTACTAGCGATCACGCCCAAAGGATTGTGAGGGGCGATCGAGATGTTGAAGCCAGCGGCCAGCGTAGCGATACGAGAAGCGGCCAACAGCCCCCCACAGTGGGCAATGTCAGGCTGGAAGACGGCGACCGCGCGTTCACACGCAAGGTCTACGAAATCCCTCATCTCAACCAAGCGCTCTCCGGTTGCCAATCGCACATCGAATTTGCGCGCCAGGCTGGCCATGGTCGCCGCTGGTGCCGGCCGAAGCAACTCTTCGACGAAGAGCAGGTCGCGCCCGGAAAGAAAGGAAAGCAGTGACTCGGCAGAACCGACGGATCCACATCGGCCGTGTACATCGAGCGCCACATCGATACGCCCGCTGCACGCATCCAAAATCACATCCATCATGTTGAAATAAGCAGTGCGCCGCTCGGCGAAAACATGCTGGTTATGAAATGGCATGTTGACCACTTTGACGGCATGGTAGCCACACGCAACAATTTTCTCGACTGATTCAAGCGCTTCGCCAGTCATCGATTTTTCGTAGACATGCTCCGAGCTCCCAAAGCCCAGATGCGTATAGACCGGGATCCTGTCGCGAACAGCGCCGCCAAGCAAGTCGACCACCGGCCGCCCTATCGACTTGCCGAAGATATCCCAGCAGGCCATCTCGATGCCGCTGATCGCTGACATGCCGATGACACCCGGGTCCCAGTAGTGCCGCTTGACCAGTTTTCGCATCAGGTGGCGTATGCGCAGCGGATCCTCCCCGACGCATAGATCCTTCAACTCGAGAACAGCAGCGCCTACGGAGCGGGCCTTCCATTCAACAGTCGCCTCACCCCAGCCGAATAGTCCGGGTTCTGACGTCTCTACCTTGACCAGAATCCAGGTCCGGAAGTCCACCGGAATGGAGTAAACCTTGATGTCACGAATCTCCATTGCAATGTCCTCAAGACCTGGATTGAATGCGATGAGCCATCTGGACTTTTAGCTGTCACCACACTGGGAGATTGGACAGGGGAGAACCGATCCAGCGGCGGCTGATCTGATCAAGCTCCCCGGTGATCTTCAGGAACGCGACAAACTGGTTCATCCACTGCAAGACGTCGATCTCGCCCCTGCGCACACCAATACCGTAGGGAGACTGTCTGACTGTGAACTTGACTTCCAGCTTTGCCGCTGCGTTGCGTTTCATGAACTCGGCCGCCCAATGGCTTGCCGTGACAATGGCATCAACCTGCCCGGCCAACAGGGCTTGGCCCACAGTGGCGTCATCATCAAAACGGACAACTGTCGCCCCCTTTGGGGCCAAAGGTGTGAAGGAAGAATCCTGAATGCCTCCGCGCACCACGCCGATCCGCTTACCTACCGTATCCCCCGGCTTCATAAATTTGTTGGCAGCTTTAGACACGAAGACAACATCCACGCTGCCGTAGGGCATGCTGAACCAGACTTGATTCGCCCGCTCAGGACTCATCCCCAGGGTGGCGACAACGATGTCGACCTGATTCGTGAGTAGGGCCGGAATTCTCGTGGGACCCGCCACCTGAACAAACTCAACCTGCACACCAAGCGCCTTGCCGATCGCCCTAGCCACATCGGCGTCATAGCCGGCTGGCTCACGCTTTTCATCGAGCAGACCATAGGGGGGAATGGTCTGATCCATTCCGATCACGATTTTCCCCCGCTTCTGAATTGCATCGATGGTCTGCGCATAGGCACCCATGGCCAGTAGCGAGGATGCCACCAGCAGGCCTGCCAACACCTTAAAAATTGATTTCATCTTGTCATCCTTTCAGTTTTAGTTCATCCCGAGAAATTGCGCTAATTCATCCGTCCTCGGCTGACGAATGAGTTCATGAGCAGGTCCCTGCTCGTGAATCTTTCCCTTGTGCATAAACACAATATGGTCTGCCACGGTTTGAGCAAATCGAATGTCATGAGTGACCAAAAGCATGGTGTGCCCACGTTTGGCCAACGAACGAAGTACACCGACAACCTCCTCGACGAGCTCTGGGTCGAGGGCGGAGGTCACTTCGTCGAGCAACAAGATCTTGGGTTGAAGCGCCAGTGCGCGGGCTATCGCCACCCGCTGCTGCTGTCCCCCCGATAACCGGGCGGGATAGGCGTCTTTCTTCTCCCAAAGACCCACGGTTTCCAGCGCCATGCGACCTCTTTCAGCCACGACATCCGCACTCAAGCGCTGCACCTTGCGCAGCGCGATCGTCACATTCGAAAGGGCGGTGAGATGCGGGAAGAGATTGAAGTGTTGAAAAACGATGCCGATATTTGAGAAGTACCCCTGGTCTGCCGATTGATTGGCTTTTAGGGCTCGGTCACCACAGGTCAACTGACCCGCCTCAAACACCTCTAGCCCTCCGATACAGCGCAGTAGTGTGCTCTTGCCCGAACCTGAGCGACCCAATACCGCAACAACGCTGCCTTCTTGAATATCCATCTCCAGTCCATCAATGACCTTATTGGCTCCATAGGACTTGGAGAGTTGTCGGACGCTAACGAGTGGCATGCTGTGCCTTCTCCAAATGACGGGACAAAACGGACATGGGCCAACACATCGCAAAGTACAGGACCGCGATCAGGCCGTAGACCATCATGGGTTGGAATGAGAGGTTGGCAATCACCATGCCCGACTTCGTCAACTCGACGACGCCGATGATGGCCGCCAGTGAGGTGACCTTCATCAGTGAGACCAGAAACCCCACCGTGGCGGGCAAGGCAATCCATATCGCCTGCGGCGCTATGAGAAGCATCAAGGTCTGCATCCTGCCAAACCCGAGGCTCTTTGCAGCCTCCCACTGAGGCCGAGGTACAGCCTCAATAGCGCCGCGCCAAATCTCCCCGAGGAATCCCGCAGCGTAAAGAGACAGGGCAATGGTGGCCGACAAGAAGGGGGTCAGACGCACGCCCATGGTGGCCACACCATAGTGGACAATAAAGAGCAGCAAGAGTGCGGGGGTACCCTGAATGATTAGAATAAAAAAGCGACTCGCCTGCCGGGGCAGGACTCCACGGGCCGTCCGCATGACTGCCACCAATAGGCCCAGCAGGGACCCGATGACGGCCGGCCCCAGGAATAACAACAAGGTGATTCCTGCGCTGAAGGCCAGAGACGGCAAGTACTTGACGAGAACTTCCATCGAGCGCTACTCCCACCGATGAAATGTCATACGCCAGATTCCCGCGAACAGCATTCGACAAAGAATGGTGATTGCGAGGTACAAGCCTGCGGTGACGATGTAGACCTCGAAGCTGCGAAAGTTCAAGGACTGAACGTAGTTGGCAACCGCGGTCAGGTCTTCAGCCGAAATCGCTGACACAACCGAAGACCCGAGCAGCAGCAGGCTAAATTGGCTCGTCAACGAGGGGTAGGTATTGCGCAGCGCCTGCGGCGCCACGACCAGACGAAAGCTCTGAAACTTGGTAAATCCTAACGATCGGGCCGAATCGAGCTGCGTCCTCGAAATTGCTTGAATTCCACCTCGCAGTATTTCCACGGTGTAGCCGGTAAAGTTCATGACCATCGTTAGCAGTGCCGCCTGGTTGGCACTCATCTGAATCCCAACACTGGGCAGAGAAAAGTAGATGAACAACAGCTGGACTAGAAAGGGCGTGTTGCGGATGACTTCCACATACGCTCTCACCAGAACTGCCACCGGTTTAAAGCCAGACATCAGGCCGTAAACAGCCAACAGGGAAGCGATCAACCCGACTGCCGAGGCCTTGAGGGTCAGCGTAATCGTTAGCATGGCGCCCTGCAGGAGAGCCTCCCAATGGGGCCATACATGCCAAAACTGTAGGCTGAAGCTAGACATCAGCCTTCTCGAAGTACTCGGGGTATTGAGAGATGAGAGTCTTTGCGACCCTGCCCACTCGGTCCATGTGGCGATTCATTTCGCGCTCAGCCGCGTGTGAGTCGCCCTCAATTAGAGCCCCGGCAATCGCGGCGTGATCCGCAAGAATTTCATCCAAGTCCGCAGGCCGGTGCAGGCTCAGGTTTCGAAGCCGATCAACGAACATCCTGACATCGCGGATGATCATCCTGCACATCGCGTTTCCTGCAATCGTGTGAATGGCACCGTGAAAGTCGCTGTCGAGCCTACTGAAGACTTTGGCGTTTTGTCTTGAGTGGTCGAGCTTTTGCTGCTCGATCAAAAAGATGAGTTCTTTCTTTTGGCTCGCATTGATGACTTTGGCTGCCTCGCGAACACAAGCACCCTCTAATTCCCGGCGGATGAAGTTAGCTTCGTGCACCTCCGCCATGCGGATGCGCGACACGAAGGTTCCCGACTGAGGTCGTATTTCGACCAATCCAATGTTGGCCAGCCTCAATAGCGCCTCCCTCACCGGGGTGCGACTCATGCTGAGTTGCTCACACAACTCCCTGTCCGACAGTGCCGCCCCTGGAGGCAATTCAAGCCCGACGATCGCATCGCGCAAATGTTCAAACGCAGAGTCAGAGGCACGGCGGACCGCCTGGGGGGGAAAGATCGAAGACATGACCCATACTCTACCATACTAATATATCAGTTGTCCTGAAATTCTCCCCTCGGTGAGCTCGATGTTTCGCCCATGCGCTATGTCGGGTAGGTGCAGCCGCCAGCTGCAGCAATTTCACAATGTCCAACCGGGGCAGCCAAGAAAAAACCGCCCGAAGGCGGTTTTTGCGGGCGCCGCAGAGGGTTTAGCCCTTGGCCTGAGCAAGCATGGTGCCAGCGTCGCTGACCTCAAATTTGCCGGGGCCTTCCACATTGAGCGAAGCCACCTTGCCATCCTTGACCAGCATGGAGTAGCGGTTGCTGCGCAGACCCATGCCACGTGCGGTCAGGTCCAGGGTCAGGCCCACGGCCTTGCTGAAGTCGGCGCTGCCGTCGGCCAGCATCCGCACCTTGCCGTCGGTCTTCTGGTCGCGCGCCCAGGCGCCCATCACGAAGGCGTCGTTCACGCTAACGCACCAGATCTCGTCGACACCCGCGGCCTTGAGTTCGACGGCTTTTTCCACATAGCCGGGCACATGCTTGGCTGAGCAGGTGGGCGTGAAGGCGCCGGGCAGCGCAAAGATGGCAATCGTCTTGCCGGCAGTGGCCTTGGCCACGTCCACCGGGTTGGGGCCGATGCTGCAACCATTGCCCTCGACTTCCGAATATTCCATCAGGGTGGCGGCGGGCAGGCTATCTCCAACTTTGATCATGGGTTCTCCTCAGGGTAAGGGTAGGGGTAGGAAAAAAAGCGAACCGCGATTGTGTGCGGTTTTGCCGAATATTGCACAGCCGCCAGGACATCGCCTTGACCGACCGGTCCGAAAGCAAGGCGGCCGGCCTGGCTCCGGGCAGATCGGAGTCGCACGCGCCACACGACCATGAAAAAGGCCCACCGAGGTGGGCCTTGGGAGGGCAAAGCCAGACGCCTTAGACGGCAGCGGCTTTTTGCACCAGCTTGGTGACGACCCAATTTTTGGTCTTGGACAGAGGCCGGCTCTCGGTGATCTCAATCACGTCGCCCAGATGGTACTCGCCCTTTTCGTCATGAGCGTGGTACTTGCTGGACATGGACACGATCTTGCCGTAGAGCGCGTGCTTGACGCGACGCTCGACCAGCACGGTCACAGTCTTGGCGCGCTTGTCACTGACCACCTTGCCGATCAGGGTGCGGGTGAGTTTTTTGGTTTCGCTCATTTGGCAGCTCCTTTGACAACGGTCTCGGCCAGGATGGTCTTGGCGCGAGCAATGGCGCGGCGGGTCAAACGCAGCTGCCCGGTGTTGTTGAGCTGCTGGGTGGCTTTTTGCATGCGCAGGTTGAAGTGCGCTTTCTGCAACTCCTTGACCTCGGCCTTCAGACCGTCCACATCCTTTTGACGCAATTCAGAGGTTTTCATGATGTTTCGTCTCCTGGATCACTGGCCGATCATGCGGCTGACGAAGGTGGTGCGCAGCGGCAGCTTGGCCGAAGCCAGGCGAAAGGCCTCGCGCGCCAGCTCTTCGGGCACACCCACGATCTCAAACACAATCTTGCCGGGCTGAATCTCAGCCACGTAGTACTCCGGATTGCCCTTGCCGTTGCCCATACGGACCTCGGCAGGCTTTTGCGAAATCGGCTTGTCCGGGAAGACGCGGATCCAGATGCGGCCGCCGCGCTTGACGTGGCGGGAGATCGCACGGCGTGCGGCCTCGATCTGACGGGCGGTCAGGCGACCGCGGTCGGTGCACTTGAGGCCGAAGTCACCAAAGGCCACCGTGTTGCCACGGGTGGCAACACCGGTGTTACGGCCTTTTTGTTCCTTGCGGTATTTTCTGCGGGCAGGTTGCAGCATTTTCTATCTCCTAAAGAGACCGATCACTCGGTCTTACCGTCAGCTGCTGCAGCTGGCGCGGCTTTGCGTACGCGCTTAACGGTGGTTTTCGGGGCCTCGCCACCTGCGGTGGCTTCGGCCGGCTTGTCACTGCCGTCGGCAGGTGCACCGCCGGTGCGGGGACCACGGCGGGCGCCAGGACGGTCACCGCCACCGGGACGGCCATCGCGGCGCGGACCGCGCGGCTTGCGCTCTTCTTCCGACGGTGCGGCATCCAGACGGGCGCCTGGAGAATCGCCACGACCGAGGGTGTCGCCCTTGTAGACCCAGACTTTCACGCCAATCACACCGTAGGTGGTCTTGGCTTCGGAGGTGCCGTAGTCGATATCGGCGCGCAGGGTGTGCAGCGGCACACGGCCTTCGCGGTACCACTCGCAACGGGCAATCTCAATGCCATTCAAACGGCCCGAGGACATGATCTTGATGCCCTGAGCGCCCAAACGCATCGCGTTTTGCATCGCACGCTTCATGGCGCGGCGAAACATGATGCGCTTTTCCAGCTGTTGGGTGATCGAGTCGGCAATCAGCTTGGCATCGACTTCAGGCTTGCGCACTTCTTCGATGTTGACTGCGACCGGCACGCCGAGCTGGCGGCTGAGTTCCTTTTTCAGGCTCTCGATGTCCTCGCCCTTCTTGCCGATCACCACGCCCGGGCGTGCCGAGAAAATCGTGATGCGTGCGTTCTTGGCTGGGCGCTCGATCAGCACGCGCGAGACGGCGGCGTTCTTGAGCTTGACCTTAAGGTACTCGCGTACTTTGATGTCTTCGGCCAACATACCGGCGAAGTCACGGTTGCTGGCATACCAGCGGCTGGCCCAGTTGCGGCTGACCGCGAGGCGGAAACCGGTCGGGTTGATTTTCTGTCCCATGTCCTGCTTCTTCCTCTATCAGTTGCCAACGGTCACGTACACATGGCACGTGGGTTTGCTGATGCGATTGCCGCGGCCCTTGGCGCGCGCGGAGAACCGCTTGAGCGTGGCGCCTTGCTCAACATAGATGGTCTTGACCTTGAGTTCGTCAATGTCGGCACCGTCGTTGTGCTCGGCATTGGCGATCGCAGATTCCACGACCTTCTTGATGATGACAGCGGCCTTCTTCTGGGTGAAGTTCAGAATATTGAGCGCCTGGTCGACCTTCTTGCCGCGGATGAGATCGGCCACCAGTCGGCCCTTGTCGACCGACAGACGAACGCCCCTTAGGGTTGCACGTGTTTCCATGGTCATTCCTTACTTCTTCTGCACTTTCTTGTCCGCCGGGTGACCCTTGAAAGTACGGGTCAGGGCGAACTCGCCAAGCTTGTGGCCGACCATCTGGTCGGTGATGTAGACCGGCACGTGCTGCTTGCCGTTGTGCACAGCGATGGTCAGACCGATGAACTCGGGCAGGATCATGGAGCGGCGCGACCAAGTCTTGATCGGCTTTTTGTCCTTGGTGGTAACAGCCTTATCAGCTTTGGCCACCAGGTGATGGTCAACAAAAGGACCTTTTTTGAGTGAGCGGGTCATGTCCTGGCCTTACTTCTTGCGACGCGAAACAATCATCACTTGCGTGCGCTTGTTGTTGCGGGTGCGGTAGCCCTTGGTCAGGTTACCCCATGGATCGACGGGATGACGACCTTCACCGGTCTTGCCCTCACCACCACCGTGCGGGTGGTCGATCGGGTTCATCACCACACCGCGAACGGTCGGGCGTATGCCCATCCAGCGTTTGACACCCGCCTTGCCCAAACGGCGCAGGCTGTGCTCTTCGTTGGCCACTTCACCAATGGTGGCGCGGCACTCAACGTGGATCTTGCGCACCTCGCCCGAGCGCAGGCGCACCTGGGCGTAAATGCCTTCCCGGGCCAGCAAGGTGGCCGAGCCACCTGCCGAGCGGGCGATCTGCGCGCCTTTGCCAGGCTGCATTTCGATGCAGTGGATGGTCGAACCCACCGGAATATTGCGAATCGGCAGGGTGTTACCGGCACGGATCGGGGCCTCAGAGCCACTGATGAGCGTGCTGCCCACTTCCACGCCACGCGGGGCGATGATGTAACGGCGCTCGCCGTCGGCGTAGCACAGCAGGGCGATGTGAGCACTGCGGTTGGGGTCGTACTCAATGCGCTCGACCTTGGCCGGGATCGCGTCCTTGTTGCGACGGAAGTCCACCACGCGGTAGTGGTGCTTGTGACCCCCACCCTTGTGGCGAATGGTGATGTGACCGTTGTTGTTGCGGCCAGACTTCTGGAATTGCGGCTCGAGCAAGGGAGCGTGGCCCTCACCCTTGTGCAGGTGATCCCGAGAAATCTTGACCATGCCGCGCTGGCCGGGCGTGGTCGGTTTGAGCTTAATGACAGCCATGATTTAAGCAGCCTCTCCGGAGAAGTTGAGCTCCTGGCCGGGCTTGAGCGTCACATAGGCCTTGCGCACGTTGTCGCGGCGACCCATGGAACGGCCAAAACGCTTGACCTTGCCTTTTTGGTTGAGCACAGACACTGCCTTGACCTCAACCTTGAACATCAGTTCAACGGCGGCCTTGATCTCAGGTTTGGTGGCGTCCTGCAACACCTTGAACATCACGGCATTGGTCTTTTCAGCCACCATGGTGGCCTTCTCGGACACGATGGGGGCGACCAGCACCTGCATCAGGCGACCTTCGTCGAATTTGACGGCGCTCATGCGAACATCTCCTTGAGTTGGTCCATGGCAGCCTTGGTCACCAGCACCTTCTTGTAGAAGACCAGCGACAGCGGATCGGCATAACGGGGCTCGACCACCAGGATGTCCTGCAGATTGCGCGAGGCCAGATAGAGGTTGTCATCAACCTCGTCGGCGATCACCAGAACGGACTTGAGGTTCATGGCCTTGAACTTGTCGGCCAGCGCCTTGGTTTTGGGCGAATCCACCTTGAGCGAATCGACCACGGCCAGGCGCCCCTCGCGGGCCAGCTGCGAGAAGATGGAGGCCATGCCGGCGCGGTACATCTTCTTGTTGATCTTGTGCGTGAAATTTTCGTCAGGCATGTTCGGGAAGATCCGACCGCCTCCGCGCCACAGCGGCGAAGACGTCATACCTGCGCGAGCGCGACCGGTGCCCTTTTGACGGAAGGGCTTCTTGGTCGAGTGCTTGACCTGCTCACGGTCTTTCTGAGCGCGGGTGCCTTGGCGGGCATTGGCCTGATAAGCCACCACCACCTGGTGAACCAGGGACTCGTTGTATTCGCGACCGAACACGGTGTCAGGCACATCCACCTTGGCGGCAGCCAGGCCTTGTTCGTTGAGGAGATCGACCTGCATCAGTTCGCTCCTTTTGCGGCAGAGGCTTTAACAGCCGGACGGACAGCGACAAAGCCGCCCTTGGCGCCAGGAACAGCGCCTTTGATCATGAGCAACTGACGAGCTTCGTCGATGCGCACGATGTCCAGATTCTGGGTGGTAACGGTCACGTCACCGAGGTGGCCCGTCATGCGCTTGCCCGGGAACACACGCCCAGGATCTTGCGCCATGCCGATAGAGCCAGGCACATTGTGCGAGCGGCTGTTACCGTGCGAGGCGCGCTGCGAGGCCATGTTGTGGCGCTTGATGGTACCGGCGTAGCCTTTACCAATCGAGGTGCCCTGGACGTCGACCTGCTGGCCCACAGCGAATACTTCGGTCGCAGGAAGCACGGAGCCGGCGGCGTACTTGCCAGCCAGATCAGCGCTCACACGGAATTCTTTGAGGACTTCGCCGGACTGCACGCCGGCCTTGGCCAGGTGTCCAGCTTGCGGCTTGCTCACGCGCGACGCTTTGCGCGCGCCGAATGTCACTTGCAGTGCATCGTAGCCGTCGGTGGCTTGGGTTTTGACCTGGGTCACACGGTTGTTAGACACATCCACCACCGTGACAGGAATGGTATCCCCGTCATCGGTGAACAGACGCATCATGCCCACCTTGCGGCCCAGCAAGCCCAGGGACTTGCTCAGACTCATGTTCTTACTCCGTTGCTTTCGCCGCAGCCGCTGCAATTGGCTTCTGCGTTTGTTGTGCGAAAGAGGGTTAATTAATCTTTACCGCCCAAAAGCAGCAAAGCACTCTAGTGTAATCCAAAACCTTGCGCTGGCGCAAGCCCCGCGGTTTGCGTCAAGCCCAGCCAAGCTCAAGTACCCCGCCGGTCGGCCGGACATCCGACCGACTCGAGCGGGCAAGACCGCATTACTGCAGCTTGATCTCCACGTCCACGCCGGCGGGCAGATCGAGCTTCATCAGAGCGTCGACCGTCTTGTCGGTCGGCTCCACGATGTCCATCAGGCGCTGGTGGGTGCGGATTTCGAGCTGGTCGCGGCTGGTCTTGTTGACGTGCGGCGAGCGCAGGATGTCAAAACGCTTCATGCGCGTCGGCAAAGGCACAGGGCCCTTGACGATGGCACCGGTGCGCTTGGCGGTATCAACGATCTCGGCAGCGGACTGATCGATCAGTTTGTAGTCGAACGCCTTGAGGCGAATGCGGATTTTTTGCTTGGTGGCCATGATTGATTCCTAGGTTGGGGTGGGAATCAGGCGTGAATCTTGGCCACGACGCCGGCGCCGACGGTACGGCCGCCTTCGCGGATGGCAAAACGCAGACCTTCTTCCATGGCGATCGGGGCGATCAGCTTGACGGTGATCGACACGTTGTCGCCAGGCATCACCATTTCCTTGCCCTCGGGCAGCTCAATGGCACCGGTCACGTCCGTCGTACGGAAGTAAAACTGCGGGCGGTAGTTGTTGAAGAACGGCGTGTGACGGCCGCCCTCTTCCTTCGAGAGCACATAGATCTCGCCGGTAAAGTGGGTGTGCGGCTTGATCGAGCCGGGCTTGCACAGCACCTGGCCGCGCTGCACGTCTTCGCGCTTGGTGCCGCGCAGCAAGATACCGACGTTGTCGCCCGCCTGACCCTGGTCCAGCAGCTTCCTGAACATCTCCACGCCGGTGCAGGTGGTCTTTTGGGTGTCGGAGATGCCGACGATTTCGATCTCCTCGCCGACCTTGACCACGCCGCGCTCGATACGGCCGGTCACCACGGTGCCGCGGCCGGAGATGGAGAACACGTCTTCCACAGGCATCAGGAAGGTGCCGTCAATCGCACGCTCGGGCGTAGGAATGTAGCTGTCAAGCGCATCGGCCAACTTGAGGATGGCCTGCTCGCCCAGGGCACCCTTGTCGCCTTCCATGGCCAGCTTGGCCGAGCCGTGGACGATGGGGGTGTCATCGCCGGGGAAGTCATACTTGCTCAGCAGCTCGCGCACTTCCATCTCGACCAGCTCGAGCAACTCGGCATCGTCGACCATGTCGCACTTGTTGAGGAACACGATGATGTAAGGCACACCCACCTGACGGGCCAGCAGGATGTGCTCGC
>JAIXOM010000013.1 GCA_027486755.1 Comamonadaceae bacterium | reverse complement strand
GCTGCTTCGGGTACGACTGGAGCCGGGACAACTGGCACGACCGTAGCTAGCGCAGGATCAAGCGGCGCAGCTGCAACGGGCACGGGCACTACGGGTACGGCTGGAACCGCCGTAGCTGGTGCTGGGGCTACCGGCACAGGTTCAACGGGCGCTGGGACAGCTGCTTCGGGTACCACTGGAACCGGGACAACTGGCACGGCCGCAGCTGGCGCAGGATCAAGCGGTGCAGCTACAACGGTTGCTGGCGTAACTGGTACGAGCGCCACCGGTACGAGCGCCACCGGTACGACGGGTGCGGGTTCGACTGGAACGGGCGCTGCTGGAGCTGGGGCGACCGGCACCGGTTCAACGGGCGCTGGAGCAACGGGTACTGGGACAACTGCTTCGGGTACGACTGGAACCGGCGCAGGTGGCACAGGCGCAGGTAGCGCAGGATCAAGCGGTGCAGCCACAACGGTTGCTGGCGCAACTGGCACAGGTACGACGGGCACAGGTACGACGGGCACAGGTACGACGGGCACAGGTACGACGGGCACAGGCGCAACCGACACCGGCTCGGCTGGCACTGCGGGAACAGGCACAACGGGTACTGGCACAACGGGTACTGGCACGACCGCCACCGGCGCAACAGGTACTGCGGCAGCAGGCACTGGCGCGAGCGCTGGGTCGGCAAGTGACGCGGTTGGCGCCAGGGCGGCTGGGACAACGGCGGCAACTGGGGTCACTGCGGCTAGCTCTGGCATCACCGTGACGACAGTTAATACGCCCGGCCAAGCCTCAACGGGGCTGATCGTGGTGACCGTGCCCCAGGGCACTGCTGCATCTGGCACAGGCTTGGTCATCCCCTTGCCTGAGTCGGTGACCGCAACGGCGGCTGTGGGTGGCGGCAATGTGATCGTGACATTGAGCAACAACAGCCCGCTGCCGGCATGGATCCGCTATGACGCAGGCACTAAATCCCTCGTCACGGGTGCAGTGCCGAGCGGCGCCTTGCCCATATCGGTCGCAGTGACCGTGGGGGGGCTCAGGTCGGTGATTGAGGTCTCTGAGTCCCAGAATCGCTAGCGCGGTCTGGATGGCAACCGAATTCGATTCATAGCTGCATCTGCGACACGGCGGATTGAACCGTGCATGGGCTGATCATTGCAGCCCAGTGAGCGTTTTCACTGAGCCTAGAAACTGCTTTGGACGCTCCCAAATTCCTGCTGCGCTGCGCGATGGCAATGTGGGAGGAGGCCGCAGGAAGCCCGCAGGAAGCCCGCAGGAAGCTCTCATGGGGATCTGTCGCTGGGGAGACTGACTCATACCCCCGCCCAACAGTCGCTTGGTTTTAAACTGCCCATCGGAAATTCCTGAGGAGGTTTTTGCCATGACCGAAACTGATTTGCATCAACTTGCGAACACTGTGCGCCGTATCGATGACCGGCAGCAATTGGGTGAACTGCTCTCGCGTTACGGTGTGGCCGTGGACGATCGCGACTACGAAGCCATCGGCCGTCTGTTCGCGCCCGATGGCGTGTTTCGCGGCATCAAAGGTCGGCAGGCGGTGATCGACTTCTACCGCGAGCGCCTGAGTGCCTACACCGCCACCACGCATTACGCCCATAGCTGGCACTTCGACTTCGATTCCGACGATCAGGCCAGGGGTGTCGTCAACGCCCACGCAGAGCTGTGCATCGCCGGAAAAACCTTCCGAATCTCGCTGCGCTACCTCGATCGCTACATTCGCAGCGCCCAGGGCTGGGTGTTCCAGGAGCGCGATATCCGCTTTCGCTATGTCCTGCCTTTCGATGAAGTGGCCAAGGGGCTGGCCGATCCCTTGCGCGTGCGTTGGCCCGGTGTCGAACCCCAGGCGGCTGATCTACCCGAGGGGCTGCAGACCTATATCGACAGCCGTCGGTAAGCCGACCGGCTATAGCCTTGCCCGCCTCTGTCCTTGTTTGAGTCAGGAGTTGTCATGCCACGCATTCGTTCCCTCTCGCTGCAAGAGTTCGATCCCGAGCTGCGCGCCATGTTGGGCGCCGACCATAAGAGCGAGCGTGAGATGCGGCCGACCAGCGTGCGTGCCCATCATCCTGAATTGGCCAAAGCCTATGCGCGATTTGCCGGTGCACTCAAGCAGCACGCGGTGCTGTCTGAGCGCCTGCGCGAGCTGCTGCGACTTCGCATTGCGTTTCACAACCAGTGCCGCAGCTGCATGGCCATGCGGTATGCCGACGCAGTGGCCGACGGCGTGACCGAGGACCTGGTGTGCTCTCTGGAAAGGCCCGAGGAGGCCACTGACCTGACGGCGGCCGAGCGCCTGGCGCTGCGCTACGCCGACTTGTTGGCCAACAACCATCTGGCCATTGGCGATGCCCTGTATGCCGAGTTGGCACAACACTTCAGCGACAAGGAACTGGTTGAACTGGGCTCCTGGTGCGCCCTGTGCATAGGCTTTGGGCGCCTGTCGGCGACCTGGAACATGGTCGAGGATCTCCCGGCCCGTTTCCAGGTCGACGCCCATGCTCCCGTGACGCCTTGGGGCCCTGACGCCTGGGTGACGCGCCCTGCGGCCGCCAAGGCAGCCTGAGCCCAGCGGCAAAATGGCGCCCGGAAAAGTCATTTGCGAAAATATTGCGGTGCGGGTTCCTGTATAAAAGAGTTCGTGGCAGACCCCGCCAGAAGCGCTGGAGTTCGCGCACATTGGTTTTTGGGACGGCGCGCCGGCGCCGCCCCGGTTTGACTTTGATCACAGGAGCTTGAGATGGCCCAGTCGGACTACGTACAGCAGCAGATCCATTGGATGGTCAAGCGTGCCATCGAGCATGCCGAGGCAGGAAGCACCGACAGCACCGAGGAGATCTACCGCCTGCCCGTGGACTCCTACAGTGCGCAAAGCTGGGAGGAGGAGATGAACGCCATCTTCCGCCGCCTGCCTTTGATGCTGGCGCTCAGCGCCGAGTTGCGTGAGCCCGGCAGCTACAAGGCCATCAAGGTGTTGGACGTGCCGGTGCTGATCGTGCGGGGAGAGGATTTGCGGGTCAGGGCCTTCATCAATGCTTGCACACACAGGGGCCGGGCTGTCACGCAGACCCATGACGAAGTGGGCCAGGCTAAGGGTTTCACATGCCCCTACCATGCCTGGCGATTCGGTACCTCCGGTGAGTTGCAGTCCGTGGCAGACCCGCGCAAGTTTGGCGAGATCGATCGCAACCTGCTGGGACTCAAGGAGTTGAGCTGCGAGGAGCGCGCCGGGTTCATCTGGGTCTGCATCACGCGCGGTGTCAGTTTCGACATCGAGCATTACATGGGCGGCATGCTCGAGGAGTTGGCCGGTCTCGAAGCCGACAAATGGTTTGTGCATGGCCGCTCGCAGCTCGAGAGTGCGAATTGGAAGATCACGCACGATGGCTACCTCGAGTCCTACCATATTCCGTTTCTGCACCGGCAGACCCTGCACGAATTTTGGAAGCGCGAGAGCTTGTCCTCGGTCTCCCTGTATGACCACTACGGCCCTTTGCCCTGTGGGCCGCACCAGCGCATGGCCGGTAACGCCTGGGGCAATGATCCCAAGCTGATGCTCAAAATGAAGGACATACCTTCCGCAGACTGGGGCGACAAGTATTTCCATGCTGTGCGCACCCTGTTTCCGCATATCTCCATCTCGGCCGACCGCCACGGCGGTCTGGTCTCGCTGATGCTTCCGATCGCGCCCGACCGTTGCATCACCCACCAGATCCACGTCAACCCGCGTGATCCTTCCCAGGATACGCCCGAGCAGCTGCAGGCCATGAAGGAGCGCATTGCGCTGTATGCCAAGATCGTGCGCGACGAGGACTATTCCACCAGCTTCAGCATTCAGGAGGGGCTGCAATCGGGCGCCAACACCGAGTTGCTGTTCGGCCGCAATGAGGGCGGGGCGCAGAACTTCCACCGTTCGGTTGCCCACTATGTGCAAGCCTATCGTGCTTCGCAGTCCAAGGGCTGAGGCCCGGGGCGGCTGGCCACCATGATTTCACACAGGAGATGACATGAGCATTCCACATCGAGTCAAGCCAGGCGCCGAGTCCAGCCTGGAGGAGCGCCTGCAGCGGGTCGAGGACCAAGCGGCCATCCGCGACCTGACCGCTCGCTACAACTTTGCCATTGACAACCGTGATCTGGATTCCGTGCGCTTGTTATTTGCAGCCCATGGTTCCTTTGGCTCCAAGGACGGCGCCATGCGGGCCACCGGCGTGGAGGCCATTGTTGAGCAGTTCAAGGCCAGGTTCAGCGTGCTGGGGGCGACCAATCATTTTGCGCACGACCATGTGATCTGGTTTGAAAGCACCACCCGGGCCCGCGGCATGTTGTCTGTGCATGCGGAGGTCTGGCGCAAGGAGCAGCCCATGGTCACCGCCTTGCGCTACGAGGATATCTACGAAAAGATCGATGGCTTGTGGTGTTTTTCCGAGCGACTGCTGTCCTTTTTCTACTACCTCAATGTCAAGGACTACCCGCTGGCCATGGGTAGGCTCGAGCGCAACATGGCGTCGGACACGCCTGTGGCGGCGGACTACCCGGAGCGCCTGCCCACCTATGTGGAGATGCGGCCGGGGCACGCTGGCCAGCCGCGCTGAGTGTGCGCCGGGCGGGGACCGCCCGGCACCGGATCACAGCGTGTATTCGACGTCGAACTCAAAGATTTCGCTGGTGCGGCAGTAGGGCTCGAGCAGCCGGCCGATGGCCCGCATCTTGTTCGTCTGGGGTTCGCCGTTGGCGAAGAACTCGTCCTTGATGTGCGCTCGTATGATCTCGCCGACGATCAGGCTGGAGACGCTGGGGTGTTCGCCAAATTCCGAAATCTGGACCAGGCGGCACTCGAAGTTCACCGGTGATTCCAGCACCATCGAGGCGGCCACGAGATCGGCCTTGACCGGGGTCAGCCCGGTTTCGGTGAACTCGCTCACATGGTCAGGGTATTCTGCACCGGCCTTGTTCATGGCCGCGGCGATGCTCTCGACAACCGGCACGTTGACCACGAACTCCTTGGCAAATTCGATGTTGCGCAAGGTGTCCTTCTTCTCGCCACCCTTGCGCCTGCGCGTGGACAGCGAAAACGACAGCATGGGCGGCTTGACGCAGGCGATGTTGATCGAGGACAGCGGAGCGACATTGTCGATACCGTTCTCCCCGCGGGTCGACACCAGGGCGATCGGCCTGGGCACGATGGAGCCGGCTAAGAGATGGTGCAGGTCGCGGAAGTCCATTTTGGCGGGATCGATGATCATGAAGTCTCCTTTTTGCTTCTGAGGGAACAGGTCAGGCTAATCGGGCTTGGACGCCCTGCTTCGAGCCTGGGCTCATTGGTGCGGGTTGGCGAAAACTGGCGGACGTTTCTCAAGGAAGGCAGCGACCGCCTCCCGGTGATCTGCGTTCTGGTGCGACAGCGCCTGGAAGGCCGCTGCCATCTCGAGCAGGGTATCGAGGCGGGTGTGCAGCGATTCGCGCAACAGCCGCTTGGCCAGGCGCACCGCATGCCCTGGATTGGCGGCGATGCGCTGGGCCAGCGCTTGCGCCGCCGGCATCAGTTCATCGGGCGGGACCACCCGGGAAACCAGGCCCCACTGCTCGGCCTGGTGTGCGTCGATGGCGTCGCCGGTGAAGGCCATCTCGGCCGCCCGCGACAGGCCGATCAGACGCGTCAACAGCCATGCCCCGCCGTCGCCGGGGATGATGCCCAGCTTGACAAAGCTCTCGGCGAAGCGGGCCTTGTCAGACGCAATGCGCACATCGCACATGCAGGCCAGGTCCAGGCCAGCGCCTATGGCCGCGCCGTTGACGGCAGCGATCACGGGCACCTCCAGATTGAACAGCGCCAGCGGCAGACGCTGTATCCCCGTGCGGTATTCCTGCCGGATCTCCATACCCGAGACTTCGCCCGAGGACTGACGCTGCATATTACGCACATCGCCGCCCGAGCAGAAGGCGCTGCCAGCCCCGGTGAGGATGACCGCCCGCACCGCGGTGTCGCGCTCGATGCGCTCGATCGCGGCGAGGAACTCGGGTACCGCAGTGTTGCCGGTCAGAGGATTGCGGCGCTCTGGGTCGTTCATGGTCAGGGTGACCACGGCGCCGGATTGTTCATAGCGTAAGAAATCGGACATGACAAGTTCTGAAAAAAAATGCTTGGTTGGACTATACGCCAGACCCCATTCAGATATATTTGGGCCTTGATTTTTCACCGTCCGACTACCCACTGTCGGCCAACTGAGGAGCGAGCGTGAGCCATCTGTTGGGTCAGTTGCAGCTGGCACCATTGCCGCCGCAGGCCGAAGCCCTGCGCTCGCAGGTCAAGGCCTTCCTGGCCGAGGCGCTGCCATCTGCCGCCGCTCGCCAGCGGGCGCGCTCCTGGATGGGTTTTGACGCTGCTTTCAGCCGCAAACTGGCTCAGCGCGGCTGGGTGGGCCTGACGCTGCCGGCGCAATACGGCGGCGCCGAACTCGATGCCTTTGCCCGCTACGTGCTGGTCGAGGAGCTGCTGGCGGTCGGCGCGCCGGTCGCGGCCCACTGGATCGCCGATCGCCAGAGCGGTCCGCTGATCGCCAAATTCGGCACCGAGGCGCAAAAGGCCTTCTACCTGCCGCGCATCTGCCGGGCTGAGACCTTTTTTTGCATCGGCATGAGTGAGCCCAATTCCGGCTCGGACCTGGCCAGCGTGAGTACCCGCGCCCAAGCCAACGCAGGCGGCTGGCTGCTCAACGGACAAAAGATCTGGACCACCCATGCCCACCACTGCCAGTACATGATCGCCCTGGTTCGGACCTCGGGCCAGAAGGAGGATCGTCAAGCCGGGCTTTCTCAGCTCATCGTCGATCTGTCCCTGCCTGGGGTGAGCGTGCGGCCCATCCGCGACCTCAGCGGCGACGCCCACTTTTCGGAGGTCTTCTTCGACCAGGTTCAGCTGGGCGCCGATGCCCTGATCGGCCAGGAAGGCAGCGGCTGGGCGCAGGTCAACGCTGAGCTGGCCTTTGAGCGCAGCGGGCCTGAGCGAATTTACTCCAGCATCGTGCTGTTCGACTTGTGGCTGCAGGTGCTGCGCCAAGGGGGCGATCGCAGCCAGGCCGCCACCGTGGGTCGGCTGAGCGCGCATCTGGCCACCTTGCGACACCTGTCGATGGCCGTCACCGCCAGGCTTGTTCAAGGCGAAAGCCCGGTGATCGAGGCAGCCCTGGTCAAGGACCTGGGCACCGAATTCGAGCAGACTATCCCGCAGCTGATCGCCGCCTGCACGGACCCGGGCGGCACCAGCGCGCTGGAGCTGGAGCTGGCGGCCACGCTGGCTTATGTGACGCAGATGGCCCCGAGCTTTTCGCTGCGGGGCGGCACACGCGAGATCCTGCGCAGCATGATCGCACGTGGTTTGGACCTGCGCTGAGGAGGGCGAGATGTTTGCGCAAGCGCTGGAAAAGATTTTGAGCGACCACGCCAGTGGCGCTGTGGTGCGGCGCATTGAAGCCGGCCAGGCCGATCAGGGCCTGTGGAGCAGCATCGCCGAGGCCGGCTTTGCGGACCTGCTGCGCAGCGAAGAGCAGGGCGGCGCAGGGCTGTCGTTGCCCGAGTTGTTCCCTTTGCTGGCTTGTTTGGGCCGTTATGGCGTACCGCTGCCCATAGGCCAGAGCTTCATGGCACGCAGCCTCCTGCCCGACTGGCCGGACTTGCCGCCCGCTGCCATGGTGACACTGGCCCCCGTGGCTGTGCGCGCCATCGACGGCGGCCTGTGCTGTCCGAGTGTGCCTGGCGGCCAGGTGGCCAGCCATGTGCTGACCAGCCTGGACGGGAAATTGCTGCTGCTCGATGGCGCCCAGGCCCGGCGCGAGACTGTGGGGGATCCCCGCAGCCTGCTGGCTCACCTCCACTGGGACAGCGTGCGCCCGGTGTGCGAGCGCGACGACGCCACGCCGGCACTGCTCGCCTGCGCGGCCGCCTTGACGGCGGCCTTGATCAGCGGCAGCTTGCACCGGGCGCTGGAGATGTCCCTGGCGCACTGCAATACCCGCAGCCAATTCGGCAAGGCTATCGGCAGGTTTCAGGCGATCCAGCAGCAGATCAGCGTCATGGCGCAGCAGGTGCTGGCCGGCTCCTTGGCTGCGCAGTCAGCCTTCCAGGGCACGGGGCCCACACCCTCACTGCTGGCGGCCGCAGTGGCCAAGTCGCGCGCCAGCGAGGCGGCGGCGGCCGTGGCGGCCAGCGCCCATGCGGTGCATGGCGCCATCGGCATGACCGACGAGTTTGACCTGTCCCTGTGCACCCGCCGTCTGCATGAATGGCGGCTGCAGTACGGCGCGGAACTCTATTGGAATACCCTCATCGGCAACGAGGTGTTGGCCGCCGATTGTCCAGTGCTCGACCTCGTGCAGGCGCTCTGAACGGCCCGTGCTGCCGTCGCGGTTTTGCGCCTAGGGAAGACCCGGGAATAAATATATTGAAATCTAAAAAAAATATATGAGAATGGCTTGTCCACTATCACTTTCCCCGGAGGAAGACATGACCCCAAGCGAATTCCCGACCGCACCCGATGCCAGCAAGCGCCGCTCGATGATGATGGCCGCCGGCTTGGTCGCTGCGACGGCCCTGCCCCAAGCGCCGGCCTGGGCGCAATCCAACGCGCGCGCCGTCTCTGCGGCCGACTGGGCCAAGATCAGGGAAGCCGCCCGCAAGGAAGGCAAGGTCATCGTTTACGGCACCATGGGCCCGGCCCAGCATGAGCGCATCGTCGCAGCCTTCAATGCGGCCAACCCCGGCATCAAGATGGAACTGGTGCGCGTGGTTGGTGCAGCGCTGACAGCCAAGGTCGAGCAGGAGCGGCAGCAGCCCAATGTCGTGGGCGCTGACCTGGTGCTCACGGCCGACATCCGCTGGGCAGGTGACGCGGTCAAGAAGGGCTACCTGAAGACGCCGGTCGGCCCGGCCGCCGCCGCCTACCCGGACGCTTGGCTGCGTGGCGGTCAGGTGGCCCTGATGGCCCACACGCCGTGGGTGATGCACTACAACACCAATCTGGTTAAAAACCCCATCACCAGCTACCAAGATCTTTTGCGCCCGGAGCTCGCCGGCAAGGTGGGCGGCGTCTCGCTGGTCGCCGAAGTGGTGACCCTGTTCTACAAGTGGCTCGATGAATCCAACCCCGGTTACCTGGAGAAGTTTGCGGCGCAGAAGGTCAAGATGTACCCCAGCACGGTGGCGTCGGCCAACTCGACCGCCTCCGGAGAAATTTCTGCCGGGGTGTTCTCGGTGATTCCGGTCGATAACGCACTGCATGCCCAGAAAGCGCCGATGAGGACGGTGATTCCGGCCCAGGCCTACGGCTTTGCCTATGGCTCGGCCGTGCTGGGGTGGGCCAAGAATCCCAACGCAGCGATGGTCGCGCAAGACTTCATCATGTCGGTCCAAGGGCAATCGGCCGTGGTCGGCAATGCCGAGGCCGCCAGCCCCTTGCCCAATGTGCCGGGCGCGCTTGATGTCTCCAAGATCAACCTGACGCTGATCGACTGGGACAAGGTCACCGCCGAGAGTGTGAAGACCTTCGAGGCGCGCTGGAACTCCCTGTTCGGCGCCCGCTGATCGCTGGCCATGGCGGTGCATCACGCTCGGGGTGAGCGGGGATTGACGATGTCGGTAAGGACCAGGCCATGAGCGGCGCTGCACAGCCGCGGGCCTGGTGGGGTCCCGGCGGCTGGGTCAGGCGCAATGCCCTGCCGCAGTGGGCCTGGATCATGCTGGCCCTGGTGGCCGGCTACTTGGTGCTGTGGCCGGTGTTGCAACTGCAGGTCCGGGCCTTTGTCGATGAGGGCTCGGCCTTCGGGCGCATGATGGCCCTGCCGCGCATAGGCACCACCATGCAGACCACCTTGGTCCTGGCGGTGCTGTCCAGCGCCTTGGCCGTGGTTCTGGGCACCTTGTTGGCTTGGTGCGCCTCGATGCTGCCCGCGCCGGTGCGGCGCATCGGTGAGCTGGCGCCACTGCTGCCCCTGGTCGTGCCCGCCGTGGCTGCGGTGACCGGCTGGATTTTTCTGCTATCGCCCAATGTGGGCTACCTGAACATGGTCTTGCGGCTGTTGCCCGGACTGCAGGACATGCAGGAAGGGCCCTTCAACATCTACAGCGTGACCTGGATCATCATCATCACCGGCATGCTGCTGAGTTCCTTCGTCTATGTGTTCGTATTCACCGGCCTGAAGAACATGGGCCAGGAGTTGGAGGCTGCGGCGGCGGCCTGTGGCGCCAGTGCGGCGATGCGCTTTTTCACCATCACCTTGCCCCTGCTGCGCCCTTCCATCATTTTTGCGACCGGGGTGGTGTTCCTGCTCGGTCTGGGCCAATTCACCGCCCCCTTGCTGCTGGGGCGAACGGCCAAGATCGATGTGCTCACCACTGAAATGTTTTACCTGACCGAGCGGTTCCCGGTCGATTTCGGCCTGGGTGCCGCCCTGGGATTTCCCATTCTGGTGCTTGGGCTGGTTGTGGTGCTGCTGCAAAAAATCGCCTTGGGTGAACAAAAACGCTTTGTGGTGGTCTCCGCGCGCTCACGCTACAACATCCGGCAGACGCGCTGGTGGGCCGCCGTTGTCATCGGGCTGTATCTGTTGGTCACCACGGTGTTGCCGCTGATGGCCCTGATTTACGTCTCGGTCTCGCCTTTCTGGTCGGGCACCCTGGTTGTGCCTGAGTTGACGCTGCGGCACTGGAAATCGGTGCTGAACAATGTGGCCCTGGTCAATGCGGTTTGGACCAGCGTCAAGGTGTCGGTCGTCGGCATTGCCATCCTGATTCCGTTTGGTTTTTTCATGGCCTATGCGCTGCTGCAGTCGACCCGCGTCTTCAAACCGGTGCGCATGGCCATTGACCTGTTTGCCACCCTGCCGATCGCCGTGCCCGCTTCGCTCATGGGTTTTGGCCTCTTGTTTGTGTATTCCCAGCCCCCAATACAGATCTACGGCACGACGGCGGTTTTGGTGGTGACCTACGTCACGCTCATGCTGGGGCATTCGACGCGGCTGCAGTTCACCACCTTGGTGGCTACAGGCCAGGAATTTCTGGAGGCCTCCAAAGCCTGCGGCGCAGGGCCGCTGCGCTCCTTCTTCCAGGTCATGCTGCCGATGTGCAGAAAGGGCATCGCCGCGACAGCCGCTTTGACCTTTGTCCTGCTTTTCCATGAATTTAGCGCCTCGCTGATGGTGCGCTCGGCCCGCACCCAGGTCATCGGCAGCGTGATGTACGACGTCTGGGCCGGCGGCATCTATTCAGAGGTCGCGGTGCTGGCCTTGATCATGGTGGTGGTGACCGTACTGGGGGTGTGCATCGCCGCCTGGATGGGCGGCACCGACGCCGCACAACAAAAGGGTTGAGCCGTGCAGGAACTCAAGATTGAAAAGCTGGTCAAACGCTATCCCGGTCGGGACCAGGTGGTTGCTGTCAATCAGGTTGACATCGATGTGCAGGCCGGCGAGATGCTGGTCCTCCTCGGGCCCAGCGGCTGCGGCAAGACCACGCTGCTGCGCTGCGTTGCCGGCCTGGAGGATGCGCAGGAGGGGCGCATTGTGCTGGAGGGCAGGGCGGTGTTCGATTCGGCCAGCGGGCTCAATCAGCCCACCCATCTGCGCGACATCGGCATGGTGTTTCAAAATTATTCCTTGTGGCCGCACATGACGGTACAGCGCAATGTCGAGTACCCGCTGCGCGCGCGCAGCATGGGTGCCAGCGATCGCCTGGCCCGTGCCCGCGAGGTACTGGAGGTGGTGCAGTGTGGGCACCTGGCCGAGCGCTACCCGGCCATGCTCAGCGGTGGCCAGCAGCAGCGCATTGCGCTGGCGCGGGCACTGGCACCTCGGCCCAAGGTGATGCTGCTCGATGAGCCCCTGTCCAACCTAGACGCCTTGCTGCGGGTCGAGCTGCGCACCCATCTGCGTGCCATACACCGTGAGCTTGGCTTTACTGGCATCTATGTGACCCATGATCAGCTCGAGGCCTTTAACCTGGGCACCCGGGTGGCGGTCATGAATGCAGGCCGTATCGAGCAGCTTGACAGCGCCCGCGCCGTCTATGAACGGCCGGCCACCGACTATGTGGCCCGCTTTCTGGGCATTCGCAATGCCCTGGAGCTGCGCCGCGTCGACCGGGGCTGGAGCAGCGATGCGGGCGCCATGCAGGGCGATCTGGCTGCCATCGAGCGCCACGCCGACCGGATGCAGTTGTTTTTGCGGCCCCAGGCGCTGCGCCTGCACAGCCCTACGCAGGCCCTCTCACAGGCTTCGCACCTGAGCATCAGTGGCGGTCAGGTCCAGGAGGTGCTTTACAGCGGCGGCGAGGTGGACACGGTGCTGCGTTTTGGCGACACCACCCTTTATGCGAGCAGCCCGGCCGAGGGCGCCTCCTTCAAGCCCGGTGACCCGGTCACGGTGTCCTTCGAGGCCAGCAAGGCCTTGCTTTACATTGACGGCAAGCTCACCTGAGCTTGACCGGCGCAGGGGCAGGACCCGGCCGAAGCCGGGCCCTGTCTCCTCGGGCCTCGAGTGCCCAGCGCTTTAGGCCTTGAACATCTTGTCGAATTTGGCCTTGTAGTCGCGCTGGAAATCCGGCGTGTAGCGAAACACATCCCAGGGCTGCATGGTCCTGGCATCCAAGGAACCCGGCAGTCCCTGAATCACGCTGGCCGTCTCGCCCGAGCCATTCCAAACACCCTGGCCTCGGCGGGACATCACGTAGTCGAGGAAAACCAGCGCCGCATTCGGCCGGCGCGAATGCGCGAGCGCAGCCATCACGTCCCGGCTCGCAAAAGCCGGGTTGGGCTGGAAGACCTTCATGGGTGCGCCCTGGGCGACCAGCGAATTGGCCACCGCATGGATGCCGTAGGCGGCCATGGCCAGCTCTCCGGAAGCGATGCTTTGGAACAGGGGAAGGACGCCGACGGTCAGCTTGGGCTTTTGTGCCGCAAACTGGGGCAAGAAGTCCGCTCCCTGGGTCTTTTCGATCCACTCGTAGAAGGCGAACACCGTCTCTGCCACCAGGTCCGAACTGCCGACCCGCCCTCTCAATTCAGGGCGCAGGAGATCGCGCATGCCGGTCACCGGTGTCTTGACGAGGTTGGTGTTGTAGGCCATCACAAAAGGCATGACCGCGACCACGGGCACCACGCCATAGAGCAGGCTGTCCTTGGGAAATTCCATTGTGGCGGGACCCGCCGGTTTGAGGAAGAAATTTTCCTGGGCCTTGTCGCGATACCAGATCGCATTGGCGTATTGGGTGATGTCTGCGCCGTCAAGCTTGGTGGCCTTCTCGTTCTCGATGGCCTGCATATGGGTCACCGGCGTGAGCTGGCGTCGGTATTCGACCTTGATCTCCGGATACACGGTCCGGAAGTCCTTGGCCAGGCGTTCAAACACCTGGGGCACCGCCTGGTGATAAATGATGACGGAGCCTTCTTTTTTGGCCTCAGCCACGATTTTTTGCCAGTTCGGGTCGACGTTCTGGGCCTGCGCGGCCTGTCCGGCCAGGCCAAGCGCGCCCAGGGCTGCGATGGCGTTGCGGCGGTTGATGCGAGGGGATGCTGGGTGCTCAGTACTCATGGAACTCTCCTTTGTGGAAAAAACCTATCGATCATGCGGGGGGAACTTGTGCCGCTGGGCTCTTTGCGCGCAAGACGCTCGTCGCACAGCATGGCCTTTGCATCAGGTGGCAGTCAGGCCGCCATCGAGCGGCACTGCCGCGCCACTGATCCATGCCGACTCGTCACTGGCCAGGAAAAGCGCCAGATTGGCGCAGTCGCTGAGCGTGCCAATGCGGCGCATGGGATGCCGCGCGGCCACAGTAGCCTGCTGCTCGGCCAAACTGGCGGTGCTGCCCGCATCGCGGGCGCGCTGTTCCCACACCCGAGACACCAGCGGCGTGGGGATGGAGCTGGGGCAGATGGCATTGCAGCGGATATTGCGCGGCCCGTATTCGGCAGCGATCTGCCGGGTCAGGCCTATCACACCGGTCTTGGCCGCTGAGTAATGTGGCAGGTCAGGAATGCCGATCAGGCCCGCGGTGCTGGACTGGTTGATGATGGAGCCGCCGCCGCCCGCGATCATGTGCGGCAAGGCATATTTGGCCGACAGCCAAACGCTGGTCAAGTTAACGGCGATCATGCGGTCCCATTGCTCGATGGTCATGTCGATCGCATTGCTCGCCTCGCCGATGCCGGCATTGGCATAGAGCACATCGAGCCGGCCGAAAGCCGCCAGGGTCTGCGCCACCATGCGCTCGATATCGGCGGGCCGAGTCACATCCACCGTCGCGGCGATGGCCTGGGCTCCGATCAGCCGGGCTGTCTCCTCGACATGGGCGGTCACGATGTCGGCGCACATCACCTGCGCCCCCTCGGCCGCGAACAACTGGGCACTGGCCCGGCCTATGCCTGAGCCTGCGCCTGTGATGATGGCAACTTTCCCTGCAAGCCTGTGGGCCATAGAAACTCCTTCGGGGACTCAGCGCTTGTCGCCGCTGTCTTTGTGGGTGAATTCGGTGATGAAGGGGGCGATCACATCGCCATTGATCTTGCAATCGAGCAAGATGGGGCCCTGGGGGTCGGCCAGCACGGGCGCGAGCTTTTGCAGATCATCCATGGACCGGATGGTGTAGGCCTCAAAGCCCAGCGGCTCAGCCATAGGGGCAAAGTCCACATCGAAGAAGACCGCCTTGGCCGGCGGCATGTTCTGGCCTTTGAGGATGTGCACTTCGGCGCCGTAGGCAGCATCGTTCATGACGGCAATGATCATCGGCAGGTCTTCGCGGATGATGGTCTCGATCTCGCCCATGGTCATCAGCATGCCACCGTCGCCGATCATCAGGAGCACCGGGCAGTCGGGCTTGCCGCGTGCCACCCCGATCGCCGTGCCCAGACCCAGGCCTACCGATCCGGAGTCCAGGCTGTGGGTGAAATGCCCTGGGTCCGGCACCGAAAAATAGGCCCAGTTGGCCATGAAATTGCCGCCGTCAAAGACGATGTGGCGACGCTCAGGCAGCATGCGGCTGAGCGCCAGGGTGAGCACGCGCGGATCGACGGTGCGGGCTGTATGGGCCACCTGAAAATCCATGGTGTGCTCAAAGGCGGCCAGCTCGCGGCGTACCGCTTCGGTGTGCCAGGGCTTGTCTTGCGCGCTGCGCTCGGGCAGGGCCTCGAGCAACTGCTGCGCCACCAGCTTGGCATCGCCGACCACGGCCACGTCGGCCGGCCACCAGCGGCCGATGTGGGTGCGCATCGCATCGACATGGATCAGCGGTACCGGCGGCAGCGCGCTGCCCGAGCTCATGGTCAGCGAATTGAGCGCCACACCGATGGCCAGAACGCAATCGGCCTGCTCCACATGGCGCCGAGCCACCGAGGTCGAGGACGAGCCCAGGATGCCCATATCGTAGGGATAGCCCCGAAACATGTCCTTAGCCTTCAGTGCATTGACCACCAAGGCGCCGGTCTTGTCGGCCAGCGCTTCAATGGCCTGGCGGGCGCCGCTGCGGAAGGCACCGACGCCGGCGACGATGAGCGGCCGGCGGCTGTCGCGCAGCAAGCGCACTGCCGTTTCAATGGAGGCCCCACGCGCCGGCTGCGGCGCCGCCGGCGCCAGCAGGCGAGACGGGGATGCTCCCTCGGCCAGGCTCGCGTAGCCCACCTGAATATCGGTGGGCAGCAGCAGCACGGCGAGCTTGCCCAGCGAGGCCTCGGCCACCGCATCGGCCAGGCATTGGCGCGCTGCCTCTGTGCTCGAAGGCACAAAGGTTGCGATGCCGCAGGCCCGGGTCACGGCCGCCGCTGGAAATGATTTCAGGTCCGGACCCAGTGGATTGA
Organism: Comamonadaceae bacterium; assembly: GCA_027486755.1. GTDB lineage: Bacteria > Pseudomonadota > Gammaproteobacteria > Burkholderiales > Burkholderiaceae_C > Polaromonas. Next base: position 83,513 of record JAIXOM010000013.1, on the reverse strand, counting down.
CTGCCCCTCGGCCCAAAGGTGCATCCCCGCTGATCAAGAGCACCGGCATGCCTGCCTTGGCGGTCGACAAGGCGCCATGTACCGCATTGGCCATGGCCGGACCGCGCCCGACCAGGGCCACGCCCAGGCGTCCGGTGGCCGCGGCATAGCCAGCCGCAGCCATCACGGCTTGGGTCTCATGGCGCACGCCGATGATGCGCACGCCCATGGCATCGAGCGTGGCGAACAACTGGCAGATGTCGTCGCTCATCAGCCCAAACACGGTGTCAACGCCAAGGTCCTTGATGTCCTGGGCGAGGATCTGATAGACAGGTTCTTTGTGCATGAGGTCTGGTGTCATGGTTTGGGACGGGCAGAGATCAGGGTTTATATTTTTTTGCCCCTGGCCGTATACATTATGATGATTCCGAACGGTCTTGACCACCGGGTTGACCACTGGATTGAGCACCGGTTGCGGGCCTCGGCGCCGGCGGCTGCGGCTCGGTCCGAGGCGTGCGCCGGCTGGCGCACGAACCGCAACCTTTTTGCAGGAGACGACAGCATGAGCACATCTCAAAGTCTGGATCGGGTGCAAATTGCACACACCCTATCGACCTATTGCAACTGCGTCGACAGCGGCGATGCCCAGGGCGTGGCCGGGGCCTTCATGCCGGCGGCCAAGCTGGAACTGTCTAGCGGCACCCGCAGAGCGGGACGCGAAGAGATCCACGCCTTTTATGAGGCCGTGATCGGTAGCGGCCGGCCCGACCGGCAGGCCGATGGGTCCATCCCGCTGCTGCGCCACAACCTGACCACCTCGCGGGTGGAATTCATAGCCGAGGACCGGGCCCAGGGATGGACCTACTTCATGACCCTGACCCGCTTTGGCCTGGACCATGCCGGCCGCTACATCGACACCTTCTGCCGCCATGGTGAGCGCTGGTTGATCGAGGACCGACGCATCGTGGTCGAGTGGTATGCCAGCCCCTCCTGGTACGAGCAGGTCCGCCTCCAATCCTCCAAGGCCTGAAGATGCACAGCATCGCGCAACTGCGGCTGCGCGCCAAGGCAAGGCTGCCGCGCCTGGCCTTTGACTTCATCGACGGTGGGGCGGGCAGTGAAGAAAGCCTGCGCCGCAATCAGAGCGCCTTTGAAAACCTGGCGCTGGTGCCGCGCGTGCTCAGGCCCTGTCGGGAGCGCGATTTATCGACCCGGCTGCTGGGGCGGCACTATGCGATGCCCTTCGGTGTCAGCCCCATGGGCTTGTGCAATCTGGCTTGGCCAGGCACGGACCGGGCCCTGGCGGCAGCCGCCGCAGGCGCGAACATTCCCTATGGGTTGTCGACCATGGCCAGCACCTCGATCGAGGACATCGCCCGCCTGGCGCCCGAGCACACCTGGTTCCAGATCTACCTCGGCGGCGATGCCGCAACGGCCGATCAGCTGCTGCACCGGGCCGAGGCGGCCGGACTGCGGACCCTGGTGCTGACCGTCGATGCCAACTTCCCCGCCCGCCGCCTGCGCGACCGTGCCAACGGATTCGCACTGCCCCTGCGGCCCAGCCCCGCACTGCTGGCCGACCTACTGAGCCACCCGAGCTGGTCCTGGGCCATCTGGCGCGCTGGCGTGCCGACCTTCGAGAATTTCCGTGCGGCGCAAGCGCAGCAGGAGCCGATCGCCATCGGCGCCATGCTGCAGTCGCTGGCGCAGGCTCAGATTGACTGGGGCGTGTTGGAGCAAATACGCCAGCGCTGGCGGCACACCCTCATTGTCAAGGGCGTGATGCATCCCCAAGATGCTGTCCGCATCGCCGCCCTGGGCGTCGACGGCATCGTGGTGTCTAACCATGGCGGGCGGCAACTGGCAGCTGTGCCCAGCGCCATCGAGATGCTGCCGGCGGTGCGCCAGGCTGTGGGGCCGCATTTCAGCCTGCTGCTCGACAGTGGGGTTCGCAGCGGCGACGACATCGCCCGGGCCTTGGCCGCCGGCGCCAATTTCGTGCTGCTGGGCCGCAGTTTTCTTTATGCCACGGCCGCCCTGGGCGCGCAGCGCGGGGCCGAAGCGGCACTGGACATCCTGCGCGGCGAACTTGACACCGCCATGGCCCAACTTGGCGCCAGTTGCATCGCCGATCTCCAGCCAGAATTGATTTTTCAGGCCGCGTCGGCATCGCAGCCGTCCCCAGGAGCTTTTTCATGAGTACAGGCATTCCCCCTCATATTCCCCCCGAGCGGGTGGTGGAATTCGACCGCTTCAATGCGCCGCAGCTGCAAAGCTGTCCGCATCAGCAGGTCAGTGCCTTGTTTGAGCGCAGCCCGGATCTGTTCTACACCACCGGGGACAGGGGTCACTGGGTGGTCGGCCGTGCTGCGCTGGCCCGGGACATGCTGCGCCAGCCCGACAAGTTCTCCAGCGACCCGGTGCACAACCCGGCCAATGCGCGCCATCCGCCGACCCTGCCCAACCAGTGCGATCCGCCGCTGCACACCGGACTGCGCCGCATCATCAACCCCTTCTTCTCGCCGGCGGGCATACAGCACCTGGAGGACGATGTGCGGGCCTTGGCGGTCCGACTGATCGAGGCTGTCCTGTCGCAAGGACACTGCGAATTCGTCAGCCAGGTGGCGCAGGTCTTCCCGGTCGAGCTGTTCATGCGCATGGCCAAGGCGCCACTCGATGACCGTGAGATGCTGATCGCCAAGGTCGCTCGCTTTACCCGAGCGCCACAGATCGCGGACCGGCTGGCCGCCCTCAATGAGCTGGGCGACTACCTGCAAGTGCTGATCGCTGAGCGTGAGGCGGCGCCTGGCACCGATCTGATCAGTCTGGTGGTACAGGCCCAGGTCGAGGGCCGGCCGCTGACGGCCGATGAGAAGCGGGGCATGGTGACCCTGCTGTTTCTCGGCGGCCTCGACACCGTGACGGCCATGCTCTCCTTCATCATGGCCTACCTCGGCCAGCATCCCGAGCAATGGCAGCGGCTGGTGCAGGCCCCGGCACTGATCGACCATGCGATCGAGGAATTGATGCGCGTCCACGGCGTGGCGGGTACCGAGCGCGGCGTCACCCGAGACATGGTCTACGCTGGCGTGAGTTTCAAGGCCGGTGACCGCTTGGTATTTCCGGCCCATATTTATGGCCTGGACCCACAGATGGTGGAAGACCCCTTGCGCGTCGACTTCGACCGCCCGGTGAGCAACCACCTGGTCTTCGGCGCGGGGCCCCATCGCTGCGTGGGTTCGCACCTGGCGCGGCTGGAGATCAAGGTGTTTTTGCAGGAATGGGCCAGCCGGGTGCCCGTCTTTTCCGTGGATGCACAGGGAGATCTGCCCACCCGCGGTGGTCTGGTCTGGTCACCCGAGGCCGTGCCCTTGGTTTGGCCCGCAGGACCTGCGTCGACCTCAGTCGGGCAGGCGGCGCCATGAAGATCCACATCGACCGCAGCATCTGCACCGGCCATGCCCTGTGCGCGGCCAAGGCGCCCGCGGTCTACCGGCTCGACGAGGAAGGCTTTTGCTGCTCGGATGGCCAGAGCGTGCCGCCGGCTCTGCATGAGCAGGCCCGTTTGGGGGCCAGGCACTGCCCGGAGGCGGCGATCTTCCTGGAAGAAGAGGATTCCAAGCAGGCCTGATCGTCAGCAGATCACCGTATGGAGTGCTCAGGCACCCGGGTAAAGCGCGGGATCGCCACTTGCTGGTCAGGCACATCGTCCCACACCACCTGCACCGGCATGCCTACTCTGATGGCGCTGAGCTCGACATCGACGACGTTGCTGATCAGGCGCGCGCCGTCTGCGCCTGCCAGGCTCAGGACTGCTGGCACATAGGGCAGGTGGTCCTGCATGCCGGGCATGATGGCGCGCTCGACCACGGTGAAGGAATACACCGTCGCAGCCCCGCTCAGCTCTTGCCAGCGCAACTGCTGCGACTGACAGCGCGGGCAAAACGGGGTCGGTGGCATGCGTGCATGGCCGCAGTCGGCGCAGCGGGCCAACAGCAGGCGGTGTTGCCGGGTGGCCTCCCAGAAGGGCTGGGTCCAGCGGTTCAAGGCCAGCTTGAACAGCTCGGGCGGTGGACGTCGTGCCAGGGCCATGTAGCTTGCCTCAGTTGGCCAGGATCAGGCCGCTGACCGGTATCACCGAGGGGCCACCGGTCACCAGTGCAAGCTGCGCGCCCGGCACTTGGTTGACGGCGGTGCCGCGCAGTTGCTCGACCGCTTCGCGCACATGGGTCATGCCCCACACATAGCCGCAGGAAAGCTGACCGCCGTCGGTATTGATGGGCAGGCTGCCGCCCTCGCGCCGGATCGCGCCGCTGCGCACGAAGGCGCCGCCTTCGCCCTTGTCGCAAAAGCCGTAGTCCTCCAGCTGCATGATCACCTGCGAGGTGAAGTGGTCGTAGATCTGCGCCGTATCGATGTCCTTGGGATCGACCCCGGCGGCCGCGTACAGTCGCCGCGCGACCATGGCATGACCCGATGAGGCGAAGGTCTCATCGGGCATGTTCATCCAGTAGATGGAGCGGCCCCAGTCGCTGCCGCCGCCGTGGTGGCTGGCCAGCACCCGCACCGGTCGCTGGCGCAGATCGCGGGCGCGCTCGGCCGAGGTCACGATGACCGCCACCGCACCGTCGTTTTCAAGGCAAAAGTCAAAGAGGCAGTGGGGATCGGCCAGCATGGGCGCTTTGAAATAGTCCTCGCGCGTCAGGGGCTGGCGCAAGGTGGCCTTGGGATTGCTCACCGCGTTGGCGCGGATGGCCATGGCCACTTCGGCGAAGTCTTCGCGGGTGGTGCCGTACAGGTGCATGTGGCGACGGGCCAGCAGCGCGAACATGTGGCCCGGGCCCACCAGTCCCGAGGCTGAGAAAAAAGCGTTTTCAGGGGTGGCCGGGTAGGCCGAGGTGATGGCACCAAAACGCTGTGCGCCTTGCTGATTGGCACCCACGCAAACCACCACTTCGGCTTGCCCGCTGATGATGGCCGCCGCCGCCAGGCCAATGGCGCCGGCTGAACCACCGCCGGTGCCGGTGAGCGTGGCGCTGAAACGGATTTCGGGTATGCCCAGGGTTTCGACCAGCAAGGCGGTGTCAAAGCCACCCGCGAAATAGGCAAAGCCGTCGATGTCGCGCACCTGCAGACCGCTGTCTTGCACCGCGGCGAGCACGGCCTTGCCGACCAGTTCCTCCAGCGTCTGTGGCGCAGACATGCCGCGCTTGTAGTAGGGCGTCGCGCCCAGGCCGACGATGGCAGTGGCATCGCGCATCACAGGGCTTTAGAGGGCTGGCAAGCTGTTTTTGATCAGGTTGCGCGCGATCACCAGCTTCTGGATTTCCGAGGCGCCTTCATAGATGCGCATGGGCCGCGCCTCGCGGTACAACTGTTCGACGATATGGCCCCGGGTCACGCCCAGGCCACCGAGCAGCTGCACGGCCCGGTCGGCCACCCGACCCGCCGCTTCGCTGCCAGCCAGCTTGGCCATGCAGGCCTCGTAGGCGCCCTTTTCGCCACGCACGTCGTGCGACCAGGCCGCGCGGTAGACCAGCAGCGCCGCGCCTTCGAGATCAGTGGCCATCTCGGCCAAGGCCATCTGCACCCCCTCCAGGCCATGCATGGACTTGCCAAACAGGCGCCGCCGGTTGGTGTGTGTCAGCGTCTCGTGCAAGGCCCTGCGGGCCAGACCCACGCCGGCTGCCCCTACTGAAGGACGGTAGATGTCGAAGGCCGCCATGGCCGCCTTGAAGCCCTGGCCGGCCGGACCGATGAGCTGGCTGGCCGACACCCGGCAATCGCGAAAGGTCAGCGAAGCGGCCGGATGCGGCGCGATGAAGTCGATGGCCGCGCCGACCTCCAGGCCCGGCGTGTCGGCATCAATGATAAACATGCTCAGGCCCTTGACCCCGGCCGCCTCGCCGGTACGTACCGTCACCAAATAGTGATCGGCCAGCCCCGCGTTGGAGATCAGGGTCTTGGCGCCATTGATCACGTAGTCATCGCCCTCGCGCACCGCCGTGGTGGTCATGGAGGCTACATCGGAGCCGACCTCCGGCTCGGTCAGTGCAAAGGCGGCGATGCGCTCGCCCTTGCGGCAGGGCTCCAGGTAGGCTTCGCGCTGCTGCGGCGTGCCAAAGCGCCGAATCGCCGTGGTGCCTATGCCCTGCATCGCGAACATGGCATCGGACAGGGCATGTTCGTAGGTCAGTGCTTCACGGATCAGGCAGACTGAGCGCACATCCACCGGCGCGTCGCCGGGCGGCACGCAGTGATCCAGCAGCCCAGCTGCGCCCAGACTGCGCACGATGGCCCGGCATTCGCTGGCCATGTCGGGATAGCTCTGGCCATGCTGCTGGGCACTCCAGTGCTTGACGCGCTCGGCCAACTCATGATGGGCGGCGTCGAAAAAGGGCCAGGGCCACAAATTCCATTCGAGTGGGGACATGACAGCTCCTCAGGATGTGGCTGGGCGCGGAGCGCCCTTGAAATCGGATGCGTAGCGCGTGCCGGCTGCACCGCCAATCGGCAGCAGGGCCTCAAGCGCCATGCGCTCTTGCGCCGACAGGCTGATCGAGGTGGCGCCGACGTTTTCTTCGAGGTATTTGATGCGCTTGGTGCCAGGGATGGGAATGATGGCCTGCTCGCGGCCCATGATCCAGGCCAGCGCAATCTGGCTGGGCGTGCAATTTTTGGCCGCACACAGCTGGCGCAGTTGCTCGACGATGGCCAGATTTCTGTCAAAGTTCTCGCCCTGAAAGCGCGGCGAGGACAGGCGGAAGTCGTCGCTGCCCAGCTGCTGCGCATTGGCAATGGCACCGGTCAGAAAGCCGCGACCGAGCGGGCTGTAGGCGATGAAGCGGATGCCCAGCTCCTGGCAGGTGGGCAGCACGTCGAGCTCGGGCTCGCGCGTCCACAGCGAGTACTCGGACTGGATGGCCGACACCGGATGCACTGTGTGGGCGCGGCGCAGCAGATCGGCCGAGACCTCGGACAGGCCGTAGCCGCGGATCTTGCCGGCGCGCACCAGATCGGCCAGCGCGCCGGCCGTCTCCTCGATAGGCACGTTCGGGTCGGCCCGGTGGACGTAGTAGAGATCGATGCAATCCACATCCAGCCGCGCCAGCGATTCTTCCAGGCACTGGCGCATGTAGGCCGGCGAATTATCGATGCCGCGGTCGTAGGTGCTGCCGGAGGGGCCGTCGGGGTCGCGCACCACGCCGAACTTACTCGACAGCATGATGGCGTCGCGCCGGCCCTTGAGAAAGCCCGACAGCAGGCGTTCATTGTGACCACGGCCATAGACATTGGAGGTGTCGTAGTGGGTTACGCCCAGTTCGAAAGCGCGCTCCAGGGTGCGCAGCGACTGGGCATCATCGGCCTGCCCGTAAAACTCGGACATGCCCATGCAGCCCAGGCCGATGGCGCTGCTGCGCAGCCCGGCGTGGCCGACAGTGACGGTTTGCATCGCTGTCAGCCCAGACGTTCGATGATGGTGGCCGTGCCCAGGCCACCGGCGCAGCAGATCGCCTGCAGGCCGTAACGGACCTGGCGGCGCTCCATCTCGTGCAGCAGCGTGGTCATGATGCGCGCGCCGCTGCCGCCCAGGGGGTGGCCGAGCGCGATCGCTCCGCCGTTGACGTTCAGACGTTCGTGGCCCACGCCGAACTCGCGCATCCACACCATGGGCACGGGCGCGAAGGCTTCATTGACCTCGAACAGGTCGATGTCGTCCAGCCGCAGGCCGGCGCGCTCGAGCACCTTGCGCGTGGCGGCAATCGGGCCGGTGAGCATGAGCACCGGGTCCGAGCCGACGGTGGCGCTGGCGACGATGCGCGCGCGGGCGCGCAGGCCGAGCTTGCGCGCATGGTCTTCGCGCGCAAGCAGCAGGGCGGCCGCGCCGTCGGAAATCTGCGAGGCATTGCCCGCCGTCACGCGCCCGCCCTCCGGCCGGAAACTGGTCTTGAGGGTGCCCAGCTTTTCGCGGCTGGTGTCGCGGCGGATGGTCTCGTCCCGGCTGAGCACGCCTTCGGCACCTGATTCGCGCTCGCTCCAGTCGGCCAGCGACACCGGCACGATCTCGCGGTCGAAGTGGCCGGCGTCGGCCGCGCGGGCGGCGCGGCCGTGGCTCTCGATGGCGTAGTCGTCCAGCGCCGCCCGGTCGAGTTGCCAGAGGTCGCACAGCCGCTCGGCGGCCTCGCCCTGCGAGGTCAGGGCAAAGCGCTCATTAAGCCGCCAGCCAAAGGGCTTGCCATGCACATCCCGGTTGCCGCCCATGGGCACCCGCGTCATGCTTTCGGCCCCGCCGGCGATCACCACGTCGGCCTGGCCAGCGGCGAGCGAGCCGATGGCCACGTGAACCGCCGCCTCGGAGGAGCCGCACTTGCGGTCCACCGTCATGCCAGGGATGGACTCGGGCCAGCCGGCCGACAGCAGCGCGGTGCGCGCGATGTTGCCGCATTGCTCGCCGACCTGCGAGACGCAGCCGAAGACCACGTCATCGACTTGCTGCGGCGCCAGCCCCGCGCGCTCGACCAGCGCGCCCAGCACCGCCGCGCCCAGGTGATCGGCCCGCACATCCTTGAGCCCGCCCCGGAAACGACCCACCGGCGTGCGCGCGGCTTCGACAATGACCACGTTTGCCATCAGAAAGGCCTCACTCCAGAGTTGGGGATGCGCACGCCCTTGTCATCGTATTCATAGATTCCCCGGCCGGTTTTGCGGCCGTGGCGCCCTGACTTGACGAGTTTGATGATCAGCGGGCAGGGCCTGAATTTCTCGCCCAGGGTCTGGTGCAGGTACTGCAGCACGGACAGACGGGTGTCCCAGCCGGTCAGGTCCCCCAGTTCGAGCGGGCCCATCGGATGGTTGAAAGCCATGCGCAGCGAGGTATCGATGTCCTCGGCGCTGGCCACGCCCTCGGCCAGCATGTACATGGCTTCATTGCCCAGCAGGGCCGAGATGCGGCTGGTGGTAAAGCCGGGCGCCTCATTGACCTCGATCGAGGTCTTGCCGATCGCGTCTGACCACTGGCGGGCCTTGGCCACGGTCTGCGCGCTGGTCTCCAGGCCACGCACGATTTCTACCAGCTTCATCTTGTGCACCGGATTGAAAAAGTGCATGCCGATCACGCGGCCCGGCAGGCGGGCTACGCTGGCGATCTCGGTGATGCTCAGTGCCGAGGTATTGGTGGCGATCACCGTGTCATCGCCAAAGCGGCTTTCCGCCTCGCGCACGATGGCCTGCTTGATATCCATCTTCTCGGTGGCGGTCTCGATGACCAGGCCAGCATGCTCGGGCGCGGCATCAAGGCCGCTTGAGCTGTGCAGACGGGCGAGGGCGGCGCTGGCATCGTCTTGGCTGCTCTTGCCCAGGCGCACGCCGTCGGCCAGGATTTTCTCGATGGTCTGCCGCGCCCGCTCCAGGGCCTGGGCTTGGGTGTCGACCAGGGTCACGGTGTGGCCGGTGGCGGCAAAGGCATGGGCGATGCCCCTGCCCATCAGGCCAGCGCCCACCACGACGACGGTTTTTTCGGGGTTCATGCGGTCTCCTCCTTCATCGGCCTTTAAATTGGGGCGGCCGTTTTTCCTTGAATGCCAGCGCAGCTTCGGCCCGGTCCTCGGTAGCCATCAGCAGCGCGAAAAGGGATTTTTCGAGCGTCAGGCCGGCCTGCAGATCCAGCTCCATGCCGGACTTGGCGGCCTCTTTGGCGTAGGCGGTGGCGGTAGGCGGGCGGGCCGCGATGCGCTCGGCCAGCGTACGCGCTTGCACCAAGAGGCTGTCACGGTCCTCGCAAAGCCGGCTGACCAGGCCCATCGCATGGGCCTGCGCTGCATCGATGCGGTCACCGCTGAGCATCAGGTCGAGGGCACGGCCCAGCCCGATCACCCGGGGCAGACGCTGCGTGCCGCCGCCGCCGGGAATCAGTCCAAGCCCGGTCTCGGGCAGGCTGAAGACTGCATCTTTGGCAGCCACCCGGATGTCGCAGGCCAGCGCCAGCTCCAGCCCGCCACCGAGGCAATAGCCATGGATGGCGGCAATCACTGGCTTGGAAACATGGGCCACTCTGTCGATCCAGGCGTTGTCGCGCAGTCGGCGACGTTCCTGCACCGAGCTGCCGATCACCCGCTGCTCCTTGATGTCGGCGCCGACGCAAAAGCCACGCTCGCCCGCGCCGCACAGCAGGATGGCCGCACAGCGCTCATCCTTGTCCAGGCCTTCCAAAAGTTCAGGCAGGCGATGCCGCACCTCCTCGTTGAAGGCGTTGCCGACCTCCGGTCGGTTCAGGGTGATCACAGCGACCTGGCCATGCAGGTCCATCAATACCGTTGGGGCTGGGGTGCTCATGCTCGGTCTTCGCGGGGTTCTCAGGGGCGCGTGCGGTCGCGGGTGCGCGGCCCCACGCCTTGCTCGCGCAACTGCTTCTTGCGCACCTTTTCGGTGGGTGTGCGGGGCAGTTCAGCCATGGCTTCCAGGTAGCGCGGCACCATGAAAGCAGGCATGCGGGCCTCGCACCAGGCCCAGATCTGTTCATAGTCCAGCTCAGCGCCGTCGCGGGGCACGAGGAAGGCCATGACCTCGTCCTCGCCGGCTTGCTGGTCGGCCGGTACACCAATGACCGCGCAGTCGGCCACGCTCGCGTGGCTGCGCAGCACCGCCTCAACTTCGAAGGAAGAGATGTTTTCGCCGCGGCGGCGCAGCGCATCCTTGACCCTGTCGACAAAGTAGTACCAGCCCTGCGCATCACGCCTGAGCGCATCGCCGGTGTGGAACCACAGGTCACGCCTGGACTCAATGGTCTTGTCCGGCATGCCCAGGTATTCGGTGGAAATGATGCCCGGATGCTTGTGGCGTACCAACAATTCGCCAACCTGGCCCTCAGGCACAGGCTCGCCCGTCTCCGGGTCGGCCAAACGGACTTCGAACCATTGGTCGACCAAGACGCCACTGGCGCCCGGCGGCCGCGGCGCACCCGGCGGGGTCATGAAGACATTGGAAATCTCGGTCTGTCCAAAGCCATCGACGAATTGAATCGGGCCGAAGCGCTCGGTGAAGGGGCCGGCCAGGTCGACCGACAAGGGCGCGGCATAGATGCAGCGCAGCTTGTGTGCACGGTCGTCAGGCGAGGGCGGCTGGGCGCTGATGAAGGCCATGGTTGCGCCCAGGAGGTTGGTCACCGTCGCGCCGCTGCGGCGGGCACGTCCGGCCCAGTCCGAGGCGCTAAAGCGCGGATAGAGCACACAGTGCGCGCCGGCGATCAGGCAGGGGTAGACGGTGAGGAACTGCGCATTGCCGTGAAACAGCGGAAACCCCGTCATATAGACATCGTCTGGGCCCAGTTGCATCAGTTGCACATCTTCTTCCGCGAAGAAGTAAAACTGCGAATGGGGCATCACCACGCCCTTGGAGGGCCCGGTGGTGCCCGAGGTCAGCAACACGGCTGCTGCATCGCTGGTGCTGACCAAGACACCCGGGTTGTGGTCCTGCGGCGCGTACAGATCGGCCAATCGGTGCAGGCGCATTTTCTTGAAAGGCGGCGCCTGCGGTGCTGGCTCGCTGTCGGGCTCGTCGACCAGGATCAGGTCGGTGATCGCAATCTCGTCTTCGATGTCACGCAGCCGTTCGGCCAGACGGGCGGTGGTCACCAGGATGCGTGCCTGAGCCAATGCCAGCGGATGGGCTAAGAAGCTGCCCTTGTAGGCATCGCTGATGGCCACCTCGACCGCGCCCAGTTTATTGAGCGCGAACCAGGCAAAGATGAATTCAGGGCAATTGGGCAGCAGGATGCAGACGCGCTCGTGCTGGCGTACCCCGAACGCGGCCAAGCCATGCGCCAGGCGGTTGACCTGCTCGTTGGTCTGGCTGAATGTCCATGTCGGCCCAGCGTCGGTCCATGAAAGAAAGGGGCGCTTGGGATACACCCTGGCCTGCTGCTCCAACACCTGAGGGAGGGTCCAGCGCTTGCGCGGGAAGTGCGGCTCGAAAGGCGGAAAAGTTAGCATCTGATCTAGCGTTTTGGGAGGAGATTGACTCACAATCGACCACGCGCTTAATCCATGATAGCGTATCTTTTATAAATCAAGTCTAAGAAAAATATATTCAGGGAGGACTCATGAAGTCAAAAAAAGCGGTTTCCGCCGCCTCGGCGGCCGAGGAGAGGCCCGCGGCTCTCCCTGCGTCGCCCGCCCGGGGGCGGCTCAAGAGCGGCGACACGCCCAAGCTCACCCAGTGTGAGATTGTTCGCAGCGCGATCGAGAGGGACATCTTTACAGGCCGCTTGCCGCCCGACTCTCCCCTGGACGAGGATCTGATTGCCAAGCGGTTCTCGGTCTCCCGCACGCCCGTTCGAGAGGCCCTTTTGCAGCTCATCGAGGCGGGCCTGGTCGAAAAACCGTCCCGCCAGCGGGCGGTGGTGGCCCCCTTGGATCTGCGTCGGCTGATCCAGTCTTTCGAGACCCTTTCCGAATTGGAAGCCACTTGCGCCCGCATTGCCGCGCGCCGCATCACCGAAGCCGAGCTGCGCAATCTGACGGAGATCCAGCGCCTGTCCGAGGCCGCCCTGGCCAAGAACGACCAGGATGAATTTGGTCGCCAGGGCGCTCGTTTTCACCTGGCCCTGTGGCGGGCTGCACACAATGATGTGTTGTTCGACATCACCCGCAATCTCGCAGTGCGCATGAACCCTTACCGCATGTTCCAGTTGCGGGCCCAGGGGCGACCCGAGGCCAATAACGACGACCATCGGCACATCCTGGAACTGCTGTCAGCCAGTAAGGCCGATGAGGTCTACACCCTGATGCGCGGCCATGTGACGGTGCAGGGCGACGTGCTGGCCGAGTACATCTCCAGCGGTCCCAGGCCGGTGCTGTACATCGACTACGCGTAATCCGGGTTGACTTATCGGCCAATATACCTGTACCGTATGGCCAGTATAAAAATTCGGTCACTAACCATCATCGGGAGACAAGCAACATGACCTCTTTTCGCCGCAATCTGTACAGTCTGGCCCTCTTTTCCGCTCTGGGGTTGGCCACTCAGGCCTCGCTGGCCGCCGACCGCAAGATCGTGATCTTGCAGGCGCTCACCGGCGTCGCATCGTTTGTCGGCGTGCCGGCTTCCGAGGGCATGAGGTTCGCCGCCGACGAGCTCAATGCGAGCAAGTTCCTGGGCAACGACCGCATTGTTGTCGAGGTGGCAGACAGCGCGTCCGCACGCGCGCAGGCCATGGCCGCCATCACGCGCTATGCCGCCGATCCCAGCGTGTTGTTCATTTTGGGGCCCACCACCGCAGTGGAAGCCATTCCCTCGGCCGGTGTGGCCAATGATGCCAAGATTGGTATGAAGGCCATGACCAATGCGGTGAGCATGCTCAATGCCGGGCCTTGGGGTTTTATCTCTGCCCAGCCGCCGTCCATCACCATGCCGCAGTTGGGCGATTACGCCATGGACGTGGCCAAGGTCCGCTCCTGCGCGACCATCCGTTTTTCTGACAACGAGGCCTATGTCGATCTGGAGCGCCTTTTCGTAGAGCACACCCAAAAGCGTGGCATGAAGTTTGTCGACCGCACCGGCATCAAGCAGGCCGATTCGGACTTCTCCACCATCGCTACCCGCATCGTGGCTGCCAAGCCCGATTGCGTGGTGCTGTTCACGCTGGGCCCCTCGGCTGCGAACCTGGCCATCCAGCTCAAGCAAGCGGGCCTGCCGGCCAGCGTCAAGCTGATTGGCCAGACCGGTCTGTCCTCGCCGCAGCTGATCTCGATCGGCGGCGCGGCGGTGGAAGGCTTGGTCTTCAACTCCGACTGGACCCCGGGCGGCAACACCCCGGCCTCGCAAGCTTTCGCCGCGGCCTACAAAGCTAAAACCGGCAAGGACGCCGACAACTGGGCCGCTCTTGGCTACAGCTACATGATGGTGGTGGCGCACGCCGTCAAGGCCGCAGGCCCGAACCCCACCCGTGAGCGCATCCGCGACGCGCTGACCAGGACCAAGGACGTGCCTGTGGTTGTGGGCACGGGCAGGTACAGCTATGTGGACCGCATCCCGACCTATGGTTCGAGCTTCCTGATGGTCAAGGACGGCAAGTTCGTCGTCGCCCCTCAATAAGAAGACTGACGGGATGATCGCCTGCGGCTCAGGCCGCGGGCTTCAATGGCAAGGCAGCAGACCATGATTGCTCAGCAATTACTCAACGGGCTGGTCTTGGGCGGTGTCTATGCGCTTTTTGCGCTGGGCTTTACGCTCATTTTCGGCATTCACCGCATCATGAACATGGCGCACGGCGCGGTATTCATGACGGGCGCCTTCATCGGCCTGTACACCGTGCGCGCCGGCATGCCGCTGTGGTTTGCCCTGCCGGTGGCCATGGTGGCCGCCGGTCTGGTGTCCATCCTCATCGAGGTGATCGCCTTCAAGCCGCTGCGCAAGCTGGCGCTGGCGGACGCGGAGCTCGCCTCCATCATCTCCAGCATCGGGGCCGGTCTCATTGTCTTGAGCATCGGTCAATATGTCTCCAAGACCGAGACCATGCGCTTTCCCTTTGGCACGGTGTCGCCCGATGCGATCGTGGTGCTGGGCCTGCGCGTGACCATGTTGCAGCTGCTCATGCTGGGCGTGGCCGTGCTCGGCGTGGGATTGCTGGCCTTCTACCTTTACCGCACGGCGCAGGGTCGTCAGATCCGGGCCGTGGCCGGCAACTACCGCGCTGCGCAGCTGCTGGGCGTCAATCCCGACGCGATCTTCTACCAGACCTTTTTCCTCTCGGGTGCGTTGGCCGGAGCGGCCGGCGTGATGGTCGGACTGGCCTTCAATGCGGTGCAGTTCCTGATGGGCGAGCCATTCTTGCTCAAGGCCTTTGTGGCCATCATCATCGGCGGCTTGGGCAGCGTGCCCGGCGCGCTGATCGGCGGCCTGGTGCTGGGTCTGCTGCAGTCCTTGTCGGCCGCCTACCTGCCCTCGCTGTTGGTCGATGCGGTGATCTTCATGCTCCTGTTTGTGATTCTCATGATTCGTCCGGACGGCCTGTTTGCGCAGGCCGTGCTGGAGTCTCCTACCAAGCGCGTGTAAGCGCCGGGCCGATCTGCCATGATGGAACTGTTTGCGCCCCACCTTCCGCTGCTGGACCTGATTTTCATCGGTACCGGCTACGCCCTGAGCCAGGCCATTGTCTTTCGGGCCGGTACATTTTCTGTGGCCAGCTCCGGCTTTGCCGCCCTGGGCGCCTATTGCGCGGCTATCCTGACGGTCAAGCAGGGCTTGCATCCGGCCGCTGCCGTGGCCATGGGCACCATGCTCGGTCTTTTGGCCGGTTTGCTGCTGGCCATGCCGCTGGCCCGCCTGCGCGGCGTCTACCAGGCCATCGCATCCCTGGCCTTCGTCGAGGTGGTGGTGGCCCTGATCCTGTATTTGGAGAACCTCACCGGGGGACCGCTGGGATTTCACAACATCCCACGGGTGGTCACGCCATGGATGCTCTTTTTTGCCATGGTGATCACCATGGCGCTGCTGATCATCCTCGGCCGAGGGGGCATAGGCCGGGCTTTTGACGCCATGCGCCAGGACCCGGCGGTGGCGGCCTCCCTGGGTGTCAATCCGACGCGTTACCACATTCTGTCCTTTGCCCTGTCGGGGGCCATCGCGGGTTTGTTCGGCAGCCTGGACGCGTTGCGCAACTTCAGCCTGACCGCCGAGCAGTTCGGCTTTAGCATCCTCATTGGCACCTTGTCGGCGGTGGTGCTGGGCGGACGGCGCACGGTGTTCGGCCCACTGGTCGGGGTGACCATCCTGGTGCTGTTGCCTGAAATCTTCCGGCCGCTGGCGCAGTACCGGCAGGCGGTCTATGGGCTGCTGTTGGTGCTGGTCATGGCCTTCCTGCCCTTTGGCGTGTTTGACAGCATCATGATGAGTCTGCGCAACCGCCGTCTGGCGCGCCAGGGCATGCTGCCTCAGAAAGCGGGGTCCTGATGAGCACGCTGACTCTCAAGGGCGTGAGCAAGCGCTTTGGCGGCTTGCAGGCCGTCTCTCCCTTCGACATGGAAATCGCCCATGGCAAGATCACCGGCCTGATCGGGCCCAACGGCGCTGGCAAGACCACGGTGGTGAACCTGATCACCGGGGTCTACAAGCTCAGCGGCGGCAGCATCCGGTTTGGCGACATCGACCTGACCGAGGCCTCCCGGCACGAGGTGGCGCGCGCCGGTATGGCGCGCACCTTCCAGACCATCCGCCTGCTGCCCGACGCGACCGTGCTGGCCAATGTGATGATCGGCATGTACAGGTTGCAGAAGACCTCTTTGATCGCGCAGATGTTTGGTCTGCCGTCTTCGCGGGCGGAGACCCGGCGTTTTCGCGACGAAGCGTATGTGCTGCTCGAGCGCTTTGGCATGACCCGCTACGCCGACTATCCCGCCGGCACCCTGTCCTACGGCGACCAGCGTCGGGTGGAGATGATGCGGGCGTTGGCGCTGCAGCCCGATGTGTTGTTGCTCGACGAGCCCGTGGCTGGCATCAACGATGTGGAGTCCGCCAAGCTCGGGGAGATTTTCCGCGCGCTGGCCACCGAGGGCAAAGGTATGGCCGTGTTCCTGATCGAGCACAACATGCGCTTCGTCACCAATCTCTGCGACTACGTCTACGTGCTCGACAGCGGCCAGTTGATCGCGCAGGGCAGCGCCGAGCAGGTGATCAATGACCCGTTGGTGATCAAAGCTTATCTGGGAGACTCCGACGATGCTTGAGGTCAGCGGTCTGCATGCCGGCTATGGTGGCAACGAAGTGCTGCACGGGGTCACGCTCAAGGTCTCCGAGGGCGATATGGTGGCCATCATCGGCCCCAACGGCGCTGGCAAGTCGACCTTGCTTAATTGCATCAGCGGACTGGTGGGCGCCAGCAGCGGCAGCATCGAGCTTGAGGGCCGCCCTATCCAGGGCCAGGCGGCTTTTCGCACATCAAGGGCCGGACTGCTGCAGGTCCCCGAAGGACGCCAGATCCTGGGTGACCTGACGGTGCTGGAGAACCTGCAGCTGGGTGTGACCGCCCTGCACGGACGCGCGCCCACCCATGACCTGCGCCGCATCTATAGCCTCTTTCCCATCCTCGAGGAGCGTGGGCAACAACGCGCCGGCTCGCTGTCGGGTGGTCAGCAGCAGATGCTGGCCATCGGCCGGGCCCTGATGGGCGCGCCGCGGATGCTGCTGCTCGACGAGCCCAGCCTGGGCCTGTCACCCCTGCTGGCCAGGCAGGTGCTCGGCGCGCTGCGCGAGCTCAACAAGGAAGGCCTGACGATCTTGCTGGTCGAGCAAAACGCGCGGGCCGCCCTGCGCGCCACCAGCCGGGCCTATGTGCTCGAGCAAGGCAAGGTAGTCCACCAGGGCGCCAGCGCGACGTTGGCCGAAGACCCCGAGGTCATCGCCCATTACCTGGGACGGGCCCAGCCCAAGGCAGCGCAGTCTGCGCCGCACTAGCACCGTCCGCACACCGAGGAGGCCAGACCATGAGCGATCAGGATTTACGTCAGCAGGTGTTGGAAGCGGTTCGCGGCTTGGCCGCCTACGGGCTCGGCCCCTCGATCGGTGGCCATGTGTCGGTGCGCGTGCCTGGGGAACGCAAGTTCTACATCAATGCCTTCGACAAGACCTTCGAGGAAATGCGTCTGCAGGACATCGCCCTGTTGGACTTCGACGGGAACGTGCTGGAATGCGAGACCCTGGTCAGCCTGGGGCAGACCTTCCACCACGGCATCTACAAGCAGCGCCCGGACGTCAACGCCATCGTCCACACCCATGGTTTCTGGATCACGGCGCAGTCCGCCTTCGGCCGGTCGGTGCGTAATTTGCACAATCTGTGCACCTATTTCGACCAGCGCACCTGCGTCAGCCCCAGCGATGATTTTTCGGCCATCGGCCCGGCCCTCAAGGACAGCGACATTGCCATCATCATTCCCTGGCACGGCGCCATCACCTTCGGGGCTAGTCTGGCCGCTGCCAGCGCCTTGCATGTGACGCTCGACTATGCGGCCAGGCTTGATGTCACTTTGCCGGCCGACGCACCGCAGATGCCTGAGCATTTGTGCGCCGAAATGAAGGCGGTGCTGGCGCGCGCCAATTACCTGGATGTGACCTGGGATCTGATCCGGCGCAAAGGCCGGGACAACTTCGACGGCCAGCGCGTCATTGCGCGACCGGCCCACTGAGCGACGAAAGGGACCGACATGTTGCAAGCCACCTCGCCAGCTTCAGCCGCTTCCACGACCGAGGAAATTGCCGGCCTACAGACCAAGCCACTGTCCTGGCGCCTGGGCACCGAGGTCAGCGGCCTGGACCTCAGGCATAGCGAAGGCATCCCGCAGGAGACCATCTCTGCCCTGTGGCGCTTGCTCGGTGAGCGCGGCATCTTGCTGTTTCGCGGCCAGGGCCTCAACCATGAGCAGCACTTGGCTTTCACCCGGCGCTTTGGCCCCCTGGCGGACACCGGCATGACCAGCCGCTACGCGCCGCCGGGCTACCCGGACCTGTTCACGGTGACCAACATCAAGTCCAATGGGCAGCGCTCCGAAACGGAGAACGCCGCCCAGCAGTGGCATACCGACCAGTCCTTTCTGCCGGTGCCGGCACGCGCCTCGATGCTGCGCTGCGAGATTGCGCCGCAATTCGGTGGCGACACCATGTTCTCCAGTATGTACGCGGTCTACGACAGCTTGTCCGATGGCCTGAAAGCCACACTGGGCACGCTGCGCGCCTTCCACACCCTGTTCAATACCCGCTGCCTGGTGATGAGCAACCGCAAACCCATGACCGCCGAGGAAGCGGCACGGGTCGAGGGTGCCTGGCATCCGGTGGTCATGACCCATCCGGACACCGGCCGCAAGGTGCTCTACATCAACGACCAGATGGTGGACCATTTCGAAGGCTGGACCGTGGCTGAAAGCAAGCCGCTGCTCGACCACCTGTGCCACTTGATCGAGCATCCGGCCCACACCTATCGCCACCGCTGGCAGCCGGGCGATCTGATCGCCTGGGACAACCGCTGCACCCAGCACTATGCGCCGCTGGACTACGATTTTGCGGGCATGGACCGGCCCGAAAATCACCGCCTCATGTTCCGCTCCACCCTGGCCTGAGGGCCTGAAGGCCTGCACCATGAACGCCCCCACCCAAGAGATGCAGGCCCAGGCCATTTTGGAGCAGGCGGGCCTGAAGGTGCAGCCGCTGTCGTGGCGCACCGGCAGCCAGGTCGACGGCCTGGATTTGACCCGCTCCGAAGACATCTCCGAATCCACCATCGAGGCGCTCTGGCAGCTGCTGGGCGAGCGTGGCATCTTGCTGTTTCGCCAGCAGCAGCTGGATCATGACCAGCACCTGAACTTCACCCGTCGCTTCGGCCCGCTGGCCAAGACCGGTCTGCTGGGCAGGCATGCGCCGCCAGGCTACCCCGACCTCTTTAAGGTCACCAACATCAAGACCGACGGCAAGCGCTCCGAAACCGAAAACGCCGCCCAGCAATGGCATTCGGACCAGTCCTTCATGCCTGTGCCTGCTCGCGCCTCGCTGCTGCGTTGTGTTCATGCGCCAGCGTTCGGCGGCGACACCATGTTTGCCAATATGTACCAGGCTTGTGAGGCCCTCTCAGATGGGCTGCGGGCCACGCTGGGCTCGATGCGGGCCTTTCACTCGCTCTTTAGCTCGCGCACCCTGGCGGGCACGGGTCGTCGGCCTTTTTCCAGCGTGAAGGAGGGAGAGCTGGAGGAACTCAGCGGCACCTTCCATCCGGTACTGCGCCGGCACGAGGATTCTGGCCGGCTGGCCCTGTACGTGAGCGAGCAGATGGTGGACCATTTCGAAGGCTGGACCGTGGCCGAAAGCGCCCCGCTGCTGGACTATTTGTTCCAGCTGAGCGCGCGCCCGGCGCACACCTACCGCCACCGCTGGGCACCGGGCGACATCATCTTCTGGGACAACCGCTGCGCCATGCACTACGCGCCCATCGACTACGACTTTGACGCCTTGGACCTGCCAGAGAACCGGCGGCTGATGTTTCGCTCCACCCTGGCCTGAGCAGCGGGCACAGCAATGGCATTGTTCGAAGGCTTTGAGCGTCGTCATGTGCAGGTCGGTGAGCTCAGCATCCACTGCGTCTCAGGGGGCCAGGGCGATCCGGTCCTGCTGCTGCACGGCTATCCGCAGACCCTGTCCGAATGGGCCCTGCTCGCACCGCTGCTGGCTGAAAAACACACCGTGGTCTGCGCCGACCTGCGCGGCTATGGCGACTCCTCCAAGCCCGCTGGCCTGCCCGATCATTCCAATTACGCCTTCCGTGCAATGGCGGCCGACCAGGTGGGCCTGATGCGGGCCCTGGGCCATGAGCGCTTTCATGTGGTGGGCCATGACCGGGGCGGCCGCGTGGCCCACCGCATGGCACTGGACTGGCCGCAGCAGGTGCGCTCATTGACGGTGCTGGACCTGGTGCCTACCCATGCCCTGTACCACCAGACCAACAAGAAGATCGCGCAGACCTACTGGCAGTGGTATTTTCTGCCGCAGCCGGCGCCTTATCCCGAGCGCCTGATTGGCGCCGATCCGGACTTTTATTTCGAGAGCTGCCTGGTGGCGGTCGGCGGTAAGGGGCTGGATAGCTTCGATCCGCAAATGCTGGCCGAGTACCGGCGCTGCTGGCGGGACCCGGCCATGATCCATGCCTCCTGCTGCGACTACCGTGCCGGGGCGAGCATAGATCTGGACCATGATGAGGCCGATCTGCATATCCGGCTGGCCTGTCCGACGCTGGCCCTGTGGGGGGCCAACGGGCTGATGTGTACGCTCATGGACATCGAGGCGGCCTGGCGCGCGCGCTGCGCCGATCTGCGTGTGGGCACGGTCCCCGGGGGGCATTGGTTCCCAGAGCATGCCGCCCCGCAAACCGCCCAGGCCCTGCTGTCCTTCTTTGCCAGCCAGGCGGGCTGAGGCCGCCGCACTTTCTCTTTTGACCATGGGAATCGACGATGACAAAACGTTTTGAGGGCAAGGTCTTACTGGCCACGGGTGCAGGCTCGGGGCTTGCCGCTGCCGTCGCGCGCCGTTATACGCAGGAGGGCGGGCGGGTGGTCCTGCTCGACATCGACGGCGACAAGGCGCAGGCGGTGGCCGCGCAATTGCCGGGCGCGATCGGCCTGGCCTGCGATGTGGCCAGCGAAGAGGGCGTGCGCGATGCAGTGGCTGCGGCCATGAAGACCTTAGGCCGCATTGATGCGGCCTTCAATGCCGCCGGTCATGCCGATTTCGGCCCCATCGAGGAGTGGACACTCGAGCGCTGGAACCGCATGATGGGCGTTCATGTGGGCGGCACTTTTTTGGTGTGCAAGAACGTGCTGCCCATCATGCGTGCCCAGGGCGGCGGCGCCATCGTCAATGTGGCCTCGATCGCGGCCATCGTGGCGCAACCCTTTAATGCCCCCTATGGCGCGGCCAAGAGTGCGATTGCCGGATTCACCCGCCAACTGGCGATGGAGGCCGCGCCCCTGGTGCGGGTCAATGTGGTGGCGCCGGGGCGCATCCGCACCGGCATGACCGAACCGCTGTGGAAGATGCGTGGCGGCGGCGACATGGACAAGGGCACGGCACAGGCCGCCAGCCTGAACATGCTCAAGCGGGTGGGTGAGGCCGAGGACATTGCTGGACCGGTGTGTTTCCTGCTCTCCGATGACGCCGGCTTCATGACCGGAACCACCACCGTGCCCGACGGCGGCGAGACCCTGCTCTGACCATGGGCGCGCAAACCGAACTCTATGCAGGCTCACGGGGCCGCATCATGGCCATGGATTCGGCCTATGACGTCGGCGAGTACAACCGCGGCCGCGACGTGGTCGTCAATGCCTCTTACTGCGGCGTGCTGCCGGCGCGCTTCATTGCCGCGCAAGGCCCGCGGGGGGCCATCGGCATCGACTGCGGCGTTGGCCCGGCCGGCGCCTCGGTGGCTGGCCTGTGGTACCTGGAGGCCCTGAACATTGCGGCGGCGACCGCCGATGTGATGGGCGTGCGCCTGGGCGATGGCGTGGACCTGTATCAGCAAGGCCGCATCAGTTTTGCCAACCGCCCGGCGACCGATTGCGGTGTGCGCCTGGGCATGCCCGTGCGCGAGGCGGCCTTGGCCATGCTCGAGCGTGAGCCGGCCCAGCTGCTGGCCAGCGAGGTGACCAACCGCACCGTCATGGAGACGGCGGCCGACGGCCGGCAGGTGGTGTGCACCGACTCGATCGCCTTTGCCCTGCCGGAAGATGTGCGCAATGTGCTGGTGACGGCCGGGCACACCGGCCGCAGCGCCGTGCCCTATTTGCTCAAGGCCCGACCTTTCGGCTTCATCTGCTCCGACGGCGGCAAGGGGCGTGATGATGCGGGCATCGCCGGCCTGGCGATGGTGGAGTCAGAGGGGCTGGCCGGCGCGACGGTGGATGCGCGGCTGGCGCGCATGGGCGACGGGCTGAGCAGCTACCACGAGGGCATCATCAGCGCCTGCAATGCCCTGGCCCGGGCCGCCGGCGTGCAGGTCGGCATGGCGGCGGCGCAGGCGGCTTCGCTGCTGCTGGCCCGCCGGTGATCGCTCAGGGCTGCGGTGTGGGCACTGCCGAGCCCGTGCTGGTGTCTGCCAAAGCCGTCTTAGACCTTGCGGCGGCCGGCCCAGAAAGGCTCGCGCAGCGCCTTCTTGTCAATCTTGCCTATGGTGTTGCGCGGCATGGTGGCGATGATCTGCACCCGTTCGGGCTGCTTGATCGACGACAGCTTGGAGGCTCGGCACATGGCGAGCAGTTCATCGGCACTGGCCGTGGCGCCGGGCTTGAGTGTGACCAGGGCCAGCACGGCTTCGCCCCATTTGTCGTCCGGAGTCCCGACCACGGCGGCATCGAGCACGGCCGGATGGCGGTAGAGCACGGTCTCGACCTCGCTGGGTGCCAGGTTATGGCCGCCCCGGATGATCAGGTCCTTGATGCGGTCAACGATGTAAAAGTAGCCGTCCTCGTCCATGCGCCCGACATCGCCCGAATGCAGCCAGCCGCCGATCAGGCTCTTGGCGGTGCGCTCGGGCTCGCGGAAATAGCCGAGCATGGTGTGCGGCCCGCCAAAGACGATCTCGCCGCTCTCGCCGGTGGCCACGGACGCGCCGTCGGCTCCGACCACCCGTACCGTGGTGGCATAGGACGGCTGGCCGCAAGAGGCCAGCAACTGCGGCTTATCGCCGAGCGCGGCCACATGATCTTGCTTGCGCAGCAAGGTGCCGATGGAGGCGATCTCGGCCATGCCGTAGAGCTGGATAAAGATGGGACCGTAGCGCTCGATCAACTGGCGCAGCCGGTCAGCCGGAATCGGCGCCGAGCCATAACCGAGCGTGGTGATCGAAGCCAGGCGCTGCGGGAAATCCCCTGGGTCCTGCTCGAGCAAGGTGGCCAGCATGGTCGGCACCAGAAAGGTGTGCGTGACCGCATGGCGCTGCACCACCTCACACAGGGCAAAGCCGTTGAAGCCGCGGCTTTCGGCAAATCCCACCGCCGCCCCGGCCATCAGGGCCGGCACCATGGTGATGTTGACACAGGAACTGTGCGGGATCTGGATCAGGTAGCGAGACTGGGCCGTGATCTCATACTCCAGGCAGGCCACCGCACCATGCTGCAGGGCCGCCGCATGGTCGAACAAGATGCCCTTGGGCAAGCCGGTGGTCCCGCTGGAGTAGACGATGGCAAACGGGTCCTTGGGAAAAGCAGCGTCAGCCCAGGGGCCCAGCGCCGCGCTGGCAGCGGCCAGTGCCGGCTCATAACTGCCGCCCTCATCGAGCACCAGCAGGCGCAGCCCATGGGCCTGCGCCAGACGCTCGGCCATGGCCTGAAACTCGGGCTCGGTGATCAGCAGCCGTGCCTGGGCATTGCTGAGCACCGCATCGAGCTCGGCTTCGGTCATGCGAAAGTTCAGGCCGACATAAACCATGGCTGCCTTGCTCACGCCCACCAGCACCTCGACCACCTCCATGCGGTTGTGCACCAGCAAGGCCACCCGCTCGCCCGCGTCCAAGCCATAAGTGCCACGCAGCAGATGCGACAGGCGGTTGCTGCGGCCCTCCAAGGTGGCATAGTCCATGGTGCGCTGGCCGTCGAAGAGGGCCAGGCTGTGAGGGGCGCGTTGGCAGATGCGGTTGACGGCCAATCCGACGTTCATGGGCGAGGGGCTGCGGTGGCAGGCGTGAATCACAGGGGGCGCACGCCCGGGGCGCGCGAGCTCCGTCTGACTTTACCATCGGCCACCGGCCTTTGCCCGGCCCGCTCTTATCTCGAAGAAAGTGTTCCATGACCTACGCCTATCCCCCTTACGAGTCTCTGCGCCTGGACCGGCCCGCCGATCGGGTGCTGCGCATCACCATGTCGCGCGGCAAGATGAACGCGATGGACTTCGATTTCCACCATGCCATGACCACGATCTGGCAGCACATCGAGGATGATCCCTCGGTCAGCGTGGCCATCCTCACCGGCGAGGGCCGGGCTTTTTCAGCCGGGGGTGATTTCGAGCTGGAACAAAAACTGGTCAATGAATTCGAATGGCGCGCCCGCATGTGGAAGGATGGCCGCAATCTGGTCAAGAACCTGATGCATTTCTCCAAGCCCCTGATTTCAGCGATCAACGGTGCGGCTGCAGGCGGCGGCTTGGCCGCGGCCATGCTCTCGGACATCACCATTGCTGGCCGTTCGGCCAAGATCGTTGATGGCCATGTGCGCCTGGGCGTGGCCGCCGGCGACCATGCTGCCATCATCTGGCCCCTGCTGTGCGGCATGGCCAAGGCCAAGTACTACCTGATGAGCGGCGAGCATCTGTATGCTGAAGAGGCCGAGCGCATCGGGCTGATCTCGCGGGTGGTCGATGACGACAAGCTACAGGAGACTGCCCTGGAGGTGGCGGTCAACCTGAGCAAGGCTTCGCCGTCGGCGATCCGGTGGACCAAGCTGTCCATGAACAACTGGCTGAACATGGCCTGGCCCATCTTCGAAAATTCCCTGGCTCTGGAGATCCTCGGGTTTTCCGGGCCCGATGTGGTTGAAGGTCTCAAGGCCTACGAAGAAAGGCGCCAGCCGAACTTTGACCCCCACTCTCCGGTCTGAGACCGACCCCACCCAGGACTGGCCATGAACACAGCTTCCCAAGCCCCAAGCCATCCGCTCGATTTCAGCGGCAAGACCGTGCTGGTCGTCGGCGGCTCCAGCGGCATCGGCAATGGCATCGCCCTGGGCTTCAGGCGTCAAGGCGCCCATGTCCATGTCTGGGGCACACGCGCCCGGGCTGAGGACTATCAGACCGAGCCAGGCAGCGACCTGCAGGGGCTGCTTTTCTCGCAGGTGGATGTGGCCGATGCGGCATCGCTGGCGCGGGCCGAGATGCCGACGGAGCTCGATGTGCTGGTGCTGTGTCAAGGCACGGTGGCCTATGGCCGCAAGGAGTTCGAGATGGACACCTTTCGGCGCATCATCGAGCTCAACTTGAACAGCCTCATGGCCTGCGCCGTCAAATACCGCGAGGTGCTGGCGCGGCGCCAAGGCAGCATCATCACGGTGTCTTCGGCCGGTGGCCTGCGCGCCACCCGGGGCAACCCGGCTTATGCGGCCTCCAAGGCCGGCGCGATTCACCTGACGGCCACACTGGCCCAGGCCTGGGCCCGCCAGGGCATCCGGGTCAATGGGGTGGCGCCCGGCCTGGTGGACACCAAGCTGACCAAGGTCACCATCGCCAATGAAGAGCGGCTGCGCGAGCGGCTCGAGGGCATTCCGGCCGGCCGGCTGGGCACGCCCGATGACATGGCCGGCGCCTGTCTGTTTCTGGCTTCACCCCTGGCCAGCTACATCTATGGCCAGACTCTGGTGGTCGACGGGGGACGGATTCTGTGAGCCTGCGTGGCGATGTGTGCGGCGCTCAATGATGCAGAGCCAGCCGACAGCCCCAGCGCCAGACCGGCTCACCCGCTGGGAACAATGGCTGGCCCAAAGCCAGGAGCCGGCCATGGATCCGCAGCTTCCCATTGTGGATCCGCATCATCACCTCTGGGACCGTGGAGGCCATACCTACCTGCCTGCCCAATTTGCGGCAGAGGCCGATGCCAGCGGCCACCGCCTGCTGTCCTCGGTTTATGTGGAATGCCTTTCGCACTATCTGGACAGCGGGCCCGAGCATCTGCGGCCAGTCGGTGAAACCGCCCATGTGGCGCAACTGGCACGGTCAGCGCAGGGGCGCATCGCGGCGGGCATCATCGCCTATGCGGATCTCTCGCTCGGTGATGCTGCCGACGAGGTGCTGGAGGCCCATGCCCAGCAGGCCGAGGGGCGCTTGCGCGGCATTCGCTACAGCACCGCCCATGACAGCGACCCGGCGATCCACAGTGCCTACCCGACCCACCCTGGCATGCTGCGCGAGCCGGCGGTGCACGCCGGCGCGGCGCGGCTGGCGCAGCGCGGACTGACGCTGGATGTCTGGGTGTATTTCCATCAGCTGGGCGATGTGCTGGAGCTGGCCCGGGCCTGCCCGGATCTGAGCATCGTGATCGACCATGCCGGCGGACCGATCGGTCTGGGTGCTTATGCCCTTCGGCGTGAGCAGGTCTTCCGGGCCTGGCGCGCGGCGCTCAAGCCCTTGGGCGTCCTACCGAATGTGGCGCTCAAGTTCGGCGGCCTGGCCATGCCCCTGCCTGGCTTCGAATGGCGCAAGCAGCCCCAGCCGCCCGATTCCGCGGCGCTGGCTGCGGCCTGGCAGCCCTATTGGGAGACCTGCCTGGAGGTCTTTGGGCCTGAGCGCTGTATGTTCGAAAGCAATTTTCCGGTCGATCGCAGCGGCTGCACCTATGCGGCCCTGTGGAACGCCTTCAAGCGCCTGGCCTCGCCGCTCAGCCAGGCCCAGCGCGAGCAGGTCCTGTCTGGCACCGCCCAGCGGGTCTACCGGCTCTGATGCGGCTTTGATGCAAGGCTGGCTCAGGCCGGCTGGCGCTGCACCAGCAGCAAAGCCGCCTCGCGCGCGCTCATGCCCACGCGGACGCCACAGGCCTGGGCCAGGCCGCTGGCCGCGCTGATGATGCCCTCGTCATAAGTGCTCATGCCATCGCCCATGCGTGCCAGGCGGCCATCGACGGTCGCTCCAGGAATGCCTTCGGGGTCGGTGATGGCCAGTCCTGCCATGCCCGAATCGTTGCGACCCCGCCCGCCGTCGGAGCAGATGAAGCCATAGGGCCGGACATTGATGATGTGGCGCGCGCCGCTGCGGCCGGTGTGCCCGGCCGTCACCAGCACATTGCGTCGGTCGGCTTCGGTGCCGAACACAATGGAGTCGGTGACCACGATCTGGCGGCCTTCGGGCGTTTCATGCATGACGCGCCGGTTCGTCACCTGATAGGCGCCCGGATTACCGGGGTCGCGTTCGAGCATCAAGCGGGCCGCCTCATGAGCGGCCATGCCGACCTGCACGCCACAGTCGGCCGCCGGCCGGTTGAGGTGGCTGATGCGGCCATTTCGGTAGGTGTCAACCCCGTCACCCAGGATGATGCTCATCACATCGACCGCCGCCGCCGGAATATTGAGCGCCTCCATGTACCACAGGCCGGCCATGTTCGCGCCCAGCGGACCGACCCCGCCGTCAAAGCCGATGACCGCACGCGGCAGATGCTCGCGCAGCAGACGGGCCGGCAAGACGCCGATGTAAGAGGCGGTAACGAGCACATCGCATCCACGGTTGTGCGGCAGGATGTCGGCGGCGCTGTCCAGGGCCATGATGGCGCCGCGCTCGCTGCGCAGCATCTCGGTCTGCAGGTCTTTCATCCGGGTCTCCTGTGTCCGTGAAGAATCTGTAGCGTCGCTATCGCTGGGCTGGCCCTGCGCTCAAAGGCCAGCCAGCCCAGCTGCGTTTCTGGGCTCCATGGTAGTCTGTTCTTTGGCGCGCAAGGGGGGTGCAAGGTGGACGCAAGGTGGACGCAAGTGGGGGGCGCAGGCCAGTGCGGTCCGCATCTTCACTCCCCGGAGCTCCGGTGTACCGCAAGCCTGCAAGAGTGCGCCGACTGCGTCATCAATCGAGTGCGGAAAATCCGGTGGCCTTGACCACGCGAGCCCAGCGCTCGCCTTCCTGGTTCATCTTTGTGAGCCAGGCGTTGCCGCATATCTCGGGTGTGGCGTTCAGGCCGGCGCTGCTCATGCGGGTCTTGAATTCAGGCGTAGCCATCATTTGCTGATGCACTGCAGTCAGGCGCTGGGTGATGGCCGGCGGCAGGTTCTTGGGCCCTGAAAGGCCGAACCACACCGAAGTGCTCAGCTGCGGCAGACCCACCTCAGCCACCGTGGGCAAATCGGGCAACTGTGGCGCGCGCTTGTCGCCGGTGGTGGCATAGGCCAGCAGCTTGCCCGCCCTAATATGGGGCGCTGCGGTGGCGATCTGCACAAAGCCCAGGGGCGCGGTAGCGCTGAGCATGTCGGTGATCTGGGGCGGGCTGCTCTTGTAGGGGATGTGGGTCATCTCGATGCTCAGCGCTTCGGCCAACTGGTGGCCGAGAAAATGCGCCGGCGAGCCCGCCGAGTAGGACGAATAAGAGGGGGGCGTCTTTTGGGCTTTGAGCCACTGGGTGAGCTGGCTCATGCTTTTCGCGCCCAGCTGGGGATGGGCGGCGAGCACCAGGGCTGCGTCCACACCCTGGCAGATCTGGGTGAAGTCGGCCGGCTTGTATTGAGCGCGCGGGTTGGCGCTGGGGGTGATGGTCATCATGCCTGCGGTGTTGACCAGCAGGGTGTAACCGTCGGCCGCTGTGCGCAGCATCTGTTGGGCGGCGATCATGCCGCCAGCCGCGGGCAGGTTCTCCACCACCACCGGCTGTCCCAGCTCCTTGCTCATGTGGTCGGCCAGCGCCCGGGCATAGACATCGGGCGGCCCCCCGGGCGAGGAGGGCGCGAGCAGCTTGATGGGCTTGTCAGGCCAGGTTTGGGCCTGGGCGCCAGCAGCGGCCAGGGCCAGCAGCAGGGCGGTTGTGCGCAGGTGTGCATTCATGGTGGGATCTCCTTGGCTGTGTATTACTAGGAGGCAGCTCTCATCATCAGCGGCCTCACCAGCACAGAAGGCTAGCCCAGAGGCAATGCCGTGCATCTCGCTGAAAAGGCCACGGCCACGGCCGCGCTGCGTCGGCTCCTGTGAGCCGCTTCAATCGGCCGTGATCTTGGCCTGACGGACCAGTTCGCCCCATTTCTTGGCTTCGGCTTGCACAAAGCCTTCAAGCTGTTCGGGCGTGCCCGCCTGCGCCTGTATGCCCAGGTCCACCAGGCGCTTGCGCAGTTCCGGATCGGCCAGCACCGCCTGCACCTGCGTACTGAGGTACTGCACGATGGGCCGGGGCGTGCCCTTAGGTGCCATGAGCGCATTCCAGGGGGCGAGGTCGAAGCCGGCCAGGCCGGCTTCGGCCAGGGTGGGTACATCGGGCATAGCCTCGAAGCGCCGACCCGTGGTCACTGCCAAGGGCTTGAGGGTGCCCGCATTGGCATGAGGCAGTGCGGCGGCCACCGTGTCGAAGGTCAGTTGTACCCGGCCGCCGAACAGGTCGGTATAGGCGGGGCCGCTGCCTTTGTAGGAGATGGGAAAGAGTTCGACCTTGGCCAACTGGTTGAACATCTGCAGCATGACGCGCGCCGAGGTGCTGGGGATGGCCACATTGAGCGAGCCTGGGTTGCTGCGGGCTGCATCGATCAATGCGCGCACCGAGGTGGCGGGCACTGTGGGAGCGGCCACTAAGACCATGGGTAGGAAGCCCACCATGGAGATGGGTGCAAAATCCTTCAGGGGGTCAAAGGGCATCTTCGAGAACATTGCCGCATTGGCCGCATGGGTGGCGTTGGTAGCCATCAGCAAGGTGTAGCCGTCGGCCGGGGCCTTGGCCACGAAGTCAGCGCCGATGTTTCCGCCGGCGCCAGGCTTGTTCTCGACGAAGACCTGTTGGTTGATCCGTTCCGATAGCTTTTGTGCGATCAGGCGGGACAGGACATCCGTACCCTGACCCGGCGTGCCGGTGACGATCAGGCGAACCTGCCGATTGGGGTAAGCCGGCGCTGCAGTTTGCGCGCTGGCTGTGATGCACGCGCTCAGACCCAAAAGCGTTAGGATGGATCGGACGAGCAACTTCTTCATAGATGTCTCCTTCGGACTCAGCAGCCATTTAGGGTTTCGGGTGTGACCAGGGAACTGGTTCATTTGGCGGACTTGCCGCTGGCGCGGCGCGGGCGCGATGGTGCTGCGCCAGTCTTTGGGCCCGCCCCGGCCTTGCGCGCTGGCGGACTCGACTTCTTGGCCGTCAGACGTTTGGCCTCGTCGAGGACTTTGTAGCCTGTCTGCCCGAAGGTTGTGATGCCGCAGACGTTCATCACTTGGATCATGGCCTCGGCCAGTTCCGGCACCGTCAGCCCCTGGTCGACGGCGGCACGCAGGTGGTTGTTGGCCCCACTCAGATTACCCGTGGCGGTATCGAGCACCACATAAATCAGCTCCTTGGTCTTGAGATCCAAGGCCGCCTGGCCCTCGGGCTGGTAGAGATAGTCCTTGAAGTGCTGGTAGGCCACCAAGGCCTGCGGCGCATATTCGGCCATGGCACGAATGGGTTCGGGCAAAACACCCAGGACCTTGATGTAGTGGGCCTTGGCGCGTTCGACTTCGCCAGCGAGTTTTTTGTTCATGGTTTCACTCCTTCATTGTGGATGTGCGTTGGCCATCGCCAAGATATGTTCGCAGCGCTTGATCAGGGGGCCGTCGATCATGCGACCCTCAAAATCGATGGTGCCTATGCCCTGGGCTTCGGCCTGACGGGCGGCCTCGAGCAAGCGCCGGCTAAAGTCAATCTCCTCGGCATTCGGGCTGAAGAACCGGTTGGCCAGTTCTACCTGCCGTGGATTGAGGCATACCTTGCCGTCGTAACCGAGGTTGCGGGCCTCATCGCAGTCAACCCGGAACCGTTCATCGTCGTGGATTTCGAGCACGCCTTGGTCGATGGCCGACATGCGTGCCGCCTTGGCCGCCAACACGATCCGTGAGCGCGCGTAGAGTACCTCTAGATTGCTTTGGGTACGGCGTGCGCCGAGCAGGTCGGTGGCGAAGTCTTCCGCGCCAAAATACAGTGCCACAAGACGTTCATCGGCAAATGCGATGTCGCTGACATTGAGCACGCCCATGGCCGACTCGATGCCGCCCACGATGTCGATACGGCGCCCCAGGCGCTGCTCATGGGGCTCCAGCATAGCTACTGCAGCCTTGAGTTCAGCCACGCTGCCTAGCTTGGGGATGGCGATGCCATCGACCCCGGCCAGTCCGGCGGCCTGAATATCCAGGGCGTAGTGGGTGCTGCGTGGGTGATTGACGCGCAGATGCAGGTCTTTGCGCATTCCTTGCGCGCGCAGTTGCTCGACGATCTGTGGCAACTGGGCCCGAGTGGCCGCCTTCAGGGGCTCGGGAGTGCCGTCTTCCAGGTCCATGACCGAGCAGTCTGCCCCAAGGCTGGGAAATTTGGCCAGGTAAGTGGGGCGATTGGCCGGCGCGATCAGCCAGCTGCGGATGATTTTCATGGGTCTCCCTCTGTCGTTTGCTGGCCCTGCGCATCGATTGCGATGGCGATTTCAGCATGTTATTCTGCATGCAAATTATGACCAAGCCCGGCTCTTTGTCAAAGGCGCCGTGGCCATTTAGGCGAGTATTTCATGCCCGGCGCACTTGACGGTATCCGTATTCTTGACCTGACCTCCGTGCTGATGGGGCCATCGGCCACCCAGATGCTCGCTGAAATGGGCGCCGAGGTGATCAAGATCGAGGCGCAAGGTGGAGACACCACGCGCGGCATAGGTCCTGGGCGAACGCCCAGCATGGGTTCGAATTTCCTCAACATGAATCGCGGCAAGCGCAGCGTGGCTCTGGATCTCAAGCGTGCCTCTGGGATCCGGGTGGTCGAGCGCATGGTCGCTTGGTGTGACGTCTTCATCCACAACATCCGGCCGCAGGCGGCGGCAAGGTTGGGGCTGTCGGATGCGCACTTGCGGCTGCTCAAGCCGAGCTTGATCTATTGCGCCCTGACCGGCTATGGCAGCGGTGGGCCCTATGCGGGACAGGCGGCCTACGATGATCTCATCCAAGGGCAGGGCGGCATTGCAGGCCTGTTTCAACGCGGGGAAGGTCCGCCACGCTATGTGCCCACGCCGGTGGCCGACAGGGTGGCCGGGCTCAATGCGGTGGTCGCCGTCACGTCGTCTCTTTTGTACCGCGAGCGCACTGGCCAGGGTCAATATGTGGAGGTCCCGATGTTCGAGTCGGTAGCTCACATGGTACTGTCTGACCATACCTACGGTCGCACCCACCAACCGCCCCTCGGGCCTGCCGGTTATGACCGGGTGCTCTCTGCAGCCCGCCGCCCTTATGCGACTTCTGATGGCTGGTTGTGCGTGCTGATTTATCAAGACCGACACTGGCAGCGCTTCTTTGCCCTTGTCGATCGGCCCGACATGGCGGCAGATCCGCGCTTTGCCACTATGCGTAGCCGCAACGCCCATATCGACGAACTCTACGCCTGGGTGGCGCAGGTCTTGCAAACCCGAAATACGCAGGAGTGGATAGATTGCCTGCGGCAGCAAGACATTCCTGCGGGACCGCTGCATACGCTGGAGTCCTTGCTGGAGGACGCGCATTTGCATCAGTCCGGCTTCTTCACGGAAATCGACCATCCCAGTGAAGGCCGATTGCGTTCCATGCGCCTGCCCATGACCTGGTCGGTCAGCACCCCCGATGCACCGCGACCTGCACCGAATCTGGGCGAGCACGGCCCCGAGGTCTTGCGTGAGCTGGGCTTTGAGGAATCTGAAATTACTGCCCTGGTGGCCGAGGGGACTTTGCGTGTCCCGACGGCATCTCCGGGTCGGTCGTAAAGGCAGCCTTCCGTGGCCCGCAGGGCTTCCAGTCCGGTTTCAAAGGCGGTCGCATCGGCTCAGGCCGTCGACCGAGGCCCTGTCTCGGTTAACGCGCAGGTCTACGAAGCCCTCAAGGCGCAGATCCTGTCCGGACAGTTGCGTCCCGGCGTCAAACTCATCCATCAGGAGTTGGCCGAGCGCCTTTCCGTCTCGCGCACCCCGGTGCGGGAATCCTTGGAGCGCTTGTACCAGGAGGGCTTTGTCACTCGCATCGCCCGGCGGGGCTTTTTTGTGGCTGAGATCGACGAAGACGAGGCCCGCGAGTTGTATGAACTGCGTGAAGCCTTGGAGTTATTCGCCCTTGAGCGCGCGATAGCGCGCGGCTTGTCGGTGGCCGACTTGCGCCGACTCGATGGTCTGAACACCCGGTATCGGCAATTGCTGCGCGACGACAGGACCCGGGAACGCATGGTCGTAGACCGCGACTGGCATCTGAGTTTGGCTGCGGCAGCCAACAACCGGGTTCTCATGCGCATGCTCGAAGCGGTGTTCGATCGCTTGATCCTCAAAATACGGGTCGATGGCTACCGAACGGTGCGCGGCCAGGAGGCCCTTAACGAGCATCTGGCCATGACGCAGGCGCTTCGAGAGGAGAACTGGACCAGCGCCCGAAAGCTACTCAGGGCTCACATACGAGGGGCCAGGCGCAGGCTCATCGGCCACCTGTCCGAACTGGCAGACTAAGCCGCCTCAGTCGGCCTTGATGCGTGCCGTCTTGATGACGCGGTCCCATTTGGCGATCTCGGCGCGCAGGAAAGCTGAGGCCTGCTCCGGCGAGTTATAGAAGACCTCATCTCCCCGAGAGGCCAACTGCTGCTGTACATCGGGCATGTTCATCACCTTGATCAGGTCGGCATTGACCCGTGAGATAAGGGCTGCAGGCGTGCCAGCAGGCGCGAACAATCCGAACCAGGAGGACAGCTCATAGCCGGGCAGGCGCGATTCGGCCATGGTGGGGATGTCCGCAGCATAGGACTGACGCTTTTCGCTGGTGATCGCCAGGGCCCGCAAGGTGCCGGCCTTGACATGCTGCAAGACCGCGCCCGGATTGAGAAACATCAGGTCGATGTGGCCGGCAAGCAGGTCGGTGGTCATCTGCGCGCTCGATTTGTAGGGCACTTCCAGCATCTGGATGCCAGCCATTTGGGACAGCATCACCGCAGACAAATGGGGCGTGGTGCCGCTTCCAGGCGTGCCGTAGCGTAGCTTGCCAGGATTGGCTTTGGCATGGTTGATGAGGTCAGTCAGGCTCTTGAAGGGCAGGCCAGGATGCACCACCAAAAGGTTGGGATAGCGCACCACCATGGAGATCGGCTGCAGATCCTTGATGGGATCAAAGCCCAGGCGGCGTTCCATCAGTGCGGGGTTGATCGCCATAGGACCTATCATGCCCATGAGCAGGGTGTGCCCGTCGGGCGGCGATTTGGCCGCACGTTCATGGCCGATGTTGCCGCCTGCACCCACCACGTTTTCTGCGACCACGGGCTGGCCCCAGAGGTCGGCCAATTTGCTGGTCAGCAGCCGGGTCAAGGTGTCTGGACCTGAACCTGCCCCACCTGGAATAAGCACCCGCACCGGCTTGCTGGGGTAGGCCGTCTGCGCCATGCTTGCAAAGCTCAGGGCCAAAAGCCCACTGCTTCCAGCCAGGGCAAGCAGCTTGCGGCGACGCCATGGGGATGGGGTGGGCACAGTCTTAGGGGGCATGGTGAACTCCAGTGGGTTGAAGAAAGCCTGACTCAATCAGGCCTCATCTGATTTTGCATGCCATTTCGAGCCGATGGCAATGCGGGAACTACCAGCGACCTTTCAGCGCTGCGGCATATCGGCGCCGGAGTAGCCCACGCTGACAGCCGCGTCTTCGGGAATGGCGGGCACGGTCTGCGCCCAATTGAGCCAGGCCTGGCGCATGGCCTGCAGCCGCTCGGGCTCGCGCTGGGCCAGGTTGGCGCGTTCGCGCTCGTCGGCATCGAGCTTGAACAGGTATTCGTGCTCGTCCACTTTCAGGTACTTCCAGCCGTCCAGGCGAAAGGCGCGCTGATGGCGGTGGTTCATGCGCCAGTACAGGGGGCGTTCAAAGGTCTCAGACGGCTGGCGCAGCACGGGCTCCAGCGAGATGCCGTCGATCGGGTAGTCGGGGTGTGCGCAGCCACCGCCGAGCGCCAGCAGGGTGGCTGACCAGTCCATGGTCATGCACGGCTGGGCGCTGACGCTGCCGGGCGCAATCACCGCCGGCCAGTGCGCGATCCAGGGTACCCGGATGCCGCCCTCGGTCAGGTCCATCTTGCCACCGACCAGCGGCCAGTTGTCGGAAAAGCGCTCGCCGCCGTTGTCGCTGGTAAAGACGATCAGCGTGTTGTCCAGCAAGTCGGCGCTGCGCAGGGCATCGACCAGCCAACCTATGCCCTCGTCCATATGCTGGATCATGCGGTGGTAGGTGTGAATGTTGCCGCCGTCCAGGTGAAAGAGGTTGCCCTTGACCTGCTTGGCCAGGTGAGCGTCATCGCGCGTCTCCCAGGGCCAGTGCGGCGCGGTGTAGTGCAGGCTCAGGAAAAAAGGCTTTCCCGCTCCGGCGCTGGTCGTTTTGCTCTGGATGTAGTCAACGGCTCTGTGCGACAGCAGGTCGGTGAGATAGCCGATTTCATGGTGCGCTTGCTCGCCGATGTACAGATCGTGATCGCCCTTGCCCGAGCAGTGGCTGAAGTAGTCAACCCCGCCGGCCATGATGCCGTAGAAGCTGTCATAGCCCGAGCGCAGCGGGCCGAAAGCCGGCGGATAGCCCAAGTGCCACTTGCCCACCAGGGCGGTGTCATAGCCCGCCTCGCGCAGCAGCGAGGGCAGGGTGGGGATGGACGGCGGCAGACCCAGGGTGGTGCTGCCCTTGCTCTTGCTGCTGATGGGCTCTTCCATACCCCCGCGCACCCGGTATTGGTAGCGCATGGTCATGAGCGCAAAACGGGTGGGCGAGCAGACCGGGGCATTGGAGTAGCCCTGGGTCATGCGCAGTCCGCCGGCGGCCAAAGCATCAAGCCGGGGCGAGACCGGGCCATGGATGGAGGCACGGCCGCCGTAACAGCCCAGATCGGCAAAGCCCAGGTCGTCGGCGACGATGTAGATGATGTTGGGGCGGGTCATGGCTGCATCTTAGATTCGCCGCGCCAGTACCACCGCCGCGGCCGAGCCTGTACCCACCACCTTGCACCAGGCGCGCAGCGGCCAAGCCACCGGGCTGCCTGCCAGCAGCGCAGCCTCGTCGCGGTGGTGGACTTCGTCGGCCTGGCATTGCAGCAGCAAGGGCAGCAGTCCTTCGGGGCCGCCGTGGGTCTGCAGATGATCGATCTGCGCCTGGTAGTGCTGGTCGACAAAGGTTTCTACCGCGGCAATCGTCGCGTAGACCGCGCGCCGCCCGAGCAGGGCCGGCAGGGCGCCGGTCAGCCAGCCGGCCAGGCGCCAGGGACCGAGCAGACGGCTGCGTTTTGTACTGGGTAGCCAGGCTTCGATGAGCCGCAAATGCTCGGCTTCGGCCTGGCCGTGTCGCTGCGCAAAATCGAGCAGCTCAGCGTCGCCGCGCCAGCGGGCGAGGGTGGCGATGGCGCGGTAGATGTAGACGGCGCCGGTTTCGCCGGCGTGGTCGGAGCGCAGCTCGCGCTCCAGGTGCTTGGACAAGGCAGCCCCGCAAAGAGGGGCTCTCTCCCAGCGCCGGGCTACGGTTTGCAGCGCAGGGCGCAGGCGCAGGAAGCCGCGGTAGCTCAGCTCCAGCAGGCGCAGGCCCGCGGGCAGGCGCGTCAGCCCGGCGAGAATGCGCCAGCCCGGCAGGCGCTGCCACATGGCCACGAAGGCCGCTGCACCATCCAGGCGCGAGCCGTCGGCGCGCTCCACATGAAAACGCGCCAACAGGCGCTGGCGGTCTGCCTCATAACGTGGATCGCAGGCGCTGTGGCTGCTGATGTCGACGAAGCACAGGCCCGTGTCGGCCCGTGCTTCGGCCAGCCCCTTGACGTGCGCGATCTCGCGGCGGCACAAGGGGCAGCCACCGTCGTAAAGCACGGTCAGGGTTTCGGTGTGCTGGGGCTGATTCATAGCAATTCCTCGGCCATTGTGAGGTGTTTGGTGGCGCGGCTCCACCACTGCGAGAAGCTGGTGCAGCGCCTGTCTACCTGCGGAAAGAGCATAGGCGCTGGCTCCGCTTGAACACCGTCGGGCAGCCAGGGCATGATGTGTGGGTCGGCCACCGTGCGTACCCGCGCCGCACCGGCAAGTGCTGCGCTTAAGCTGGTTTTATCGAGCAGGTAACGCTGCGCGGTGAACTGCGCCATGGCCGCATCAACCCAGCGCCAGCGCGCCTTGGGCCAGGGACGGCTGGCGTGGTCGTCGCTCAGGTAGACACCCAGTACAAGCGCGTCTGAAGGTAAGTCAGCGGGCGGCGCCCGCAGAGCCCAGGGGTGTAGCAGCCAGACCTCACGGCCGGCCAGTGCTGCGATGGCTGCCGGCTCTGGGGCCTTGATGCCAAGCTCTGGCGGTGGCGCGCTCAGCAGGGGCGGCTCTGTGCTGGCGCTCGGGGCCGAGGCTGCGAAGCTTGTGGCTGCCGTGGGCAGCGGCGCGCCGCGGGCGATGCGGTCCAGGTCTTCATAAGACTGATCGACCACCGTGCCAGCACTGTGCCAGGGGGCGGGCGCGTACCTGGCCACGTTCTCGGCATTGAACAGATAGGGCTTGTGGCTGCCGGTGCCAGCGACCCACTGCCAACTCAGGTGGTTGCTGGCCAGATCCCCGTCGAGCAGGTGGGCCACCAGCCAGTCGGCTCCGGCGCGCCAGTGCACCCGGCGCAGGTGCACCACATAGCTGGCCAGCCACATGCGGGCATGGTTGTGCAGCGTGCCGGTGGCGTAGAGGGTGTGCACCGCCTGGTCGATCACCGGCACACCGGTGGATGCGCAGCGGATGTCCTCGGGCAGTTCGCGGGCATAGGCCGCCTCGGGCAGCGGGCCTTCATGCAGGGACTCAAGGATGCCGTCGCCTTCATGCGCCCACACATGGCGAAAGAATTCGCGCCAGCCCAACTCATAAACCAGCTTGTGGCCCACCGTCAGAGGCCCGCGCTCCAGAATGCCGGTCAGCACTTCGGGCAGGGTCAGCAGGCCGTGGCTCAGGTAGGGTGACAGGCCCGTGACGGCCCCTTCGACGTGGTTGCGACTGCGGGCGTAGTCGCCGGGGCGGACAGCGGCCAGCCGCTTGAGCGCAGCTTGGCGGGTGGGCGCAGCCCCCGCGGGCCAGCGCCCATTGGGCAGATTCGGTGACTGAGGTGACATCGTGAGGCCAAGCAAGGCGATGCTATCGCAAGCCGATTGGCCGTGTGTCTGGCGGGCCTATCTGCAGCTTCTCAGTCGCTGAACGGGTGCAGGCTGTCGTGCTCCATCTCTGCCAAGCGTTGCTCCATGCGCTGCAGAAGTGCGTAAATCTCAGGCAGGCTGCCGGCGTCAAACAGCTGGGCCAACTCGTCTTGGACACGCGCGCTGAGCATGTCGCAGTCTTGCGCCACCACCAGTCCCGCTGGGGTGAGCGAGACGATGACCGAGCGCTTGTCCTGGCGCGATCGACGCCGCGAGATCAGGCGGCGCTTGTTGAGCGCCAAGAGCTGCGTGGAAATGGTGGACTGTGGCAGCAGCATCAGTTCGACCAGCTCGCCGTTGCGCAGCTCGCGGTGCTCAAGCAGCAAGACCAAGATGCGCGCCGAATAGTGGTTGAGCTTGTGCTTTTTGAAATGCTGGTTGCCGATCGAGGCGACGCGCGCTGCCATCCGGTGAAACAGGAAGCTAAAGCGCTGCTCGAGCAGCGGCGCGGCCGCCTTCGGTGGCGCAGACGCTGGCATCAGCGGCTTGGCGTGGTGGCGGTCGGCCGCGGTACCAGCTTGTCTGGGTCGCGTGCCATGTGTGCGGCCACCATGCGGTGGAAATGCTGCACGCCCGGTTCGTTGCGCCCATAGGTGAAATGCTGCAGCGCGCCCGATTTCAGGCCGCGCTGTATGCCGTAGCCTATGGCGTAGTCTTCGTCGCGTACCGCCCGCTCAACGATATCGCTAAAGGCTGCAGTCGCCTGTTTCTCTTCTTCGGTTTCCGGCTTGCGCGCGGACAACACGTTTTGGCGGGTGATGGTCGATTCGGGCGTTGGACCAGGGAAGACCTGGCTGACCAGGCAGTGGTCGCCGAGCACACCCGAGATGGCCAGGTTCGGAAAGCCCAGGTGGATGCGGCGAATATGGGTTTCGGCATCCCATTGGGCCTCGGGCTTGTCCTTGAGCTCTTCCAAGGTGCGACGGCCAAACACAATGCGCTGATGCGGCCCGTAGGTGTCGTGCAGGGTCAGGTTGCCGATGGTGAACTTGCCCACCGTCTGCGGGTGTACCGAGGCATGGTGGTAGGACTCGAGGTAGCCGTCCCAGGCCACCTTCCAGCCCGGGCCGGGCAGCTCGCGCTGCTCATACAGATGCCATTGGTCCAGTCGCAGGTCATTGAGCTTGGCGGCAAAGTCGCCGAGCCAGGCGTCGATGTCGAAGGCCTCGCCGGGGCTCAGGCACACCCAGATCAGGCCGCAGCGCTCGGCGCAGGGCAGTGCGGTCAGCCCGTGTTTGGCGGCGTCAACTTCGCCGAAGCTCGATGCGCCATACATGGCGCGCAGCTTGCCGCCGTAGTCGAACTGCCAGGCGTGGTAAGGGCAGACCAGGCGCCTTGAACTGCCGCTGCCTTCTTGGCAGAGGGTGGCGCCGCGGTGGGTGCAGACATTGATGAAAGCCCGGGCCACGCCTTCTTCGTCACGGGTAATCAGCACCGGCACATCCAAGATGGTCATCGCGCGCCAGGTATTGGGCCCTGGCAGCTCAATGCTCAGAGCCAGGGCCAGGGGCAGGTGCCGAAAAATTTGATCGACCTCGCGGCGGTAGCGGTCGGGGTCGGCATAGGCTGCGACCGGCTGCTCCATGGTGCCGTCGGCCAGGTCGGTCGTGCCATCGCGCAGGTGGGTCAAAG
Source organism: Comamonadaceae bacterium (assembly GCA_027486755.1). Taxonomy (GTDB): domain Bacteria; phylum Pseudomonadota; class Gammaproteobacteria; order Burkholderiales; family Burkholderiaceae_C; genus Polaromonas. The sequence goes on along the minus strand of JAIXOM010000013.1, from coordinate 43,552 downwards.
CGCGGCGGGCCAGAGACAGCGATTCAGTATCTGCAGACATGGTGCGACTCCTCTTGCTTTAGGCCGGCACTGAATTGACTCAGCCGGCAGCCCTGTGTTTACGCTCGAAGTCTTGCCAGGCCGGCAGGTTTTCGGGGTAGTCGGCCTGGATGCGGTTGCCATTGACGGTGATGCGCATCGGGTCGGCAAAAACCTGCGGGTACTGCGCCACCGGCACATAGTAGAGGAAGTTCAGGACCCGCTTGGCGAACACCCAGCGGCCGTCCAGCCGCCGGTACTTGTCCTCGTAGCGCATTGCCGCCACGCTGCCTTCCTGGTTGGGGCAGGTTTCGGCATGGCTGAGCACCAAGCCGGTGGCCTCATCGGGCTGCGCTGGGTCAAAATTCACAAAATGGTCATGCGTCCAGTGATAACCCGGCCCACGTATCTTGAACAGACGGATGAACATGGCTTCGATTTCATCGCGGCCGTTGGCCACCAGCAGCTTGCTCGGTGAATCCATGCTTGCGTCGGGCGCAAACAGACTGAGCAGGCGCGGCATGTCGTGCTCGTCGCAGGCGATGGCGTAGGCACTGGTCAGCTCCTGGATCTCGGCTCTGGCCTCCAGGCGCTCGATGCGTCGTTCCAGGCTGAGGATATCGGTCATGGGATGGCTCCTTCAAGCAGTAAGTGAGGCAATTTTGTGCAACTTCGGGCTTTCGGTGTCACCTCCGAGTCCGACCTAATACAGCGCTTGCCCGCCGGCCGTCAGTCGAGTGCCGATTCGTCGGGGCATGAGCATCGGGATCAATCATATCGAAACCGATCTATCCGGCAAAATTATAGGAAGGGCCTTGCGCGGGCGTCAATCCGCAGCGCCTCGGCGCGCAAGGCGAGTCTGCGCGCGAATGTGGCAGCTGCCCGTTAATGCCACCGTGCCAGGGCCCGCTGAAGCTCTCGCAGGCTAAAGGGTTTGGCCAGCAGATCGACGTGTTCAAAAGCCCGCGTCAGGTCGAGTGCGTGTTGATCGGCCATGCCGGTAGCCAGCAGCACGGGCAGGTGAGGGTGGAGTTCGCGCAGCATGGGCAGGGTGGCTGCCCCGCCTATGCCGGGCATGTTCAGGTCCAAAATGATGCCGCCCCTGGCCGGCCCCTGCGCCAACAGTTGCAGCGCCTCCTCGCCGGAGCCCGCCTCCTCGACTGTGTGGCCCAAGACTTCGAGCTGGGTTCGGGTGGCTCTGCGGATCAGGGCGTCGTCATCGACCAGCAATATCCGGGTGGCGCTGGACGCAGCTGCTGCCGGCGCCAGTTTGGCTTGCGAGTCCAGCGGCGCTGGCGCGAGGGCCGGCAGGAGTATGCACACCGTGGTGCCGCAGCCAGCGCGGCTGTCCAGCCTGAGCTCACCGCCGTGGGCCTTGACGGTCGCGTAAACCTGGGACAGGCCGAGGCCGGGGCTGTGGTCCTTGGTGCTGAAGTAGGGGTCTAGCGCCCGGATCAGCACCTCAGGGGCCATACCCAGGCCGCAGTCCCTTACCTGCAATTGCACCCGCCGGCCCAGGCTGCGGGTGCTCACCACCAAAGTGCCGCCTTGGGGCATTGCATCGAGGGCGTTGCCCAGAAGGTTCATCAGTGCCCGGGTCAGTGCTTGGCGGTCGCCGAGGATGGCAGGCAAGTCGCTTTGCAGCTCGGTCTGGATATTCAGCGGGGCGCCATCAATTTGGGGCAAGCGGTCCAATTGCCAGCGTATCAGCCGGTTCAAATCGACACGGCGGGCCTGTGTCAGCTCATGCCGGGTGAAATTGAGCAGGCCCTGCAGCAAGGCCTTGCCTTGCAGGCAGGCCCGGTTGATACGGTCCATGGCCTGCCAGCCGGGCGATGGCATTGCTTGGCTGAACTGATAGGCGCTTGAAGCGCCGAGCACCGCGCCGAGCACATTGTTCATTTCATGGGCCACGCCGCGGCCCAGGTCGGCCAGACTTTCCATTTTTCGCTCTCGCTCAACCTGTCTTTCCAGCTCTTGGCGCCTTTGTTGTGCGGCCCTGGCTTCGGTGATGTCAAGGAGCTCACAGCTGATGCGCTGGGGCCTGCCGTCGGCAGCGTAGTGCAGCCGGGCCTGAAGTCGAACCCAGCGCTGCTGGCCGTCCACAGAGCGCAGAATCGGCAGTTCCTGGTCAAGGTCTTGCTGCCGCTCGATGTGCTCGAGGAGGTGGCGGCACAGTGGCTCACGAAAGTCGGGCCGAATCAGGCCCAGGCATTGAGCCTTGGTGTAGCTCAAATGGCTGGGCAGGCCCAGAATCTCGCCGAGCGCCGCATTGGCAGACCCACGCTCTCGTGGGATGTCCCAGTCCAGGTGCGCGCTGCCCAGGGCTTCTTGCGCCGGGGGCTGTTGGACTCGTGCCATACTTCGGAATACCTTCGAGTTAATGATTGAGGTCCAATGTCTTATCGCGTCACGATCGGGCAGCTTGAGCGCATCGGCCCTGCCGATGCCGCACTCGTCGGCACTATGGCGCCTCTTACATCCTGCGAGTGATGTCCATGGTCTCCACCAATGTCGGCCCTGCCGAGGAACGCTTTTTCAGTGGCAACCGCCTGTTTGAAGGCTTGCCTGTAGAGCTGGTCAGGGAGTTCGGCGCGCAAATGTCGCTGCTGCGTTTTGAAGACGGCGAGCGGGTCTTCAACGAGGGCGATGCGGGAGACTGCCTTTATTTGCTCTGCCAAGGCAGTGTGCGTATTTCCAAGACAGGGCGTGGCGGCCAGCAGGAGACGCTGGGCTTTATCGAGTCCGGTCACTTCTTTGGTGAGATGGCACTGATCGATGGCCAGCCTCGCAGTGCCCAGGCCACTGCCGCCAGCGGACCGACGGTGCTGGCTTGCGTGGACCGTGCGACCTTCGATCGCATCCTGTCGCTGGCGCCCAGCGGCTTGCATATGAATTTTCTGCGCTCGGTGGTGCAACGCTTGCGCAGCGTGAACAGCACTTTCGTCAGTGAATTGATGCGCTCGGAGCGGCTCAGTACCGTGGGCTCGATGGCCAATTCCATCATCCACGACCTCAAGAGCCCGATGTCGGTCATCTTGACGTGTGCCGATCTGATTCGCATGCGCTCCAGTGACCCTGATGTTCATGACTCCGTCGGTCTGATCAACAAGGCGGTCGACAAGATGCTCGACATGACCCAGGAATTGCTGGACTTTGCGCGCGGCGAGAGCAGCTTGCAACTGGAGCGCCTGCCGGTCGGCGCAGTGCTCGCTGAAATTGACGACGAGCTGCGGCGCATTATTCCGCCGGCGGTTCATCTGGTGCGCGAGGACGACGCGAGGGTGCAGGTCATGGTCGATGCCGGCCGCTTCGCGCGGGTGCTGCTCAATCTGGTGAGAAACGCGGTCGACGCCATGCCCCAAGGTGGCATCTTGCGCCTGACGGTGCGGCGGGGGGCTGACGCTCGGGTGGTGTTTCAGGTCAGCGACACCGGAGTGGGCATTGCCGACGATTTGATGGCCCGCTTGTTTGAGCCCTTTGTCACCCACGGAAAGTCCAAGGGCACCGGCCTGGGCCTGGCCATCGCCAAGAGTGTGGTGCAAGCCCACCGGGGAACGATCGCGGTGCGCAGCAAGCTTGGCGCAGGCACCACCGTCGAAATTGCTCTGCCCCCGGCCGATCATCCTGCCGCCGCTGGGCTTCCTGCCCGATAAGGTCAGTCGGGGCGCGGCCAGACTGTTGAAGGCGGCCGACGAAGGCGCCACACCCTCGGTGAGCCAGCCTCGGCAGCAGCAGGGGTCAGCAGGCGCTCTGGCGCAGTGCATTTTCATGCCGGGTCTCTTAATAAGAATTGATCAATTCGCTGGATTATTGAGACCGCGCCTACCTTGCAACAAGTGACAATCGCGCCTCCACAGTTGACCCGGCGGCCTTCTGGATGCGTATTCAATCCCCTTCACTGCCAGAGTTGCACGCTTTTGTCTCGATCTCCCGCTTGGGCAGCCTGGCCAGGGCGGCCCAGGCTCTGGATGTCACCCCCGGTGCGGTCAGCCGTGCGGTCGCGCGTTTGCAGGAGCAGTTCGGCCAGGCGCTGTTGGTGCGGCAGGGCCGGGGCGTTACCCTGACGGCGCAAGGTCAGGCTTATTTCGAGGCCATAGCGCCGGCGCTGGATGCGCTGGAAGATGCGGCATTGCGGGCCAAGGTGTCGCTGGAGTCGAACGAACTTCGCCTGTCCATCACCCCGACACTGGCCAGCCATTGGCTGATCCCCCGATTGCCCGACTTTCGCCGCCAGCACCCTCAGATCAGCCTGGCCTTCATGCCTTATCGGCGCGAGGAATACCCGCTGGTGGCCAGCCAGGGCGCCAGTCTGCGGGGCAGCGATGGCAACTGGCCCGCGGGTGTTGAGGCCGACTACGTGGTTGGCCGTCAGATCGTGGCCGTCTGCCGGCCTGAAGATCTGCAGCGCCTGGGCGAGTTGAGTTCACCGCGCGACCTGCTGCAATTGCCCTTGCTGTTTCATGCGAACTACCCCAACACCTGGGCCAACTGGCTGGCCTGGTTAGGCTGTCCTACACAGGGGCTGGTGGCCGCCGCCCGTTTTGAGCAGGTGAGTCAGTTGTTGGAAGCGGCGGTGGCGGGTATGGGCATCGCACTGGTGCAGCGCTGCCTCGCTGACCGATACCTGGCCGCGGGTAAGCTGGTGATCGCCTATCCCCAATGCGTGAGCAACGACCGAGGCTATTTTCTGTGCTACCCGCAGGCCCTGCGTCGCTCCCCGGCCTTGATGACCTTTCGCAGCTGGGTGATAGCGCAGGGGCAAGCCTATGAGCAGCAGTCCCCGCCGCTCGGGCCCCGGCCTTGATGTGGCGGCCAGGGCGGCAAGCGGCATCACGGCTCCTCAAGAATGCGGACCAGATCCGTGCCTTGCCGGGCGTATCATCGACCTCAACACTCTGCGCTCGCATGAGCCTTTCAAACTCTCGGCCGGACTTCAAACCATGCGATACCTTGCTTTGGCCTTGATGGCCTGCCTGCTCTCGGGCTGCGCCGTGCTTGCGGTTGCAGACTTGGCGGTCACTTCTGTGGTCACCGTGGCCAAGGTGGGCGTCAAGACCGTGGGCGCTGCGGTCGATGCTGTCATTCCAGACAAAAAGTCCGACGCCGACAAATCCAAAGGCCGTTGACGGCTTGCGCCGGCCTCGCCCGGAGCGGGACTAGCGCCCCAGCGGTTTTTGCATGAGCGCCAAGGCGCTGCCCAGCCAGAGCATGCCGGCCGAGGCCATCAGTCCCACGCTCAGGCCCCCAGGGCCACCTGGGCCGGCCAGGCTGTCGGCAATCCACCCGGCCCCGGTTGGGCCTATGACCTGGCCGACCGCAAACACCACGGTAAACAAGGTAATGCCTTGCGTCCATTGGAAGGCTGGCAGGTTGTGCCGCACCCAGGCGGTGGTCGACGCCACCACGGACAGGAAGACGCCACCGAACAGCAGGCCCGACAGCAGCAAAGCCCCAGGCTGTGAGGTCAAGGCCGGTATCAGCGTTGCCAGACCCAGCAAGCCATTGAGCAGTCCCAGGGCCTGACCTTCGCGGCAGCGCTCGAGCAGGCCGGCCCAGATGCGCGCTGAGGCCACCACCGCCAGACCCAGCACCAGGTAGAACACGGTACGGCTTGGCGCGCTCACGCCCTGCTCGCGCAGCAGCGCAATGACGAAGGTCATATAGCCGATGTAGCCGATGCCGAAGCAGCCGTAGCCGGCCAGCATCGGCAGGCAGCGCTGCCAAGGCAGGGCGCTGCGCGCGCTGTCCTGGGTGCCTGCCTGCACCTCGTTGAGCGCACGCACCGGCCACACCAATACCGCTGTGGCCGCAGCGCACAGCAAGGACAGGGCCCACCACGCGCTCTGCCAAGGGCTGCCCTGAGCCACCACCGCAGGGACCACCAGCGCTGACGCTGCAATGCCCCAGCCGGTGCCGCCGTAATAAATGCCCAGCAGCCAGCCGCTTTGGCCAGGGTGGCGTGCAGCCAGTTGTGCGGTCAGCAGGCCGGCGGCCACAAAGAGCCAGGCGCTCGCCACGCCGGCCAGCAGGCGCTGCAGCAACAGGGGCTCGGGCAGCCGAAAAAAGCCGGTCAGGGCCATGAAGGCGCTGGCGCCGACCGCCCCGACCAGTACCGCAGCGCCCGCACCCCAGCGCCGCAGCAAGGTGGGCGCGCTGAGCGCGCCCACCAGATAGCCCAGGGCATTGGCGGTGTTCATGGCGCCGGCCAGGGTGTAGGACCAGCCCAGGTCATCGCGCATGATGGGCAGCAGCAGCCCGTAGGCGAAGCGGGTGATGCCCAGCGACACTGCTGCGGCCATGGACAGCGCCAGCGCCAGCAGCACGGGGGGCGTGAGGCGCTGCGCTGTCATGGGCTGTCTGGAGGTGGCGGGGTTGGGAGGCGGCCGCACAGGGCCGGGGTGGGGTCTGTGCAGTCTAGCTGCACCGTCCAGGCGGACTAATAAAAGGGTAAACACTAGGTTTGAAACCAGGCAAATCCCTGAGAATTCGACTTAGTGATACAAAAATAAAGATTTAAAATAAAAATTTGTCATATAAAGGAGCGCTGAACCATGTCGCTGTTCGAAAAACACCAGGCCTTGATTGAGAAGGCCGTGCAGGCCATTGCTCAGCGTGGCTATTGGTCACCCTTTGCGGAGATGCCCAGCCCCAAGGCGTATGGTGAGTCGGCACCCGCGGCTGGTCGAGCAGCCTTTGAATCGTATCTAGGGCAGCGCTTTGAACTTGACCAGCCCGGCCAGAGCGACTGGATCAGCCCCGAGGTCTCGCCCTATGGTGCCCCGCTCGGTGTGAGCTATCCGGTTTGTGAGGCGCAGGCCCTGATCGATGCCGCGCAGGCGGCCATGCCAGGCTGGCAGCGTTTGGGTGCCCGCGAGCGGGTGGGTCTGTGCGCGCAGGCCATCACCGAACTCAATGCCCGCAGCTTTGAGATCGCCCATGCGGTCATGCTCACCACCGGGCAGGCCTGGATGATGGCCTTTCAGGCTGGCGGCCCGCATGCGCAGGACCGGGCGCTGGAAGCGCTGGCCTATGCCTGGCAGGAGCAAAGCCGCGTGCCCGAGCAGGCCCTGTGGGAAAAGCCGCAGGGCAAGAATGCACCGATACGCATGCGCAAGCATTTCGAGATCGTCGGCCGTGGTGTCGCTTTGGTCATCGGCTGCGGCACCTTCCCGACCTGGAACACCTACCCTGGCTTGTTCGCGGCCCTGGCCACTGGCAATGCGGTGATCGTCAAGCCGCATCCGCATGCGGTGCTGCCCGCAGCCATCACCGTCAGGATCCTGCGTCAGCTCTTGGCGGCGCAGGGGCAAGACCCGAATCTGGTCAGCCTGTGCGTGCCGGCCAGTCCCGCGGCCACGCAGAGCCTGGCCACGCACCCGGCCGTGCGCTCGATCGACTTCACCGGTGGCAATGCCTTTGGTCGCTGGTTGCTGCAGCACTGCGCTCAGGCCCAGGTGTATGCCGAACTGGCTGGCCTCAATCACGTGCTGATCGACTCGACCTCGGCCTACCAGGCCATGCTCGACAACCTGGCCTTTACGCTGTGCTTGTATTCAGGCCAGATGTGCACCACCAGCCAGGCCCTCTTGGTGCCCCGAGGCGGTATTGACACCGACCAGGGCCCCAAGAGCTTGGAGCAGGTGCAGACCGATCTGGCAGCGGCCATTGACCGCCTGCTGGCCAAGCCCGAGGTGGCGTGCGCGGTGCTGGGTGCCATCCAGTCGGACGAAACCCTGGCCCGCATCGCGCAGGCGCAGTCGGGCCAGTGGGGTCGGGTGGTCCGTGCTTCGCAGCCACTGAGCCATCCCGAGTTCCCGCAGGCCCGGGTACACACCCCGGTCTTGCTGGCCTGTGATGCGGCCGACGAGTCGGCCTATATGCAGGAGCGCTTTGGGCCGATCGCCTTTGTGGTGAGCGTGCCCGATACCGAGGCGGCGGTACGGCTATCAGAGCGCATGGTTCATGAGCATGGGGCTTTGACCGTCGGCGTTTACTCCACCCGGCAGGAGGTGTTGCATGCCGTCACCGAGGCGAGCTGGCGCGCCAAGGTGGCGCTGTCGATCAACCTGACCGGCTCGGTCTATGTCAACCAGTCGGCGGCTTATTCTGACTACCATGGCACGGGTGGCAATCCGGCGGCCAACGCCAGCTATGCCGACTCGGCCTTTGTCGCCAACCGCTTTCGGGTGGTGCAGCGCCGCTATCACGTGGAATAAAGGAATCCCCATGGCCTTCGATGACTTGAAGACGATCCGTTTGGTGCAGACCGGTGCTGTGCTGCGCCTGAGCCTGAACCGGCCCGATAAGCTCAATGCTTTTACCGGTCAGATGCATGCCGAGTTGCGCGAGGTGCTCGACGCCTTGCAGCAGGGCCAGGGCGATCTGGCCCAGGTCCGTGTGCTGGTGCTGGCCGCTGAAGGTAAGGGCTTTTGTGCCGGTCAGGACCTGGCCGACCCGGCGGTGGCTTTCAAGCCGGGCGAGCCGCCGCCTTCGCTGGGCGCGGTGGTCGAGCGCGACTACGGGCCTCTGGTGCAGCGCCTGACGCAGCTGCGCGTGCCCACAGTGGCCATGGTGCATGGCATCGCCGCTGGCGCCGGCGCCAGCCTGGCGCTGGCCTGCGACATGGTGCTGGCGGGCGAGTCGGCCGCCTTCATGCTGCCTTTTGCCAAGATCGGGCTGATTCCCGATACCGGCGCGTCATGGGCCGTGCCGCAGCGCGTGGGCCTGGCCCGCGCCATGGGCCTGGCTCTGACGGGTCACAAGCTGGGCGCGGCCAAGGCGGCGCAGTGGGGCTTGATTTGGGAATGCCATGCCGACGACCAGCTGGCCACCGCGGTCGACGCCCTGTGCGCGCAGCTGGCCCAGCTGCCCACCCATGCGATGGTGCGCACCCGCCAGGCCATGCTGGCCGCGCAGGCGCACAGCCTGAGCGAGCACCTGGCGTATGAGGCCATGCTGATGCACGAGCTCGGTCGCAGCGCCGATTACATCGAGGGCGTGAGCGCCTTTCTTGAAAAGCGGCCGGCGCGCTTCCAGGCTTGATGCTTCGCAGAGCCCACCACCTTCAACCGGAGCACACCCCATGAGCGCCAGCGAGCACTCGCCCACCGATCCGCAGGCCCTGGCCGAGGCCGCCGCCCGTGCCCTGTGGGCGCGCGACCGCGCCACCCAGGGCCTGGGCATGGCCATTGATCGGATTGCGCCCGGGCAGGCCCTGCTGTCCATGCCGGTGCGGCAGGACATGCTCAATGGCCACGAGATCTGCCACGGTGGTTTCATCTTCTTGCTGGCCGACAGCGCCTTTGCCTTTGCCTGCAACAGCTACAACCGCAACACGGTGGCTTCGGCCTGCCACATCGACTTTCTGGCGCCGGCCAGGCTGGGCGATGTGCTGCAGGCCGAGGCGATCGAGCGTTCGCGTTCGGGCCGCACCGGTGTTTACGACATTGCCGTCAGCGTGCGCGGCGGCAAGACGGTGGCCTTGTTTCGCGGCAAGAGTTACCGCATCGAAGGCGAGGTCATTGCCAGCCTGTCTGATGCAGCCTGAGCCCTCAGGCGCGCCAGTACAACACCAAAGCAAGTCCAGGAGACACCATGCCCGTCAAGACGCCCCGCCCCGGCGATCTCGATCCGATAGAGACCGCCAGCCGCGATGAGATCAGCGCCCTGCAAGTTGAGCGCCTGCGCTGGACGCTCAAGCAGGCCTACGACCATGTGCCGCACTACCGGCGCCAGTTCGAGGCGCAGGGCGTTCATCCGGATGAGCTCAAAACCCTGGCCGACCTGGCGCGCTTTCCTTTCACCACCAAGGCCGATCTGCGCGATAACTATCCCTTTGGCCTGTTCGCGGTACCGCGTGAACAGGTGGTCAGGGTGCATGCCTCCTCAGGGACCACCGGCAAGCCGACCGTGGTCGGCTACACCCAGACCGATATCGACAACTGGGCCGATCTGGTGGCCCGCTCGATCCGCGCCGCCGGTGGCCGGGCGGGCGATATGGTGCATGTGGCCTATGGCTATGGCCTGTTCACCGGCGGTTTGGGTGCGCATTACGGTGCCGAGCGTCTGGGTTGCACCGTGGTGCCCATGTCGGGCGGTCAGACCGAAAAGCAGGTGCAGCTGATCGTCGACTTCAAGCCCGACATCATCATGGTCACCCCCTCGTACTCGCTGGTCATCGCAGAGGAATTCGCACGCTTGGGCATCGCCCCCGAGGACATCTCCCTCAAGGTCGGCATCTTTGGGGCTGAGCCCTGGGGTGAGGGGATGCGCGGCGAGATCGAGCGCAAGCTGGGGCTCGACGCGGTCGACATCTACGGCCTGTCTGAGGTCATGGGCCCTGGCGTGGCCTGCGAATGCATAGAGAGCAAGGATGGTCCGGTGATCTGGGAGGATCACTTTTACCCGGAGATCATCAACCCCGAGACCGGCGAACCGGTGGCCGATGGCCAGGAGGGCGAGCTGGTGTTTACCTCGCTGACCAAGCAGGCCCTGCCCATCATCCGCTACCGCACCCGCGATCTCACCCGGCTGCTGCCGCCCACCAGCCGCTCGTTTCGCCGCATGAGCCGCATCGTCGGCCGCTCCGACGACATGCTGATCGTGCGCGGCGTCAATGTGTTTCCGACCCAGATCGAGGAGCAGGTGCTGCGCGAGCCGCAGCTGTCGGGCAATTATCAGATCGTACTCACCCGCGACGGCCACCTGGACAATGTTCAGGTGCGCTGTGAACTGCAGCCGGCGGTCAGTGGTCGCATCAGCGCCGATGAGCGCAGCGCGCTGGCGCGTTCGGTGCAGCAGCGCATCAAGACCTTGGTGGGGGTGTCCACCGAGGTCCAGGTGATGGACTTTGGCGCCTTGCCCCGAACCCAGACGGGCAAGGCCCGGCGGGTCTGGGACGAGCGACCGGCGCAGGTTTGAGGGCCGGACATTTTCAGCAGCATCCAGGAGAACAGACCATGTATACCCAATCGATGAGCGTGCCCGATGAGGCCGGCAGCCGCACCGTGCAGCCGCTGGCTCTGAGCGAGCCGGCCGAGCGCATGGCCCGCTTTGACGCTTGCATAGACGCCGACGGTCGCATCGAGCCGCAGGACTGGATGCCCGAGGCCTACCGCAAGACCCTGGTGCGCCAGATCAGCCAGCATGCACACAGCGAGATTGTGGGCATGCTGCCCGAGGGCAACTGGATCAGCCGGGCGCCTAGCCTTAAGCGCAAGGCCATCTTACTGGCCAAGGTGCAAGATGAAGGCGGCCATGGCCTGTACCTCTACAGCGCCGCCGAAACCCTGGGTACCAGCCGCGACCAGATGCTCGATGCCCTGCACAGCGGTCGGGCCAAGTACAGCTCGATTTTTAACTACCCGACGCTCAACTGGGCCGATGTGGGTGTGGTCGGCTGGCTGGTTGACGGCGCCGCCATCATGAACCAGGTGCCGCTGTGCCGCTGCAGCTACGGGCCCTATGCCCGTGCCATGGTGCGGGTGTGCAAGGAGGAGAGCTTTCACCAGCGCCAGGGCTATGAGGCCTTGTTGGTGATGATGCGTGGCACTCAGGCGCAGCGCGACATGGTGCAGGACGCGGTCAACCGCTGGTGGTGGAAATGCCTGGCCATGTTTGGCCCGCCCGACAGCGACAGCCCCAACAGCGGTCAGGGCATGCGCTGGGGCATCAAACGGGTCAGCAATGATGATCTGCGCCAGCAATTTGTCGATGCCACCGTGCCGCAGGCCAAGGTGCTGGGGGTCAGCTTGCCTGACCCCTTGCTCAAGTGGAACGAGGAACGTCAGCACCATGACTACGGCCCGATTGATTGGGACGAGTTCTGGAACACGGTCAATGGCAACGGGCCCTGTAACAAGGAGAGGCTGGCGACCCGGGTCAAGGCCCACCAAGACGGCGCCTGGGTGCGCGAGGCGGCCCTGGCCCATGCCCGTAAACAGGAACAGCGCCGCATGAAGGAGGCTGCATGAACTCGTCCCAGACCGCGTCCGCCGCTGCGCTCAAGGAATGGCCCTTGTGGGAGGTTTTTGTGCGCAGCAAGCAAGGCCTGGAGCACAAGCACTGCGGCAGCTTGCACGCCGCCGATGCCGCGCAGGCGCTGGTGATGGCCCGCGACGTCTACACCCGCCGGCAGGAGGGGGTCAGCATCTGGGTGGTGCCGAGCAAGGCGATCACCGCCAGCCAGCCCGATGACAAGGCCGAGCTTTTCGATCCGGCGGCCGACAAGATCTATCGGCACCCGACCTTCTACGACATTCCTAACGAAGTGGGGCATATGTGATGGACGCCGCAGTAGCCCAGACCGTGAGGGCCCCCAGCGCCTACCTGCTGCACCTGGCCGACAACGCGTTGGTGCTGGGCCAGCGCAATGCCCAGTGGTGCGGCCATGGCCCCATCCTCGAGGAAGACCTGGCGCAGGCCAATATCAGCCTCGATCTGATCGGCCAGGCCCGCCTGCTCTACGCGCTGGTGGCCAGTCGTGCTGGCGATGGCTCCACCGAAGACGACTATGCCTACTTTCGCGACGCCACCGCGTTTGGCAATTACACACTGCTCGAGCTGCCGCAGTTCGGGCCCTTGGTGGGTCATGCCCTCGCCGACATGGACTACGCCATCACCATCACCCGCAACTTCCTCTACAGCGCATTGATGGCGCCGCTGTGGCAGCAGCTGGCCCAGTGCGCCGATGCCGATTTGGCGGCGATTGCGGCCAAGTCGCTCAAGGAGGCGACCTACCACCTGCGCCACTCGCGCGACTGGCTGGTCAAGCTGGGTGACGGTACCGAAACCTCGCACGCACGCATGCAGGCCGCGCTCAATCACCTGTGGCCCTATACCCGCGAGTTTTGGACCGAGACCGCACTGGAGCAGCAATTGCAGGCGGCAGGTGTGAGTCTGAACTGGCACGATCTGGCTGAGGATTTTCAGGCGCTGGTGGATGAAGGTCTGGCGCAGTCCACCTTGCGCCTGCCGGTTCAAGAGCCTGGCTACACCAGCCAGGGCAAGCAGGGCATCCATTCCGAGCATCTGACTTACCTGCTCACCGATCTGCAAAGCGTGGCCCGCGCCCATCCGGGCGCGCAGTGGTAGCTCGTACCGATGAGGCTCGCTCGGCCATGAGTATTGCCGACATCCGGATGTCGCCGGCCGAAGCTGCATTGCACAGCAGCGCAGCAGGTGCAAGCGAGGGTGTCAGCGCAGGGGCAGGCGGCAGCGATGAGATGCGCGCGCGCATCTGGACGCTGCTCGAGCAAGTCAGTGACCCCGAGATTCCGGTCATCAGCCTGCTCGATCTGGGCGTGGTGCGCGAGCTGCGCTGGAGCGGCGCGATCTGGCAGGTCGTGATCACCCCGACCTACAGCGGCTGCCCCGCGATGACGCAGATGGCCGACGATATTGTGGCGGTTCTGGCCGGTGCCCACCTGCCCGTGGAGGTCCTCACCCAGCTCGCGCCAGCCTGGAGCACCGACTGGATCAGCCCGCAGGGCCGCCAAAAGCTGCATGCGTACGGCATTGCGCCGCCGGCGGCGGTGCCAGCGCAGCCTGCCGGTGCGAGGGTGCTGCGCTTCATGCCTCGGCAAGAGGCGGCGCCGGCGGTGGCCTGTCCGCGCTGCGGCTCGCAGGAGACGGTGGAAACCTCGCACTTTGGCTCGACCGCCTGCAAAGCCTTGTACCGCTGCCTGAGCTGCCGCGAGCCCTTTGACTATTTCAAGCCCTATTGACGGCGTCCGCTGGACGCTGCCCCGCCTGCCATGTCGACACCCCGCTTTCATGATCTGTTGGTCAAACGCGTCAGCCCAGAAGCGGGCGGCGCGGTGGCCATTGCCTTTCAAATTCCGCCTGAGCAGCGCGAGGCCTTCGCCTTCGAGCCCGGGCAGTTTTTGACCCTGCGCGCCCGCATCGACGGCCAGGATATCCGGCGCACCTACTCCATCAGCAGCCCGCGCAGCCTCTTGCGCACCGCCGGCGAACTTGAGGTGGGCATACGGCCGGTGCCCGGTGGGGTGTTTTCCAACTGGGCCACGCGCCATGTGCGCGCTGGCGATGTGATGGCTGTAATGCCGCCCGAAGGGCGCTTTACTGTCCGCCGTCCGCGCGCCATCCATCGGGTCGGCTTTGCTGCCGGCTCGGGCATCACCCCGGTGCTCTCGATCGCCGCCAGCACCCTGGAAGAGCAGCCCCAGAGCAAGTTCAGCCTGATCTACGGTAACCGCCGCATGGCCAGCGTGATGTTCAACGAAGCCTTGCAAGACCTCAAGGACCGCTACCCCGACCGCTTCACCATGATCCATGTGCTGTCGCGGCAGGCGCAGGAGGTCGATCTGCTGCAAGGGCGCATCGACGGGGACAAGGTCAAGGCGATCGTCTCAGCCCTGCTGCCGGCTGCCAGCATGGACGAGGTGTTTGTGTGCGGGCCGCAGGCCATGATCGAGGCCACCGAAGCGGCGCTCAAGCAAGTGGGTGTGCCCGAGAGCCGGATTCACAGCGAGCGCTTTACCACCAGCACCGAGCAGGCCCAGCGGGTGCAGGCAGCGCTTGACGCGGCCGGCCAGGCCGACAGCGGCGCGTCGGTGGTGGACTTCAAGGTGGTGCTCGACGGCAAGGCCCATGAGGTGCCGGTGCGCGCGGGTCAGTTGCTGCTCGATGCCGCGCTCGAGGCCGGGCTCGACCTGCCTTATTCCTGCAAGAGCGGGGTGTGCTGCACCTGCCGCTGCAAGGTGCTCGAGGGCGAGGTCAGCATGGATCGCAACTTCACCTTGCAGGCCGATGAGATGGCCAAAGGCTTTGTGCTGAGCTGCCAGGCGCGCGCGAGGACGCCGGCCGTGGTCTTCAGTTATGACGAGCGCTGAGGCGGCCCAGCTGCTCGCGCCGGCGCCGGCTTGTTCGCACACGGTCGCTGGCTCAGGCCAGGCGCAGCTTTGCGCAAGCTGCGGCCGTATTGAGCGCTTTAAGGCGCAGAGCAGGGGGCAGGCCGGCTCCATCATCGTCTCCGTGTTCGGCGACGGCATACTGACGCGTGGCGGCTGCGTCTGGCTGGGCAGCTTGATCGAGCTGCTGGCACCGCTGGGCCTGTCCGAGCGGCTGGTGCGCACTGCGGTATTCCGTTTGGCGCAGGACGACTGGCTGGAGGCTGTGGTGCAGGGGCGGCGCTCCGACTACCGGCTCACACCCGCCGGTCGTCGCCGTTTTGTGCAAGCTTCGGGTCAAATTTATGCCAGCGCATCGCCGCCCTGGGATCAACGCTGGCGGCTGATCACCGTCACCGCCGCTTTGGAGCCGAGCGCGCGAGAGCGACTGCGCCGCGCCTTGTTCTGGCACGGTTTTGGCGAACTGGGCGGCGACTGCTTCGTCCATCCGAGTGCGGATCTGGCGCTGGTGTTTGAATCACTGCAGGCCGATGGCTTGGCGCCGCTGTTGGGTCGGTTGCTGCCCTTGGTGGCGGCCAATCCCCAGCTCAGTGAGTCGGGCAAGGACGCTGACTTGGTGCGCCGCGCCTGGAACCTGTTGGATCTTGATCAGGCCTATCGTGCCTTTGTGGACAGCTATGCGCCTGTCCTTGCGCAGTGGCAAAGCCATGGTGGCGCCATGGACGAGGCCAGCGCCTTTCTCATTCGCAGCCTGCTGATTCACGACTACCGCCGGCTCTTGCTGCGTGATCCGCAACTGCCCGGCGTGCTGCTGCCAGCGCAGTGGGCCGGGCATGAGGCGCGTCAGTTGTGCCGGCAACTGTACGGTCTGCTGCTGGCCCCCTCCGAGCGTCATCTGAACCAAAAGCTGCGCCTGGCCGATGGTCAGACTCCCTTAGCCAGTGCTTTGGTGGGCGAGCGCTTTGGCCTGCATGATCCCTTGACGGGCAGTGTCTGATGCAGGTCTTGCTGTCCCCTGTCAACGGGCGTCATCGCCGGCCCTTAGACCGTCCCATCGGGTATATTGCCTTGGCCGAGCGTGAGGCCCGCGGGTGGTCCAAGCTCAATGAGAACCCTTGGTTGGCCGGATCGACTCTCATCTGTCTTGCACTCCAACAATAATTCCTATGAATCCTTCGTCTCGTCTCCGGTGGCTCGCCAGAGCCTGCAGCATCATCGGCGGTCTGATCCTCACTGCCCTGATGCTCATGACCTGTTACAGCGTAGTAGGTCGCAATTTCTTTGAAAAAGCCTTGATCGGTGACTTCGAACTCACCGGTATCGCCTGTGGCATTGCGATGGCCTTTTTCATGCCCCTGTGCCAGCTTGAGCGCGGCAACATCATCGTGGACTTTTTCACCGCCAAGCGCAGTGCGCGCTTCAACCATGGCCTCGATCGCTTCGGTGATCTGCTGATGGCCGTGATTTTCATTCTGTTGTCCTGGCGCAGTGGCGTAGCCGCGCTCAGTGCCAAGGAGAACATGGGAGCTTCTATGTTGCTGGGATTTCCGGACTGGATTGTCCTGGTGGGCATGAGCATCCCCTTTGCGTTGGCGGCGGTGATTGCCATCGCGCAGACGCTGGCCAGATTCGATCAAAGCAGCCAGGGGGTCGCATGACACCGGTTCAACTGGCTCTGTTGATTTTTGGCCTGATGCTGGTGCTGATGGTGGTGCGTGTGCCGATCGCGGGAGCGATGTTCATCGCTGGTACCGCAGGCTTCGTGTTGCAGTCCGGTTTTTCGCCCTTCATCAATTTCATCAACAACCTGGCTTTTGCACGGCTGGCCAATTACGACTTGTCGGTGATCCCCCTGTTCATCCTGATGGGGCACTTTGCCACCCAGGGCGGCATTAGCAAGGCGTTGTTTAAGTTCGCAGCGGCTGTGATGGGCCGATTCAAGGGCGGGCTGGCAATGAGCGCGGTGCTCGCTTGTGCGGCCTTCGGCGCGATTTGTGGCTCCTCGGTGGCCACCGCCGCCACCATCACTGGCGTGGCCCTGCCAGAAATGAAACGGCACGGCTATTCCGGTCGTCTGGCGACCGGCACGCTGGCCGCCGGCGGCACACTGGGCATTTTGATTCCCCCATCGGTGCCGCTAGTGATTTATGCCATCCTGACCGAGCAGAACATCGCCAAAATGTTCGCCGCCGCCATGCTGCCCGGCTTGATCGCGATGGTGGGTTACATGATCGCGATTGCCATCTATGTGCGCGTGGTGCCCGGCCAGGCCCCCGACAAGGAAGAGGTGGAGAAGCTCACGCTTGAATCTCTCATGGGTATCTTCCCGATTGCGGTCATTTTTATTGTCGTTTTTGGCGGCATTTATGCCGGGTTTTTTACCCCGACCGAAGGTGCCGCCGTCGGCGCCGCATCAACCTTCATTGCGGCGCTGATCAAGGGCGAACTCACGCGCGCGAGCTTCATTGAGTGCTTTTATGCCACGGCCATGAGCTCGGCCATGATCTTCATGATTTTCATGGGCGCCGACGTCATGAATGCTGCGCTGGCGCGCACCCAGGTGCCCAATCAACTCGCTGAAATGGTGGTGGCCATGGACCTGGCGCCCTTGCTGGTGGTCGGCGGTATCTTGCTGCTTTATGTGGTGTTGGGCGCGGTGATGGACGAGTTGTCCATGTTGCTGCTGACGATTCCGATCTTTTTCCCCATCATCATGAAGCTTAACTTCGGGATGACGCCCGAGTACACCGCGATCTGGTTTGGCATCATGGTGCTGATGACGGTGGGCTTTGGCATGCTGGCGCCGCCAGTGGGCCTGAATGTTTATGTGGTCAATGGCATGGCCAAGGATGTCCCGCTCAGCGAGAGCTACAAGGGCATCACCCCGTTTCTGATCAGCGACACGGTGCGCACCCTGCTCTTGCTGTTCTTCCCGGGTATCAGTCTGTTTCTGGTGCAATACCTCACTTGAATGGCATCAGCTGTGCTGAACTGCCTTAGAAGCGGCTCATAAAAAAGCGGGGCAAATACCCCGCTTTTTGAAGACAGCGGCCCAGGCCGCCGATGCTCACTTGCTGTACTGCTGCACCAGCGACATGGCGTCATCGAGCATGGCTTTTCCATTGAAGCCGCGCTTGTTCATGTCGGCCACCCACTCGTCGTCGAGGTTGTCGGTGGCCTTCTTCCAACGCTGTACCTCTGCGGCTGGGATCTGGGTGATGGTGTAACCCGGGGTCTCGGCAAAAGCCTTGCGACCGGGCACGTCGTTACCCTCCTGGGTGCTGCCCAGGAAGGCGGAGAGCTCGCGGCCGGAGTTCTTGTCGATCACCGCTTTGAGATCAGCCGGCAGGGAGTCGTAGCGGGCCTTGTTCATCGGCACCACAAAGAAGGTGGTGTAGAGGGCCGGCGAGCCTTTGGGCGTCTCGGAGGCGTATTTGGTCAGCTCATTGACTTTGAGGCCGGGCGCGACTTCGTAGGGGATCACTGCGCCATCGATCACGCCCTTGGACAGGGCCTCGGGCACTTGCGGCACCGGCATGCCCACTGGCGTGGCGCCCATATTGGCCAGCATCTTGGTGACGGTGGCCGTAGGGCCGCGCACCTTCATGCCGCGCAAGTCTTCGATTTTTGTGATCGGCTTGTTTTTGGTGAAGATCACGCCGGGGCCGTGCACGTGCACGGCCAGCAGCTTGACGTCCTTGTACTCGTCCATGGCGTGTTTTTGCACAAAATCCCAAGCTGCCCGACTGGTGGCGCCGGCATTGGTCATCATGAAGGGCAGTTCGAAGACCTGGCTGCGCACAAAGCGGTTGGCCGTATAGCCAGCCACTGTCCACACCACATCGGCCACGCCGTCCTTGGCCTGGTCGAACAACTGCGGGGGCGAGCCGCCCAGTTGCATGGCTGGGTAGATCTGGCAGTTGAGCCGGTTATTGGAGTCCTTGGCGATGTTGTCGCACCAGGTCTTGAGCATGGTCGTGTGTTGGATCGACTGCGGCCCCAGGAAGTGGTGGACCTTCAAGGTGACGGTCTGGGCCGAAGCCGCGCCAGCGATCAAGCCGGCGGCCAGGGCTGTGAGTTTGAACAGGGGTTTCATGGAGTTTTCCTCTCTGGAGTTTGAAGACGCAAGGTTACAGATGTGGCGACGATGAAGGACCTGGGTTAAACCCGATCTCACGGGGCGATCGGCCAGGCCAAGCTTGCTTCGGGGCGCTGGCTTTCATGGTTTGGCTGCCAGTGTGTTGCTGCGCGCCAGCGCCAGAGCCTGGCTGAGCACCTGGCGATCACCGATGTGGTTGGCCAGGATCAGCACCAGCTTGGCCAGCGCCATGTCGGCCTGTTCATCGCTGAGCCCGTGCTGACTGGCGATCAGTTCTTCATAAAAACTGTCAGGGTCGGCAATGTGAGGTTCGCGGATGAGGGCAGGGGTGTTCATGGTTGCAACCGGGGTCAATGCAAGGCCAGCGCCCGGCCGAGCGCGGCCTGCGCCGCCTGGGCATCAAAGCGGCGCCAGCGGGCGGCCACATGCTGGTCGGGGCGGATCAGGTAGACGGTGCCGGGCTGGGCGTCGTAGCGCTGAGCCAGCAGCCCCTGCGGGTCCAGCAGATCGCGTCCGAGTTCGAGCACCCGGGTCTGCACCCCCGCCACGCTCACTGGCTGGGCTCCCGCGCCGAAGCTGAGCAGAGTAAAGCCTGAGAGCTGCTCGAGCAGCCATGCAGGCTGCCCCGCCATTTCGATGGGCGCATCGGCACAAGGCGTGCCAGGCACCATGGCGCTGGCAAATGGCTCCGTGTCTGGTGTGTTCAGGGGCGAGTTGACGTAGCAGGTCGGCGTAGACAGGCGGCCACTGTTGACCAGCGGTCTGGCAAAGGCTTCGCTGCGGGCCAACTCCAGTACTGCGTTGCGCAGGCGCAGCGAGGCCCGGCTTTTCGGGGTGATGAAGTCGGTCGAGCGGGTCGATTGGCGCAGATTTTCGTCGGCGGCGGCCGAGCGCTCGTCGTGGTAGCTGTGTAGCAGCGCTTCAGGCGCCTGGCCTTGGGCCACCAGCGCCAGCTTCCAGGCCAGGTTGTCGGCGTCCTGTACGCCCGAATTGGCGCCGCGCGCGCCAAAAGGCGAGACCTGGTGCGCAGCATCGCCCACCAGCAGCACCCGTCCGTGCTGGAAGCGCCCGGCCCGACGGCAGGCAAATTGATAGACCGACACCCATTCGAGTTCAAAGGGCACTTCGGGCCCGAGCATGGCCTGAATGCGCGGGATGACCTTTTCGGGCTTTTTCTCTTCCTCGGGGTCTGCCTCGCGGCCGAGCTGAAAGTCAATGCGCCAGACGCTGTCACACTGCTTGTGCAGCAGTACGCTCTGCTGAGGGTGAAAGGGCGGGTCGAACCAGAACCAGCGCTCGGTCGGGAAGTCAGCCTTCATCACCACATCGGCGATCAGAAAGCGGTCTTCGAAAGCCTGCCCTGTGAAAGACAGTCCCAGCATGCGGCGGGTGTCGCTGTTGGCGCCGTCGGCCGCGATCAGCCACTGCGCCTGCATCTGGAATGGGCCGTCGGGGGTGCTGACGGTCAGGGTCACGCAGGTCTCGTCCTGCTCTAAATTGGTGACCCTGTGCTTCCAGCGCAGGTCGACCCGCGGGGCCTGTTGGCAGGCTTGCACGAGTTGTTCTTCCAGGTGGTATTGCTGCAGGTTGATCATGGCCGGCATCTTGTGCTGGGCCTGCGGCAGCAGGTCGAATTGATAGGCCTGCTCATCGCGGAAAAACACCTTGCCCACCTGCCACTGTATGCCCTGCTCGGCCAGCCGCTGACCCAGACCCAGGCGGTCCCAGATCTCCAGCGTGCGCTTGGCGTAGCAGACCGCGCGCGAGCCCACGCTGACGGTGTTGTTGTCGTCGAGCACCACCACCTGCAGGCCGCGGGCGGCGCAGTCCAGGGCCAGGCTCAGGCCGACCGGTCCGGCGCCGATGATGACCACCGGATGGCACAGCGTCTGAGCACTGTCCTGCTCGGCGCTGCGGCGGTATTCAAAGCTGGGGTAGCGGTAGGTCTTGAGCATGGCGCAGCGCTGCGGGACTTTTTAGCGCTCGGCTGGTGTCAATTCGTCGTGGTGCATCCAGGCCGCGTGCTGTGGCGCCCGGCGTGTTTGTGCCCATTCGTCGAGCATGGCCCACTTGACCTCGTCGAGCCGCTGGTACATCTCGGGCGTGCCGATGTCGCAGGCCAGCTCCAGTCTGTGGCCGTTGGGGTCGAAAAAATAAATGCTCTTGAACAAAGTGTGGTCGGTCGGCCCGATCACCTCAATGCCGGCGGCCTGCAGTCGGTCTCGGGTCTGCTCGAGCTGCGCGAGGCTGCCTACCTTAAAGGCGATGTGCTGCACCCAGGCCGGGGTGTTGGGGTCACGGCCCATCTGTGGCGAATTCGGCAGCTCAAAAAAAGCCAGCACGTTGCCATGGCCTGCATCCAGGAAGACATGCATGTAAGGGTCGGGCGCCTTGGTCGAAGGGACCTGGTTTTCGGCGATCGCCAGCACGAACTTCATGTCCAGATGCTGCTCATACCACTGCACGGTTTGCTTGGCGTCCTTGCAGCGGTAGGCCACATGGTGAATGCGCTCGATGTCCATGCCAGCTCCTGGTGATTGATGCCGTCTTCAGCCCTCGAGCGCCTGCCACATGGCCATGTCGCGCTCGGCCGTCCAGATGCGCGGGTCGGGGTAGGCGGTGGCTTCGTCGTAGGCGCGGGTCACGTCAAATGGCATGCAGTGCTTGAAGATGACCCAGTGGCCGTACTTGGGCTCCAAGGCGGCGAAGGTGCGCTCATAGACCTTGCGCAGGTCCTCGCCGCGCTCGGCACCGGCTCGCACCTGGCTGTACAGGTCGCTGATGAAGTTGCGGGTACCGGCCAGGCCGGCCTGCACCTGCTCGGGCGTCTGCAGCGTGGCGCCGCGCCCGGGCACCAGCTTGTGGGGCTCAAGCGCGGCGATGCGCTCCAGGGTCTGCGGCCAGTCGCGCAGATAGGCGTCACCCGCATAGGGGGTGGCATCGAACTCGACCAAGTCGCCGCTAAAGAGGATTTTCTCGTCCGGCAGCCAAGCCACGGTATCGCCCTTGGTGTGGCCCCGGCCGAGCTGCAGCAATTCGACCTTGAGCGAGCCCAGCCACAGCGTCATCTTGCCGGTGAAGGTCAGGGTCGGCCAGGTCAGGCCCGGCGGCACGCTCTCGACGTCGCGAAACAGGCGCGGAAAGCGGCCGATCTCGCTGGCCTTGTCGAATTCACCGCGCTCAACGATCAGGTCGTAGGTGTCTTCGCTGGCGATGATGTGCTCAGGCTGGTAGGCGCTGGCGCCAAGCACCCGCACCGCGTGGTAGTGGCTGAGCAGCACGTATTTGATGGGCTTGTCGCTGACCTGCCGGATACGCCTGATGACGTCCTGCGCCATGGTCGGCGTGGCCTGGGTGTCGATCACCATGATCGCGTCGTCGCCGATGATCACCCCGGTATTGGGGTCACCCTCGGCGGTGTAGGCATAAGCATGGTCCGAGAGCTTGTCGAAACTGACCTTCTTTTCATCGAGGTCAGCGGCCGAGGCGAAGGTTTTTGTACTCATGGCGTTCCAAATTTGCTTTGGACAAATTCATTTGATCCTGTGATGTAATTTTCATCTTCAAGTTTGCTCAGGTCAAATCAATTCCATAAGGGTAAACCATGGTATGGCATTCTTTGCACCCCTGAGAGATCACAATGCCCTGCATGTTGAACCCATCGGATGAGCAAGCCGGCACCGCGGGCGCGCGCACCTCACGCGGCATCCAAAGTGTGGAGGTGGGCGGGCAATTGCTCAAGGCCCTGGTGCGCTCGGGCCGACGCATGGCGCTCAAGGTCTTGGCCCGCGAGGCCGGCATGACACCGGCCAAGGCCCATCCTTACCTAGTGAGCTTTGGAAAGCTCGGGCTGATCGAGCAGGACCCGGTCTCTGGCCATTACGGCCTGGGACAGTTGGCAGTGCAGCTGGGGCTGATCAGCCTGCAGCAGGTCGATCCGGTGCGGCTGACCATCGCCGAGTTGCCGGCCCTGGCACAGGCCCTGGGTGTGACGGTATCGGCCGCCGTCTGGGGCGGCAGCGGCCCGATCATCGTGCGCGTGGAAGAGGGGCCGCGGGCGGTCAATGTGAGCATGCGCCACGGCATCCCTGCCTCGCTGCGCCATACCGGTACCGGCAAGGTATTTGCGGCCTATATGCCTTCCGAAGTGGTCCAGGCGGCGCTCGCCAGCCAGGGCGAGCCGCAGGCCTGGGAGGACCCCGCATTTCACGCGGAGCTGCTGCGCATTCGCGATCTCGGCCTGAGCCAAGTCAATGAGGAGTTGATGCCCGGTATCAGTGCCATGGCCGTGCCGGTGTTCGATGGCTTTGGACGGCTGGCGCTGGCCATTGCCGCCATGGGTCCGAGCGCCCAGCTTGATTTATCGCCCGAGGGCTGGCAGGCCGGTTCTTTGCGCGAGCTAGGGCGGCGTATCTCACTGCGGCTAGGAGCGCCAGAGCGGGCCGCCTGAGGGCGCGGCTTAGACTCCGCGGCAGGCATGCTACTCAAACTCCTGCTGGTGGCCGCCTCGGTCATGCTGTCCTCGCTGGCCGCGCGGCGCTTCGGCCATGCGGTCGGTGGCACGCTCGGCGGCCTGCCCATGATTGCCGGACCGATCGCAGGCTTTGTTTTGCTGGCCGCGCCGGTGCAAGAGGTCCGGGGCATTGCCTTGGCCACTTTGGTGTGTCTGCCCGCCACGGTGGCGCATCTGCTGACCTTCGCCTGGACCTCTGTGCGCGGGCCCTGGTGGTTGGCCCTGCTCCTGGCCAATGCGGCCTTCTTCGCAGCGGGTCTGGCTTTGCCATTGCTGCAGTTGCCGGCCTGGTCCTCGCCCCTGCTGGCCTTGCTGGCCCTCGTGCTGGGCCAGGCCCTGATGCCGCGCCTTCATGTGCGCGCCGCACCGGTGGCGATTTCGCCCTTGGAATTGGTTTGCCGTGTGCTGGCGGCCATGCTGGTGGCCTGGCTGATTGTGCGTAGCGCCGGGCTGGCACCGGCGGCCTGGATTGGCCTGCTGTTGGCCGTGCCCATTACAGGCAGTGTCTTGCCGGCGTTTACTTTGCCGCGTCACGGCGCGGCAGCCACCGCAGCCCTGATCCGCGGCTTCCTGCGCGGACTGTTCGGCTTCTTGGCTTTTTTCTCGACGCTGGGGGTGATGCTTGAGCGGACTGGAGCGCTCACCGCCTATGTGAGCGCCTGGGGCGCGGCGCTGCTGGTGGCCATAGGCTTGTACCTTTGGCAGGAACGCAGCGCACGCCGAGCTTGAGGTCTTGCTGCAGCGCTTGACCCTTCGGGCAATGTGCCAGTCCGCAGCAGACGGCTCGCCACGAGCAAAGCACTCCTAAAATTCTGCCGCTTCGCACGAAGGCGCCAAGGATTGAGCAGGCTCTGGCCTGCAGCTCGGCGCGCATACATCTACCAATAAGCCTTCAGGAGACCCCTCATGTTTTCACCGCAACGCCGACTCGCCCTGGCAACTTCACTCTCTGGGTTGCTGGCCCCTCTGGGCGCCACCGCTCAGGAATGGCCGAACAGGCCCATTCGTCTGGTTATCAATATCGCGCCGGGCAGCTCACCCGATGTGCTGGGCCGGGCGGTCGCCACGCCTCTGTCGCAGGCACTCGGAGTGCCCGTGGTGCCGGAAAACCGCAGCGGTGCGGGCGGGATGCTCGGTGCAGACGTGGTGGCCAAGGCCCCGGGCGATGGCTACACACTGCTGATGTCCGCGGGCAGCACCATGGTCGTGGTCCCCACTCTGACGTCCAAGATGCCCTATGACCCGAACAAGGATCTGGTTCCAGTGGCCGCCACGGCTCGCCTTGAGTTGTTCCTGGTGGTGCGATCCAACTCTCCTTTCAACACCTTCGCCGATCTTCAGAAATTTGCCAAAGCCAACCCGGGCAAACTGAGCTACGGCAGCCCGGGCAATGGGTCGACGCCGCATATTGGCGTCGAGATGCTCAAAAATATGGCTGGTATTTTTGCGGTGCACATCCCCTATCGTGGCTCGGCACCCGCCCTGCAAGACCTGTTGGCCGGCAACCTTGATTTCTTCATGGACCCCGGCATTGCAGCCCCGCACATCCGTTCAGGAGCGCTGCGACTGCTGGCTGTAGGCAGCACGAAGCGCTCCTTCCTCTACCCTGACACACCCACCCTGGCTGAATTGGGTCTGAAAGGCTACGACGGCGGCTCCACCCACAGCTTCTATGCGCCGGCCAGCACCCCCCCGGCCGTGGTGGAGCGGCTCAATCGAGAGATCAATCGCATCCTGGTGACTCCATCGGTCACGCAGTTCATCCGCACCCTCGGTGCCGAGCCTACCCCTCTGACGACAGCCCAACTCGCCGCGCTCAATGCCGCCGACACGCGCCGCTATGCGGACATCATCAAGCAGCAAGGCATCCGAGGCGAATGAGCTTAGACACCACGGGGAAGGTCCGCACGACGGCGTCACTGCGGCAAGCGTAGCGTGTTTGCGCCGCTGCAGGCGTCAGCTTGGCCCGAGCGGCCCCCGCGGGCGGGTGGTGTCTTTCCCCCTGGCGGCCTTCATGCAGGCCGATCTGGCGCAGTGCAAGCAGGTGGCCGCCTGCGCCAAGATCAGCCTGGACTGAGCCTTTACAGGCAGGTGCCTTACTGCACCTGCAAGCGCGCGCCGCGCTCGGCCTTGGCCTTGGGCAGCGTCAAGGTCAGCACGCCGTCTTGATACTTGGCGCTTGAGCGTTCTTCATCGACATCGCAAGGCAGGCTCAGGGTGCGCGAGAGCGCGCCGTCATAGCGCTCGCTGTGCAGCAACTTGCCCGCTGCGCCTTCAGCTTCTTTGGAGCCCAAAGTCGCGCTCAGGGTGACCACGCTGTCTTGCACATGCACGTGGATGTCTTCTTTCTTCACGCCGGGAAGGTCGGCGTTGATCACGATGGCCGAGCCCTCGTCCTTGACGTCCAGGCGGATCTGGCCGGTCCGTGCTTGACCCTGCAGCGGCCTGACGAGGTAGCCGCTGGAATAGTCCTTGAAAAAATCGTCGAAGAGGCTCGAGCGTGCCATCAGTGGGTTCATGTCTGACTCCTGGTTGAAGCGGTCGACTATCCGGCCGCATGGCCTGCACTTAGGTACGCTACGGCCAGATTCAAGAGCCTGGGCAGGCGCGCCCTCAGGAGCTCGAGAAGAGGTCGCCCGAGCGGCCCCGTGCACCTTGCTCGGCTGCTACGGCCTGCGGCGCCGTGCTGACCAGATCTTCGGGCGGCTGGGTTGCCAGGAATGCCGAGGATTGGGCCAAATCGGCCTGCAGCCAAGCCGGGTATTGCTCGGGCGGTAGCAGTACGATCATGCGTTTTTCTTCGTCGGCTTTGTGGAACTGGCGCATGAAGGGATGGGCATCGGCGTTGACGGTCAGCAGGGTAAAGCTGAGAAGCTCCTGGCCTTGTGCATCCTGCCAGCGGGACCACAAGCCGGCTGCGCCCAGGGGCTGGCCGCTGGCGCGGCCTATGCGGGTGGGCACCGCCTTGCCGCTGCGCCAGTCGGGCTCGAAGAAGCTCTCCATCGGAACAATGCAATGGCGCGCTGCCCGCCAAGCGTCGCGAAAGCTCGGTTTTTCGGCCACCGTCTCGCTGCGCGCGTTATACGTCTGGCGCGCGATCTTCGCGTCTTTGGCCCAGTGGGGAATCAGCCCAAAGCAACCTAGGCGCGCCTGCAAGCCTTCGTCGCCACCTTGGACGATGAAGCTGCTGAGATAGCCCGGCCAGATGTCGCGCCGCAGTGCCTGTGATGGCAGTTCGACGCCAAAGTACTGGCGCAGCCGGGCGGGCTGATGAACTGTTTCGTAATGGGCGCACATATCGCCACTATAGGCATTGGCAGTGTGTTATTCGCAGGTCGGCCTACATGGCCGACTTCGACATCGATTTTGTGGGAGCGTCGCCCTCGGCGCGAAGATGCCTGCGATCAAGCCCGCTTCAGTCGGGCTTGATATTGGCCGCCTTGACCACCCCAAGCCAGTTGTCCAGGTCTTCCTTGAGCAGGGCATCGAAGCTGCGCGGCGTGCTCTTGCCGTCCATTTCGTTGGCATAGGGCGCGAGCTTGGCCTGTATGTCCTTGTCGGCCAGCACCTGATTGACCGCAGCGGCGATTTTTTCGGTGATCTCCGATGGCGTGCCCTTGGGTGCGAGCAGGCCGTTCCAGTAGCGGGCGCCGAAATCCTTGTAGCCCAACTCTTCCATGGTGGGGATGTTGGGCGCGGCGGCCAGGCGGTTGCGGCTGGTCACCGCCAGGGCGGTGATGCGGCCGTCGCGCACCATGGGCAGGGCGGTTGATGAGACTGCAAAGTGGTAGTCGACCCGCCCGGCAATTTGCTCGTTCATCGCCTGCGGCGAGCCTTTGAAGGGCACAGAGGTGGCCTGCATGCCGGTACGTACGCGAAACAACTCGGCGGTGAAGTGCGATGGAGAACCATTGCCCGAGTTGGCAAAAAACACATTGCCATTGCGGGCCTTGCTCAGGGTCAGCAGGTCTTGCGGAGTCTTGAGCCCGAGCGGCGGGTAGCTGACCAGCACCATCGGCGACCAGGCCAGGTTGAGCACCGGCGTGAAGGAGTCGGGCACCTTGAAGTTCTGCTTGACGCCCATGGCTGTGACCATATTGAGCGCGGCCGAGGTGAACAGCAGGGTGTAGCCGTCGGGCGCAGCGCCGGCGACGATGTCGGCGCCGATGGCGCCGGTGGCGCCGGCCTTGTTTTCGATGATCAGTGGCTGCTTGAGGATCTCGCGCATGGGCTCGCTGATGATGCGCACCATCACATCGATCAGACTGCCCGGGGGCCAGGCCACTACGATGCGTATGGGCTTGTTGGGATAGCTGCTGGGCTGTGTCAGCCCGGTTCTGGGCAGGGTGGCTGCGGCAGCAGCGCAGATGAGCAGGCGGCGTTTCATCATGGTGTTTCCTCGGTAGGTTTCTGGTGTCAGCGTGCAGTGGCAGCGGCTTCTTGCATGGATTGCACCGCCTTTTGCAGTGCCTCTATCAGGTAGGCGCCGTCATTGCCGCCCATCAGCAGGCGGGCACCGGCGGTCACCATGTCGGCCATGGGGGGGCCGCCGGCCCCGCCGGCCACGAAATGCTTGCCGCAGCGCTGTGCCGCGGCGGCGGCGCTCAGATAGGCCTGGCAGATGCTCTCGTGACGGACTTGCCCGGGCAAGCCCAATTCAAGGCTCAGGTCCATTGGCCCCATCATCAGCGCATCGACGCCTTCGGTGGCCGCAATTTCTTCGGCCCGGGCCACGCCTTGCGCGGTCTCGATCATGGCGATCATGAACACCTCGCTGTTGCGCTGGGGCACCGCCTCGGCGGCAGGCTGGCGCCGATAAGCCGAGGCCGGGCCTATGGCTGCCATCGAGCGACGACCGAGCGGCGGGTATTTGGCCAGGTCGAGTGCGGCTTGGATGTCTTGGCGGCTGCTAACGTGCGGGATGATCAGACCGGTGGCGCCGCAGTCGAGGATGGGGCCGACCGTGCCCACCTCGGCCGAATGCACCCGCACCAAGGCGGTCATATTGCAGGCCTGGGCCATCTGGCACAGGTCGGCGATTTCACGCAGGGAGAACACGCCGTGCTCGGCGTCGATGTAAAAGCCATCAAAGCCTGCCTCGCGCAGGATGAAGACCGCATCGACGCTGCGCAACTGGCGCAGCGACATCAGCTTGACGCAGCCGCCAGTGGCCAACTTGCTGCGCAAGGGATGGGTGGATGGGCTGCTCATCAGGCGCTTTCAGGTGGTGCCCGGCTTGGGCGGTGGGTAGCCGCGCGAGGTGAAGCCCGCATCCACCGTCACGACAGTACCCGACATGCCCGCGGCGCGTGGCGAGCACAGGAAGGTGGCCACATCGGCCACCTCCTGTGGATCGATCAGCTTGCCGCGCGGGAAGTCCTGGGCCATCTCAGGCCAGCGGTTTTCATCGCCGAGCAAGGTCGCGGCGCGCTGGCGCATGGTGCGTTTGGCTTTTTCGGTTTCCACCCAGCCCGGGCTCAGGCCCAGCACGCGCACACCCAGGTCGAGGCTGACCCCGCCGATGGTGCGGGTCAGGGCCACCAAAGCTGCATTGCCCATGGAGCCGGCTGCGTAGCCGTAGTCGAGCCGCTCGGCGCCGATGCCGATGATGTTGAGGATCACGCCGGCTTGCCGCTTGACCATGTGCGCATACAGCGCGCGGGTAAGGTTGAGGTAGCCAAAGACCTTGAGCTCCCAGCTCTGGCGCCAGCGTTCGTCGTCGAGTTCGAGCACGCTGCCGCGCGGAATCGCGCCGGCGTTGTTGACCAGGATGTCAACCTGCGCGCAGGCGGTGGCCAGGTTCTGTATGTCGTGTGCCTTCGACAGGTCGGCCGGATGGGTGTGTACCTGCACACCATGCTCGCCGCTCAGACCTTCGGCCAGGGCTTGCAGGGCCTGCGGGTTGCGTGCTGCCAGATGCAGGTGGCAACCTTCGGCGGCCAGCGCCTGGGCAATGGCCATGCCTATGCCTTGCGAAGCGCCGGTGACCAGAGCGTGTTTTCCTTGAAGCTGCAGGTCCATGGGTCTATCCGAAGGCGGGACGAAGTTCGATCAACTCGGTGGCGCTGTTGCTGTCTTGCAGCAAGGCATAGAGCAGGGCGTCGGCCACCTCCTGGGCGCGCAGCGGTGCGAATTTGCGCGCCGCCAGTGACTTCACCACATCGGGGTGGGTGCTGCTTTGACGGATGTCGGTATCAACCATGCCCGGCGCGATCTCGCTGACCTTGATGCGATGGCTTTTGAGTTCGAGCCGGAAGCCCTTGGCAAAAGCCGACAGCGCATGCTTGGTGGCAGCGTAGACCACGCCATGCTGGGCCACGTTGCGCGCAGCGCCTGAGGTGATGAACACCAGGTGGCCCGAGCCGCGCTTGACCATGTGCGCAGCGATGGCACGGGTCAGGTCAAAAGCGGCGACCACATTAGTGGCAAACATCTGCGCGCATTGCTCGGTGGTGATCTCCAGCACCGGCGCATAGGTCAGCACGCCGGCGTTGTTGACCAGCACTTGCACGTGCGAGGCTTCCTCGCTCAGCCGCTGTACGAAGCCCGTGTCGGTCAGGTCGCCGGCCAGGGTCAGCACCTTCGTGCCGCCAGATTGGCACTGCGCCGCCACCGCTTCGAGCGCCTCGGCATTGCGACCTGTGAGCACCAAGTCTATGCCTTGCGCCGCCAGCGTCAAAGCGCAGGCTTTGCCGATGCCGGCGCTGGCGCCGGTGATCAGCGCGGTCTGACCGCGCAGGCGAGCCGAGTGGGTCGCGTTCATGCCTTGGGGTGGCCGCCGGGCGGCTCGTTGAGCATGACCGTGTCGTACTTGGCCGGGATGATGACTTCGAGCAGCTCCAGGTCATCGGAAAAGCCCATCACCGTGTGCTTCAGGCGCGGCGGCTGTAGCCAGCAACTGCCTTCCTTCATCAAAATCTCGCCATGGCCTTCGAACTCGCTGCGCATCCAGCCTTTGAGGACGTAGATCATCTGGTAGTGGACATTGTGGAAATGCCGGTGCGAGATCTCCTCGGCATTGAAGGGGCGGGCGCGGCGGTTGACATGGGCGTCGACCATGCCGCCGGTGGCCGCGATCATGCCCAGATCACGCGAGAGCGACCAGGGCCGAAAGCCCGGCGTCTTGAAGGAGTCTTCGTTCAGGTGGCTGACATGAAAGCTCTGCGGCGGCCAGTCCGGGTAGCCGCTCGGCTTTTTGTCAGCCGGGTAGTCACGCTCGTTGAATACCTCCAGATTGACCTGCTGATTCATGGATCCCTTCCTGTTCAGGCCCTCGCTCGGCGAGCGAGGCGTCTTTTTTAGTGTCCTAAGTTATTCTAGGCACCGTCTTGAACGAACGTCAATGCGTAGAGACGCATGGATAGCTCGTGCACAATTTGGCGAGTCTTACGCATCTGACCACAGGGAGTCTTTCATGAGCACATC
This sequence comes from Comamonadaceae bacterium, assembly GCA_027486755.1. Lineage (GTDB taxonomy): Bacteria > Pseudomonadota > Gammaproteobacteria > Burkholderiales > Burkholderiaceae_C > Polaromonas. The sequence goes on along the minus strand of JAIXOM010000013.1, from coordinate 12,624 downwards.
GACCCAGCCTACCGAGGAACAGCAGCGCAAGGTGCGCATGGCCGCGCGCGCGCTGGCCCGCGCCGGATTGGTCACCGCCTTTGGTCATTGCAGCCTGCGGCTGAACGAGCGCGAGTTTCTGGTGTGCAAGGGCAAGGCCATGGCCCTGATCGGCCCCGATGATGTGGGCTCGGTGGTGGCGGTCGATCAGCCGCTGCCCGCTGGTGTGCTGGGCGAGGTGCGCATGCATCAGGCGATTTATCGCGCCCGGCCGGATGTGCAGGGCATCAGCCGCTTCATGTCGCCGCAGGTGATGGCCTTGTCGGCCATGGGCTTGGGCCCGGCGGCGCGCCACGGCCTGTCGGCCTTCTTCTATCCCCGGGCGCCCTATTGGCCCGATACCGAGCTGATCCGCCAGGACGAGCTGGCCACCAAGGTGGCGGCTACCTTGGGCGCGGCGCCGGCGGTGGTGGTCAGTGTCAACGGTGCGGTAACGGCGGGCGACTCCATCGAACAGTCTGTGGCGCTGGCCTGGTTCCTGGAGGATGCGGCCCGGGTGGAGTTGGCGGTGCTGGCCGCCGGGCGGGCCGATGAGACGGTGTTCAAGAGCGCGCAGCAGGCGGCGTCGCGTGCCACCTGGTCGGGCGGCATCTTGGAGCGGGCCTGGGACTATCTGACCGACGGCGACCCGGAAAAATAATCCGCCGTGAGGCCCTCACCAGGGCATGGTCTGGCCGGCGTAATTGACAAAGCAGCCGCTGTGCTGCGGCCCGCTTTCGGCAATCACCTTGCGCACCGCGCTGGCGCTTTCCTCGGGCGAAAGCTCGGCCTCGGGCAAGCCCATGCTGGTGCGCACCCGGCCTGGGTGTATGAGCAAGGCCATGATGTCGGGCTCGTCGCTGGCCAGGGTCTTCCAGGTCATGTTCAGGGCGGCCTTGGAGGCGCGGTACATCAACACGCTGCCGGTGGTGTTGCGCGAGATGCAGGCGCGGCCGCTGCTGATGGCGATCATCTTGCGGCCCTGGCTGCGCCGCACCGGTGCGAGCAGATGGCCGGCCAACAGCGCCGGGGCAATGCAGTTGACCTGAAAGCATTCCTGGAACACCCGTACATCGATGTTGCTAAAGCGCATGTCGCGCTGACGCATGATGCCGGCGTTGACGATCAGCACGTCTATGGTCTCGTCGGCCACGGCTTGGCCGAAGGCGGCAATCGACTGTGGGTCGGTCATCTCCACAAAATGCGTTTGCGCGCCCAGGGCGCGCAATTGGTCGGCGTGCTCCTGGCTGCGCACGGTGGCAATCACACGATGGCCTTCTGCCAGGTATTGGCCAGCCATTTCCCGGCCGATGCCGCGCCCGGCTCCGGTGATGACGATGGTGCTCATGGGGGGCGTCCGTGCAATCGGTAGGTGGTTTTAGAGCCGCGGGATGTTGCGGTTATCGATGACCTTGCGCCACTGGGCCAGGTCTTTTTCAGCGAGCTGCCGAAATTCATCGGGCGTACCCACCTTGGGGGCGGCGCCCATGTCAATGAAGCGCTGGCGGATATCGGGCAGATTGACGATCTCGCGCAGATCCTGATTGAGCTGCTGCACCAGCTCGGCCGGCATGCCCTTGGGGCCGGTGATGCCGATCCAGGAGTCGTATTCCATGCCAGCGATAAAGCTATTGAGCGTGGGCACGCCGGGCAGATCCTCCGAAGGGCCGCGCGTGGTCACCGCCAGTGGCTTGAGCTTGCCCTGGCGCGACTGTGGCACCACAAAGGTGGCGGTGTCGATCATCATGTCGATCTGACCGCCCAGCAGGTCGGTCAGCGCCAGCGGGCTGCCCTTGTAGGGCACATGGGTGAGCTCGATGCCCAGCTCCGCGTTGATCCATTCGCCCAGCAGGTGGTGCGCGGTGCCAACGCCTACCGAAGAAAAGCTCACTGCCTTGGGGTTGGCTTTGGCAAAGGCCAGCAGATCCTGCAAGCTCTTGTGGCGCGAGTTGGGCCCGACCGCCAGCACCATGCCGTAGGTGGTTAGGCTGGAAATCCAGCTGAAGTCTCGGATCGCGTCGAAGGGCGAGCTCTTGCGCATGGCTGCGCCGGTGGAGTGGTTACTCGCGGTGATCAGCAGCGAGCTGCCATCCGGCCGGGCGTTGGCCACGCTCTCGGCGGCAATCATGCCGCCAGCGCCGAGCTTGTTGTCGACGATCACGGTCGCGCCGCGTCGCTCACCTAGCTTGGGCCCGATCAATCGGCCAAACAGATCGGTGCTGCCGCCTGGGGCCGATCCGCTGACCAGGCGTATGGTTCGTTGCCCCTGTGCGCTTGCCGAGCCCTGTATGAAGGGCCCCAGGGCCATGAAAGCGGCTGAGGCCTTGAGCACAGAGCGCCGGCGCGGGGCTGCTGCGGCTGTTACCTGATCTGTGGATGCAAGCAATCGGTGGGGCATATCAGACTCCTCCTGGTGTTTCTGTTGGCCTGCCGGGCAGGCCGTGCGACCTTACTTGAACAGGCCTGGGTTTTCCTCAAGCACCTTGCCCATTTCGTAGTTCCAAACCCCCATGTAGGATGATTCGGCGCGCTTGAAGTCGCGCGCACGTATGGCTTCCTCGCGGCTGAGAACCTTGAGTTTTCCGGCTGCCATGGCCTTGAGCTGCACGCCAGCCGAAATTTCAACCTCTTTGGTGCGCACCACGAGCTCCTGGATGCTCGAGCCCATGAGCATGATGCCGTGGTGCTGCATCATCACCGCATTGCGTTTGCCCACCGCCTTGACAAAGGCCTTGGCGGCCTTGGGATCGCGGTGCGCATTGTCAAAGTCTTCGAGCAGCACCATGTCGTCGTAGACGCGAGCGGCCGAGCGCTCAAAGGGGCGCACGATCTCACCAATCGAGCCCAGGGCGAGGCAGTTGTCGCTGTGGTGGTGGGTGGCGCACAGGATGTCTGGGCGGGCGGCGTAAAGAAAGCCTTCGATCTTGAGCGAGTCGTTGACCTTCCCGTCACCAGTGATCACGTTGCAGTCGAAGTCGCATTCGCGCAGGTTCTTTTCCACCACGGTGTCAAAGCTGTCGCCCCACTGGTAGCTCCAGAAGGTGTTCTTGCCTGGCAGCCGGGCGGTGAAGTGACCCAGTAGGCCTATGCCTATGCCGTAGCGGGCCATGATGCGGTAGCCCAGCACCATGTTGCGCTTGAGTTCCTTGAGCGCCTTGGCTTCGTCGGCCTTGGTCGAGCGCATGGGTGCGATCGCGCGTCGCTGTGTCATCTCCTCTCCCCCCCTTGTTCTGTAAGTCCAGAGGCTAGGGCAGGCCGATGCCCCTGTCAACGGTGTAAGCACGGGCTAACCCACGCTTGTCCACCCCGTTAGCATGCGCTCTCGCGGAGCTAAGCTGCGATGGGGGCGTGGCTCTTGCAAGTCAGGGCTGCCAGGGCCCTGGTATTTGCCGGGCTGGCGATGCTTGCAGCGCTGACCACTGATAGAGAAGAGGAGTTCAGGACCATGGATGCTTCCCGGCTGTTTGATGTGGGCGGTGTGCTGCTGGCGCGCCCTTTCAGGGTGCGGCGCCTGGGGCATTTCGGTCTGAACATGACCGATACGCAGGCCGCCATCGCCTTTTACTGTGACCTGCTGGGCTTTCGCATCTCCGACCCCATGGACATTGCCGAGCAGCATCCGCGCCGCGAGGAGCTGCTGCGCATAGGCGACACCAATCTGTACTTCACCCGTCACGGCACCGACCACCATTCGCTGGTGTTTTGTGACCGTCAGGTGTTTCAGGCCATGGGCCGCGGTGATCGCTCGCCCAAGGATGTGACGGTCAACCAGCTGACCTGGCAGGTCGGCAGCCTGCAGGAAATTTCAGGCGCCATCGACTATTTCGAACACAACAAGGTGCCGATCAACCGGGCCGGTCGCGACATGCCGGGCTCGAACTGGCATGTCTACCCCTACGACCCCGAAGGCCACCGCAACGAGCTGTACTACGGCATCGAGCAGATAGGTTGGATGGGCACCGCCAAGCCCAAGCTGGCTTATGAGCGGCGCTTTCTGCAGCGGCCCGAGCTGCCGCAGCCGCCTGAGTATGAGGAGGTCGATCACATGCGGGCGCAGCAGACCGACCTGGCCAGCGGCTTTCGCCATCCCGAGAAAGAGCCGGCGCGTTACGACGTGGAAGGCATCATGCTGGCCCGGCCTTTCAAGGTGGTACGGGTCGGCCCGGTGGGCCTGTTATGCCACGACCTGGAGGCGATGGAGCGCTTTTACCTGGACATCATGGGCTTTGAGTGGACCGAGGACGTGGTCTGGCAGGGGCATCGCTGCGTATTCCTGCGCACCGGCACCGAGCACCACAGCCTGGCGCTTTATCCCATGGCGCTGCGCAGCCAACTGGGGCTGGATGCATCGACCACCCTGATGCGCTTTGGCATTCAGGTGGCGACCTATCGGCAGCTCAAGCATGCGCTGGACTATCTGCAAGAGCGCGGCTGCCAGTTTGTGGACATCCCGGCCGAGCTGACACCGGGCATCGAGTACTCGGCCTTTCTAAAGGACCCCTCAGGGCACTTGATTCAGCTGTACTACGCGATGAACCAAATCGCCTCGGCTGGGCACAGCCCCAACCTGGCTCAGCGCCCAGGCGTGGTCGGTCATTGGCAAGCTTGGCCTGAGGCCATTCTGCCCGGCTCGGGCAGCTTCATGGGCGAGCCCTATTTGGGCCCTTGGGGGTGAACGCTGCTCAGGCCAGGGCTTGGGTCAACTCGCACAGGCCATGGGCCACAGGCCGTGGTCGGTCGGATGCACGAAGAGGTGCGACAGACCTTGGCCCGAGCTGATCAGAACCGCCGGGGCTCAGCCCAACTGATCGGGCCTACAAAGCCGCAGCAGGCCCGATGGGGTGTAGGAGCCGCGCCCTCGCGGCGATGGGGCGCTGGATCAAGCGCTGCTGTGCTTTTGAAAGCCGCATCGCGCCGAGGGCGGCGCTCCCACCAAAAGTGGTGACATTTTCGCAGTACTTATAACGGTCAATCGCAGGCCGCACCGGACTGCGCCTGCGCTGCAAAGCCTGAGCGGTCTGCGGCCCACTACACATTGGCCATAATGCACTTCTGTCAACAGTAAGCTCCGCTGATTCCCATCATGGCAGTGCCGCTCGTTTTTGTGCCGGGTCTGATGTGCGATGGCGCCACATGGGCGCCCTTGCTGCCAGCCCTGCAGGGCTCAGGCCAGGTGGGCTCGCTGCTGCTGATCGACCACGGCCGCTGCGACAGCTTGCGGGCCATGGCCGAGCAATTGTTGGCCGATGCGCCGCAGCGTTTTGCGCTGGCCGGTCATTCCATGGGCGGGCGGGTGGCGCTGGAAGTGTGCGCTCTGGCGCCAGAGCGTGTCAGCCATCTGGCCTTGCTCGATACCGGCCATGCCCCGCTGGCCGTCGGTGAGGCTGGGCAAGCGGAGGCGCAAAAGCGGCAGGTGCTGCTCGATATCGCCCGCATGCAAGGCGTCAGGGCCATGGCTGCGCAATGGGTCCAGGGCATGGTTCATCCCGAGCGCTTGTCGGATCAGCCCTTGATCGACGCCATCCTAGATATGTTCGAGCGCAAGAGCGCTGACGACTTTGAGCGGCAGATCCGTGCCCTGCTGGGCCGGCCCGACGGCGCGCCGGTGCTGCGCGGCCTGCGCGTTCCCACCTTGATCCTCACCGGCCGCCAGGACAGCTGGGCCAATGTGGAGCAGCACCGCGCCATGCAGGCCCTGGCGGCCTCTGAGGCCGGGGCTGTGCTCGAAGTCATTGAAGATTCAGGCCACATGGTCCCGATGGAGCGCCCGGTCGAGTTGGCCCAGGCTCTGCTGCGCTGGCTGGAGCGCTGAAAGCGCAATCGCGCCGAGGGCGGCGCTCCCACAAAGCCGCAGCAGGCTTGATGATGGGGTGGGAGCCGCGCCCTCACATTTATTCCCTCCCCCTGTGGGGGGGGTTAGGGTGGGGGCAGCAGCCGTCTAAAAGGCAGCCGCATATTTTTGAAGGCCCATGCCCCCGCCCCAGCCCTCCCCCAGAGGGGGAGGGAGCAAGAAAATCTCATCGCGCCGAGGGCGGCGCTCCCACAAAGCCGCAGCAGGCTTGAGGATGGGGTGGGAGCCGCGCCCTCGCGGCGATGCGGCGCTGGATGAGGCACTGCTTCTGATAAAGGCCCCATCGTGCCGGGGGCGGCCCTCTCGCAGGGCGGGGGATGGGCGGTCATCGCCTTGCTGGCGGTGGTGGCGCTCCAGCCTTAAGACTCAGATCGCCGGGGCCTGCAAGGCCCGTCAAGCCAGGCGTTCTTCGCGCTTGCTCAGGCCTGCACCACCGCATGCAGCGCCAGGCCACATACATCACGCAGATCCAGGCTCAGGCGCTCGGGGCTGTCGTGCAGCCTGCGCAGTTGCAGGCGCTCGGCCCGCTGCGACAGGTCCTGCAGTGAAGAAAACACCAGCGTCAATGCGCTGGGCAGGGCCGGGCCGGTGCCTGAGGATTCCAGAGCAATCCAGGAGGGCCCCAGGCTCAGGCGCCCGCCTCCAGTGGGCTGGGCGCCGGCTTGCTGCAGTCGCTCGGCCCAGGCCTGCAGCGCAGACTCTGCGCCGCTGTAGCTCAGGCCGGCCAGAGCCTGCGCGCCGTTGGGGTGTCGCAGCAGCGAGGGCGAGCGCACCAGTTCGGGGGTGACTTGCTCGACCCAGCAGATATAGGAAGGGTCGCTGGCCGTCCAGGGCGCGTCGAAGTAGCGAAAACGGGCCAGGCCCGATCGCTCGGGTGTGGAGACGGGGCGTGCCCAGTCCATGATCGGCCCCGGCTTCAGGCCTGCAACCTGTTGGTGGCAGGCCTGGGCGTCGCCAGCTCCCAGGGCCAGCACATGCAGGCCATAGCGCTCGTCGATCGCCGGTGTGAGCTGATGGCCGGCTTGGCGGTCGGTGATCTGCATCAGCTCGATGTAGCCGGTGCCCAGCATGATCGAATGCTGCGAGCTGCCGGCCGATACCTTTTCGCCCTGAGCGTTGGTGCGGGTATGGTCGGCGCGCTCGGTCAGGGTAAAGCCCAGGCCCGCGAACAGGGCGCGTGACGCGGGCAGGTCTTCAACGATGAAGCCCACATGGTCCAGGAAGATGGGGGAGCTTGTTTGGGCTGGTTTTTGCATACTAAATAGACCTGTGGTGAGGGCTTGCACCGATTGAGCGCCGACGAGAGGCTCGTAAAATTGTACGCAATCGCTTATGCGTGCTAGCATTGTTCAGACCCCTTTCGCATTGCTTTTGGAGCCACACCATGATCCCTGTGTTGAAGTCCCTGGCAGCCCTTGTGGCATTGAGTGCTTCTTTCGCCGCTGTGGCCCAGGCCCCGGTGCGGGGCGGCACCCTGACGGTGGCCTTGCCGACCGAGCCGGCCCACCTCAATTCGGCCATCGACACCACGCAGCAGGTCAAGATCGTCGCGGGCAAGATCTACAGCGGCTTGATCAAGTACGACCTGAAGATGAACATGCAGCCCGACCTGGCCGAGTCTTGGAGCATGGCGCCCGATGGCCGCACCATCACCTTCAAGCTGCGCAAGGGCGTGAAGTGGCACGACGGCCGTGACTTCAGCTCGGCCGATGTGGCGTTTTCCATCATGAAGGGCTTTGGCCCGAACAACGGCCTGGTGCGCACCACCTTTGCCAACGTGGAGGCGGTGCAGACGCCCGACGCCCATACCGCGGTGCTGGTGATGCGCCAACCGGCCGCTGCCCTGATGAACGCGCTGCCGGTGGCCACCGCCACCATCTTGCCGGCGCACATCTACGACAACACCGACATTCGCCGTAACCCGGCGAATGCCCGGCCTGTGGGCACTGGCCCCTTCATGTTCAGCGAATGGCGCCGGGGCGATGCCATCGTGCTGGTGCGCAACCCCAATTACTTTGAAGCCGGCAAGCCCTATCTGGACCGCATGGTGTTCAAGGTCATCCCCGACACCCAGGCGCGTGGCGCGGCGGTGGAGTCGGGCGCGGTTGACATGGTGTTTCACAGCACGGTGGCTGCCTCCGATGCGCGCCGCCTGGCGGGCCTGAAAAATCTGGAGCTGACCACCGACGGTTACCACTTCGACTCGACCGTCTCGTTTGCCGAATTCAATATGCAGCATCCCATCGTCGGCAAGCGTGAAGTGCGGCAGGCCCTGGCCCATGCGATCGACCGCAAGTTTGTGCTCGACAACGTTTGGATGGGCTTTGGCCGTGTGGCGACCTCCCCAGTGCATTACGGACTGCGCCAGGCCCACACCGACTCAGTGCCGCAATACGCCTACGACCTCAAGCGGGCCGAGCAGTTGCTCGATGAAGCCGGCTTCAAGCGCGGTGCCAACGGCATGCGCTTCAAGCTCACCATCGACTTCGTGCCCTTCGGCGACCAGTACCCCAAGGTGGCGCAGTATGTGCGCCAGCAGTTTGTGCAGATTGGCATCGACGCCGATGTGCGCTCCAGCGACTTTGCGACCTGGGTACGCCGCATCTGGACAGGGCGTGATTGGGCTATGAATCTGTCGGCGCTGACCAACGCATCGGACCCGTCCATTGGCATCCAGCGCGCCTATTCGTCCAAGAACATCGTGCCCGGCACACCGTTTACCAACGGCACCCACTTTCGCAATGCCGACCTGGACAACTATTTCGAGCAGGCCTCGGTCAACAGCGACCCTGCGATCCGCAAGCGCCACTTTGCCGCGATCCAGCGCATCCTGGCCACCGAACTGCCGGTGATCCCGCTGGTGGCCATCGACCAGTTCACCATCACCAACAAGCGGGTGCGCAACCACGCCACCTTGTCCGACGGTGTCTACGGCGGCTTTGCCGATGTGTGGATGGCGCCCAACTGAGGCACTGTTTTGATCCTGCCTGGGCCCGCCGTCTGAGAGGGCCGCTGCCGTGAATTTTCTGCGCTATCTGCTGCGCCGCTTGGCCCAGGCCGCGCTGGTGCTGGGCCTGGTGATCGTGCTGCAGTTCTTGCTGCTGCACCTGGCGCCGGGCGATGTGGCCGACGTGATCGCCGGCGAAAGCCAGGCCTCGGACCCCGCTTTCGTGCAACAACTGCGCAGCGAGCTGGGCCTGGACCGGCCGTTGCCGGTGCAGTTGCTGCTGCACCTGCAGCGGGTACTCACGCTGGACTGGGGGCAGGCGCATTCCATGGACGCGCCGGTCTGGCAGCTCATCGCCGAGCGCCTGCCCGGCACCGCCTTGCTGATGGTCAGCGCCTTGCTGCTGGCCATTGTCTTGGGGGTGGCCCTGGGCATTTTGGCGGCCCTGCACGCGCGCCGCGGCCTGGACGGCCTGATTTCTGTGCTGGCCCTGCTGTTTTACGCCACGCCGGGTTTTCTGGTGGGCATCGGCCTGATCCTGATCTTCACCGTGCAACTGCAGTGGCTGCCGATGTCGGGCATGAGTTCGCTCTATGGCGATGCCAGCTGGTGGCAGCGCAGTGTGGACACCGCCCGGCATCTGCTCATGCCCATGGTCAGTCTGTCGCTCTTTTATGTGGCCATCTACACCCGCCTGATGCGCGCGGCCATGCTGGAGGTGCTGCCCATGGACCATGTGCGCACCGCACGCGCCAAAGGGCTGGGCCGCTGGCGCATCGTCTGGCACCATGCCGCACGCAATGCCTTGCTGCCCATCGTCACCATGGCCGGGCTGCAGGTGAGCTCGCTGCTGGGCGGCTCGGTCATCGTCGAGACCATTTTTGGCTGGCCGGGGATCGGTCGGCTCGCTTTTGAGGCGGTGTTCAAGCGCGACGTTCCGCTGGTCATGGGCATCTTGCTGCTCAGCTCAGTGCTGGTGCTGCTGGTCAGTCTGCTGGTTGACCTGATCTACACCCGGCTTGATCCGCGCATACGCCTGCGCTGATGACGATGAACACGCTGTCCCGCCGCCTCCTGAGTTCGCTCACCTTTGTGGTGGGCGCCGGCCTGCTGCTGGCCATGCTGGTCATGGCGTTGCTGGGCCCCTGGCTCTACCCGCAAGGGCCCTGGACCGTGGCGGGCGCGCCCATGACCTGGCCGGGCGCCGATGCAGCGCTGCCCCTGGGCACCGATGCGCTGGGGCGCGACATCCTGGCCGGGCTCCTGCACGGGGCGCGCGTCTCGCTGCTCATTGGTGCAGCGGCCACCGCGGTGGCTTTGTGCGTGGGCATTGTGGTGGGCACGCTCACCGGCTACTTTGGCGGCTGGGTCGATGACCTCTTGATGCGCCTGACCGATGCGGTGCAGACCGTGCCGCCCTTTCTTCTGGCCATTGTGGTGGTGCTGATCGTCAACCCCTCGGTGGCCTCCATCGTCGGCGCCATTGCGCTGATCTCCTGGCCCACGGTGGCCCGCCTGGTGCGCGCCGAATTCATGCGCCTGCGCGAGGCCGATTTCGTTAGCGCCTGCCGGCTCATGGGCATGAAACCTGCGCGCATCATCTTTGTGCAGATGCTGCCCAACGCCATACCGCCCATCGTGGTGAGCTCGTCCATCATGGTGGCCAGCGCCATCCTGATTGAATCGGGCCTGGCCTTTCTCGGCCTGGGCGACCCGAACGTGATTTCCTGGGGCACGATGGTGGGCCTGGGTCGCTCTGACCTGCGCGCCGGCTGGTATCTGGTGGTCATCCCGGGTCTGGCCATCATGCTCAGCGTGCTGGCGCTCAATCTCCTGGGCGATGGCCTGAATGACGCGCTCAACACGCGCCTGAGTCCATGAGCCAGAGCGCCTTGCTGCAAGTGCAGGACATGCGCCTGGGCCTGGCCGATGGCACGGCCCTGGTCGACGGCGTGAGCTGGAGTCTTGCCGCTGGCCAGACCCTGGCGGTGGTGGGCGAGTCGGGCAGCGGCAAGTCCCTCAGCGCCATGGCGCTCATGGGCCTGCTGCCGCCGGCGGTGCGTTGGTTGGGCGGACAGGCGCATTTTGAAGGGCAGGCGCTGCGCGATCTGTCCGAGCGCGATTACCGCCAGATCCAGGGCCGGCGCATCGGCATGATTTTTCAGGAGCCGATGACCTCGCTCAACCCGGTGATGCGCATCGGCGATCAACTGGTGGAGGTGCTGCGCTGCCACCTGCCCTTGTCGGCCCGCGCCGCGCGCGACCGCGCCGTCGAGCTGCTGGCCAGTGTGCAAATTCCCCAGCCCGAGCAACGCATCAGCCACTATCCCCATCAGATGTCGGGCGGTCAGCGCCAGCGGGTGATGATTGCCATGGCCCTGGCCTGCGACCCGGCGCTGCTGCTGGCCGACGAGCCGACCACCGCGCTCGATGTGACGGTGCAGGCCGACATCCTGCAACTGCTGCGCGAGCAACAACAGCGCCGCGCCTTGGGCGTGCTGCTCATCACCCACGACCTGGGCGTGGTCTCCCAGGTGGCCGACCATGTGGTGGTGATGTATGCCGGCCAGGTGATGGAGCAGGGCCCGGTGGCCCAGGTGCTGAGCCAGCCGGCCCACCCCTATACCCAGGGGCTGCTGCGGGCCCGGCCCAGCGGCAAGCTGGCGCGCAGCGAGCGCCTGCACGAGATTGCCGGCATGGTGGCCGCGCCCACGCGCGAGCGCCTGGGCTGCCCCTTTGCAGCGCGCTGCGCCAGTGCCTTGCCTCAGTGCGCCCGCGAGCAGCCACCGGTGGTGATGCCAGCGCCTGGGCGCCTGGCCGCCTGCTGGCTGCTCAGCCAGGGGGCCGCGCCATGACGATGGCCGCAGCCCTGGAGGCGCAGGATCTGCGCTTTGCTTACCCGGGCGCCGAGGGGCGGCTTGCCGTCGACGGCGTGAGCCTGCACATCGCGCCGGGCCAGACCCTGGGCCTGGTGGGCGAGTCGGGCTGCGGCAAGTCCACCGTGGCTCGCTTGGCCTGCGGCCTGCTTGCGCCCAGCCAGGGGCAGGTGCGGGTGTCGGGCCTGGACGCCAGCGTGCGCAGCAGCGCCCAGCGGCTGCCCTTGGCGCGGGCGGTGCAGATGGTGTTTCAGGACCCCTATGGCTCGCTCAACCCTCGCCAGCGCATCGGCGCGCAGTTGGCCGAGGCGCTGCGTCTGCATGGGCCTGAAGGCGCATCGCTGGCGGCGCAGGTCGGCCAGTGGCTCGAAAGGGTGGGGCTGCAGCCGGCCGTGGCGGGGCGCTACCCGCATGAGCTCTCGGGCGGTCAGCGCCAGCGTGTGGCCATTGCCCGCGCGGTGGCGGTGCAGCCGCGCCTGCTGGTCTGTGACGAGCCGGTCTCGGCCCTGGACGTCTCGGTGCAGGCGCAAATTCTCAACCTGCTGCGCGATTTGCAGACCAGCCTGGGCCTGGCCTGTCTGTTCATTTCCCACGACTTGCGGGTGGTGCGTTACATGGCCGAGCGGATTGCGGTGATGCAGCACGGCCGCATCGTCGAGCTGGCCGACACCGACCGCCTCTGGAGCGCGCCCGAGCATCCCTACACCCGCCAACTGCTGGCCAGCCTGCCACCGGATTTATAGCTGCTTGCGTTCGTACGTCCCGTCCGAGCGGAGGCACTCAACAAGGTGGCTGCCGCGCCTTCGCGGCCAGGTTTGGCCAAGGTTGTAGGAGCGCCGCCCTCGGCACGATAGGCTTTGGATCAGACGCCGCATCGCTGCGAGGGCGCAGCTCCCACTGCCCCTTGAAAAGCCCGTGCCAGAGGTTGGAGG
>JAIXOM010000052.1 GCA_027486755.1 Comamonadaceae bacterium | reverse complement strand
CTGGACATGCACGCGCTCAAGAGCGTTCTCGGGGTAAAGCGCTAGCCCCACAGGTCAAGCGCGAGGCCATCAGGCAGATGGTGGAGGAACACCAGTTGCCTGAGCGTCGAGCGTGCCGTCTTGTGGGGCTATCCAGGGATTGCTACCGTCATCCGCCCATCGTCAATGCAGCCACCCAGGCCCTGAGTGCCCGGATCGTGGAGATCGCGCATGAGCGGCGCCGATTTGGCTACCGGCGCATCCATGACCTGCTGCGGCCGCAGTTCGGGGGCGTCAATCACAAGCGGGTATATCGGCTTTACCGCCAAGCCAATCTCATGGTGCGACGTCGCAGGAAAGCCAAGCGGCCCAGCAGCGAGCGCGTGCCGCTGCAAGTGGCCAGTACAGTCAATGAGGTGTGGAGCATGGATTTCGTCTCGGACAGCCTGGCCAATGGCCGGCGCCTGAAGTACCTGACAGTGGCCGATGATTTCAGCCATGAAAGTGTTCAGATCGCCGTCGACTATGGCATTTCGGGGCAATACGTCACCAGACTGCTCGACAGTGCGGCTCGCTTTCGTGGCTATCCCCTAGCGGTGCGCACTGACAACGGGCCGGAGTTCACCAGCCGGGCGTTCATGGCATGGGCACAGTCCCACGGCATTCGTCACATCCTGATTCAACCGGGGCGACCCATGCAAAACGGCTATATCGAGAGCTTTAACGGCAAGTTCCGTGACGAGCACCTCAATGAGCACTGGTTTGAGTCTCTGGACGAAGCACGAAGGGCTGCCGCGGTTTGGCGCCAGGACTACAACCAGGTCAGGCCTCACAGCAGCCTGGGGCGCATACCCCCGGCGCAATTTGCCGAGCAGCATCGCCAGCGCGCTGGCGATGCTGCTCGGTCTGTCACAAGCAAAGAAATCGATTAACCTTCAACTTGGACTTCCTTCCTTTTGATTGGTGCGCCGGAAGGGGGCAGGTCAGAGCGACCGCCATTTGCCTCGTGCGTAAAAATCAATACGACAAGGTAAATCCGAGATCCAGCCCAGCGGGGTTTTCAGCGCTTGGCGCGACGTGATTGACGTGACTGAGCCGCTGTGGGCGATCGGTATGCTTTGTGGATGATGAATGCTAGTCAATGCGCTGGGTCCGTTTGCGCACCAAGCACGCATGCAGGCGTCATCCTTCGTCGCTTGCGTCGTGTAGGCCTCGGGCCATTCAGCCTGATGATTCAAAAGGAAATCGGCCGCTGGCGGCCGGTGGTGCTCAAGGCGGGGATACGGGCTGACTGAACCCGTGTGGGTTTTTTCGGGCGCGGTGCGCCATAGCCCGCAGCCATCGCTTGAACGCCCCCAGGGCAGGGCTCTTCACAGAGGGTAAACACTGATAACTTTGAATAGCGCTCGGTCTAAAATGAAAGCGCTTTCATAGAACTGTCATCATGGTGTTTTCCATTCGTTTCCTGGCGCTGCCTTTTCTGCTTTGCTCTTCGGTCTGGGCGCAGACCGTGATTACGGTGGCGGCCTTTCCCTCGGTCGACGAGGTGGTGCGCGCGGCGCTGCCCGCCTGGCAGAAAAAGCACCCCAATGTGCAGGTCAAGGTGGTGTCGCGCGAGTTTGCCGACCACCACACCGCCATGACCACCGCGCTATCGGCCTCCTCGGGCCTGCCCGATGTGATGACCATTGAATACGGCTATCTGGGTCGCTTTGCGCAAAGCGGCGGCCTGGAAGACCTGGCCCAGCCGCCCTATGCGGTGCGCCAGCATCAGGCGCGGTTTGTGGCCTATGCCTGGGCACAGGCGCAGCACGATAGCTTCGGCCAGATCGCTCTGCCCACCGACATTGGCCCCGGCGCCATGTTCTACCGGGTCGATACCTTGCAAAAAGCCGGGGTCAAGCCCGAGCAGCTGTCCGCTGACTGGGAGAGCTTTCTGGGGGCCGGCAAGCAGATCAAGGACAAGGCCGGCGTGTTCCTGGTGGCGCACGCCCGTGACGTCAAAGACCTGGTGATCCGCGCCGGTGTTCAGGCCGGGGAGGGCATTTATTACGACGCGCAGGGGCAGTCCCTGGTAGGCAGCGCGGCGCGGTTCAAGCGAGGCTTTGAGCTTGCCAAGCGGGTGCGCGATGCCGGGCTCGACGCCAAGGTCAACGCCTGGTCCAACGAGTGGGGCGAGTCGCTCAAGCGCGGCAATGTCACGGTGCAGATGATGGGCGCCTGGCTGGGCGGGCACTTGCAGAACTGGCTGGCGCCCCAGTCGGCCGGCCAGTGGCGCAGCGGCCCTCTGCCCGAGGGCGTGGCCACCTCCTGGGGCGGTACTTTTTATGCCATTCCTAAAAAGTCGGCGCAAAAAGCCCTGGCCTGGGACCTCATTGAACACCTGACCCTGAACAAGGCGCAGCAGCAGCTGGCGTTTGAGCGCTTCAATGCCTTCCCAGCCTTGCTCGAAGGCCAGGCCGGTGCCTATTTTGAGCAGCCGGTGGCCTATCTGGGTGGGCAGAAGGCGCGCGTGCTGTGGCGCGACACCGCGCAGAAGATCAAGCCCAGCCGGGTGTTTCGCAACGACCCGATCGCTGAAGAGATCGTCAACGCCGAATTGGACCTGGTGCTGACCAAGGGCAAGTCCATCGACGCCGCATTGGCTGACGCGCACCGGCTGGTGCAAAGGCGAGCGCAGCGATGAGCCAGCGGCTCACCGCACAGGCCTGGGCGCCCTATGTGCTGGTGGCGCCTTTTGTGATTTTGTTTTTGGTCTTCGGCCTGTTCCCGATTGGCTTTTCCTTCGTCCTGATGTTTCAGTCCTGGGATCCGGTGCAGGGCGTCTCGTCGATGAAGTATGTGGGGCTGGAGAATCTGAGCTTCGCGTTGGAAGACCCGCTGGTGTGGGTGTCGCTGCAAAACACCCTGTGGCTGGCGGTGGCCTCGGGTCTGCCTCAGCATCTGGTGGCCATACCGCTGGCCTATCTGATCAACGAGCGCTTGGGCTCCTGGCGCAATGCGGCGATGGGGGTTTATTTTCTGCCCTACATCACCTCGACGGTGGCCATTGCCATTATGTTCGGCAGTCTGTTTTCGACCGACTATGGCGCGGTCAACGCTCTGCTTCAAAGCATGGCCCAGTGGCCGGGGTTCAGTGCTTTGCTGCCGGCAGGCAATGTGGACTGGATGGGTCAGCCCGGCACCATCAAGCCGGTGGTGGCCTTGGTGGTGTTTTGGCGTTATGTGGGCTTCAACACCATCTTGTATGTGGCGGCGATGCAGAGCATTCCGCGTGACTTGTATGAGGCGGCGCGGCTCGATGGCGCCAGCGGCTGGCGGGTGTTCTGGCACGTCACCTTGCCGCAGCTCAAGCCCATGATGTACTTCGGCGTCACCCTGTCGGTCATCGGCGGGCTGCAGTTGTTTGAAGAGCCTTTCATCCTGACGGGCGGCAAGGGCGGCATTGAATATGCCGGCATGACGACGGCCATGTACATGTACCGCACCGCCTTCGAGTTTGGCGACTTCGGGCTGGCCAGCGCGATCTCCTGGCTGCTGTTTGCGGTCATCCTGGTGCTGACCCTGGTCACCAATCGCGCATTTCGGGTCAAGGGAGGCTGAGCGATGACGCAGCAAGCCTCTGAGAACAAAGCCACCCTGGGCCCGGTGGGCTGGCTCTTCCTGGTGTTGGGCGGCCTGGCGATGCTGGCGCCGTTTTATGCCATGTTTGTGTTTTCTACCCACGAGCGCAGCGACATCTTTCGCGTGCCGCCCCCGCTGTGGTTTGGCGAGCATTTCCTGGACAACATCGCGATCCTGATGGATCGTATTCCCTTCTGGATCAACCTGGGTTGGTCTTTGTACGTGGGCATCATCAGCACCGCCTTGACCTTGCTGTTTTGCTCCATGGCCGGCTTTGCCTTTGCGGCTTATGAGTTTCGGCTCAAGAAGCCGCTGTTCGGTCTGGTCATGGCCACCATGCTGATTCCGTCCTTCCTGGGCATGATCCCTTCGTTCATGATCATGGATTTGCTGGCCTGGATCGACCAGCCGCGGGCTTTGTACTTGCCGGCTGCAGCGCCGGCCATGGGCATCTTTTTGATGCGCCAGTACATCGAGTCGGCCATACCGCGCGAGTTGCTGGAGGCCGCGCGCATGGACGGCTGCAGCGAGCTGGGCATTTACGGGCGCATCGTCGTGCCGCTGCTGGGGCCGGCCTTCGGCACGCTGGGGCTGATCACCTTCATTGCCTCCTGGAACAACTTCATCGGGCCGCTGATCGTCATGCGCTCGGTGGAGATGTACACCTTCCCGCTGGCCCTGCGCAGCGTGCAAAGCCCGGTCGATACCCAGTGGGGGGCTTTGATGGCCGGTTCGGTGGTGGCGGTACTGCCCCTGCTGGTGATTTTTATTTTTTCGTCCCGACGCCTGATTGCTGGTCTGACCGCCGGCGCCGTTAAGAGTTGACTATGTTGATGCAAACCAAAGAGCAGCAGGGCCTGTCGCGCTCGCAATTCCCGACCGACTTCATCTGGGGGGTGGCTACCTCGGCCTATCAGATCGAAGGCGCTCATGATCTTGACGGGCGTGGCCCATCGATTTGGGATACGTTTTGCCAGGAGCCTGGCAAGATTGCCGATGGCAGCAGTGGCCAGGTGGCTTGCGACCATTACCACCTGTGGGAGCAGGATCTGGATTTGATTGCGAGCCTGGGCGTGGGCGCCTACCGCTTTTCCATCAGCTGGTCGCGGGTGCAGCCCCTCGGGCATGGCGCCTGGAACGAGGCCGGTTTTGCCTTTTACGAGCGCCTGATCCAGGGCCTGGTCAGCCGCGGTATTGCGGTGCACCTGACGCTCAACCACTGGGATCTGCCGCAGGCTTTGCAAGAGCAGGGCGGCTGGCTGGAGCGCCAGACCTGCGAACACTTCGTGCGCTATGCGGTCGAGGTGGCACGCCGCTTCGGCAGCCGCTGTGCCAGCGTCTGCACCCACAACGAGCCCTGGGTGATTGCGGTGCTCGGCCATGAGCTTGGCGTGTTCGCCCCCGGCTTCAAATCGCGGGCCAAGGCCATGCTGGCCTCCCACCATCTGCTGCTCAGCCACGGCATGGCGGTGCGGGCCCTGCGCGATGCCGGCTTGCAGACGGAGCTGGGCATCGTTCTCAACCTCTCGCCCATTTACCCGGCCTCTGACAGCCCGGCCGATGTGAGCAAAGCCAGGCTGGACGACGGCCTGGTGGCGCGCTGGTATCTGGACCCCTTGGTCAAAGGGCAGTACCCGCAGGACGTGCTCGATCACCTGGGCAGCGACGCGCCAGCCTTCAGCGCCGAAGACATGCGCACCATCGCGCAGCCGCTCGATTACCTGGGCGTCAACTACTACACCCGCAATTTCTCATCCACCGGCAACCCCTGGGATGTGCACAGCACCGGCAATGAGGTCACCGACATGGGCTGGGAGGTCTACCCTCAGGGCCTGACCGAGCTGCTCTGCCGCTTGCACCAGGACTATGCCTTCCCGCGTCTGCGGGTGACGGAAAACGGCGCAGCCTTCAAGGACGTGCTGGCCGACGGTGCGATCAACGATGAGCGGCGCGAATCCTATGTGCGCGAACACATCCGGGCTACCAAGGCGGCTATGGAGCAGGGCGTTCCGGTCGATGCTTATTTCGCTTGTAGCCTCCTGGACAACTTCGAGTGGGCCAGCGGCTATGAAAAGCGTTTTGGCCTGGTGCATGTGGACTACCAGACACTCAAGCGCACGCCCAAGCGCAGCGCGCTGTGGTACCGCCAATTCCTTCAAGGCTGAGTCATGGCCCGCATTGAGCTCAAGCAGCTGTCAAAGTCCTACGGCGCCCAGTTGGTCATCCCGGGCGTGGATCTGGCCATTGAAGACGGCGAGTTCATGGTCTTTGTCGGACCTTCGGGCTGCGGTAAATCGACCATGCTGCGCATGCTCGCGGGCTTGGAGGCTTGCAGCGGCGGCGACCTGATTTTCGATGGCCAGCGGGTCAACGACATGCCGGCGGCTGAGCGCGGCGCGGCCATGGTGTTTCAGAACTACGCGCTCTATCCGCACATGACGGTGGCCGAGAACATGGGCTTTGCCCTGAAGATGTCGGGCGTGGGCAAGGCCGAGCGACGTGCGGTGGTGGCGCAGACGGCCGAAAAGCTGCAGCTGACCGAATTGCTCGAGCGCTATCCCAAGCAGCTTTCAGGTGGGCAGCGCCAGCGGGTGGCGATAGGCCGGGCCATTGTGCGCAGGCCCAAGGTCTTCCTGTTTGATGAGCCCCTGTCCAACCTCGATGCAGCGCTGCGGGTGCAGATGCGCATCGAGCTGGCCCGGCTGCACAGCGAGCTGGGGACCACCATGATTTATGTCACCCACGACCAGACCGAGGCCATGACCCTGGGCAGCCGCATTGCGGTGTTCAACAAGGGGCGCATCGAGCAGGTGGGTGTGCCCATGGATCTTTATGCAGCGCCGGCCAATACCTTTGTGGCGCAGTTTCTGGGCACGCCCAAGATCAATCTGCTGGCGTACGACGCGCAGCAGAGCACGCTGGTGCTGGACCGCCAGGTGCGCGTGGCGCATTCTGATCTGAAACTGCCTGTGTCAGCGCTGCAAGGCGGCACCCAGTTGGGCATTCGCCCAGAAAACGTCAGCATCGGCGACCCTGGCACTGGCTTGAACGCGGTGGTCGAGTTCACCGAAAGGCTGGGCGATGCGATGAATGTCTACTTGCGCCTGCTTCATGGGCAGGAAGCCATGATCGCCAAGATCAGCCAGGTGCATCAGCCCTTGCAGATCGGGCAGACCGTGGGTGTGCAGCTGGATCCCGCCCGCATTTTGGTTTTTGACGCGCAGGGCCACGCGCTACCGGTCTGAGCCACCTGCGGTGCTCACTGTGGTGAACCCGGCCTCAGACCCGGGCCACCCGGGTCGACTCCCGCGCCACCAGCTTGGCTGAAATCGACACCGGCGCCGGCGCTTCCTTGTTGAGCATTTGCAGAATCGCATTGGCTGCGAGCACGCCGATCTCATAGACCGACTGCTTGACCGTGGTCAGTGGCGGCACGGTAAAGGCCGAGTGGGGCAGGTCGTCAAAGCCGACCAGGGAGATGTCGTCCGGCACCCGAAAGCCCGCATTGCTCAGCGCCAGCCTTATGCCATAGGCCATCTGATCGTTGGCGGCGATCACCGCTGAAAAAATCTTGCCTGACTGCAGCAGGCGGTTCATCGCCCTGAAGCCGCCCGACTCCTGGAAGTCGCCCTCGACCACCAGAGCAGGGTCGAAGGGCAGTTGCTTTTCCTGCAGCTCGCGCTTGTAGCCCTCAAGGCGCTCGATCGCGTCTTTGTGGTCCATAGGCCCGGACACATAGCCTATGCTGCGGTGCCCCAGGCTGATCAGATGGCGGGTCGCCATGCGCGAACCCTCGAAGTTGTCGATGTCTATGCTGAAAACCTGCGGCCCTTGCAGCTTGCGGCCTATGACCACAATCGGCAGGTCCTGCGCGATGTCGAGCAAGGTCTGATCGGAGACCCGCCCAGTCAGCACAATGATCCCGTCGACCTTGCGCTCTTGCAGCAGCGTCAGGCGCTCGCGCTCTTCCACCTCGTTCCAGTGGCCGCTGGTAAACAGCGGTACGTACTGGTGCTGACGCAGCACGTCTTCCATGCCGCGCAGGGCTTCGCCGTAGTAGGGGCTGTCGATGAACTGGGTGAGCACGCCCACGCTCATGGTGCGCCCGCCGGCCAAGCTGCGCGCAGCCGGGTCCGGACGAAACTGCAGCATGTCGATGGCCTCGGAGACCGCTGCCATTTTGTTGGGACTGACCTTGGCCGTACCGTTGAGGATGCGCGAGACGGTACTGGGCGATACGCCGGCGAGCTCAGCCACCATGCCCAAGGTCGGCTTTTTCGGGGGTGTCAGGCTTTTGGGGCTCTGATCGAGGGTGGGCATGCTCAGAGGGGCCGGTTAGGTCGAACGGTGGTGGAGGGCCAGCAGGCTCAAGGGCTGGTACGCCGCGCCACCTGCTTGGGCGCGACCGTCAGGCTCATTCCATCGGAAAAACGCACCTGCAACTCTTTGTCGCCGGGATTGTAGGTAATGTAGGTCTTTTTTCCGGTAACCGGATGGCTAAAAACCGCGTGCGACATCACATTGGCCCAGACGCTGGTGTCCGGGGGGCCCATGTCGGCCAGGCTGTGCATCCAGTGGAAGGCACGCGAGCGCGTGTCGCCCAGTTCCACCGAGCCGTTGGGGTTCCAGGTCTTGAGCGCCATGGCCGGGTCTTTGATGGCCAGCATGGAGGCAAAGATGTCCTGCCAGATGTCCTTGGACGTGCCGTCGGACTGCCCCGACTGGTCATAAGCCTGGCGCGCTTGCGCGGCCTGCGGGCCGAAAGCCTGTACCTGCGCGGTTGGCAGTTGCGCCAGGTAGGTCGAGGCGGGCGTGATGGGCAGCAAATTTATGCCCATGATCTGACGCGGCTCCTCGGTCCACCAGGTGCTGTAGCCATAGCCGCCGCCAAACACCATGCTGGCCACCGGCTTGCGGTAGTCGGGGTGGAAGACATCGCCGTGGGCGTTGAACCAGTAATTGAGTACCGAAGAGACCTCGGTCACGTACAGGTAAACGCCCAGGGACTTGAGCGCAGGCTGTGCAGTGGCATCGCCCCATAAGGCCAGCGCGGCCCAAGCGTGGATGGCTTCAGACGAGGACTCCTGGTCATTGCCCAGGCCGAAAAACTCGCTGTTGCCGCGGGCCCAGGAATGGCCTTCGTAGACGTCGAAGTTGCGCAGGAAGGGAAAGTCCACCCGCTTTCTCTGCGCGGTGGCGATGTCGCGCACCAGCAGGCTGACCATGCCACCCCAGCGCTGCTGTGAGGCCCATTGCGGGTCGCGCCGGGCCAGTTGGGCGGCGGCCATGATCCAGTAGCCATAGTGAAAGTGGTGGTCGTTCATCGCCGACACACTGAAATACTCTTCTGGATAGCCCAACACGCTGCCTATGCCGGGGTCGTGTGCGAAATAGCTCAAGCCCTTGCCCGAGAACCAGGACTCCATGCGTTGCTTGAGGATTCTCTCCAATTCAGCGGCGCTGGCTTCGTCGCCTTCCTGCTCGGCGATGTTCATCAGCTGCGCCACCGCGCCCAGGGCCTTGCCAGTCCAGTAGGTGCCATTGCCCATCTTGCCGAACATGCTGTTAGCGCGGCGCCTGTCGCCCAGCAGCCATTGGCTCAGTTGCGCGCTGTGGTCCTTGTTTTGTAGCTTGGGCCAGGCTGGCATCAGGCCGTTAAAGCGCAGCTCGGTGTCAAAGCGGTCGGCCCGGGCGATGGCAATCGCCCCGCGCACCGAAGGCAGTTGGCCCAGAGTGCTCAAGGCCTCAGGCTTGAGCGCGCGTCGGTGATGCGGGTACAGGCCGATCAGCGGCTGGGCCGGCACGCCGTCCATGCTGCGGGTGTGGGTGATGTAGCGGGTTCTGACCAGGCTTTGCGCCTCGTCATAGTCCCACTGGACCTCGGTGTTGTCGACAAAGGCAAAGGCGGCCTGGGCATAAGCTTGCCGCGTGGCCGCATCGGCCTGCGGCAGCAGACCGATCGAGAAATAGCGGGCTGAATCTGCAAATTCGATCGAGGCGTTCGCAACTGATGTTTTTAGTTTGGCGCCACTGGGCAGGTACAGGCCATAGGTGTGACCGTGCGCCTTGAAGTAGTGCACCGCCTTGCCCGCCAAAGATTCGCTGGCCGGCTCTGCGGCAGCATCTGGAGCCTTGACCTGCGGCCCCAGGCTCAGGGTGATGCCGCCGCTGGACACCTCAAAGTAGGCAAAGGGGCTGCCGTGCAGGATATGGCTGCGCAGGTAGGCCTGATCGCGCCGCATCTCGACGGTGATGTTCCAGTCGCCGGCATTTTGCAGGCGCGCGTCCAGCGGCTCAAAGCCCGAGGCGGCGACGGTGAAGTCAGCGCCATGCACATAGCTCACCGCGTTCGTTCCGGTGCTGCCTTGCGCCCAGTTCTTGAGCAGGGAGACCGGGCCTGTACGCGGCTGCGGCAGCCCCATTTCCATGCCTTTGGGCGTGGCTTTGAAGGTCAGCGGGTGGGCGTGCAGCACATCGGACCACTGCCCATACATGAGCGAGGAATACCAGGTGTTGGTGGCCACCGCCCGCTTGAGCATCTCGCCGCTGCGGTAGTCGGCAGGCTTGGGGCGCACCGATTCATTGGGCTTGGGCGCCAGCCAGATCGCACCGGCGCCGACTGGGGCAAGCTTCACCTCAGCAGGGGCCTGCGCCCAGGCGGAGCAACCCAGCAGGGCGCCGGCCAACAACAGGGCATGAGGACCCACACCCGGCAGATCCTTCATCAGAACGTCCAGGTTAGGCCCACGGTGGCGCTGGTGGCGCGGCGGGTATAGAGCGGGTTGGCGCCCAGGAAGTTGTTGTTGGGCATGCTCACCGGAGCAGGGCCTATCTTCTCGAAAAAGGAACTGCCAACGCCGGCCGTCAACGTCAGGCCTTTGTTGACCTCAGGCACCTTGCGGGCCACGCCGAGGTTGATGTGCAAAGCCGAATTGCTCTGGCCCCATTCCACCGGGTTTTTGGAAGAGGCGTGACCAAAGTAAACGCCGCTGAGGGTGTAGGTATAGGGCCCCTGGTAGCGGCTCCAGCCCAGCATGGCGTCCAAGGTGGTGGCTTTGTAGCCGAGGTAGGAGTCGGCGGCCGAACCGTAGTTGAAGCCTGGGTCCAGGCCAAAGGCGCAGGAGGCAATGGCGGTGTTGTAGTTGCACGATGCGGCCGAGCCGGACCACTGGCTGCGGCGCAGGCCCCAGCTGTACATATTCTGCGGATTGGCCCAGTGGTTGCCCTGCAATATGACCACGCTCTGGCTAGGTGCTGCGGCTCGGCGGGGCGTGGTAAAGGGCAAGGCGCTCAGGGTGTCGGGGTCGCCGATCCAGCCTACCAGAGCCGACTTGCCAAACGATGTCTGCTTGGCACCCTTGGCCGATTGCACCGTGAGCTCGATCAGGTTCTTGCTGTTCGAATACTGCAAGAACACTTCGGTTGCGCGCGGCGTGCTTGGGTTGGGCGAGAAGGTCAGGCCGGAGGCCGTCGCCCGGTTCTGGTCGACCATGAAGGTGTTTTTCTTGTCGGTGGCCACCGTGATTTCGCCGGTCAGCTTGCCCGAGCCGTCTTCGAACATCGGCGAGGTCAGGCGCAGCGCGCTCGGGAAGATGCCGAAGCCGGCGCCCGAATCGGCCCAGGTGCCGGACTGGCCGATGGGGAAGCTGAAAGCGTCCGAGCGCGACCAGGAGCGCGAGAGCTGGGTGCCGTATTTGATGGCGCCCAGATCTGGCCGGCTGATGCCCAGGAATTTTTCGGTGAAGTCGCGGCTCAAAAGGCCCGCGCCCGCTTTAAGGTAGTCGACGTCTGGGTTGTTAAAACCCACAAATGCGTCATCAGAGCGCCAGCGATAGGTCAACCTGGCCTCCATGCCCACCGCGCCTGCGGTTTCTTTGGTCCAACCCAACGACAGTTGCTGCATGCTCAACTGACTGTCGCGGCCAGCGCGGCTGACCTGGCTTTCCGCCGGCTTGAACAGCACGTTTCTGGAGTCATAGCTATAGGCCGACTGCTCGTTGGGAACCACCCGCGCACCGGAGGCGTTGTGCGTCCACTCATGCTTGGTGAACCCAGTCAGGTCGAACTTGTGGCCATCCGGGCCTTCGAAGGTGGCGGCGAGCAGGCTTGCGGGTGCCGACAGGAGGAGCGCCAGCAGGGGGTGTTGGGATGGGTTCATGGGGTGGGTCGCCGTTTTTGGGGATGAAGGCTTGTGGGGGAGGGCGCTGTTTTTATGAAAGCCCTTTCAGTCTGAAGTTTCCTATGCCTCAAGACAGCCGTCAACCAGCAAGAAGGGCGGCTGCCCTAGAGAAAACCCTGGGTATCAAATTCCAGGAGGAACATCTTGGAAAGGCGTATTTCTAGAGTGAAATGGTCAAGTGTTTCGTGGCGTCCGTGGTCATCCGGCAACCTTGGCGATGGCGTATGAGGGTGCGCTTCGGACTGTTCTCATGTTTAGGGGAAAACGCCAATGGAAGTCGGCTTTGAACCCACTTATCGTTCATTCGTTGAAAACGCTTTCATCGGCTCCATGTGGACCCAGGGTCTGTCATGGGGCCGGTGCGCACGCCGCCCTCTTTGCACACCCTCATTTCTCTTCCAAGGACAACCATGGCTCAGAACAACAAGACGCGCGAACTGGAGACCGTCGCCAACAGCAAGCAAGTGGTCACCAAACTCGCGCCCCAGGTGCAGGCGGGTAAGCCCGCAGGCGCTGCTGCCGCTCTGGCTGCGGACCAGCTGCCTTTGGCTTGGTCTGAAGGGGCTGCTGCGGCGCCCGTCAAATCCAAGCCCTTGCTGGTAGCCGGCAAGCGCAAGGCGGCTGGCTCCTCGGAAGAGGAGGCCCTGGTTCAGGAAGGTGCTGGCCAGCAGGCAAGGTTCCCAGGCGATGGCTGGCTGCTGGCCCAAGCGCAGTCGGACGGCCTTGGCGCCTCAGAATCAGTCAGCGACGCAGCGGGGGCGGCGTTTTCTGAGCTGAGTACAGCGCGCACCGGCGGCATTGAGCTGGCCCAGCTCGAACTGCCCGCCAATCCCTCGGGCCCTGTGGGTGCCGCCTCATCGGCCGCAACTTCAGCCGCTCCTGCCGCAGTCGGTGGCGTGGCATCGTCCCTGGGCGGAATGGCCGGCATATTTGGCGCCGCAGCAGGCCTAGGGCTGGCTGCTGGCGGCGGTGGTGGTGGTGGTTCGGCTGGTTCGACCGCGCCCGTCAAAATTGCGTCGCCGACCACGGCTGCGCCGGTCCCTACGGCCGCAGCGTCCGACGTGATTTCGCTCTTTAGTGACAAGTACACCAATGTGCCGGTCAGCGACTGGAACCCCTACTGGGGCCAGTCCGGCGCCCTGTCCGATGCGAACACCGTCAATGGCGATCACATCAAGCGCGTGGTGAACTTGAATTACCAGGGCGTGCAGATCGCCAACAGCTCGGCCACTTCCGGTTTGCTCGATGTATCGACCAAGGCCAGCTTGCACATCGATTTTTGGCTGCAGGAGGCGGGTGCCTTCACGCTGAAGCTTATTTCAAAGAACGGCGCTGCCGACCCCAAGGAGGCGGGGGTCAAGCTGTTTGGAGGAGCGGGATGGAATTCGGTCGACATTGACCTGAACACCTTCGCTGGGATCGACCTGGGCAAGATCTATCAGATGGTGTTTGCCACCGGAGGGTCAGATGGCACCTCCACCAATCTGCACTTTGATAACGTCTACTTCAGCAGCACCCCAGGTACTTATTCGGCCAGCCTGCCCGGACGTTTGGTCAATGGCTACATCAAGAACGCGCTCGTCTTCCAGGACAACGATGGAGACGGGCAACTGGACAACGATAAAGACAATATCGATGAGCCCGGGGAAGAGCCCTACACCTACACCGGCGCAGACGGGCAGTTCAATCTGGTGGGCGCCAGTCCTTTTGGCGGCCCGCTGATTACCCAGTCTGACGCTTCGACCATCGATGTATCGACTGGCCTGCCGGTCACCAATGTGTTCAAGGCCCCGGCCGGTGCCAAGGTCATTTCCCCCTTGTCCACCTTGCTCGAAGCGGGCGCACGCGCTGGCCTGACCGAGACGCAATTGAAGACTGCGCTGGGCATCGATCCCAGCACTTCGCTGCTGGAGTTGGACCCGGTGGCCGCAGCGACCTCGGGCACCAATGCCGGCGTGGCTTTGCAGCTGAAGGCCGCCAACGTAATGGTGTCCAACCTGATGGATGTGGGCAACAGCCTGATTCAAGGGGCCAAGAGCGGGGCGAGCAGCGACTTTTCAGGCGCGATCGTCAACAGCCTGGTCAGCGCCATCAAGTCCAGCCCGACGGGTCTGAATCTGGGCAGCAGCAGCACGGTTGGCAGCATCCTGACGCAGGCGGCCACAGCATCAGCGGTGAGCAGTTCGACCAGCGTGGGTGATTTGGTCACAGCTGCGGCCAACCAATTGTCGAGCGCAAATACCCAGCTCAAGACCACGGCCCAAAATGGCGCAGCTGACCCTGAGGCAGCTTTGCTCAACATGGCCAAAATAGAAAAGGTGGTTCAGTCCACCGTGGCCGATACAGTCAAGGACGTTGCCAAAGGTACGGGCTCCCTGAACACTCTGACTCAGGTCAATGTGCAGACCCAGGCAGCAGCCACCGAGGTGCCGCCGCTTCTGCAGTTCAAGACTTTGGGCTTTGAGTCTGCAGAGAAGGTGACGGTGTCTGCATTTAACGGGGCGAGCTTCGAATCAAAAACCGCTTCGGGCAATACGGTGATCGAATTCACCAAGGCTGCAGGCGATGCGGCCAGCGCTGCGGGGGCTGGCCTGTCGACCGGAAAGACGGGAGCGCTAGGCACCATCGCGCCCTTGGGTCTGAGCCCCAGCACCGAAACCAAACTCGGCATGTGGGTCAACTCGGCCCGTGAGGGAACCCGTGTCACCCTGGAAATCGGCGACTCCCTCAAAGGCGGCTGGCCCAACGACGGTAACTTTGTAGCCACCGAAGCGGTCACCACCAAAGCAGGCTGGGAATACCTGAGCTTTGACTTTGCCAAGCCCGTCACGCGCTACGTTGCCAATGGCAACTCCTCTGCGGCAGTCCCGATGGCCACGCCCCTCAAGCCGGGCATCACCTACGACATGGTCAATGTGTTTTTTGACCTGGGCGATTCCAAGCTCACCCCTCAAAAATACCAATTTGACGGCTTGGGCTATGCCAAGGCTGACCCGGGACCTGCGCCGACCACTGCCGCAATGGTCGCAGCGCCTGCGGTGCCAGATGGCTATGCATTGACCTTCAGCGACGAATTCGGTGGCGCCTACAGCGCCGCTGCCACGGGCAGCAAGACTTCGCCTGACGCCAGCAAGTGGGAGATGCAAACAGGCCGCGGCCCCAACAACGACGGCTGGGGCAATGGCGAATCTCAGACCTACACCAACTCCCTGAACAACGCCTATGTGCAAGGCGGCGCCTTGCACATCGTGGCCGACAAAACCGGCAATAGCACCACCTCGGCACGATTGAAGTCGGTGTTCGATGTTCTGCCCAACGGCTATGTGGAAGTCAAAGCCGCTTTCCCAGACATGGGCGCCGGCGCCTGGCCGGCCATCTGGTTGCTGGGCCAGGGCGCCTGGCCGGCCACCGGCGAGATCGACATCATGGAGTGGACCTCGCAGTACTTCAAGGCCAACCAGGTTCAGGCTGCGCTGCACTTTCAGGGCGCCGGAAACCCCACCGGCGACAAGACCGCCTGGACCTACGGTGATACCCAAAAGAAGGATGCGGTCACCCTCAGCGGGCCCATTGAAAACTTCCACACCTACCAAGTCTGGTGGACCCAGGACTACATCCGTTTTGGTGTGGACGCAAACAGCAACGACGCCTACTACCACTACAACAAGCCAGCCAACGCCACCAGCGCCAACTGGCCCTTCACCAACCCGATGGACCTGATCCTCAACCTGGCCGTTGGCGGCTCCTTGGGTGGAGCGGTGCCTGCCGGCGACTTCAGCTACGAGATGCTGGTCGATCATGTGAAGGTGTATCAGGGCAGTGCGTCTGTCAGCGGGCCGACGACAGCTGCACCTGCCCCGAGCGGTGTAAGCAATGCTGAGGCAATTTCTTTGTTCTCTGATGCGCTGACAGATGACCTGGTAGTGACCAACTTCAACCCAGGTTGGGGGCAAAGCGGCTCACTCGCACCGGCCAGCGATGTGGGCAGCAGCGTTGGCAATATGCTCAAGTTCACCAACCTGAACTACCAAGGCATTGAGCTCAACAAAGTTGACGTCTCGCAAAAGCAAAGTCTGCACATCGATCTGTGGGCGGCAACTGCGGGCAAGGTCAAGCTATTT
>JAIXOM010000029.1 GCA_027486755.1 Comamonadaceae bacterium | reverse complement strand
GCCGTGAGGGCACCGGCTGGCTCTGGCGCATGGTGCACCGCATTGAACATGGCCAGGGCCGCGCGAGCGATCTGGACCTGCTCAACTCAGTCTCCGACAGTATTCAGGGGCGCACCATCTGCGCCCTGGGCGATGCGGCGGCCATGCCGGTGCGCGCCATGATCAAGCATTTCCGCGCCGAGTTCGAACACCACATCACGCACAAGACCTGTATGGTCCCGGCTTACGCCTGAGTGCAGTACAGCAAAAGCACACACCATGGTTGAAATCCAACTCGACGGCAACAAGGTCGAAGTGCCTGCAGGCAGCACGGTGATGCATGCGGCAGAAAAAGCCGGTACCTACATCCCGCATTTTTGCTATCACAAGAAGCTGAGCATTGCGGCCAACTGCCGCATGTGCCTGGTCGATGTGGAAAAAGCCCCTAAGCCCATGCCCGCCTGCGCCACGCCGGTCACGCAAGGCATGGTGGTACACACCAAGAGCGACAAGGCCATCAAGGCACAAAAAAGCGTGATGGAGTTTCTGCTCATCAACCACCCGCTCGATTGCCCGATTTGCGACCAGGGCGGCGAATGCCAGTTGCAGGACCTGGCCGTGGGCTACGGCGGTAGCGGCTCGCGCTACCAGGAAGAAAAGCGGGTGGTGCTGCACAAGGATGTGGGCCCGCTCATCAGCATGGAAGAGATGAGCCGCTGCATCCACTGCACCCGCTGCGTGCGCTTTGGTCAGGAGGTGGCCGGCGCCATGGAGCTGGGCATGTCCCACCGCGGCGAGCACTCCGAGATCGAAACCTTTGTCGGCATGTCGGTCGACTCTGAGCTGTCGGGCAATATGATCGACATTTGCCCGGTGGGTGCGCTCACCAGCAAGCCCTTTCGCTACAGCGCCCGCACCTGGGAGCTGTCGCGTCGCAAATCCGTCAGCCCGCATGATTCGACCGGCGCCAACCTGGTCATTCAGGTTAAGCAAAACCAGGTCATGCGCGTCTTGCCTCTGGAAAACGATGCGGTCAATGAGTGCTGGATTGCCGACCGCGACCGCTTCTCTTATGAGGCCTTGAATGGCGAAGACCGCTTGAGCGTGCCCATGATCAAGCAGGGCGGCCAGTGGAAAGAAGTCGATTGGCAGACCGCCCTCGAATACGTGGCCAATGGCCTCAAGCAAATTGGTCAGGACCACGGTCCGGCCAGCTTGGGTGCCTTGGTCAGCCCGCACAGCACCCTGGAGGAGCTGTACCTGGCGGGCCTCTTGATGCGCCGGCTGGGCAGCGACAACATCGACCACCGCCTGCGCCATGCCCAGTTCCCGGCCGCCCAAGGCGTGCGCTGGTTGGGCACAAGGCTCGCCTCGCTGTCTAGCCTGCAGTCTGCCTTGGTCATTGGTTCAAACCTGCGCAAAGACCATCCCCTGATGGCGCTGCGCCTGCGGCAAGCGGTTCGTACCGGTGGCAAGCTGATGAGCATCAATTCAGTGCGTCAGTTGCCCACGGCCGATGCCTGGGCCATTCCTGTGTCGCGCAGCATCACGGCCGAGCCGGCGCAGTGGCAGGCAGCGCTGATGGAGGTGGCGGCTGCGCTGGCGCAAGCCCAGGGTCTGGCCTTGCCGACCGGCTTCGTTGCTGGGCCCGTCGGTGAGACCGCTCAAGCCATGGCCCAAGCTTTGATGAGCGGGCAGCACAAGGCCATCTTGCTGGGCAATGCGGCTGCCCACCATGCCCAGGCTTCGAATTTGCTTGCTGTGGCGGGCTGGATAGCTCAGCACACTGGTGCCAGCGTAGGCTATCTGGTGGAGGCTGCCAACACCGTCGGCGCTCAGTGGGTGGGCGCACAGCCGCAAAGCGGCGGCTTGCATGCGGGCCAGATGCTCGCAGGCTCGCTCAAGGCTGCCTTGCTGCTCGGCACCGAGCCTGTGTTCGATTCTGCGGCAGGCGCTGCTACCAGGCAGGGCCTGGCACAGGCGCAGATGGTCGTCTCGCTCAACGCCTTCAAGGCCAATATGGACTTGGCCGATGTGCTCTTGCCGATTGCACCCTTCACCGAAACCCCGGGGACTTTTGTCAATGCCGAGGGCAGGGTGCAGAGCTTTCATGCGGTGGTCAAGCCGCTGGGGCAGGCGCGGCCGGCCTGGAAGGTCTTGCGGGTGCTTGGCCAGATGCTGGGCCTGGCGGGTTTTGAGGCCGAGTCAGCCGGCGAGGTGCTGAGCCAGGCCATAGGCGTGGCCAGTGCCGAGGGCGCGCGTTTTGTACCGGCCGATGTGCTGAGCAACGCGGCCAGCTTCGATGCGGCGCTGGCCGCGGCCCTGGTGGGCGAGCCTGTGACGGCGGCCATTTATCAGCTCGACGGGACCGTGCGCCGCGCGCCCTCGCTACAGTTGACCGCTGATGCCCGCGCCGGCCATGGCTCGCAAGGACAGGAAATCGGACACGAGCTCCGTCAAGAGGTGAGCGCATGATCGATAGCATCAACCAAGCGGGTCTGGGCCTGCTCGGCGGCACGCTGTGGCCGGTGGTCTGGACCTTGATCAAGATCCTGGCTGTGCTGCTGCCGCTGCTGGGCTGTGTGGCCTATCTAACGCTGTGGGAGCGCAAGGCCATCAGCTTTACCCAGGTCCGACTGGGCCCCAACCGGGTCGGACCCGGCGGTCTGCTGCAACCGATTGCCGATGCACTCAAGTTGCTGACCAAAGAGATCATCATGCCGACGGCCGCCAGCAAGGGCCTGTTCGTGCTGGGGCCGATCATGACCATCATGCCGGCCCTGGCCGCCTGGGCTGTGGTGCCATTCGGTCCGGATGTGGCGCTGGCCAATATCAATGCCGGCCTGCTGTTTCTCATGGCCATTACGTCTCTGGAAGTCTATGGCGTGATCATTGCTGGCTGGGCCTCGAATTCCAAGTACGCCTTCCTCGGTGCGCTGCGCGCCTCAGCCCAGATGGTCAGCTACGAGATCGCCATGGGCTTTTGCCTGGTGGTGGTGCTGATGGTTTCGGCCAGCCTGAACATGACCGACATCGTCATGGGGCAGGGCAAGGGCATGGGCGCTGATATGGGCCTGAACTTCCTGTCCTGGAATTGGCTGCCCCTGCTGCCCATTTTCCTGGTGTATTTCATCGCTGGTCTCGCGGAGACCAACCGCCACCCCTTCGACGTGGTCGAGGGCGAGTCCGAGATCGTCGCCGGTCATATGGTCGAGTACTCGGGCATGGCCTTTGCCATGTTCTTTCTGGCCGAATACGCCAACATGATCCTGGTCTCCATTTTGTGCGTGATCATGTTCCTGGGCGGCTGGCTGCCGCCCGTCGAGGCCCTGAGCTTCATTCCCGGCTGGATCTGGCTGGGCATCAAGACCTTTGTGGTGGTCACCATGTTCCTCTGGGTGCGCGCCACCTTCCCGCGCTATCGCTACGACCAGATCATGCGTCTGGGCTGGAAGATCTTCATTCCGGTCACGCTGGTGTGGCTGGTGGTGGTGGCCGTGTGGATGCACACCCCTCTCAATATCTGGAAGTAAGTCATGAGCACTGAGACCCTGTCCCGGCCCTCGTCCTTCTCCTTGAAGGACTTCCTCTCCAGTTTCATGCTGATCGAGCTGTTCAAGGGCATGGCCCTGACCGGCAAGTACATGTTCAGCCGCAAGATCACCATCCAGTTTCCCGAGGAAAAGACGCCGCTGTCGCCGCGTTTTCGCGGCCTGCATGCACTGCGCCGCTACGACAACGGCGAGGAGCGCTGCATTGCCTGCAAGCTGTGCGAAGCGGTCTGCCCGGCCCTGGCTATCACCATCGAGTCGCAAGTGCGCGACGATGGCAGCCGGCGTACCAGCCGCTACGACATCGACCTGACCAAATGCATCTTCTGCGGCTTCTGCGAGGAAAGCTGCCCGGTCGACTCGATCGTGGAGACGCACATCTTGGAGTACCACGGCGAGAAGCGGGGCGACCTGTATTTCACCAAGGACATGCTGCTGGCTGTGGGCGACCGCTACGAGGCCGAGATCGCAGCGAACAAGGCGGCCGACGCCAAATACCGGTGAACGAAAGCAGCCGACTTATGGACGTTCAATCTGCTCTGTTTTACGCCTTTGCCGCGGTGCTGCTGTTTGCAGCCTTTCGCGTGATCACCGCCCGTAACCCGGTCCATGCGGCCTTGTTTTTGGTGCTGGCCTTCTTCCAGGCCTCGGCCCTGTGGCTGATGCTCAAAGCCGAGTTCCTGGCCATCACCCTGGTGCTGGTTTATGTGGGCGCGGTGATGGTGCTCTTCCTGTTCGTGGTCATGATGCTCGACATCAACATCGACAGCATGCGCAAAGGCTTTTGGAAGCATTTCCCCCTGGCCGCGGTCATGGGTGCGGTCATCGCGCTGGAGATGGCGGCGGTGTTGATGGGCGGTTTCCGGGTGACCGCGCCGCCAGCAGCGGCTGCAGCCAGCCAGGCAGCGGCCGACTATTCCAATACCAAGGAACTGGGCAAGGTGCTCTACAGCCAGTACTTGCTGCCGCTGCAAGCCGCCGCTGCATTGCTGCTGGTGGCCATCATCGCAGCCATCGCCTTGACCCTGCGCGAGCGCAAGGATTCGAAAGCGATTGATGCGTCCGAGCAGGTCCGCGTCAAGCGGGGTGACCGGGTGCAGTTGCTCAAGATCGCGCCCAGCGCTGTTGCGCCTGAGCCCCCAGCGGCAGCGGCCGAGGAGACCAAGCCATGATTTCCCTGGGCCATTTCCTGACCCTTGGCGGCCTGCTGTTTGCCCTGTCGGTGATCGGCATCTTCTTGAACCGCAAGAACCTGATCGTGCTGCTCATGGCCATCGAGCTGATGCTGTTGGCGGTCAACATGAATTTCGTCGCCTTCTCCTATTACCTGGGCGATATGGCCGGGCAGATTTTTGTCTTCTTCATCCTCACCGTGGCCGCTGCTGAGTCGGCCATCGGTCTGGCGATTTTGGTGCTTTTGTTTCGCAACAAATCCAGCATCAATGTCGACGAACTCAACACCCTCAAGGGCTGATTGCCCCGCATGACAGCCCAGCGCACGGGAATCCCACGATGAGTCAAACCCTTTCCGCTTCCACCTTGCTGGCTGTGCCGCTGGCGCCGCTGGTCGGTTCGTTGCTGGCCGGTATTTTCGGCACGGCGCTCGGCGGCAACCGCATTGGTCGGGCCCTCAGCCACAGCCTGACGATTTTGGGTGTGCTGGTGGCCTTGCTGATTTCGCTCAAGACCCTGGACAGCGTGATCGACGGCGCTCGCTTCAACGAAACCCTCTACACCTGGATGGTGGTCGGCGGCCTGAAGATGGAAGTGGGTTTCATGATCGACGGGCTGACCGCCATGATGATGGTGGTGGTCACCTTTGTCTCGCTCATGGTGCACATCTACACCATAGGCTATATGGAGGAAGACGAAGGCTACAACCGCTTCTTCGCCTACATCTCGCTGTTTACCTTCTCCATGCTCATGCTGGTCATGAGCAACAACTTGCTGCAGCTGTTCTTTGGCTGGGAGGCAGTGGGCCTGGTGTCGTATTTGCTGATCGGCTTTTGGTTCAAGAAGCCGACGGCCACCTTCGCCAATATGAAGGCCTTCCTGGTCAACCGGGTAGGTGACTTCGGCTTCATCTTGGGCATAGGCCTGATTGCTGCCTATGCCGGCACGCTCAGCTATTCCGAGGTGTTTGCCAAGGCTGCCCAGCTAGGCGCCATGCAGTTCCCAGGCACCGACTGGCTGCTGGTCACCGTGATCTGCATCTGCCTGTTCATCGGCGCCATGGGCAAGTCGGCTCAGTTTCCCTTGCATGTCTGGCTGCCTGATTCGATGGAGGGTCCGACCCCGATCTCGGCGCTGATTCATGCTGCCACCATGGTGACGGCCGGTATCTTCATGGTCGCGCGTATGTCGCCACTGTTCGAGTTGTCAGCGACCGCGCTCAACTTCATCCTGGTCATCGGCTCGATCACCGCGCTGTTCATGGGCTTTTTGGGCATCATTCAGAACGACATCAAGCGGGTGGTGGCCTATTCCACGCTCTCGCAGCTGGGCTATATGACGGTCGCGCTGGGCGCCTCGGCCTATTCAGTGGCGGTGTTTCACCTCATGACCCACGCCTTCTTCAAGGCGCTGCTCTTTTTGGCGGCCGGCTCGGTCATCATGGGTCTGCACCACAACCAGGACATTCGCTGGATGGGCGGTGTGCGCAAGTACATGCCGATCACCTGGATCACCTCGCTGCTCGGCTCGCTGGCTTTGATCGGAACGCCGCTGTTCTCAGGCTTTTACTCCAAGGACAGCATCATCGAAGCGGTGCATTTCAGCAATCTGCCGGCAGCAGGCTTTGCCAACTTCGCGGTGCTGGCCGGCGTGTTTGTGACAGCCTTCTATTCCTTTCGCATGTACTTCCTGGTCTTCCATGGCAAGGAGCGCTACGACCAGAACCCGGACGCCCATCACAACGACCACCATGATGATCACCACCATGGCCACCATGCCAAGCCGCACGAGTCGCCCTGGGTGGTGACGGTACCGCTGGTGCTGCTGGCCATTCCCTCGGTCATCATCGGCTACTACACCATCACCCCGATGCTGTTTGGCGAGTTCTTCAAGGATGCGATCACCGTCAACACGCAGTTGCATCCGGCCATGGCCGAGCTCGCCAAGATCTTCCATGGCCCCATGGCCATGGCCAGCCATGCTTTGTCGACCGCAGCTTTCTGGCTGGCCCTGGCCGGGGTGGTGGTGGCCTGGTATTTCTATCTCATCAACCCGGCGGTGCCGGCGGCCATAGGCCGGGCCCTGCGCCCCATCGCCGTGGTGCTCGAGAACAAGTACTACATGGACTGGTTCAATGAAAACGTGCTGGCAAAAGCCGCCCGTGGTCTCGGATTGGGTCTGTGGAAGGGCGGCGATCAGGCGCTGATCGACGGGGCGGTGGTCAATGGCTCCTGGCGCCTGGTGGGCTGGGTATCTGCGGCGGTGCGGCAGTTGCAGTCGGGCTTCATCTACCACTATGCACTGGCCATGATCATCGGCGTGTTCGCGCTGATGACCTGGTTTGTCTGGCTCAACAAATAAGAAGAGGCAACACATGGCTTTGCTGAGCCTGGCGATTTGGACGCCGATTGTTTTTGGGATAGCGCTGCTGGCCCTGGGGCGGGACGAGCATGTCAAGGCGGTGCGTGCGCTGGCCCTGATGGGCTCCTTGGTGAGTCTGTTGGTGACGCTGCCGCTCTACGGTGGTTTTCAGTACGACACCAGCGCGATGCAGTTTGTCGAGAAGGCCAGTTGGATCCCGCACCTGAATATCCATTACCACCTGGGCCTGGACGGCATCTCGTTCTGGTTCGTGCTGCTGACAGCCTTCATCACCGTGGTGGTGGTGATTGCCGGCTGGGAGGTGATCGAGGAGCGGGTCAACCAGTACATGGGGGCCTTCCTGATTCTCTCGGGCCTGATGATCGGTGTCTTCAGCGCGCTTGACGCGATGCTGTTTTTTGTCTTCTTTGAGGCCACACTGATCCCGATGTACCTGATCATCGGCATCTGGGGCGGTCCCAACAAGATCTACGCCGCCTTCAAGTTCTTCCTCTACACCTTGCTGGGCTCGCTGCTGATGCTGGTGGCGCTGGTCTATCTATACAACCAATCCGGTGGCAGCTTTGACCTGGAGACCTGGCATAAGCTGCCGCTGGGCATGACGACGCAGACCCTGCTGTTCTTTGCCTTCTTTGCGGCCTTTGCCGTCAAGGTGCCGATGTGGCCGGTCCACACCTGGCTGCCCGATGTGCACGTGGAAGCCCCCACGGGTGGCTCGGCAGTGCTGGCGGCCATCATGCTCAAGCTGGGCGCCTATGGCTTCTTGCGCTTTTCCATGCCGATCGCCCCCGACGCCTCGCGCGAATGGGCCTGGTTGATGATTGCGCTGTCGCTGGTGGCGGTGATCTATGTCGGTTTGGTGGCCCTGGTTCAGCAGGACATGAAAAAGCTGGTGGCCTACTCCTCGGTGGCGCACATGGGTTTTGTCACCCTCGGCTTTTTCATCTTCAATGACTTGGGCGTTGCCGGCGGCCTGGTGCAGATGATCGCACACGGCTTTGTGTCGGGTGCGATGTTCCTGTGCATCGGTGTGCTGTATGACCGGGTGCATTCAAGGCAGATTTCCAGTTACGGTGGTGTGATCAACACCATGCCCAAATTTTCGGCCTTTGCGCTGCTGTTTGCCATGGCCAACTGCGGCCTGCCGGGCACTGCCGGCTTCGTCGGCGAGTGGATGGTGATTCTGGGGGCGGTCAAATTCAATTTCTGGATCGGCTTGGCCTCTGCCACAGCCTTGATTTTTGGCGCCGCCTACACCCTGTGGATGTTCAAGCGGGTCTATCTGGGCGATGTGGCCAATGAGGATGTGCGGCAGTTGTCGGACATCAATGCGCGGGAATTTTTCATGCTCAGCCTGTTGGCTGCTGCCGTGCTCTATATGGGCATTTTCCCCAAGCCCTTTACCGATGTGATGGACGCTTCCGTGGCCGACCTGCTCAAGCATGTGGCCCTGTCCAAGCTGAAATGATCCGCCACCTGGCAACGACGTTCGAGTTCTTCCATGATTGATGCATTGAGCTGGTTTGCGGTCTATCCTGAAATCATCCTGCTGGTGATGGCTTGCGTCATCGCCCTGGTGGACCTGGGCGTGCGGGACCGTGGGCGCAAGCTCACCTATGTGCTGTCGCTGCTCACCCTGGCCTGGGTGGCCATCGTGACCGGCTCGCACGCCCTGGGTGGCGAGACCATCTACGGTTTTGGCAAGATGGTGGTCAGCGATCCCATGGGCAACTGGCTCAAATGCTTTGCCGCCCTGACCCTGATGGCCACCCTGGTGTATGGCCGGCCCTATGCGGCCGACCGCGACATGCTGCGCGGCGGCGAGTTCTTCACCCTGGGCCTGTTCTCCCTGCTTGGCGCCTTCCTCATGATCTCGGGGCACAACTTTCTGGTGCTCTACATGGGCCTGGAATTGATGACGCTGTCGAGCTACGCACTGGTGGCCCTGCGGCGCGACCATGCCACCTCGACCGAGGCGGCGATGAAGTACTTTGTGCTTGGCGCCCTGGCCTCGGGCTTTTTGCTCTACGGCCTGTCCATGATCTACGGCGCTACCGGTAGCCTGGATGTGGGCGAGGTGTTCAAGGCCATTGCCAGCCGCGAGGTCAAGCACCAGGTCTTGGTCTTCGGTCTGGTGTTTGTGGTGGCTGGTTTGGCCTTCAAGCTCGGTGCTGTGCCCTTTCATATGTGGCTGCCCGACGTCTACCAGGGCGCGCCCACAGCGGTCACCTTGGCCATTGGTGCGGCGCCGCAGTTGGCCGCCTTTGCCATGGTCATCCGCATTCTGGTGCAGGGTCTGATGCCGCTGGCCATAGACTGGCAGCAGATGCTGGGCGTGCTGGCGGTCGCCTCCCTCCTGGTGGGTAATTTGGCAGCGGTGGCGCAGACCAACCTCAAGCGCATGCTGGCTTTTTCCACCATCGCGCAGATGGGGTTTTTGCTGCTGGCCCTGCTGGCCGGGGTGGTCGGTGGCGACAAGCTCAATGCGCAGTCGGCCTATGGATCGGCCATGTTCTATGTGGTGACCTATGTGCTGACCACGCTGGCGGTGTTTGGAGTGATCATGCTGCTGGCCCGTGAAGGCTTCGAGTCCGAAGAAATCGCCGATCTGGCCGGCCTGAACCAGCGCAGCCCGCTGTATGCCGGGGTGATGGCCGTTGGCATGTTCTCGCTGGCCGGCGTTCCGCCACTGGTCGGGTTTTATGCCAAGCTTTCGGTCATCGACGCGCTGCTGTCGGCTCAGGGCAATGAATATCTTTACCTGGCCTTGTTCGCTGTTTTGGCCTCGCTGGTTGGCGCCTTCTATTACCTGCGGGTGGTCAAGGTGATGTACTTCGACCCACTGCCCGCCCATGTGAGCCCGGCCATTGAGGCCACGCAGGATGTGCGGGTGGTGCTTGGCCTCAACGCGATCTTGCTGCTCGCGCTGGGTCTGCTGCCAGGCGGCTTGATGACCTTGTGCTCGCAGTCCATGGCCAGCGTGCTCAGGTCCCTGGGCAGTTAAGACCATGAACTCCTCAGCCCTGGTCTGGACGGTGATTGCGCTGGCGCTGGTGGCGGCCAATCTGCCCTTTGTCAGCAATCGCCTCTTTCTGGTGATATCCCTGTCAGGGCAAAAGTCGCTGGCCTGGCGCTTGCTGGAGCTGGTGCTGCTCTACCTGCTGGTTGGTGCGGCGGCAGTCGGCCTGGAGCACAGCATAGGCCGGGTGGCGTCTCAGGGCTGGGAGTTTTACGTGGTCACCGGCTGCCTGTTTCTCACTCTGGGCTTCCCCGGCTTTGTCTACCGCTATCTGTACAAGCGGTCCTAAAGGTTTTCGCTTGAGCGCCCAGGCCGCTTCTGCCGACGAGCATCTGCGTGAGGCGACCGTCTCCAGCGAGGAGCTGCTGCGCGGCAGCTTCCTGCACGCCAAGCGAGACATTGTGCGTCTGCCCGACGGCAGTCAAGCCAGCCGCGAATATGTTTGTCATCCCGGCGCGGCGGTGGTGGTGGCGGAGTTGCCCGATGGACGCTATGTGCTCGAACGGCAGTGGCGCTACCCGCTCGAGCGGGCCTTTACCGAGTTTCCAGCAGGCAAGCTCAACCCAGGCGAAGATCCGCTCTTGTGTGCCCAGCGTGAGTTGCGGGAGGAAACCGGCTACCAGGCCAGCCATTGGGCTTATGCCGGCCCTGTGCACCTGGCCATCGCCTACTCGACCGAGGTCATTCACCTGTTTTTTGCCCGGGGCTTGAGTGCCGGCGAGCGCCAGCTCGACGAAGGCGAATTCTTGGACGTGTTTGCCGCCAGCCTAGAACAACTGCTCTCTTGGGTCCGAGCCGGCCAGCTCACCGACGCCAAGACCCAGTTTTGCCTGCTCTGGGCGCAGAACCTGCGCTCGGGTCTATGGTCGCTGGACTGGCAAGCCTCTTGAGCAGCTTCTTGCTCGGCTGCATGTGCGGCCTGCGGCATAAACCACAGCCCGCGGAATTTTCAGCATCGGCGCGATAATCGGGGCATGAAAGTTCTCGACCTCAAATGCGCGCATCAGCATGTGTTCGAGGGATGGTTCGCCTCTGAAGATGATTTTCAGTCGCAGCTCGGGCGTGGGCTGGTCAGCTGCCCAGTCTGTGGTGACGCATCTGTCGAAAAACAGCTCAGTGCGCCGCGGCTCAATTTAGGCGCATCGCCTGCGCCGCAAGCCCCTCAGCCAGCTTCCGCGCCGGTGCCCCAGGAGATGGCTGCCGCCATGGCCGACCCCAAGCTGCAAGCCCTGTGGCTCAAGGCCATGCGTGAAGTCGTCGCCCGCACCGAAGACGTGGGCGAGCAGTTCGCCGATGTGGCCCGTCAGATGCACCATGGCGAGCTGCCCGAGCGCGGCATCCGGGGCCGCACCACTCCCGACGAGGCAGCAGCCCTGTTGGACGAGGGCATCGCGGTGATGCCCTTGTTGCTGCCCGACGCCCTCAAAGAGCCCCTGCAGTAAAGCTGTTCAGCGGCTGTATTCAGCGCGCAGGATCTTGGCCGCTTCGGTCATGGCGCGCAGCTTTCCGTCGGCCACATCACGCGGCAGGTATTTCATGCCGCAGTCGG
Source organism: Comamonadaceae bacterium (assembly GCA_027486755.1). Taxonomy (GTDB): domain Bacteria; phylum Pseudomonadota; class Gammaproteobacteria; order Burkholderiales; family Burkholderiaceae_C; genus Polaromonas. The sequence continues at coordinate 4,826 of JAIXOM010000029.1, read as the reverse complement.
GCGCCAAAATCACCTGCTCGGGCGAGATGTACTGCAGCGCCCGTTTGACGCGGGAGGCCACCACCACCGGCGACTCGATGCTGGGGTCTTCCAGGTTCAGGCAGCCCACCATGATCTGCTTGCCCGGAAGGCTCTGCAGCACGGCGCAGTCCAGGTTGGATTGGGCGGTCTCAATGGAGATTTGCTGGCAGCTACAGGCAGCCAGCTCGGGCAGAAAGTTGTAGCCGTTCGGACGGGCATGGATGATGGCGGCATAGCCAAAGCAGATGTGCACGGCCGTCTTGCCCGTGATGCCTTCCAAAGCCCGGTTGAGCGTGCGGATGCCGTATTGACGCGCTTTTTCAGGCCGCGCCTGCATATAGGGCTCGTCGATCTGCACCACATCGGCGCCATGGGCAAACAGATCCTGGAGTTCTTCGTTGATGGCCACCGCATAGTCCATCGCAGCTTCTTCTTCCGAGGCGTAAAAGTCGTTTTGCGCCTGCTGCAGCATGGTGAAAGGGCCGGGCACGGTGATCTTGACCTGACGCGTGGTGTGCTTTTTCAGAAACAGCAGGTCCTCGACCTCGATCGGCCGCACCCGCCGCACCTTGCCCACGATGCGCGGCACCGGGTTGGGGTGGCCCGAGCGATCCAGCGCGGTTCCTGGGTTGTCGATGTCCACGCCTTCGAGCGCGGTGGCGATGCGGTTGGAATAACTCTCGCGGCGAATTTCTCCGTCGGTGATGATGTCCAGTCCGGCATCTTCCTGTGCCCGTATGGCCAGCACCGTGGCGTCGTCCATGGCCTGCTGCAAATGCGGCTCAGCCACCCGCCACAACTCTTTAGCCCGCACCCGGGGCGGAAAGCGTCCGGCGAGTTTTTCGCGATCGATCAGCCAATCAGGCTGGGGGTAGCTGCCAACAATGGTGGTGGGGAAAAGCATCATGTCTCCTGGTCACGAATTGATCTGGCGCAGATTGTGACCCAAAGCTGATGCTTGCTTCGACGGCCTGGCGGGGGCGTCCGGACAATGAACCATCCAACCAGAATCAATTCAGGCAGACGCACCTCAAAAAATACTGACAGTCCTTACTTCAAGCCAAGGCAAGCATCAAATGCCCTGTTTCAGCTTTGGCTGGACGTACCGTGATTTCAATGTCGTAGCCAAGCCGCGTCAGGCAGTCCATCAGCTTGCGCTCGGACAGATTGGTGAAGTCGCCGCGCATCATTCCAGAGACCCTGGGCTGTGTGATGCCCATTCTTTTGGCGGCCTCTTGTTGGGTCAGGCCAAGGCTTTTCATGGCTTTCCTGATTTCGATCACCAAGCCCGTTTTGATCTTGAGCTTTTCGGCATCAGGCAAGCCAAGGTCAGCAAATACATTGCCTGAGCCACGGTGCACTTCAACGCCTTCAATCCGTCGAGTTTTCATTTTTCCAACTCCTTTGCATAGGCCTGGGCGACTTTCAGCCTGGCCTGGATGATGTCCATGTCTTCCTTCGGCGTTGCGATGCCGTGCTTGCTCTTTTTCTGGAAGCAATGGAGGACGAAGACTGCCACAGAAAACTTGACGGTGTATACGGCGCGGTAGGTGCCACCGGCGTCGTCCTCAACCACTTCAAGTACCCCCGCGCCACTAAACCCCCTGAGCACTTTGGCCGCTTCATGCTTGTCGCCCGTCTGAGCCAGTGACAAGGCAAAGCCGAAAAGCCGCCGAACGTCTGCAGGCAAGGCCATCAAATCTTTGTGGCTGCTACCAATCCATTCAAGCGGCTTTTCATTCGCAGGCATGCTTTATTTATATCTGAACTGATATAGGGAGTCAAGCCGTAGTTTTGCGGCAGGCCCAGCAGTCCCGTGTCCATCGATGGCCGACTGCAACTTCCAGGTCTAAAGAGCTGACCCAGCGACCTTGCGGCCCGCGCCTGACGCTCTCAGGGATACAAGCCCCGCAGCTCGCGCGTGTGCAGGATGCGCCGGCAAGCCACGATGAAGGCGGCGGTGCGCAGACTCACCCGGCGCTCGTCCGCGACCTGCCAGACCGCGTCAAAGGCCTCGGTCATCACCCGCACCAGCCGGCGCTTGATCTCCTCTTCGTCCCAGAAGAAGCTGGAGAAGTCCTGCACCCATTCGAAATAGCTCACCGTCACCCCGCCTGCGTTGGCGATCACGTCGGGCACGACCAAGATGTTGCGTTCGGCCAGGATGTCGTCGGCGCTGGCCAGGGTTGGGCCATTGGCGCCTTCTAGGATGAGCCGCGTTTGCAGGCGCAGGGCCCGCTCGGGCGTGATCTGCTGCTCCAAGGCGGCCGGAATAAGGATGTCCGATTCAAGCTGCCAGAAGGCCTCACTTTCCAGGGCCTGCGCCGGCGCAAAGCCGGCTACCCCGCCATAGGCTTGCACATGAGCCAGCAGGGCATGGATGTCCAAGCCCGCATCGCTATAGATGGTGCCGCTGTGGTCTTGCACCGCCACCACCCGCGCGCCGGCTTGCGCAAACAAGCGCGCCGCCACCCCGCCCACATTGCCCAGGCCCTGCACTGCCACGCGCGCGCCGGCCACGCTCAGGCCCAGGTGCTGGCAGGCGAGTTGACCGACGGTGTAAACGCCTCGGCCGGTCGCCTCTTTGCGACCGAGCGAGCCGCCCAGGTCGACCGGCTTGCCGGTGACCACGCCGGTGGTGGTGGCGCCCACATTCATGGAGTAGGTGTCCATCATCCAGGCCATGGTTTGCTCATTGGTGTTCACATCGGGCGCTGGGATGTCCTGGTTGGGGCCGATGATGATGCCAATCTCGCTGGTATAGCGCCGCGTCATGCGCTCGAGTTCACCCCTGGAGAGCAGGCGCGGATCGACCCGCACGCCGCCTTTGGCGCCGCCATAAGGCACGTTGACCGCTGCGTTTTTGATCGACATCCAGGCCGCCAGCGCCATCACCTCTGACAGCGTCACGTCTTGATGAAAGCGCACGCCCCCTTTGCCGGGCCCCCGCGAGACGTTGTGCTGCACCCGGTAGCCTTCAAAGTGGGCCACCGTACCGTTGTCCAACTCAATGGGTACATCGACGATCAGGATGCGCTTGGGTCGCTTCAGCGTTTCTACCCAGCGCGAAAGGTTTCCAAGATGCGGCAAAACACGGTCGACTTGTTGCAGATAGTTGCCCCAAGGCCCCAAGCCATCGGGCTGCAGGTAGGAGGGCAGGTTATGGGCTGGGGTCTGTGCAGGAGCACAGGCAGTCTCGGAGATGAGCCTCATGGGTGGGCCAATACGAAGTGGGGAGGGCCCAGAGAATAGGCAGCGCCTGCAGCCCTGTCCAAGGCTGCTTTTGCCTCAGTTCATGCAGGCCCTGCATGGGTCCTGCTGCAGGACGATTTGCGGCGGCTGCGCAGGCTCAGGCGTTGAACTGCAGCGCCGCCAGCCTAGCGTACATGCCGCCTTGGGCCACCAGATTGGCATGGTTGCCTTGCTCGATCAGCCGTCCATGGTCGAGCACCACGATGCGGTTGGCCCGCTGCACTGTGGCCAGGCGGTGAGCGATCACCAGCGTGGTGCGGCCCTGCATGGCCGACTCCAGCGCGGCCTGCACCATGCGCTCGCTTTGGGCGTCGAGGGCCGAGGTGGCCTCGTCGAGCAGCATCAGCGGCGGGTTCTTCAGCAGGGCCCTGGCAATTGCGATGCGCTGGCGCTGGCCGCCCGACAGTCGCACACCCCGTTCGCCTAAAAAGGTGTCGTAGCCGTCGGGCAGGCGTTCAATGAACTCGTCGGCAAAGGCCGCCTGCGCGGCTGCGCGGACCTCGGCGTCGCTGGCCTGTGGCTTGCCGTAGCGTATGTTTTCCAGTGCGCTGCTTGAAAAAATCACCGGGTCTTGCGGCACGATGGCGATGCGCTCGCGCAGACCCTGCAGGCTCAGCTGCGCGATCGGTGTACCGTCAAGCATGATGCAGCCCGACTGCGGCTCATAAAAACGCAGCAGCAGCGAAAACACCGTGGTCTTGCCCGCCCCGCTGGGCCCGACCAGAGCCACCGTCTCGCCGGGCTCGACCTGTAGCTCAAAGCCGCTGAGCGCTGGCTGGCTGGGCCGCGAGGGGTAATGGAAGTCGATGGCCTCAAAGTGCACCGCGCTGCCGCTGGGCGGCAGGGGCGGCGTCAGCGGCTGTGCGGGCGATGCAATGCTGGAGCGGGTGGCCAGCAGTTCCATCAGGCGCTCGGTCGCGCCGGCGGCGCGCAGCAGGTCGCCATAGACCTCGCCCAGCACCGCAAACGCACCGGCCAGGATGATGATGTACATCACCGTCTGACCCAGGTGGCCGGCGCTGATCTCGCCGCGCATCACCGACTGCGTGCCCTGGTAGAGCCCCCAGAGCAGCGCAGCCGAACTGGCGATGATGATGAAGGCCACCAAGACCGAGCGCGCCCGGGTGCGTTTGACGGCGGTGTCAAAAGCCTGGTCGGTCGCTTGCGAAAAACGCTGCGCCTCACGGCTTTCAGCGCTGTAGCTTTGCACCACCGGGATGGCGTTGAGCACCTCAGCTGCGATCGCGCTGGAGTCGGCCACCCGGTCCTGGCTGGCGCGCGAGAGCTTGCGCACCCTGCGGCCAAAGCGCACCGTCGGGATGACGATCAGCGCCAACACCCCGATCACCTGCACCATCACCCAGGGGTTGGTCCAGATCAGCATCAGCAGGGCTCCCAGGCCCATCACCCCATTGCGCAAGCCCATGCTCAGCGAGGAGCCCACCACCGTCTGCACCAGCGTGGTGTCGGTGGTCAGCCGCGACAGTACCTCGCCGCTGGGCGTGCGCTCGAAAAACTCCGGGCTTTGCTCAAGCACATGGCCATAGACCGCG
>JAIXOM010000022.1 GCA_027486755.1 Comamonadaceae bacterium | reverse complement strand
TCGATCAGCTTTTGCAGCTCGCCCACCGTGTCCACACCGGTACCGTCATCGGCCGTGCCGGCAATGGCGTCTTGCACTTTCTTGAGGTTGCCCGGGTTCACACCGGTCAGGCCCAGCTCCTGCAGTTGCTCCAGCGTCGGGGCGGTGCCGCCGGCTGCGCCCTTCATCACCGCTGCGACTGCGTCGGCCAGGGCTTGGACTTCGGGTACGGTGTCGACGTCGGCTTTGGCTTTGGCATCGATCACCTCGCCCAGCAGGGACGTTTGGGTCGCGGAATTGCTAGCGTCAAGACCCGTAATCCCGATTTCAATGTATTGCTGGGCCGTGGGCTTGGCGTCGGCATCTCTTTGGCCGTCAGCCGCGGTCAAGATGGCCTGGTAGGCGTTGACCACCGCCTGAATCTCGTCAAGGGTGTCGACGGCTGCGCCGTCCACCCCGGCGGTGTTCAGGGCGCTGTTGATCGCAGCCAGATTGCCCGCGTCCACGCCGATAACGCCGGCGTTGATGTAGTCGGCAGCGCTGGGCGTGTCTTCCCTTGCGTTATTGGCCTGAGCTGCGGCACTGATGGCTCCGATGGCCTCGTTGATGTTGTCGACCAGCGCCTGGATCTTGTCCAGGGTGTTGACCCCAGTACCTTCGTCCGGGGTCTCGGTGATGGCCTTGCGGATTTGCTCCAAATTGGCCGGATTGACCCCGGTGACGCCCAGCTTTTGGAGTTGATCAAGGGTGGGCGCGGTGCCGCCGGCCGCACCTGTCATCACCGCTGCCACGGCATCAGCCAGATCCTGCACTTCGCGTACGGTGTCTACGTCGGCCTTGTTTTTGATGTCGATCGCATCGCCCAGCAGGCTGGCTTTGGCTGCGGCGGTGGCGCCGTCTACGCCGGTCACGCCGATGTTCTTGTAGTCGGTGGCGCTGGGGTTGGTGGCGGTGGTCTTGTCGTCGATACCGTTGGCTGCATCCAAGATGGCCTGGTAGCTGTTGACCACGGTCTGGATCTCGGCGGTGGTGTTGGTGGCCTCACCGTCAACAGTATTGCTGTTAAGGGCGCTGTTGATCGCGGCCAAGTTGGCCGCCGTGACACCTTTCACCCCGGCTGCGAAGTAGTCACCCTCAGCAGGTTTGGCTTCGCTGGCACTGTTATCTTGCGCAGCGGTACTGATAATGTTGGTCGATGTGTTGACGGTATTGATCAGTGCCTGCAGGTCGTCCAAGGTATCCACGCCGGTGCCGTCATCTTCGGTGCCGGCAATCAAGTCTTGAACTTTCTTGAGGTTGTCCGGGCTCACGCCCGTCAGGCCCAGCTTTTGCAGTTGCTCAAGCGTCGGCGGTGTGCCGCCGGCAGCGCACTTCATGACTGCTGCGACTGCATCGGCCAGATCTTGCACTTCGCGCACGGAATCAACGTCGTTTTTGCCCTTGGCATCGATCACGTCGCCCAGTAGGCCCAACTCCGTCGGCGTGTCCACGCCCGCCACGCCGATGGCCGCATATTGCTGGGCCGTGGGCTTGGGATCGCTGTCGCGGCTGCCGTCGGCCGCGTTCAGGATGGCCTGGTAGCCGTCGACCAAAGCCTGGATTTCTGAGCTGGTGTCTGCCGCTGCGCCGTCGATGCTCAGGGTATTGAGTGCGCTGTTGATCGAGGCCAGATTGGCCGATGCCACGCCGCTGACGCCAGCGTTGGTGTAGTCGGCAGGACTGGGCGTGCTCTCGGTGGCGTTATTGGCTTGCGCGGCAGCACTGATGACGTCCAGTGCGTTGTTGATCGGATTGATCAGATTCTGGAGCTTGCCCAGGGTATTGACGCCGCTACCATCATCGGATGTCTGCTTGATCGCTTCCTGGACCTGCGCCAGGTTAGCCGGGGTGACCCCTGTAAGCCCAAGCTTTTGCAGATCGTCAAGCGTCGGGGCGGGGCCGGTGCCAGCACCTGCAATGACAGCTGCGGCTGCATCAGCCAGCTCTTGGATCTCGGGCACGGTGTCGACGTCGGCCCTGACTTTGAGGTCGATCGCATCGCCCAACAAGCTGGCTTTGGCGATGGTGGCCGCATCGGTGGGCGCCTCAAAGCCGCTCACGCCGATGTTCTTGTAGTCGGCAGCGCTGGGGTTGGTGGCAGTGGTTTTGTCGTCCACGCCGTTGGCAGCATCCAAGATGGCGCGGTAGCTGTTGACCACGGCCTGAATCTGGGCCGCGGTGTTAACGGCCGCGCCGTTGACGCCGGCCGTGTTGAGGGCACTGTTGATGGAGGCCAAATTGCCGGAACTGCCTTCGCTAACGCCGGTAACACCGGCTGCGGTGTAGGCGCTGAGCGCCGGGGTGGTCTCGGTGGCGCTGTTGGCCTCGGCGTAGCCGCTGATCAGGGTTGTGCCCGCGCCGGTGGGGACGGGCAGTTTGGCATTGGCCTGGGTGACCAGGTCCTGCAATTTCTTGACTGTGTCCACGCCCGTGCCGTCGTTGGGCGTTTGTTCAATGAGTTTTTGCAGCTCACTCAAGGCCGCAGGGCTCAGGCCGGTGAGGCCAAGTTTGCTCAGCTCGTCCAGGGTCGGAGCAGTACCGCCAGCAGCGCCTTTCATGACCGCTGCCACTGCATCGGCCAACTCCTGCACTTCGCGTACCGAGTCGACGTCGGCTTTAGCCTTGCCGTCGATCACATCGCCCAGCAGTGCAAGCTGCACAAGCGGGGTGCCTGCGGTCAAGCCGGTAACACCAATGGATGCGTATTGCTGGGCGGTGGGCTTGGTATCACCGTCTCTCTGACCGTCTGCCGCATTCAGGATGGCCTGATAGGCATCGACCAGCGTCTGAATCTCAGCCCGGGTGTCGGTAGCGGCCGCGTCCACTGCAGTGCTGTTGAGGGCGCTGTTGACCGCGGCCAAGTTGCTGGCGTCAACGCCGCTAACGCCAGCGGCTGCATAGTCGCTGATGCCGGGCTTGGTCTCGGTGGCGCTGTTGGACTGGGCGGCCGCACTGATGACATCCACAGCGTTGTTGAAGGCGCTCACCAAGTTCTGGAGCTTGGCCACCGTTTCAACGCCACTGCCATCATCGGCCGTCTGCTTGATGGCATCCTGAACCTGCGCCAAATTGGCTGGCGTCAGGCCGGTGATGCCCAGCTTTTTCAGCTGCTCGAGGGTCGGGGCGGTGCCGCCGGCAGCGCCCGTCATCACCGCGGCCACCGCATCGGCGAGGTCTTGCACTTCGCGCGCGCTATCCACGTCGGCCCGACCCTTGCCGTCGATCACATCGCCGAGCAGATTCAACTTTGCAACGGGAACATTGCCGCCCATACCTGTCACGCCGATGGCTGCGTATTGCGCCGCCGTCGGCTTGGCATCTCCGTCGCGGCGCCCGTCAGCCGCGTCCAGAATGGCCTGGTACGCGTTAACAATGGTCTGGATCTCGGAAGGTGTATTGGCAGCATCGCGATCGACCGCCAGGGTGTTGAGCGCACTGTTGATCGAGGCCAGATTGCCGCCAGTGCCATCGCTGACGCCAGTCACGCCTGCATCGCGGTAGACGCTGGCTGCTGGGGTGGTCTCGGTGGCGCTGTTGGCCTCGGCATAGCCGCTGATCAGGGCAGCGCCGGTGCCGCTGGGGGCGGCCAGGGTCTTGTTGGCGTCGTCCAGAAGCTTTTGCAAATCGGACAGAGTGTCCACGCCCGTGCCGTCGTTAGACGTTTGTTCGATCAGCTTTTGCAGCGCCGGCAGGGACGCCGGGTTCAGGCCAGTCAGGCCCAGCTTTTGCAATTGATCGAGTGTCGGCGGTGTGCCGCCAGCGGCGCCCCGCATCACGGCAGCGACCGCATCGGCCAGATCCTGCACCTCGCGCACGGAGTCCACGTCGGCTTTGGATTTGCCGTCGATCAGCTCGCCCAGCAAGCTCAGTTGTGTCAGCGGGGTGCTGGCATCTAGCCCCGTCACGCCGATGGCGGCGTATTGCTGGGCCGTCGGTTTGGCGTCAGCGTCTTTCTGACCGTCGGCGGCGTTGAAAATAGCCTGATACGCGTCTACCACCGCCTGTATCCCGGCTGGCGTGTTGGTGGCTGCGCCATCTATTTTGTCGGTATCGAGCGCGCTGTTGATGGCTGCCAGGTTAGCCGCGTCTACGCCGCTGACGCCCGCATTGACATAGTCGGCGGCACTGGGAATAAGCTCGGTGGCATTGTTGGCCTGCGCCGCTGCACTGATGGCGCTGGTCGCTTCATTGATGGTGTTGAGCAGGGCCTGCAGCTTGCCCACAGTGTTTAGCGCACTGCCATCGTCGGGGGTTTGCTCGATGGCCCTCTGCAAGGCGACCAGCTTGTCTGGGGTCAGGCCGCGCATGCCCATCTGTTGCAGCTGAACAAGCGTCGGGGCCGTGCCACCGGCAGCGCCCGTCATCACCGCTGCCACCGCATCGGCCAGAGCTTGAACCTTTGCCGTGGTGTTGACATCGGCCCAAGCTTGGGCGTCAATGATGTCGCCCAGCATCGCAAGCTCTGCGGCCGTGTCCATGCCTTTGACACCGATGGTGCTGTATTGCTCCGCCGTTGGCTTGAGGGCGCCGTCGCGCGTGCCGTTGGCGGCAGTCTCGATGATTTTCCAGACGTCAGCGCCACCAGCTGGCACCGCATTCGGCGATGGGCTGCCTGCACCACCACCCCCACCACCTCCACCGCCAGCCAATGCGGCCCCTGCGCCCGCAATGGCAGCGACCGCACCGGGTGCCAGCCCGACCGCTGGAGCCATTGCCACGACGCCTTCCAGAGATTCTGCAACCGGGAATCGGCCCAGGCCGGCCCAATAATCCTGGCCCTCAGCGAGCGCACTGACGGGCTGCACAGCATCGGAAACCTGGGCTGAATACTCATAAAGCATCCCGTCAGCCGCCTGCCCGGTCACGAGAGCGCCCTCGGCATCGGCATAGGCCTCCAGCACGATCTCAAAGGCCGGCTGTTCGCCCTCCATGACTTCAATATGCAAGTTCTTGCCGACCCGCTTGGCCTTGACCACCTCAGGCGCGCGCTTGGTCGTTGGGTCTATGAGCTGGTACTTGGCCTTGGGGATCGCCTTGGTGATGTAGGCATTGCCCTTGGGCGCGATGAAAACCTGCTCGGTTCCGTCAGCCAGGGTGATCTTGATGTTCAATTGCTCGGCCATGTGCTTGAACTCCGAAAACTCGTTTTGAAAATGATTGTTTAAATTGAGAGATGACGCTTGGGGGCTATGACTAGGGTTTTCCGGTAAGACCTTGAACTGGTATCGGCCGCTGGATGGAGGCCCTCAAGAAATACCGCGTTAAACCTCGTAGGAATTAAATGAATAGCCTCGTAAAAGGTAGCCCGATAAGAAATTGATGTATTCGGACAAATTTGACTTTTCAGACACGTTTCTCTCAACTGAAAGCCATTGTTAACTTTTCCGCCTGCGAGAAAGTTAAATTAGTTAAAGACCAAAGAGAGCCTGCTGTAAGCCCTCGCAGCCCTGTCTGCTACCCTGGGGCACGGCGTCCCAGCCCGCACGATGGCAGGCGCGGCGAGGCCGCTGTACACAGGGCGTAGGCAAACACAATCCGACCCAAGGCGGGCGGGTAACTGTTTTGCGGGGAGTGACTAGCGGTGGCAGGGCCTTTTCGACGGCCTGCTTGGCTTATTGATAAAGGGAAATTCGTAAACCCTGGTGACCATAATCGGTCAGAGGGTTTTAAAAGTTAAATAATGCAAATTAATGCGTATGAAATACGCGCTCAATATTGCAAGCTAGTCCCGGGGACTACAGGGACTGTATGGAAGTGAGCTGAGCTAAGTCAGACCCAGAAAGAACAAAGGACCTAGACCCTGACGGGAATAAGTCCTTGATTCATTTGGTGCGGCTGGCAGGATTCGAACCCACGACCCCTTGGTTCGTAGCCAAGTACTCTAATCCAACTGAGCTACAGCCGCAACGGGCCAGATTATGGCACAAGTCCCTGGGGCCGCCCGTGGGCTCCCTGGCCGGCGCAAAGGCCCTGCTGAGTCAGCCAGGCCTGGACGCGATCGGCCACATCGTCAGAATTGGTGTCCATCATGATCATGTGCGAGTTGCCAGCCAGGCCCAAAGCAGGCAAGTCCCATTCATCCGCCCGCACCCCCTGCGCGCGCAGGCGATCCCGATAGCCAGCCAGCGCCACCCGCAACTGTGACCACAAGGGATGGCCTACAAAGTGGTCGCCCCAGACCAGGAGGTGGGGAATGCCGCGCAGCCCGGCCAGGGCCTGATCGGGCACCTGCGGGAAGCCTGAAGGCTCAATCGCCACAATGGCGCGCACCTTCTCGGGCTGAGCCAGGGCCATGGCAAAGGCGAAGTTGCAGCCCTGGCTGTGGGCGATCAGCACGAAGGGCCCATGCAGCCGGGCCAACTCGTCGTAGGCCGCTTGGGTCGCAGCCTCGGTACTGCTCCAGCGGGGCGTGGACTGCTTCATGAACTGGTCGAAAGCGGCCAGCGGAAAACGGGTGTCGGCATGGGCCTGGCGCTCCCGGCCGCGCCAGGAGCCCGGCGGGCCAATGCGAAACAGCTCCCAGGCCTCCTGCTTGCTGCGAAACACCGGCTCCCCTGCAAAAAACTCCGGGCTGCGCGCCCAGGTGGCCCGGCCGCGCTCGACCGCGTCGGCGGTCCAGACATCATGGCCGGCGCGCAAAAAGAAGCTTTGCCAGCCGGGCTGGCCGTCGGGCTTGGTCTCGTAGCAGACCCCGCTCATGCCGCCGCCGTGCATCAACAGCAGCGGATAGCGCGCCCGCGGCTGCTGCAACTGCACATACTGCACATACATCTGCTCGATCTCAAAGTCGCCGTTCGGGTCTATGCCCACCGCCGGCCCGCCGGGCGAATACCGGATCTGCCGCGGCGGCAAGCCTTGCAGAGATGCCGGACGCCCACCGATGTGGGCGCTGCCTATGCGGCGCACCGCCATCGCGGGTTGCGCGGGGGGTCCAGGTTCTGCCGAAGTGCTCATGTCCATCCAGGAAAGGGGCGGCGCAGACCTGCGGCCCGGCTCGGTCAAAATGGTAGCAGCGCCGTCGGGTTTCCTGCGGCTTGATGCCCCTTACAACCCAGGCTTGTACCCATGAGTTTTCTCGATGTTGCGCCTCGCGTGGTCGAAGTCATAGACACCCGTGCCGATTTACCCTGGAGCGAGCGCGTGCGGGTCAGAGCGCTGGAGCGGCTGCCTTTGGGGCCCAGCCAGGTGCGCATCGGCATGCTGGCCATGCCTATCCTGCCCGCTGACTTGCTGCAAATGAAGGGACAGTACGGGGTGCTGCCCGCCCTGCCCTATGTGCCCGGTCATGAAGGTGTGGCGGTGATCCTGGAATGCGGCAGCGAGGTGCAGGATTTGCAGCCCGGGCAGCGGGTTTTGCCCTTGGGCGGCAAGCTCTGGGCCGACGAATGCGTGATGCCCCGACGCGCGCTGTTGCCACTGTCTGAAGATGGGGACCCACTCCAGCAGGCCATGCTCACGGCCAACCCCGCCACCGCCTGGGTGCTGCTCCAGCATGAAGGGGCCCTGGCGCAAGGCCAATGGGTGTTGCAAAACGCGGCCAACTCGGCAGTGGGCCAGTGCGTGCGGCAGATCGCCGCCCACTTGGGGCACCAGGTAATCAACATCGTGCGCCGGGAACAGGCAGCGGCCCGCGACGAGGGCGGGCATTGGCTGGTCGACGAGGGCAGCGATCCGCAGGCCTTGCGCGCGCAGGTTCGGGGTATTACCGGCGATGCCCCGGTGATGCTGGGACTGGACGCCCTGGGCGGCAACGCCACCGCAGCGCTGGCCGCCTGCCTGAGCGAAGGTGGCCGCCTGCGGGTGTATGGCCTGCTCAGCGGCCAGCCCAGCCAGATCGCCGCGCACGACCTGATCTTCAGAAACATAGAGCTGCGCGGCTTCTGGCTGGCCCGCTGGTTCGGCGACCCGGCAAACAAGCAGGCCAGCCGCGAGGTCTATCCGGCTTTGATGGAGCTGGCCCGCCAGGGCGTGCTGCACATGAGCGTTGAGCAGGTCTATGGCCTGGGCGATGTCGCGCAGGCGCTGGCCCATGCAGCCCGGGAAGGCCGCAGCGGCAAGATCTTGCTGCGCGGGGCCCACGGGAGGCCTTGACAGGGCCCATGCCGAAGCGACAGGCCCGTGGGTATGCCCTCTTGCCGCCCAAGCGGCCGGCTGATACGGTCTGGAAAAGCTCTGCAACATGAAGGCTGGCTGTGCCCGCCGAACCGTTTCGCACACTGAATGAACGCTGATTCTGCCTCCTTGGTCTATAACCCCAACGACGAAGACACCCGCCGCGATCCCTTTGCCCTCTATGAGCGCCTACAGGAGCACGACCCGGTGCATTGGAGCCCGGTGCTCAAGAGCTGGATCCTGACCCGCTATGACGATGTGCGGCAGGTCTGCATGGGCCAGGGCGTGTCTTCGGACCGACTGCGGCCCTTCTACGAGTCGCTGAAAGATGAGCGCCGCGACATCCTCAGCGGGGTGATGCGCTACCTCAACCACTGGCTGGTGTTCAAGGCGCCGCCCGAGCACACCCGCCTGCGCCGCCTGCTCAATACCGTCATTTCACCGGCCACCGTGGCCGAGATGGGGCCGGCCATCCGCAGTGCCTTTGATCACATCATGCAGGGTCTGGATCCATCGCAGGAGATGGACTTCATGAAAGAGGTGGCCGAGCTCTTTCCGGCTTTTGTCATTCTGGACATGCTGGGCGTGCCGCGCCAGGACTTTCGGGCCATCAAGGGCTGGTCGGACGATTTGCGCCTGTTCATAGGCACAGCCCAGGGCGAGGGCGACAAATACCGGCGGGCGCGCGATGGCGCCGACCATATGTCGGCCTACTTCCGCGAGATCATCGCGCTGCGCAGGCGCGAGCCGGGCAGCGACGCGATCAGCCGCATGGTCGCAGCGCGCGACGAGGGGGGCATGCTCAGCGAGGACGAGTTGGTGGGCTGCTGCATGCTCTTCCTGTTTGGCGGGCATGAGACCACCACCAATTTATTGGGCAGCGCGGTGGTTGCCCTGCTCAAGCACCCGGACCAGCTCGAGCGGCTGCATGCCGAGCCGGCGCTGATCGACGCCGCAGTGGAGGAGTTTTTGCGCTACGACGGTCCGAGCAACAGCATCGCACGGGTGGTGGCGCAAGACCATGAGCTTGGCGGCAAGACCTTGCGCGCCGGCGAGCGCCTGTTTGCCATGATCAACGCGGCCAACCGAGACCCCCGCCAGTTCAGCGACCCGCACCGCCTGGAGCTGGCGCGCACGCCCAACCGACACCTGACTTTCGGTTTCGGCATTCATTTCTGTCTGGGCGCGCCGCTGGCCCGGATGGAGGCCAAGGTTTGTCTGGGCGAGCTGGCCGCGCGCTTTCCGAAGATGCGCGCCGGCAGCGCGCCACCCGACTGGATAGACGCCCTCATCATGCGCGGGCCTAAACGCCTGCCGCTGATCCTGGCCTGAGCCTTGCGCAATGAGCTACCCGCACGACGCATCGCGCAGCCTCCACCAGGCCTTTGGCGCTGCACGCGGACGCGCCGCCGATAGGCCCTTCCTGGCCGAATCGGCCTGCTCGGGCGGACGCGAGTGGAGCTTTGAGCAGGCCGGCCAGGAGGTCGATGCGCTGGTCCAGGCCTACAGAGGCCAAGGCTGGGGCCAGGGCCACAGAGTGGCCTTGGCGGTGGGCAACCACCCGCGGCATTTTTTCCATTTCCTGGCGCTCAACCAACTGGGCGCGTCCATCGTGCCGCTCAACCCGGACCACCGCGCTGGTGAGATCGCGCATGTGCTGCAGGTGTCTCAGGCGCAGCTGGTGGTCAGCACTGCGCCGCGCTACAGCCTGCTGCAATCGGTGCTGGCCGACCGCAGCCGCTGGAGCCAGGTGGCGCTGGTCGCCAGCGAGGCGCTCGCGCAGCAATTGGGGCCGGCCCCGGGGCCGGCGGCAGCACTGAGCGCTGACCCTTGGCAGCGCGAGGCCGCCATCTTGTTCACTTCGGGCACCTCAGGGTCGCCCAAGGGCTGCGTGCTCAGCAATGAGTATGTGATGACCGCCGGCGCCTGGTACCGCGACCTCGGCGGCGCGCTGCGCTTTAGCCATGGCGGGGACAGGCTGCTCAACCCACTGCCGGTGTTTCACATGAACTGCGGCATGACCAGCATTGCCACCATGTGCCTGACCGACAACTGTCTGGTGCTGCCCGACCGCTTTCATGCCAGCACCTGGTGGGACGACTGCGTACGCTCGCAGGCCACCGCCATCCATTACCTGGGCATCATGCCGCCGGCCCTGTTCAAGCAGGCCAGCAGCCCGCTCGAACGCGCCCACCGCATCCGATTTGGCCTGGGTGCCGGCTGCGACCCCAGCTTGCACCCGCAGGTCGAGGCGCGTTTTGGCTTTCCTTTTGTCGAGGTCTGGGGCATGACCGAGACCGGGCGCTTTCTGGCCAATCAATTTGAGCCACGAATGACCGATACCCGCGCCTTCGGCCGGCCGGCGCAGCCGGTCGAAGTGCGGGTGGTCGACGAGCAAGACCGCGACCTGCCTGCGGGCCAGGCCGGGCAGTTGCTGGTGCGCGCCAGCGGGGACGATCCGCGCCGCGGCTTTTTCTCAGGCTATCTCGGTGAGCCCGAGGCCACCGAGCAGGCCTGGCGCGGCGGCTGGTTTCATACCGGTGATGTGGTGCTGCAAGACGCCAGCGCCATGCTGTACTTTGTCGACCGCCGCAAGGACATGATCCGCCGCTCGGGCGAGAACATCTCGGCCTCCGAGGTAGAAGCGAGCCTGGCCGCCCATCCGGCGGTGGCCCGCGCGGCGGTGCTGGCCGTGCCCGACGAGATGCGCGACGAAGAGGTGCTCGCGGTGGTGGTACCGGCGGCCGGCCACAGTCCGGACCCGCATCTTGCGCAATCGCTGCTCAGCCACTGCCTGGAGAATCTGGCGTACTACAAAGCCCCAGCCTGGGTGGTGTTTCGGGAAGAACTGCCGGTGACGGCCACCAATAAGCTACAAAAGAACCTGATCTTTGCCGCCGGGCAGGATGCCCGCGCGCAGGCCATCGACTTGCGCTCTTTCAAGAAACGACCTGAACAAGCATCGCCATGAGCCTGAACCACAACATCGTGCTGGCCGCGCCGGCGCGCACCCCCTTCGGCGACTTTGGCGGTAGCCTGCGCGACACCCCATTGACCCAACTGGCGGTGCATGCGGCCCGCGCCTGCCTTGCGCGCAGCGGCCTGCAAGCCGGCGACATCGACCATCTGGTCTATGCCAACACCGTGCCGGTTGATGCCGACAGCCTGTTTGGCGCAAGGGTGATTTCTGGCGCCATGGGCCTGCCCGACCATGTGCCCGCCCTGACGGTCAGCCGCGGATGCGGGGCCGGGCTGCAGGCCATGGTGTCGGCGGCCGAGCAGATCATCTCCGGCCATTCGAAGGTCGCCCTGGCCGGCGGCGCCGAAAGCTACAGCCGAGCGCCCTTCGTGCTGCGCAGCGGCCGCTGGGGCCATAAGCGCGGCGACCAGAACTTGCAAGACTGGCTGGAAAACACTTACCGCGACCCCTTCACCCGCGAGTACATGGGGCAGACCGCTGAAAACCTGGCTGGTCAATTCGGTCATCTGCGCGCCGATATGGATACCTGGGCGCTGATGAGCCAGCAGCGCGCTGGGCAGGCTATGCGCAGCGGTTTTCTGGCGCGCCAGATCGCCCCGATCGAAGTCAAACAGGGTCGCAGCACCCGTCTGATGAGCGAGGATGAGTTTCCGCGGCCCGACATCACGCTCGAGCGCTTGCAGCAACTCAAGCCCTCGTTTGACGCGCAGGGCCAGGTGACCGCCGGCAATTCCAGCGGCGTGACCGACGGCGCCGCCTTTGTGGCGGTGCTGGAGGCGGGCGCCGCCAAAGAGCGCGGCCTGCAGGCCCAGGCGCGCCTGGTGGACTGGGCCACGGTCGGCGTCGAGCCGCGCATCATGGGCATAGGGCCGGTGCCGGCGGTGCGTCTGCTGCTCGAACGCCAAGGCCTGAAGGTCAGCGACATTGATTACTTCGAGATCAACGAAGCCTTTGCAGTGGTCAATCTGCACGCCGAGCGCGAGCTAGGCCTGCCGCGCGGGAGTACCAATTTGTACGGCGGAGGCATTTCCATCGGTCACCCGCCGGGCGCCACCGGTCTGCGCATGACCATGACCGCCATGCACCATTTGCAAGATACCGGTGGGCGTTACGCCGTCATGGCCCTGTGCATAGGCGCAGGCCAGGGCATGGCCCTGCTGATCGAAAACCTGCTGCGCTAAACCCTTTTTTCAACCCACGAGGAGACAACCATGAACCATCACCCTACCCGCCGAACCGCCCTGGGCGCGCTGGCTGCCAGCGGCTTGGCCGGTCTTGCACCTGCAGCCTGGGCCCAGGCCAGCAGCTTCCCAAATAAGCCGATCAAGATCATCATGCCCTGGGCCGCCGGCGGCGGCGGCGATGTGCTGGTGCGCGCCATGCTGCCGGCGCTGTCGCAGCGCTTGGGCCAAGCGGTAGTGGTGGAAAACCGCCCCGGGGCGATTGGCACCATAGGCAGCCTGGCTGCCGCCCGCAGCCCGGCCGATGGCTACACGCTGGTCTACGGCGCTGCTGACTCGCACTCGATCGCGCCGCACATCCTCAAGCAGTCGCCCTACGACTCCAAGAAAGACTTTGTGGCGGTGGCTCCCATAGGCTTTACCCCGCTGGCGCTGGTGGTGCATGCCTCGCATCCGGCCAAGACCTTTGCCGAATTCCTGCAGATGGCCAAAGCGGCCAAGGAGCCCATGACCTTTGGCTCCTGGGGCCTGGGCAGCTCGGGGCAAATCACCATGGAGGCGCTCAAGCAGGTGGCCGGCATTGACCTGCTGCATGTGCCCTACAACGGCACTGCGCCGCTGATGCAGGCGCAGCTGGCCAACCAAATCAACAGCGCGATCGTGCCAATCCCCGTGGCCGCTGGCCATGCCCAATCGGGCGCGGTGCGCATGCTGGTGATCACTGCCCGCGAGCGTCTGCCCGGCTACACCAACATCCCGATCATGAAGGAGTTGGGCATCGCCATCGACATGGGCCCCTGGCTGGGCTTTCTGGCACCGGCGGGCACGCCGCCGGACATCGTGGCCAAGCTCAATGCCGCTTTTGACGCGGCCATGGCCGAGCCACAGGTCAAAGAGACGATGACCAAGATGTCCATGGTGGCCGACCGCATGAATCCGCAGGCTTACCAGAGCTTCTACAACAGCGAGTTTGACCGCTGGGGCCAGTACATCCGCACCGCCAACGTCAAGCTCGACCAGTAAGCCGGGTCCGACGTTTCGATGAAAAACGGGCCCGTTGGGCCCGTTTTTTTTAACAAGAGACTGAGCGTCAATTCAGGCGCTGCCCGGCCGGTCCGCGATGGTGCGGCGGCCCTCGGCGACGTCGGCCATCAAAGGCAGCGCAGCCGGATCAACCATGCAGTCGCAAAACAAGGTGCGCTCGGCGGCGCGGGCACGCTCGAGCTCCCAGAGCGGCCCCTGGCGCACCAGCTGCTTGATGTGAGCGCAGGCACGCGCTGGCACCGCCGCCAGCTGACTGGCCCAGGCGCGAGCCTGGGCCATCACATCGTCCACACAGGCACCCGCCAGGCGCAACTCGAACACTTCGCGCGGGCTCATGACGTGGGCTGTGAGCAGCATCTGCAAAGTGGCGCTGGTGCCCAAAAGGCGGGCCAGGGCCTGGGTGCCGCCGGCGCCGGGCAGCAGGCCCAAATTAAGTTCAGGCAGGCCCAGTTCAAAAGAGCCGGCCTGCACCACCCGCAAGTCGCAGCCCAGCGCCAGCTCGAAACCGCCGCCCATGGCCACCCCGTTGATGGCGGCAATGAAGATCAAATCGCTGGCTTCGATGCGGTCGATGCAGCGGTGGACGCCGCCTTGCGGCACCGAGCGCTCCACCGAGAACCGCTTGCCCCGCACCGCCATGGCTTGGGCCCGCTGGTGCAGGACGGCCACATCGTAATGGCGGACAAACACGCCAGGATCCCGGCCTGTGAGGATCACCACCCGAGCCTCGGGCCAGGCCTGGCGGTCGTGCAGGATATCGAGCACCTGCAGCAGCTCGCTCTCCATCGCCTCGTCCATCAGGCCCTGCTTGGGGTTGAACAGGCGCACGGTGGCGCAGGGACCATCGACGACGCAGTCGACGCGCTGACCTTCAAACATCATCATGGTTTACAACTCCTGCCTGGGATCCGTGGGTGAAAAAACCTGGCGGCACTGTAGCAGCGCCAGAGCGGCTGCGGCCCTGGTCCGGGCCTGGATGCAAGGCAGGGTGTGAGCACCATAGAGGCGCCAGCGATGACTTAGAATTGAATCTTATGCTCCGCCTGAAGACGTTATGCCTGGCCCTCTGGGCCTGCGCCTGCCTTGCCGCGCACGCGCAGCCGGCAGGCTCTGTGCAGGCAACGCCGCCGGGTCAGGCCAGTGCTAGAGCCGGCGATTCTTCAACCAGTCACCCTGCCGTGGAATTGGCGCGCAAGCTGCTCGGCATTCCTTATCGGTGGGCTGGGGCCGATCCTGCGCGTGGCTTTGACTGCAGCGGCTTGGTCTACTATGTTTTCAATGAGTTGCAGGTGCGCATACCGCGCATGCAGCGCGATTTGTTCAAAAGCGCAGAGCAGGTCGGCAGGGCCGATCTGAAGCCTGGTGATCTGCTGTTTTTCAACACCTTCGCCACCTTGTCCCATGTGGGCATTTACATCGGTGAAGGCCGCTTTATCCACGCCCCAAGGCGCGGTACCACGGTGACCATCGAATCCATGGATTCGAGCTACTACCGCGGCCGCTTTGCCGGCGCCAGGCGCGTGATGCCTCCTGCTGCAGGCCCCGTGCCCGCACAAGCGCCTGGCTTCTGAATCCCGTTTTTAGAAGGTTTTCGATGTTGTCTGCCAACCTGACCCTGGCGCGAGCTTGCGCTGCGCTGGCCTTGCTCGCCTCCGCCCTCTACCTCAACGTGCGACCGGTCCAGGCCCAGGCCCAGGTCCAGAGCGCAGCCGCCCTGGCGCTGCTGGCCGGCCAGTCGCCCAAGGAGGGCGTTCCGGCACAACTGCAGGGCGAGGCCTGGTCGGCTTACGCCCGGGCGGTGCAACGCAATTGGAAGCAGTACCACAGCCAAATTGGCGAGCCCATGCAGGCCTGGGCCGGCAAGCAGATCCCGACTTTCCAGAACACCGTGTTCTACCCCTTCTCCGGGCCGGACTTTGCCACCGTCAGCCAGTTGTTTCCGCAAGCCAAACGCTATGTGATGGTGGCCATGCAAGCGGCAGAGCGTCCCGTCGACTTGACGGAACTCAAGCCCGAAGCCGCGCGGCAAACGCTGGAAGTGCTCACCGGCGCCTGGGAGTACTACGGACGCGACGGCTTCTTTGTCACCGAATACCTGGACAAATACCTGCACAGGAACCGGGTGCGCATAGGCGCGTCAACCTTCCTGAGTTCCTTTTTCCAGCTCAAAGGGCTGAAGGTCAATAGCATCGTCCCCATACAGATCAATGCCACCGGTGAGGTCGAAGAACTGCCTGTCAGTGATGCGAACTGGCGTTCGGTACGGTTTCGCCTTGAACGCGCCGGCGAACAGGTCGTGGTGGACTATTTGCGCATTGACCTGTCCGACAAGGGCTTGTCGGCCAACCCGCAGCACCATCAGTTCGTTCGACAGATGGCGGCCCATCCGGTGCTGCTCAAGGCCGCCTCACACCTGCCGCAAAACAACAGCTTTTCCATGGTGGCCGCCAGCATGACCAGCCAGGCGCCCTTCATCATCCAGGATGAAACCGGCATCAAATACGGTCAGCTGAAAGAAAACTTTGGCCTGACACTCTACGGCCGGTTTGAGCGGGCCCATGTGGCCTTTGGCGGCTATCAGCGCGACCTGGCGAAGGCCTTCGCACAGGGCAAGGACATTCAGCCGCTGGCCTTTCGGGTTGGGTATTACAAAGACGGCAACTACGCCCTGATCGTGGCCAAGCGAAAAAGCTAGCGCATAGTCTGATGTGATCTCCTCCAACGGCCTGCTCGCGCTGCCCCTGCTGGCAGCCCTGTACCTGCGACTGGACAGTCAGCGAGCGCGCCTCTTGCTGCTGCTGATCGCTGGCGCGGTGACGCTGAGCGCCGATTTTTGGCTGGCCGAGCCCGCCAGTCGCCTTAAAGCCACGCTCGACCTGCTGCTGGTCAGCGCCCTGCTGCTGCTGAGCTGGGCGGGCTGCCAGTTCTTGGCCGCCCGCAAGGCCTACGGCCGCGGCCCACTGACCGCACTGATCGTGCTGGAGATCACGCCACTGGTAGGCTACAAATTGCTGATGGCCGGCGTGGCCGAGCACTTCATGCTGCCTGCCCAGGCCGAGGCGTTCCAGGGCTTGCTGCCACCGCTCGGGCTCTCGGTGATGACCTTCCAGGCGGTCAGCTACACGGTGGACAGTTACCGCCGGGAGGTGCCGACCCGCGATTGGCGCCATTTCGGCGTCTACATGAGCTTCTTTCCCCATCTGGCGGCCGGGCCTGTCCTCAAGGCCTCGGACTTCATCGCGCAGCTGATGCAGCCTCGGCCGGTAGACCAGGAAGATGTGCGCGCCGGCCTGTGGCGCATCTTCAAAGGCCTGGTCAAGAAACTGCTGCTGTCCGACCTGATCGCCAAGGCCGGCGTGGCTCCCGTCTTTGCTGACCCGCAGGCCTTCTCGTCGACCGAGATCATGGTGGCGACGCTGGCCTTCACCATTCAGATCTATCTGGATTTTTCCGCTTACAGCGATGTGGTGATTGGCAGCGCCCGCCTGCTGGGCCTGAAGCTGCCCGAGAACTTTGACCGGCCCTACCAGGCCACCTCGATCGCTGCCTACTGGCGCCGCTGGCACATGAGCTTGTCGGCCTGGGTGGGTCACTACGTCTACCGGCCCCTGGGCGGCAACCGGGTGGTGCGCTGGAAGATTTACCGCAATGTGATGATCTCCATCGTGCTGCTGGCACTCTGGCATGGCCTGACGCTCAACTTCCTGGTGTACGGCCTGCTGCATGGCACGGCGGTGTGTATCTATCGCTGGCTCAGCGAGCAGAGCGCCTGGCAAGCCTGGAGTGAGCGGCACGAGCTGCAAGCGCGCGTCGGCGGTTGGATACTGACCTTTGCTTTTGTGGTGATCGCCCGGATTCTGTTCAAGACACCGAGCTTCGAGGATGCAGCCATCTTCTGGAACGCGCTGTGGAACTCCGAGCTCAGCGCCTGGCCCCGCTTCGGCCAGGCCTTCTGGATCTGTCTGGGTGTGGGCATGGCCGGCTGCTTTGCACCGCATGCCTCGAAGCTCCAGATCCAGCGGGTCTTTGAGCGACAAGCGGCGCTGCTGCAGGGGCTGGCCCTGGCCGGCGTCCTGGTGCTCAGCGCCTGGCTGTCCGACGGCCAGGCCCTGGCCTTCATCTACCGGCAGTTCTAAGCCATGACATCACAGCGCGATCAGGCCAAAAGCTCCAGCCAACACCTGCTGCTGGTGCTGGCAGCCGCTGTGAGCGCGCTGGCCCCGCTCTACTGGATCGATGACGCGCGCACCCTCAGGCCCAGCCGGGTCCTTGGGCCGCTGGGCATCCCTTCTGCGACGGTGGCAGAGCAGGACCTGGCGCAGGAACAAGCCCAGGCCAGCCCACCGGCCGCCCCTGCGACCAAGCCGGCAAGCTCCGCCCCCCTGCGAGCCCAGGTGGCCCCAGCGCAGGAACAAGCCGCGCAAGGGGCCAAATTGGAGCCAGCCGCCGAACCGAAAAGCCCACCCTCACCCCCGGAACAGACCGCCAAGGCGCCGAGCACCGGGGCAAGTTCACCGTCGACGAGCCCTTCGACCAGCGCGCCCAACAGCCCTGCTGGGGCACGAACACCGCCGCTGGTGGCCATCGAAGGCGCTGAGCACCTCAAAGGCTTTTACAGCACCTTGGCGCGGGGCGAGCGCGACGGCCCGGTCAGGGTCCTGCACTACGGCGACTCCACTTTGGCCGGCGATGGGGTGGCCAAGACGGTACGCCAGCGCATGAAGACCCAGTTCGGCGACGGCGGGCCAGGTTTTGTGGTGGCCGGTATGGATCCACGCTGGATGCGCCGCGATGATGTGCGGGTCAGCCGCAGCGGGGAGTGGGAGGTGTTCACCATCCTCAACGGCGGCAACCAGGGTCGCTACGGCTTAGGCGGCATCGTGGCCAAAGCCCGCGGCGCTACACAGGTGCAGATCGCGCCGGCCAAGTCTGGCCAGGCCCTAGGCCAGCGCCTGGAAATCTACGCTCAGAAGAGCCGACGGCCCGAGGCGCTTCGGCTGCAGATCAATGGCACAGCGGCCGCGCCAAGGCGCATCGAGCACGGGCAATTTGACCAATGGGTCATCGACAGCGAGGCGGGCATCGTCTCGACCGCGCTGCAGGTGCAGGAAAACGGGCTGGAAATCTATGGCCTGGTGCTCGAAGCCCAGAGCGGCATCACCTGGGAGACCACCGCGGTAGTGGGTATCGCCAGCGGATCGATCCGGCAATTCAATGCCGATCATCTGGCCGAACAGACCCGGGCTCGGCGGCCCGATCTGATTGTGGTGATGCTCGGCGGTAACGATGCAGGCAACGGCAATATTCTGGCCGGCGACGGCAAGCTTTACCGCGAGGGCTTCATCAAAGCGGTGCAGGTGCTGCGCCAGGGCGCACCGCAAGCGGCTTGTCTGATTATGAGCCCGCTCGATCAAGGCACATTGGGCGATGATGGCCGGATTTATTCAAAGAGGACTATGGCTCGCATGGTGGCTTTGCAACGGATGGCTAGTCAGGACATGGGCTGCGCCTTTTGGAACAGCTGGGAATTCATGGGAGGCCAAAACTCCTTTGCCCGCTGGCTCAATCAAGGCCTGGCTTGGACCGACCTGATGCACTTGACCGAAAAAGGCCTGAACCGGATTGGCCAGGGTCTGTCGGACGCTTTGCTGCAGGGCTATGAGCAACACCGGAGGGGCCAATGAGGTCGGTCCGGCGCGCGCTCTTGTGGCTGACACTGGCCTGCGCGGTCCCGCTGGCCCTCGCCCAGGATGGCGCCGCGTCCCCTGCAGCGCCCGCCGACAGCGCCACACTGCCGCCTTTGCACTTCGCAGCGACGGTACCCGGCGGTGCCCATCTTCAGCCCCTGCGCTGCGCCACGCCCGCACGCACCGCACAGACACCGCCGCGCCCCGCCGAGGGCGGCACGCCACCGGCCGGCTCCGATGAAGAGGAATTGCCACTGACCCAGCAGCAGGAGCAGGAGTTGCGCAAAGAGGCGCTGCCAGCGCCTACGCTGGACGACCTGCGCAAGGCCCTGCCGCACGAAGAGTGGCTCAAGGTCATGCACCAGCGCATCCGCGATGTGGGCGGCAGCCGGGTGGCGCGCATCGGTATCTGGGGCGGAAGCCACATGGCGGCAGAATATTTTGTTGGCGAGTTGCGGCGCCAGTGGCAAGGCCGCTATGGCGCGGGCGGGCCTGGCCATGTCAACCTGCTCTACGGTCTGCCCGGCATCCGTTTGCCGGTCAATGCGATGTGCCGGCAGGGCCGCTGGCAGCATGAGTTGGCGCCCCGCGCCCTGGGCGCGGCAGCGCTCAGTGCCGGTCTGGGCCTGTTCATGATCAACAGCCGTGAGGCCGGCGCCTTCATTGAAATCGATCCGGGCAGTCCCAGTGCGGCGGCGGTGCGCACCATCACCCTGCACTTCCTGCGTCAAGCAGAGGGCGGCATGCTAACGCTGGTGGTCGACGACGTTCCCGTGGGGCAAATCGATACCAAGGGCCCGCTGGCGCTCGGCTCGGTACAGATCAAGGGCATGGCCGCGCTCAGCCGCATCAAGCTGGTGGCACAGGGGCGCGAGCCGGTGGGCCTTTTGGGCGTCTACGCCGAGGCCGAGCAGGGCGTGGTTCTCGACAACTTCGGCATCGCCGGTGCCTCGGGCGCCTTCTGGACCACGGTTCAGTCCGAGTTGATGCAGCAGGCCACGGCCCAAAGACCTTACGAGTTGGTGATGCTGGCCTACGGCACCAACGATGTGACCGGCACGAACTGGGACCCGCAGGACTACCGACGCCGCTTCGAAACCACGGTGGAGGCGATGCGTCAGGTCATGCCGCAGGCCCTGTGCGTCCTGATCACCCCCGGCGATCGGGTCACCAGCAGCAAGGTTCGCAGCGTGGTCCGCGACCGCAATGGGCGCACCCGCAAGGTGGTGCAGACCCGCTACGACCTCAAAACCTTCCCGCAAAGGCATATGGAAGCGGCCCGCATACAGCGCGAGGTCGGCCAGCGCCACCAGTGCATGACCTGGGACTTCTCGCTGGAGATGCGCAAGGCCGGCGGCGCCTATGATTTGATGAAGAAACAACCGCCCTGGATGGCGCGCGATCTGATCCACCTCACACCGCTGGGCTACCAGGAAATGGCCAAGGTCTATGCCAAATGGCTGGGGCTGTGAGCTTGAGCCCTGGGGCCCGCTAAGGCAGGCGGCTCAAAAACTGACGCAAGCCGGCATTGAAGGCCGGCGCACTGTCGACAAACAAGGCGTGGCCCGCATCGTTGAAGACCGTCACCGTTGCGGCGGCGCGCGTCTGCAGAAGTTCTTCTGCCTGGGCCTGATAGCGGGGCGTGATGGCATACCAAAGCGGCACCTCACTGGCCAGCACCGCCTGCCGGTAATAGTCGCGCACATGGGGCTTGTCGAGCAGGCGCCAGGCCACGGGCGGTGGCAGCAGCCGGGCCGACTGCTCGACCGCTTGCAATAAGCCGTCCTCAGGCACGCGCTTGAAGATGGCGCGTGAGAACTCCTTCACATACCGGTCAAAGGGCTCGCGCCCCATGGGCCGTTGTCGGCGCGCGCCCGAGGCAACAGGTGCCGGCCCCATGCCTATCGAGTTGTCAATCAGCACCAGGCCCTGTAGGCCGGGCATGGGGTGGCGGGTCAAGGTTTCGAGCATCTCCATGACGCCCAGAGACCAGCCTATGAGCACATAGTTGCTGAGCTTGAGGTGTTGCACCAGTTCATGAATGTCGCGCGCACGGCGGGCCGCAGACAGGTCCTTGACCTGAACCTGAGACCGCCCCTGGCCACGGGGGTCCAGCACGACCACCCGGTGGTCCTCGGCCAGATCGTGCCACTGGTGCTTGAAGACTTCGGCCGGCATCAGCCAGCCAGGAATAAAGACCAGGGTACGCTGGCCTTGACCTACATTTTTATAATGCAAAGTCGCGCGATCGGATGTCTTGAAAAAATGTTCGGTTTCGAGCGTGCTCGCCAAACAGGGGGGCGCCAAAGTCATCACAAGAAATACAAGAATTGCGATCATCGCCCACCGAACAGGATTTCATGCATTCTAGTGATGGGCCCCGGCCCACCCTCTCCACCGTTGACGCCGTCTGCCTGATTTTGGGCACCGTCATTGGCGCAGGTATTTTCAAAGCCCCTTCGGTCGTGGCCGGCCATGTCGGCGGGGTGTCCGATTTCCTGCTCGTCTGGATCCTCGGAGGCCTGATCTCCATCGGCGGTGCGCTGTGCTATGCCGAACTGTCCAGCAGCCATCCGCATGCCGGCGGCGAGTACCACTTCCTCTCGCGCGCATTTGGCAAACACCTGGCGTTCTTCTATGCCTGGGCGCGCAGCACGGTGATCATCACCGGCTCCATCGCCATCCTGGCCATCACCCTGGGCGACTATATGTCGACCATCTTGTCGCTGGGCCCCTACTCCAGCTATCTTTGGGCACTGATTGCCATTACTGCGGTCAGTGCCCTGAACCTGCTGGGCATACGCGAGAGCACAAGGGTGCACAACGCGATGACGGTGCTGGAGGTCCTGGGCATCGTCGCCATCGTCTACGCGGGCTTTTCGGTCAATGGCATCAATTCCATGGGAGAACTGCTCGCACGCCAAAGCCGCCCTACCGAATATGGGCTGGCCATGGTGTTTGTGTTGCTGACCTTCGGCGGCTGGAACGAGGTGTCTTACCTGTCGGCCGAAATGCGCGACAAGCGCAGGGGTATCAGCCGGGCCCTGGTGTGGGGCCTGGGCGGCGTGACGCTGCTCTACCTGCTGGCCAATCTGGCCTATTTGCACGCGCTGGGCTTGCCAGGCATGGCGCAGTCGAACGCGGTGGCATCCGACGTATTCACCCTGGCTTTTGGCAAGGGCTCGGCCATGATCTTTAGCGTGATCGTGATCCTGTCCTGCCTCAATTCACTCAACGCCACGATGATCTTCGGTGCGCGCAGCGCCTTTGCCGTGGGGCAGGACTTTCGCAGCTTCGCCTGGCTGGGCCGCTGGCACAGCTCAGGCCACCCGCGCAACAGCCTGTTGGTGCAGGCGGCTGTAGCGCTGGC
Organism: Comamonadaceae bacterium; assembly: GCA_027486755.1. Lineage (GTDB taxonomy): Bacteria > Pseudomonadota > Gammaproteobacteria > Burkholderiales > Burkholderiaceae_C > Polaromonas. The sequence continues at coordinate 60,879 of JAIXOM010000022.1, read as the reverse complement.
GGTGGTGGGACTGGCCACGGTCACCCGTCAGGGCTTTGAAACGGTGGTCGAATTCACCGCGCCGGTGTTTTGGGCTTTCATTTTGTTGGTCGGGGTGGCCTTGATCGTGCTGCGGCGCCGCCACCCGGGCCTGCACCGCCCCTTCAAGGTGCCGCTCTACCCGTGGCTGCCCCTGGGATTTATCGCGGTGACGGGCTGGATGCTGTGGTCCAGCCTGGTCTATACAGGCCTGGGTGCGCTGGTCGGCGTGGCCGTGCTGTGCCTGGGCCTGATCCCGCTGGGCTGGGACGCTCTGGGCCGGCGGCCTGGCCGCATCGAAACTCAGGGCATCAATGGCAGGTCCAGCGACGCGTAGGCGCGCTGGCGGGCCACGCGCGCCACATTGCTCGCCTCTGCGCTGGCCGCCATCGGGCTGATCGGGTTAAAGCGCAACTGCAGCACCTGAGCCGCAGGCGGCATGGAAGGTTCTGACGCTTGCGCAAGCACCGTCGCCGTCTGGTTGGCCGGTCGCAGCGCCGCCTGCACCTGGGGCACTGAACCCTGCAGCCGATGGGTGGTCTCAATCACCGATGCCAGAGCGCTGGCATAGCGCGGACCGGTGGCGTAACCGGAGCGTTGCATGGCCGAAGCAAAAGCGTTCGGATCGCCCAGGTTTTGCATGACCTGCGCATAGCGAGGCTGCTGGCTGATCAGCCGCGCATAGTCGGCAAAAGACTCTTCATAACTGGAATAGGCGCGGAACTCGCCGACCATGCGCTGGGTCGATCCGTTGATGTGTTCGGTGGTCCAAACCTGGACCGTTGGGCCCTTCCAGTTACTGCCAGCGCGGATACCAAACAGATTGAAGGAGTTGCGCCCATCAGGCGTACGGATCTCCTGCCGCCCCCAGCCGGTTTCAAGGGCCGCTTGCGACAACATATAGGTAGCCGGAATGCCGCTGGCCGCCTGCACCCGCTGAGCCGCTTCGGCATGGCGGACCAAAAACGCGCTGGCGCTGCCCGCAGCACTGGGGGGTAGTACGCCGACCGCCTGCGGCTTGACGAGCGCTTGAGCCACAGGTGCAGCCATAGGGGCGCTGGTCTGGCTTGCGCTGTGGGCACTCCCGTAAGGCTGTACGGCAGCTTGGCGTGCAGTTCCTGGCGCTGCGTCCAGCGACGACACATCGATCACCTGTCCAGGCAGGATCAGGTTTGGATCGGCGATACCGTTGTCACGGGCCACGCCGACCGCCATTTGATAGAGCTGCGCCGGACTGGCGCTGCGCCCGGGCTGGGTGAGTTGCAAATGACGCGCGACGATGCCTGACAAGGTATCGCCCGGCCGGACCTCGGCCTCACTGATGGCACTGCTACCGGGCTGCGCTGACTGCACTTGGGCCAGGGTCTGGGCAAATCCGGCCGACTGCGCGCGGTCCGCGCGCGCTGCCGCACCCGCCGGCCGTTTCAAGGGCTCGGTCGCTAGTGCTGACGACAATAGGGCGGGCGAAACTGGCATGGCAAAAACAGGGCCACCTCAGGCGCCGTGGGGCGCCGCTGGGGTGAACGGAAATTCGACAGATCCCTCCAGCAGCAAGATCCGTTCCACGTCGAGCCGGAATTACTGCTCAGAAAAGCGGGAAGTCGACAGAAAGTATGCGCACGCTAACTTTACGAGCCGTCCGCCTGCCGAGAGCGCTGCTGGCGGCGGCGCTTGGCTTTGTTGTGCGAGGCCGGCGCCTGCCGCTCGCGCTCGGCGACTGCCGAGCGCATTTGGGCGAGGGCCTCCTGGCTGCGCTGGAAGCGGCGGCGGTTCATGAAGCGCCGCAGCCAGGCGCCAACGAAAAAACTCAGCAGGCCAGAGATGACCAGGATGATCCAGGCTTCAGACGTCATGGGCTTAGGGCTCGTTCAAAAACAGGGCTTGCAGGTCGTTAAGGAAATCAAAGCCGCGCGCGGTGGGCCGGATCTGCTGCAAATCGGCCTCCAGCCAGCCGCGCGCACGCCCCTGCGCCAGCGCCTCCTGTAGCACCGAAGGCGGCAGGCCCGTGCGATCGTTGAAGCTTTGCAGCGCAAAACCCTCGGGCAGGCGCAGGGCATTGAGCATGAACTCAAAGGGCAGCTCGCCGCGGCTGACCTCCTGCTCCTGGGCTATCGCCTGACCCAAGGCTGCGCGCTCCATGTACAGGCGCGGCTCGCGCAAGCGCACCTGGCGCACCACCCGGTGGGCAAAGCTGAGCTTGGAATGCGCGCCCGCGCCTATGCCCAGGTAGTCACCAAACTGCCAGTAGTTGAGGTTGTGCCAGCAGCGGTGGCCTGGCCGTGCATAGGCCGATACCTCGTAGCGCTGCAGACCGGCCAAGGCGGTGCGCTCGCTGATGCGGTCAAGCATCTCGTAGGCCAGATCCTCCTCCGGCAGAGCCGGCGGATATTTGGCGAAGAAGGTGTTGGGCTCGACCGTCAGATGGTAGATCGACAGGTGCGGCGGCTGCAAGGCCAGGGCCTGATCAATGTCTGCATCGAGCCTGGCCATGTCCTGCCCCGGCCAGGCATACATCAGGTCGAGGTTGAAGGTCTCGAAGCACTGCGCGGCCTCGGAGGCGGCGGCCAGGGCCTGCGCGCGGTCATGCACCCGCCCCAGGGCCTTGAGGGCCTGATCGTCAAAACTTTGAACGCCCAAAGACAGCCGGGTGACGCCGGCTTGGCGAAATGCGCGAAACCTGTCCTTTTCGAAAGTACCGGGGTTGGCCTCGAGGGTGATTTCGGAGTCGGCGGCCAGGCGCAGGCGAGCGCGCAGCCCGCTCAAAAGCTGATCGATGGCTGCCGGCGAAAACAGGCTGGGCGTGCCGCCGCCGATGAAGATGCTGTGCACCGGCCTCCCCCAGATCAGCGGCAGGGCCTGGTCCAAGTCGGCCAAGAGCGCATCAATATAAGCCTGCTGCGGCGCCTGATCGGCCGCGATCTCGTGCGAATTGAAGTCGCAATAGGGGCACTTGCGGATGCACCAGGGCAGGTGCACGTACAGCGACAGCGGCGGCAGCGCCGGCAGCTGCAAGGTGCCCGGCCGCAGGTAATGGGCGAGATCTTGCACAGGCGCCTTAAGCCAGCCAGCGCTCGCGCATCAAGGCCGCCATCTGGCGGGCGGCCTGACCGCGGTGACTGTTGGCGTTCTTCACCTCCACCGGCAGCTCGGCAAAGGTCTGGCCGAAGGCAGGGATGTACATCACCGGGTCAAAACCAAAGCCATGGCTGCCACGCGGTGCGCGGGTGATCTCGCCGGCAGCGCGGCCAACCGCAATCAGCGGCTCCGGATCATCTGGGCTGCGCACCGCCACCAAGGTGCTGACCAGAGCGGCGCGGCGATCGTCGATGTGCGCCATCTGCTCCAGCAAGGCCTCGACGTTGTTGGCATCGCCCTTGTCGTAACCAAACTGGGTGGCGTAGTAGGCGGTATCGACCCCAGGCAGGCCGCCAAAGGCGTTGACACACAGCCCGGCATCATCGGCCAGCGCCGGCAAGCCACTGGCGCGGCTGGCATGCCGGGCCTTGGTCAGCGCGTTTTCCACAAAGGTGCGAAACGGCTCCTCGGCTTCGCCTATGCCCAGATCGGACTGGCGTACCAATTCCAGCCCCAGGGGCGCGAACATGGCCTGCAGCTCGGCCAGCTTGCCGGCATTGTGGGAAGCCAGGACCAGCTTCATCGCAGCGGCTGGGCCAATGCCGCCTTTTGCAGGCCAATCAGCTCGGCAATGCCGTTTTCGGCCAGCGCCAGCAGCTGATCCATTTCCTTGCGGGTGAAGGCCAGGCCTTCGGCAGTGCCCTGCACCTCGACGAAATGGCCGGCTTCAGTCATGACCACATTCATATCGGTATCGCAGGCCACATCTTCGACATATTCCAGATCGAGCAGGGGCGTGCCCTCCACCAGGCCCACCGAAATCGCCGCCACATGGCTGCGCACCGGGCTGCTTTGCAGCTTGCCCTGGGCCAGCAAGAGGCTGACCGCGTCCTGCGCGGCCACAAAAGCACCGGTGATGGCAGCGGTGCGGGTGCCGCCGTCGGCCTGGATCACATCGCAGTCCAGGTGTATGGTGCGCTCGCCCAGCAGGCTCAAATCAAACACAGCGCGCAGGCTGCGGCCGATCAGACGCTGGATTTCCTGGGTGCGCCCGCTTTGCTTGCCGCGCGCGGCCTCGCGGTCGCTGCGGGTATGGGTCGAGCGCGGCAGCATGCCGTACTCAGCGGTGAGCCAGCCCTGGCCACTGCCTCTTTGGTGAGGCGGCACCTTTTCCTCGACAGAAGCGGTGCACAAGACCTTGGTGTTGCCAAATTCAATCAGCACCGAACCTTCGGCATGGATGGTGTAGCCACGGGTGATGCGAACCGGGCGCAGTTGGGCGCTCGAACGCTGGGCAGGACGGACAAAAGACATGGGGGGGGGTTCGCGAAAATCGAGCCAGGCCGGATGCCTGACTGCCAAGCGCACTATGGTAGCGCCTGTACTGCCTTTAGCAGCCTGCGGTGGCCGAGGTGGCCTGCGCCGCAGGTCGGCCCGGGCCGGTCCAAGCCCGACCGGGGCCTGTCCACCCGCACCCGCCGACATGGCTATAATGCTCGGTTTGCCGCACAGGCCCTAGCCTGTGCCCAGCAAAGAATCTTCACCGCCCTTGAGCCGGAGCCGCATCCTAGACCTGATCGCATCAGGTCCAGGAGCAGGCGGCACAGCACAGGACAGGGGCGAGGTGCAGCGAAGGCTGCTAACTATTTTTTGGAGTGTCCTCATGGCACGCGTCTGTCAAGTCACGGGCAAGAAGCCCATGGTTGGGAACAATGTTTCCCACGCCAACAACAAAACCAAACGCCGGTTCATGCCGAACCTGCAATACCGCCGTTTCTGGGTCGAGAGCGAAAACCGCTGGGTGCGTCTGCGCATCACCAACGCGGGTCTGCGTCTGATCGACAAAAACGGCATTGATGCGGTGCTGGCCGATCTGCGTGCCCGCGGTGAAATCTAAGGAGCACGAACATGGCAAAAGGCGCACGCGAAAAAATCAAGCTCGAGTCCACCGCCGGCACGGGCCACTTCTACACCACCAGCAAGAACAAGAAAACCACGCCGGAAAAAATGCTGATCATGAAGTTTGACCCCAAGGCTCGCAAACACGTCGAGTACAAGGAAGTCAAGCTCAAATAAATCGAGCGGCTGAGCCGTTCACCGAGCCCGCCCACGCAAGTCGGCGGGCTTTTTTGATCGTCGCCCTTGGGGGGCCGAGACCCATCAGCGCCGCTTAGCGCGACAATCGAATCTCATTTTTCCACTCCACCGCATCATGAACATCAGCAAAGACTGCGCAGTAACCTTGCGACTGAAGGTCAGCGACGCCCAAGGACAGGTGATCGAAAACGGCAAAGACCCGGTTTCCTATTTGCACGGCGGCTACGGCAACCTGATCCCCAAGCTTGAAGAGGCACTCGAAGGCCAGGCTGTGGGCTTCAAGGGCAGCTGGACACTCAGCCCGGCCGACGCCTTTGGCGAGCGCGACGAATCGCTGGTTCAGACGATTGCCAAGACCGACTTTCCCCCGGGTGTGAAGGTCGGTGGCCAGCTCGAAGGCCGGGGGCCAGACGGCAGCCAAATGGTGCTGACCGTGGTCAAGATCAAAGGTCCGCAGGTCATCCTCGACGGCAACCACCCGCTGGCGGGCAAAACCCTGCTGATCAGCGCACAGGTGCTGGAAGTGCGGGCCGCCTCCGGCGAGGAAATCGCCCACGGCCATGTGCACGGAGCCCACGGCCACCAGCACTGAGCCTTGCTCTGCGCTACGGTGGGGGCCGGCGGGCGGCGGCCAGCAGGCCCCAGGCGGCCATGAACATGGCCGCGATCACCGGGCCGAGAACAAAGCCGTGTAGGCCAAACAGCGAGATGCCGCCCAGAGTGGACAGCAGCACCAGATAGTCGGGCATCTTGATGTCCTTGCCCACCAGCACCGGGCGCAGCAGGTTGTCGACCAGGCCAATCACCAGGACCCCAAAAGCCGCCAGCACCAGGCCCTGTGTCGTCTGACCGCTGATCAGCAGGTAGGCCGCCATCGGCAGCCAAACCACCGCTGCGCCAACGGCCGGCAGCAGCGACAAAAACGCCATCACCACACCCCAGAGGACCGGCGCGTTCAGGCCGAGCGCCCAGAAGATGAAGCCACCCAAGGCGCCCTGCACCATGGCCACCACGATATTGCCCTTGACGGTAGCGCTGATCACGGTGGCGAACTTGCCGGCCAGATCGCGCTTGATTTCCTGGCGCAGAGGCAGCAGGTGATTGAGCCGCTGCACCAGAGCCTGGCCATCGCGCAGGAAGAAGAACAGCAGGTAGAGCATGACGAAAAAGCTCACCACCAGATTGACCGCGTCTTGCCCGATGTTGACCGCCTGACCCGCCAAATACTGCGAGCCCTGGGTCAAGGCCCGCGTCAATCTTTCCAGCAGCAAACCCGAGCTGCCCATGCCGAAGCGGTCGAGCAAGGCTGTGATGGATGCTGGCAAGGCGGCATAGATCTGCTGCAGGTAAAGACTGAAGTTGATATCGCCGGTCTGGATGCGGCGGTAGACCTGCGCCCCTTCCTGCACCAGCATGGTGGTGATCCAGATCAGCGGCAAGAGCACCAACAGCACGATGAGCGAAAGGCAAACCAGCGCGGCCAGGTTCTGTCGCTCGGGCCAGGACCGCAGCAGGCGAGTCTGCAGGGGCGCAAACAAAATCGCCAAGGCTGCCGCCCAAAAAACAGCAGAGAAATAGGGCAGCAGGAGCCAGGCAAAAGCCAGGCTCACCAACACGATCAGCGCCAGAAAGGCTTTGTCTTCGAGCGAGGAATAAGGTTCAGGCAGCTTGTTGTTCATGAGGCTTCTCCGCAGGACACAGGATCCATCAGGCCAACCCACATGGTAGCGGCCTGGCACTGCACTACCATGGCAGGCCCATGAGCAGCCCCGCACCCGCAACACAAGCAGCGCCCGTGCCCTATGCCGTGGCGGTGCGCGAGCTGTGCGAGTTCACCGCACGCCGGGGCGACCTGGACCTGCGCTTTGGCGGCGCTCCCAGCGCCCAGGAAGGTATGGCCGGACACGCCCTGGTGGCCAGCCGGCGCGGCCCCGACTACCAGCGCGAGCTCAGCCTGAGCGCCCCGTGGGGCCGGCTGAGGGTGCGTGGCCGTGCTGACGGCTACGACAGCGCGCTCAATCGGCTCGAGGAGGTCAAGACCTATCGCGGCCGCTTTGGCTCGATCACACCCGAGCAGCAGGACTTGCATTGGGCCCAGGCCCAAATCTACGGCCACCTGCTGTGCCAACTACAGGGCTTGGCTGCGATCGAGCTGGCCCTGGTCTACCTCAACCTGGACGATCAACAAGAGACCGTGCTGCTGCGCGCCAGCAGTGCCGCGTCCTTGCAGGAATTCTTCGAACAGCAATGCGCCATTTTCTCGGCCTGGGCCGAGCAGGAGCTGGTCCACTTGAGCGAGCGGGAGCAGGCCCTCAAAGCAATGGCTTTTCCCCTGACGGCGATGCGCGCCGGCCAGCGCAGTCTGGCCGAGTCGGTATGGCGTGCAGCGCGTCAAGGTCGCTGCCTGCTGGCGCAGGCGCCTACTGGCATTGGCAAGACCCTGGGCACTTTGTTTCCTATGCTCAAGGCCATGGGGGCTACCGGGCCTAAGGGCCCGGACAAGCTGTTTTACCTGTCGGCCAAGAGTTCGGGGCGCGACCTGGCCTTGCGCGCCCTCGATACGCTCAGTCTAGACCCCCAACACAGCGGCCGCCGCCACAGCCTGCGGGTGCTCGAGCTGCTGGCCAGGGACAAGGCCTGCGAGCATCCCGACAAGGCCTGCCACGGCCAGTCATGCCCGCTGGCAAGCGGCTACCACGACAAGCTGCCAGCGGCGCGTGCTGCAGCGGTCAAGGCGCGCTGGCTCGACGGCCAGGCGCTGCGCAAACTGGCCACAGAGCATGACTTGTGCCCTTACCACCTCGGCCAAGACATGATCGTCTGGGCCGATGTGGTGGTCGGCGACTACAACCACTGGTTCGACAGCCACGCAGCCCTGTACGCTCTGAGCCTGGCACGCGACTGGCGCGCAGCCGTGCTGGTCGATGAGGCGCACAACCTGATCGAGCGCGGCCGTCAGATGTACAGCATCACCCTGGATGAGGCGGCCCTCGGCATGGCGCGCAAGACCGCACCCGCCGAGCTAAAAAGAGACCTGGATCGGCTAAGGCGGCACTGGCGCGCGCTGCGTCAGGGCCGCGCCGAATACTGCGTACTGCAGCAGCTGCCCCCGCCCTTGCTGCTGGCCATGCAGCAGCTGAGCGGCCGCATCGCCGCCTGGCAGACCGAACACCCGGCGCAAGCGCTCGGGCCTTTGCACAGGCTGTGGTTCGACCTGAGCCAGTTCCTGCAAAGAGCTGCCAAGCTGAGCAGCGACAGCCTGATCGATCTGAGCCTGCTGGCCATAGGCAGCCGCGATGAGCGCTCGCTCTTGACCATCCGCAATGTGCTGCCCGCGCCGTTTCTGCGGCCGCGCTTTGTGGCCGCCCAGTCCTGCGTTCTGTTTTCAGCCACGCTCAGCCCCAGCGAGCACTACCAGCACATGCTGGGCCTGCCTGAAGATGCCGTCACCCTGACGCTGCCCTCGCCCTTTGAGGCAGGGCAGCTGCAGGTGCGGGTGCTGCAGGGCGTGTCGACCCGCTGGCAGGACAGGACGCAGAGCCTGCCAGCGCTCATCGAGGTGATGGCCCGCCAGTGGCAGCTGCGGCCGGGCAAATACCTGGCGTTTTTCAGCAGCTTTGACTACCTGCGCCAGGCCAGCGAGGCTCTGCGAGCACGATACCCGCTGCTGCCCCAGTGGCAGCAGAGCGCGCGCATGGACGAGCTGCAACAACGGGCTTTTGTGGAGCGCTTTCGCTCGGGCGAAGCCGGCATAGGCTTTGCCGTGCTCGGCGGCTCCTTTGGCGAAGGCATAGACCTGCCCGGCCAACAGCTGATCGGCGCCTTCATCGCCACATTGGGCCTGCCGCAGTTCAACCCCGTCAACGAGGAAATGCGTCGGCGCCTGCAGGCGCTCCTCGGTCACGGCCACGAGCACACCTACCTCTACCCAGGGCTGCGCAAGGTGCTGCAGGCCGCCGGCCGGGTGATCCGCAGCGAATCTGACCAGGGCGTGCTGTGGCTGATGGACGAACGCTATGCCCAGGCCCGGGTGCTGGCCCTGCTACCGCCCTGGTGGCAGCCGCGCCTTATTGCAGACCCCGGTGACCCGTCAATGGCGGCAGACCCGCCGGCTCCTGCCAGCGCCTGAGCTCCTGGCTGAAGCCGTCGAGGTCTTGCGCGCCTGCCTCCTGTTCGCTCTCATCGTCTACCAGCTGATCCGCATCGGCCGAGGTATCGAGCAGATCGGGGCTGTCCAGGGCCGAGCCCGCCACATCGACTGCAAGTTCGGCTTGCTCGCTCCATTCCTCGTCAAGCCAGGCCTCACGGATCTCATCGTCGTTCTCCAGATCTGGGCCCTGAGAGACCAGATGGTCGGGCAGGATATCGGCGCCATCGGCCAGGGGCTGACCCGATGCGCTCCGGCCCTCGCCGGTTCCGCTGGCATCGGTATCGGATGCCAGCATCTGGCGATCGCGCGTGCCCAGGCTGTCACTGCCGCTGTCACTGCTGTCGCTCGGGCCCAGGCTGGCCAAGTCATGGCCTGCGGGCATATGCGGCGCCTGAGCGCCGGAGGTAAAACGGGTCATGGCTGCTACTCCCCCATCGGGCCGAGCCCAGCGCCCTGCCCCTGCAGCAGACTGTGCGCCGGGCTGGCCCGCCAGAGCGTCAGTCAAGGCGGGTGCGCGCTGTCAGCCCCAGGGCCGCAGAAAAAATGGGGGGCTTGCGCCCCCCACTGGTCCCCTGCGGATGGCCTGCCTGCACACGGCCACCCCTCCTCCCTTGTGATGATTGGAGCCTCAGGACGGGGACAAGCCCTCGGCCGCCTTGCGCCGGCCGGCTCGCCCACCCTTGCGGCCAGCCTCGCGGGCTTCGGCCGAATTGAACTCATGCGCACGGCCACTGGCATGGGCCGCCTTGCCGCCCAGGCTGGCGATCTCGCGCTGCCGTTGCGGATCCATGGATGCAAAGCCGCGTTTGGCGGGTGTCTTGATCTCGGACTGGTCGCTCATGGTTGAACTCTCCTGCTGTGTGAAAGGTTGATGAAACACAGCAAGACTGTAGAAAACTGCCCCAGGTTCAGTCATCGGCAAAATGCGCTGGCGCCTGTAGGACGAAGCCGCGCTCGGGGTTTGGTGAGACACGCCGCACTTGGCGCGAGCGGCAGGATGGCGAGCTGCTGGGAATTTGCCGGCCAGATGCGCCGCGGTCCAAACCGCACAAGCTTCTTCAAGCCAAGCTCACCAGGGCGGCCCGCACGATGCTGGCCGCATCTACCCCAAAATGCTGGCGCAGCTGCGCCCGGGTGTCGCTGCGGCCAAAGCCGTCGGTGCCCAGCGTCAGGTAGCGCCGGCCGGCCGGCAGGTGGGCGCGCACGCTCTCGGGCAGCGCCTTGACGTAGTCGGTGGCCGCGATGATCGGGCCCTGGGTATTGGCCAGCTGCTCGGCCACAAAGGCGGTTTGGGCGGGCTGCCCGTCCAGGGCGGCCTGCTCGCAGGCCTGGCCATCACGGGCCAGCTCGCTCCAGCTGGTCACGCTGATCACCGTGCTGCTCACCCCCTGAGCAGCGAGCAGTTCAGCAGCGGCAATCACCTCGGTGAGGATGGCGCCTGAACCCATGAGCGTGACCTCCCGGCGCTGAGCCGAGCGGGTCTTGATGACCGGGCCATAGCGCCCAAATTCGTAGCAGCCGCGCATGACCTGCTCCTCAACGCCAGCGCGCAGATCGGGCTGCGCATAGTTGGCGTTCATCAGGGTGATGTAGTAAAACACATCGCGCTGTTCGACCATCATCTCCTGCATACCGCGCGCCAGAATCACCGCCAGCTCACCGGCAAAAGCCGGGTCATAGGCCTTGCAATTAGGGATGGTGGCGGCCCACAGGTGGCTGCTGCCGTCCTGATGCTGCAGCCCCTCACCGCCCAGCGTGGTACGACCCGAGGTGGCGCCCAGCAGGAAGCCGCGCGGCTTTTGGTCGGCCGCCGCCCAGATGGCGTCACCCACTCGCTGAAAGCCGAACATCGAGTAGTAGATGTAAAACGGCAGCATGGGCACGCCATGAACGCTGTAGGAGGTCGCGGCCGCCGTCCAGCTGGCAATCGCGCCGGCCTCGCTGATGCCCTCTTCCAGGATCTGACCGTCCAGCGCCTCGCGGTAGCTCAGCACCGAGCCGATGTCCTCCGGCGCGTAGCGCTGGCCGACGCTGGAATAAATACCCACCTGCTTGAACAGATTGGCCATGCCAAAGGTGCGCGCTTCGTCGGCCACGATGGGCACGATGCGCGGGCCCAGGTTCGGGCTCTTGAGCAAATTGCCCAGCATGCGCACAAAGGCCATGGTGGTGCTCATCTCCTTGCCTGCTGCCTGTAGCGCAAAGCTGCCGTAGCTGGCCAGCTCAGGCACAGGCACTGTCTCGCAGTCGGTTTGGCGGCGGGGCAAATAACCGCCCAGGGCCTGGCGGCGAGCCTGCAGGTACTGCATCTCAGAGCTGTCCGGCGCAGGCTTGTAGAAGGCCAGTCCCTTGGCCTGTTCATCGCTGAGCGGCAGGTTGAAGCGGTTGCGGAACTCGATCAACTCCTGCTCGTCAAACTTCTTTTGTGAGTGGGTGGTCATCTTGCCCTGACCGGCCGCACCCATGCCATAGCCCTTCTTGGTGTGGGCCAGGATCACCGTGGGCTGCCCCTTGTGGGCGGCCGCTGCGGCATAGGCAGCATGGATCTTGACCAGGTCATGGCCCCCGCGCTTGAGGCGGTCGATCTGCTCGTCGGTCATGCCCTGGGCCAAGCGGGCCAGTTCAGGGTTCTGGCCAAAGAAGTGCTCACGGTTATAGCGCCCGTCATTGGCAGCGAAGGTTTGCATCTGGCCGTCCACCGTATTGGCGAAGGCGCGCATCAGCGCGCCGGATTGGTCGCGCGCAAGCAGCCCGTCCCAGTCGCTGCCCCAGATCAGCTTGATGACATTCCAGCCTGCGCCGGCAAACAGCTTTTCCAACTCGTCAATGATGCGAAAGTTGCCACGCACCGGCCCATCGAGCCGCTGCAAATTGCAGTTGACCACCCACACCAGGTTATCGAGGTTCTCGCGCGCGGCCAGGGTCAGGGCGCTCATGCTCTCGGGCTCGTCCATCTCGCCGTCGCCAAAGACGCCCCAGACCTTGCGCTGACCACTGTCGAGCAATTGGCGATGCCCGAGGTAGCGCATGAAACGGGCATGGTAGATTGAGCTGATCGGACCTATTCCCATGGAGCCGGTGGGAAACTGCCAGAAGTCAGGCATCAAATAAGGATGCGGGTAGCTGGGCAGGCCGCGGGTGCCATGAACGGCGCCTTGCAATTCCTGGCGGTAATGGGCCAGTTCCTGCTCGCTCAAGCGTCCTTCGAGAAAGGCACGGGCATAGACGCCGGGCGCGCTGTGCGGCTGAAAAAAGACCAGATCGCCTCGGTGCTTGTCGTCGCGTGCATGGAAGAAATGGTTGAAGCCCACTTCAAACAGATCGGCCGCGCTGGCATAGCTGGCGATGTGACCGCCCAGATCGCCATAAGCCTGATTGGCCCGCACCACCATGGCCAGCGCATTCCAGCGCATCAGCGAGGCCAGCCGCTCCTCGATGGCCAGATCGCCGGTAAACACCGGCTGCTGATCGACCGAGATGGTGTTGAGGTAGGGCGTATTGAGATCAGGCTTCCAGGGCGTCAGGGCCCGAGCCTGTACCGCCAGCAGGTCCAGAATCTGCCGAGCCCGCTCCGCCCCGTCGGGACCGCTGCGCACAAGGGCATTGAAGGCATCCAGCCATTCGGCGGTTTCCTGCGGGTCGGGGTCTTGATTCAAGGTGGGCATTTGCAACCAGACGGGCAGAACAGGGGCGTTCACAGATTTCTCCAAGGATAGAGAACTGTAGGCAAAAGCCCCTGGAACTTGATGCTTGATTTTTTGCTGAAGTGAATTTCTAAAGCATAAAATTCTGTAATTTGAAAATTTTCAGCATGAAAATTGACGCCATAGACCTGCGCCTGCTTGCCGAGCTGCAAAACGACGGCAGCCTGAGCAATGTGGAACTGGCCCGCCGCGTACACCTCTCGCCTTCACCCTGCCTGGCGCGGGTCAAGGCCCTGGAGGCCGCTGGCGTCATCAGCCGCTACGTGGCCCTGGTCAATGCCAGCAAGCTCGGCCTGGGCCTCAATGTCTTCATCAACATCAGCCTGCGCACCCAGAGCAAGGAAGCACTGGCCATGTTTGAAGGCCGCATGGCCGAGTATGACGAGGTGATGGAGTGCTACCTCATGACCGGCGACTCGGACTACCTGATACGGGTAGCGGTGCCCGATATGGCAGCGCTTGAGCGCTTCATCCTCGACAAGCTCTCGCCCATCGAAGGCGTGGAAAAAATCCGCTCCAGTTTTGCCCTCAAGCAGGTCCGCTACAAGACCGCCCTGCCCCTGCCGCGCACCTAGACTTGCCAGCCTCAACGGCCGCAAGCGCCCACGTAAACTGAGCCTCATGACCTGGCACGCCAGCCTTGCGCTGGACTACTCCCTGCGGGACGGCCGCAGCATCGCGCACTTCCGGCACGAAGGGCCGCTGCGCGTCATGCAAAGCCTCTACCCGCAAGGCGATGCGATCTGCCACAACATCCTGGTCCACCCGCCGGGCGGCCTGGTCGGCGGTGACCGGCTTGATGTACGCATCCATGCAGGCAGCCAGTCCCACGGGCTGATCACCACCCCGGGGGCCACCCGGTTTTACCGCAGCCTCGGTGAGCCAGCGGTGCAAAGTACGCACATCCAGCTGGAAGCCGGCTCACGACTCGAATGGCTGCCCATGGAAGCCTTGTACTACTCGGGCTGTCTGGCTGAGAACCGCCTACACATGAGCCTGGCCCCTGGCGCTGAGCTGCTGGGCTGGGACATCACCGCGCTGGGTCTGCCACAGGCCGAGCAGCCCTTCGTGCAGGGCCAGCTGCTGCAACACATTGAAGTGCCCGGCGTCTGGCTGGAGCGCGCGCGGATCCGGGCTGAGGACCACGGGCTGATGGATCACCCGCTGGCGCTGGCCGGCCACCGCTGTCTGGGCACCTTGTTCATGGTCAGCGGTCAGCCGCTGGAGCGAGCGCGGCGCGAGAGCCTGATCGAGGTGGCTCGCGCAGTCACGGCCACGCAAGCGCAAGGCCTGAGCGCCGGCGTGACTGCGGTGCATGAGCAGGTGCTGGTGCTGCGTGTGCTGGCGCCCTTGGTGGAGCCGGCCATGGATTTGCTCAAAGCTGTCTGGCAGGCTTGGCGGCGAGAAGCGTGGCAGTTGGAGGCACCAGCGCCGCGCATTTGGTCGACTTGATCGGCGCTTGACCGAAAGGCCGCTTCGCGCCGGAGCGGCGCTCCTACAAGACTCATCAGCGCTCAGGCAGTGGGTGGGAGCTGCGCCCCCGCAGCGATGGGGCGCTTGATCGAAAGCCGCTAGGCTCAGGCGCGGGCGGCGCGCAGGTTCTGCGAGAACTGCTGCAAGGCGGCAATACCGCTGGCCTCGGCCCTCTGGCACCAGGACTGCAGTTGCGCTGCCAACTGCTCGCGCGTGGAAGAGGTGTTCAGCCAGAGCTGACGCAACTCCTCGCGCATGGTGACCATTTTGTCGAGCACCGGATGTTCAGCGCGGGCACGGGCGATTTGCGGTAGCGCCGCAGCCGGCACCTTGTCTTCGTCGCGGTGCAACCAGCGGGCGGCCGCCTTGAGCGCCGACACATCAGCCTGACGGGCCTTGAGGGCAGCCAACTCCAGCCGGGCTGAGCGACGCAGTTCGCGGGCAAAACCGGCCATCACCTCATAACGATGGGCGATCAAAGCCTCCAGAGTTTTTTCGTCGGCCACCTGCTGCATACTGCCCAATTGCAGGCGTGGTGGAACCTTCTTGACGCTGGCCAGCCCCATGGACTGCAGGATGCAGATGTACATCCAGCCGATATCAAACTCATAGGGCTTGATCGACAACTTGGCCGAGGTCGGATAGGTGTGGTGGTTATTGTGCAACTCCTCGCCGGCGATGATGATGCCCCAGGGCGAGAGGTTGGTGCTGGCGTCAGGCGCCTCGAAATTGCGATAACCCCAGTAGTGGCCAGCGCCGTTAATGACGCCGGCGGCCATGATCGGAGTCCAGGCCATCTGCACCGCCCAGACCACCAGACCGGCCACACCAAACAAGGCCAGGTCGAGCACCATCATCAGGCCCACGCCTTGCCAGGAATAGCGGGTGTAGACGTTGCGCTCGACCCAGTCGTCGGGAGTGCCATGGCCAAAACGGGCAATGGTTTCCTTGTTCTTGGACTCTGCGCGGTAGAGTTCGGCACCGCGCAAAAGCACTGTCTTGATACCGTGCACATGGGGGCTGTGCGGATCTTGTTCTTGCTCACACTTGGCGTGGTGCTTGCGGTGAATTGCCGCCCACTCCTTGGTCACCTGGCCGGTGGTCAGCCAAAGCCAGAGCCTAAAGAAATGCGAGGCGATGGGATGCAGATCTAAAGACCGATGCGCTTGATGCCGATGCAGAAACACCGTCACGCTGATCATGGTGACGTGAGTCATGGCCAAGGTGAACAAGACGATTTGCCACCAGGCCGAATCCCACAGGCCGTGAGCCAGCCAGTCGAGAGCGGCATCAAAAAAGATCATGAGTGCATCCTTACACGCTGGGGGCGGGCGCTACTGCGCCGCCTCAACCAGCGACCGACATTGTAGGTGCTGTGCTTGCCTGGCTGATGCTCCGCTCGGAAAAAAATTGCAAATCAGGGTTAAATTTCTTCAAAAACCTATCAATTGGCCGCTAAAAGACACTAAGTCGACGCAGCCGTGGGATCGACAGCGAGCCAGAGCAGCCCGCAGCAAGCCTCAGCGGCGTTGCCAGACGGCCGCAAAGAAGCCATCGGTCTGGTGCTTGTGGGGCCATAGGCGCAGGAAATCTCCCGCGCACAGGCTGGTGCTCTGGTCTTGCTCGGCCAGCAGCGGCGCGGCCGGCAGCGCCTCAAAGTCCGGATGGGCTTGCCCAAAGGCCAACGCGACCGCCTCATTTTCCTCGCGCAAAACACTGCAGGTGGCGTAAACCAGCCGACCGCCCGGCTTGAGCAGCCGCGCCGCACTGGCCAAGATGGCCTCTTGCTTGAGCACCATTTCCTCGACCGCCTTGGCGTTCTGGCGCCATTTGAGGTCGGGATTGCGGCGCAGCGTGCCCAGGCCCGAGCAGGGGGCATCGACCAGCACCCGGTCTATCTTGCCAGCCAGGCGCTTGATGCGATCGTCGCGCTCATGCGCCAGCACCACCGGATGCACATTGGACAGACCGCTGCGCGCCAGCCTGGGCTTGAGCGCATCGAGCCGGTGGGCCGAGGTATCAAAGGCGTAAAGGCGACCGGTGTTGCGCATGGTCGCGCCGATGGCCAGGGTCTTGCCGCCCGCGCCGGCACAAAAATCGACCACCATCTCGCCGCGCTTGGCGTCGAGCAGCAGAGCCAGCAGTTGCGAACCCTCGTCCTGCACCTCCACCAGGCCCTGCTTGAACAGTTCCAGTTGGTGCAAGGGCGGCTTATCCCGCAGGCGCAGGCCCCAGGGCGAATACGGCGTGGGCTCGGCGGCCATATTCAGACGAGCCAGTTGCTGCTGCACCTCGGTCCGCTTGGCCTTGAAGACATTGACCCGCAGATCCAGCCCGGCCGGCCGGCTCAGGCTTTCAGCGAGCGCGTCAAACTCAGCACCGAGCTGTGCCTTGAGGGGATCCACCAACCACTGCGGCAGGTTGTGCCGGTGCAGGTCCATCAGATCCGAGGGCTGCACCTGATCGCAATGCTCGAGCCATTGTTTTTCAGACGCGTTGAGCGCGCCATAAAGAAAATCGCGCTCAGCCGCAAACCCCAGGATGGCCAGCCGCCGCTCCAGTGGGCCGCTGCCCGACTGGGCCAAGTAGGTGAAAAGGATTTTCTTGCGCAGCACCGAATACGCCGTCTCGGCCAGGGTGGCGCGCTCGCGCGGGCCCAGCCGGAACTCACGGAAATAACGCGACAGGACAGCGTCAGCGGGGTGATCAAAACGCAGAACCAGACGCAGCAAATCGGCTGCGCTGTCCAAAAGGGCCTTAGGATGCATGCCCTCATTGTCCCACCCTCACCGACCCCAGCCCCGAGATGTCCGACCACGACCTGCCGCCCCTGATTGAAACCCCGCCCGGCCTGTACCTGCACTACAAGGGCCTGCCTTATCAGGTGCTGGGCACAGTCAGGCACAGCGAGACGCTCGAGCCCATGACGCTGTACCGCGCGCTCTACGGCGAGCGCGGGCTGTGGGTACGGCCGGCGGCGATGTTCCAAGAAGAGGTGGTGATCGACGGGGTGCGGCAGCCCAGGTTCAGGTGGCAAGGGCCGGCAGAGTCTTCGCTGTAGTCAAGGCCTGCTCATCGAGGCGCAAGAGTTGGGGGTACGGGGCCCGGCCTCATGCTGCGGGGGTACGCAAAAATCGGCCGGGCCCCATACCCCCAACTCTTGGCGACGCGCCCGCCGGTATTTCACACCTGCAAGAGCACATCCCAGCGGCTCTGGGGTGGGCCGGGCCGGCGATTTCTGTGTACCCACAGCATGAGCCGGCCCGGCCCACCCCAGAACCGCCCACCCCAGAACCGCCCACCCCAGAACCGCCCACCCCAGAACCGCAGCAGCCCCCCAAGAAGCCAAAACCGAGCGCCCGAAGCCACGAATCCACGCCCCCTCACCGATAATGGCCGGTTATGTCCGACGAAATCGCCAGCCAGGTCAAAAGGCGCCGCACCTTTGCCATCATCTCCCACCCCGACGCTGGCAAGACCACGCTGACTGAAAAGCTGCTGCTGTTCTCAGGCGCGATTCAGATCGCCGGCAGCGTCAAAGCCCGCAAGGCCGCCCGCCACGCCACCTCCGACTGGATGGAGATTGAAAAGCAGCGCGGCATCTCGGTGGCCTCCTCGGTGATGCAGATGGAATACCGCGACTGCGTCATCAACCTGCTCGACACACCCGGCCACCAGGACTTCTCGGAAGACACCTACCGCGTGCTGACCGCCGTGGACGCCGCGCTGATGGTGATCGACGCGGCCAACGGCGTGGAGCCGCAAACCCGGCGCCTGCTGCAGGTCTGCCGTGCCCGCAACACACCCATCCTGACCTTCGTGAACAAGATGGACCGCGAGGTGCAGGACCCGATGACGGTGATGGACGAGATCGAGCGGGAACTGGGCATGACGGTGGTGCCCTTTACCTGGCCGGTGGGCATGGGCAAGCTCTTTCATGGCGTGTTCGACCGCCGCAACGACCGCATGCGCGTCTTCAGCCCCGGCGAAGATAAGGCCGGCGGCGATGATGAAATCCTGACCGGTCTGGACAACCCGGTGGCCAGCGAACGTTTTGGCGCCGAGTACGCCCAGGCCCAGGGCGAAATCGAACTGGTGGCCGCCGCCACGCCCGCTTTTGACCGCGAAGAATTTCTGGCCGGCCGCCAGACTCCGATGCTGTTTGGCTCAGCCATCAACAACTTCGGCGTGCAAGAGGTGCTCGATGCGCTGGTCGATCTGGCGCCGGCGCCGGCCGAACGGGCCTCACTACAGCGGGTGGTACAGCCGGAGGAGAAAAAGTTCTCCGGTGTGGTGTTCAAGATCCAGGCCAATATGGACCCGGCCCACCGCGACCGCATCGCTTTTTTACGGGTGGCATCCGGCCAATTTCAGCGCGGCATGCGCCTGAAGGTGGTGCGCAGCGGCAAGGAGTTGCGGCCCAACACCGTGGTCAGCTTCATGAGCCAGCGGCGCGAGCTACTCGACACCGCTTTTGCCGGCGACATCATCGGTATTCCCAACCACGGCGTGCTGCAGCTTGGCGACACCCTGACCGAGGGCGAGGCCCTGCAATTTACCGGCCTGCCCTTTTTCGCCCCGGAAATGTTTCGCTCGGTCGAGGTGGCCGACCCGCTGCGCAGCAAGCAATTGCGCGCGGGCCTGACCCAGCTGGGCGAAGAAGGCGCCATCCAGGTGTTTCGCCCGCTGGCTGGCTCGCTGCTGCTGCTCGGCGCGGTCGGGCAATTGCAGTTCGAAGTGGTAGCGCACCGGCTCGAGCACGAGTACGGCGTCAAGGCCCGCATCACCGCCAGCCATTTCAACCTGGCACGCTGGGTCAGCAGCGACGACGCCAACGAGCTCAAGAAGTTCATGGACGCCAACCAGCATCGGGTGGCTCTTGATGCGGTCGATGCCCCCACCCTGCTGGTCGACCACGGCGCTACGCTGCGCGCGGTCGAGCAGCAATGGCCCAAGATCAAGTTCCACGCCCTGCGCGAGCACGCCGGGCTGGTGTTTCAGGCCAAGATGTAAAGAGCGGGCCTGCGATGAGCGCGCCCCTGCGGAACATCGTCGTCCTGATCTCGGGGGCCGGCAGCAATTTGCAGGCGCTGATGCGCGCCGCCCAGCAGGAGCAGTGGGAGCAGCGCCTGCAAGCACGCATAGCGGCAGTGGTCAGCAACCGCAGCGATGCGCCCGGCCTGGCGCTGGCGCGCACAGCCGGCTTGGCCTGCGAGTTGCTTGATCACACCGAATATCCCTCGCGCCACGCCTTCGATGCAGCCTTGATGACCCGCATCGACGCGCACCAACCCACCCTGGTGCTGCTGGCTGGCTTCATGCGCATCCTCACGCCTGAGTTCGTGCGGCATTACGAGGGCCGACTCATCAACATCCACCCCTCGCTGCTGCCCGCCTTCACCGGACTGCACACCCACCGCCGCGCCCTCGAGGCCGGCTGCAAGGTCGCTGGCGCCACCGTCCACAGGGTGACCGCAGAGCTAGACCACGGCCCCATCCTGGCGCAGGCGGCTGTGCCGGTGATGCCAGATGACAGCCCCGAGACCCTGGCCGCACGGGTGCGGGCGGCCGAGCACCAGATCTATCCGCAGGCGGTGCGTGAGTGGCTGCAGACGCGATGAAGCTTCGGTGCCAGCCACACAGGCAAAAAGCTACTCAGGCCGCCCGCTCGCCCTGACCCGACTGGGCATCGCCAAACAGCCGGCTGATGCACTGGCGCAGCCACTGATGCCCCGGGTCGCGGTGCAGGCGGCCGTGCCAGAACTGATGAATGGCACTGTCGTCGACCGCCACCGGCAACTCGCGCTTGACCAAAGAAAAAGGCCCCACGATGCGGTCTGCAAAACGCTCGGGCACGGTGGCGATCAGGTCCGAGTGCTGCAGCACATCGCCCAGGGCCACATAGTGGGGCAGCGTCAGGCGAAAGCGCCGGTATAACTTTTTCTTCTCGAGCGCCAGATCCAGGCTGCCGTGGCCGGTGCCGGCAGCAACGATGCGCACATGTTCGGCCTCGGTGTAGGTCTGCAGGCTCAGCGATTTGCGCGCAGCCAGAGCATGGCCGGCCCGCAGCAGGCAGACATACTTCTGGCGGAACAGCGCCTGCTGAAAAAAGCCGGCCTGCAACTGCGGCAGCAGGCCCAGGGCCAGATCGATGCGCCCGCTGGCCATGTCCTCCTTCAAGGACGCCTCGGTCACGCTCAGTACCTGTAAGGTCACGCCCGGCGCCAAGCGGGCGAGCGCATCGACCAGCACCGGCAGGAAATACATCTCGCCCACATCGTTCATGGCCAGGGTGAAGCTGCGACTGCTGCTGCCCGCCTCAAAAGCAGCGCGCACATTCAGGGCCTGCTGCAGCCCATCCAGGGCCTCGGCCACCGGCTGCGCCAATTGCAGGGCATAGGGCGTGGGCTCCATGCCGCCTTGAGTGCGCAGGAACAACTCATCCCCCAGGGCGGCGCGCAGTCGCCCCAGGGCGCTGCTGACCGCAGGCTGGCTCATGCCCAGGGCCTGGGCAACCGCCGACACCCGCCGCTTGAGCAGCAGTTGGTGAAACACCACCAGCAGGTTCAGGTCAAGTCGGGGGCTGAGCATGATTATTTGATTTTCGAATACTGATTATATTTAAGATTCGATTTACTAAATCTGATCCTCTGCGCATGATGCGCGTCAGCCAAACACGGAGCAGTGCCATGCCGGAGAGCGTCATTCATTGGGAAAGGGCCGACAGCAGTCGCATCCCCTTTGCGGTCTATACCCAGCAAGAGACCCACAAAAAAGAGCTGGAACGGTTTTTCTACCGGGGGCACTGGAGCTATGTGGGCTTGGAGGCTGAAATCCCCCAGCCCGGCGACTTCAAGCGCACTGCCATCGGCGAACGCTCGGTGGTGATGACCCGCGACCTCAAGGGCCAGATCCACGTGGTGGAAAACGTCTGCGCCCACCGTGGCATGGCGTTTTGCCGCGAGCGCCACGGCAACAAGAAGGAGCTGGTCTGCCCCTACCACCAATGGAGCTATGCGCTCGACGGGCAGCTGCAAGGCGTGCCGTTTCGCCGGGGCGTGCGGCAAGACGGTCAGGTCAAGGGCGGCATGCCTGCCGACTTCGACCCTAAGGACCACAGCCTGAACAAGCTCAAAGTGGCCAGCCGGGGCGGCGTGGTGTTTGCCTCTTTTGACCACGCCGTCGAATCGTTCGAGAGCTATCTAGGCCCTGCCATCCTCGGGTACTTCGACCGGCTGTTCAACGGCCGGGCCCTGAAGATTCTGGGCTACAACCGCCAGCGGATTCCAGGCAACTGGAAGCTGATGCAGGAAAACATCAAGGATCCTTATCACCCGGGCCTGCTGCACACCTGGTTTGTCACCTTCGGGCTTTGGCGGGCCGATAACAAGTCCGAACTGGTGATGGACGAGCACCATCGACACGCCGCCATGATCTCGACCCGCGGCTCGGCCGGTCAGGCCCAGGGCGATACCGCGCAGGTCACCCAGGTCAGCAGCTTCAAAGCCAATATGGAGCTGCACGATGCAAGCTTTCTGGACATCGTGCCCGAGCCCTGGTGGGGCGGCCCCAGCGCAGTGATGATGACCCTGTTTCCCAGCGTCATCTTTCAGCAGCAGGTCAACAGCGTCTCGACCCGGCATATCCAGCCGGTGGGCCACGACGCCTTCGATTTCGTCTGGACCCATTTCGGCTTTGAGGACGACTCGGCCGACATGACCGAGCGGCGCCTGCGCCAGGCCAATCTGTTCGGGCCAGCCGGCTTTGTCTCGGCCGACGACGGCGAGGTGATCGAGCTGTCGCAGCAGGCCTTTGAGACTCGGCCAGACCACCGCACCTTGGCTGAGCTGGGCGGGCGCAGCGCCGAGAACACCGACCATATGGTGACCGAGACCCTCATTCGGGGCATGTACGAGTACTGGCGCAAGGTGATGAAGGATTGATGATGGTCGATATGCAAACCTGGCTGTCTATTCAGCAGCTTTACGCCGATTACGCCCTGGCGCTCGACAGCGGCCAGTGGGACCGCTGGCCCGGATTTTTCACCGACCCCTGCGTCTACCGATTGCAGCCCCGTGAAAACTTCGAGAGAGGCTTTCCACTGGCCACCCTGTCATTTACCAGCCAGGGCATGCTCAAGGACCGGGTCTATGGCATCAGCCAGACCCTCTACCACGACCCCTACTACCAGCGCCATGTGGTGGGCGCGGCAGTGGTACGCAAGGTGGAAGATGGCCGCATCCACAGCGAGGCCAACTATGCGGTGTTTCGCACCAAATTCGACAAAGAGAGCACGGTCTTCAATGTGGGACGCTACATCGACACCATCGTGGCGACCCCCGAGGGCCTTAAATTCGCCGAGCGCCTGTGCGTCTACGATAGCGAAATGATCCCCAACTCCATCATCTACCCGATCTGACCATGAGCAACTGGACCGATGTGGCCGCCGAGGCCGACCTTTTCGACGGCGCAGGCATCAGTGTGCTAGCCGCCGGCCGCGACATTGCCCTCTTCAAGATCGAAGACGGCGTGTGGGCCATCGACAACCTGTGCAGCCATGGCAACGCCCGGCTGTGTGACGGCTATGTGGACGGCCACCTTGTGGAATGCCCGTTTCACCAGGCCATGTTCGACCTGCACGACGGTTCGGTCACCTGCGGACCGGCCACGGAACCAGTTCGCTCCTGGCCGGTGAAGATCGAAAGCGGCCGCGTCCTGCTCGACCTGGGCGACTGAAGTCTTTCCTCGCGCGGCGAGGAAAGACTCAGCCCCGAAAAGCGCGCACCTCGGGGCCAAGTCGTGCTAAAAACCGGTGTCCTCTTGTCAGCGACACAGGAAAGAAGTAAAGCATGGACCTCAACTTCACCCCCGAAGAGCAACAATTTCGCGACGACATCCGCCACTGGGTGCGTCAAAACCTCCCCGCCCATATTGCGCACAAGGTGCAACACGGCCTGCGCCTGAGCCGGGACGACATGCAGGCCTGGGCCCGGATCCTGGGCAAAAAGGGCTGGCTGGGCTACGGCTGGCCGCAGGAGTTTGGCGGCCCGGGCTGGAACGCGGTACAGCGTCACCTGTTCGAAGAGGAATGCGCCCTGGCCGGCGCGCCACGCATCGTGCCCTTTGGGCCGGTGATGGTGGCGCCCGTGATCATGGCTTTTGGCAACCAGGCACAGCAGGAGCGCTTTTTGCCTGGCATCGCCTCGGGCGAGGTCTGGTGGAGCCAGGGCTACAGCGAGCCGGGCTCGGGCTCGGACCTGGCCTCGCTCAAATGCCGGGCCGAGCGTCAGGGTGACAAATACATCGTCAACGGCCAAAAGACCTGGACCACGCTGGGCCAGTACGGCGAATGGATTTTCTGCCTGGTGCGCACCAGCAACGAGGGCAAGCCGCAAACCGGCATCTCCTTCCTGCTGATCGACATGAAGTCGCCTGGCGTGAGCGTGCGGCCGATCCGTCTGCTCGACGGCGAGTATGAAGTCAACGAGGTCTGGTTCGACAAGGTGGAGGTACCTGCCGAGAACCTGATCGGTGAGGAAAACCAGGGTTGGACCTATGCCAAATTCCTGCTCAGCCACGAGCGCACCAATATTGCCGACGTCAACCGCGCCAAGCGCGAACTCGAACGGCTCAAGCGTATTGCCAAGACTGAAGGCCTCTGGGACGACCTGCGCTTTCGCGACCAGATTGCCCTGCTGGAGGTCGACATCGTCGCGCTGGAGATGTTGGTGCTGCGCGTGCTCTCGGCCATGAACTCGGGCAAGAACGCACTGGACATTGCCGGCCTGCTCAAAATCCGCGGCAGCGAAATCCAGCAGCGCTACACCGAGCTGATGATGCTGGCCGCCGGCCCCTTTGCCCTGCCGCTCATTGCCGAGGCCATGGATGCCGGCTGGCAGGGCGACCAGCCCTTCCCCGGCGGCGCCCTGCACTGCGCGCCACTGGCCTCGAACTACTTGAACATGCGCAAGACCACCATTTACGGCGGCAGCAATGAAGTGCAGCGCAACATCGTGGCCCAGACTCTGCTCGGCTGAAAGGACGCATCATGGATTTCGATTTTTCAGACGACCAGTTGCAGCTGCGCGAGGCCGTGGCCCGCTGGGTCGATAAGGCCTATACCTTTGAACGCCGCCGCACCATCGTGCAGGCAGGCGGCTTTTCGCGCGAGGCCTGGGGCGAACTCGCTGAGTTGGGCCTGAGTGGTCTGGCCGTGCCCGAGGATCAGGGCGGAATGGGCATGGGCCCGGTGGAGGCCATGGTGGTGATGGAAGAGCTCGGCCGCGGCCTGGTGCTCGAGCCCCTGGCGCAAGCGCTGATATGCGGCCGCGCGCTCAGCCAGCTCGCCCCGCAGTCGCCGTGGCTGGCCAAGCTGGCCGCAGGCCAGGCCGTGCTCAGTCTGGCCTGGCAGGAGCGCGGCGGCCGCTACCGGGCCGCGCACTGCCAGACCCTGGCCGAGGGCGATCGCCTGAACGGCACCAAAAGCGTGGTGGCCGCCGGCGATCAGGCCGATGCCTTCATCGTCTCGGCGCGGCGCGGTGGGCTGATCGCGCTTTACCTGGTCGAATCTGATGCCCCGGGCCTCGCCCGGCACGGCTACGGCACCCAGGATGGCGGCCGAGCCGCCGAGCTGCACCTCAAAGACACCCCTGCCCAACTGCTGGTGGCCGATGGCCTGGCCGCGCTGGAGGAGGCGCTGGACATGGGCGCGGCTTGCGCCTGCGCCGAAGGCGTGGGGGCGATGGACAAGAGCCTGGCCATCACCGCCGACTACATGAACCAGCGCAAGCAGTTCGGCGTGGCCATTGCGAGCTTTCAGGCCCTGCGCCACCGCCTGGCCGACATGAAGATGCAGCTCGAACTGGGCCGCTCCATGAGTTACTACGCCTGGCTCAAGCTGCTGTCACCGGCGGCCGAGCGCGCCCAGGCCGTGGCCAGAGCCAAGGTGCAACTGGGCCAGGCCATGCGCCTGGTGGGCCAGCAAAGCGTGCAATTGCACGGGGGTATCGGCGTGACCGATGAGTACATCATCAGCCACTACTTCAAAAAGCTCACCCAACTGGAGCTGAGCTTTGGCGACAGCTTGCACCACCTGGGGCAAGTGTCCGAGCGCATGCAGGAGACGGCCGGCGTTTTTGCCTGAAAGAAGCTTTGGCCTGCTAAGTCAGCAAGCGCGAATGGCGAGGCACATGCGCCATCAAAAACTCCATCTGGTCGGCCAGGATGCGCCGGTTGCGCAAGATGAAGTCTTCCCACAGGCTGGGCACATAGGGCGTATAGAGCAGCGGCATGCGAGCCTGCTCCGGGGTGCGGCTGCTTTTGCGGTGGTTGCAGGTGCGGCAGGCGGTGACCACATTCATCCAGTTGTCCACTCCGTTTTGAGCGAAGGGAATGATGTGCTCACGCGTCAGATCGGTTTCATGGAAATGAGCACCGCAATAGGCGCAGATATTGCGATCGCGGACAAACAGCTTGCTGTTGGTCAGGCCCGGGCGCAGCTCAAAGGGGTTGATATTGGGCACGCCGCGCGTACCGATGATGCTGCTCACGCGGATCTGCGACTGCTCGCCGGTGCGGGCGTTATGCCCCCCGCGAAACAGCGCCACTTCTGCGCCCACTTCCCAGCGCACCTCGCCGGCTGCGTAGTGGAGAACAGCCTGCTCCAGACTGATCCAGGATTGCGGTAAACCCTGGGCGGACAGCTTCAAGACCTTCAAGCGAGCCTCCAAATGGATGGACAGGAACAGCGATGGTCACGCTGCGGGCCCCGCCGGCCGACCCGGCCCGGGGCCGCACACGCAATCCCCACAATATAGCGCGATTCCCAGGTACCGCGACGCGCCGACCGATAATCGGTGCTCTATGAGGATCTACCGAGGCTACAAGCACCGCGAACTGAGCAGCGCATGCGCGCTGACCATCGGCAATTTCGACGGCGTGCACCGTGGCCACCAGGCCATGCTGGCGCTGCTGCGCAGCGAGGCCGAGCACCGGGGCTTGCCGGTGCGGGTGATGAGCTTTGAGCCCCACCCGCGCGAATACTTTTCGCCCGCCTCGGCCCCGGCGCGCATCTCGACCCTGCGCGACAAGCTCACCGAGTTGGCACGCTGCGGGGTCGACGAGGTGGTGGTGCTGCCCTTTCGGGACACACTGGCCCGCCAGAGCGCCCAAAGATTCATTCAAGACACACTGGTCAAAGGTTTGCAGGTGCGCTATGTGCTGGTCGGCGATGACTTTCGCTTTGGCGCCAAGCGCGCCGGCGACTACGCCATGCTCGACGCCGCGGGCAATGAGTTCGGCTTTGATGTGGCGCGCATGAACAGCTACGAAGTGCATGGCCTGCGGGTCTCGAGTTCGGCCGTGCGCGAGGCACTGGGCCAGGGGCAAATGGACTTGGTCGCCAGGCTGCTGGGACGGCCTTACGCGATTTCCGGCCATGTGGTGCACGGTGCCAAGCTAGGGCGCGAGTTGGGCGCCAGCACGCCGGGCGCTGGCGACGGCTTTCGCACCCTGAACCTGCGCTTTTCCCATGCCAAGGCGGCGGCCAGCGGTATCTTTGTGGTGGAGGTCCATGGCCTGGGCCCTCAGCCCCTGGCCGGTGTGGCCAATCTGGGCGTGCGGCCCTCGCTGAGTGCCGACGACGTCAACGGCGGCCGGGTACTGCTGGAGACGCATATTCTGGACTGGCCCCAGGCCCTGGGAGCCGAGGAGGCCTACGGTAAAATCGTGCGCGTGGAACTGCTGCACAAACTTCATGACGAGCTCAAGTATGAGGGGCTGAGCGCACTGACCGAGGGCATCGCCCGGGACTGCAGTGACGCACGTGCCTGGTTTGCCTCGCGGCATGGGCAGACCCACCGGCAGACCACCCGCGACCGAATTTGAGGCTGCCGCCCGACCCCGAGAGCGCCGCTCGCTGCCCATCTGTCAAGCTCAGGGCGATCGGCCTTGCGCCCCACGTCCTCTTTTGCCCCTGTGGGCACTGAGCCTGCCCCAGCCGCATTTATCTTCATCATGTCTGAAAAAGCCCAGGACTACCGCGCCACCTTGAACCTGCCGGACACGCCCTTTCCGATGCGGGGTGACCTGCCCAAGCGCGAGGGCGCTTGGGTGCATGAGTGGAACGAAAAAGGCCTGTACAAGAAGCTGCGCGACGCCCGCGCCGGAGCGCCCCTGTTCGTGCTGCACGACGGCCCGCCCTATGCGAATGGCAAGCTGCACATCGGCCACGCCCTGAACAAGGTGCTCAAGGACATGATCGTCAAAAGCCGCCAACTCGCCGGCTTTGACGCGCAATACATTCCCGGCTGGGACTGCCACGGCCTGCCCATCGAAAACGCGATTGAAAAGCTGCACGGCCGCAAGCTCTCGCGCGACGACATGCAAGCCAAGAGCCGGGCCTTCGCCACCGAGCAAATTGAGCAGCAGCGTGAGGACTTCAAGCGTCTGGGCGTGCTGGGCGACTGGGAGCGGCCCTACCGGACCATGGACTATGCCAACGAGGCCGGCGAGATCCGCGCCTTCAAGCGGGTGATCGAGCGCGGCTTCGTCTACCGCGGCTTGAAGCCGGTGTACTGGTGCTTCGACTGTGGCTCCTCACTGGCCGAATTCGAGATTGAATACGCCGACAAAAAGAGCGACACGCTGGATGTGGCCTTCGAGACCGACGAGCCGGCAAAGCTCGCCGCTGCCTTCGGCCTGCAGGCCCTGCCTGCCGGCAAGAGCGGCTTTGCGGTGATCTGGACCACCACCGCCTGGACCATCCCCGCCAACCAGGCGCTCAATGCCCATCCCGAACTGAGCTACGCACTGGTCGACACGCCCAAGGGCTGCCTGGTGCTGGCCGAGACCCTGGTGGAAAAATGCCTGGCGCGCTTTGGCCTGGCCGGCACGGTGCTGGCCACCGCCAAGGGCGCGCAACTGGGCGGCCTGAACTTCCGCCATCCGCTGTATGAGGCCGATGCAGGCTACCGGCGCCTGTCGCCGGTGTACCTGGCCGACTACGTGAGCGATGCCGATGGCACGGGCCTGGTTCACTCCGCGCCCGCCTACGGCGTGGACGACTTCAACTCGTGCATCGCGCACGGCATGGCCTACACCGACATCCTCAACCCGGTGCAGGGCACAGGCGCCTATGCGCCCGAATTTCCCCTGTTTGGCGGCCAGCACATCTGGAAGGCGATTCCTGCGATTTTGGATGCGCTCAGGCTCGCCGGCCGGCTGATGAGCACGGTGGGCATCACGCACAGCTACCCGCACTGCTGGCGGCACAAGACGCCAGTGATCTACCGCGCCGCTGCGCAGTGGTTCATCCGCATGGATGAGGGCGAAGGCGTGTTCACGAAAGACAAGGCGCCCAAGACCCTGCGGCAGCTGGCGCTCGATGCGATTGAGCAGACCCGCTTCTACCCCGAAAACGGCAAGACCCGCTTGCGCGACATGATTGCCGGCCGGCCCGACTGGTGCATCTCGCGCCAGCGCAGCTGGGGCGTGCCTGTGCCCTTCTTCCTGCATAAGGACACGGGCGAGCTGCATCCGCGCACCATGGACATCCTGGACCAGGCTGCGGGCATCGTCGAGCAAGGCGGCATCGAGGCCTGGAGCCGCGTCACGCCCGAAGACATCCTGGGCCCGCAGGACGCGCCGCACTACACCAAGAGCACCGACATCCTGGAAGTCTGGTTCGACTCGGGCTCGACCTTCTGGCATGTGCTGCGCGCAAGCCACCAAAACGCCTATGCACGGCCGCCCTTCCACGAGAGCGGCCCCGAGGCCGACCTGTACCTGGAAGGGCACGACCAACACCGCGGCTGGTTCCATTCCTCGCTGCTGCTGGGCTGCGCGCTGTTTGACCGCGCGCCCTATCGCGGCCTGCTCACCCACGGCTTTGCCACCGATGGCCAGGGCCGCAAGATGAGCAAGAGCCTGGGCAACACGGTCGATCCGCAAAGCGTAACGCAAAAGCTGGGCGCCGAAATCGTGCGCCTGTGGGTAGCCTCGACTGATTACTCAGGCGACCTGAACATCGACGACAAAATTCTGGCCCGGGTGGTTGATGCCTACCGCCGCATCCGCAACACCTTGCGCTTTTTGCTGGCCAATGTGAGTGACTTCGACCCGGCGCAAGACGCCGTGCCCGACGCGCAGTTGCTGGAGATCGACCGCTACGCGCTGGCGCGCGCGGCGCAACTGCAGGCCGAGATCCTGGCGCACTACGAGGTCTACGAGTTCCACCCGGTGGTCTCCAAGCTGCAGGTTTATTGCTCGGAAGACCTCGGCGCCTTCTACCTGGACGTGCTCAAGGACAGGCTCTACACCACCGCGCCCAAGAGCCTGGCGCGCCGCAGCGCGCAAACCGCGCTCTACCGCATCACCCAGGCCATGCTGCGCTGGATGGCGCCGTTTCTGTCCTTCACCGCCGAAGAGGCTTGGGGCAGCATCGGCAGCTCAGAGACGATTTTCTTGGAAACGTTTTCGCAGATGGGCGCGCCCGATACCGACCTGCTGCAACGCTGGTCGCGCATCCGCGAGATCCGCGATGCGGTCAACAAGGAGATTGAAGCGCTGCGCGCCGCCGGCCAGGTAGGCTCTTCGCTACAGGCCACCGTCAGAGTGCAGCTGCCGCCGGCCGACCACGCGCTGATCACCGCCCTGGGCGAGGACGCCAAATTCGTCTTCATCACCTCAGCGCTGGAGTGCCACAGCGGCGACACGATGAAAATCGAGGTCCAACCCAGCACCGCAGCCAAGTGCGAGCGCTGCTGGCACTACCGCGACGATGTGGGGCATGACAGCGCCCACCCGGGCCTGTGCGGTCGCTGCACCAGCAACCTCTTCGGCAGCGGCGAACAGCGACAGGTGGCCTGATGGGAAAGTCTGCCAAGTCACAAGCCGCTCCGGGCCTACTGCCCTGGCTGGCACTGGCCTTCCTGATCATGGTGCTCGACCAGTTGACCAAGGTGCTGATCCTGGGCGCTTTTCAGTTCGGCGAAGCCAGGCCGGTGGCCTCGTTTTTTAATTTGGTGAGGGTGCATAACAGCGGCGCTGCGTTTTCCTTCCTGGCCGACGCCTCGGGCTGGCAGCGCTGGTTCTTCACAGGCGTGGGCTTGGTCGCCACCGTATTCATCGTCTATCTGCTCAAGGCGCATCCAGGGCAAAGGCTTTTTTGCTTCGCCCTGGCCTGCATCCTGGGCGGTGCAGTGGGCAATGTGATCGACCGCCTGCTCCACGGCTATGTCATTGACTTCCTGGACTTTCACTGGGCCGGCTGGCATTTCCCAGCCTTCAACCTGGCCGACAGCGCAATCACGCTGGGCGCGATCTGCATGATCGCTGACGAATTGCTGCGGGTGCGCCGCTCGCGCTAGCGGCGCGGCTGCCATCGAAAACCCGTCCAAAGGCCCTGCCCGGGGCCCTTTGTGAGAGCACTACCCCGGCGCGATGCGGCTGTCGATCAAGCGCTGCATCGCCGCGAGGGCGCGGCTCCCACACCCCACCCTGGGCCTCGTGTAACCCAGTGGGAGTGCCGCCCTCGGCACGATGCAGGCGCTGATCCATCGCCGCGAGGGCGCGGCTCCCACTGTCCCCCGATCAAAGGGTCAGGATGGTGCAGCCTGTGGTCTTGCGCGCCTCCAAATCACGGTGGGCATCGGCTACCCGGGCCAAGGGGAAGCTCTGGTCAATCTGAATCTGGACCTTGCCGCTGGAGACCATGCCAAACAGATCGTCGGCGATTTCCTGCGTGGCTTCGCGGGTGGCCAGATGGCTGAACAGGGTCGGCCGCGAAGCATACAAGGAGCCCTTGCCGGCCAGCACGTTGATGTCAAACGGGGGCACCTTGCCCGAGGCATTGCCGAAGTTGGCAATCAGTCCGAAGGGGCGCAGGCAGTCGAGCGACTTCATGAAGGTATCTGCACCGACGGAGTCGTAAACCACTTTCACGCCTTGTCCACCGGTGATCTCCTTGACTCTGGCCACGAAGTCTTCCTTGGCGTAGTTGATCACATGGGCTGCGCCCTTGGCCTTGGCCAGGGCGCATTTTTCGTCCGAGCCGGCGGTACCGATGAGCTGCAGGCCCAAGGCGCGCGCCCATTGGCAGGCAATCAGGCCGACACCGCCAGCGGCGGCATGAAACAGCACAAAATCACCGGCCTGCAGACCCGCCTGCGGCAGGGTGCGGCGCAGCAGGTACTGCACCGTCATGCCCTTGAGCATCATGGCAGCGCCGGTCTCAAAAGAGATCGCATCGGGCAATTTGCAGACAGAGCGCGCCGGCATCACCCGCAGCTCGCAATAGCTGCCGGGCGGTTGGCTGGCATAGGCGGCGCGGTCGCCCACCTTCAGGTGGGTCACGCCCTCGCCGACCGCCTCGATGATGCCCGAAGCCTCCATGCCCATATTGAGCGGCAGAGGCAGCGGGTACATACCGGTACGCTGGTAGACGTCGATGAAGTTCAGGCCGATCGCCTTGTGACGTATGCGGATCTCGCCAGGGCCGGGCTCGCCCACGCTGACATCGACCAATTTCAACTCTTCGGGGCCACCAAAGCGTTCTATGCGTACGGCCTTGGCCACGGTGCTGCTCATAGGTATCTCCTTGTATCGAGCGCTCAGACGTAAAAGACCGCGATGGTGACATGAAATGGCGTCGCGCGCAGGCGACCGCCCCGCAATCCCGAGCGCGCTACAGTCGCAGCATGTCTTCCCCCTTGACCCCGGCAACCGTGCTGATGCTGAGCACCGCATCGCTGCTGTGGGCCTGCAATTCCCTGGTCGGCCGCTGGATCCATGAGCAGGTGCCGCCGCTGACGCTCAATTTCTTTCGCTGGGTCCTGGCCTTGCTGATCCTGCTGCCGCTGTCCTGGCGTTTTTTGCGCCGTGATGGCCCGATCTGGCCCCACTGGCGCCGCCTGAGCCTGCTGGGCCTGATGAGCATAGGTGCCTACAACGCGCTGCAATACATGGCGCTGCAGACCTCCACCGCTGTCAACGTCACCCTGGTGGCCGGCAGCATGCCGGTGTGGACACTGCTGCTGGGGCGAATGCTGCACGCGCAAGTCATTACCAAGCGCCAATGGCTGGGCGCCCTGCTGTCCATCGCAGGAGTGCTGCTGGTGCTGTGCCGAGGCCAGTGGGCGGTCTTACAGCAGCTGCGCTTTGTCCCCGGCGACGCCTATATCTTGCTGGCAACCCTGTGCTGGAGCGTCTACAGCTGGCTGCTGGCGCGGCCGAGCGAGCCACAAAGTCTGCGTGGGGACTGGGCCGGCTATCTGATGGCGCAGATTCTATTTGGACTGGTCTGGTCGGGGCTTTTTGCCGGCGCCGAATGGACCTTGGGCTCGCCGCAGATTGTCTGGAGCATGCCGGTGGTGGCCGCCATCGTCTTCATCGCAGTCGGTCCGGCGGTCCTGGCCTACCGGTTCTGGGGCATAGGGGTGCAACGCGCCGGGCCACAGATTGCCTCATTTTTCAGCAACCTGGCGCCGGTCTTCGCCGCCCTGTTGTCAACCGTCCTGCTCGGCGAGGCGCCGCAGTTCTACCACCTGCTGGCCTTCGTCATGATCGTCGGCGGCATTGTGGTGTCGTCGCGGCGCTGAGCTGTTCAGC
Source organism: Comamonadaceae bacterium (assembly GCA_027486755.1). Lineage (GTDB taxonomy): Bacteria > Pseudomonadota > Gammaproteobacteria > Burkholderiales > Burkholderiaceae_C > Polaromonas. The sequence goes on along the minus strand of JAIXOM010000022.1, from coordinate 27,756 downwards.
GCTCCGAGTCAGCGCAATGAACAAGCGCCAAAGGCTCCATTGCGGTCGCGCTGACTCAGCGGAGCCAGCGCATCAGGCCCTGAAGACCTGACCACGACCACCGGATATCAGGAATCGGCCTTAAAGCCCAAGGCGCCGACCAGACGTCGGCCCATGTCCGAATCGGCAGCCAGGCGGCGGCTGTGGTCGGCCACCGTGCTGGCCTCGATGTGGCCGGCCAGAGGGGTGACGAAATCGCGGATGTCCTGCTGGGCCATGGCGGCACGCAAGGCGGCGTTGATCGCCTCACGGGTCGCATCGGAGGTGCCGGCCGGCGCGAAAAAGCCGAACCATTCGCGCACCACCAGTTCGCCCTGCCCTTGTTCGCGGTAAGTCGCCACCTCGGGCGTATAGGGCGAACGCTCGGGCCCGGAGGTGGCCAAAACACGCACCTTGCCGGACTTGTGGTGCTGCACCCAATCGCCCAAGGGCGAAGACATGCCGGCCAGTTGGCCGCCCAGGACCTGCGGAATCGCCGGTCCGGAGCCGGCGAAGGGCACATTGGTGATCTGAAAGCCACCGAGCATGGCCAGCCGGCCGGCCAGCAGGTGGGGCATAGAGCCGGAGCCAGGATTGCCAATGGTGGCCTTGCCGGGATTGGCCTTGGCCCACTCGATGAAGTCCCTGAGGTTCTTGACCGTCTCGGGTACCGCAGGGCCGACCACAAAACCGTGATCGGTAGAGTGGCCCAGACCGACAGGCACCGCGTCGCCAAGCACATAAGGCAGCTTGGAAAACGAGTGCGGGAAGATGGTGAACATCGAAGCCGGGGTGTAGAGGATGTGGGCGCCGTCAGCCGGCGAATTCTTCAAGGTGGTCACGCCCACCTGCCCGCCGGCCCCCGGCTTGTTGTCGACGATCACGTTATTGGCGTAGGTACCACGCAGCTTGTCGCTGACGCGTCGGGCAAAAGCGTCAGTGGTGCCGCCGGGCGGAAAGCCCACGATGATGCGCAGCGTCTCGACCCGGCTCTGGGCCAGGCTGGGCAGGCCCATGCCGAGCAGGCTGGCAGCAGCGGCACTTTGAATCAGATGGCGGCGGGTATGCATGTTTTTTATCTCCTGTGAATCAAACAACAATGGACTGTGGCGTATTTGTACAAGCCGCAGGCCTGTTCGGCCTACAGGGATTTCCACGATTTAAAAGCTAGCGCGTTCAGAAGGTGCCGGGATAGGCACCGCCGTCGAGCAAAATATTCTGGCCCGTCAGGTAGCCGGCCTGCATGCTGCACAAAAAGGCGCAGATCTGGCCGAATTCCTCGGCGGTGCCAAAGCGCTGCGCGGGAATGGCCAGGCGCCGACTGTTGGCCACCTCATCGACGCTCTTGCCCATCTTGACGGCCGAGGCGGCCTGGGTGGCACGCAGTCGGTCGGTATCGAAAGCACCGGGCAGCAAGTTGTTCAGGGTCACCCCCTGGGCCGCGATCTTGCTGCGCGCCAGCCCAGCCACAAAACCTGTCAGGCCGCTGCGCGCGCCATTGGACAAGCCCAGGATATCAATCGGCGCCTTGACCGAGCTCGAGGTGATGTTGATGATGCGGCCAAAGCCGCGGGCGGCCATGCCGTCGATGCTGGCCTTGATCAGCTCGATGGGCGTGAGCATATTGGCGTCGACCGCAGCAATCCAGGCATCACGGTCCCAGCTTCGAAAGTCGCCCGGTGGCGGACCACCCGCGTTGGTGACGATGATGTCGAAATCCCGGTGCTGCGCGAATATCGCCTCACGCCCCGCAGCCGTGGTGATGTCGCAAGCCAGGGCCTGCACCTGCGTGCCGGCCGGCACCTGGCTGCGCAGCTCGGCCGCTGCCGCTTCCAGGGCAGGAGCGCCGCGAGCGACCATCAGCACATGGACGCCTTCTCGCGCCAGCGCCTGCGCGCAGCCCAGGCCCAGCCCTTTGCTGGCGCCGCCGACCAGCGCCCACTTGCCTGCAATACCAAGATCCATGAGAGTTCTCCTTTGTACGTGTCTGAAAGCGCGCCGGCTCAGGCCTTGCTGCGCGAAAAGATATAAATGCCCGCGATCACCAGCGACGCGCCAGCCAGCACCCAGATGGTAAAGGGCTCATCCAGAATAAGCACGCCCATGAGCAAGGTAGCGATGGGCCCGATCATCCCGGCCTGCGAGGTGGCGCCAGGGCCTATGCGCTCGACGGCCATCATGATCATGAGCACGGGCGCCACCGTGCACACCAGCGAGTTGATCAGCGACAGGCCCAGCACCTCGGGCGCCACCTGAGCGGCCGCCAGAGGCCGCAGCAATGCGAACTGCGCAATGCAGCAAAAGCAGGCCACGCTCGTGGCCCAGCCGACCAGGCGCAAAGAGCCCAGGCGCTGAACCAGTTCGCCGCTGTAGACCAGGTAAATCGCATAGAGCAAGGCACTGGCAAACACCAGCGCCGCGCCCAGCACCGCATCGCTGCCTTGCAAGGCAATCTCATGCACGAAGACCAGCACGATACCGCTGTAGCTCACGGCCATGCCCAGCGCCTGCGCACGCGAAATCGAGCGCTTGTACAGCGCCAGCCCGAGCAGCATCACCATGGTAGGGCTCAGGTAGAGAATCAGCCTCTCCAGCGAGGCGGAAATGTAGAGCAGACCCAGAAAATCCAGAAAGCTCGACAGGTAATAGCCGCTGATGCCCAACAGCGTCACGGCAAGCAGGTCGCGTGCTTGCAGTGCTGGCTTGCCGCGCCCCGACCACCACGCCATGGCCAGGAAAAACGGCAGGGCGAACAACATCCGGTACATGATCAGGGTGACCGAGTCCACGCCGTAGCGGTAGGCCAGCTTGATGATGATGGCTTTGCCACTAAAGGCAATCGCTCCCACAATGGCCAAGCTCAAGCCAGTAGCCCGGCGCGGGTGGGCCAATTGCGTCCGCGCAGCGCCTGCCGGCACCTGCGCCATGCTCAAAAGCCCACCGCCTGCCCGTCGCGGCGCGGGTCGCTGGCGGCCAGGTAGCCCTCCACCGCCGGATCGCCCATGCGCCAGATGAACTGGCCAGCGCCGAAATCCTGGTAGGAGTCCTTGATCACCTCAAGCTGATGGCCCAGGCCCTGCAGGCCCTGCACGGTATCGCTGGCCATGCTGGCCTCTGCATTGATGCTCAGGCCGGCGTTGAAGCGCCAGCGCGGCGCGTCGCAGGCAGCCTGCGGGTTCTGCCCGTGGTCGAGCATGCGCACAAGAGTCTGCATATGACCTTGGGGTTGCATGTTGCCGCCCATCACCCCGTAACTCATGACCGGCTGACCATCCTTGGTGAGGAAGGCGGGAATGATGGTGTGAAAAGGTCGCTGGCCCGGCGCCACCAGATTGGCACGGTTGGTACCGGCCAGATCGGTGGAAAAGCCATGGCCGCGGTTTTGCAGGCTGATGCCAAATTCAGGCTCGACCACGCCCGAGCCGAAGCCCATAAAGTTGCTCTGAATGAAGCTGACCATCATGCCGCTTTCATCGGCCGCGGTCAGATAAATGGTGCCGCCCTTGACCGGGTTGCCGGCCTGGAAGTCCTGGGCGCGTTTTGGATCGATCAACTTCGCCCGGCTGGCCAGGTAGGCATCGTCGAGCATCTGAGAGGGCGTGATGTCCATGCTGCGCGGATCAGCCACATAACGATAGACATCGGCAAAGGCCAGCTTCATGGCCTCGATCTGCAAATGCTGTGCGGCCACGCCGTCGACCGGCAGGCCGGCCAGGTCGAAGTGCGAGACGATACCCAGCGCGATCAAGGCCGCGATGCCTTGCCCGTTGGGCGGGATCTCGTGCAGGGTATGGCCCCGGTAGCTCTTGGCGATCGGTTCGACCCACTCGGGGCGGTAATCAGCCAGGTCGCGGGCCGTGAGGCTGCCGCCGTTTTGGGCCGAGAACTTTTCCAGCGCCTGCGCGATCTCGCCACCATAAAGTGCCTGCCCTTTGGTCCGAGCAATGGCTTTGAGGCCGCGCGCTGCGGCCGCAAAGCGAAACAGCTCGCCCACCTGCGGCGCCCGACCCCAGGGCAAAAAGCTCTGTGCAAAACCGGGCTGCGACTGCAGCTCGGCGGTGGCCGCCAGCCATTTCTGCTGCACCACCACCGGCACCAGGTAGCCGCGCTCGGCAATGTCGATAGCAGGTTCGAGCAGGTCGGCAAAAGGCAGCTTGCCAAAACGCTCGGACAGTGCCACCCAGGAGGCCACTGCGCCGGGCACGGTGACCGAATCGAAGCCGCGCTTGGGCGGGGTCTTGGCGGCCAGGCCATACTTGCGATGGAAATACTGCGGCGACCAGGCCGCGGGCGCTGGGCCCGAAGCGTTGAGCCCGTGCAGGCGCTGGCCGTCCCAGAGGATGCAAAACGCGTCCGAGCCCAGTCCATTGCTCACCGGCTCGACGATGGTCATGGCCGCAGCGGCTGCGATCGCCGCATCGACCGCGTTACCGCCCTGCCGCATGATGTGCAGGCCGGCCTGTGCGGCCAAGGGATGCGAGGTAGAGACAATGTTGCGCGCGAACAGCGGCAGGCGCGTGCTGGGGTAGCCCAGGCCGTAATCGAAGTTCATGGCCTTCACTCCAGCGTGATCTTGCGTTCCTGAATGATCTTCTTCCACTTGGTCGACTCAGCGGCCAACATGGCGGTGAACTGCACCGGCGTGCCGCCCACAGGCTCTATGCCCAAGCGGGTGAGCCTGTCTATGGCATCGGGGTCCTTGAGCACTTGACTGGCTGCAGCGTTCAGGCGCGCCACCACGTCCGCTGGCAAACCACGCGGGCCGAACAAGCCAAACCAGGTGTTCGATTCGTAGCCCGGCAGCACGTCGGAGATGGGCGCAAGATCCGGCGCCAGCGGCGTGCGCTGAGCCGATGTCACGCCCAGAGCGCGCAGGCGTCCGTCCTTGACGTGCGGCAGGCCGGTGGGCAGTGAATCAAACAGCACATCGAGCTTGCCGCTGACCAGGTCAGGAATGGCCAGCGCCGTGCCCTTGTAGGGTATGTGCACCACGAACACATTGGCCTGCGACTTGAACAGCTCGGCTGTGAGCTGCACGATGGTGCCATTGCCGCTGGAGGCGTAGTTCAAGCGCCCGGGGTTCTTGCGGGCATGGTCTATCCATTCCTTGACCGTCCTGGCTGGCGAATTGTTGGGCACCAGCATGATGCTGGGCGCATTGCCCAAGTGCGAGATCGGCGTGAAGTCGCGCACCGCGTCGTAGGGAATTTTGGGGTTGAGGTTGGGTCCGATGGAATGGGTGCTGGTGGTGCTCAGCAGCAAGGTATAGCCATCGGCCGGCGCTTTGGCGGCCAGGTCAGCGCCCAATGTTCCGCCGGCACCAGGCTTGTTGTCCACCACCACGCTCTGACCCAGGCGCTCACCGAGCTTTTGCGAAACCGTGCGGGCAAACAGGTCGGTGGCGCCGCCGGCCGGAAAGGGCACGATCAGGCGTATGGATTTTGTGGGATAAGGCTGTGCCTGGGCCACAGGAGCCAGCCAGAAACTGCCGGGGCCTGCGGCAACAAGCAGGGCCAGAAAGAAACGCTTGATCATTAGTCGATTGTGTCAGAGCCACAGGTTTTGAGCTGAAGGTCCAGGGCTGGGCTGCCGGGCTCAAGCCACAAACAACAACGGCCCCCGCAGGAGCCGTTGCTGATTCAGACAAGCCCGATCATTCTTCGACGAAGGCTTCTTTCCGCTTGCTCTTGACCGAGGGCAGCAGCACGATGACCAGCATCAACACGGCCACCGCCAAAAGAGTGCCCGACAGAGGCCGGGTCACGAACACCGACCAGTCGCCGCGCGAGAGCAGCAGGGCGCGGCGCAGGTTTTCTTCCATCATCGGCCCCAGGATGAAGCCCAGGAGCAAGGGGGCGGGCTCGCAGCCGAGTTTGATGAAGGCATAACCGATCACACCGAAAGCGGCGACCATCCAGACGTCGAAGGTGTTGTTGTTGGTGGAGTACACACCGATCGCACAAAACAAGACGATGGCCGGGAACAAATAGCGGTAGGGCACGGTCAGCAATTTGATCCACATGCCAATCAGCGGCAGATTCAAGATCACCAGCATCGCGTTGCCAATCCACATCGAGGCGATCAGGCCCCAGAACAATTCCGGGTTGCTGGTCATCACCTGCGGTCCGGGCTGGATGTTGTGGATGGTCATGGCGCCGACCATCAAGGCCATCACTGCATTGGGCGGAATGCCCAGGGTCAGCAGCGGAATGAAGGAGGTCTGGGCGCCCGCGTTGTTGGCCGACTCGGGAGCCGCCACACCGCGGATATTGCCCTGCCCGAAGGGAACCTCGCCCGGCCTGGTGCCCAGCTTCTTCTCAATGGCGTAGGCCGCAAACGCCGCCAGCAGCGCCCCACCGCCAGGCAGGATACCGAGGATGGAGCCCAGGGACGTACCACGCAGCACCGCCGGTGCCATGCGCTTGAGGTCCTCAGCCGTGGGCATCAGACCGGTGACCCTAGCGGTGAAGACCTCACGCTCATGCTCAGGCTGCGCCAGGTTGCTGATGATTTCACCGTAGCCGAAGATGCCCATGGCCAACACCACAAAGCCGATGCCGTCGGTCAATTCGGGCACACTAAAAGAGTAGCGGGCCACGCCAGAATTGACGTCTGTGCCGATCAATCCGAGCAAGAGGCCGAGAATGATCATGGCCACGGCTTTGATCAGCGAGCCTGAAGCCAGCACCACCGCGCCGATCAGGCCCAGCACCATCAGTGCGAAATACTCGGCCGGGCCGAACTTGAAGGCCAATTCGGTCAGGGGCGGGGCAAAAGCCGCCAGAATCAGCGTGCCCACCGAGCCGGCAAAGAAGGAGCCCAGACCGGCTGATGCCAGAGCCGGGCCGGCTCTGCCCTTGCGCGCCATCTGGTAGCCGTCGATACAGGTCACCACCGAGGACGATTCGCCCGGCAGGTTAACCAAAATGGCGGTGGTCGAGCCGCCATACTGGGCGCCGTAATAAATACCAGCCAGCATGATCAGGGCCGACACCGGTGGCAGTGCATAGGTGGCCGGCAAAAGCATGGCAATGGTGGCTACCGGGCCGATGCCAGGCAGCACCCCGATGAGCGTACCCAACACGCAGCCTATCAAGGCATAAAGCATGTTCATGGGCGTGAAAGCCACGCCAAAACCCAGCGACAAATTGGAAATGAGATCCATGGTCTTGATTCCTTGCTAGCCGTTCAGGCGGTGAGAAAAACCGGCCAGACCGGGAACTGCAGCTTGAGCAGTTTGATGAAAGCCAAGTAACTGATGACCGACAGGACCGTCGCCAGAATGAAGGTGTTCTTGACCTTCCAGCCCGCCTCGGCCATGCTGGCCACAAAAGTCACCGCGTAAATACCGACGATCAAGCCCAAGGACTTGAGCCCGATCGAGGGCAGACCGCCGAGGCAAACGCCGAAGATCACATTGGCGCCAATGATGAAGCACAGCGGCTTGAAGGCCCATTTGCCGATTTTGTCGCCGCCGACACGCTCGATGGCCAAGCCGTTGAAGGTGACTATCGCGCCGAGGATCGTCAACATTACACCGAGCATGAGCGGGAAGTAGCCCGGCCCCATGCGCGCACCTGTCCCAATACTGTACTTGGTGGCACCCCAGGCAAACGCAGCCCCAACCACCATGAACATCACCCCGGACACAAAGTCCTTTTGACTTTTGATATTCACGAAACCAACTCCTCTGAAGTTCAGAACTGGCTGATTGTGCATGGATTTAAGCCAATACTGGCATGTGGCTTACACCTAGAGATCGCTGGGAAAAACCCGCAGCATCTCACGCGCCGGTCCAGGGCTGCAGGGTTTTCAGCCACTTGAGCGCCGGCAATCCCCACTGCGACTCAATATGCCTGGCGCGCCGCACCAGAAGCGGGCGTTCCAGGGCCTGAGGCCGACGCAAGGCCAGCACCACGGTGTTGCCCTCGCGGGTCGGTCGAAAAACCCACAAGGCCGACTCGCCAAAGGCCACTGCCATCTTGGCCACTGATTGCTCGAAGCTGGCATGCCGTCCAAACAGGTTGACGCTCATCACCCCGTCCTCGGTGAGCAGCCGGCGGCAGTCGGCATAAAAATTCGGGCTGTCGAGCACCGGGGCGGCGGCCTCTTCGTCGTAAAGATCGACCTGCAGGGCGTCGACCGTGCCGGCATATTGGGGCCCGGCTATTTCCTGCCCGGCGTCGGCCACAACGATGCGCAGACGCGGGCTGGGCGCCGGCAGCCTGAACCACTGGCGGCAAGCCAGCACCACCTGCTCATTGAGCTCGATGGCGGTGCTGCGCATGTGCAGCTTTTTGTAGCAGAACTTGGTCAGCGCACCAGCGCCCAGACCCAGCTGCATGGCGTGCCGATCGGGCACAGCCTCGGCCGGCACAAACAGCAGCCAGGCCATCATGCGCTGCACGTACTCCAGCTCAATATCGAAGGGCGCATCGCGGCGCATCGAGCCCTGGATCCAGGGCGTGCCCAGGTGCAAATGACGCACCTCCTGGTCCTCGGAAAAGCTGACTTCGGGCAGTGTGGCGGGCAAGGGGCTGGGCATTGGGTGAAAAGCTCTCAAGACGTCGTCGTAGCGGGCCTGGCCGCGAGCAAAGCGGCCAACCGGGGCAAAGCAGCCAAGGCATTGCGCTGCAGCTGCGCAGCCAGAGCTTGCACGGGCAGGCCCCGAAGCTGGGCCAGTTGCTGGCCAATGCGCGGCAGCTCGGCGGGCTCATTGCGACCCTGAGGCAGGCCGGACGCGCGCTCGGACGCGGTGCGATACAACCATTGCGGCGGGATGTCAGGCGCGTCGGTTTCAAGCACCAGCGCCTGCAGCGGCAAGGTGGTGGCCAAATGCTGCAGCTGTCGGGCAGCGGGGAAAGTCAGCGCGCCGCCGAAACCGAGCTTAAAACCGAGTTCCAAAAAGGCGCGGGCCTGCTGCTCGCTGCCGTTGAAGGCATGAGCAATGCCGCGCCAGCCGGCGGCCGGGGCCAGTTCCCGCAGATATTTCAGGAGGCGGTCGGCCGATCGCCGCACATGCAGGATGACCGGCAGCTCGTGCCGAAGCGCCAGCAGGAGTTGCTCGCGGTAGATGTGCTCCTGATGGCTGCGCATGGCCGGGCTACACAGGGCCGGCACGAAAAAATCCAGGCCAATCTCGCCCAGCCCGACAAGGTGCGGGTCATCGCGCTGCGCGCCCAGGCTCGCATCGAGCTCGGCCAGATGCCGATCGGTCACATCGGCGACAAACAGCGGATGTATCCCCAGGGCGTAGCTGTCACCGAAACGGTGCGCCAGTTGCCGAACGGCAGAAAAATTAGCCGGGCTTACCGCGGGGATCAGGCAATGATGCACGCCGCATTCCTGCGCGCGGCGGCGCACCGCGACCTGGTCTGATCCGAATTCGGGCGCGTCGAGGTGGCAATGGGTATCGATCCAGAGCATGACCGAATGATGCCTCAAGCCCAGCCCATAGCCTGCAAGACCGGGCCGAACGTGATACCGTGTGACACTCTTAAGAAGAAGCTTCAGCCCGTCCTGCGGGCTCGCCCCCATCCCCTCGAGGTGATCTGATGCGAAGGTCCGCCCTCTACAGCAGCTCTCCATCCCGCCAGGATACGGCGGCGTCCGAGCGCGCGGCTCAAGGGCAAGTCAGAGCCAAGCCCTCGCGCCTGCGCCAGTTCCTGGCGCGCGAGGGGTCGCAGCCCAGGCTGCTGTGGACCGTCATTGCGCTGCTGAGCCTGGCAACACTGGCCAGCCTGATCGCCCTGGTCCAGCACATGCCAGCGGCGCTGACGCAAAAAGACATCGACGCTGCTGTGCTCAAGACGCTGGAAACCGTGCAGTTGCCTTCCAAGGCGGCCAAGGCCTATGAAGCGATCCGACCCTCCGTGGTGCGGGTGCTGGGCATGAGCCCCGACCCCAAAACCGGCGAGTTGGTGCAGCGCAGCGTGGGCACCGGCGTGGTGATTGTGGACAAGGGCATCATCCTGACCAATCTGCATGTGGTGCAAGGCGCCAGCGTGATCCGCATCGAGTTCTATGACGGGCTGGAGACGACCGCCTCGGTCACCGGCGCCCAACCAGAAAACGACTTGGCCGTGCTGCAGGCCCACAAGATTCCTGACGATTTGATGGCCGCCACGATGCGCTCGACCAGCGACCTGGTACCGGGCGACGAGGTGCTGGCGGTGGGCTTTCCCTTTGGCATCGGGCCCTCGGCCTCGGCCGGCGTGATCTCCGGGCTGCAGCGCGCTTTTCGCTCGCCTGAAGGCCAGCAAGAAATGCGCAATCTGATCCAGTTTGACGCGGCCGCCAACCCGGGCAACTCGGGCGGGCCGCTGGTCACCATGGATGGGCAGGTGGTGGGCATCGTGACTGCCATCTACAACCCCTCACAGCAGCGCACCTTCATCGGCATCGGCTTTGCCGTACCGATTGAAAACGCAGCCTCGGCCGTCGGAATACCCCCCTTCTAAAACCCACAGCTTCGACCAGGACAGCCATGAATTCTGCACCCGCAACCGACACCGCCGCCTTGATGGAACAGATCCTCTATGAGGTCAAGCGGGTGGTGGTCGGCCAAGACCGTTTCCTGGAGCGGGTGATGATCGCCATCTTGGCCCAGGGCCATTTGCTGGTCGAAGGCGTGCCCGGCCTGGCCAAGACGCTGACCGTCAAGACCCTGGCTGATACCGTGCGCGGCCAGTTCAAGCGCATACAGTTCACGCCCGATCTGGTGCCGGCCGATCTGGTGGGCACCCGCATCTATAACCAGAAAACTGGCGAATTCGGTACCTCGCTGGGGCCGGTGTTCACCAACTTGCTGCTGGCCGACGAGATCAACCGTGCGCCTGCCAAGGTACAAAGCGCGCTGCTGGAGGTGATGCAGGAAAGGCAGGTCACCATCGCAGGCCAAAGCCACCCAGTGCCGCGACCGTTTCTGGTGATGGCCACCCAAAACCCGATTGAGACCGAGGGCACCTACCCGCTGCCCGAGGCGCAGGTGGACCGTTTCATGATGAAGGTGCTGGTCGACTACCCGAGCGATGAGGAGGAGTACGTCATCGTCGAGCGCATGATCGGCCCCAAGGTGGAGGTCAGCGCGGTGGCCAGCATTGAGCAAATCGCCGCCTTGCAGGCCGAGTGCCGCAAGGTCTATGTGGATCCTTCGCTGCTGCACTATGCGGTGCGACTGATCTCGGCCACCCGCTATCCGGAACGCCATGATCTGGCTGACCTCAAGCGGCTGATCACCTTTGGCGCCAGCCCGCGCGCGACGATTGCCCTGACTGAAGGCGCCCGTGCGCTGGCTCTGCTGCGTGGCCGCAGCTATGTGCTGCCCGAAGACATGAGTGATCTGGTGCCCGATGTGCTGCGCCACCGCTTGGTGCTGTCGTATGAGGCCCTGTCGGAGGGCCTGGACAGCGACACGGTGATCGCGCGCATCATGGCCAAGATCGCAGCGCCCGCCAAGCCACTCGAGCATGACAAGCTGGCTGCCTAAGCTGTTGCGCGGCGCTAGGCCGACGCCTGCGCCGGTGGCAGCGCCTGCGCCCGTCATCGAGCGCGCCGAAAACCTGCTGCGCCGGCTGGAATGGACGGTGCTGCGGCGCCTCGACGGGCTGCTGCAGGGCCATCACCGCACCGTGATGCGGGGCCAGGGCATGGACCTGGCTGACCTGCGCGAATACCAACACCACGACGATGTTAGGCACATCGACTGGAACTTGACCGCTCGCATGGACCAGCCACACGTACGGGTGTTTACCGAAGACCGTGAGATGAGCGCCTGGTTCCTGCTCGACCTCAGTGGCTCGGTCGACTTTGGCTCAGGCCAGCAGCGCAAGAGCGACCTGGCCCAGGAGCTGGTGGCGGTGCTGGCGCGCATGCTCACCCGCGAGGGCAACCGGGTCGGCGCCATGATTTACCGCTCGCAGGTTGACGCGGTCTTGCCGGCCCGGGGCGGGCGGCCGCAGGTGTTGCAGCTGATGCACCTGCTGCGCCAGCGCCCCGCTCAGGTGAGCAGCGCCCCAACCCGGCTGCATGACCTGTTGCGCACCGCAGCGCAGGGCATACGCCGTCGCTCAACGATTGTTCTGGTGTCCGACTTCATCAGCGAGCCTGGATGGGAGCAGGCCCTGGGCCTGCTGGCCCAGCGTCACGATGTGGTGGCGGTGCGCCTGTATGACCCGCTGGAGATGGACCTGCCCGACATCGGTCTGCTGCCCCTGCGCGATGCCGAAACCGGTCAGACCCTGTGGGTAGACACCCACGACAAGCGCTTTCGGCGCCGCTTTGCCGAGCTCGCCCAGGCACGCGAGCAAAATCTGAGGCTGGCGCTGGCGCGCAGCGGGGTCGACGCGTTGGAGCTGCGCACCGACGACGACCTGCTCGATGCCATGGTGCGTTTTTGCCAGTTGCGCAAACGCAGGCTGCGCGGACCCGGCGGCAGCTTGCAAGCGGCCTGAGGCCCTGTCCGACCCACACCCCGTCCCACGCCCATGACTTTCTTTTGGCCCGATCTCCTGTGGTTGCTGCTGCTCCTGCCAGCCTTGGTACTGCTTTACCTGTGGCTGATGAAACGCAAGCGGCAGGCGGCCTTGCGCTATGCCAGCCTGGCCATGGTGCGCGAGGCCATGGCGGGCAGCAGCAGCTGGCGCCGACACCTGCCGCCACTGCTGTTTCTTTTGGCCCTGGGCGCCCTGCTGCTGGCCTCGGCCCGGCCCTTTGCCACCATCCGCCTGCCCTCGCAACAAGAAACCATCGTGCTGGCCATGGATGTCTCGGGCAGCATGCGTGCCACCGACGTCGAGCCCAACCGGTTGGTGGCAGCCCAGAACGCGGCCAAGGCCTTCCTCGCTGAATTGCCCAGGCAGGTGAAGGTGGCGATCGTGGCCTTTGCCGGCACCGCCTCGGTGGTGCAGCCGGCCACTGTCAACCGCGAAGATCTGGTGGCGGCAATTGACAAGTTCCAGATGCAGCGCGGCACCGCCATCGGCAATGGCATCGTCATGTCGCTGGCCGAGCTGTTTCCCGATGCCGACATAGACCTGTCAAAGATGCAATACGGCAGCCGGCCGCAAGGCGCCAGTCTGGATGACAAAGCGAAGGCTGCCAAAAAAACCTATGAGCCTGTGGCGCCCGGCTCCAATGGATCAACGGCCATCATCTTGCTGACCGACGGGCAGCGCACCACCGGTGTCGACCCGATGGAGGCGGCCAAGCTCGCTGCCGACTATGGCGTGCGGGTCTATACCGTGGGCGTGGGCACGGTCAGCGGCGAAACCATAGGCTTTGAAGGCTGGTCGATGCGGGTCAGGCTGGACGAGGAATCGCTCAAGGCCATCGCGGCCAAGACGCAGGCCGAGTATTTTTATGCCGGCACTGCGCAGGACCTCAAAAAGGTCTACACCTCGCTGAGCTCCAAGCTGACCATGCAGAAAAAAGACACCGAGATCTCCGGCCTGCTGGCCCTGGTCGGCGCTGCACTGGCCCTGCTGTCGGCCGGCCTGTCCATGCTCTGGTTCAACCGCATCGCCTGAGGCCGCAGCGGCCGCAAGTGGCCAGCTGATCAGGCGGCCACCAGACGACCCTGAAGCAGGCGCAGGCGCTGCTGACAGCGCCCAGCCAGAGCCTCGTCATGCGTCACCACGACAAAGGCGGTGCCCTGCTCTCGGGCCAGCTGCAGCATCAACTCAAACACCATCGCGGCCGTGCTGCGATCCAGGTTGCCAGTGGGCTCGTCGGCCAGCACACAATCTGGCCGGGTGACCAAAGCGCGGGCGATCGCCACCCGCTGACGCTCGCCGCCGGACAGCTCTGCCGGGCGGTGCTGCAGCCGGTGCCCCAGACCCACTGCCTCCAAGGTGGCCGCGGCAGTGCGCAGCGCAGCCGCTTTAGGCTGACGGGCTATCAAGAGTGGCATGGCGACGTTTTCCAGCGCGCTCAATTCGAGCAGCAAATGGTGAAACTGGTACACAAAACCCAAATGCCGGTTGCGCAGTCGACCTTGCTCGCTGGCCGATAGATGGGCCAGTTCCTGCCCCAGCAAAAGCACCCGTCCGGCGCTTGGCGCATCAAGCCCGCCGAGCAGGTGCAGCAAGGTGCTCTTGCCCGAGCCGGAGGCGCCGACGATGGCCAGGGTTTGGCCGGCCGAAACCTGCAGGTCCACGCCGCTGAGCACCTGAACATCCAGCGGCCCCTCGACAAAGCGCTTGCCCAGGCCTTGGGCCTGCAGAACCGGGGCCTGCACCGAAGCGCTCTGGGGCATGGAGGACTCACTCATAGCGCAAGGCCTGGGCCGGGTTGACCCGGCTGGCGCGCCAGCTCGGATAGAGGGTGGCCAGGAAGGCCAGCACCAGCGCGATCAAGGCGATCGGCAAGATATCGGCCGCCTGTGGGTCACTGGGCATGCGGCTGATCAGATAAATTTCGCGTGGCAAAAAGCTGGCGCTGAGCAGGCGTTCGAGCGCCGGCACGATGACATCGATGTTCAAGGCAATCAGCAGGCCCAGCGCCAAGCCTGCGCCCGTGCCGACCACACCCACCATCGCCCCTTGGACCATAAAAATCCCCATGATGCTGCGCGGGCTGGCGCCCAGCGTGCGCAAGATGGCAATGTCGGCCCGCTTGTCGGTCACCGTCATCACCAGCGTGCTGACCAGGTTAAAGGCAGCCACCGCCACGATCAGGGTCAGGATGATGAACATCATGCGCTTTTCCAGTTGGACCGCGGCAAACCAGATTCGGTTGTGGCTGGTCCAGTCGCGCACCACCAGGTCGGGCGGCAACATCGCGGCCAGTTGCTGGCCGACGCTGCGGGCCTGGTGCAGGTCGCGCAGCTTGACCCGAATGCCGCCCGGGCCTTCAAGCCGCATCAGTCGCTGAACATCTTCCTGATGCAAGAGGGCCAGACCCGAGTCGAATTCAAAATGGCCCGACTCAAAAAACCCGGTCACCCGCATCTGCTTGAGGCGCGGCACCACACCGGCTGGGGTGACCTGCCCGCCTGGCACGATCAAAGTGACGGCATCGCCCGTGCGCAGGCCCATGGAACGGCCCAATTCAATACCGAGGACGATGCCAAATTCGCCCGGGCGCAGTTGATCGAGCAGTTTTTGCTGGCCCGCCAACTCGCTGACCTGCCCTTCCAGGCTGGGGTCTATGCCGCGCAGCAATGCACCCTTCATCTCTTCGCCGCGGGCCAGCAAGGCCTGGGCCGAAACAAAAGGCGCGGCGCCCAAGACGGCCGGGTGCCGGCGCAAGGCTTCGAGCGTGCCGTTCAAGTCCTTGATGGCGCCCCCATCGTCCGCCTGCACCTCGATGTGCGAAATCACGCCGAGCATGCGGTCGCGCACCTCCTTTTGGAAGCCATTCATCACGCTCAGCACGATGATGAGCGCGGCCACGCCCAGGGCGATGCCCAGCATGGACACGCCAGAGATAAAGGAAATAAAGCCGTTGCGCCGCGAGGCACGACCCGAGCGGGTGTAGCGCCAGCCCAGCATCAGCTCATAAGGAATAGCCATCCCGACATTGTGGCACCGGCCGACCGGGGGGCAGCCTCGCCGGAATCGGGACAATACAGCCATGGCGCTTGCTCAATCAAATGTTCTTGGACCCCATCAGGTCAGCGTGCCAGAGGCAGAGCACCTGATCATTGCCTTTGCCGCCTGCCAGGACCCGCAAGGGGCCGCGCTCATCAAAGACCTGCCTGCCAGCCACACCGGCGCTGTGCGGCAATTGCTCAGCGGCATGGACCGCAGCGCGATTTTCCGGGGCGAGGCCGACAGCCTGAGTCCGCCGCACGAGCGGGCTTTGGCCCTGGCCCTGGGCTGGCCAGAGCTGGCAGACGGGCTCTTGCCCTGGGCCGCAGCGCAAGCGGCCGCGCTGGGCCTGCAGACGCAAGGACCCTGGGGTCAGCTCAGGCTGTGCCATTGGGCCATGGGCCGGGAGCAGGCCAGCCTGAGCGAGCCGGATCTGCTGCCCATCCGTGCCGAGGAGTCGCTTGCACTGATGGAGGATATGGCTCCCTTTTTCGCCGCCGATGGTCTGCAGCTGCACCACCACTCACCTGGGCTGTGGCTGGCGCAGGGCGAGCCTATGAACAATGCCAGCGCATCCCTGGACCGGGTGATAGGCCGAGACGTCGATCCCTGGCTGCCCGGCGGCGCGTCGGCGCGCTTGCTGCGCCGACTGCAAAACGAAATGCAGATGCTGCTCTACACCCACCCGATCAACGAGGCCAGGGCCGCGCGCAGAGACCTGCCCATCAACTCCCTGTGGTTCAGCGGTACCGGCTGCCTGCCGGTGGCCATGCGCGCGCCGCAGGCGGTACACCTGAGCCGCCTGCTCGCCCCGGCTGCCATGGCCGGCGACTGGGCCGCCTATGCTCAGGCCTGGGCGCAGCTGGACGAAGCAGTGCTGCGGCCGCTGCTGGCACGTCAGCAAGCCGGTCAATCGATCATGCTGACGCTGTGCGGCGAGAGGGGCTTCGTCACGCTGACATCGGCGGGCCGGGGAACAATGAGCCGGCTGACAAGACTGTTGCGGCCCCATCCCTGGCCCCTCAAGGAAGAACTATGAAAATCACTGTCAGGGACGCGCCGCCGCGCAGCGTCTGGGCCTTGCAGCAAGCGGGTGTGCATCCGCTGCTGGCCCAGCTCTATGCGGCCCGGGGCGTGCACAACCCGGCCGAGCTCGACGACGGCCTGGCCCTGCTGATCGAGCCCACACAGTTGCTGCAGGCCGATGCAGCCGCCCAGTTATTGGCCGATGCGATGCAGGCCGGTCGCGCGATTTGCATCGTCGCCGACTACGACTGCGACGGCGCCACCGCCTGCGCGGTGGCTGTTCGCGGTCTGCGCCTGCTGGGCCAGGCCCTGGGCTTCAACCGCGTGAGCTATCTGGTGCCCGACCGGGTGGTTGACGGCTACGGCCTGACAGCCAGCATCGCCGAGCGGGTCAAAGCCAGCGGCGCCGATGTGCTGGTAACGGTAGACAACGGCATCGCCAGCATCGAAGGCGTGGCCAGAGCACGTGCGCTCGGCCTGCAGGTGCTGGTCACCGACCATCATCTGCCGGCGCTGATCGACGGCCAGATCCGGCTGCCCGAGGCCGATGTGATCGTCAACCCCAACCAGCCCGGCTGCCCGTTTCCCAGCAAGTCCATGGCTGGCGTTGGCGTGATGTTCTATGTGTTGCTGGCCCTGCGCTCCCTGCTTCGCGAGCGCGGCGTGTTCAGCGGCGGCCAGCCCCGGCTCGATAGCCTGCTGCCGCTGGTGGCCCTGGGCACGGTGGCCGATGTGGTCAAGCTCGATGCCAACAACCGGCGTCTGGTGGCCCAAGGGCTCAAACGCATCCGGGCCGGTCAGCTGCCTGCGGGCTTGAACGCACTGCTGCAGGTGGCCGGTCGCAAAACGGCCAGCGCCAGCAGCATGGATTTCGGCTTTGCGCTGGGCCCGCGCATCAACGCCGCCGGCCGCCTGTCCGATATGACGCTGGGCATTGAATGCTTGCTCACTGACGATGCGGTGCGCGCCGCAGCGCTGGCCGGCGAGCTCGACCGCATCAACCGCGAACGGCGCGACATCGAGGGCCATATGCGCGAGCAGGCCATGCTGGCGGCCGACGCGATGGCACTGGAATCGGACCAGACGCCGCCCGCGGTGGTGATTTTCCACCCCGATTTTCACGAAGGTGTGGTCGGCATCGTGGCCTCGCGCCTCAAAGACAAACTGCATCGGCCCAGCTTCGTGTTCGCCGCCAGCGGCGCCGAGGGCAAATCGCATGAGCTCAAAGGCTCGGGCCGATCGATCGCTGGCTTTCATCTGCGCGACGCGCTCGACCTCGTAGCCAAGCGCCACCCGGGCGTGCTGCTGCGCTTCGGCGGCCACGCCATGGCGGCCGGCTGTACCGTCGCGCGCGATCAGTTCGACACCTTCCAATCCGCCCTGGAACAGGTGGCCCGCGAATGGCTGGACGCAGCCACCCTCACCCGCCGGCTGGAAACCGACGGCCCGCTGGCGCCCGAGTACCGGCGCACCGATGTGGTCGACGCCCTTCAGCAACAGGTCTGGGGCCAGGGCTTTGCGGCGCCGACCTTCAGTGAAGAGCTGCAGGTGCTGTCGCAGCGGCTGGTCAGTGACAAGCATCTGATGCTCAAGCTCAAGCACCAGGGGCAGGACGTGGACGGCATCTGGTTCGGCCGCACTGAAGCGTTGCCCCAGCGCGTCAAGCTGGCCTTCCGCCTGGACGCAGACGAATGGCAGGGCGTTCGGCGGGTGCGCTTCATTGTCGAAGCGGCTGAAGCCTGAGCAGCGCGAAAGACCTTCTCAGTCGCACAGCGGACCCGGGCCGGCGCGCGGGCCGAGCGGTCACGACTTAAAATCTGAGCCGTGATGAATGCCCACAACATCCTCAACGCCGATCTGCACTGCCACTCGGTCGTCTCTGACGGGACCTTGACACCGGAGGCCTTGGCCGAACGAGCAAGCCGAGGCGGCGTGGAGCTATGGGCCCTGACCGACCACGATGAGATCGGCGGTCAAAAGCGCGCAGCGGCGGCCGCCAGCAGCCAGGGCATGGGCTATCTGACCGGCACCGAAATCTCGGTGACCTTTGCTGGCGAGACGGTGCACATCGTCGGGCTGGGTTTTGATCCCGATAACGAGTCATTGCGGCTCGGCCTGCAAGCCACCCGCGGTGGGCGCTCGCAGCGGGCGCAGGAGATGGCCGATGGCCTGGCCAAGGTTGGCATTTCCGGAGCTTACGAAGGCGCGCTCAAATTTGTCGGCAACCCCGACCTGGTATCACGCACGCACTTTGCCCGCTTTTTGGTGGAGGTGGGAGCGTGCAAGGACACCAACGAGGTGTTTCGCAAATACCTGACCGAGGGCAAGCCCGGTTTTGTGCCGCACCGCTGGGCCACGCTCAAGAACGCGGTGGGCTGGATCACCGAGGCCGGCGGGGTGGCGGTGATCGCCCATCCGGCGCGCTACAAATTCACCCCCAATGAGGAATACGCCCTGTTCACCGAATTTAAGTTGCATGGTGGGCGGGCGGTTGAGGTGGTCACCGGCAGCCACAGCGCGCAAGAGGCCCTCAAATATGCAGACATGGCCAAAGAATTTTCCCTGGCGGCCTCACGCGGCAGTGACTTTCACAGCCCCGACGAGAGCCACACCGACCTCGGCACCCTGCCTTACCTGCCCGGCGGCTTGATACCGGTTTGGGAGTTGCTGCAAGAGCGCATCCAGTGAGGGCGGCAGCCGCCTCGCCCTCGGCGCTGGCAGGGATAGGGCTGACCCTGGGCGCAGTAGCCCTGTTCGCCACGCTCGACACCGTCACCAAGCTGGTGCTGGGCACAGTGCCGATGCTCATGGCCTTATGGTTCCGCTATTTTTTCCAGGCCCTGTTTACCACCGCCGTGCTGGCGCCACGGCGGGGACTGTCAATCTGGCGCACCGCCAGCCCCTGGTTGCAGTTGCTGCGTGGGCTGCTGCTGGTGACCAGCAGCCTGGGAGCCTTTGTAGCCCTGCAGCATATTGCGGTGGCAGAATTTACCGCCATCGTCTCGCTGGTGCCCTTGCTGATCACAGTTCTGGCAGCACTCATCTTCAAAGAGGCGGTCTCGCCCATGCGCTGGCTGCTGGTGGTGGGCGGGTTTTCCGGCGCCTTGATCATCATTCGTCCCGGCGCCGAAACCTTTACCGGGGTGGCGCTGCTGCCATTGGGTGTGCTGGTGCTCAATTCTTGTTTTCAGTTGCTGACCAGCCGCATGGTGCGCAGCGAAGATCCGCTGACCATGCACCTGTACACCGGCTGGGTCGGCACCTTGGTGTCCTCGGTGGCGCTGCCCTGGGTCTGGACCGAACTTAGCGCCGTGCAATGGGGCTTGATGGTCATCATGGGCCTGACAGCCGCCATCGGCCATTTCTTGCTGATTCTGGCCTTCGAGCGCACAGCCGTGGCCACCATGGCGCCCTATATGTATGCGCAGATTGCTTTTGCGGTGCTGGGGGGCTGGCTGGTTTTTTCCCACACGCCCGATGGCTGGTCGCTGCTGGGCATGTGCGTGATCGCCGCTTGCGGCGCGGGCGGTGCCTGGCTGACACTGCGGCAGACGCGGTCGGCGCGGCAAGCCCTTCCTGAGCCGGCCTGAGACGCTTGTCCACAAGCGCCCCGCTCGCGCCCAGATCATGGCCCAGCTGTTTGACATCCACCCCGACAATCCGCAGAGGCGCCTGCTCAAGCGGGCCTGTGAGTTACTTGCCACTGGCGGTGTGCTGGCCGTGCCCACCGACTCGAGTTACGCCTTGGTCTGCCACCTCGACGACAAACCGGCAGCCGACAAGCTGCGGCGCATACGGGGCGTCGACGAGCGCCATCATCTGACCCTGCTGTGCCGCGACCTGAGCGAGTTGGCCAGCTTTGCGCGGGTCGACAACCGCCAGTTCCGCCTGCTCAAGGCGGCCACCCCGGGGCCCTATACCTTCATCCTTGATGCGAGCAAGGAAGTGCCGCGTCGGCTCAGCCACCCTTCACGCAAGACCATAGGCCTGCGCGTTCCTGAGCACCGCGTCCTACAGGCCTTGCTGGAGGAGCACGGATCGGCCCTGCTGTCGACCACGCTGATCCTGCCGGGGCAGGGCGAGCCGCTGGCTGATGCGGGCCAGATCCGTCAGCACTTGGAACATGAATTGGCCGGCGTGGTCGAGGCCGGAGCGTGCCCGCTCGAGCCCACCACGGTCATCGATCTGGTGCCCATGGGCCGGGGCCTGGAGCCTGAACTGATCAGGGCTGGGCGGGGCAGCCTGGCTGCCATCGGCCTGCACTAGGCAGCCCGCGCCGCAGCTCAGCAACCGGCCTCTGAGACAATCCCGGTATGGATTTCGCCCAACTGATGCAGACGGTGGCCTTGTACGCGCTGCCAGTGCTGTTTGCCATCACGGTACACGAGGCCGCCCACGGCTATGCGGCCCGCTACTTTGGCGACCCCACCGCCTGGCAGATGGGGCGCTTGACCCTCAACCCGCTGCACCACATCGACCCCATAGGCACGGTGCTGATGCCAGTGCTGCTCTACTTCGCCACCAGCGGCAGTTTTCTGTTTGGCTATGCCAAGCCGGTGCCGGTCGACTTTGGTCGGCTGCGCAAACCCAAGCAACACATGATCTGGGTCGCGCTGGCAGGGCCGGGAGTGAATTTTCTGCAGGCCCTGGCTTGGGGTGCCGCTTTTTACCTGCTGGGCAGCGCGGGCGTGAGCGAGAAATTCTTCCTCGAGATGTGCAAGGCCGGCGTCTTGGTCAACCTGGTGATGTTCGCCTTCAATCTGTTTCCACTGCCGCCACTCGATGGTGGCCGCATTCTGGTGGGCCTGCTGCCCTGGCGCCAGGCGGTGCTGCTCTCGCGCATTGAGCCCTGGGGCTTTTTCATCGTCATGGCCTTGGTGCTGACCGGCGTGGTCAGCCAGCTCTGGATGCGACCTCTGATGGACCTGAGCTACCAGGCCATAGCCACCCTGCTCAAGCCACTGGCCTGGCTGCTCGGACCCTGACTAAACCCTGGATCACCATGAAGAACTTGCGCGTACTGACCGGCATCACCACCTCGGGCACGCCCCACCTGGGCAACTATGTGGGCGCGATACGCCCAGCAGTCCAGGCGAGTCGACTGGACGGGGTGCAGAGCTTTTATTTCCTGGCTGACTACCACGCCTTGATCAAGGTTGGCGAGCCCGAGCGGATACAACGCTCGACGCTGGAGATTGCGGCGACCTGGCTGGCCGCCGGGCTCGATCCCGAGCGGGTGACCTTCTACCGGCAGTCGGACATTCCCGAGATTCCTGAGCTGACTTGGTTCCTCACCTGCCTGACGGGCAAGGGCCTGCTCAACCGGGCCCATGCCTACAAGGCCCAGGTCGACAAGAACACCAGCGCAGGCAGCGATCCAGATTTCGATGTGACGGTGGGCCTGTTCATGTACCCGGTGCTGATGGCCGCCGACATCCTGATTTTCAAAGCGCATCAGGTGCCGGTCGGGCGTGATCAGATCCAGCACATCGAGATGGCGCGTGACATGGCCGCCAGCTTCAACCACCTCTACGGCAAGCACCTGGTGCTGCCCGAGGCGGCGATTGAAGAGTCGGTGGCCACGCTGCCCGGGCTGGATGGGCGCAAGATGAGCAAGAGCTATGACAACACCATCGCTTTGTTCGCTGGGCGCGAGGTCTTGCGCAAGCAGATCGCATCGATGCTGACGGATTCGCGCAAGCCCGGCGAGCCCAAGGCCGCCGAGGGCTCGGCGCTGTTCGAGATCTACCGCGCGTTTGCCAGTGCCGAAGAAACGCAGGTCCTGCGTCAGGCTTATGCCGATGGCATCGCCTGGGCCGACGCCAAGCAAATGCTGTTCGAGCGCATAGACCGGGAAATTGCGCCGATGCGTGATTCCTACGATCGTCTGATGTCCCAGCCCGGCCAGATCGAAGACATCTTGCAGGCCGGCGCCAGCAAGGCGCGGCAAATCGCCACCCCCTTCATGGCCGAGCTCAGGCAGGTGGTGGGCTTGCGCAGCCTTCGCTCGGCGGGTCAGATCTCAGGCGAGAGAAGCTCTGCAACGCAAGCTTTGGCAAGCATCAAACAGTACCGTGAGAGTGACGGAAAGTTTTATTTCAAGCTGCTATCGGTCGATGGCGATGTGCTGTTGCAAAGCCTGGGTTTGGCCTCGCCGCAAGAAGCAGGCGCCCTGGTGGGCAGGCTCAAACAGGGCGATATCTCTGTTCTTCAAAGCCATGCAACGGCATTTGAACCGCTGGAGCCCTCGCTGCAGCCTGCCCTGGAGCAGGCTTTGCAGGCCTTGAAGCTGGCTCAGAAGTCTAAGCAAGACTAGAAAAAAGTGTTCAACTCGTCGCTCCGTGAATTGTGAAAATGCTTTATCATTGCCCTTCGTTTCACTAGGAACCTAAGTAATTTCCAGAGTGGAATGCGAGTTCTGACCGAGACCGTTTACTCTTTCAATAACCCTTTCAAATTGACGGACTCCCATGAGCATTTTTGTTGTGGACGACCATCCACTGCTGCGCGAGGCGGTGGTCATGCTGATCCGCCGTCTGGACAGCAAATTCAATGTGGTTGAGCTCGACCGGCTGGCGGCGGTTGCGCCTGCGGTCCAGGCGCATGGCCAGCCCGAACTGATCTGCCTGGATCTCAAGCTGCCCGACACCCACGGTGTGTCCGGCGTGCGCGAGCTCAAGCAGCAACTGCCCGAAGTGCCTTTGGTGGTGCTGTCTGCAGCCGCTGCCCAGGACTATGAGGACCTGGCTATGGAGGCCGGCGCCGAGGCCTTCGTGACCAAATCAGCCGGCGCGGCCGAAATCACCAAGCAGCTCAAAGCGCTCCTGATGCAAGGCGGCGAAGAGACAGGATCAGCGCCAGAAAAGCTGTCCAAGCGGCAAAAGCAGTTGCTGATCATGCTCGACCGCGGGCTGAGCAACCGGGACATCGCCGACGAGCTCAAGATCAGCGAGCACACCGTCAAGGTTCACCTCTGGCGCCTGTTTAGACGCATGAACGTCAAGAGCCGTTCGCAGGCCAGCCACCTGGCCCGCACCCGGGGGCTGGTCTGAGCCTGGCAGGCCAGATCCTGATCACTGGCTTTGACGCCTTCGGCGAGCATCAGAGCCTAAACCCCAGTGCGCTGGTCGTGCAGGCGCTGGATCGGCAGGCCCTGGCGGGCCGAACCATCGCAGCCCACTGCCTGCCTACCCAATTCGGTGTGGCCCGCTCCAAACTGCTCGATCTTCTCAGCGGGCCACTGCCAGCGCTGGTGCTTTGCCTGGGGCAGGCGGGCGGTCGCGACAAGATAGGGCTGGAACGGGTGGCGATTAACCTGGACGACGCTCGCATTGCCGACAACGCTGGCCGCCAGCCTATTGATGAGCCCATCGTGGCCGGCGGCCCCGCCGCCTATTTCAGCAGTCTGCCCCTGAAGGCCTGTGTGCAGGCTCTGACCGAAGCTGATCTTCCCGCTGAGGTCTCCAACACCGCTGGTACCTTTGTCTGCAACCATGTGTTCTACAGCCTGATGCATGCGCTGGCCGAGCGCTCCGCCCAAGACCCAAGCCACAAAGGGGTAGCGGCTGGCTTTGTGCATCTGCCCTGGCTGCCGCAGCAGGGCTCGCCCAGCCTAAGCCTGGACGACATGGTTCAGGCGCTGCGGATCATCGCGCTGACCGCGCTGAGCACCCCAGTCGACATCAAGCAAGTCGGCGGAAAAATCAGCTGACGGGCAGCGCCTGCGATCGGCAGGCACGGCCCCCGCCTCTGTCAGCCCCGCCTCTGTCAGCCCCGCCTCTGTCAGCCCCGGCCGAGCGCTCGCCCGAATGCCGTCTTGAGGCGACTGAGCTTTTCGGCCGACTCCTGATTGCGGCTGGCATTGGCCAGGGCCTGGCGCACAAACACGAAGAGCAAGAGCGCAAAGCCGACCGCCAGCGTGGTGATGACCGCAATCAGCGCCTTCTTAGGCTTGGACTTGCGCTCGGGTGGCTGGGCCGCATCCAAGATCTGAATAACCGCACCCTCGCGGCTCTCGTCGACCCGCGCCACTTCATACTGCTTGGCAAACAGGTCGAACAGGGTCTCGTAGTATTTGAAGTCACGGTAGCGCGCCACATAGTCGCTGCCGCCAGCGCTCTGCGGCTCCTGCGCCTCAGCCCTCGCAAGCTGGGTGCGCATGGCCGACAGCTCGGTCAGCGCTTGACGGAATTCGGGCGCAGTCTCGCTGAGAAAGCCCCGCATGCTGGCGATCTTGATCTCCTGCGCGGTGATGCCAGCGCGCAGCCGCGCCACCCCCTCGACGGCCGCCTGCGGGCTGGTCTTGAGCGCACTGCTGTTGACGCCACTGGCCTTGAGCGCCTGCTCGGCCCGGGTCAGATTGTCCTTGGCGGACTGCAACTGCTTCTCAAAAAAAACCCGGCGCTGCTGCGCTTCTGTGACCGCCAGTCGGGCCATCAGCTTTTGTAATTCCTCCACATGGGCATTGGCCAGCTGGGCGGCGAATTTGGGGTCCTTGTCGTCCACTTCCACCGTGATCAGGCCGTCCTTGCTGCCGCTGCTGGCGCGGGCGGTGGCCTGCAAGGCCTTGCGTGCATCATCCCGCAGATCCGCCTCGTAGCGCTTGATCAGGTCAAAGCGGTCGATCAGCGCATCCTGCACGGTGCGGCTCTTGATGAAGGCCAGGTACTGATCTGAGGGATTCTTCAGGCCTGAGGCCGCACCAGCCAGGCCACCGAGGGCGCCCAAACTGGCGAGCATGCTCGCCGCCGCGCTTTGCTGCTGCTGCGGCGGCAGGAAACGCACCGTAGCGGTGTAGGTCGGCGCAACGGCAAAGGCGATGCCCAGTGCTGCCAGGCCCGCGAGCAAAGGGCCCAGGATGAGCAGCCTGAGGTTGTCGGCGACCGTCTGCAGCAGATCGAGCAGACTGATCTCCTCGTCTTCAGGCACGCTGGATAGGTTGGAGTCGTTCATGCGTCCTTGCCTTGTATCAATTGCGCAAGGTCTTGATCGCGGCTGCGCCAATACCGAAATTGGCCAGGATCTGGGTCCAGTCCTTGGCCGCCCGAATTAGGAAGTTGTACCGGCTCTCCCGGTCGAGCATGGCCGGAATCACCACAGTGTCACCGGGCATCAGCTCGATGGTGTCAAAGCCGCCCCGCCCCCAGAACCCACCACGATCGCGGCGGGCGACAATGCTGCCGTCGGCACGCAGCAAGAAGGCCTGGTCAGGTTCTGCGTCCTCGGTCAGGCCGGCAGCACGAATGACCTCGCCCACGGTCTTCCCCTGGCGGTGAATAAACACGTTTTCATTGTTGACCGAACCCATGGCCGCCACAAAACCCGGCGAGACCGGCACCACGATACGGTCGCCGTCCTCTAGCGGCAGGGCTGGCAGCGCGGCCAGGTCACGGGCCTTGGGGTCGAGCTCAAGGGCCACCCGGCCATTGCTTTTGAGCTCTTTCAGACGCTCGATCTGGCTGCGCAGTTGCGCCTGCTGCGCGACCAAGGTGGCCTGCACCTGCGCAGCGCGATCGCCAGTGGCATTGGCCACCTGCCCGGTGGTCTGCGATTGGGCCTGCGCCTCCAGCCGGCGAACCAGCGTGTCGAGATTCTCCTGCTGGCGCTGGCGCACCGTCTCTCGGGTGAACTCGGTGCCAAAGAGGTAGGCTTGCGAGGTCAGACCACCGACCCGCGCGATCAATTGGGCGATCGTTTCGCCCGGCTCGCTCTGGTAGATCCCAGGGGCAGCCACCTCGCCCTCCAGCCGCACCAGACGGGTGCGACGGGCGACCGGCAAACGCAAATCGTTGTTGCTAAAGATCGTCACCACATCGCCGGGCAGGAGCAGCAGGTTTTGGGCAGCGTCCTTGTTAAGAACCAAACGCCCCAGGTGAAAGGGCAACACCTGCGTGCTCAGGCGCTCCTTGTCCAGGCGCTCTACCACCGCGTAGTCCCAGTTGATTTCGTCGGCCAGCCCCCGCACCCGCTCGATGAGTTTGCCGCCCGCTGCCAGCGTCTGCAGGTTTTGTACCAGCAGGTTCTTGCGGGTGTGATAGCCCGGAGTGATCAGGGCGTCACGGTCGGGCAACAAATCGAGCAGCCTCATGCCCTCGAACCAGCGGTAGCGCAGCGACTGAGCGACCGTCCCTTGCAGGGTCACCGCGTTGGAAAATGCAGGGCTGATGGGCAAAACCGTCAGCACGTCGCCATCGCGCAGGGCGGTCTGCAAGCCCAGGGCGTCGAGCGTGACATCGAGGACCTGCCTCGGTGGCGTACGGTCATTGAGGATACGTTCCAGCAAGGCCTTGCGCGGATCGGCCAGGGCGGGCAGACCTCCCCCCTGGGCCAGCACTTCACCGAGCGAGCTGCCGCCTGGCTTGAGCTCATAAATCGCAGCCTGATCCAATGCCCCGGTGATGGCCACGCGCGCACCGGCCGGCGCGATGACGATCACATCGCCGGTCTGCAGCGACACATCGCGGCCCTTGTCACCCTTGCCGATAAACTCATAGAGGTCCAGGGTGGTGATGGTCTGCCCGGCGCGGCGCAGCTGGATGTTGCGCATCGAACCGTTGGCATTGGGGCCGCCGCTGGCAAAAACCGCGTTGATCAAGGTGCTCAGGCTCGAGAGCTGATAGGTCCCAGGCTGCTGGGCCTGACCGACCACATAGATCTGGATGGCCCGCAGCCGTCCCATACTCGCGCTCAGGCTGAAATTGGTAAACACCCGGCTCAGACGCGCACGCAAGAGCGATTCAATGTCGTTCAGGGGCACCCCCGCAAGAGTGACCACCCCGACCCGCGGCAGGCTGATTTGGCCCTGACGGTCGATGACATGGTTGCCAACATAGTCCACCGCACCCCAGACCTGGATACGCAGCTCGTCACCTACACCGAGCACATAGTCTGCCGGCGCTGGCAAGGCCGCATCAGGTGCGTAGGCCTGGGCCTGACTGAACAGCTCACTGCCATACACGGGCAGCGCGCGCCCGGTTGTCTCCTGCACAAAGCGCTGGAACTGGTTGGGCTGCGGTCTCGATACCGGCCGAAGGCGGCTATCCGGCGCGGCTGCGGCGCCGCTAGGCGGCGCCGCGCCGGGCGCATTCAAGCCGGGCGCATTCAAGCCGGGCGCATTCAAGCCGGGCGCATTCAAGCCGGGCGCATTCAAGCCGGGCGCATTCAAGCCGGGCATGGCCAGGGC
>JAIXOM010000035.1 GCA_027486755.1 Comamonadaceae bacterium | reverse complement strand
CTGCCGCCGGCCTGGGCTACTTTGTAGACACCGCCGCCGCATCGAGTCGCACAGCCGCAAGCCCTGGCTATTACGTCGATACCTCGACAGCTTCGACGCAAACTGCGGCTGGCCTGGGCTACTTTGTCAACACCACCGCCGCATCGAGCCGCACAGCCGCAAGCCTTGGCTACTACGTCGATACCTCGACGGCTTCGACGCAAACTGCGGCCGGCTTGGGCTACTTTGTCCAGGCAAGCGCCGCTACGGCCCGCACAGCCGCAAGCGTCGGCTACTACGTCAATACCTCGACGGCATCGACACAAACTGCGGCCGGCTTGGGCTACTTTGTCAACACCACCGCCGCATCGAGCCGCACAGCCGCAAGCCCTGGCTATTACGTCGATACCTCGACAGCGTCCTCTCAAAAGGCTGCCAGTCCGGGGTATTTCGTCAGCACATCAGCGGCCTCCTCGCAGACTCCAGCGGGTGCCGGTTATTTCGTCGCCGACATTGCCGCCAGCACGGCGACGGCCGCGCCAGCCGGCTTTTATGTGGCCAACAGTGCGGCAGTGGCGGCAGTGCCTGCCTCAGCGGGCTACTACGTGCCAACGACAGCCGCCAGCAGCCAGACCGCGGCGAGCGTCGGCTACTACGTGGCGAGCGCCGGCGCATCCAGCCAGACGGCGGCCAGCCTCGGCTACTTTGTCGACACCGCTGCAGCGTCGTCCCAAAGCGCCGCCGGCCTGGGCTACTTTGTGCCGGTCACTGGGGCATCGAGCCGCACGGCTGCGGAGGTCGGCTACTACGTCAACACCTCGACCGCATCGACACAAACCGCCGCCGGCCTGGGCTACTTTGTACCGGTCACCGGGGCATCGAGCCGCACGGCTGCGGAGGTCGGCTACTACGTCAGCACCTCGACCGCATCGACACAAAGCGCCGCCGGCCTGGGCTACTTTGTACCGGTCACCGGGGCATCGAGCCGCACGGCTGCAGCAGCCGGCTACTACGTCGATACCTCTACTGCCTCCTCGCAAACCGCCGCCGGCTTAGGCTATTTCGTGCCGGGCACAGGCGCGACAGTCGCGCAGCAGGCGGGGCCGGGTTACTACGTCGCAGCGATGGGGGCCAGCTCGGCCACACCGGCGGCCAAGGGCTATTTCGTGCAGTTCGCCGGCGCCTCAGCCGCACAGGCGGCGGCCCCCGGGTATTTTGTGGGCACCACCGCAGCCTCTGCTCAGACTGCGGCGCCCGTCGGTTATTTCGTCGCAGACATTGCCGCCAGCACGGCGACGGCCGCGCCGGCCGGCTTTTATGTGACCAGCAGTGCGGCAGTGGCGGCAGTGCCTGCCTCAGCGGGCTACTACGTGCCAACGACAGCCGCCAGCAGCCAGACCGCGGCGAGCGTCGGCTACTACGTGGCGAGCACCGGCGCATCCAGCCAGACGGCGGCCAGCCTCGGCTACTTTGTCGACAGCTCCGCGGCGCTTTCGCAGACTGCAGCAAGCTTGGGCTATTTCGTGGCGCAGACCGGCCAGTCAGCAGCACAACGGGCTGAGCCGGGCTACTACGTTGCAAGCACCGGGGCCAGCGCGGCCATGGCAGCCACCCCAGGTTACTTCGTGCCCTTGGCCGGTGCATCGGCGCAGCAAGCCGCAGCACCGGGGTATTTCGTGGACACGGTGGCGGCCACGGTCGCCAAGGCAGCGCCCGAGGGCTACTATGTTCCTGCAGCCGCAGCCACTTTGGCCCAGCTGGCCAATTACAGCTATTTTTCAGGCCAGACTGCAGCCACCGAACAGCCTCTGCTGGACGATGGCACGCTAGGCGCCAGCAGAACGCCGCTCACCTTGGGCGGCCGCAGCCTGGTGCTGAGACAGTCGCTCAGCTCCTCGCGCGCGATCGATCTGGGTGGCGGCCTGGCTGCCGTAGAGGTGCCCGCAGGCTCACTGGTCCAGCTGCAGGGCAGCTGGACTGCCGGGACCTCGCTGAATAAATCGGGCGCCGGTCAACTCAGCGTCACGCAACTGCTGGCCGCAAATGTATCCGTGCAGGCAGGTCGGATGGCGCTTGCTGCCGGGGCCAGCGGCTCCGTGTCGGTGGCGCAGGGTGCTTCCCTGCAGGTCCAGGGCTCGGTGGCCAGCCTGAACAACCAGGGGACGGTGGAGGTCAGTGGCGGGACGCTACAGGTGCAAGGAGCCTTCACCCACCAGGCCGGGGCCGTGCTTCAGTTGACCCGCACCGGCGCCGCGCAGGCGCCGCTGCAGATCTCCGGCACGGCCAATTTGGGCGGCAAGCTGGTCTATCGCCTGGCCACCACCCCATTGAGCACGGGCTCCAGTCCTCTTATCGCCTTCGCAGGAGGCAGCCAGGGCCAGTTCAGCAGCATCGAGACTGACCTGAACCCCGTGGGATTCAGCCTGACGCCGGTTATGAGCAACACGGGGCTGCGCATTGACATCGCGGCACGGGACCTGGCCCAGGCGGTCACGGGGCAGATGGCTCAATCGGTAGCCCGTGCGCTCGATGCCGCCCGCTCCAGCGGTCCGGCCGAACTGACCCGGGTGATCGAGCAGATCGCCGCGGCACCCGCGAGCGTGGCGGAGGCGACCTTACAAAGCCTGACCGCCAGAGCCAGCCTGGGTGCCGCGGTGATGCAGGTCCAACTGGGCCAGCAAATGGCGCGCGAGACGCAGACCTTGGGCTTCGAGTCCTCGGCCGCCGCGCCATCGTCCTCGCTCATGCCTCGCTTGGCCCTGGACCAGGGTCCGAAGACCATGGGCACCCGCTTTTGGGCCAGCGCGCCGGTCTGGCGCAGCCAGTTCGACGCGGCCGGATCCACTCAGCGCATGGCCTACCAAGGAGCAAGCGCAGGCACAGACACGGTGATCAATGCACGGGGCGATCGCATAGGCCTGAGCGTGTCGGCCTTCGATCAGACCAGCCAGTCGGACGACTTCCAGTCCAAAGGTAGCTCCCGCCAGGCTTCGCTCTACGGCTTGAGCCCGGTCGGTCCGTTTCAGCTCAGCTATTCCCTGGGTTTGGGCGGTGCGAACACGCAGCAGACCCGCTGGATCCGCCTGCCCGACCAGACGGTGGTGGCGGCCCGATCGAGTCCACAAGACCGCAGCACCCAGGCCAGCGCGGGCCTGAGTTTGCCCTTCGATCTCAATGCCCAGGTGAAGATGGAGCCCTTCGTGCGGGTGAGCTGGCGCAAGCAGCAGCGCGATGCCTACAGCGAAGAGGGTGCTGGTGGCCTGGGGCTGCAGATGTCGACCTACAAAGGCCAAAGCCATTCCAGCACGCTGGGCTGGCGCTGGTCGGGCACCCTCAGCGGCTGGTCTGGCCGGAATCTGCACTGGGCAAGCCACTGGGAATGGACCCGCAATACCGATCGATTCCCGGCCATCGAGCAGCGCTTCATCAACACTCAAACGCTGGTGAACACCCAGGGCATCGACGCCCAGTCCAATGCGCCCATGGTTTCACTGTCCTTGCGCCAGGAACTACAGCGCAACTCCGATATTGGCATGAGCTTGTCGCTGGACCAGTTCCATGGGCAGTGGGGCAGGGGGCTGACCATGTCCTATCGCAAAGCCTGGTGAGCACAGCGGCACTGGGGCACAGCATGGCGCAGACGCTGGCACAAGCGCTGGACCAGGCCACCCGATGGGCCAAAGCCGGCGCCCTCGAAGATGCGGTGCGCGGCTACCGCGCACTGATGCAACAGTATGGGCCGCGTGCCGATGTCCTGACCAACCTAGGTCTGACCCTGCACAAGCTCGGGCGCCATGATGAAGCGGTGCATGCGCTGCGCAATGCCCTGCACCTGCAGCCCGATCTGATCGAAGCCTGCCTCAATCTAGGCCTGGTGCTGCTGGCGCAGCGGCGCTTTGAGGAAGCCGGCCAAGCCTTCACTCAGGCCCTGCAACTCAATCCCGGGCACCCGGGCGCCCATGACGGGCTGGGCCTGGTGGCCCAGCACCAAGGCTACCTGCTGCGCGCACGCGGCCATTTTGAAGACGCCCTGCAGCGCGACCCCCAACATCTGCAAAGCTTGGTCAACATGGCAGGTAACCTGCACGAGGGCATGCAGACCGAAGCCGGTCTGGCCATCCTCGAGCGCCTGATGGATCAGCCCGACGGGCGCAAGCATGCCTCCAACTACCTGATGACCTTGCAGTATTCGGATCGCCATGACGCAGCTCAGTTGCATCAGAAGGCCTGTGAACTGATGGCCCACATGAGCCAGGACACGGAGTTGAAGGCGCCGGACATGACCGCAGCCTCTGGCCTGCCAGCGTCCTTGGCAGAGCCACTGCCGCGACGGCCGGGTCGGCTGCGTGTGGGCCTGGTGTCGGCTGATCTGCGCGCGCACCCCGTCGGCTGGTTTCTCAAGGGCGTATTGCCGCGGCTGGCGCAGCATCTGAGCCTGATCGCCTTTGCCAACCAGTACGAGCATGATCCGGTGACACAGGAACTGCAGGCCGCCGTGGAGCGCTGGGTCTGCATTGCGGGCTATTCCGATGAGCAGGTCTTGCAGATCATCCGCGGGCAGCAAGTGGATGTACTGATCGACCTGTCGGGCCATACTGCTGGCCACCGGCTGCAGGTCTTTGCGCGCCGCGCCGCGCCTGTGCAGCTCAGTTGGCTAGGGTACTTTGCCACCACCGGCCTGACGCAGATGGACTACATCTTGCTCGACAGCGAGCATGCGCCGCCGGGCAGCCACCAGTACTTCAGCGAGAAGGTGGCCTGGATCGAGCCCATACGCATGTGCTTCAGTCCGCCGACCTATGCGCCCGCGGTTCAGCCGCCGCCGTGTCTTGACAATGGGCTCATCACCTTCGGCTCCTTCAATAACACCGGCAAGATCACACCGACGACCATCGCCCTGTGGGCCGCGGTATTGCGGGCTGTGCCCGAGAGCCGGCTGCATTTGAAATGGAAGAATCTGATCGAGCCCGCCTTGAAGAAAGATCTGCGGCAGCAGTTTGCGCGGCAGGGGGTATCGCCTTCGCGCCTGATCCTCTTCGGCGCCAGCTCGCACCCCGCCATGCTCGAGGAATACGGGGACATCGACATTGCCTTGGACACTTTTCCCTTCTCGGGGGGTACCACCACCTGCGAAGCTCTGTGGATGGGTGTGCCGGTGGTGACCCTGCGCGGCGACCGACCCGTCGCGCGCCAGTCGGCCGCCATGCTCAGGGCCATAGGACTGGCTGATCTGGCCGCTGACGACAGCGATTCATTCGTAGAAATCTGCAAGCGTCTGGCCAGCGACCGCGAGCAGCTGAGCGATATGCGGCAGCATATGCGCACTCGCATGCAGGACAGCAGCTTGTTTGATCCGGACAAGTTCACCCAGGCCTTTTTACGCTGTTTGCACGGCTTAGTCGCTGCCGATGCATGAGACCACTGCGCAGCTTGCGCAGTGGTCGCAACACCCCAGGGCGCAAGGGCAGGCGGCTCAATCCACCTTGGTGCCCGTCAGCTGCACCACCCGAGCCCACTTGGCCATCTCGGCGCGCACGAAGCTGGCAAAGGCCTCGGGCGTGGAGCTGGTCGCTTCCACGCCGAGCTGGGTCATGGCCTGGCGATAGCTGGGGTCACGGCTGGCCTTGGCCACTTCGCTGTTGAGCCGGTCCACGATGGCCTTGGGCGTGCCCGCAGCGATGAACAAGCCGGTCCAGCTATCGACCTGGTAGCCCGGCAC
Organism: Comamonadaceae bacterium; assembly: GCA_027486755.1. Taxonomy (GTDB): domain Bacteria; phylum Pseudomonadota; class Gammaproteobacteria; order Burkholderiales; family Burkholderiaceae_C; genus Polaromonas. The sequence continues at coordinate 46,109 of JAIXOM010000035.1, read as the reverse complement.
CCCCGCCTCGGCAAAGGTGGGCAGATCGGGCGCGGTGGGCCAGCGGCGGCTGCCGGAATTGGCAATCGCGCGCACCTTGCCGGTCTTGACCAGCGTCTGTGCGTTGGTGATGGTCTCGATCATCAGCGAGACGTTGCCGGCCAGCAGATCGGCCGAGGCGGCGCCGCCGCCTTTGTAGGGCACATGCAGCATGTCGATCTGCGCGGTGGTCTTGAGCAGCTCGGTGGCCAGGTGCGAGATGGAGCCATTGCCGGCCGAAGCGTAGCTGAGCTTGCCGGGGTTGGCCTTGGCATAGGCGATGAGCTCGGGCAGGCTCTGGATAGGCAGACCCGCATGCACGATGAGCACGCTGGGGTTGAGCGCCAACAGCGAGACCGGCAGCAGGTCGCGGTTGGGGTCGACCGGCAGGTTCTTGAACAGCACCGGCGCCACGCTGTTGGTGCCTATGGTGCCGTAAAGCAAGGTATGACCGTCGGCCGGTGACTTGACCACCGCCTCCATGGCCGGCCCGCCACCGCCACCGGGGCGGTTTTCAATCACCACCTGCGTGCCCATTTGCTCGGCCAGTTGCTTGCCCAGGCCGCGCGCCATCACATCGGAAGAGCCGCCAGCGGCAAAGGGCACGATCATGCGGATCGGCTTGTTCGGATAGGTCTGCGCCTGGCTGGGCAGGGTCACCAGCAGGGCACTGGCCAGGGCGCTGAGCAAAAGGATTCGTCTCATGGGGCTGTCTCCGTTCTATCGATGTTGAGGGAAGGGGGGTGTCATGCAGGGCTGGAGGGCCCTTGTGCGTCTTGTCCGACTTGTGCATCTTGCCGGTCTTGTGCGCTCAGGGCTTGAAGTCGGCGGTAAAAATCATCCACCCTTTGCTGGCCACTGTCGGCCACCGCCTGGGTGATGCTCTGGTGCGCGGCCGGGTCCGTCTGCGCACCGGTGATGCCGACCTGCCGCGAGACGTCCTGCACAAACTGGCACAGCGGCGCGCGGATGCGGCCAAAATCGGCCAGCGCAGCGTCTATGCCGCCGCGCGCCAGCAAGCGGGCGATCACCACTGCGTCCTGCACCGCCATCGCCCCGCCTTGGCCCATGAAGGGCGTGCTGGCATGGGCGGCATCGCCCATCAGCAGCACCCGTCCCTGGTGCCAAGGCGCGGGCATGATGATTTCTTCCACCGCGGTGTAGAGCACTTCGCAGTCGCCGCCCAGTTCATCGAGCAGCGGCCGCACCGGCCCCTGGAAAACTGCAAAAGCCTGTTGCATCAAGGCCGGCCACTGCGCGCGCTCGTGCCAGACGCCAGCGGCCGCGCTCACGGTGCCAAACAGATACAGCTGCTCCTGCGAAATCGGCATGATGCCCAGGCGCAGGCCAGGGGCCATCATCATGATCTTCTCGCGCAGCTCGGGCGGCCGGCGGTGCACGCTGCGCCAGACGCCAAAGCCCGAGTAGCGCGGCTGCACCTGTGGCCACAGCAGCTCGCGCACCCGCGAGCGTATGCCGTCGGCGCCCAGCAGCAGATCGCAGCGCAGCGAGCGAGCATCGGTGAGGGTGACATCGACGCCTTGGGTATCGCTGCTCACCGTCTCGATGCTGGTGCCCAGTTGCACGCTGATGCCCAGGCGCTGCAGCTCGCCGGCCAGCACCCGGTGCATCTCGGCGCGGCGTATGCCCAGGATGGGCGGCAATGTCAGGCCCGCATAGGCGCCGGGATAAAAGGTATCGGCCAGGGGCGAGCCATCGGCGTGCAGATAGACGTTGCGGCCGTCGGCAATTTCAAAGCCGCTGGCCACCATGGCCTGCATCACCCCCAGCTCGTGAAAGTAACTCAGGCCGTTGCTGTAGACGAAGATGCCCGAGCTCTGAAAACGCCAGGCGTCTTGCTTGTCGATCAGCTGCACCGACCAACCCTGACGCGCCAGCGCGATGGCCGCCGCGCAACCGGCGATGCCGGCGCCGCAAATCAGGACGGAAGGCTTGGGGGTCATGGGCTGATGGGGTTGATGCCTTGAGCCGCTGAATCGCCCAACAGGCTGGCGCGCACCTTTTTAAGCAGCAGCTTGAGCAGCACCGCTTCGGCCTGGGTCAGGTCCTGCACCATTTGGTCATTGACGGTCTGGGCCACCTGCATCAGCTGCGGCTCGATCGCCCGGCCCTGGGCACTCAGGTGAATGCGCACCTTGCGCTTGTCTTCGGTGTCGCGGGTGCGGGTGACCAGACCGTCACTTTCCATGGCCCGCACCATTTCCAGCACCGAGGTCTCCATCAGGCCCAAGCGCTGCGCCAGTTCGCGCTGGGTCATGCCTTCGTTTTCCCAGAGGGCGCGCAGCACGAACCAGCCGCCGCGGCGTATGCCGTGCTCGGCAATGCGGGCAAACAACACCCGCTTGGAGGCCCGCTCAGCCTCGGCAATCAAAAAACCCAGGCTCTCGTCCAGGCGCTGGCGCGCTGGCGCGCGGCGAGGCGCAGTGCTGGGAGCCTTAAGGGCCTTAAGGGCCTTAAGGGCCTTAAGGGCCTTAAGGGCCTTAAGGGCCTTAGGAGCCTTCGGGGCTTTGCTGGCCGCAATGGCTTTGGCAGCTTTGGCGGCTCTAGGGGCACGGCCGACCTCGGCGGCGGCATTCATAGGACCCAAAGCAGATGACGAGAGGGCTTTTTGCATTTTGCTGGGTCAGTGTACTTGCAAAGGCGTAAAAAAACACCTAGGATCCGAAGCAATAAGGCGCATGTCCAATGCCGGCAGCGCCCATGCCCGGGCCGAGAGGTCCACGTCACCAGGAGCACCCCCCCATGTTCACCGCCACCGTCGGCGCGCCGATAGCCGCACGCACCCCCGCCCAGGCTGCGGCGGCTTACCAGAGCATCAGCGTCACGCCGGCTTCGCCGCACATCGGCGCAGAAGTCGGCGACATCGATCTGACGCAGCCGCTGTCCGAGCAGCAGCAGGCTGAGGTCAAAGACGCCTTCACCCGTTACCAGGTGCTGTTTTTTCGCGACCAGAAAATCAGCTTCGACGACCAGATTCGCTTTGCCAGCCTGTTCGGCCCTTTGGGCAAACATGTGGGCGCGCAGACCATCAGCAAGCCCACCGACCATCCGCTGGTGCGCCGCTTTCACTACGACGAGACCTCGCAGCGCATCTCCGGCGAGAGCTGGCACAGCGACCAGTCCTGCGCGCCCATGCCGCCTTTGGGCAGCATGCTCTACAACCACACCATACCGCCCGACGGCGGCGGTGACACCATGTTCGCCAGCACCTATGCGGCCTATGAGGCGCTGTCGGACAAGATGAAGGCCTTTCTGTCTGGGCTCACCGCCACCCACGACGGCGCCCGGGTGTTCGGGCCGGGCACGCCCAAATCCTCTCACCCGGTGATCGTGCGCCATCCCGAGAGCGGGCGCTGCGGCATCTTTGTCAACACCGACTTCACCAGCCACATCAACGAGCTGCCGCGCAATGAGAGCGAGGCGGTGCTGAAGTTTCTCTACCGCCACATCGGCCGCGATGAATGGGCCTGCCGTTTCCGCTGGCAAGCCCATTCGATTGCGTTTTGGGACAACCGCTGCGCTCAGCACAAGGCCCTGTGGGATTACTGGCCCAATGTGCGCTCGGGCTTTCGGGTGCAGATCGAAGGCACGCAGGCGCCACAGCCCGCTTAAGTTCACTCAAGCCCAGATCAGTCCGCCCAGGTTCACGAGAGCCCACCAGAGCCCACTAGGGTCCACTAGGGTCCACTAGGGTCCAGTTGCGCCCGCGGCGGCCGCGGCCGCCCTTACTCCATCGTCGCGCCCGAGAGCTCGACCGCGCGCTTGAACTTGTCGAGCTCCTTGCGGTGGAAGGCGGCGCTCTCAGCCGGATTGCTGCCCACCGGGGTCACGCCTTGCGCGTCCAGGGCTTGGCGCAACTGCGGGTCGGCCAAGGCCTTGGCGACCTCGGCAGAAATTCGGCTGACCACCGCTGCAGGCGTGCCGGCCGGGGCCATCAGCAGCACCCAGGCGGTGGCGTCAAAGCCGGGAATGAACTCGGCCATAGAAGGCAGGTCGGGAAACTGCGGCGAGCGCTTGTTGGAGGTCACAGCCAGCGGCCGCACATTGCCACCGCGGATCAGCGGCGACATCGAGGGCAGACCGCCCACCGTTACCTGCACATCGCCGGCGAGCACGGCCTGAGTGGCCAGCGAGTCGCCGCGGTAGCCGACGTGGGTGATCTTCAGGCCCGCATCGGCGCGGATCAACTCCATCACCAGGTGCGAGGTTGAGCCTTGCCCCGATGAGGAGTAGGCCATCTTGTCGGGCTGGGCCTTGACCGCCGCCACAAACTCGGGGAAGTTCTTGAAGGGCTGCTTGGGGCTGGTGGTCACCACCTGCGGAAAGGACACCAGCACCGAGACGGGCGTGAAGTCCTTGAGGGCGTCATAGGGCAGCTTCTTGAACAGCCAAGGGTTGATGGCCATGGTGCCGGGCGAGCCCAGCAGCAGGGTGTAGCCGTCGGGCTTGGCGCGGGCCGCAAAGTCGGTACCGATGTTGCCGCTGGCGCCGGTTTTGTTGTCGACTGTGATGCCCTGGCCGGTGTTGGCCGCGATCTTCTGGGCAATCAGGCGCCCCACCACATCGACCGAGGAACCGGCGGCAAAGGGGTTGATCAGCACCACCGGGCGACTGGGCCAGTCCTGCGCCTGGGCGCCAGCGTGCAAAAACACGCCGGCCAGCGCCAAGGCGCCAGACCAGCGCCTAACGCCACCGGCAAAGGCAGTGGCAGTGGCAGTGGCAGTGGCGGTGCGTATCATCGGTGAAGACTTCATAAAAACTCCTTGGTGATGGGGCGGTTGATCAGAAACGAATCTCATGCGGCCATGCCGGCCTCGTGGCCTTCAGAGGTGGCGGCCAGTGCATCGCGGGCGATCTTGCAGTCACCCACCAGCGTCACCGGCAGGCCAGCGGCCTGCAGCGGCAGGCGCAAATCATCGATTGGCCGGCGCGGACTGGCGTAGGCAAAGAAGGCCACGTTCTCAATGTCTTGCAGCGGGCCGCCAAACACGCTGCGGTATTGCAGGCAGCCCTCGTTTTCAAAGCGCTCGGTCCAGACCGGATCGACCCAGGTCTTGACCTCGATGCCGCGCTCAAAAAACCGCCGGTGTATGCGCTGGCGCGCCACCAGCACCACTTCTTCGGCGATCGTCTCGCGCGGCGACAGCACCACCACACGCTCGAAGCGGTCGCGCAGGTATTCGGCCGCGGCGTAAGTGCCTTCTGTCTGGTCCAGGTCGTAAATCACCGCGGTACCGCTTTGCGGCCCATGACTGCGCAGCACATCGCTCATGGCTTGGCGCAGGTCGGGCAGCAGGCCTTCGAGGCGCAGAGCCTCGGGCAAATCCATGGGCCAGGTCATGTCCGCACCGGTGGCCAGCACCACCGCATCGGGCTGCCAGGCCAGTACATCGGCGGCCGTGGCCGCTTGGCCCAATTGAAATTGAACACCTAAGCGCTGCGCGCTGATCCACTGATGGTCGTAAATGCTCGATATGGATTCGCCCAGCGGCAGCTGCGCCAGCAAGCGGGCCCGGCCGCCCACATCGGACGAGTGGCCCCAGACTTTGACCTGGTGCCCGCGCGCTGCGGCCGTGACCGCCGCCTGCAGGCCGGCAATGCCAGCGCCGACCACCGCCAGCTTGCGCAGCACCGGGGCGCGCGCCAGCGTCTCCTCGAGCTCGTTGGCCTGGGCCAGGCGCGGGTTGTTGTCGCAGCCCATGTGCCGGTTTTGATTGATGGTCTTCCAGCAGGTATTGCAGGAGACGCAGTAGCGGATGTCACTGGCCTTACCCGCCTGCGCTTTCAGGGGCCAGGCGGGGTCGACGATGAGCGAGCGGCCCAGGGCGATCATGTCGGCATCGCCGCGCGCCAAAATAGCCTCGGCCTCGGCCGGATCCGTGATGCGCCCCAGGCCCATCACCGGCACCGAAGGCGTGAGCGCCTTGAGCCGCGCGATCAGCCCCATATAGGTCTGGCGCGGATAGCTGTCGTCGGGCAGGTGCATCTCCAGGCTGCGGTGGTGCGAGCCTTGGCAGTAGGTCAGATAGTCGATCTGGGTCTGCGCGACCAGGCCTTGTGCGATCTGGCCGGCTTCGAATTCTCCAATGCCACCCGGCACCCCGTCGTCGCCCGGCAGTTTGACGCCGATGATGAAGCCTGAGCCGCAGCTTTGCCGCACGCCCTGACAGACTTCGGTCAGCAGCTGCAGGCGCCGGGCGAGGTCGCCGCCGTAAGCGTCGTCACGCTGGTTGGAGCGCGGCGAGAGGAACTGGTGGAACAGGTGGCCGTGCCCGGCCGAAATCTCGATGCCCGAAAAGCCGCAGTGCTGCATGCGCACGCAGGACTGCACCGTGTGAGCCACAAAGGCTGTGATGTCGTCAGCGGTCATCGCGCGCGGCATGGAGTAGCTCAGGTCGTCGGGCAAGGCCGAGGCGCTGATGGTCTGGTAGGCGCGACCGGGCACATGGCGCCCGCGCCCGGTGTCCTGCACCTGACCGAGCAGGGCGCTGTCGTGCGCGCGCACACCGTCGGCCAGGCGCCGCAGGTCGTCGACCATGCTGTCGTCCCAGGCCCGCAGGCGTTCGAGCCCATGCTGGGGCACGATGCCGATGGGGTCGGTCACCACCATCGCCGCCCCGCCCTTGGCCCGGTTGACGAAGTAGTGCAGGTAACGCGGATGCATGCCCTGCTGCGCGCCAAAGCGCGGCGAGATCGAGGCGTGGGTGATGCGGTTCTTCAGCGTCTGGCCGGCCAGCACCTGCGGGCTGAACAGAAGCGGATAGGGGTTTTGAGGCATCGGCGAACTAGGGTTCTGTTTCAGGCCGGTTTGCGTGACCAGAACAAGGTCCAGGGAAAGCGCCAGTAGGGCCAGTCGGCGCGGGTCGCGCCTTCGGTTTCGGCAAAGGGCTCGATGCGTACAGGCTCGAATCCGGCCGCCAGGTAAGCGGCAGCTATGTCCATGCGGTTAAAGCCAGGCAAGTAGCCCTCGTTATTGCGCACGCTATGGCCTTCAATCAGGAACTGCGGCCAGGGCTGATGCGCCCGGAAGTCCAGATGGGCCACCAGGCCGCCGGGCTTGAGCAGGCGGTAAGACTCAGCCAGCACCCGGGCGATCACCTCGACCGGCAGCTCATGGAGCAGCTGGGTGGAGGTCACCAGGTCGAAGCTCGCGTCCTCGCAGGGCACTTGGGCCGCATCGGCCTGCTCGAAGCGGATGTTGCGCAGGCCCTCTTGCTCGGCGGTACGAGCGGCCAGCCGCAGGCAGGGCGCCGACAGGTCTATGCCCAGCACTTGCGCCTGCTCAAAGTGGCGCGCAATGGGAAAGCCGCATTTGCCAAAGCCGCAGCCCATGTCGAGCACGGACAGAAAGTTGCCCTGGCTTTGCAGCCACTGGGCCATGCGCTCGTGCGCTTCAAAGCGGCGGGTGTTGGGGTGGATGGAGGTGGCGCTGGCCCGGTACATCAGCCCGTCGTAATCGGCACCGACCAAATTGCCCGGGTGCTGATGGATGTCTATGGCGCTGTAGTAATCGGGCAGGGGCAGCTCGGGCCGCAGCCGCAGGTAGGCGCTGTCCTGGGCCGGATGCAGTTGCTCGGCCACCCAGTCGGGACGGGCGGACAGCGCCGCCGCCAAGCCCCAGCGCGGGTCTGAATACTTCATGCGCTGGTAGTGGCGCTCGATGAAGCAAAACCAGTGATACAGCGGCAGGTCTTCCACCGCCTGGCCGGCCTGGGCGCTGTCGGCAGGGGGCTGCCCCTGGGTGGCTTGCTCATAGCGCTGATGCAAGGCTGGGTAGAGCTGGTTGGCCCAATGCTGTCGCATGGTGCCGATGAGCTCTTGAAAAGCGGTGGTGCTGCGGTCCATTGTGCTCATGCGCCGTGCCCCTGTATGACCGGCACCTGCGGGTTGCCGCGCCCTGATGTGGATTTGGCCCGCCCGTCGAGCACCTCAAACAGATGCGCCACAAACGCCTCGCGGTCTTGCTGCAGGATCTGCGCCTGACCGGCGTCCGGCACAAATTGGTCGAGCTGCGCAGGCCCAAGCGTGCCTTGCTGGGTCAGGACGAATTCCAGGCAGCGCACCCGGTCGCGCAGCACATGCAACTCGGCGGCCATGACCATCAGCATCTGCGCCATGCGATCGGTATCGGCCGACGCGAAGAACTGCAGCTCGGGTTCAGCCCGCTTGCCGGTTTTTGGGGAGGAGGTCTCGCTCATGGCGCGGGCCTTCAGGGTTTGGCCACCGTGCCCTCGGGCAGCGCCATCACATGGTCGGCAATCGCCCCCGGCGTGGAAAACCAGATGCGTGAGCGCTGTGCGGCCATGTGCTCAAGAATGCGCTTGAGCTGCTGGGCGCGGTGGGGCTGACCCATCATGAAGGTGTGCAGCGAGATGCCGCAGACCAGCGGCCAGCCGTGGCGCTCGCCGTCGGCCAGTTGCTGGTCGAAGCCGTCGGTGACCATGGTGGTGAACTCCTGGTCACTGGCGCCGCGGTTGATGAAGGCCGGGATGTCATTGAGCTCCATCGAGGGGTAGGGCACGCTCAGGATGGGGCCGCGGTCGGTGCGGAACCACTGCGGCTGCTCATCAAAAAACCAGTCCATCTGATAGGTGTAGCCGGTCTCGAGCAGCAGTTCGGGGGTTTTGGCGCTTTGCGAGATGAAGGGGCCAAGCCAGCCTTTGGGCGGCTTACCCTCCTCCTGGATGAAGCGCTCGCGCACCTCTTGCAGCATGGCGCGCTCGGTGGCCTCGTCCATGTCGATCTGCCGCTCGGAATTGGTGCGGCCGTGGCCGACGAATTCGTCGCCGCGCGCGCGAAACGGCTCAAGCACCTCGGGGCAGACGTCGTAGACGCTGGTGTTGGTCAGGATGGCCAGGGGAATTTGGTAGCGATCGAACAGCTCAAGGATGCGCCAGATGCCCACCCGGTTTCCGTAGTCGCGGTAGGCATAGCCGCGGTGAAAGGGCGCGGCCGGCAGCGAGGTGAAGTCAGGCCCGGGGTTGCGTCCGAATTCGAAGGCCTCGACGTTGAGCGCAAAGTAAACCGCCAGCTTGCTGCCATTGGGCCAGTTGTAGACCGGCCGCTTGGGCAGTTGCGAGAAGGGATAACGGTTGAACTTGTTGTCGAATTTTTTCATCATGGGGCGGTGGGCAGGGAACGGATGTGTTGCATGACTTCGCTGACGGGTTTGACCTCGGCGTACTTGGCCGCCATGTCAAACAGGTTGACCGCATGGCTGGTGGCGCTGCGGTCGTAGACGCATTCAATCGGCACGGTGCACTTGAAGTTGTAAGCAAAGGCATCGACCACGCTGCCCCGCACACAGCCGCTGGTGGTGCAGCCGGTAACCACCAGGCTATCGACCTGCAGGTCGATCAGATAACTGGCCAGGGGCGTGCCAAAGAAGGCGCTCGGATGCTTCTTGGGCAGCAGCACGTCGCGTTCGCGCGGCGCGATCTCAGGCACGAACTGGTAGCCGTTGGCGGCCACGCCCATCAGGGCCGGCACTTTTTCGGCCAGGCGGCCGAGGTCGAAGTTTTCCTTCGGCGCCACATAGGGGTAGAGCACCGGCAGGTTCTTCTCGCGAAACAGGGCCAGCAAAGGCGCGATGTGGTCGACCGCTTGCCAGCCGACCTCGCCGCAGGAGGTCTTGAACTCCTTGATCGACTCCCAAAACGGCTGGCGCTGCGTGCCCACCGTGCGGTACTGCACGTCGATGATCAGCAAGGCTGGGCGCTTGCCCTGGGGCTGCGGACGGCCAAAGCCGGCAGCCTCATAGGCGGCAATTTCATCGGCAGAAACAATCCCTTCCCAGGGCATGGTCATGAGCAAGTCCTCTCCATACTTGGCCGCATTCGGCCCGTGGATGCTACCAACTTTCCACAGTGCCTGTGGGGCCTACAAACCCGAGCCTGCGCTTGTCATTTTGCGCCGGTCTGACGCGGGTTATCCCGAGGTCTGCTGTGCCTAGAATGGTCTGCACACCCCGACCCACCCTTACGCGCGAGAGCATCGATGAGCCAGACATTGCCCGGCCATGCCACCTACCCCGATGTGTTCAAGCCCATCACGCTCAACCGCTTGAGCTTGCGCAACCGGATTTTTGTGCCGGCGCACACCACCAATTTCGGCGAGCACCACCTGCCCAGCCAGCGCCATGTGGATTACCACCGCGAACGCGCCCGCGGCGGTGTCGGCGCCATCATCTTCGAGGCCATCCGGGTGATGGACAACACCCTGGGCCGGCCGCAGGGCGTCTCCGGCTACCTGCCCGGCGCGGTCGAGGCCTTTGCCGCAGTGGCCCAGGCGGTGCATGCCGAGGGCGCTGCCCTGATGGCGCAGATCTGCCACATGGGTCGGCAGATCGACGGCGAGTTTGAACGCACGGTGTCCGTCTCGGCCAGTGATTTGCGCTGGTCGCTGGGCGCCACCCACCCGCGTGCGCTGGACCGCCAAGGCATGGACGAGGTGCGCGATGCCCATGTGCGGGTGGCCCTGAACATGGTGGCCGCCGGCATGGACGGCATTGAATTGCACTGGGGCCACGGGCATTTGCTGCAGCAGTTTCTCTCGCCCATGTCCAATCAGCGCGACGATGAGTACGGCGGCAGCGTGCCAAACCGAATGCGCTTTCCGCTGGAGGTCCTACAGGCGGTGCGCGCAGCGGTGGGCCCTGATTTTTGCCTGGGCATACGCATCAGCGCCGAGGAGTTCATGCCCGGCGGGCTGACCCTGCCGATGTCGCAGGAGATCGCGGTAGCGGCGGCGCAGGCCTGCGCCATCGACTTCATCCATGTGTCGCACTCGGCCTATCACATGAGCCATTCGCTGGGCACGCAAATGGCCGATATGGCGTTTGGCGTGGCCGAGTTTCGCGCCCTGCCGCAAGGCATACGCCAAGCTCTGCGGGCGGCGTCCTTAAACACAGCCGTCTTCACCGTGTGCAAGTACCGCACCTTGCAAGACGCGCAGGACATGCTGGCAGCCGGCCATGCCGACATGGTGGGCATGGCGCGCGCGCATGTGGCCGACCCAGCGCTGGTCAACAAATACGCGCAGGGCCGCGCCGACGAGGTGCGCCATTGCTTGGGCTGCAACCAGGGCTGCTCCCAGCGGCTTGAGCGCAACATCGCCATCACCTGTTTGATCAATCCGCGCGCCGGCCAGGAAGCGCGCTGGCCCGAGGCCGAGCAGGACCGCAGCGCAAATCCGAAGCGGGTGCTGGTCATAGGCGGTGGGCCGGCCGGCTGCGAGGCGGCCTGGGTGGCGGCGGCGCGCGGCCACAGCGTCACCCTGTGGGAGCGCAGTCAGCAACTCGGTGGGCAGCTGCTGTGGACGCAGCACATGGCCTTGCGGCAGGACTTTGGGCACCTGTTCCATCACCAGCAGCAGATGCTCAAGCGCCACGGCGTGCATATTGAGCTGGGCCGCGAAGCCTCGCCGCAGGCGGTGCTGGAGGCCGGCTTTGACGAAGTGATTGTGGCCACCGGCGCCCGCGCCAGTGCGGTCACGCCCCCGCAGGGGCAGGCTTTGCTCACCCAAGAGCAGGCGCTGGCCGATCCGCAGGCCCTGGGCCAGCGGGTGGCGTTTTACGACCTGACTGGCGAATGGACCGCGCTGTCGGTGATCGAGCACCTGGCCGATCTGGGCAAGCAAGTCACCGTCTTCACGCCGGTGGCCGGCTTTGCCTGGCGCGCCACCATCTACTCGACCCTGTCCAACCGCAAGCGGCTGCGCGACAAGGGCGTGCGCCTGGTGCTGCTGCGCCAGTTGCTGGCCTATGACGGTCAGACTTTGACGCTCGAAGATGTATCGACTGGCGAGGTGCTGCTTGAGAAGGGTTTTGACAGCGTGGTCGGCGCCCAGTACGGGCGCAGCGATCAGGCGCTGGAGCTGGGCCTGAAGGCTTTGGCTGCGCAGGGTCAGCGGGCGAACTGGCATCTGGCCGGTGACTGCATCAGCGCGCGCACGGCGCTCGAGGCAGTCTATGAGGGCCACGCGCTGGCCCGGGCGCTGTGAACGCCGATCGCGCAGGCGCCATGTCCTCTGATGTGATCGCCATCACCGGCGGCAGTGGCTTTATCGGCCTGAGTCTGATCGAGCATCTGCTGCGGGCCGGCCATACCGTGCTGGCGCATTCGATGGACCCGCTGCCAGCACTGGCCCTGTCCGAATTTGCCCGCATGCCGGGGCAGCTGACGACGGTGCAGGGCGACATCCGCGACGCGCAGCTCAAGCAGTGTCTGGGCGACCACCGCGCTACGCAGCTGTTTCACGGCGCGGTGATCACCGCCGCGCAAGCGCGTGAGAAGGTGGCGACCCGCGAGATTCTGGACGTCAATCTGATGGGCACCGTCAATGCGCTCGATGCCTGCGTGCATGCTGGCGTGCGCCGGGTGGTGCTGGCCAGCTCCTCGGCGGTTTACGGCCAGGCGATTTTTGAGGGCCAGGATCTGGACGAAACACAGCCCACTTCACCGGCCAATTTGTACGGCATCGGCAAGGTGGCGATTGAAGGCATAGGCCGGCGCTACGAGGAGCTGCACGGCCTGCGGGTGGCGCTAGCCCGCATCACCGCCGCGTATGGCCCCTGGGAGCGCGATACCGGCTTACGCGACACCTTGTCGCCGCTGTGGCAGATTGCGCGGCGCTGGGCGCAAGGCCAGCCGGTGCGGCTGGCGCCGCTGGGCCAGCGCGACTGGGTGCATTCGGCGCAGGTCGCACAGGCCCTGGCCGGCATGCTGCAAGCCGATACATTGGCCCACCGCATCTACAACCTCTCACCCGGCCGGGTCTGGCACCCGTCGGTGTTTTGCCAGGCCTTGCAGTTGCTGGACCCCAGCTTTGATTGGGCCTTGGCTGACGGCGCGCAGCCGCCCAATATCGATCTCTTCGACGACCTCAGCCGCCAGCGCAGCGCCTTGCGTTGCTCTCGCGCCCAGGCCGAGGGTTGGGACCTGCAGGCCGATGTGGCGCTGCAGGCCGGCGCTTACGCCCAGTGGGCCTTGGCCCACAAGGCCTGGTTCGGCTGAACCAGGCCGCCGGGCCGATCAGTTGCCGTACATCACCGAGGGCAGGTAGGTGGCAATGCCTGGGAAGAACCACAGCAGTAAGCAGGCCAGCACCAGCGCCAGGAAGGACGGGATGGCCCCCTTGGAGATGTAGATGATGTCCCGTTTGGACAGCCCTTGCAGCACGAAAAGGTTGAAGCCCACCGGCGGCGTGATGGTGGCGATCTCGACCACCAGCACAATGTAAATGCCAAACCAGATCGGGTCGATGCCGGCCGCGTTGATCATGGGCATGACCACCGACAAGGTCAGCACGATCATGGAGACGCCGTCGAGGAAACAGCCCAGGATCACATACAGCACGGTCAGGGTCGCAATCAGCATGGCCGGCGTCAGCTGCCATTCGATGATCAGTTCGGCCAGCGCCTTGGGGATGCCGGTAAAGCCCATGGCCACGGTGGTGAAAGCCGCCCCGGCAATGATGAAAGCCAGCATGCAGGAGGTTTCGGTGGCCTGCATCAGGCTTTCGCGAAAGCTCTTCCAGCTCAAGGTGCCGGTGAGCGCCGCCAAAATCAGCGCGCCCATGACGCCAACACCCGCGGCCTCGGTGGCGGTGGCAAAGCCCGCATAGATCGAACCGATCACCAGCACGATCAGGGTGATGATGGGGAACAGGCGGCGCGAGGCATACAGCTTTTGCCCCAAGGTGGTGGGCGGGTCGGCCGGCGGAATCGCTTTCGGGTTGGTCCAGGCGTGCAGCATGATGCAGCCCATGAAAAGCAGCACCAGCAAAAGCCCGGGTAGGATGCCGGCGATGAACAGGCGCGCAATCGACACATTGGCGGCCACGCCGTAGACGATCATGATGATCGATGGCGGGATCATGATGCCCAGGGTGCCGGCACCAGCCAGCGAGCCCAGCACCACCTGTTCGTTGTAGCCGCGCTTGAGTAACTCGGGCACGGTCATTCGGCCGATGGTCACCGCGGTGGCGGTCGAGGAGCCCGAGACAGCAGCGAAGATGCCCGAGCCAATCACATTGACGTGCAGCAGCCGTCCCGGCAGCCGGCGCACCCAGGGCGCCAGGCCGGTGAACATGTCTTCGGACAGGCGCGTTCGAAACAGGATCTCGCCCATCCATATGAACAGGGGCAAGGCGGTCATGGCCCATTCAGAGCTTTGGCCCCAGACGGTGGTGGCCAGCAGTTTGCCCACCGGCGCGTTGGAGAAAAAGGCGATCCCGATCACGCCCACCGTGATCAGCGACAGCGCGATCCAAAGACCGCCGCCCAGCAAGATAAAAATCGCGACCAGCAGTATGCCGGCGGCTGCGGTTTGTTCCATGGTGATTACTCGTGCGCCGCGTGGCGATCTTCAGGGTTGTCGGAAGCGTTTCTTTGATACGAGGGCAACTCGCCCCTGATCACACAGACCAGGTCATCGGCAAAGGCGATGAACAGCAGCACCACGCCTATCGTCATACCGATCTGCGGTATCCATTTCGGGATGGGGATCAGGCCGATGGTGTAGTCGGGGAACAAGATGCCGTCATACACCATGTCAAAGCAGTAGTAGCTGAAGTAGGCCATCAGCGCAGTGCCAAAACCCAGGCACAGCAATTCAAGCACCCGCGAACCCGTGGGAGACAGTCGATCGAGCAGCAAGTTCACCCGGATATGCCCGCCCCGGCGCAGGGTGTGGGCCAGGGCCAGAAACGATGAAGCGGCCAGACACAGGCGGGCAAAGTCGTCGGCCGAAGGGATCATCCAGTCGAACATGCGGCCGAAGACCTGTGCCATCACCAGCAGACCAATCATGAAGAGAAAGAAAGCGGCCAGCAGGCCGCTTCCCATGTAGAGCTTGTCGAGAAAAGAACGCATGGATTACCTGCTTAGAAAAAAAGCCCGCCTCTCTTTGAGGGCGGGCTGGACATGCAGTGTCGTTTTACTTGAGTTTTTCGCGGTAGGCGTCGACGATTTTCTTGCCGTCGGGGCCGGCTTTTTTCAGCCAGTCGTCGAGCATCTGGTCGCCGATCTTCTTGAGCTCGGCGCTGAAGGCCGGGCTGATGGCTGTCAGGCTCATGCCGTTCTTGACCAGAACTTTGGGCGACTCGTCGTTGTCACGCTGGCTCCATTCCCAGCCGCGCTTTTCGGCCAGGGCAGCCTGCTCGAGCAGCACCTTGCGCACCGCCTCGGGCAGAGCCTGGAAGGCGCGCTCATTGACGAAGACCACGTTCTTGGGCACCCAAGCCTGGGTGTCATAGACGAACTTGGTGTAGTCCCAGGCCTTGGTGGTCACCGCTGTGGGGGCCGAGGTGAACATGGTGTCGATGATGCCCGAGCTGAAGGCCTGGGGAATCTCGGTGGCCTGCACCGTGGTGGGCACGGTACCCATCAGTTGTGCGAGGCGGGCGGTTTGCGCGTTGTAGGTGCGCATCTTCAAGCCCTTGAGCTCGGCTACCGAATTGATGGGCTTTTTGGTGAAGAAAGCCTGTGAGGGCCACGGCACCATGTAGAGCACGCGCAGACCCTGCTTCATCAGCTTCTCGGTGATGGCCGGGCGCGAGACTTCGAGCAGGGCCCGCGCCTCTCTGTAGCTGGCAGCAAAAAACGGAATGGCATCGAGCTCGAACACCGGATCTTCCGGCCCCAGGTTGGGCTTGAAAATTTCGCCGATCTGCACCTGGCCGGTCTGCACCGCGCGCTTGATCTCCGGGTTCTTGATCAGCGAGTTGGCGCTGTGCACCTTGATGTCCAAAGCGCCATTGGTGGCCTTCTTGACATCTTCGGCAAACTGGTAATCGTTCTTGGTCTGGAACTCCGAGTCCGCATAGGGCGTGGGCATGTCCCACTTGACTTGGGCCTGTGCCGCGACTGGGCCCAGGCACGCCAAAACGGCGGTCAGGGACGCAACGAGTTTTTTCATGAGTACTCCTTAGTGAATGGCAGGGACTATTCCCAATCTTGCTGGGACTGTCAACCGCGTTGCCACTTATTGAGCTAAGTTTTTTAGCGCAGGGCTTGCAGCGGTGCTTGATGAGGTAGTCGGCGCGCGCAGTTGGTGCGTTTTGCCGCTGTGCTCCAGCCTTGCGCTCAGTTGGTGCGCCCTAATACGGGCCCTGCTACGGGCCCTGATCTGGTCCCTATTGCGATCCCTGCCGCTGAAGCGCTTGCCATCGGATGGCTGACGGACACCACAGGCTTGCCCATAACGTCGAGGGTGCTGGCCTCGCGCGGCTTGCCAATCGGGTTGGCCGCCAGACCTTTTTGCACCGCCGCCAGATCTTCATCGTTCGGGTACTGGCCCATTAGCAGGTAGTCGAACACCCGGCGCGCAATCGGCGCGGCATGGGCCGCGCCGAAGCCGGCGTTTTCCACCACCACCGCCAGCGCGACCTGCGGCGCATCGACCGGCGCAAACGCCATGTACAGCGAGTGGTCACGCTGGTGTTCCTCGAGCTTGCTGGCGTTGTATTTGTCCTTCTGGCCGATGGTCACCGCCTGCGCAGTACCGGTCTTGCCCGCGCTGAGATAAGCGGCGCCTGCAAACACACGCGCAGAAGTACCGTCCTGGGTCACGCTGGCCAGCGCACGCTTGATCAAGGCCACATGTTCGCTCTTGTAGCCCAGCTCGGTGGGTGCGGCAACGGCCACAGGCTGCAGGCGCTGCGACACGCTGTCCTGGGTGGCGACCACCAGGCGGGGCTTGTACTGCGCGCCGCCTTGGGCCAAGGTGGCGGTGGCCTGGGCCAGTTGCAGCATGGTGAAGGTGTTGTAGCCTTGGCCTATGCCCAGCGAGATGGTCTCGCCCGCATACCATTTTTGCTGCTCGGGCCGCTTGTAGGTCTTGCGCTTCCAATCCTGGCTGGGCAACACACCGCGCACCTCGCCGTGGACATCAATGCCGGTGATCTGCCCAAAGCCCAGCGGCTTCATGAAGTCATGAATGGCGTCGACCCCCAGCTCATTGGCCAGGCTGTAGTAGTACACATTGCTGGACTTGACGATGCTTTGATGCATATCAACAGCGCCCAGCCCCTCGCCATGGCTGCGGAACTGGTGGCCGCCGAAGGTCCACACCCCGGTGTCGTTGACGACCACATTGGCCGCCCGCTTACCGGTGGCGAGGGCGGCCATGGCCATGAAGGGCTTGTAGGTCGAGCCCGGCGGATAGGTGCCGCGCAGGGCCCGGTTGAGCAGGGGCTTGTCGATGGACTCGTTGAGCGTGGCCCAGCTTTCGCTGTCGATGCCCTCGACAAACAGATTGGGGTCGAAGGTGGGCTTGCTGACAAAGGCGAGCACCTCACCGTTGCGCGGGTCTATGGCCACCAGTGCGCCGCGCCGATCGCCGAACATGTCTTCCACCAGCTTTTGCAGCTTGATGTCGATCGCCAACCGCACGGTATCGCCCGGTGTCGCCGGGCTGCTGGACAAGCGTCGCACGGCGCGCCCACCGGCCGAGGTCTCGACCTGCTCAACGCCGGTGATGCCATGCAACTGCTTCTCATAGCTTTGCTCGACGCCGATCTTGCCGATGTAGTCGGTGCCGCGGTAATTGCCCTGCTCATCATCTTCCTCGATGCGCTCTTTTTCCTTGGGGCTGATGCGGCCGATGTAGCCGATCACATGGCTGGCCAGATCGCCATAGGGGTAGTTGCGAAACAGCCTGGCCTTGATGTCAACGCCAGGAAAACGAAAGCGCTGCGCCGCAAAGCGGGCGACTTCTTCGTCGCTGAGCTTGGTGCGGATGGGCAGCGATTCGAAACTCTTGAACTCCTCGCGCAGGCGCTTAAAGCGCCGGCGGTCGCGCGCGCTGATTTCAACCACCTGTGCCAGCGCATCAATGGTCTCTTCCAAGCGCTCGACCCGCGCGGGCGTGATCTCCAGCGTGTAGGCCGAATAGTTGGTGGCCAGCACCACCCCGTTGCGGTCGGTGATCAAGCCCCGGTTGGGCACGATGGGCACGATGGCGGTGCGGTTGTTTTCGGCCTGCTCCAGATAGAACTCGTGCTTGACGATCTGCAGATAAATCAGGCGCGCCGCCAGCAGGCCCAGGCACAGCAGCACCAGCACACTGGCCGCAATGATGCGGTCGCGAAAGCGCGAGAGCTCAATGTCGACGTCACGCAGTGGGGTCATGCGCGCTCACAAGGGTCGGGTGGCGTCGGGGTCGGGGGCGCGCCGCTGCGGCATCAGCAGCAGCACGCTGACCAGCGGCCACAGCAGGGCCTGCAGCACCGGCGCAAGCCAATAGGACCATTCGGGCCAGCCGCCGCCGCTGACCAGGCGCACCAAAAACTCCAACAGGTGCGCGAACATCATCAGCGGCAGGACTTGAAGGGCCTGCGAGGGCACTGGGAACCACAAGACCCGGCGGTGAATCATGATGCCCAGAAAACTCAGCGCCGTGTAGGCCAGCGCATGCTGGCCCAACAGGCCCGCCTGCTGCACATCCATCACCAGCCCAAAACAAAACGCCGCGCCTATGCCCACCCGCAGCGGCTGATGAATGGTCCAGAACACCAAGGTCAGCGCCATCACATCGGGCATCCAGGGCTGCTGGCTGAGCATGCTCAGCAGCAGCGCACCCAACAGGCTCGAGGCAATGAACAAGGGGCTGGCCGGCAGCAGCAGCTGCTGGCCGGTGGGCATGATCACGAGCGACCTCCCTTGCCCCGTCCCGGCTTGGCCGGCGCCGGTTCGGGCGCGGGCGGCAGCTGGGTTTTGAGCGGTTTGAGCACCAAGAGGTGTCGGGCGGCGCCGACATGGGCCAGCGGGCTGCAGTAAATGCGCGCAAAGGTGGACTCGGCACGGCGCTGGATCTGCGTGACGCGGGCCACCGGCAATCCGGCCGGATAGACCCCGTCGACCCCGCTGGTGGTCAGCAGGTCGCCCTCAGCGATGTCGGCATTGCTGGCCATGAAGCGCAGCTCTATGGCGCCTTGCGCCGGCTCGCCATAGGCCACGCTGCGCACACCGGTGCGCGGATTGAGCACCGGAATGCTCATCTCCCGATCAATCACCAGCGTGACCTCGCTGACCAGCGGATGCACCCGCGTGACCTGCCCGATCACACCGCCCGCGTCGATCACCGGCGAGCCGGTTTCGATGCCTGCTGCCAGCCCCTTGTCAATGATCACCTTTTGCGAATACGGGTCGGCCGCCTCGTAGATGATTTCTGCGGCCTGCGCCGATGGTTCCATGCGCTGCTTGAGTTCCAGCAATTGCCGCAGTTGCTGGTTTTCCTGAGTGAGCTGCTCGACCTGGCCGCTGCGCAGCAATTGCAGCGACAGCTCCTTGCGCGCCTGGGTTGCCTGCTCCTGCGCTTGGGCCAGGTCCTCAAAATGCTGCGCCACAAACTGCACCGCCCGCCCAGGCTGCAGGCTCAGCCACTGCAGCGGCTGCAACACCGTGAACAAGGCCGAGCGCAGGGGGCCGGTCATGCCCAGACGGACGTCGGCCACCATCAGGAACACCGCCAGCGCGCTGAAGATGATGAGCTTGGACAGGGCCGACAGGCCTTGCCTGAAAAACGGCGGGGGTGACCGGTCTAGCGTACCGAGTGGCATGGGTCAGGCAGGCACCGAGCCGCCGGCCGCGGCGTGTGCCTTCACTCCGTTGTGAAGATGGGACCCAGGCGGTCCATGCGCTCCAGGGCAATGCCGCAGCCGCGCACCACACAGGTCAGCGGGTCTTCGGCCACCAGCACCGGCAAGCCGGTCTCTTCGCTGAGCAGACGGTCGAGGTCGCGCAGCAGGGCGCCGCCGCCGGTCAGCATCATGCCGCGGTCGGCGATGTCGGCGCCCAGCTCGGGCGGCGTCTGCTCCAGCGCATTCTTGACCGCCGAGACGATGTTGTTCAGCGGCTCGGTCAGGGCCTCAAGGATCTCATTGCTCGAGATGGTGAAGCTGCGCGGCACGCCTTCGGCCAGGTTGCGGCCCTTGACCTCCATCTCGCGCACTTCGCTGCCCGGGAAAGCCGAGCCGATGTTCTTCTTGATGGCCTCGGCGGTGGGCTCGCCAATGAGCATGCCGTAGTTGCGGCGGATGTAGTTGATGATGGCGTCGTCAAAGCGGTCGCCGCCGACGCGCACGCTGCCCTTGTAAACCGGGCCACCCAGGCTGATGACGCCCACCTCGGTGGTGCCGCCGCCAATGTCGACCACCATCGAGCCCGAGGCCTCCGAGACCGGCAGGCCGGCACCAATGGCTGCGGCCATCGGTTCTTCGAGCAGGTAGACCACCGAGGCGCCAGCGCCCAGGGCCGACTCGCGGATGGCGCGACGCTCGACCTGGGTCGAACCGCAGGGCACGCAGATGATGATGCGCGGGCTGGGCTTGAACAAGCTGCGCGGGTGCACCATCTTGATGAACTGCTTGAGCATCTGCTCAGTGACGGTGAAGTCGGCGATCACGCCGTCCTTCATGGGGCGTATGGCCTCGATGTTGCCGGGCACCTTGCCCAGCATGGCCTTGGCCTCGTGGCCCACCGCCTGTATGGTTTTCTTGCCCTGGGGCCCGCCTTCGTGGCGTATGGCCACCACCGAAGGCTCGTCGAGCACGATGCCGCGGTCGGGCACAAAAATCAGGGTGTTGGCGGTACCCAGGTCGATCGCCAGGTCGGTGGAAAAGTACCGGCGGAAAGATTCAAACATGTCAGAGGTCCATTGCAGGCCGGCCCGGCGGTTTGCCCAGGTCGGTCGCGTCATCAAGAGGTCGTGGGGTCTAGCTGGCCAGCGTCTCGGCCGGGCCCGGTTTGCCGGCGGGGCCACAGCGCTCTGGCCGTCGGGCGCTGAGCCAAAGGCAGGATAATAACGCAAGGACCAGCCTGAAACGGTTCTTTCAGGGGCAAAACAGCCCAGATTTGTATCCCTTTATTCTTGGCTCCGGCCGGCCCCTTCGGGCCTGTGTCGGCGCCTTCTTGCCTTGCACCGACCCATGGCCCTGACCGCCCAAGACATTGCCCGCGTGGCCCATCTGGCCCGCCTTGAATTGCCGCCCGAGGAATCCGAGCGCGCGCTGAGTCAGATCAACGGCTTTTTCGGCCTGGTCGCTCAGATGGCGGCGGTGCCCACCCAGGGCATCGAGCCCATGGCGCACCCGGTCGAGCTGGCCGCCGCGGCTGCCCTGCGCCTGCGCGAGGACGTGGCCAGCGAGCCCAACCAGCGCGAGGCCAACCAGCAAAGTGCACCGGCCGTCGAGCGCGGCCTGTTTCTGGTGCCCAAGGTGATCGAGTAAGGCCGGCCATGAGCAAGCCCTCCAATTCCTTGCACGATATGAGCGTGGCCGAACTGGCCGCCGGCCTCAAAGCCCGGCGGTTTTCGGCTCTTGAAACGGCGCAGCACTTCCTGGCCCGCGCTCAGGCAGACCGCAGCGGCAGCTTCCTGGCCTTCAACCCCGAGGCCACGCTGGCCCAGGCCCAAGCCAGCGACGCCCGCCTGGCCGCAGGCACGGGCGGCCCGCTCGAAGGCGTGCCCCTGGGCCACAAAGACATTTTTGTCACCCGCGACTTTGTGACCACCGCCGGCTCCAAGATGCTGGAGGGCTACCGCTCGCCCTTTGACGCCACCGTGGTGACCCGCTTGGCCGATGCCGGCATGGTCACGCTGGGCAAGCTCAACTGCGATGAATTTGCCATGGGCTCGGGCAATGAGAACAGCGCCTACGGCGCGGTGAACAACCCCTGGGACACCAGCCGCGTGCCCGGCGGCTCCTCGGGCGGCAGTGCCGCTGCGATTGCCGCCCGCCTGGTGCCGGCAGCCACCGGTACCGATACCGGCGGCTCGATCCGCCAGCCCGCCAGCTTTTGCGGCATCACCGGCATCAAGCCCACTTACGGGCGCGCCAGCCGCTACGGCATGATTGCCTACGCCTCCAGCCTGGACCAGGGTGGGCCTATGGCCCGCAGCGCCGAGGACTGCGCACTCTTGCTCAGTGCCATGTGCGGCCCCGACCCAGACCGCGACTCCACCTCGCTGGATGTGCCGGCCGAAGACTTCAGCGCCAAACTGAATGACGATCTTTCCGGCCTGCGCATCGGCATCCCCAAGGAGTTCTTTGGCGAAGGCCTGGTCGCCGACGTGCGCACGGCCGTCGACGGCGCGCTGGCCGAACTGACCCGGCTGGGCGCCACCCTGGTGCCCATCAGCCTGCCGCGCACCGAGCTGGCCATCCCGGTGTACTACATCATCGCGCCGGCCGAAGCCAGCTCCAACCTGAGCCGCTATGACGGCGTCAAATTTGGCCACCGCGCCAAAAGCTACAGCGACCTGGAGAGCATGTACAAAAGGTCTCGCGCCGAGGGCTTCGGCAGCGAGGTCAAGCGCCGCATCATGACCGGCACCTATGTGCTCAGCCACGGCTACTACGACGCCTACTATCTGCAGGCTCAGAAAATCCGCCGCATGATCGCGCAAGACTTCAAAGACGCCTTCGGGCAATGCGATGTCATCGCCGGGCCGGTCGCACCCACCGTGGCCTGGGAGATCGGGCAGAACGCAGGCGACCCGGTGGCCGACTACCTGGCCGACATCTTCACCCTGCCGGCTTCATTGGCAGGACTGCCGGGCCTGAGCGTGCCGGCAGGTTTTGGCGCCCACAACATGCCGGTGGGGCTGCAGCTGATCGGCAACTACTTTCAGGAGGCGCGGCTGCTCAATGTGGCGCACCGCCTGCAGCAGGTCAGCGATGTTCACCTTCGCAAGCCAGAGGGTGTCTGATATGTCCAAGCTACTTGTCCAGGGCTACGAGGTCGTGATCGGCTTTGAAACACACACCCAGCTGTCGACCCTCAGCAAAATTTTCAGCCGTGCCAGCGTGGCCTTCGGCGCCGAGCCCAACACCCAGGCCTGCGCGGTCGACCTGGCCCTGCCGGGTACGCTGCCGGTGATGAACCGCGGTGCGGTCGAGCGCGCCATCGAGTTCGGCCTGGCGGTCAATGCCCATGTGGCCGAGCGCAGCATCTTTGCGCGCAAGAACTACTTCTACCCCGACCTGCCCAAGGGCTACCAGATCAGCCAGTTCGAGATCCCGGTGGTGCAAGGCGGCGAGGTCTCCTTCTACCTGGGCGATGAGAAGAGAGCCGTGCGCCTGGTGCGCGCCCACTTGGAAGAAGACGCGGGCAAGTCGCTGCATGAGGACTTCATCGGCCAGTCGGGCATCGACCTCAACCGCGCCGGCACGCCGCTGCTAGAAATCGTGACCGAGCCCGACATCCGCTCCAGCGAGGAGGCGGTGGCCTATGCCAAAGAGCTGCACAAGATCGTCACCTGGATCGGCATCTGCGACGGCAATATGCAGGAAGGATCTTTCCGCTGCGACGCCAATGTATCGGTCAGGAAGCCGGGCGCGGCGCTGGGCACCCGGCGCGAGATCAAGAACCTGAACTCCTTCAAGTTCATGCAGCAGGCCATCGACTTCGAGCTACGTTGGCAGATCGAGCAGATTGAAGACGGTCACAAGATCGTGCAGGCCACCGTGCTGTTCGACCCCGACACCGGCGAGACCCGCGCCATGCGCACCAAGGAAGACTCGGCCGACTACCGCTACTTCCCCGACCCCGACCTGCCGCCGCTGGTGATAGGCCGCGACTGGGTCGAGCGCGTCAAGGGCGAGATGACCGAACTGCCGCGCGTGATGGCGGCGCGTTTTGTGGCCGACTACGGCCTGCCCGAATACGACGCCACCACCCTGACCCAGAGCAAAGCCATGGCGGCCTACTTCGAAGCCAGCGCCAAAGCCTGCGGCCAGCCCAAACTGGCCAGCAACTGGATCATGGGTGAGGTGTCACGCCGCTTGAACGCCGCCGACATCGGCATCGAACAGACACCGGTGAGCGCTGCACAACTGGCCGCCCTGATCGGCCGCATCAGCGACAACACCATCAGCAACAACGCGGCGCGCCAAGTGTTCGACGCCCTGTGGACCGAAGGCGGCGAGGTGGACGCCCTCATCGAGGCCAAAGGCCTCAAACAGATGAGCGACAGCGGCGAACTCGAAAAAATCATCGACGAAGTGCTGGCCGCCAATCCCAAGAACGTGGCCGAATACAGAGCCGGCAACGCCAAGGCCTTGAACGGCCTGGTCGGCCCGATCATGAAGGCGAGCAAGGGCAAGGCCAACCCGGGGCAGGTCCATGCTTTGCTGCTCAAGAAGCTGAGTTGAGTGAGTTTTCCACCATGAAAATCGGCCATGCCATGACCGATTTTCATGGTGCGTGATAGCGGCCCGCGAATGCAGTAGGCGCCCTAAGCCTCAGCCAATTGGTTGCGCGCAGATACAGTTCCTTTCTTCTGGGGCAGGTTCTGCGCATTGCGCAACCCGACCAGGCCTATTTCTGGGCCACCCACCAAGGCGCGGAGCTCGATCTGTTGATCTTCAAAGACCAACAACGCGTTGGCGTGGAGTTCAAACGCAGCGATGCGCCGGGTTTGACGGCCAGCATGCGCGTGGCGCTGAGCGATCTCAAGCTCGATAAGCTGTATGTGGTCTACCCTGGCCATCAGCGCTACGCTTTGGCGCCGAATGTGGAAGTGGTGCCATTGACGGCGTTGCTAAATTGAGCAACAGACGGGCTCTTGTCAGGCGGCAGCCGCGCGATAAGCCATGAACAAGTCCGCCGGCAGGGGGTAAGTCAGCCTCCAGGTGATTTGCATCGGCATCTCAGCTTGGTGGCTCAGGTAGCTGGCAGGGCCTAGAAAATAGAACGCACGGTCGTCAGCGTTAAGACGCACAAACAACATGATGCCCGTGCCCTGCGATCGGTGCTCTTGGTAGCGCCGCCCAGTAGGCGAATCAGCGGTAGTGCGCGACTGACTTTCCCAATGGAAAAGACTTCTGCTGATCGCGTAGTCGCGGTAGCGTGTGCTTGGAGAAAACCGCTTCTCGGTCTTGGTCAGGGTGATCAGGAAAACATCGCAACGCTCCTGCCGCATAAACCTCACGCCCTCGCGCCATGGCGGGACCTGAATTCGATCGTGCTCGGAAAGGCCCTCAGGCGCATCGCCAAAAGCAGCCTGGATTTCGGTTCGGCTGTAACGGGCATGTACTCGCAGCGGCACATCGATTTTCTCAGTCAATGCGTGGCCCAGGTGGTGGATTCGTTGTTCAAGTAAGCCAAACAACTCCAGCAGTTCAGCACGCACCTGCGGGTGCGCCCAGATCACCCGTGCGCACTCTGCGCTTACGAGCTCACTGACTGCATCGACGGACGAGGTCAAAGCCGAAAGCAGCATGCGCAACCAGCGGCCTTGTGCTTTACTGAGTTTCCCAGCGTCTGGCGGTACCGGCTGCGAAAGCCACTTTATGTATGCATTCAGACGGCCCGGATCATCCAGATGCAGCAAACGTGCGCAGGCTTTGCGAAAGGCAGTTTCGTAAGGTCCGCTGGGCGCCAAGTCTTCCCCGGCAGATGCCAGCAGGTCACTCCAACTTCGACCATGGGCATAGATGTCCTCAAGATCCAAGCCGCTGTGCGCTAAAAAATTAGCCAAGCTGATTGAGGCACCCGCTTGACGCATGGAGCGAAGTTCATTGGCCATGCCAATTAGGCCCCTAGGAACTGCGTCCTTCAAGCTTTGCAACACCCGGTCTCTTGCCACACCTTCAAGCGCCATATGACAGCCCGAAGGCAGCAGTGGGAACCCCTGCTCCACTTGCTGTATCAACTGTTGTCGGGTTCCGCCCAGGATTGAACGCAACCTGCGGTCGAAGCTGAACTCCCGCCGGTGCTGCCCCACAAAGTCCAGCACTGTGCACATCGCCTTGCCATCATGGCGCCTTAGGCCTCGTCCTAATTGCTGTAAAAACAGTGTCGGACTGTCGGTCGGCCTGAGCATCAGCAATGTATCCACCGCCGGTACGTCCACGCCTTCGTTGAACAGATCAACAGAGAAAACGACTTGCAATTCGCCTGCGGCTAATCGGCGCAGTGCTTGTTCCCGCTCATCGGTCGTTGAGTCCCCAGATACCGCCACTGATGCAACACCGTGGGCATTGAACACTCTGGCCATGAAGTGGGCATGGCTGACCGACACACAAAAGCCCAAGGCCCTAATTTCGGCCAAGCGGTCAACCTTGCGCCTCAATTGATCAATCACCATGCGCGCCCAGGCATCATCAGCTGTAAGTAGTTGGCTCAGCGCGTTGGTGTCATAGCCACGACCGCGTCGCCATGGAATTTGCCTGAGGTCGGTGTTGTCAGCTATTCCGTAATACGCAAATGGGACCAAGCGCTGCTTGTCGATCGCGTCCCACAAACGCAGCTCGGCTGCCAAGCGCCCATCAAACCACTGCATGACCGATTGCCCGTCAGAACGCTCTGGGGTTGCAGTTAAGCCCAGCAATTCCTGAGGTTGCAGATGAGCCAGCAGCGCGCCATAGGTAGGTGCAGCTGCGTGATGGAATTCGTCCACGATAACCACATCAAAGTGCCTGGCGCTCAACAGTGCCAGGTCTATGCGCGACAAACTTTGCACCGAGGCAAACACATGCTCATAGTGTTCAGGTCGCTCACCATCGACCCATAGTTCGCCAAACGATGCGTCGCGCAAGGCGTACTGGAAGGTGGCACGCGATTGATCCAAGATTTCTCTTCTGTGGGCAATGAACAGCAAACGAGAGCCTGGCAGGGTGTTTCGTAGCCGCGCGTAGTCCACTGCCGCCATGACTGTTTTACCGGTACCCGTGGCCGATACCAGCAGGTTGCGATGGTGCCCCCGAGCTCGTTCGAGCGCTATGCACTCGAGCAACTGCTCTTGGAAGGGTTCAAGCCGCAGCTCAATAGCAGGTAGCACTCCGATTTGCTGCTGGCCCGGCTTGCTGCTTTGTCTGGCGAGCTCGGCTCGGAACACCGCCGGCTCAAAGTCTATGAACTCTTCGCTGTTCCAGCATGACTCAAACAGCGCAGCCATGCGCTCAAGCACATTGCTGTTGCGTGCGGCCGATACCCGCAGATTCCACTCTAGCCCATGCACCTGCGCTGAATGGGTGAGGTTGGACGAACCGATGTATCCGGTTGAAAACCCATTGAAGCGGTGAAACACCCATGCTTTAGCATGCAGGCGGGTGACCGAGGTGTCATAAGAGACACGAATTCGCGCTCCCATGGCTTGCAAATCTTCAAGTGCTGCTGGTTCTGTCGACCCCGTGTAGGTCGTGGTCAAGATCCTCATGGTTTTGCCGGATCTCAAATGCCCGGCCAATGCTTCACGCATGGGCGCAATTCCGCTGCGGCGAATGAATGCCATGATCAAGTCAATGCCGTCAGCCGATGGAATTTCTGACGCCAGTTGTGACCCCAGACGCGGCTCACCCGGCGCGTTGGTCATCAAGGCGGTGTCCAACAAAGGCACGACTGGCGACTGCAATTTGGGCGCCGCACCGTCGGGCAAGCGCTTAGCCACTTGGGCCAGCAATGCCCCTGCTTGAGCGGGGATCTCGCCCTCAAGAATGGGCAGCCTACCGCGGAGGGC
This sequence comes from Comamonadaceae bacterium, assembly GCA_027486755.1. Taxonomy (GTDB): domain Bacteria; phylum Pseudomonadota; class Gammaproteobacteria; order Burkholderiales; family Burkholderiaceae_C; genus Polaromonas. The sequence continues at coordinate 18,609 of JAIXOM010000035.1, read as the reverse complement.
TTGAGCAATTAATTCACAGATCAATTGCGTGCCTGCACTGACGCGGTCCTCACTGGGCATGGCAGACAGTACCTTTTCAATGACGCGAGACAAGTGCAGGGCCAGCCTATCCGCTGCTTCGGCTGACTCGAGTTTGGCCAATTGGTGCGACCAAGAGCCATCCATACCTTGCAAGGCTTCTTGCAGGCGGCGCGTCAAGATAGCTTCGTAGCTGCCAGGGATGAGATCCATTGCTTGCTAATGGTATCGGGTGGTCATCAACGTCACTCACGCATCCTATACCGCGTTCCCCGCCCCACCCCCGTCTGCACCAGCACCCCCATCTCGCACAAAGCGGTGAGTTCGCGGTAGGCCGTGGCGCGTGATACGCCGCACAGACTGACATACTTCGCGGTGCTCATACCCCCGGCAAAGCCTGCAGGACCCGCGTCGTAGAGTTTGTTGATGGCCTTTGTTTGGGTGGGCGTCAATGCTGCATGCTGCTCGCGCAGCGCCGTCCAGAAGCGGGTTTTGTGGATGGCGCTTTGCATTTGCTCCCAGACGGTATGGGCCGCCTGGTGGACGCAGCCTACAAACCACGCCACCCATGGCGTCACGTCCATGTTTGCTTGCCCGGTAGCCGCCTGTAGCTCGGCGTAATAGCCCGCCCGATCCTGCCAGATTTGCTGCGACAGACTCCACAGGCGTTGGTCGGTTTTGAGGTCTTGCGCCAGCGCCATTTCCGACAGAGCGCGGCCGAGACGGCCGTTGCCGTCTTCAAACGGGTGTATGGCTTCAAACCACAGGTGGGCGATGGCGGCGCGCACCAGGCCGTCGGTTTGGCCCAGGCTGCGGTTGAACCAGTCGATCAGCTGCGTCATGTGCCCGTGCACATCGGCCGAGTCGGGGGCCTGGAAATGCACGAGGTCGGGCTTACCCAGTCGGGGCGTCACGATCTGCATGGGGTCGGCGTGGTTGCGGTAGGCACCTGTGCGGATCTTGTGGATGCCGCTGCGCCCGGTGGGGAACAGGGCGGCGTGCCAGCCATGCAAGATGGCATGGCTCAAGGGCTGCTGGCTTTGCGCGATGGCCGCCTGCAGCACATCGAGCGTGGCTTCGGTGCGGGCATCACGCTCGGCCTTGCCGGCCTCGGCCAGACCCAGGCGCCGTGCGGCTGAGGCCCGCACCGAATTGAGTTGCAGAACTTCGCCTTCGATTTGCGCGGTGGCGATGGCCTCGTCAGCCCAGCCCTGCAGTTGCAAGGCACCCAGGTCCATCAGGTGCAGGTGGCCAGCCAAGCCTACCGCCCGCCCCTGCGCATAGCGCGCGGAGGCCAGCGGCGCTTGCAGTGCGGCCAGATCGACCTGAAATTCAGGCCATTGCGATGCTCGCCAGATGAACATGAAGCGCATTTTAGGTTTTTGCGCTTCATTTGTGAAGCGCAAATTCCGATATTGCGCTTCAGCCGCAGCGCTGGCCGTCAGATGCACTGTGCATGCCGATCATGAAGGCGAGCGAGGGCAAGTCGGGACGATGCACTGGAGCTTTGCCGAGTGATTGAAGATGCGGCTTTTTTCCTGGCCTGCCGGGCAAACCGGCATACCTAAAAACTCCAGCCGCCGAATTACCTCACTGGCTGTGCAATTTTTCTTGCAGCCACACCTTGATCAGTGACTGATAAGGCACATCCCGTGCGTTGGCGGCCACCTTGATGCTGTCCAGCAGATGCTGCGGCAGTCGCAGTGAAATGGTCTTGGTGCTGGGGCGCAAATTAGGCAAGCGGACCTTCTGCGCTTTGGACCAGTCCACATGCGAACTCGAGTCGTTTGATTCCCAATAGGCGCGCTCCTGCGCCTCCGTCTTGAACTTGGGGATCGGTTGCTTAGCTGTCGGCTTGTTCATAAGCACTGCGCTCCTTTCTGTGCATGTCTCGCGCGGAAATCACACGAATCAACTCACCTGAGCGACGCAAGGTGAAGGTGATGTGCAGGCGGCGACCCTCGTCGGATTGGCCCAGCGCATGAAGGCGCACCTCGCTTTGGCTGTGCGCTACATCGTCGAGCAAAAGCAAAGGGGCATTAAAAAATACTTGCTCGGCCTCTGCCATGGTGACACCGTGCTTGTCGTTCTTGCGGGCATTACCCGCATCCCATTGAAAGCCGACGATGAGGGAGAGATCCACCATAGCTGGTATATTACCATCATGTACATCTTGGGTGCTACATCACGCCCGTTTGTCCGCCGGATTTGTATCGGCAGCTTGGCCAAGTCATTGCCGGACCTGGCCTTGCTCAAGAAGGCTGCAGCCATGAATCGGCCCGATCGGGCATACTTCGGCGTCCCTTTTTTTGGAAAGTCCTCTGCCATGTCCACCACCCTATCGACCGCCTCGCTGCCCGTCTTCACCCTGTTCCTGGGCAATTTGCGCCATCTGCTGACCAAGGCCCAGGCCGATGTGGCGGCCCGTGGCTATGACGAGCAGGCGCTGGTGCAATACCGCCTCTCACCGGACATGCTGCCTTTCAAGAACCAGATCTTCATCGCCTGTGATGCGCCCAAACTGTGCGTCTCGCGCATCACCGGGCTCGATGCGCCCAAGTACGACAACGTGGAAAACACGCTGGCCGAGTTGATCACCCGGGTTGACAACACCGTGGCCTGGCTCAAGACCGTACCGGCCAACGCCCTCGATGGCCTGGAGAGCAAGGAGATCACCTTCACCGTGGGCAAAACCGGTTCGCGCACCATGACGGCGGAGGCCTATGTGAAGACTTGGGCCACGGCCAATATGTACTTCCACATCACCACCGCCTACAACATCCTGCGCCACAACGGCGTGCCCGTCGGCAAGTTCGACTTCCTCTCTGGCGCCGCGGCCTGAATCCAAACCGGGCCCGCTTGCGCAAGTGGGCCCGCGTGCATTCACCATGACAGCGATTTCCCTGCACACAGCCAGCGTCTCGGTGCTCAGCCGCTTCCTGCGCAATCTGGCGCATTTGCTGCGCAAGGCGCAGGCCGATGTGGCCGCGCGCGGCTATGACGAGCAGGCCCTGCTGCAATATCGGCTCAGCCCCGATATGCATACGCTGCGGGGACAGATCTTCTATGCCTGCGATATCAGCCAGGCGGCGGTAGCCCGCATGGCAGGCCTGCATGTCAGCCTGACCCCGCACGGCGAAAACACCCTGGCTGAGCTGATCGCACTGATCGAGCGCACCCTGGCCTGGCTCGATGGTGTGCCCGCCTCCAGCCTGGACGGGCGCGAGGCGCAAGACATCGTCTGGACGGGCGGCGATGGCAACACCCGGCGCATGCCGGCGCTGGACTATGCGCTGTATTGGACCGTCCCCAATGTGATGTTTCACGTCACCACCAGCTACAACATCCTGCGGCACAACGGCGTGGTGCTGGGCAAGCTCGATTTCCTCAACGGCCAGAGGGCAGATCCTTTGGTTTGAGGGCGCCTGCCCGCCGCCTGCATCGCGCCGGGGCAACGTCAGCGATAAATCTCGCGCCTATTGCCTATGCGCAGGACGCGGATCACGATGCGCTGGTCTTGTATGTCGCAGATGATTCGCCAGTCGCCGACGCGGTACTTCCAGTAATTGCCCAGCTTCTGGCCCGACAGGACTTCGCCGATATCACGCGGGTTGCCAAGCGGACTGATGCGGGTGCGCAAAAAACCAACAAGCCGAACCTGAATGGGTTTGTCCAGTTTGCGCAGGTCTTTGAGGGCGTCCGGGTCGAACTCAATCAGCCAAGCCAAGCTCACGCTCCACGTCCTCAAGCGAAATGGCTTTACGATTTTTGCGGGCGCGGGCTTCGGCCAGGAAGTAGTCTTCCAGGTCGTCGATGTGCTCGAGGATGGCCTCTCGCACCAAAGCGGTCTTGGTCAGCCCGGTTTCCTGTGCCAGGTGGCCAAGGCGGGTCTCGATGTCCTCGGGCAGTCGGATGGCAAGCATGATCGCTCCTAGGGATTTGCTATACAAGTATAGCGATGGTGTCCCCCTATGGCCCGCCGTTCCAAAGTACCCAGGGACTCCAGCAAGCCGGGCCTGATCTTGGGCGGCCTCGCGCCGGGGGCGGCGCTCTCACAAACTCAGGCTCAGACGCCGTAACGGTCGCGATAGGCCTGTACCGCGGGCAGGTGCTGGCCGAGCTCGCCACCGTGGTCACCGCTGTTGCCACTGGACGGCCCGGCCAGGTAGGCCAGCAGGTCTTCCAGGCGGGCGATCGCGCAGACCTGCAGACCCAGGACGCTTTGCACATACTGCACCGCACTGTGCGGCACATCGGCCACTTGGCCGTCGGCCTGCTGCTCGGTGGCCATCTCCTGCCGGTCCAGGGCAATGGCCACCGCATGCGGCGTAGCGCCGGCCGCTTCAATCAGCGCGATCGCTTCGCGCGCGGCGGTACCGGCGCTCATCACATCGTCGACGATCAGCACCCGGCCCTTGAGGGGCGCGCCCACCAGTGCGCCGCCTTCACCATGGTCCTTGACCTCCTTGCGGTTGTAGGCAAAGGGCACCACCTTGCCCAGCCGGGCCAGCTCGATGCTGACGGCCGCGCCCAAAGGAATGCCTTTGTAGGCCGGGCCAAAGATCATGTCGAATTCGATGCCACTGCCCAGCAAACGCTGGGCATAGAAGGCGGCCAGCCGTCCGAGCTTGGCGCCGTCGTCAAACAGGCCCGCGTTGAAGAAGTAGGGGCTCATGCGACCGGCTTTGGTCTTGAACTGACCGAACTTGAGCACGCCACAATCGAGGGAAAATTGCACGAAGTCCTGAGCCAGCGTATCGTGCGCGCCTGTCGTCGTCATAGGGATCATCCTTGTTCAAACTCACCAGCCTCAACCTCAACGGCATCCGCTCGGCCAGTCGCAAAGGCCTGCAAGCCTGGCTCGAAAAAGAGCGCCCGGATTGTATGTGTGTGCAAGAACTCAAGGCCCAAGAGGCCGATGTGGCCGGCCAATTCGAAGAGCTGGCGGGCCTGCATGGGCATTTTCATTTTGCCGAGAAAAAGGGCTATTCGGGCGTAGGCATCTACACCCGCCACGAACCGTCGGACGTGATCATCGGCTTTGGCTCGGGCGAGTTCGATGCGGAGGGCCGCTATGTTGAGCTGCGCTTTGACAGCCCCGGCCGCAAGGGGGCGCCTAAGCTGTCCCTCATCAGCTGCTACTTTCCCAGCGGCTCATCAAGCCCCGAGCGACAGGAGGCCAAGTTTCGCTTCCTGGCCGAGTTCTACCCGCACCTGCTGGGCCTGAAGGCGCAGCGTGAATTCATCTTGTGCGGCGATGTGAATATTGCGCATCAGGCGATCGACCTCAAGAACTGGAAGGGCAACCTCAAGAACTCGGGCTTTCTGCCTGAAGAGCGCGCCTGGATGAGCGCCTTGCTGGGACACGACGTCGATGTGGCCAACGCGGCGGCCGATGAACTCAACGCCGGCGCAGCGCAGCCAGGCACCGCTTTGGGCGCAGGCCTGGTTGACGTCTACCGACGCCTGCAGCCGACGGCCGCCGAGGAGGCCTACACCTGGTGGAGCAACCGCGGCCAGGCCTGGGCCAAGAACGTGGGCTGGCGCATCGACTACCACCTGGCCACGCCCACCTTGGCAGCGCTGGCGCGCAGCGAGGCGGTGTACAAGGCCGAGCGGTTTTCGGACCACGCGCCGCTGACGGTGGAGTATCAGTTGGCACTGTGAGGGCCGGCCTCGGTCCGAGGGGGTCTGCCTCACACCAAGGCACTGACCAAGCCCATGGACAAGGCCTCGTCGGCCAGCAGGTACCAGTCGGCCTTGCGCACCTGCTCACTGAGCTGGCCGTAATTGAGCTTGGTGCCTTCGACCAGGTCGCTGAAGGTCTGGAATTCCAGTTTGCGGGCCACCTCGAGCTCGGCCAGGAAGTCATTGGCGCTGGCGACGCAGGCCTTGAGTGCGCCGCTAAAGCGAATCTCTTTTTCGATCTGCCATTCGTGAATCAAAAGCACCGCGTCACGGCTGAGAAAGCGCCGCTGGACCGGGAAGGCGGCCATGATCATCACGCCGGCCGAATAGACCATGGCCTTGCCGACAAAGTGCAGGTCCATGCCGCCGACATCGCGGCACAGGCGGATTTCTTCAGCGATGCGGCGGGCCAGGTCGGCATCGCCACCGGCGGTCGACAGCTCGAACACCAGCGGATCGGTGCGGCCACGCAGCGGTTTGAGCTGATCGAGGAAGCGGCCTAAAAAGGCCTCGTCAACCGCGCCGTAGACGCGGATGGCGGGCTCCTGAATCAGGATGTCGGTGATGGTCGGTCGGGGTTTGCGGGCCACAGGCAGGGGTGGCCGATCGGGCGGGCCCCCTCGGGGCGGTCGCCGGCTCGGCGCAGGAGTTCAGTGGATAGGCGGGTGGTGCTGGTCTCGGGGTGAGGTCCACGTCTGTCGCGAAGACACAACCCGACCTTAGCCCGCCTCAGCCCAGGCGTCTGTCAGCGTGCACGCAAGCACGTGTAAGCCAGCGCCCCCGGATGAGCCGCCCGCCGAATCGAGCCTCAATGCCTGCGCGTGCCCGGCGCGCAACGCAGGCGCAGGCTTACCTGCGCTCGGCGCTCTCGTACAGGGGCAGCACCTGTGGCAGGGTTTTTTCGATTTCGGCGATGCGAGTCGTACCGGCCGGGTGGGTCGACAGCCACTGCGGCGGCGCCCCTTTGCTGGCTGCCTGCATCTTGCGCCACAGGGTGACGCCGGCCCGCGGGTCGTAGGCGGCCCGGGCAGCCAGCTCCAGGCCGACCAGATCGGCCTCTGTTTCGTCGTCGCGGCTGAACTTCAGGGTCAGCAGTTCGGCGCCATAGTTGGTCACGGTTCGCCCCAAGTCGCCCAGGCCCAGCACCTGCGACAAGATGCCAGCACCGATGCTGGTGGCCGCGCCCTTGCCCATGCGGGCGCGGGCGTGCTCGCGCAGGGCGTGGGCAATTTCATGGCCCATGATCTGGGCCACCTCGTCGTCATTGAGCTTCAATTCGTCGAGGATGCCGCTGTAGAAGGCGATCTTGCCGCCGGGCATGCAAAACGCGTTGATCTGCTTGCTGCCCAGCAGATTAATTTCCCACCTCCAAGTGCGCGCGCGTGGATTCCAGGGGGGAGCAAACGGGATCAGGTGGTCAGCGATGCGACGCAGGCGCAGCAGTTGCGGGTGATCGGCCGGCGCCAAAGCGTTCTTGCTGGCAGCCTGCTTGAGCATCTCCTGGTACTGGGTGGCCGCTGATCGCTCAACATCTTCGGCTGGCACCAGTTTGGCAAAAGCCGATGACTTGCCGACATCAACCTGTGCCAGGGCAGGGCTTGTCAGGGCGGCAGCCAGCAAAAAGCCTCGGCGGCTATTCCAGCGGCCGGTCGGGGGCGCATCGGGGCTCGCGGGCCCAGGGGTCTTGAGGTCACAAAGCCAACACATGGCGCTAATGATAGGGAATTTCTGAACGGATGGGGAGTCGTCGGCCCTGGCGACCCGCGGGGCCTGAGGTCTGCCTTGTCAACCCCTGGGCCAGCCAAGCTTGCTCCTGTGCACAATGCGACCATGAGCCCTACCGAACCGCCCATCGTCCGTCTGACCTGGCGTCAGACCTTGGCTACTTTGTGGGACTGGCGTGTGCTGTGCTTGCTGGCCATGGGGTTTTCGGCCGGCATCCCGATTTTGCTGATCTTTTCGTCCTTGTCGCTCTGGCTGGGCGAGGCCGGGGTGGAGCGCAAGGCCGTGACTTTTTTCAGCTGGGCCGCGCTGGGCTATTCCTTCAAGTTTGTCTGGGCGCCGCTGGTCGACCGGCTGCCCCTGCCGCTGCTGTCGGCCCGACTGGGCCGGCGCCGCGCCTGGATGCTGCTGGCGCAATTGGGGGTGGTGCTGGCGATTTTGGGCATGGCCAGCACCGATCCTTCGGCCGGTGCGGACGCGCTCACCCGGATGGCGCTGTTTGCGGTGCTTCTGGGCTTTGCCTCGGCCACGCAAGACATCGTGATCGACGCTTATCGCATCGAGATTGCCGCGCCCGAGCAGCAGGGCTTGTTGTCATCGGCCTACATCGCGGGCTACCGCCTTGGCATGATCGCCGCCGGCGCAGGCGCTTTGTATTTGGCCACTTACTGGGGCTCAAGCAAGGGCGCCTACCTATACAGCGCTTGGCAGTGGACCTACGTCGTGATGGCCACCACCATGCTGGTGGGCATGCTCACCACGCTGGTGACCCGCGAGCCTGCGGCCAGCGCGCAGGCCGAACGACAGCCGTCGAGCGAGCACCTGCGTTTACTGGCCGTGTTTTTGGCGAGCGTGCTGGCCTTCGTGGGCGTGTTCTGGCTGTGGGGCGATCTATGGGGAACGGTCAAGATCGGCCCGCTGCTGGGCTTGCTGCTGGAAGCGGTGCGCATGGCGCTGTCGCTGGCGGCGGCATTCGCAGTGGGGGCGACGCTGGTCAAGCTGGGCCTGGCCAGCGCCAAGCAGGCACATGACACATGGGTGATGCCGGTACTCGATTTTTTCAGGCGCTATGGCGCACGGACTGCTTGGTTGCTCCTGGCCCTGGTGGGGCTGTACCGCATCTCCGACATTGTGCTGGGCGTGATCTCCAACGTGTTCTACCAAGACCTGGGCTTTTCCAAGGTGGAGATTGCCAATGCGGTCAAAACTTTTGGCGTGGTGGTCAGCATCGTGGGCGGCTTTTGGGGCGGGCTACTGGCCACGCGACTGGGTGTGATGCGCTCCTTGTTTTGGGGCGCGGTGCTATCGGCACTGACCAATCTGGGCTTTGTCTGGCTCGCGCAGGCCGACCACCATGTGCTGGGCTTGTATGCGGTGGTGGCGGCAGACAATCTGGCCGCCGGCTTTGCCAGCGCCGCCTTCGTGGCGTTTTTGTCGAGTTTGACCCATGTCTCATTCACCGCTGTTCAGTACGCCATCTTCAGCTCGCTCATGACCTTGCTGCCCAAAACCCTTGGCGGTTACTCGGGCGCCATGGTCGATGCGCTAGGCTATCCGTGGTTCTTCGTGCTGACCACGCTCATGGGCTTGCCGGTGCTCATACTGGTGGCCTGGGCCAGCCGGCGTCTGGCTCCGCAGGCCTGAGCGATGCCTCTGGCGTGGGCCGGTTCTTCACACATCTTTACCTCGGCCTCAAGCGCCATTGACCCATTCTTGACACATTAGCCCCATGACACGCTTGCTGCTCATCGACGACGATGCCCGCCTGGCAGCCATGGTGACCGACTACCTGCGCCAAAGCGGCTGGACCGTGGCCCATGCGGCCACTGGCGCCGACGGCATGCGGGCCCTGGTGGATGAGGCGCCCGAGTTGGTCATCCTGGATCTGATGCTGCCCGACGCCGACGGGCTGGACCTGTGCCGGCGCATCAAGGCCGAGTCGAGCGCGGCGGTGCTGATGCTCACCGCCAAGGGCGACCCGCTCGACCGGGTGGTGGGCCTGGAGATCGGTGCCGATGATTATTTGCCCAAGCCCTTCGAGCCGCGCGAGTTGCTGGCGCGCATACGCGCGGTCTTGCGGCGCAGCCAGCCTGGCGGCGGCGGGACCGCCGCCGCTGCGCGTCCGCCACTGCGCTTTGGTTCGCTGGAGATCGACCGCGAGGCGCGCACCATCCAGGTAGCGGGTCGCGGCTGCGAGCTCACCTCCTATCAGTTTGACCTGCTGATGGTGATGGCCGAGCGGGCAGGCCGGGTGCTCACCCGCGAGCAGATCATGGAGGCGGTGCGTGGCCGCGAGTTCGAAGCCTTTGACCGCTCCATCGACGTTCACATGGGCCGCATACGCCAGGCCATTGAAACCGACCCCAAGGTACCCCGGCGCATCTTGACGGTGCGCGGCGTGGGCTATGTGTTTGCCAAGCAGCAGGATTGAGCCATGAGCGCTTTGGCCTCGCGCCTGTACCTGCGCATCTGGCTGGCGGTGGTGGCCGCCGTGGTGCTGCTGACCCTGGCGGCCGCCTGGGCCTGGCGCGCTTCGCGCGAGGCCTCGGCACCGGAGCCGCCGACGCGCGAGATCGTGCTGCGCAACCAGGCCGGCGAGGTGATTGCCAGTGCGCAAGCCGCGCCCCAGCGCAGGCCCGGCCAGCCCCTGCTGTTCCAACTCGATACCCCGGATGGGCAGAGCTGGCAGCTCGAGATGTCACGGCCACTTCGGCCCGCCGGGCCGCCGCGTGAGGGTCCGCCGCACCGGGGCCCACCCGAGCGCGGCCTGCTGGATTTTTGGCCCTTGCGCGGGCCGCTGGGGTTTTTCTGGCTTTTGCCCATTGTGGCGGTGGCGGTGGCCCTGGGGGCTTATCCGGTGATTCGGCGCCTGACCAAACGGCTAGAGGCACTGCAGGCCGGCGTCGAGCGCTGGGGCCAGGGCGATCTGAGCACCAGGGTGCAGGTCGAAGGCAAGGACGAGGTGGCTTTTCTGGCCGAGCGCTTCAACCAGGCGGCTGAGCGCATTGAGCAGCTGCTGGGCTCGCACAAGACACTGCTGGCCAATGCCTCGCATGAGTTGCGCTCGCCGCTGGCGCGCATACGCATGAGCCTGGAACTGCTCGGCCAGGAAGGGCCGGCAGCCCAGCGCGAGGAAATTGGCCGCAGCATCCGCGAGCTCGATCAGCTCATCGATGAGATCTTGCTGGCCAGCCGGCTCGATCGGCAAGGCGATGCCGAGCCCTTTGAAGAAGTGGACCTGATGGGGCTGGCCGCCGAAGAATGCGCGCGCAGCGGCGCGCAGCTGCACATTGAGCCGGCCGATGTCGGCCAGGGCATGCTGCTGCAGGGCTCGCCCCGGCTGCTGCGTCGGCTGCTGCGCAATTTGCTGGAAAACGCCCAGCGTCACGGCAAGGGCGAGGTGAGGGCATCGATCGAGCGGCTGGGTGCGCAGTGGGTGCTGCGGGTGCGCGACCACGGCCCCGGGGTGCCGCCGGCCGAGCGCGAGCGCATCTTTGAGCCCTTCTACCGCCTGAGCGGCCGCAGCGAGCAGTCTGGCGGCGCAGGCCTGGGCCTGGCCCTGGTCAAAACCATTGCCGAGCGCCATGGCGGCAGCGTCGCCTGTGAGGAGGCCTTGGGCGGTGGCGCCATGTTCGTGGTGCGGCTGCCTCGTTCGGTCTAAGGCCTTCGGGCTAGGAATCGGGGACCGAAAGCGCCGCCTTGGGCCTGCACCAGCGCCAATACCTCGCGGCGCCGCATGACCGACAATCATGGTTTTGCCCGCCTGCCCCGCTACGGGACGGGACTGTCCATTTTTAGCCTACCGTGCATTCCGACGATCAAGACATACCCATGACGCGCACCGAGTTGCGCGCCAGCCTGTCGCTGTCGGCTGTCTTCAGCATGCGCATGCTGGGACTGTTTCTGGTTTTGCCGGTGTTTGCGCTGGAGGCCGCGCGCCTGCCCGGTGGCGACGATCCAGCAAGGGTGGGGCTGGCCATGGGCATCTATGGCCTGACCCAGGGCCTGCTACAGATTCCCTTTGGCATGGCCAGCGACCGCTACGGGCGCAAGCGGGTGATCGTGATCGGCCTGATCGTGTTCGCCCTGGGCAGCTTCATCGCCATGGCTGCGACCAGCCTCGCCGGTCTCACCCTGGGCCGGGCGATACAGGGGGCCGGCGCCATTTCGGCGGCGGTGACCGCCTTGCTGGCCGACCAGACCCGCGACGAGGTGCGCACCAAGGCCATGACCCTGCTGGGGGTGAGCATCGGTTTTATGTTCGCGCTCTCGCTGATCATCGCGCCCCTGCTCAACGCCCACATCGGCCTGCCGGGCCTGTTCGCGCTGACCGGGGTGATGGCCCTGTCGGGCATTGCGGTGGTGCTCAAGCTCACCCCGCCCGAGCCGGCGCAGATCGAGGTGCGGCAGAAAGGGCGGCTCCAGGTGGTACTGGCCGACGCCCAGTTGATGCGCCTGAACCTGGGCGTGTTCATCCTGCATGCGGTGCAGCTGGCCATGTGGGTGGCCCTGCCGGCCATGCTGGTGCAAGCCGGCCTGGCCAAGGACGATCATTGGCAGGTCTACCTGCCCACGGTGCTGGCCTCGTTTTTTGTGCTGCGCGGCACGCTCTACCCGCTCGAGCGCCGCGGCTACCTGCGGGCGGTGTTTCTGGTATCGGTCGGCCTGATCGCTCTGGTGCAAGTGGGCCTGCTGTGGACGGCCGCGCCCAGCCTGGCGTTTCTGACCGGGCTGCTGTTTGTCTTTTTCTGCGGCTTCAACATCCTCGAGTCCTGCCAACCCAGCATGGCCTCGCGGGCGGCGCCCGCGCATGCGCGCGGCACTGCGCTCGGAGTTTTCAATACTTTGCAGTCCCTGGGTTTCTTTATCGGCGGCGCTCTGGGAGGATGGCTGCTGCGCACTCAAGGCCCGCAAGGCGTGTTTGCCGCCTGCAGCGCCCTGATGCTGCTGTGGCTGGCCGCCGCCTGGCCCATGCGCGCGCCGGGCCGCTCCGGGCGCGGCGCCGGTGCGGCGAGCAGCGCAGCCCGTTAAACTTGAGCCAACAGGAGATTCGCCATGGCATCGGTCAATAAAGTCATCATCGTCGGCAACCTCGGCCGCGACCCGGAAGTGCGCACCTTCCCCAGCGGCGACCGGGTGGCCAACGTCACCCTCGCCACCACCGACAAGTGGAAAGACAAGCAAACCGGCGAGGCCAAGGAAGCCACCGAATGGCACCGGGTGGTGTTCAACGGCCGCCTAGCCGACATCGCGGCCGAATACCTGCGCAAAGGCGCGCAGATTTATGTGGAAGGCAGCTTGCGCACCCGCAAATGGACCGACGCACAAGGCCAGGAAAAGTACACCACCGAGATCCGCGCCGACCAGATGCAAATGCTCGGCCGCCGTGAAGGCATGGGCGGACCCGGCGGCGGCGAAGAAGGCGGCGGCTACAGCCGCCCCGCCCCGGCCTCCCGCCCTGCCAGCGCAGCACCTGCGAGCGCATCGGCCAAAAGCAGCGGCTTCGACGACATGGTGGACGACGATATTCCGTTTTAAGGCTCGCCCTTCGAGCCTTAAAACTTGAACCGGCTACCCAGCCCGCTTTACGCGGGCTTTTTTGCGGCCTGCGCACGCGGGTTTCTATGCCCTGCCACACAAAGATGTGTCTCGTGTCCTACGCGCATTGGCGGGCATAGAGCACATCAGCCTGGAAGACCGCCCTTCGGTTCTGGCAGCACTGGACGGCTTAGACCAAGGTCTGGATTTCGCTGATGCACTGCACCTGAGCCACAGTACACGTGCCGCCGGATTCACGACCTTCGACCCAGGCCTGGCAAAACGGGCAAAGCGCCTGGGCTTGGTGCCACCCGTAGAGTTGCTGGCCTAGCCTTGTTCGGGGCATTGGCGCTGGCTGACTGTAGGAGGCTCAGGTTCGGCCGCCTCCCGCACCGGCTTGCCGCAGCCCATGCACAGTCCGCTGTCCTCATCGACCATGCACACGCCCACGCATGGGTAAAGCTCCTCGTCTTCGGTGCTCATGCGGCTTGCAGGCTCTGGAAGGCCTCGGGAGTCAGCGCATCACAGGCGTCGATCACGCCGCCGCCAAGGCAGACCTCGCCGTCATAAAGCACGGCCGACTGACCGGGTGTGACCGCCCATTGGGCCTGGCTGAAGTGGAGCGCGCAGGTAGCCTTGCTGCTTTGCAGTACCTCGCAGGGCGCGTCGGCCTGGCGGTAGCGGGTCTTGGCCGCCATGGCACCCAGGCGCGGCGCCTGGCCGGCCACCCAGCTGCAGTCCTGCGCATGCAGGCGCTGCGAGAGCAGCCAGGGGTGGTCGTGGCCCTGCACCACCCACAAGGTGTTGTGGGCCATGTCCTTGCGCGCCACGAACCAAGGTTCGTGTTCACCGGCGCCGCGCAGGCCCTGGGCCTGCAGCGCCTTGAGCTGCGCGCCCTTGGCCTTGACCCCGCCTATGCCTAAGCCCTGGCGTTGGCCCAGGGTGTAAAAACTCAGGCCCACATGCTCGCCGATGATGCGGCCGCTGTCGTTCTTGATCGGGCCGGGCAGCTTGGCGATGTAGCGGTTGAGAAATTCACGGAAGGGCCGCTCGCCGATGAAGCAAATGCCGGTCGAATCCTTCTTCTTCGCGTTGGGCAGGCCGATCTCGTCGGCAATGCGCCGCACCTCGGTCTTGTGCAGCTCACCCACTGGGAACAAGGTCTTGGCCAGCTGCGCCTGGCTCAGGCGGTGCAGAAAGTAACTCTGGTCCTTGGTCGAGTCCAGGCCCTTGAGCAGCTCATGCAAGCCGGTGGCTGGGTTAAGGCGCACGCGGGCGTAATGGCCGGTGGCGATTTTTTCTGCACCCAGGCGCATGGCGTGGTCCAGAAAGGCCTTGAATTTGATCTCGGCGTTGCACAGGATGTCGGGGTTGGGGGTGCGGCCGGCCTGGTACTCGCGCAGGAACTCGGCAAACACGCGGTCCTTGTAGTCGGCCGCGAAGTTGACATGCTCGATCTCGATGCCGATCACATCGGCCACCGCCGCGGCATCCACAAAGTCGATGTTGGACGAGCAGTACTCGCTGCCGTCGTCGTCTTCCCAGTTCTTCATGAAGATGCCGACCACCTCATGACCGGCCTGCTTGAGCAGATGGGCGGTGACGGCCGAATCCACCCCGCCACTGAGGCCGACCACCACACGCATTTTTTTCACGGCTGCCATGGGGACGATTATCCGGCTTGTGGGCTTGAGGCGGACGCGTCATCAAGGCGACTGCCCAAGGGGATTGCTTCAGGCTGTAAGCTCGCGCTGCGGCGCAGGCTGCATCATGGATCCCCACCCACACCCCATGCCCGACATCCAGAAAACCGCCCGCTTCGGCGCCATCGCCATCGCTGCCGTGTGGCTGAGCATCGCCGGGGTTTTGTACCTGGGCTTTGAATACATTGAGCAGAGCAAGCAAGCCAAGCTGCAACCCTACACCCGGGGCTCGGGCGAGTTGGTGCTACCGCGGCAGCGGGACGGGCATTTTTATGTGCAGGGAGAGGTCAACAGGCAGCCGGTGAAGTTTCTGATCGATACCGGGGCCAGCCATGTGGCCATCAGCCATGTACTGGCCGAGCAGGCCGGTCTGCCGGCGGGCAGCCCCATCACCCTGAGCACCGCCAACGGCCAGCGCCAGGGCCAGCTGGTGCGCGGCGTGCCGGTGCGGGCGGGGGATCTGGTGCTCAATGACGCCAGCGTCAGCGTAGGCCTGAGCGGCATGGCGCCCGATCAGGCGCTGCTGGGACAGTCTTTCCTCAAGAAGTTCGACGTCGAGATCAGAGGCGAGACGATGGTGCTGCGCCGGCGCCCTTAGCCCAGCGCCCGATTACTGGGCGTCGATCAAGGCCTTGATATTGATCAAGGTCAGTTCGTTGTCGTCCGGCTGGCCTATGGTGCGGCCCGATGAGTAGGGAAAGTTATTGTCATTAACCACCACGATGTGTCGGTCATCGACCAAAGTCAGCCCCTCTGGGCCCAGGTGGGGAAGCACAAATGTGGCTTCGTTGGGCCCGGCTTTGGCCAATCTGTTGGGGTTGCTGATTTTGGTCAGGTCGATATAGGCCACCTTTTTGACAAAGCCGTCGGCATCCGTCTGGGACATATCGATTTTGTAGATGCGCTTGAACCGGGCCGGCCGGGTAAAGCAGTCGGTGCGAGGCGCATCCGGGCAGGCGGGTGCGGCACCCTCAGTCATGTCGTCGCGCTCAATCACGAGACCGGTGTTGGCGCCGATCATCTGAAAATCAGCGGCCACATTGCCGGCCGCCTCGAACTTGTATTTCCACTGGCGCTCGGTATAGCGCAGGCTGGCGACATCGATATGCAAGATCCGGGTATAGGGTCTGCCGCCGTGCGACTCAGGCGCTTTGGCTTGGGCGTCCCACAGGGGCCACTCGAACATGGGGTAGACGCTTTTGCCGTCTATGGATTTGGCCATGGGCTCAAAGCCTCCGGAGCGCCGCGCCTCAAAGACAGCTTCGGCCGGATAGTTGGCTGCGATACGGCCATTAAGGTAATGGTCGGGGCTTCTGAAAGCTTTACCAGCGACCACCGTGTCAATAAAGCCGAGCACCTTGCCTTGGGGTGTCGTGCGCAACACATAGGGGCCGAATTCATCACCAATCCACCACTCGTCGCCCACCACTTGGATGGACTCGGGGTCGAAGTCCGCACCGGTCAGGTAGCGCTCCTTGGTGTTTTCATTGGCAATGACAAAGGGAAGGCTGCGGTCGGGGTCGTGCAAAAAGGTGGTGCGCTCCAACTCGACTTTGCCGCTGCTCCAGTCCACCTTGGCGGTGTGCACCATCAGCAATGCATCGTGGGAGTTGATTTTGTTGCCAAAGCCGTTGTCGGTGAGCAGCAAAAATCGGTTTTGCCCCAGGGAGACGATGCCGGAAAAGCCTTGCACCGACTGCCCGGTGACGGGCAGCGAGCCTCCTGAGAGCCGCGGAAATTTGGGGTCACCCACAAAGGTCACGCCGGGCAGGCTGTTGAGCGCCTGGGTGCGCTGGCGATTGCCTGCGGTGAACTTGCCGGCGGTGGCAAACAGGGGGCCGGCATCGGCGGGCGCAGCCACAGTGGTAGAGGCTGGCACAAAGGCATGGCCAGCCAACACGGCTTGCACCTCTGTTTGAGCAAACAGGTGTTGGGGGCTTGCGACCAGCATCAAGGCGATAGTGGCGGCAGAGCGGCGCAGGTGTGTGAAGCGATTCATCTTGAAGGTGCTCACAGAAGTTGCAGGAGAGGACTGCTCAGCGCAGTTAGAGCTCAGGTATCGTCTGTGACGGGGAGCCACTTGGAGCCGGGCTGACTTGCCGAGCCCCATCCCCCGGCCTTACCAATCGGACCACGTAATAGCTCGGGCAGGCGTAACGGGCGATGTCATGCGCATGAAGCGGAAACGAGCCGCAGTTGGACCAGCGCCGAAGCGGAGAATGGTAGATGCCGCACTGGTAACGATCGTCGGCGATAGGCTCGAGAAAGGCGCAACGCTTGTTCATACAGCAGTTGCCGCACTGAACGCAGGAGCCTGCGATCTCGGCCGGCACCTTGTCTTGGCGGCCCATCACATCTTCGAAGTAGTGCCGAGCCGGCCCTTCGGCCAGAGCGGCAATATGCACCCGCATGCGACGGATGAAACCGAAGTAATCACGCAGGTACTTCAAACGCCCGAACAGCAAGCTGGCTCCCAAGGGCGCCAGCGGCAACATCACCGTGAGCAAAGCCAGATATCCCGAAGCCAGCCAGGGGGCCAGGCGGCTGGGCCAGCGGCCTAAAGCGGCTACCCGTGTGCTGGACATGATCGCTGCAGGCCGGACGTGCGGCTGAAAGCCGGAGGGGTAAGGAAATCCACGCAAATATTATTCGGCCATCACATTAATTTTTCGTGACAGCGGCCAAGGGCCGACAGCAGGCGGCTCGGGCAGGGACGCAGCGGCGCAGCCCAGGCCAGCCCTCAGGAGCCGCGCCCGATCAGGTAAACGCTGGGATCGGTGGTGATCAAATCCATAGGCTGGCGCCGGCCGGCCAGATGGTCTTCCATGCAGCGCAGCAGCAGCGGGCTGCGGTGACGGTCCTGGCTGGCGCGGATGTCTTCGGGGCTCATCCAGAGGGTGCGAACGATGCCCTTGTCGAGCGCGCGCTCGCTGTGCAGCGGGCCGAGCTCGCCGCAGAAGGCAAAGCGCAGGTAGGTGATGTCTTCGATGGACCCGCTGGCAAGGGGCCGCTCAAAGCGCGAAAGATAGATGCCCACCAGCGCGGTCGGCACGAAGCTGTGGGCGGTTTCCTCCAGAGCCTCGCGGGCGCAAGCCTCGATCGGGCTTTCTCCCGGGTCCATGTGGCCGGCTGGGTTGTTGAGCTTCAGTCCGTCGCGGGTGAGCTCCTCCACCAACATGAACTGGCTGCGCCCACCGAGCTTGCGCTCGATGATGGCAGCCACCGTGACACTGGGTTTCCAACGCTCTTGCATGGCCTGATTATGAAAGCTTGGCCGCCGATCAATGGACCCCACCCCGCCGTTTCAAAACGCGAGGAGCTCGGCCAGCGGATCGTCGTGCCGGGCCACCTGCCCGGGCAAGGGTGCTGCAGTTTGTATGCGGGCACCCTGGCGGGCAAACAGCGGCAGGTGCGACAGCGCAGCAGGCACGCGGTGGCTTGTGCCGCTCTCGTAGGCGGTGCGGTCGTAGAAATCGAACCACTGCTGACCTTGGGGCAAGCGCGGCAGGTACACCGTTCGCTGGCGTGCGCCGTCTTCAACCACCGGGGCCACCAGCAGATCGGGGCCGAGCATGAAGTCGTCGCAGTCTTCGTAGCAAAGCTCGTCGTGCGGAAAATGAAAAAAAGTCGGCGCGATGATGGGCACGTGGCTCTGGCTGGCGGCCTGCACGCACGCCCACAGATAGGGCATGAGCCGGTAGCGCAGCACGATGGCTGCGGTGACGTCCTGGGCCACCTCGGGGTGCATCCAGGGCAGGTTGCTCGCATGGTCGGCCTTCCACGAGTTCATCACCATGCGCGGATTGAGCGCGCAGGCTTGCACCCACCTCAGAAAGAGCTCGGGGCCAGGCAAGGGCCCAAAAAAGCCGCCGACATCGTGCCCTATGTTGAACAGGCCCGACAAGCTCATCTGCAAACCGGTTCGGATGTTCCACTTCAG
>JAIXOM010000034.1 GCA_027486755.1 Comamonadaceae bacterium | reverse complement strand
TGCTCAGGTTGCTCGCATCGCCCGCGCCCGTCACAGCAAAGGACTCGCCGTTGACGCCCGCAGCGCTCAGCTTGGCGCCCGCGTAGGTGGTGCCACCGTCATAGGCCCGCGTGCCACTCAAGCTCAGGCTGGCAGGGGTAATGGTGGCGGTGGTGCTGGCCTGGTCGGTGATGGTGTAGTTGTCTTTAGCGGAGCCGCTGTAACTACTAACCAAGGTCACCGTTTTGCTGCTGGCGCTCGCGTTCTTGTCTGCAAAACTGCCGGTGGCCGAAAGACTGAACTTCGAGGCATCGCCTGTATCAACGGCAATCAGGCCCGCCATGACCACACCTGTGGTCACGATGGTCGCCGCCGTCGTGCCGTCGTAGGTCTTGTTGTTGGCGGTGATGCCGCTGATCGTCAGTGCCCTCTTGTTGATACTGGCGGTAAAGCCGCTGGGCTGAGTCAGGGTGTAGTTGCTGCTCTCGTCCCCGCTCAGGCTCAAGCCGGTGACCGTCACAACCTTGGGGTCTGGGGACGCGTTCTTGTCAGCAAAGCTGCCGGCAAAGGTGCCGCTGAGACTGACCTTGCCGCTGTCCACAGAAAATACGCCGCTCAGCGCGGGCGTGCCGGAGAGAACGGTGTCCAAGAGACCGTCGTAGGTCTTGGAACTGGCCGTCAAACCGGTCACCGTCAAGCCGAAAGGGGTGATCTTGGCGGTGGTGGTCGCCTGGTCGGTGATGATGTAGTTGTCTTTATCAGCGCCGCCATAGCTGCTGACCAAGGTCACTGTCTTGGGGGTGGCGCTCGCGTTCTTGTCGGCAAAGGCGCCTGTGGCCGATACGGTGACTTCGTCACCGAAGATCATGCCGGTCTTGACCGCGCCTGTGGTGTTGATGACCGCCCCCGTCGCGCCGTTGTATGCCCTGTCGCTGGCGGTGATGCCGCTGACCGTCAGGGAGATGGGGAAGATGCTGGCTGTCAAGGTGGTGGGCATCACCAGGTTGTAATTGCCCGAAGAATCGCCCGCAGCAGTGCCCCCGAGGCTGTAACCGCTGATCGTGATGGTCTTGTTGTTACCCACGTTCTTGTCGGCGAAGCTGCCGGCGCCGGTGCCAACCAGCGACAGCCTGTTAATGTCGGACCCGCCCGCGGCAGTCGAAAAGATGGTGCCGGAGAGAGAGGGTAGGCCCGTGAGCGTGACGCCCTTGCTGCCGTTGTAATCCCTGTCCTCGGGCGTCAAGTTGGCGATCGTCACGGGGGCCGGCTCGACGATGCCCGTTAAGCTGGGTTGAACAAGTCTGTAGTTCGCCCGTGTGGTGGCGTCAGTGGTGGCGGTATTGATGGACAAGGTGCTGAGCGTCACCGGCTTGGGACTCGAAGACGCGTTGACATCGGCATAGTTAGCAGTGACTCTGCCTGTCGTCAGATTCACCGTGTCACCCGCTATCGGAGAGACGGTCGCCGTGCCGGTGACAGTGGCAGTCGTCAGTCCGTTGTAATTTCTGGTTTGGACGCTCAAGCCGGTGACGGGCAGGTCGCGGGGGGTGATGATGCCCGCCGTGTTGCTGACCAAAGTAATGCTGTAGTTGCTCAGCACGCTCACGTTGCTGGCGTCTTTGATGTCATAGCCGGCATTGACCGCCAAAGTTTTGCCAGTGCCCGCATTCCAATCCGCATAGCTCTGGCTCAGAGAGCTGAAGGAATTGCCAGGAGCCAGCAAATCCACGGAATAGGCTGGCAAGGTGTCAGAAGCGGTGCTGCGGTCATAGACCTTGGTGGCGGCGACGGCCGTAATGGTCAAAGGCCGCGGTGTGACGATCCAAGCGGTCGGGGCGCCGACGTTGAGGGTGTATTGGCTCGTGGTCGACAAACCGGCGCTGTAGGCAATGTTCAAGTTACCGGGCGTCGTGCTTGCCGTCAAGCCGCCGGGGACGACCGCGTCAGTGGGGGGGGTGGCGTCAGCCCCGCCAGCCGGCCGCGGACCTGGCACCGTCACTGGGCGGGTAGCGGTGGTGACCACTCCTCCCGCGCCAGTCACAAGGGGCGGGCGGGGGAAAGGGGCTTCCCTGGTACCCGCTTGATCCAAGTAAAGGGCCGGCGCAAAACTCGGTGCGGTGCCCCAGACGTTGGAGTTGGAGACAGTGCCCAACATCTTCACATACACCGGCGTCGGATCTACCGTGGGGACAACAATAATCCTCGGCCCGCCGTCGCTAGGACCGTCATAAGTTCCGGTTCCCGGATTGACGGTCACATTTCCCTCGCCACCGACCGGTTGCTTGAAGCGCAAAACCACCACGCCGCTGCCGCCGGCCCCGGTAAACTGACCTGCGGTTCCCCAGTTCGCAGTAGTATTGGCATTGGTCAGGTCAGAGGTATAGGGCTTGTTGCTATCACCAGCGGCTCCCCCTGCTCCCGTGTTGGGCTTGCCGGCTTGTAGGAGTGCGCCGGCTGCTGTGATGTAGGCGTCGGCAAGAGTGCTGGGAGTGTTTGGGTTGGCAAGCCGTATGAAGCCGGTTGATGTAAAGGGAACAACTTGACCGCCATTGGTGCCTGGGGTGCCGGGGCCTTTGAGACCGTTGCCGGCGCCACCAGAACCGTAAACCACGGGGCTGCCGGTGATAGAGCTCAAATAACCTTCGCCGCCATTGCCGCCGGTGCCGTCCTCTTTACCCAAACCGCCATTGCTGCGCGCGCCACCACCACCGCCGCCGGCCCAGCCATTGCCCGAAGCCGACCGACCGCCCTCAGAGCCCAGCAGGGTGGAACCGTTCAGACCCACGACCACGCCTGGTTTGGGACGCCCTCCCGAGCCGAAAAACCCGAAGTGCCCGCCACCGCCCGAGCCGCCGAGCAAGCCGTTATCGGTGCTCCTGTAGCCGCCGGGGCCACCGCCATAGGTGGTCAGCTGCTGGATGGCATTCGAGCTGGAGCGCCCGGAAAAAGAGCTGTCGGCGCCCCTGCCAAACACCCCGGAGAAGGGCTCAGCCGACCCGGTAGGAGGGCTTGCGAGGCGACTGGACGAGCCACCATTGCCCACTTGTATGGTGTAAGTCGAGCCCGAATTCAGGCTGGCGAATGGAACAAATCCTACGCCGCCGCCGCCGCCGCCGCCGATGTCCTTGATTCTGTCGTGCCAGCCACCTGCGCCGCCGCCAGCGACCACCAGCAACTGAGCCGTCGTGGTGACCGGCGCCCTAAAGAAGTAAGACGTGTAGCCAGGGGTCCAGACGTTGCTAGCACTGCTGTAGCTACCGGCGACCGGGTCGGCGGAAAGACTGCCAGTCAAAGGGGCGCCAACTTCGCCGATGGTGTAGGTCGTCCCGTTGTAGATGTACTGATTGCCTCCGATGAACTGGACGATCCGGGTCGACTGTAAGGCGCTGCGGAAGCCCTGGGCCGCACGCACGCCGTCGTACTCGGAGCTCAGCGTCAGGTTGTCGGCGTACAGTTCGACCAATCCATTGAATCTGATCCGCCCGTCGACCTTGATATCGCCGCCGATGGCCACATTGCCAGAGACTTCCAAGTAGCCCAGGCGGGTGGTGTCCTGCCACCGGGTGCCGGGCCGACCGATGTTGCTGGTGATCTCGACCTTGCCGGTGTTGACGATCGATAAGCCATAGTAGCCCGCAGCCACGCTCTCGACGCTGCTGTCGATGGTCAGATCGCCATTGGTCTTGATGGTGGTGTCAGCGCCGAGCGTGATGCTGCCGTAAAGCATCGCCTTGCTGGCGCTGCTGTTGAACAGCGCACCGCTGGAAGCCACGCCGGTGCCGGAGAGCACGAAGTTGTTTTCCAGCGCATAGCCGTTGATGTCCACCGCCGCGCCGTTGCTGACCGTCACCGTGCCTTGCCCGAAAGCAATATTGCCGGCCTTCAAGATGCCCGCGTTGACCAAGGTATTGCCGCTGTAGGAGTTAAAGCCACCCAGGGTGAGGGTGCCGGTGCCGGCTTTGGTCAGGCCGCCTCCACCGGACAACCTGCCAGCAATGGTCATGTCGGCATTGGTGGTGATGGAAAAGCCGGCTGAGGCGCGGATCGCTCCCACACCGGTGATGAAGCCACCGGTGATAGTCACCGTGCTGGCGTCAACATCGTAACTGCGGTCGCCTCGCGACTGACCGGTCCATGCGTCGAACCAGTCGTAGCGGGTGGTGGCCAAAGTGCCGCCATTGATGGTCAGGGAGCCGCCCAGGCCAAGCGCACCTGATGCAGCAAGGGTCAGGGTTCCGCCGGTGATGGTGGTTCCGCCGGTGTAGCTGTTCAAACTGACCGGGCGGGCCCAAGCAGCCGATTTGAGGTTGAGATTGCCTGCGCCTGCCTTGAGCAAGCCGCCGGTGCCGCTCATTGCACCACTGAAGTCGACGTCGTCGCTGCGGTTGATCGCGAGTATGCCGCTGTTGAGAATCACACAGCTGATCTGAAAGCCGCAATTGGTGTTGTCGGTACTTCCGGTGTCCTGGCCTCCGGTAGGCGTGTTTTTCAAAGCAGGTAGAGTGCCGCTGGTTCCACCGTTACCCACCTGCAAGGTGCCCTGCAAAATATGCACCGCGCCGTTGAAGCTATTGGTGCCGGTGAGTATTTGTGTGCCCGGCCCGTCTTTCTTGAAGATGAAGGTTCCTCTGGCATTGGGAGCAGTGATGCTGCCGCTAAAGGTACTGCTGTCGGTGCTTGCCATGCCTTGGCCCACGGTCAATGACACGACCGAATTGCCCGGGTAGTTCACCAGCCCGCCGCCGGCCAGCGAGCGCAGCGCGACGTCGGTGTTGATGGTCAAGGTGCTGCCAGCATCGATCGTCAGGTCGTTGGAGGTGGACAAAGCGCCCGCCGCATTGAGCGTCAGGTTGGTGTTGCCAGATAAGGTGGTTCCTCCGGTGTAGGTCTGGGGGTTGGTCAGTGAAGCGGAGCCTCCGGCAAAAACCACCGCGCCTGTACCACTGACAACGCCACTCCAAACTCCACCGTTCAGGACAAGCCGGGCATTGTTGGTGACGTTGCCAGCGTAGCCGCCGTTGAGCTGCAAGGTGCCAGCTTCGACCGTGGTGCCGCCGCCGTGCGCTAGATTGCCTCCAGAGGAGGTCACTTCCAGGGTGCCACTGCCCGACTTCACCAAGCGGCCGCCACCAGTGAAGGCGCCCGTCAACTTCTGAGTACTGGTGGCCGAAGAGCCGTAGTTGAAGGTGGCGCCGGCAGCGACCGAAATGTTTGCGCTGTACAAGCCTGGGGTGTAGACGGCTATATTCAGTTGGTCTAGGCTGCCGGTGCCAGAAATCAGCAGCGTGCCACCGTTGATGGCTATGCCGCCGGGAAGGTTGTTGCCGGACAGCGAGAGCGTGCCGGCTCCATACTTGGTCAGCGTGCCCGCCCCACCGATATTGCCGCCATAGCTGACTAAGGCGTCCGAACGATTGAATTCCAGGGTCCTGCCAACGTTAATGGTGATGTCGCCACTCACGCTGCCCGTCGTTCCACCTGCGCCCAAGGCGAGGTTGCCGCCGCTGATGGTCGTGGAGCCTGTATAGGTATGGGCTCCCGTGAACGTGAGAGTGCCAGCACCGTTTTGCCTGACGGTGCCGGAACCACTGATCACGCCACTGTAGGTGTAAGGGGCGGAGCGGTTAAATATCAGAGCCGCGCTGTTGGTGATGTCGCCGGCAATCGCGCCCGTGCCGCCGCCATTGCCGATCTGCAAGGTACCAGCCCTGACGGTGGTGACCCCGCTATAAGTGTTGTTGCCCGACAGGGTCAGCATACCAGTCCCGTTCTGGGACAAGGTACCGGTGCCGCTGATGATGCCGCCATAGTCATTGGTGGTATCTGTGCGATTGAACACCAGAGCGCCGTTGTTGGTGACGTCCCCGGCGATCCTGCCTGTGAAGCTACCGTTGCCAACTTGCAGCGTACCGCCGCCGCTGATGGTGATCCTGCCCGTACCGGTGTTGGTGCCGGTCAGCGTCAACTGGCCCGCGCTGACGGCGGTGGTACCACTGTAGGTATTGGCGCCAGACAGGGTGACAGTGCCGGCCCCGCTTTTAGTCACAGCACCGCTGCCGCTGATGATGCCGCTGTAGAGATAGGTGGTATCGGAACGGTTGAACACCAAGGCGGCATTGTTGGTGATGTTTGCGGTGACCGCCCCCGTGGTGCCGCCATTGCCGATTTGCAAGGTGCCGGCGCTGATGGTGATCGCGCCGGCACCGGTGTTGTTACCGGTCAGCACCAATTGGCCCGCGCTGACATTGGTGCTGCCCCAGTAGGTGTTGGCGCCAGACAGGGTGAGCGCGCCTGCACCCATCTGAGTCAGGGTGCCGCCACCACTGATGATGCCGCTGTAGGCGTAAGCGTCCGACCGATTGAACACCAATGCACCAGTGTTGGCGATGTTGCCGACAAGCGCACCGCTGGTTCCGCCGTTGCCGATTTGCAGCGTGCCAACGCTGATGGTGGTGCCGCCGGTGTAGGTGTTGTTGCCAGTCAGGGTGACCGTGCCGGTCCCCGTCTTGGTCAAGGTACCGGTGCCGCTGATCAAGCCAGCATAGGCATAGCCGGCATCAGAGCGGCTAAATACCAAGGCCGCATTGTTGGTGATGCTGGCCGCTATGGCGCCTGTGGTGGCGCCGTTGCCCACTTGCAGCGTTCCACCACTGATGGTGATCGTACCGGTGCCGGTGTTGTTGCCGGCCAGAGTCAACTGACCCGCGCTGACCGTGGTGGTGCCGCTGTAAGTGTTGTCACCCGCCAGGGTGGTCGTGCCGGCCCCGATCTTGGTCACGGTACCAGTGCCACTGATGATGCCGCTGAGGGTGTAATCGTTCGATCGATTGAACACCACAGCGGCACTGTTGGTGATGTTGCCGGCGATAGCGCCACTGGTTCCGCCATTGCCGATCTGCAGCGTGCCGGCATTGATGGTGGTGGTGCCGGTCAGAGTGTTGTTGCCGGACAGGGTGATCGTGCCACCGCCAGCTTTGGTCAGGGTACCCGTGCCGCTGATGACGCCACCATAGACATAGGTGGCATCAGACCGATTGAAGGCCAGGGCAGCGTTGTTGGTGATGTTGCCGACGATAGCGCCGCTGGTGCCGCCATTGCCGATCTGCAGGGTACCGGCACCGATGGTGGTGATACCGCCGTAGGTGTTGTTGCCCGACAGGGTGACCGTACCACTGCCACTTTTGCTCAGGGCGCCCGAGCCGCTGATGACGCCGCCATAGACATAGGTGGCATCAGAGCGGTTGAAGGCCAGCGCAGCGTTGTTGGTGATGTTGCCGACGATAGCGCCGATGGTGCCGCCATTGCCGACCTGCAGGGTGCCGGCACTGATGGTGGTGATACCGCCGTAAGTGTTGTCGCCCGACAGGGTGACCGTACCGCTGCCACTTTTGGTCAGGGTACCCGTGCCGCTGATGACGCCGCCGTAGACATAGGTGGAATCGGAGCGGTTGAAAACCAGCGCTGTGTTGTTGGTGATGTTGCCTGCAATCGCGCCACTGGTTCCACCATTCGAGCCCTCACCGATCTGCAGCGTGCCAGCGCTGATGGTGGTGACACCGCTGTAAGTGTTGTTACCCGTAAGGATCAAGGTACCACCGCCAATTTTTGTCAAGGTGCCCGTGCCACTGATAACGCCGCCGTAGGCATAGTTGAAATCAGAGCGGTTGAACACCAAAGCCGCATTGTTGGTGATGTTGCCGACGATTGCGCCGCTGGTTCCACCACTCTGGCCCTGCCCGATCTGCAAGGTGCCAGCGCTGATGGTGGTGGCACCGGTATAAGTGTTGTCGCCCGAAAGGGTCACCGTGCCATCGCCAATTTTTGTCAAGCTGCCCGTGCCACTGATGGTGCCAGCATGGACATAGCTGGTATCAGAGCGGTTGAACACCAGCGCGGCGTTGTTGGTGATACTGCCGGTAAGCGCCCCCGTGGTGCCGCCATTGCCGATCTGCAGCGTGCCGCCGCTGATGGTGGTCCCGCCGGCGCCGGTCTTGCTGCCCGTCAGCGTCAATTGACCCGCGGTGATGGTGGTCGCGCCGGTGTAGCTGTTGTCGCCCGACAGGGTCACTGTGCCGGATCCACTGTGGGTCAAGGTGCCTGTGCCACTGATGGCACCGCCATAGACATAGCTGGTATCAGAGCGGTTGAACACCACAGCCGCATTATTGGCATTGCTGGTAATGTCGCCGGTGATCGAGCCCGTGCTGCCGCCATTGCCGATCTGCAGCGTTGCGCCCCCGGAGATGGTAACCGCGCCGGCGCCGGTGTTGTTACCCGTCAACGTCAATTTGCCAGAACCGACAGTCGTAGGGCCGGTATAGCTGTTGTTGCCAGACAAGGTCACAGTGCCAGCATACTCCTTGCGCAAGGCACCGGTTCCACTGATCACACCGCTGTACGTCAAGTCAGTACCACGTGCGAAGAAGAGAGTGGCGTTATTGACAATATTGCCCACCAGCGACCCAGCCGCACCTCCGTTGCCCACTTGCAGCGTACCCGCGCTGATGGTGGTTCCACCGGTAAAGGTGTTTTCACCCGACAAGGTGAGCGTGCCGGTCCCACTCTGGGTCAAGGTCCCCGTGCCACTGATAACTCCGCCATAGGAGGAGACAGAATCAGAACGATTGAATACCAAAGCTGCATTGTTGGTGATGTTGCCGGTGATCGCGCCTGTGGTGCCGCCATTGCCGATTTGCAAGGTGCCGCCGCTGATGGTGATGCCGCCGGGCAAGGTGTTATCGCCCGTTAGTTTCAATTGGCCCGCACTGATGTTGGTGGTTCCGCTGAAGTTGTTGTTTGCAGACAGGGTGACGGTGCCCGCACCACTCTTGGTCAGGGCCCCCGTTCCACTGATGGCGCCGGCGTAGACATAAGCCGTATCAGAGCGGCTAAAAGTCAGCGCGGCGTTGTTGGTGATGCTGCCAGTGATCGAGCCCGTGGTCCCGCCATTGCCGATCTGCAGCGTGCCTGCAGTGATGGTGGTGCCACCGGCAAAGGTGCTGTCGCCCGACAGAGTGACCGTGCCAGCGCCAAGCTTGGTCAATCTGCCCGTGCCACTGATGCTGCCAGCATAGACGTAGCCAGTGTCCGAGCGATTGAATATCAGGGCCACATTGTTGGTGATATTGCCAGTGATCGACCCGCTAGCACCACCATTGCCGATCTGCAGCGTGCCAGTGCTGATGGTGGTGCCACCTGAGAAGGTGCTGTCACCCGACAGGGTGACCGTGCCGCCGCCAAGCTTGGTCAAGCTGCCGGTACCACTGATGCTGCCGGCGTAGACATAAGCCGTATCAGAGCGGCTGAAAGTCAGCGCGGCATTGTTGGTGATGTTGCCCGTGATCGAGCCGCTGGCACCGCTATTGCCGATCTGCAGCGTGCCAGTGCTGATGGTGGTGCCACCTGAGAAGGTGCTGTCACCCGACAGGGTGATCGTACCAACGCCAAGCTTGGTCAAGCTGCCGGTACCACTGATGCTGCCAGCATAGACATAGCTGGCGTCCGCGCGACTGAACGTCAGGGCCGCATTGTTGGTGATGTTGCCGGTGACCGCGCCCGTGGTCCCGCCATTGCCGATCTGCAGCGTGCCGCCGCTGATGGTGGTGCCTCCGCTGTAGGTATTGTTGCCTGTCAGAGTGACCGTGCCCAAGCCGCTCTTGGTCAGCGCGCCTGTCCCACTGATGACGGCGCTGAGCGTCAAGGCGGTATCGCTGCGGTTGAGGGCCAGCGTCGCATTGTTAGTGATATTGCCAGTCAATGAGCCGGTGGCGCCGCCATTACCGATCTGCAGCGTGCCGCCGCTGATGGTGGTGTCGCCGGTCAAGGTGTTGTTGCCCGACAGGGTGACCGTGCCATTGCCACTCTTGGTCAGTGAGCCCGTTCCGCTGATGATGCCGGCATAGACATAGCTGGCATCAGAACGGTTGAACACCAGAGCCGCGCTGTTGCTGATATTGCCTGCTATCGCGCCGCTGGTGCCGCCATTGCCAAGCTGCAGTGTGCCTGCGCTGATGGTGGTGCTGCCGACAAAGGTGTTGTCGCCGGACAGGGTGATCGTGCCGTTGCCAATCTTGCTCAGGGTGCCCGTTCCACTGATGACGCCGGCGTAGACATAAGTCGTATCAGAGCGGCTGAAAGTCAGCGCAGCGTCGTTGGTGATGTTGCCAGTGATCGAGCCCGTGGTGCCGCCATTGCCGATCTGTAGCGTGCCAGTGCTGATGGTGGTGGCACCAGCAAAAGTGTTGTTGCCCGACAGGGTGAGCGTGCCTGAGCCAAGCTTGGTCAAGCTGCCCGTACCGCTGATGCTGCCAGCATAAACATGGGCGTCAGAACGGTTGAACGCCAGCGCAGCATTGTTGGTGATGCTGCCTGCGATCTCGCCTGTGCTGCCGCCATTGCCGATCTGCAGCGTGCCGCCGCTGATGGTGGTGCCGCCGCTGTAGTTGCTGTAACCCGACAGGGTGACCGTGCCGGTGCCGCTCTTGGTCAAGCTGCCCGTTCCACTGATGGAGCCAGCATATATTAGCGATGCGTCCGAACGGCTGAACACCAGCGCGGCGTCGTTGATGATGTTGCCGGTGATCGAGCCCGTGTTGCCACCATTGCCGACTTGCAGTGTGCCGCCACTGATGGTGGTGCCGCCGGTGTAGTTGTTGTTGCCCGTCAAACTCACCGTGCCTGCACCCTGCTTGGTGAGCGATCCGGAGCCCGCAAAGACACCACTGAAAACGCCGGCACCACCGCCCGCATTGAGCACCAGGTCAAGCCCAAATCCATTGGAGCCGATGCTGGCACTGATGTCGATCTGGTTAGCTGCGTTCAGGGTCAGAGTGGGCCTACCAACGCTAGCGCGGGTAATCGCTGCGCTCACTGTGATGTTGCCAGCCGATGCACCCGGACTGCCCGCTGCACCGGTATCGATAATGACGTTGCTGCCGGCATTGAGCGCATTGATGATGCTGCTGGCCTGGATGACGCTGTCAGCGCCTGCGGTGAAGTTGTTGTTGTAGGCGGTGCCCGAAGCGCCCGAGGCGGCAATGGTCACGTTGTAGGGATCGAGCAGCCAGGTGCCGGCCTCGCCCTGGGGCGCTGAGGTGTTGACCAGCGCGCTTTCGCCTATGTCCAGGCGCGAGGCCGAGGTGTCGACAAAGCCGCCGCGGCCGCCCGCGGCGCCGCCTTGGGCGCTGATGCTGCCGCTGACCTCGGTCACGCTGTTGGGGTTGTTCAGGTCAGCGATCAAAGTGACCGTGCCGCCCTGGCCGGTGGCGTCGGCTTTGGCATCGGCCGAGATGCGGCCGCTGTGGACGATGCGATCGCTGGCGGTGATGCGGATCACACCGCCGTCATTGACGATGCCCTTGGCTTCGAGCGTGCCGGAGTTGCGCACCACACCGCCTTGCAGGCGGCTGGCCGCTTGCGCCGACAAGATGATCAGGCCACCTGGTGCTTGCACCGCTTGGCGGTTGTCCACCAGCGCCTGGATCGCCGAGGGTGTGACCATCAAATTGGCCAGCTTGCTGCGCTCGTCAAACTGCAGCTCTATCCATTCGCCACTGGCCATGGCCACCGTGCCCATCTGGGCCAGGATGATGCCGCTGTTACGCACCTCGGGTGCGAGCAGGGCCACATAGCCGCCGAGGGCCGAGCTGATCTGCCCTTCGTTGACCACGCTGGCCTGGGAGCCGTTGCGCTCAAAAACCAGCTTGCCGGCCATCAGCTTGCTGTCGCTCAGGCTGTGGGTGGTCGCGGTGAGTGCGCCGACATTGAGCGTGGCGCTGGGCGAAAACAAAATGCCGGCGGGATTGCTCAAAATCACCTGGCCGTTGGCGTTGACCTTACCGAAGATCTGGCTGGGCGCGCCGCCGAGCACCCGGTTGAGGATGACGCTGCTGCTCGAGGGCTGCACGAAATTGACCGTGCCCTGCGCGCCAATGTCAAAGCTTTGCCAGTTGACGGCCGCCCGCTGGCTGCCTTGGGTGACGGTCATCACATTGCCGGTCTGGCTGATGCTGGCCGCACCCGCACTGACCTTGCCGCCCGTGGGCAGTTGGGTGGGCAGCGGCGGCGCTGCATAGGCCAGCGACAGGCCCGCGGTGAGCATGGCAGCCCACAGCGGCTTGAGAACCATCTGCATCTGCTGCAAGCCGGCCAGTGCGTCGGCCAGTGCACCGGCCCGCTGCGGGCGCAGCCGGGCTGAGCGCTTGACCGATACGGTACGGGCGGTTTCCGGAACCACCACGAAGCTGCCGATGTCAGCTCGCCATTTGAGGCCGTAAATTTTGTTCATTGCGTTGCCGACATCAGAAAGAGAGGGTTGCCGAGATCCACAAGCGGGTCTTGACGAGCGTGCCGTCTTGGTCGTTGCCGGTGGCGGTGGGATTGGGGTTGCTGCCGATGCGCTGCGCAACGGTGGACTTCAAAACCAGGTCGCGGCTGGCCTGCCAGCTCAGACCCAGGCCGGCGCCGGCCAGGCGGTAGCTGTTGAGGGCCGAAGCGCCGGCAAAGTTGTTGTCACGGTTGATGGTGATCTGGCCCGCATCGGCAAAGCCGGTGATCACCCAGCCGGGCAGGGCTCGCCAGCGCAGTTCAGCGGTGAGCATATGGCCGTTGTCGCCGCCGCCCTCGGAGTTGGGATAGGCTCGCACGGCGGTGGGCCCGCCCAGGTAGAACTTCTCCGATGAATCGAGGTTCCTGCCCGCCCGCTGGCCCGAGCCAGAGATAAAGAGCGTAAGGTTGCGCGCCAGTTCCTGCTGGCGGCTCAGGCTGAAGCGCCACTTGTCATAGCTGCCGGCTGAGCGCTGGGCAGTATCAGAGCTGCTTTGGGCGGCGGCACTGTCCAAGGCGATGGAACCGCGGTAGTAGTTGAGGCTGGCGCTGCTGGCGCCGCCGCCGAACCAGGCGTCAAACAGATTGCCCGACAGCCCCAGCGTGGCCACCTTGCTGGTGTTGGCGCTGTTGAGCAGGCTGCCGTTGTAGTTATTCATCGTCTTGATGTCGGCCGCTGCCTTGGCATACAGGTTGTATTGCCGCGAGCGAACCAGGGGGTAGCTGATGTCGGCGCCATAAACGTTGGAGTCGCCGCGAAAGGCGCTGAACTGCGCGGTGAGCACCCGGTAGCGCATGTCCGAGACATTCAGACCGATGCGAAGGCCGTTGTTGCCCACGGGCAGGGTGGCGCCCAGGCGCACATAGGTGCTGCCCTCGGTGGCAATGGCGTTGAGGGTGCTCAGATCGCCCAAGCCCAGCAGGCTGTTGCCATTGATGTTGCTGCTCAGGCGGGTGGCGCCGGTCGAGTTCGACCCCCAGTTGTCCAGGGCGGCCTCACCAAAAAGCGCCGGCTCTTCGGCCACCGACAGCACCACATCGGTCTGGCCGGGCTTGTCGCCCTCGCGCAGCAAGCCGGAGACGGTGACGCCCACAAGGTCGTCGGCCAAGAGCAAGGCGCGGTTGAGCTGATCCACGCGTATCGGCTGGCCGACTTGAACCGCCTTGTTCAGGATGTCTTCCACCAACTTCAAGGGCAGCCGCTTGAGCGACTGCGCCTGATAGTCCAGCCTGCCCAGCACCGCAGGCTCGGCCCGAATGGTGACCTTGCCGTCCACAAAGTCCTGCTCTGGAACATAGGTGCGCACCAGCCATCCAGCATCGCGAAAGGCCGTTGCCAGGGCGTCGGCCGCCTCTTGCAGACCGGCTATACCTATAGGCCGGTTGACAAAGGGCGCTGTGGCGGCCTTGATCTGCTCGGGGCTGAGCAAGTTGCTGCCCACCACTTCGAAGCGCTGCACGCTAATGGCTGGACCCTGCGCAGCCGGCGCTTTATCGCCCGATGGCGCAGGCGCTGGCGGGCTCAAGAGCCTGGGCAAGTCTGCCCGCCGCCCCTGCTGAAGTTGCTGCTCCATCGCGCCAGCATCAGGCGCACGCTGGGCATGGACACTGTCAGAAAAAGCCAGCAAGATGCCCCACACAAGGGCCCAAGACCATCGCCCCAAGCCGGGGTTGAGCGCGTCAGAAAATCGCGCGGGCGCGAGGGATCGCGCAGCGGCGATCGGGTCGGTATTGCTTGTCAACTTGGAGTCCGCCTAGGGTGCATGAGACCCGGCGCAGACTATCAAGCGCGTCTATCGAATTGTTGCAAAGTGTTGCAAAGTGTCTCTTGAGCGGCTAGAGAGACTGGCTCTGCTCCAGCCCCTCAAGAAAAAGGGGCTCAAAAGCGGCTGATATCCCGCATCGTCACGAACTCTTCAGCCGCCGTGGGGTGTATGCCTATGGTGCTGTCAAACACAGCCTTGGTGGCGCCGGCTTTCATGGCCACCGCAAAGCCCTGGACGATGTCGCCGGCGTCGGCGCCCACCATGTGCAGGCCCACCACCCGGTCGCTGGCGTCGTCGACCACCAGCTTCATCAGGGTGCGCTCCCGGCTGCCGCTGAGGGTATGGCGCAGGGGTTTGAAGTCGACCCGGTAGATGCGCACCCGCTCGCAGCGCTCGCGCGCCTGCGCCTCGGTCCAACCGACCGTAGCAATATTTGGATGCGTGAAAACGGCGGTGGGGATGAGCTCGTAGCTCAGGCTGCGCGGGGCCTGGCCGGGTGCGGGACCGAACAGCTGATCGACCACCACCATGGCCTCAGCCAGCGCCACCGGCGTCAACTGCAGGCGGGCCGTCACGTCGCCCACCGCATAAATGGATGGCACCGAAGTTTGGTAGTGCTCGTTGACCACAATGGCGCCGTCGCGCCTTTGCTCTAGGCCCAGCACCTCCAGGCCCAGGCCCAATACCTTGGGCACCCGGCCGGTGGCATAAAGCACCGCGTCGGCTTCGACCATTGAGCCGTCGAGCAACTGCACCTGCAAGCCCTGGGCCTGCCGGCTAATGGCAGCCACATCGGCTTGCAGCCGCAGGTCCACCCCGTGCTCGCGCATTTGCACGGCGATGAAGTCGCGCACCTCGTCGTCAAAGCCGCGCAAAACCTGCCGGCCCCGGTAAAGCTGGGTCACCTGCGCGCCCATGCCCTGAAAGATGGAGGCAAATTCACAGGCGATATAGCCGCCGCCGACCACCAGCAAGCGCCGCGGAAAGGGGGTGAGGTCGAAGATTGCGTCCGATGAGATGACATGCTCGGCGCCGGGAATCTGCGGCACACTGGGCTGGCCACCAGTGGCCACCAAGATGGCCCGGGCCGTGTAGTGGCGGCCGCCCACTGCTACGGTGTGGGCGTCAACCAGCACCGCCCAGCCCGATATCAACTGCACCCCGGCCTTGACCAGCAACTCGGTATAGACGCCATTGAGCCGGCCGATCTCGCGGGCGCGCTGGGCTTTGAGCCGCTCCCAATCGAAGACCGGCTCGCCGGCCGACCAGCCGTAGCCCTGCGCCTCTTTGAAGGAGTTGGCATAGCCGGCGGCGTAGCTGTAGAGCTTTTTGGGGATGCAGCCCACATTCACACAGGTGCCGCCCATGGCACCGGCCTCAGCCAGTGCCACGCGGGCACCGCGCTGGCCGGCCATGCGCGCGGCGCGTACACCGGCGCTGCCACCGCCCACCACAAAGAGGTCAAAATCGAAGGTCGTCATAGCTTGCGTTAACTGGAGTTCGGTCCAGTCTAAGGGACGACTTGGGGACGACTTAAGGATGAAAAGTGATTTTTCATGTCCGCCAGGCTGGCATGATCGAACCTGGGTCCCACACAAGGGGCTCACTGGAAAGCCATGAGTCAAGCTGATCTGATGTCGCTCAAGCAGGTGAGCAAGCAATTCCCGGGGGGCTATGTGGCCCTGCACGGCCTGAGCCTGAGCGTAGGGGCGGGCCAGTTCGTGGCCCTGCTCGGGCCCTCGGGCTGCGGCAAGAGCACCGTACTTCGGCTGCTGGCTGGGCTGGAGCAGCCCAGCCAAGGCCAGGTGAGTGCGCCAGCGCTGAAGGCCGGCGCCCGCGGCAGCGAAACGGCTTATGTGTTTCAAGAGCCCACGCTCATGCCCTGGGCCAGCGTGTTTGACAACGTCTGGCTGCCGCTGCGCCTGCAAGGGCTCTCGCGCAGCCAGGCCGCGCCTGCGGTACGACAGGTGTTGGCCACCGTCGGCCTGAGCGAGTTTGAGCAGGCCTTGCCCTCAGAGCTCTCAGGCGGCATGAAGATGCGCACCTCGATCGCGCGGGCCTTGGTCACCGAGCCCGAGGTGCTGCTGATGGACGAGCCCTTCGCCGCGCTCGATGAGATCACCCGCCAGCGCCTGAACCGGGACGTGCTGCAGTGGTGGCAGGAGCGGCGCATGGCCGCGTTGTTTGTCACCCACAGCGTGTACGAGGCGGTGTTTCTGAGCCAGCGGGTGATGGTGATGGGCGCGCGCCCGGGCCGCCTGGTGGCCAATGTGGAGATTGCCGAGCCTTACCCGCGCAGCGCCGCCTTTCGCAGCTCGCCCGCCTATGCCCGCTGCTGCGAGGAGCTCAGCGCGGCGCTGGAGTCGGCCCACGGGCAGGAGCTGCGCTCATGAAGGGCGTGCGGGGCGCCGCCCTGCCGACCCTCACCCTGCTGGGCCTGCTGCTGGCCTGGGAGGCGCTGGTGCGCGGGGCCGAGATACCGGCCTATACCCTGCCCGCGCCCAGTCTGGTGGCCCTGACCCTTTGGCAACACCTGGGCTCCTTGGCAGGAAGCTGGTGGTTCACGCTGAAGATCACGCTTGGCGCCTTGGGCCTGGCTTGCCTGGGCGGGGTGCTGGTGGCGGCGCTTTTTGCGCTGTACCGGCCGCTGGAGCGGGCCCTGCTGCCGGTGGCGGTGATTTTGCAGGTCACGCCCATCGTAGCGGTGGCGCCCTTGATCCTGATTTATGTGGACAGCACCGCCGCCGCCTTGCTGCTGTGCGCCTGGATCGTGGCCTTCTTTCCCATCTTGTCGAACACCGTGCTGGGCCTGCGCGCAGCCGATCCGCAGTTGCGCGACCTGCTGCGCCTGTACCGGGCCACGCCCTGGCAGCGGCTGCGGTTTTTGCTGATGCCCTCGGCGCTGCCGTATTTCCTGGCCGGGCTGAAGATTTCCGGCGGCCTGAGCCTGATCGGCGCGGTCACCGCCGAGATGGTGGCCGGCGCGGCCGGCCGCGATACCGGCCTGGCTTCGCGTATTCTGGAGGCCAGCTTTCGCACCGAAACCCCGAAAATGTTTGCGGCCCTGAGCCTGCTGGTGGCCACCGGCGTGCTGATTTTCTGGTTGTCCAACCTGCTCTCGCGCGCTTTGCTCGGGCGCTGGCATGCCGGTGCGGCCGAGTCACCGCAGCTTTGAGCCTTCGATCCGACCCCGCCCGCCACTGACCTGTTTGAAACCTCTGGAGAACACCGATGCGCAAATTGCTCTTACTCGGCCTGAGCCTTTTAGGCAGCGCCGTGCTGGCCGACGACAAAGTCACCTTCGCCACCAACTGGAAGGCCCAAGCCGCCCACGGCGGCTTCTATCAGGCGGTGGCCGACGGCACCTATAAAAAATTCGGGCTGGACGTGACCATTCAACAAGGTGGGCCCCAGGTCAATAACCGCCCCTTGCTGCCGGCCGGTCGCATCGATTTTTTGATGACCGGCAATTTGCTGCACAGCTTTGACAACATCAAGAACCAGGTGCCCACGGTGGTGGTGGCGGCGATCTTCCAGAAAGACCCGCAGGCGCTGATCGCCCACCCGGGCCAGGGCTATGAAAAATTCGACGCCCTCAAACGCGCGCCCCTCGCACTGATCGCCAAGGACGGTCAGTTCAGCTGGTGGCAATGGCTCAAGGTCACGCACGGCTTCAAGGACGAAGCACTCAAGCCCTATAACTACAACCTCGGACCCTTCCTGGCCAACCCCAAGGCCATCCAACAGGCCTATTCGGTGGCCGAGCCCATCTATGTAGAGAACCAGGGCAAGTTCAAACCGGTGGTGCACCTGCTGGCCGACCACGGCTTTTCCACCTACTCCACCTTGATCGAAACACGCAGCGAACTGGTGCGCACCAAGCCCGACCTGGTGCGCCGCTTCGTCGATGCCTCGGCGCTGGGCTGGGCCAATTACCTCAGTGGCGACCGCAAGGCCGCAGCAGCCCTGATGATGAAGGACAACCCTGAGATGACGGTGGCCGAAATGGAAGCCTCGGTCGCGCTGATGAAGTCGCAAGGCATCGTGGAATCCGGCGAGGCCCTCAAAAACGGTATCGGCGCGATGAACCCGGCCCGCGTCAAAGACTTCTACGAACAGATGGTCAAGGCCGGCCTGTACAAGGCCGGCGAAGTTGACCTGAGCAAGGTGGCCACCTATCAGTTCGTGAACAAAGGGGTGGGGTTGAAGAAGCCTTGAGGGACGCGCCTTTGGCCGCGGGTACCGCGCCACGATGTGAGCGGCGGGGTGGCCTATGGCAAGACTCAGGAGCGAACAGGCCGCCCCCCTCAGCGCTGTGAGCGGGTCATGACTTGGCCCATGGCCGGCACATAACCCGGCCGCACATGGGCGTCGATCACCACAGCCTGCCCACCGCGCACCAGGGGCAGGGCCTGCGCCAGCGCCTGCTTAAGTTCGCCGGCGCTACGCACTGGCCCCAGCCCCACCAACCCCTGAGCCTGGGCCATGCGGGCCAGGTCGGGGGCGGGGTCGTCGATGCGCTGGCCTATCCAGCGGTTTTCCACCGGCCGGCCGCGTTCGCGCGCCACCCGTTCCTGGTGCAGCTCATCGTTGAAGTAGGAGCGGTTGTTGACCACGATGACCAGCAGCGGCAGGCGCGCATGAGCGGCGGTCCAAAAGGCGGTCACGCCCATCAGGTAGTCGCCATCACCGATGACCGCTACGGGCAGGCGCGGACCGCCCTTGAGTGCCAGCGCGCCACCGACCACCATGCCGGGGCCCGAGCCTATGCCGGCGCCGCCGTCGTAGCCGAGAAAGTCCATCGGACCTTCAAAGTCCCACATCTCACCGCCCCAGCTCAGGGGCAGGCGCAGCAGGCAGACCTCTTGCGCACTGACGTACTGGCGCAAGACGGCTGCCACGGTGGCCACAGCCAGCTCGTCCTGCGGCTCGGGGCTGGGCAAGGCCGCCAAAGCAGGCGCTGAGGGCAGCGGCGGGGCTTGCCGATCGGCCAGCGCGGCCAGCAGGGCGTCGACCGCCTCTTCGGGCTCGCAGGCCATGAAGATGTCGGCCGGCGGCAGCCCTTGGTGGTCCATGCTCCAGCCGTTGTGCAGCTGATGGTCCATCGAGACCGAGATCACCTGTGCGGGCACAGGCTGATCGGGCCAGGCCTGCTTGAGCGTGCCGGCCAGATCCAGCCAGTCCAGCGAGAGCACGACGTCGGCGCTGCGCAGGGCCTGCGCCACCGGCGGCGTGAGGAAAAAGCCTGCAGGGCCGGTGTGCAGGGGATGACGGGTGGGGAAGGCGGCGCCCACCTTGAGGTCGGTCAGCACCCGAGCGCCGAGCTTTTCGGCCAAGGCCACCCGCGCCTGCCAGCCTTCCTGCGAACGCGACACACGGCCCGCCAGAATGACCGGCTGCTGCGCCGCGGCCAAGGCTTGCACAGCGCGCCGCACGTCCTCGGTGGCCGGCAGCGGGGGGCGCGGCGGCCGGTAGCGCTGCACATCGGGCGTCGGCATGGGCGCAGGCAGCTGCATCTCCTGCAGGCTCGCGTCCAGGCAAACATAGACCGGCCCCTTGGGCGCGGTATCGGCAGTGCGCCAGGCCCGCAGCAAGGCCTCCTGCGCGGCGGCCGGCGAGACCGGCTGCGCGTCCCACTTGATGAAGTGCCGCACCAAAGCAGCCTGGTCTTGCGCGGTATGCAGCCAGTCTATCCAGGGTCTGCGCTTGGCGGCATCGACCGGGCCTGTGGCGCCGAGCACCAGCACCGGCACCCGGTCGGCCCAGGCATCGAAGATGGCCATGCTGCCGTGCATCAATCCGACATTGCTGTGCAACACCGCCGCCAGCATCTGCCCGGTGACCTTGGTGTAGCCATGGGCGATCGCCACCGCATGCTCTTCATGCAAGACGATGAGCATTTGCGGCTTCTCATTGCCCAGGTGGTTGACCAAGCTGTCGTGCAGGCCGCGAAAACTGGCCCCGGGGTTGAGCAAGACATAAGGGATGCCCAACTCGCGCAGCAGGTCGGCGATGACATCGCTGCCCCAAACCGCGCCGCTGGGCTGGGAGGGCTGGGGCACGTCACGGCGTGGGCCGGCGGCTTCGGGTGTGCTCAAGGTCTCACTCCAGTTTGATGCCGGCGCTGCGGATGATCTCGCCCCAGCGCTTAAGGTCGTCCAGGGAGCGCTGACGCATCTGCGCTGGCGTGCTCAGCAGCACATCAATGCCC
This sequence comes from Comamonadaceae bacterium, assembly GCA_027486755.1. Lineage (GTDB taxonomy): Bacteria > Pseudomonadota > Gammaproteobacteria > Burkholderiales > Burkholderiaceae_C > Polaromonas. The sequence continues at coordinate 14,687 of JAIXOM010000034.1, read as the reverse complement.
TGCCCTTGCAGGCGGGTGGCAATCTCGGGGCTGGACAAGGCCTTGCGCACTGCCTGATTGAGCTGCTCGATCAGGGCTACAGGCGTGGCCGCTGGCGCGGCCAGGCCCAGCCAGATTTCGCTTTCATAACCGCGCACACCCGACTCATCAAGGGTAGGCACGTCCGGCAGCTGCGCCAGGCGCTTTCGGCTGGTCACGCCCAGGGCGCGCACCCGACCCGAGCGAATGTGCGGGATGAGCTGATTGACCACGCCCACCGAAACCTGCACCTGGCCAGCCAGCAGATCATTGACCGCAGGCGCGGCGCCCCGGTAAGGCACATGGGTGATCTGGGTGCGGGTCATGGCCTTGAACATCTCGGCCGACATGTGCTGCGGGCTGCCGTTGCCGCTGGAGGCGTAGTTGAGGCGGCCCGGCTCTTTTTGCGCCAGGTTCACCAGGTCGATCACCGTGTTGGCGGGAACGCTCGGATGCACCACCAGCGCCAGCGAGGTGGTGCCCAGCAAGGAGATCGGCGCAAAGTCTTTTTGAGGATCAAAGGGCATGTTGGCGATCAGCGCCGGGTTCATCGAGGTGATGTTGATGTTGGTCAAGAGCAAAGTGTGGCCGTCAGGCGCAGCCTTGGCCACCTCGGCCGCCCCGATGTTGCCGGCCGCCCCGGGCTTGTTGTCGACCACCACGGCCTGGCCCCACTGCTCCTGCAACTGCTGCGCCAACAGGCGGGCGATCACGTCGTTGGAGCCGCCGGTGGGGTAAGGCACCACGATGCGCACCGGCTTTTGGGGGAAGCCGCCGGTCTGTGCAGCCAGCGCAAACGGCAAGCTGCCGGCCAATGCAAACAGCGCGTCGCGGCGGCTTGGAAGGGGGATCTGTCGCTCGGTCATATTTTTGTCTCCTGATTCGAGGTCTGCCCAAAACCGACCCTACAAGGCGGCCGGCAGGGTGCGCCCAACAATGTTAACCAAGTCCATTGGACACGATGGCCCGGGAGAACACTGCCCCCACGAGTCGGGCAAGAGTCGTAAAACCGGACGCGGGGGCTGCAGATGCGGCATGATCTAGGCTGAGTTCGGAGACATGACCATGCCCAGCGATATAGAAATTGCCCAATCCACCCCTTTGCTGCCGATCACCGACATTGCGCACAAGGCGGGGCTGCCGGCCCAGGCCCTGGTGCCTTATGGTCAGCACAAGGCCAAGATCAGCCTGCCCCATCTGCGCACGCTAGAGGACCGACCCAATGGCCGGCTGGTGCTGGTGACCGGCATCAACCCCACACCGGCCGGCGAGGGCAAGACCACCACCACAGTGGGGCTCGGTGATGCGCTCAACCGCATCGGTGAGCGCGCCATCGTCTGCCTGCGCGAGCCATCGCTGGGCCCGGTTTTTGGCATGAAGGGCGGAGCCGCCGGCGGCGGGCGGGCCCAGGTGGTGCCGATGGAAGACATCAACCTGCATTTCACCGGCGACTTTCAGGCCATCGCACTGGCGCACAACCTGCTGGCGGCGCTGATCGACAACCACATCCACCATGGCAATGCGCTGCGCATAGACGCGCGGCGCATCAGCTGGAAGCGGGTGGTCGACATGAACGACCGGGCGCTGCGCGAGATCGTGGTCGGCATGGGCGGGCCGGGCAACGGCTATGTGCGCCAGGATGGCTTTGACATCGTGGTGGCCTCCGAGGTCATGGCGATTTTGTGCCTGGCCACCAGCATGGGCGATTTGAAGGCGCGGCTAGCGCGCATCGTGGTGGCCACCTCGCTCGACGGCCAGCCGGTCACCGCCGCCGATCTGAAGGCCACCGGTGCCATGGCCGCGCTGCTGCGCGATGCGATCGCGCCCAATCTGGTGCAAACCCTGGAGCACAACCCGGCCTTCATCCATGGCGGGCCGTTTGCCAACATCGCCCACGGCTGCAATTCAGTCATGGCCACCCGCAGCGCGCTCAAGCTGGCCGACTGGGTGGTCACCGAAGCGGGCTTTGGTGCGGACCTGGGAGGCGAGAAGTTTCTCGACATCAAATGCCGCAAGTCGGGCCTGTGGCCCTCGGCGGCGGTGATCGTGGCCAGCGTGCGGGCCCTCAAGTACCAGGGCGGGGCCGACGTCAAACAGCTGTCACGGGAAGACCTGCCGCGGCTGGCAGCAGGCATTGCCTCGCTGGAGCGCCACATCGAAAACGTGAGCCAGGTCTATGGCCTGCCCTGTGTGGTGGCGCTCAACCATTTTGTGCACGACACCGAGGCCGAGGTGGCCATGGTGCGCGAGCGGGTGGCCGCCACCGGCGTGACCATGGTGCTGGCCCGGCACTGGGCCGAGGGCGGTGCCGGCGCCGAGGAACTCGCGCGCGCCGTGGTGGCCCAGTCCACCGGCCCCGACCCCAAGCCGGCTTATCTTTATCCCGATGAAGCATCCTTGTGGGACAAGGCCGAGACGGTGGCCAGGCGGGTCTACCGCGCCAAGGGCCTGGCGGCTGGCTCCAAGGTGCGCGCGCAGTTGCAAAAGTTGCAGGACCAGGGCTATGGCCACCTGCCGGTGTGCATTGCCAAGACGCCCTATTCCTGGGGGACTGACCCCAAGCAGTTGGGCGCGATCGAGGGCCATGACATTGATGTGCGCGAAGTGCGGCTGGCCGCCGGCGCCGAATTCGTGGTGCTGGTCTGCGGCGAGATCATGACCATGCCGGGCCTGCCGGCGCAGCCGGCAGCCTCCAACATCGACGTTGACGAAGACGGGCGCATCGTCGGGCTGTTTTAGCCGCGCCCTGCTGCGGGCCCTTCAAAGGCGCAGCACCCCGCTGACCGGCAGGCGCGGATCGTCGTTGAGGCGGCCCGAGAAGCGCGAGCCCTGCACCTGACCGCGCAGGCTGTATCGCTTGTTGGCATGCGTGAATTCAAAGCTCATCTGCGTACCGGCAATCACGCCGTCGTCGATGCGCGCCACGCGTTTGCCGTCGAAGTCGATGTCGGCATTAAAAAACTGCTTCTTCTGACTGATCTGCAAGGTCACCGCCCTGGCATCGGGGATCCCACTGAAATCCCAGCGGCCTTCGATCGGCGCAGGCACGGTCCAGAGAAAGGCCACATCCCCCGAGGCGCTCTTGAGCTCCTGATCGGGAATCCAGGACTCGATGCGGAAGGTGTTGGAAACCACCCGGGTGCCGGGACGCATTTTGAGCAGCTTGGGCATCAGGCGAGCGTTGATGCTCTCGCCCATGTAAAGCGTGACCACCGTCGCCTCGGAAAAATCCTCGACGAACACATCACCCTGCTTGAAGCTGACCCGCCCCTCCTGCAGGCCGGCGCGCTGGGCATTTCTTTGCGACAGCGCCACCAGATCGGCGTTGTACTCAATACCCACCGCGCGCGCCCCATACTTCTTGGCGGCCTCGATCGGGATGATGCCGTCGCCCGAGCCGAGGTCGTAAACGATGTCGCTGGGCTGCACCTGGGCTGCATCGAGCATCTTGTGGACGATGTCGATTTTGGAGGGCATCCACATGATGTCTTTGCCCGCAGTGGCCACACGCAGCTTGAGCTGCTCGTCGCCATAGTTGGTGGCGGCACAGCCGGTCAGCGCAAGCGCTGCGACCAACATCAAGGATTGAAGGGATAGGGTTCTTGTCATGACTGGAGAGAAACGGGGCTATCAGGATAGGGCGAATTGAAACACAAGCTCGTCAGATTCGGACCAAGTTCGTGACATCCACGAGGGCATCTAAGACGCCAATGCTGGCGAATTCGCTACTGACGATCATGTCAAGGCCGTGTTTACCAAATACGGCGACTGTGACCGCGCAGCTCAGCAGACCCCGCCAGTAAAAACACCGCAGAGCCTCACGACGCTGCGGTGTCAAATTGGTGGCCTGGGGCGGAATCGAACCACCGACACAAGGATTTTCAGTCCTCTGCTCTACCGACTGAGCTACCGGGCCAAGGGCGCGAAGTATAGCAGAGGGTCTCACCGGCCCTGGGGGCAGGTGCTGTCTCAGCCGCGCTTGCCGCGGGTGAGGTCAACCCCGAGTTGCTTGAGCTTGCGGTACAGATGGGTGCGCTCGAGACCGGTTTTTTCGGCCACCCGGGTCATGGAGCCGCCCTCGCGGGACAGGTGGAATTCAAAGTAGGCTTTCTCAAATTCATCGCGGGCCTCGCGCAGCGGCTTTTCCAGAGAGAAGGTCTGCTGCGCCTGCGGTCCGGCATCGACCACCGGCTGAGGGGCGGGGCTGCTGACGCTGGCCGGCTGGGCCAGAGTGACCACGCCGGCAATCACGGACGGGGGCGGCTTTTTGGCGGCTCCACGGTTCAGGCCCTGGTCGACCGCCTGCAGCAGTTTTTGCAGGGTGATGGGCTTTTCGAGGAAAGCCATGGCACCGATGCGGGTGGCCTCGACTGCGGTGTCGATGGTGGCATGCCCGCTCATCATGACGACCGGCATGGTCAGCAGGCCGCTGCTGGACCACTCCTTGAGCAGGGTGACGCCGTCGGTGTCGGGCATCCAGATGTCCAGCAGCACCAGGTCGGGGCGCAGGCGCTGGCGCACGGCGCGGGCCTGCGCGGCGTTTTCAGCGAGCTCGACCTGATGCCCCTCGTCATTGAGGATCTCGGACAGCAGATCGCGTATGCCCAGCTCGTCATCGACCACCAGTATGTTTGCCATGAAGCTGCTTCCGTTGATGACCCGTGATTGGCTTGAATGAACCGGGGGCGCAGCGCCTCAGGCGGGCGCTTGCACCGGGAATGATAGCGAGACTTGGGCGCCTTGCAGGGCGCCCTCGACGACACGGTTTCCGATGTCGATGCGGGCATGGTGCTCGTCAGCGATTTTCTTGACCACCGCCAGCCCCAGGCCGGTACCCCTGGCTTTGGTGGTGACGTAGGGCTCGAAGGCGCGCTTGAGGATGTGCTCGGGAAAGCCCGCGCCAGAGTCCCGCACCAGCAGACGCACGCGTCGGCTGCTGGCCAGGTGCTCGGTTTGCAGCAACACGCCAGGGGCGCCCTGCCCGGACTCGAAGCTCTTGCCCTCATGGGCATCCTGCGCGTTTTGCAGCAGGTTGTGAATGACCTGGCGCAGTTGCTGCGCGTCGCCTTGCACATGGGGCAGTTGCGGCTCGAGCTCCAGCCTGATCGGCACACCGCCGACGTCCTGGGGATAGAGCTGCATCACCTCACTGACCAAGGCATTGAGATCGACCGGCCGCAATTGGGCCGCGGGCAGGCGGCCAAAGTCTCGAAACTCGTTGACCAGGCGCTTCATGGCATCGACCTGGTCTACGATGGTCTTGACCGACTTGATCAGCACCTGTTGCTCCACCGGTTCGAGCTTGTTGGCCAGTTTTTTCTCCAGCCGCTCGGCCGACAACTGAATGGGCGTGAGCGGGTTCTTGATCTCATGGGCCAGGCGCTGTGCAACCTCGCCCCAGGCCTGCGCGCGCTGGGCCGAGACCACATCGGTGACGTCGTCGAACACCAGCAGACAGTCTTGCGTTCCGGGCATGCGGGCGCCGCGGGCGATCAGAGTGACGGTGCTGTCGGGGCCGGCACCGGCGTTGAGCTCGAAGGACTGCTGCCAGTGCTCCAGGCCATGGGCAGCCTGCTCGCGCAGATAGGACTCAAATTGGGCCTGCACCCCCTGGCCGAAGGCCTGCAGGCCGGGCACTTCGGCCAGCAACACGCCGGTTTGCGCGGCCAGCGGCGCGCGCAAGATGCGGGTGGCGCCGGGGTTGCTGGAGACGATGCGGCCCTGAGCATCGAGCACCATCACGCCGGCGGTCAGGTTGTCGAGGATGGTCTGCAGGCTGGCGCGGGCGGCATCGACCTGGCTCATGCTGGCCTGCACCGCGTTGCGGGCATCAAGCAACTGCTGCGTCATGTCGGCAAAGGAACGGGTCAGCCCGCCAAGCTCGTCGCGGGTCTGGAGCACCGCCTTGGGGCCCAGATCGCCCCGGGCCACTTGGCGCACGCCATCGGCCAGCAGCAACAGCGGCTTGGCCAACTGGGTGCCCAGAATCACCGCCAGCAGCACCGCGCCGAAGACCGCTAAAAACAGCGTCAGGGTGAGTGTGCCGATGTACATGCGGCGCAGGCCGCCGCGGGCCAGCGCTCGCTCCTGGTATTCGCGGTTGGCCTCCTGCACGGCCAGCGCATTGGCCACTAGCTCGGCGGGCAGCTCTTCAGTAATTTGCAGGTAGCGGGTGGCGCCCCCGAGATCCACATTGGCGCTGTTGAGCACCGCAACGGCGCGCACCCGCGCACGCGGCACATTGCCGGAGGCGGCCGGCGACGCATCGTCCAGGCCGTCAATTTGGGTGACCATGCCCTGGCTGCGGGCGGTGCGCATCATCTGAGGGCTGGGCCGCTCGGGCTGTGCCAGCAGCAAAACGCGGGTCTCGCTGGCGCTGGCCAGCAACTGGCCCGAGCCGCTCCAAAGCGTCAGGTCGCGCGCACCGAGCTGCTCGCGCAAGCGCTCGAGCGCCAGGCTGCTGCCACCCTCGGCAGACTGCGCGATCTGCGCGGCAGCCAGGCGGCTGCGGTTGCCCAAATCGGAAGCCACGCGATCGAGCGTGACCCGGCCGAGTTGCAGGCCCGCCCCCAAAGCGCTTTCCACCCGCACATCGAACCAGCTTTCAATCGAGCGCGAGACGAACTGGTAGGACACCACATAGATCATGAAGCCGGGCAACAAGCCCACCAGCGCAAAGATCGCGGCCAGCTTGACCAGCAGCCGGCTGCCGAATTTGCCCCGCTTAAGGCGCAGGCCCATGCGCACCACCGCCCAGGCGATGATGGCCAGCAACAAGCCAGCCACCGCCACATTGAGCACGAACAAAATGTTGTAGTAACGCTCATAGAGCTCACGGTTGCCAGTGGCCTGGGCCAGCATGAACAGCAGCACCAGGCTCAGCGCAGCCACCACGCCCAGGCCGACGCCGAGCGACCAGCGCCAGGCGCGGCTCAGGCGCGGTAGGGCCGAAGGCGCGCTGCTGCTCACGGCCGAATGACCTCGACCGGCACATCGCTGGCCCGGCGCGGCGCCAGGCGCAGGGGCTGACGCTGCTCAATCAGGATTTGCCAGTCCTTCTGGCCCACGATGCCGATTTGGAAGGGCCGCGGCAACTGGCCCGGATCGAGCCGGAAGCGAAAGACCAGCTGATGGCTGGAGCCAGGCTCGATATCGGCCGCGTCGGCAATGCGCCAGCGTGCCAGGCTCGCCAGGGCCGAGACGGCATCGGCCAGGCTGTCGAACTGCTGCGTCAGACTGACTCGCTGGCCCAGCCCCGGGCCTTCAGATCCGCCCAGGCTCAGGCGCCAGCGCCGAGTCAGGGGCTGAAAAGACAGCCGCATCACGCGGCTGGCCTGGGCCACCCGCTTGTCGGTCCAATACCAGCGCTCGCGGTAAATCTCGGCCTCCGCCACAAAAATCAGGGGGATGCCCTTGCTCAGGGCGTCTTCCACGGCGGGTGTGATTTCCAGCTTCAAACTGGCGCTGAGGTAAATGCCGTCATCGGCGCGCTCGGCCCGCAGTTGCGACACCTCGGCCGCGCGCGCCAAGGGCACGCAAAGCAGGCTCAACAGCAGCAAGATGGCCAGTACCCAGCCGCTAGAGGTCCATCGCAGCGGGCCGGGCTCACTGGGCCTGGCGCTGCAGCAGGGCATAAAAGAAACCATCGTGCTCACGGCCCAGATTGTCCGGCATCGCCGGGCCATCGGGCACGACACCCGGCAGCAAATGGCCTGGCGAGGGCAGCAATTGCGCATCCTTGTGGTGCGCAAGAAACGCTTGCAGCTGGTCCTGGCCCTCGGCCCGAAACACCGAACAGGTGCACAGCAACAGCCTACCACCGGGGCGCAGCACAGGCCAGAGCGCTTGCAGCAGGCGACTTTGCTGGGCGGCCAGGGCTGCGATGTCCTCGGGTCTGCGCAGCCAGCGCACGTCGGGGTGGCGGCCCACAATGCCCGAGGCGGTGCAGGGTGCGTCGAGCAAGACCGCATCAAAGGGCTGTCCGTCCCACCAACTCTGCGGCAAGGCTGCGTCGGCCACCTGCACCCGCGCTTGCAGTTGCAGGCGCGCCAGATTGGCTTCGATGCGGCGGGCACGCTGCGCATCGATCTCCAGTGCCAACACATCGACATCGGCCGATTCAAGGATATGGGCTGTCTTGCCGCCCGGCGCCGCGCAGGCGTCAAGCACGCGCAGGCGCTCGCCCGCCGCATGCAGACCAGAGAGCAACAAGGGCGCTGCCAGCTGGGCGGCAGCGTCCTGCACCGAGAACCAGCCCTGGGCATAGCCGGGCAGGTTTTGCACCGGCATAGACCGCGCCAATTGCAAGCCGCACTGCCCCACAGGCTCGGCCGCGATACCGGCACGCTCGAGCTCGCCGAGGTATGCGCTGCGGCTGCACAGCCGCTGGTTGATGCGCAGCACGATGAGCGCCGGCCGCTGGGCGGCCGCGAGGACGTCCTGCCAGTGTGCGGCTTGGTCTTGGCGCAGGCGAGCAATCCACCAAGCTGGGTGGTTATAGCGGGCCTCGGGCTGGGTCTGTACCTGCGTCAGCAGGGCCTCGCGTTCGCGCAAAAAACGCCGCAGGCAGCCGTTGATGAAGGAGGCCTGGTGGAGCGTGGCCGCATCGCGCTTGGCAGCTTCGACCGCCTGGCTGACCAGGGTATGGGGTGCGTAGGCAGGCGCATCAGCGGCCAGCAAAGCCAAGGCGGTGCACAGCAGGGCGTCGGCCGCCGGCGGCGGCGGGCGCCGTGCCAGCAGCTGACGCAGGGCCTGGGCCAGACCCAGGCTGCGCAGGACCTGCAAGGACAGAGCCTGCACCCCGGCGCGCAAAGCCGCATCTACCGCTTCGAATTCGGTGGTGGTCGAACGGCCCGCACGGACCCCGGCCAGCACCCGGGCGCTGGCCAGCAGCTGCTGCCACAGCGCGGGCGTAGATTCAGACATGCTGCAAGGCCCCGACCGAGCAAACGGCAGGGCCTCTGGCTCCCATCAGGCCAGGGTATCAGCCCAAATATTGCTGGCCCAGCTCATGGCGTACACGCCTTCCAGCTCGGTCGGGCCGGTGCTGACGCCGCCAGAGCCGGCCACCGTCTTGAAGGTCTTCTCGGCCGCCACGTATTCATGGACGCTGGCCACATGGATGGCCATCTTGGGGTCGATGAAGCTGTAGCAGGTGTTGGTCAGCATGGGGGCCGGGTTGATCGGCCAGCCTGCAAGCTCAGCCACGATCGCTGCCGCAGCCACCTTGCCGTGGCTGTTGGCCATGTGCCCGCTCTTGGGCATGGCCGGTGCGATTTGTATGGAGTCACCCAAGACATGCACGTCCTTGGCTGCGGTCGACTCGAAGTTGAGGTAGTTGACGCCGCACCAACGGTTGCTGCCCTGGTTGTTGAGCCCCGTCTGTACCGCGATCGCACCTGCTCGCATAGAAGGCAGCACGTTGAGCACCTGGGCCTTGACGTCGTCCTGGACCTCGAACTTGATCACACCGGCCTTGGCGTCAACCGCGGTGGCCTTGTGCTGCGGGCGGTATTCCAAAATGCCCTTGTACTGCTCGTTCCAGACACGCTTGAACAGAGGACCTTTAGAAAGGACGTCCTGGTTGGCGTCCAGAATCAGAACTTTGCTGCGCGGCTTTTGCGCCTTGAAATAGGCTGCAACAACGCTGGCACGCTCGTAGGGGCCAGGGGGGCAGCGATAGGGCGCCTCGGGGATGGTGATGGCGAATACGCCGCCGTCGGGCATAGCTTCGAGTTGACGGCGCAGCCCCATGGTCTCGGCACCGGCCTTCCAGGCCTGCAAAATCTGGCCAGACTCGCTGGCCTGGCGCAGGCCTTCGATGCTGTCGAACTGAAAATCAATGCCGGGCGAGACGATGAGCTTGTCGTAGCCTATGCTGGCGCCGCCGGCCAAAGTGACCGTCTTGGCCCGCGTGTCTATGGCCTTGGCCATGTCGCGCACCACCGTCACGCCGTGGCGGCTGGCCAGCGCCGAATAAGGCGTAGTGATGTCCGCCATCTGCTTGACGCCAGAAATCACCAGGTTGGAGATGGGGCAGGAGACAAAGGCCTCCTGCGGCTCGATCAACACCACATCAATCTTGTAGTCGGACAGCCAACGTACGTATTTGGCGGCGGTAGCGCCGCCGTAGCCGCCACCGACCACCACCACCTTGGCGCGCTGGGGGATGGAAGTGGTGGCACAGCCAGACAGGCCCAGCAGGCCCATGGCGGCTGCGCTTTGCAGAATATGGCGACGCGATAGTTGCTTGGAGCTCATGGCGCTTTCCTTATTTTTTCAGGGCTGCGAAATACGCAGAGATGACTTCGATCTGCGCATCGCTATAGCCTTTGGCCAACTGGTGCATCACGGTGGCGGGACGGGCGCCGCTCTTGAAGGCCAACATCTGGGTCGCGATGTCGGTGCGCCCGGCCAGGCTGGCATTGGCCGAGCCGGCTGCGGCCTGACCGGCGGTGCCATGACAGTTGGCGCAAGTGGCGGCCAAGCTGCGGACATAGAGGGCGTCCTGGGGGGAGGTGGATTGTGCGAAAGCGCTGCCGGCCAGCAAGCCGGTGAGAACAGCCAGCGCAGATGGCCATTGGACAGAAGTCATGAAGGGGTCTCCTTGGGTTGCAGCTCAAACCATGGGGCTATGCAAGCGCTCTCCTGCCAGACAGAGCGCCAGAACGGTTTGGCCCGAGCGGTGACCCCACTATATCCGCAGCTCGGAGCCAGATAAACCCTAACAGGGTGGACCTTTTTTCTAGCCCGACCGATCCTGCGCCGAGGACGCCGGTGCTCGCTCAGGTTGCGGCCAAGCGAGTTCAGGCAGGGGTTTGAGCCCGACCAGATGGGCGACCAACAAAGCCGGAAACTCGGCCGCCGCTTCGTTAAATTGCTCGGCAGCGCTGCGATAGGCCTGGGACGGGGCCGCAGCCTGCTCATCGAGCTGCTGCAGCGCCAGCCTCCACGGATGCCAGAGCGGATCGGCTTGCACCGAGTTGCCGATCTTCAGGGACAGCGCGGCGCGCTCATGCTCGCACTGGGCGCGGGCCTCAATGAGTCGGCTCAAGGCGCGGGCCGATGAAGGCCGCTGGCGCAAGGCCTCCAGCGCCGATCGTTGAGCCTGGAGCGCCTGAGCCAGCGGCGCACGCTGCTCGGCGGGCAGCCGCTCGGCCAAGTCCAGCCACTGTTCAAATAAGCGGGCACGCTCGCGCAGCAGCGCGTCGAGCGGCGGGTAGGCGTCAGCCACCGCATTGCTCAGCCGCACCAGCCGGTTGTGGGCGCCCACTGCCCAGAAAACCAGCACGGCGGCCAGCACGATCAGCAGCAGATCTTGAGTACTCATATCGGGCATAGACATCGACTTTAGCCCAGCCGCACAGATCAGGCGCCAGCCGGCAGCCGAAAAAAAACCCCGCGTCTTGCGACGCGGGGCTGGTGCAGACCCTCAGTCAGCAGCGCTGCTTCAGGAAGCGGCGCTAGGGCTGTCTTCGCTGGCAGTGGCTGCCTGCAACTCAGCCGCCTCAGCATCGGCGATCTCGCGACGCTCGGCTTCGTCCATGGCGTCCTTGACCTTGCGGGCCTCGTGATAGGCCAAGCCGGTGCCGGCCGGGATCAGGCGTCCGACGATCACGTTTTCCTTCAAGCCGCGCAGCTCGTCGCGCTTGCCCATGATGGCCGCTTCGGTGAGCACGCGGGTGGTCTCCTGGAAGGAGGCCGCCGAGATGAAGGAATCGGTCGACAGCGAGGCCTTTGTGATACCCAGCAGCAAGTTGGTGAAGGTGGCGGGGATCTTGCCTTCGCCGCGCAAGGCATCATTGGTGTCCAGCAATGCCGAGCGCTCCACCTGCTCGCCGGCGATATAGCTGGAGTCGCCCACGTTGTCGACCACGACACGACGCAGCATCTGGCGAACGATCACCTCGATGTGCTTGTCGTTGATCTTCACGCCCTGCAGTCGGTAGACGTCCTGCACCTCGTCGACGATGTAGCGCGCGAGCTCCTCCATGCCCAGCAGACGCAAAATATCCTGCGGATCGGCTGGGCCGTCAACGATGGACTCGCCCTTGTTGACCACCTGGCCCTCGTGCACCAAGATGTTTTTCTCTTTGGGCACCAGCTCCTCCCAGACCGTGCCTTCGGGATCGGTGATTTGCAGACGCACCTTGCCCTTAGTCTCCTTGCCGAAGGAGACCGTGCCGGTCATTTCGGCCAGGATGCCCTTGTCCTTGGGCGTACGGGCTTCGAAGAGCTCAGCCACCCGCGGCAGGCCGCCGGTGATGTCGCGCGTCTTCTGACCTTCGACCGGGATGCGGGCCAGCACCTCGCCGGGGCCCACGTCCTGACCGTCGCGCACCTGAACCAGCGCGCCGATCGGAAAGCCGATGGTCACGGAGTGGTCGGTGCCGGGGATCTTGACTTCCTTGCCAGCCGCGTCGATCAGCTTGACCTGCGGACGCACCACCTTGGTCGAGCCGCGGCGCTTGGGATCAATGACCACCAGGGTCGACAGGCCGGTCACCTCGTCGACCTGCTTGGCCACGGTCACGCCCTCTTCCACATTCTCGAAAGCCACCTTGCCGGCGAACTCGGTGATGATGGGGCGGGTCAGCGGATCCCAGTTGGCCAGCACCGCGCCAGCCTTGACATGCTGGTCGGCCTTGACCGTCAGGATGGCGCCATAGGGCACCTTGTGACGCTCACGCTCGCGGCCATGCTCGTCCTGGATGATCACTTCACCCGAGCGGGCAATCACCACCAACTCGCCGGCGCTGTTGCTCACATAGCGCATTGGGGCATTGAAGCTGATCACGCCATTGGACTTGGCCTGCACGCTCGAAGCCACCGCAGCGCGCGAAGCGGCACCACCGATGTGGAAGGTACGCATGGTCAGCTGGGTGCCAGGCTCACCAATGGACTGGGCGGCGATGATGCCGACTGCCTCGCCCACATTGATCAGACCGCCGCGGCCGAGGTCGCGGCCGTAGCACTTGGCGCACAAGCCAAAGCGGGTGGCACAGGTCAGCGCGGTACGCACCTTGACCTCGTCAACACCTGCGGTCTCGATGTCATCGAGCAGATCTTCGTCGAGCAGCACGCCCGCCTTGATGACCACTTCGCGGGTCTCAGGATGGATCACGTCTTCGACCGTGGTGCGACCCAGCACGCGATCGCGCAAGGACTCGATCACCTCGCCGCCTTCAACGATGGCGCGCATCAGCGAGCCCTCGAGCGTGCCGCAATCGTCCTCGGTCACCACCAGGTCTTGCACCACGTCGCACAGGCGCCGGGTCAGGTAGCCGGAGTTGGCGGTCTTGAGCGCGGTGTCGGCCAGGCCTTTGCGGGCGCCATGGGTCGAGATGAAGTACTGCAGCACGTTCAGGCCTTCACGGAAGTTGGCCGTGATCGGGGTCTCAATGATGGAGCCGTCAGGCTTGGCCATCAGACCGCGCATGCCGGCGAGCTGGCGGATCTGCGCCGCCGAACCACGAGCGCCGGAGTCGGCCATCATGTAGATGGAGTTGAAGGACTCCTGGTCCACAGTCGCGCCGAGGCGGTCGGTGGTCTTTTCCTTGGCCAGCTGGGCCATCATGACCTTAGAGACTTCGTCGCCGGCCTTGCCCCAGATGTCCACCACCTTGTTGTAGCGCTCACCCACAGTGACCAGGCCCGAGACATACTGCTGCTCGATTTCCTTGACCTCTTTTTCGGCGCGCTCGATGATGCCGTGCTTTTCTTTGGGCACCAGCATGTCGTCGATGCAGATCGAGATGCCCGACCGGGTGGCCAGCCGGAAGCCGTTTTGCAGCAGCTTGTCGGCAAACACCACGGTTTCCTTCAGACCGCATTTGCGGAAAGCGGCGTTGATCAGCTTGGAGATCTCTTTTTTCTTCAGGGCCTTGTTGATGTTGGCAAAGGACAGGCCCCGGGGCAGGATTTCCGACAGCAAGGCGCGGCCGGTGGTGGTTTCCCAGACCTGGGTCGAGGCCTCAAACTCGCCAGAGGCCCGGTTCTTGGTGTACTCGGTCAAACGCACGTTGATGCGGGCGTTCAGATCAAGCTGACCGCCGTCATAGGCGCGCTGCACCTCGTCCACATCGGAGAAGATCAGACCTTCGCCCTTGGCGTTGATGCGATCGCGGGTGGCGTAGTACAGGCCCAGCACCACGTCCTGCGACGGCACGATGGAGGGCTCACCACTGGCCGGGAAGAGCACATTGTTGGACGCGAGCATCAGCGTGCGCGCTTCCATCTGTGCTTCGACCGAAAGCGGCACGTGCACCGCCATCTGGTCGCCGTCGAAGTCGGCGTTGAAGGCCGAGCAGACCAGCGGGTGCAGCTGAATGGCCTTACCTTCGATCAGGATGGGCTCAAAAGCCTGGATGCCCAGGCGGTGCAGCGTAGGTGCGCGGTTGAGCAGCACCGGATGCTCCTTGATCACCTCTTCCAGGATGTCCCAGACCACCGGGGTTCCCGATTCGACTTCCTTCTTGGCCGCCTTGATGGTGGTGGCAATGCCCATGGCTTCCAGGCGCGAGAAGATGAAGGGCTTGAACAGCTCGAGCGCCATCAGCTTGGGCAGGCCGCACTGATGCAGCTTGAGGGTCGGGCCCACGGTGATGACCGTGCGGCCCGAATAGTCCACCCGCTTGCCCAGCAAGTTCTGGCGGAAACGACCACTCTTG
>JAIXOM010000023.1 GCA_027486755.1 Comamonadaceae bacterium | reverse complement strand
GTTGTTCCACTCGTTCCAGACGAAGTAGCCGATGCCGGTACCGCCGACCAGCATTTCAGCGGCCACGATGACCAGCCAAGCAATGCCCATGCTGATGCGCATGCCGGTCAGGATGGTGGGGGCGGCTGCAGGCAAGATCACCTCGAAAGCCTTGCGCGGCGCGCTCAACTCAAGTGTGGCCGCCACATTGAGCCAGTCACGGCGCACCGAGGCCACGCCAAACGCGGTATTGATCAGCATCGGCCAGACCGAGCAGATGAAGATCACAAAGATGCCCGAGATCGACGAGTCTTTGATGGTGTAGAGCGCCAGCGGCATCCAGGCCAGCGGACTGATGGGCTTGAGCACCTGTATGAAGGGATCGAAGGCCCGATACAGCAGCGGCGACATGCCGATCACGAAGCCCAGCGGTATGGCCGCCAGGCAGGCCAGGGCAAAGCCCAGCCCGACCCGCGCCAGCGAGTGAGCCAGCTGGATCATGATGCCCTTGTCATTGGGCCCGTTGTCGTAGAGCGGATCGGACAGGTGCTTGTAGATGGTCTGAGCCATCTGCATCGGCGTGGGAAAGCCAGCGCCCTTGCCCGCTTCAGCAGAAGCGCTCGAAGCCGCCGGGTCCTTGCCCAGCATCTTTTGGTACTCGATCTGCTCAGGTGTGAGCGTGACCGTCGCCGCAGGCGCTGCCAGCCGCGGCTGGGTGGCAATCTGCCAGACCGCCAGCAGCACGGTCAGGATCAGCAGCGACAGCAGCGAAGATTTCAATCGCAGGGACGAATTCATGGTGGGTCCTCAAGCCGCCCGACCGATGGCAAAGCCCTTGGCGTAGGCGTCGGCCTTGGCGGGGTCGAACTCCTTGCCCATGATCTTGAACTTGGGATAGGAGCCCTCGGGCACCTTTTGGTCCAGAGACTTCATGTGCTTCTTGGCGTCGGTCAGCAGAAAGACCTGCTCGGCAATCTGGCGGTAGTTCACCTCGCCCTTGACATAGCCCCAACGCTTCATCTGGGTGAGCATCCACACTGCCATCGACTGCCAGGGAATGGGGTCAAAGTCAGCGCGATCAGGCACGGTCTGTATGCCACCCAGGCCGTCGGCAAACCGACCGGTCAGCACCTGGGTCAGCACAATTTCAGGCTGGTTCAAATAGGCGGCCGGCGCAATCACCTTGGCGATCAGCTCACGGTTCTTGGCGTCTCTGGCCATGGCTGCGGCCGTCAGCACCGAGCGGTAAAGCGCGGCAAAGGTGTTCGGGTTCTGCTTGATGAACTCGGCCGAGGTCCCGAAAGCGCAGCAGGGATGGCCGTTCCACAGGTCCTTGGTCAGCATGTGGATGAAGCCGATCTCCTCGAACACAGCGCGCTGGTTGAAGGGGTCCGGGCCCAGGTAGCCATCGATATTGCCAGCGCGCAGGTTGGCCACCATCTCAGGCGGCGGCACGACACGGATTTGGATGTCGCGGTCTGGGTCCAGCCCGGCCTCGGCCACGTAATAGCGCAGCAGGAAGTTGTGCATCGAATACTCAAAGGGCACCGCGAACTTGAAGCCCTTCCACAGCTTGGGATCGCGCTTGTCCTTGTGCTTGTTGGCCAGGGTAATAGCCTGCCCGTTGGTGTTCTGGATGGTGGCCACATTCATCGGCGTGGCGGTCGAGCCCAGACCCAGGGAGATGGCCACCGGCATGGGCGACAGGAAGTGCGTGGCGTCGTACTCCTTGTTGAGCATCTTGTCGCGGATGATGGCCCAGCCTGCGGTCTTGACCACCTCGACGTCCAGGGCCTCGCGCTTGTAAAAGCCCAAGGGGTGGGCCATGATCAAAGGCGTGGCGCAAGTGATCGGAATGAAGCCGACTTTCAGGCTCTTCTTCTCAAGCTGGCCTCTTTCCTGAGCCATGGCCTGCAAGCTGGCCACCGGTAGCACGCTGGAGATGGCGGCCATCGCGGTATTGCGACCAACGGCGCGCAAAAAGCGCCGCCGCACTTCGTCCTGCGGGAAGAGCGACTTGACCAGCGACGCCTCGATGAACTCGCGGCTGTAGGTCTCAAATTCAGCGGTCTGGCTGCGCCGCTGTAATTCTTGGGTAGCGGCGCTGGCGCTGAGTTCCTGCTGATGCGCCTGCTCGCTGTCGTGACGGCCGCAGCTGCAGCGCATCATCAAGGGGCGGTCGGCATTGAAGGGATCAAAAAATTGGCTCATGGTCACACCTTGCTAAACGGGGATGACCAGGTATTAGCAAGCCCCGGGCCTGATTCCAGCCTTCTGCGACTATCCAGGCCTTGAGCGCGGGCTGCGCTCAGGTGCTGCGAGGGTAATGACCTAATTTGGTGTCGATGGCTCCGCACGAAATCTGGCACAGCCTCCCCAGATCGGGGCACAGCAGCACCCAATGGGCGCATACCCCTATCCACCTTGAGGATTCGCGCACCAACTTGGCGCAAGCGAAGTCAATTGGCAGATTTGGTGCAGGATGCACCGAGGTCGGACTCACTGCGCAGACGGGTGCTGCCCAACCATTGCCCTGTCACCAAAGAACCCGAAGTCCGTCCTGCGAAGTCCTAGCTATTTTTCGATCTCTGCTGACCAAGGTGTAGCCTAGGCAGAGCGCCTGCCACACCAACATGCGATCAAAGGGATCGCGATGCTGGGGGTCCATCGGCAGTCGGTTAAAGCTAGCGGCCATCCGCGGGTCCAAGGGCAGCAAATCAAAGCCTTGCTGCTGCGAGGCGTCCACCAGCGCCTCAACCGTGGTTCCGACAAGGCTCAACTTACCCAGAGCGCTCTTGATGGAAATTTCCCAAAAGGAGACAGCACTGACAGCCACCTGATGATCGGGGTTGATGATGGCCGCTCTGGCCGGCGCCGACAGCTGCTCAGGGGCGACGATGGACCAGATCAATGCATGCGTATCCAACAACAGCTTCATGCGCCCAGCAATTGCTCATCGGTGATTGAGAAGTCCGGCGCAAAGCTCACGCTGGCCACATCGGACAGGCTTCCCAGCTTGCGGGGCAGAGTAGAGGGAAGCTGAGCATAGGGAATCAGCGCAGCCACCTTTTCCTGATTACGGCCGTACGCAACGACGACCGTCTGCCCAGCACGCACCGAGTCGATCATTTCAGAGAAGCGCGCTTTGAACGCGCCGACTTGAATGGTTTTCACAACTGAGCTCCCAAAAACTGCATTCCAGAGCGATGGTAGGCACAAGCACCCATCTTGTCAAGTTGACAAGATGGGTGCAAGCTTGCGAAAGACATGAAAGTGAATAACCGAAAGCTGCAGCTTGACTACCCAACTGCCCTAAGGTCGCACTGCTGCGGCGACCGTTGTGATCGCCGCGGTCAACCGCTGCGAGTGGATGTCGCGACTCGCCCTGCTGCAATTGTCACCGTGCAACTTCTCAAGGGTTCCTAATCTGACGGATAACCCCCCGTGCAGGCCTCAGCAGACCGAAATCTCTGTCAACGCCCCCCCCGATCATCCACCCAGCCCGCTTGCAGCCAATGCCAGCGTCCAGGGATGATGGGCCAGGGTATCAAGTGGGTCTGCAGGCCGGGCGGCAGCACCGGCTCGGTATGGTGGTCCAGCCATTGACCCTGGGCCTGCACCGAGGCAAAGAGATCTTGCTGCGGCAGGGGCTGGGCCGAGGGCCAGCGCCAGTGCTGCGACCAGCAGGCCGCGCCGGCCCAATCGGCTGTGCCTGGCCCGGACAGGCGGTCATGCACGCTGCCCCACAGCCGCCCCCGCATGCGCCCACGCAGGCCCCGCAAACGCCGGGCGGTGAGATCAAGGCTGCGGGTGTAGATGGAGTCCAGCCCCAAGAAGTTGTCGAACAGCACGCAGGCCTGCGGGTATTCGCCCAGGATATCGCCGAGCAAGGCATGCGCATCGCCTTGCACAAATTCAAGTACGATGCCATGGCGCTTGAGCGTGCCGCCGTGGTTCAAGCGGAACAGCCGAGCCGCCCAGGGGTCGATGTCGACCAGCACCACTTGCTTGAAGCCGGCCAGAAACTCGGGCGACATCATCCATCCCGCACTGCCGCCCAGCAGCAGCAATTCATCAGGCGGAGCCGGCAACTGCCGAAGCGACAGCAGCCAGTCGGCCAGGCGCTGTCGGGCGGCCGACCAGCGCCGGCGCGCCATGAAGGAGCGCACATGCCAATGCAAATCGGATCCGGACGTCATGGGGCTCTGGCTGACACCACCGATGAGCGCACCTCAGCCGGCGCGCTCAAAAAATGCGAGGATCTGCTCACCCAGGAATTGCTCCTCGGTATTGAAGTGCGTCACCATAGACACATGGTTATGGTCGGCCAAAGCCAGGTGCAGCGGCGCCACGCCGCGGGCCCGGCCCACGGCCAGCGCGTATTCCAGCCCGTACAAATCGAGCAGAGGGTTTTCAAATTCGGCATTGGCCACCAGCACGGGCATGGCCACCTTGGCAGCATGGGTCACCGGCGAGCGCGCATCGTAAGCGCTACTGTCCGAACCAAAATAGGCCGCCACGCCGCCCACATTGGGATTGACCGGCAGGTCATCGGCCCGCAGGCGGGCCGACACCAGCACCGCGCAGCACACCCCGTGGCGGCCGTCCGGATCAAACTCCTGCCGCAGCACGGGGTCGCCAATCAGGGTCCCCACATGGGTTCCGCCTGCAGAATGGCCCACCAGGCAGATGCGCTGCGGGTTGCCGCCATATTCGGCGACATGCTCGGTCAGCCACTGGCAAGCCAGCGCGATATCGACCGCGCCGCCAGGATAGGGGGACTCCGGCGCCAGCCGGTAACCCAGATTGATGCCCAAGTAGCCCTGCCTGGCAAACCAGATCAGGACGTTGCCATACATCTCGTCGTTGATGTCCTTGGCGCCGCGCACAAAGGCGCCGCCGTGGATGAACACCACCACGCCCGCACGGTGCGCACCAGCCGGCTGGTAGACGTCAAGCCGCTGACGTGGATGGGCGCCATAAGCCAAGTCACGCAGGACCCGAACGCCCTCACGCGGACCGCGCGCGACCAGGGGCAGGTACAGGTCCTTGGTGTCATCGCCGGCGCTGCGGATATCGCGCTGCCAGCGCGTGCCAATGGCGCGCAAGCGCTCGGTGAAGGTTTCGTCACGCATATTCATTCCCGCTCAAGTGCCCGACGGCTTTCCAGGGGTTTAAACAGCCCAGGGTAAAACGATGATTGGCTCGGCCCTCATCAAGACTTCGGGCCCTGAGCTTTGGGCAGCGAATGATATTACCAACCGCTTCGGCCCTGGAGCGCGGACGTCGCCAAGGCCGAGAGGCTGCCGCCCTCAGTGCTCTGCGCAAACTAGCAAACAGGCCTCAGGCCTGCGCCGGGTCGGCCTCGATCTGAATTTGCCCAAAGCGCAGGTGATGCAGCAGCTCGCGCAGCAGCACCACGGTGGCAAATACGCGCGGCTCGCCGGGCAGGTCCTCCTGATGGGGGGACTGGCCAAAGGCCTGCAGCACCAAGCGGCTGAAGGTCTGCTCCACCGCCTCGACATGCAGCAGGGGCGCATCGGCGCTCAACCCGGCCGCGCGGGCGATCAGGCGCACATCGCTCTCGCTGGTGCACAGGCGCGCGCCGGCCGGTATGGCCGCATGCGCGGCCTGTATCTGGTCTTCGGTCCATTCAATCGCACGCTCCAGCGCACCCGCGCTTAGGCGGGCCTGGCCAAAATGACGACTGCGCATGGCCTCGTAGCCAGCTTCAATGCGAGCCACCAAAGCCCCGGTCTGCACATCGTGCAGCTGCGCGGCCTGCGGGCCCAGGGTCAATCGCAAGGTGGTGCTCATACCGGTACTCCCAAAGTGCATGTGATTTTCTCGGCCAGTAGTACGGGCCGAGGCCCCATCAAATGAGTCTTGCAACACGGCTTACAAGCGCTATTTTGTAAAGCCTGATGAAAAGACGATTTCCAAGGGGAGGAGGCGGGCCTTCGATATTGAAGCGCACACCCTAAATGTCGGCAAAGGGCGGCTATGGGCTCCGCTACAATTAACAACCATGATCGCCGCTCGCCTGTTCAATCAGAACACCGCTTCTGCCGCCCCGGCAGACCGGTTCGCGCGCGCGCAGACCATTAAAACCACGACCATCAAGGGCTGAGCAGCTCCGGTTCGTCGTGCGCCCTCCCCGGCCAGACGAGCCGGGCAAGACAGTCAGGCGTGGACCTGTTTTTTTGAAAGGGCGATGACATGAGCAAGTTGGTAGGTTTGGTCGGCTGGCGCGGCATGGTCGGCTCGGTCCTGATGGACCGCATGACACAGGAAAATGACTTCGATCTGATCGAGCCGGTGTTTTTTTCCACCTCGGACGCAGGCGGCAAGGCGCCGGCCATGGCCAAGAACGAAACCACGCTCAAGGACGCCAAAGACATTGCCGCCCTGAAAAAGTGCGACATCATCATCACCTGCCAGGGCGGCGACTACACCAGCGAGGTGTTTCCCCTGCTGCGGGCAGCCGGCTGGAAGGGCCACTGGATAGACGCGGCCTCGACCCTGCGCATGAACGAGGACGCGGTCCTCATCCTGGATCCGGTCAATATGCCAGTCATCAAGAGCGCCCTGAGCAAGGGCGGCCTGAACTGGGTCGGCGGCAATTGCACCGTCAGCTGCATGCTCATGGGCGTGGGCGCACTCTACAAGGCCGGTCTGGTCGAGTGGATGAGCACCCAGACCTACCAGGCGGCCTCGGGCGGCGGCGCCCAACATATGCGCGAACTTCTCACGCAATACGGAACGCTCAACGCCGAGGTCAAGTCCCTGCTGGACGACCCCAAGAGCGCTATTTTGGAGATTGACCGCCAGATCATTGCCAAGCAGCGCAGCCTCAGCGCCGAGGAAACCGCGCAATTCGGCGTGCCCCTGGGCGGCTCGCTCATTGCCTGGATCGACAAAGACCTGGGCAATGGCATGTCTAAAGAAGAGTGGAAGGGCATGGCCGAGACCAACAAGATCCTGGGCCAGGGCGAGGGCTTCGGCAGTCCGGCGGTGCCGGTGGATGGCTTTTGTGTGCGGATCGGCGCCATGCGCTGCCACAGCCAGGCCCTGACCTTCAAGCTCAGGAAAGACGTGCCGCTGGCTGATATTGAAGCCATGATCGCCGCCGACAACGAATGGGTTCAAGTGGTCGCCAACACCCGTGAGGCCACCATGAAGCACCTGACCCCGGTGGCGGTGACCGGCACCATGACCATCCCGGTGGGCCGCCTGCGCAAGATGGCCATGGGTCCGGAGTACCTGGGCGCCTTCACCATCGGCGACCAGCTGCTGTGGGGCGCGGCCGAGCCGCTGCGCAGGATGCTGCGCATCTTGCTTGCGGACTAATGCAGCTGCCGCAGCCCGGGCGGGCCGTGGTCGCCCGGGCGTTTTTGGTGTTAAGGTCAGCTTGCACACTGTTTATTTCATGGCCAATGAGCGCCCCACCGCCGTGTACCCGACTGCCCTGTATCCCAAGCCGCAAGGTCTGACCCTGGCCCGTGCCGGTGCCCAGAAAGCGCTGAGAGCGGCGGCCAGCTTGTTTGTGGCCTTGCTGCTGTGCCTGTCTGCCTGGGCGCAAACGCCGCCAGCCCCACCTTCTTTCATCAGCCCCGCCAGCGGGCAGACACCGGCCGATATCGCGCTGGAACAGGTGCCCGCCGGCATCAGCTTCGAGCAATTCCTGCTGGCCCTGCTGCGCCTCAATCCGCAACTGAGCGGGCCCAGCCAGACACTACAAAGCAGCCTCAAATTACAGTTGCCCAGCGCGGCCCTGGCCACGGCTGTCTCGCCTGAGCAGGCGCGGACGCAACTGTTGGCGCTGCGGCGCACCATCCCGAGCCCCAGCCCGAACGCAAGCGCAGCGGCCGCTGCAGCCTTGCCAGACGCCAGCCAGGCAGCCGCAAGTCCGAGCGGGGCTGCCAGCGAACCCTGGGGTCAAGCCAATGCACCGCAACCCGCAACCACGGCCAGCACGCCCACGGCGCTTGCGGCAAGTACAAGCCAGCAGGGCCGGCTGATCGACCCCTGGATGCTGATCTCCGTGGGCGCAGCCTTATTAGTGATTTTGCTGCTGGTCTTCAAACGCAAGGACGGCGAGCGCGCCCCGGCACAATCGCCCAAAGCGCCGGCGCCCCGCCCTAGCCCGCGTCTGGCGCAGCCAGGGCCTACACCCGACACGAGTCAAGGCCGTTTCCGTCCCGCCCTGCCCGATGACGAGGGTCCGCGCACGCCTCGCAGCCAGCCCGCCCCCCAAGCCAGCGCGCCGCCGCCCGCCGTGGCCAAACTGAGCGATCTGGGCGCCCTGCCATCGCTAGACCTGGGCGAGCCTGCGCCTGCGCCCCGTCACCCCGCGCCTGCGGCTCTAAGCGCCGGCCCGCTCGACCTGAGCCGCATCAGCCTGGATCTGAACGATCCCCAAAAGCGCGAGTCATGAACGGAGACTGCGCATGAGAGTGGCCCTGGGTCTGAGCTACGAGGGCGGTGGCTATGAGGGCTGGCAAAGCCAGCCCTCGGGCAACACGGTTCAAGACCAGCTCGAAAAGGCCCTGAGCAGCTTCAGTAACGAGCCGATCCGCACGATGTGCGCCGGCCGTACTGACGCTGGCGTGCATGCACTGATGCAGGTGGTGCACTTCGACACCGGGGCCGAGCGCCCAGAAGGCGCCTGGGTGCGCGGGCCCAACAGCCTTTTGCCTCGCGGTATTGCGGTGCAGTGGGCCAGGCATATGAGTGCCGACTTTCACTGCCGCAGCCAGGCCCTGGGCCGGCGCTATGCCTATGTGCTGCTCGAATCGCCAGTGCGCCCCAGCGTCGAGGCGGGCCGGGTGGGCTGGGTGTTTCGGCCGCTCAATCGAGCGGCGATGGAGCAGGCGGCGGCGCTGCTGATTGGCGAGCACGACTTTTCCTCTTTCCGGGCGGCGCAGTGCCAGTCGCACACCCCGGTCAAGACGCTGCGCCGCATCCAGATCAGCCAGCGCGGCGCTTACTGGCGCTTCGAGTTCGAGGCCAATGCCTTCCTGCACCATATGGTGCGCAACCTGATGGGCTGCCTGATCCAGGTCGGCCAGGGCATGCGCTCGGCCGCCTCCATGAGCGAGGTACTGGCGGCACGCGACCGCGACGCGGCCGCGCCCACCTTCTCGCCCGATGGGCTGTACTTTCTCGGGCCGGTCTATGAGGAGCGTTGGGGCCTGCCGACGCGCTCGCCAGCCTATGATTGGCTGCCATGAACCCTGCCCAACGCACCCGCATCAAAGTCTGCGGCCTGACCCGCGAGGCCGATGTGGACGCGGCTGTGGCCGCTGGGGTCGATGCCCTGGGTTTTGTGCTTTACGCGCCCAGTGCCCGCTTTGTGAGCCCAGAGCGAGCGGCCGAGCTGGCCCAGCGTCTGCCGCCCTTTGTGACCCCGGTGCTGCTTTTCGTCAATGCCGAGCCCCAGTTCATCGCCCAGGCCCTGGCCCTGCTGCCCCAGGCCTTGCTGCAGTTTCACGGCGACGAATCGCCCGAACAATGCACCCGCTACGGCCGGCCTTTCCTGCGGGCGGCGCGGCTGCCGGCCAGCGATGCCCCTGAACCAGCCGGGCCAGGCTTTGACCTCCTAGAATATGCCCAGGAGTTCAGTGCCGCCCAGGCCATCTTGCTCGACGCCCATGTCGAGGGCTACGGCGGCGGTGGAAAAACATTCAATTGGTCACGCCTTCCAACAAACGTCAACGCTCACCTCGTCTTGTCTGGTGGACTGACGCCTGCAAATGTGACCGATGGCATCGCGCAAGTCCGGCCGCGTTGTCAAACGCTGTCGGTTGATGTGAGTTCCGGCGTCGAGGTGTCCAAAGGCATCAAGAGCGCCGACAAGATCCACCAATTCGTCGCTGCGGTACGCGCCGCCGACGAGCAACTTGCCCACAGCCATGTTCGATTACCACCAACCTGACGCCAAAGGCCACTTCGGCATCTATGGCGGCAGCTTCGTCTCCGAGACGCTGACCCACGCCATCAACGAGCTCAAAGCGGCCTACGCCCGCTATCAGCACGACCCCGAGTTCCTGGCTGAGTTCCAGGACGAGCTCGCCCGCTTTGTCGGCCGGCCCTCGCCGATCTACCATGCCGCCCGCATGAGCCGCGAGATGGGCGGCGCACAGATCTACCTCAAGCGCGAAGACCTCAACCACACCGGCGCCCACAAGATCAACAACACCATAGGCCAGGCCATGCTCGCCAAACGCATGGGCAAGCCCCGGGTGATCGCCGAGACCGGAGCCGGCCAGCACGGCGTGGCCACGGCCACCATCTGCGCCCGCTACGGCCTGGAGTGCGTGGTCTATATGGGCAGCGAAGACGTCAAGCGCCAAAGCCCCAATGTCTACCGCATGAAGCTGCTGGGCGCCACCGTGGTGCCGGTGGAGTCGGGCAGCAAGACGCTCAAAGACGCCCTCAACGAAGCCCTGCGCGACTGGGTGGCCAACGTGGACAACACCTTCTACATCATCGGGACGGTGGCGGGCCCCCACCCCTACCCCATGATGGTGCGCGACTTTCAAAGCGTGATCGGCAAGGAATGCATCGAACAAATGCCGCTGCTGACCGGTGGCAAGCAGCCCGACGCGGTGCTGGCCTGCGTGGGCGGCGGCAGCAATGCGATGGGCATCTTTCACCCCTACATCGGCTTCGAAAACACCCAGTTGGTCGGCGTCGAGGCGGCTGGCGAAGGCATGGACAGCGGCAAGCATTCAGCCTCATTGCAGCGCGGCACCCCGGGCGTGTTGCACGGCAACCGCACCTACGTGCTGCAGAACGAAGACGGGCAGGTCACTGAGACACACAGCATCTCGGCCGGCCTGGACTACCCCGGCGTCGGCCCGGAGCATGCCTTTCTCAAAGACATCGGCCGGGCGCAATACGTGGGCATCACCGACAAGGAAGCTCTCGAAGCCTTCCACTACCTGTGCCGCACCGAGGGCATCATCCCCGCGCTGGAGTCCAGCCACGCGGTGGCCTATGCCATGAAGCTGGCCAAAACCATGCGCAGCGACCAGTCCATCTTGGTCAACCTCTCTGGCCGGGGCGACAAAGACATCGGCACCGTGGCCGACCTGTCCAACGCCGATTTTTACTGCCGCCCGTCCTGCCAGGGCCAAGGCGTCAAGGGCGGCGTGCACACGCTGGAGTTCAAGCCATGAGCCGGATCGCCGCTGTGATGGCCGCCCTGGCCAAAGACGGCCGCAAGGCCCTGATCCCCTATGTCACTGCTGGCTTTCCGCAGGCCGACATCACCCCTGAGCTCATGCACGCCCTGGTGGCCGGCGGGGCCGACATCATCGAGCTAGGGGTGCCGTTTTCCGACCCCTCGGCCGACGGCCCAGTGATTCAGAAAGCTGGGGAAAAGGCCCTGGCCATGGGCGTGGGCCTGGCCCAGGTGCTGGCCATGGTCAAAACCTTCCGCCAGCAGGACAAGACCACCCCGGTGGTGCTCATGGGCTATGCCAACCCGGTGGAAGCCTACGACCACAAACGCGGCGCCGACGCTTTTGTCAACGAGGCGGCAGCGGTCGGCGTGGACGGCATGCTCATCGTCGATTACCCGCCCGAAGAGTGTGAAGACTTTGCCGCCAAGCTGCGCGAGCGGCAGATGGACCTGATCTTCCTGCTCGCCCCCACCTCCACCGACGAGCGCATGGCACAGGTGGCAAGAGTCGCCTCGGGCTATGTGTACTACGTCTCGCTCAAGGGCGTGACCGGCGCCGGCACGCTCAACGTCGACGAGGTCGAGAAGATGCTGCCGCGCATCCGCGCGCATGTGAGTGTGCCGGTGGGTGTGGGCTTTGGCATTCGCGACGCCGCCACGGCCAAGGCCATAGGCCGCAGCGCCGATGCGGTGGTGATCGGCAGCAAAATCATCCAGCTGCTCGAAGCCGCCCCCCGCCAACAGGCGAGCGCCGTGGCACGGGAATTCATGCAAGACATCCGCACGGCACTGGACGCCTGAAGCCCTTACCAAGTTTGTCAGGCCTGCCCAACACGCTCAGTCCACCACACCGCCCCATGGCCGACCTCGACACCCGCTGGAAACAGCGTCTGCAAAACTACCAGCAGGCTCTGGAGCGTCTGCGCGAAGCGGTCGAGCTGTCTCGGCTCAGACCCCTCTCGCGGCTCGAACAGCAAGGATTAATCCAGGCCTTTGAATTCACCCATGAGTTGGCCTGGAACCTGATGAAGGACTACCTGGCCTACCAGGGCACGCCTGACCTTGGCGGCTCACGAGACGCGAGCCGGGCAGCATTTGCCCTGGGCCTCATCAGCGACGGTGAAGGCTGGATGGAAATGATCAGCAGCCGTAACCAGACCTCACACACCTACAACCAGGCTGTGGCAGACGCCATCGCTGGACTCGTTACCGGGCGCTATGCGCCCTTGTTCGATGCGTTTGAGCAAATCATGTCCGGCAAGGCTAGGCAAGTCTGACAAGATCCTCGACCATGAGCCATGCGGACCTGCACTGCGGTATTCCAGCGAAAGCCTGGGCACGCATCGCGGCCGTGCTGGCCGCCCAACCCAAAATCACGCGAACACGATTGTTTGGCTCCCGAGCGAAAGGTAACTTCAGGCCCGCCTCGGACATCGACCTGTGCATAGACGCACAAGACTTGAACCTGCCTGAAAAACTCGCACTCGACCAGGCGCTCGATGACTTGATGCTGCCCTGGAAGGTGGACCTGGCCGTCTGGCAAATGATCGACCAACCTGCCCTGCGGGAGCATATCGATCGGGTGGGACTGGAGTTGCCCGCGCGACCTTCGCAGCCTGGCATTGCTGGATAATCGACGAAGGTAGCTGCAAAGTCGCTGTTCGACCGCCATCTCCTTTGACCGGATCTCACCTATGTCTTGGCTCGACAAACTGCTTCCCCCGAAGATTTCCCCCACCGACCCCAGTGAGCGCCGCAGCGTTCCAGAGGGCCTGTGGATCAAGTGCCCCAGTTGCGAGGCGGTGCTCTACAAGACCGACCTGGAGAAGAACCAGAATGTCTGCCCGCAATGCAACCATCACCACCGGATCAGCGCCCGCGCCCGGCTGGACGCCTTCTTGGACCCCGAAGGCCGCTATGAATTGGGCCAAGAGGTGCTGCCGGTCGATCCGCTGAAGTTCAAGGACAGCCGCAAATACCCCGAGCGCCTCAAAGAAGCCCTGGAGAACACCGGCGAGACCGACGCGCTGGTGGTCATGGGAGGGGCGGTGCACAGCATCGGCGTGGTGGCCGCCTGTTTTGAATTTGACTTCATGGGCGGCTCCATGGGCTCGGTGGTGGGGGAGCGCTTTGTGCGTGGCGTCCACACCGCCATCGAGCAGAAGGTGCCCTTCATCTGCTTTACTGCCACCGGCGGCGCCCGCATGCAGGAAGGCTTGCTCTCACTGATGCAGATGGCCAAGACCAACTCGGCCCTGACGCGCCTGGCCAAAAAAGGCCTGCCCTATGTCAGCGTGCTCACCGACCCGACCATGGGCGGTGTCAGCGCCGGTTTTGCCTTCATGGGCGACATTGTTGTGGCCGAGCCCAAGGCGCTGATCGGCTTTGCCGGGCCGCGGGTGATCGAGAGCACGGTGCGCGTCAAACTGCCCGAGGGCTTCCAGCGCGCCGAATTCCTGCAGGAAAAAGGCGCCATCGACTTCATCTGCGACAGGCGCGAGCTGCGCAAGACCATCGCCACTGCCCTGGCCATGCTGTTGCGCCAGCCGGCTGATGCGGTCGAATAAGGCGTCGCAGCGCCGGGGTTGGGCAGGCTTTTAAGCCTGCGCCCTTTGAGGCTGAGACGGCCTCGTCACACCCCATCTGCGTGGCTTACTTGCTGGCGGCGTGACCATCCACATAGGCGTCAAGAAGGCGCCGAATCATGCGCTGGTATTGCGTCTGGTGTTTCGATGCCTCGGACTTGAAGAAATCTACGCTCTTCTTGCTCAAAGACAGGGTGACTTTGACACCCTCTTCCCGCAGCGCCAAGTCGGCCGGCGAGGGCAAGAAGTCGGGGATCACCCGGACCTTGCCCATAGGTTCATGGGTGTATCTGATTTTCGCGCTCATAGATAGCCTTTCCTTTGCGCCAGTATCCGGCGCCGATGATTCGAATGACGGACTCGCGCAGTGTGAAGCGCACGGTGAGCACCCCGCCATCGACGAGTCCCATGCAATACAAGCGCTCTTCGATCTGGCTGTGCGACTCATCTTTGGCAATCACCCGCTGCGGGTCTGCAAACGCATGCTGTGCTTTTGAAAAGGCGACACCGTGCTTTGCTTGATTCGCGTCATCCTTGACAGGGTCCCACTCAAAATGAGCTTTTGCCATCCACACAGCCTAGCAGATGGCCATAAAAACATCCATACTTTTTTATGGTTATCTACGGCACTGAGCCAGAACAGCTTGCAGCGCTGGAGCAGGCGGTGTACCACGGCCGCTCACCCCCTGCGCGGTGCTACGACTGAACTGCACGCCTCGAACGGGCGTCCACGCCCCAACCCCCTCAAGACCCCCGATAGGTCGAATAACTCCAGGGGCTGACCAGCAATGGCACGTGGTAATGGGCCGATGCGTCGGCCACGCCAAAGTCCAGGCTCACCTGGTTGAGAAAATTCGGCTCGGGCAGTTGCACGCCCCGGGCCTTGAAATACCCGGCCACATCGAACACCAAACGGTAGGTGCCAACCTTCAGGCTGGCGTTGTCGTACAGCGGCCCGTCCGGGTTGCGGCCGTCGGCGTTGAGTTGCAGCGCTTTAACCAAAGTGGCCTGCTGACCCACGGTGGTGTAGAGGGCGACCCGCATGCCGGCGGCCGGGCAGCCGTGCATGGTGTCCAGTACATGTGTGCTCAAGCCCATGGCAGATCTTTCGGCAAAAGGTTTTGGTTTCGGTTCACGAAAGTGTATACAGTTTTTTCGGGGCCAGCTATGATCCTTTCGAACGCCATGGACAACGCCGCTACTTCCACCAACACGAACGCCATCGTCGAGACCCTGACCCGGGCCATCGTCGAGCACCGCCTTTTGCCCGGTGCCAAGCTGGTCGAGCAAAAGCTCGCTGACCATTTTGGCGTCTCGCGCACGCTGGTGCGACAGGCCCTGTTTCAGCTGGCGCAAAACAAGCTGATCCGGCTGGAGCCGGCGCGCGGCGCCTTCGTGGCCGCGCCCTCGGTCGAAGAGGCCCAGCAGGTGTTTGTGGTGCGCCGCATGCTCGAAACCGAGATGACGCGGGCCTTCATGCGCGAGGTCACACCCGACAAGATCGCTGCGCTGCGCCAGCACATCGCGCAGGAGCGGCAGGCTGTGGCGAGCGAGGACGTACCAGGGCGCACCGAGCTGCTGGGCGACTTTCATGTGTGCATGGCGCAATTGATGGGCAATACCGTGCTGGCTCAAATTCTGGGCGAGCTGATCTCGCGCTGCGCCCTGATCACGCTGATGTACCAGTCCCGCCACGAGGCCCAGCATTCGAGCGACGAGCACGAAGGTCTGGTCGATGCCATGGCCCAGGGCGATACCGACCTGGCCGTGCGCCTGATGCAGGAGCACCTCGAACATGTGCAAGCCAGCCTGACCTTTGACCGCAAGATCCCTTCGCACGACGTGGCCGTGGCCCTGTCCTGAAATCCCATGAGCACCTACGACTCCACCGCACCCTACCCCCGCGACCTGATCGGCTACGGCCGCCAAGTGCCCCACGCCCAGTGGCCCGGCGGCGCCCGAGTGGCTGTGCAATTTGTCCTCAATTACGAGGAGGGCGGCGAAAACAGCGTGCTGCATGGCGACAAGGCCAGCGAGCAGTTCCTATCGGAAATGTTCAACCCGGCCGCCTTCGAGGACCGCCACATCAGCATGGAGGGCATCTATGAATACGGCTCACGCGCCGGCGTCTGGCGCATCCTGCGCGAGTTTGAAAAGCGCAAGCTGCCACTGACGGTGTTCGGTGTGGCCACCGCGCTGCAGCGTCACCCGGAGCTGACCGCCGCCTTCAAGGAGCTGGGTCACGATATGGCCTGCCACGGCCTGAAGTGGATCCACTACCAGCACATCGACGAGGCGACCGAGCGCGCCCACATGGCGCAGGCGATGGAGATCATTCAAAACCTCACCGGTGAGCGCCCCCTGGGCTGGTACACCGGCCGCGACAGCCCCAACACGCGCCGCCTGGTGGCCGACTTCGGCGGCTTTGAATACGACAGCGACTACTACGGCGACGATCTGCCCTTCTGGATGAAGGTGCGCAGGAGCGACGGCTCGGTGGTGCCGCAATTGATCGTGCCCTACACCCTGGACTGCAACGACATGCGCTTTGCCCTGCCCCAGGGCTATTCACACGCCGACCCCTTCTTTCAATACATGAAGGACAGCTTCGACGCGCTGTATGCAGAGGGCGACCCGAACGGCGACAAAGCCCCCAAAATGATGAGCATAGGCATGCACTGCCGCCTGCTCGGCCGGCCCGGTCGCATCACCGCGCTGCAACGCTTTTTGGACCATATTCAATCGCACGACAAGGTCTGGGTGGCGCGCCGGATTGACATTGCACGGCACTGGAAGGCGACGCACCCATTCAAGGCTTAGACACCCACCAGCTCTGTGGGAGCGGCGCCCTCGCCGCGATTTTCGATTCAGCGCAAATCCATCGCGGCGAGGGCGCCGCTCCCACAGCCCCTCCCAACATCTGCGGAAAATCCATGGCTCTGACCCTAGAACAACTCAACAGTGCCCTTGCTGAAGAGGCCGCTCAAATGCTCGATGGCATTTACGAACACTCGCCCTGGGTGGCCGAGCGGGCGCTCAAGGCGCGGCCCTTTCAATCGCTGCCCCATCTCAAGCACGCCCTGGTCAAGGCCCTGGCACAGGCCTCGCAGCAAGAGCAACTGGGCCTGATCCGCGCCCACCCCGAGTTGGCGGGCAAGGCCATGGTGAGCAAGACGCTGACCGCCGAGTCCACGAATGAGCAATCCAAGGCGGGCCTGACCGACTGCACGCCCGAAGAATTTGCGCGCCTGCACAAGCTCAACGCCGACTACAACGCCAAGTTCGGCTTTCCCTTCATCCTGGCGGTGCGAGGCGCGCGCGGCCTGGGATTGAACAAGCGGCAGATCATCGAGACCTTTGCCCGCCGCCTCGAAGGCCAGCCAGACTTCGAGCGCGAGGAGTGCCTGCGCAACATCAACCGCATTGCCGAGATCCGGCTCAACGACAAGTTCGGCTTCGAGCCCACGCTGGGCAACGAGGTCTGGGACTGGCACGAAGACCTGGCACGCCACAGCGACCCCGGCTTTGCAGAAAAAGGCCAGCTCACCGTCACCTACCTGACCGACGCGCACCGTGCCTGCATGCAGCAGATCGCCACCCTCATGCGCGAGGTCGGCTTTGACGAGGTGTACGTCGACGCGGTGGGCAATGTGGTCGGGCGCTACCACGGCGCCACGCCCGAGGCCCAATACCTCATGACCGGCAGCCACTACGACAGTGTGCGTAACGGCGGCAAGTACGACGGTCGCCTGGGCATCTACGTACCGATCGCCTGCGTGCGCGAGCTGCACCGCGGCCAGCGCCGCCTGCCCTTTGGCATCGAGGTGGTGGCTTTTGCCGAGGAAGAAGGCCAGCGCTACAAGGCCACCTTTTTGGGCTCGGGTGCGCTGGTCGGCCAGTTCAATCCCGACTGGCTGGAGCAAAAAGACGCCGACGGCATCACCATGCGGCAGGCCATGGCCCATGCCGGGCTGGATGTGGCGCAGATTCCCGCCATCCGCCGCGACCCCGCTCAATACCTGGGCTTCGTCGAGGTGCACGTCGAGCAAGGCCCAGTGCTCAATGAGATGCAGCTGCCCCTGGGCGTCGTGAGCTCCATCAACGGCAGCGTACGCTTTGTGGGCGAGCTCATCGGCGTGGCATGCCATGCCGGCACCACGCCCATGGACAGGCGCAGCGACGCGGTCTGTGGCCTGGCCGAGCTGGCGCTCTTCATGGAGCAGCGGGCCCGCCAAGACGGCGACTCGGTGGCCACCATCGGCCAACTCAATGTGCCGGCCGGCTCCATCAATGTGGTGCCCGGCCGCTGCCAGTTCTCGCTGGACCTGCGCGCACCCACCGACGCGCAGCGCGACGCTATGCTCAGCGACGTGCTGGCCGAGCTCGATCGTATTTGCCAGCGGCGCGGCCTGGGCCTCAAGCTCGAAGAAACCATGCGCGCGCCCGCAGCACCCAGCGCGCCGGCCTGGCAGGCACGGTGGGAAGCGGCTGTGGCCAGCCTGGGACTGCCGGTGCACCGCATGCCCTCGGGCGCAGGGCACGACGCCATGAAGCTGCATGAAGTCATGCCCCAAGCCATGCTGTTTGTCCGCGGCCAGAATTCGGGCATCAGCCACAACCCGCTGGAATCGACCACCAACGACGACATTCAACTGTCGGTGCAGGCCTTCATGCATGTGCTCGAACACCTCACCCACTGAAACACAAGAACAAGGACACCGTCATGACCACCGCCTACGAACAAGTCGACGCCTGGATCGACCAGCACTTTGACGAGCAGGTGCGCTTCCTGCAAGAGCTGGTGCGCGTGCCGACCGACACGCCACCGGGCAACAACGCCCCGCACGCCGAACGCACTGCCGAGCTGCTCAAAGCCTTCGGCTATGTGGCAGAAAAGTATGTGGTGCCCACTGCCCAGGTGCAGGCCTGTGGGCTGCAGACCATCACCAACCTGATCGTGCGCCGTAAGTATGGCGAGGGCAAAACCATCGCCCTGAACGCCCATGGCGATGTGGTGCCGCCCGGCGAAGGCTGGGTCCACGACCCCTACGGCGGCGAGATTGATGGCGGGGCCATGTATGGCCGTGCGACTGCGGTGAGCAAATGCGATTTCTCCACCTTCACCTTTGCCACCCGGGCACTGGAGTCGCTGGGGCTGCCGCTCAAGGGAGCGGTTGAGCTGCACTTCACCTACGACGAAGAATTCGGCGGCGAGGTCGGCCCCGGCTGGCTGCTCGCCCAAGGCCTGACCCAGCCCGACCTCATGATTGCCGCAGGCTTTAGCTACCAGGTGGTGGTGGCCCACAACGGCTGCCTGCAGCTCGAAGTGACGGTACACGGTGAGATGTCACATGCGGCCATCCCCGACAGCGGCGTGGACGCCCTGCAAGGGGCCAACCACATTCTTAGCGCCCTGTATGCGCTCAACGCCGACTACCTGAAGGTGCGCTCACAGGTCGAAGGCATCACCCACCCCTATCTGAACGTGGGCCTGATCAGCGGCGGCACCAACACCAATGTGATCCCTGGCAAGGTGGTGCTCAAGATCGATCGCCGCATGATCCCTGAAGAAGACCCAGCCGAGGTCGAGGCCAACCTGCGGCGCACCATTGAAGAGGCCGCGGCCAGCTTCAACCCGCCGCGCGGCGGCAAGCAGATCCGGGTGGACATCAAGCGCATGCTGCTGGCGCGCGCCATGGTGCCCCTGACTGGCAACCGCCCCCTGGTGCAGGCCCTGCAAAAACACGGACAAAGTGTCTTCGGCGAGCCTATTCCCGCCATCGGTACGCCGCTTTACACCGATGTGCGGCTGTATGTGGAACGCGGCATCCCCGGCGTGATCTACGGTGCTGGCCCGCGCACCGTGCTTGAAAGCCATGCCAAGCGCGCCGACGAGCGGGTGCAGCTCGAAGACCTGCGCCGTGCTACCAAGGTGGTGGCACGCACGCTTGTGGACTTGTTGACGCCATAAACGTGCATCCCTGGCGTCCAAGAGACCTGGTGTTTACCCTTAACCGAGATGCAACTCGACTGTATACACTTTGGGAGACAGTTTTGCATGGAGTGGAGCTTAAGCCCTTAAGCCCTTGGGTCCCGCCGGTGCAAGGCAACAGCCCAAGTTCAGCCCGGTCTAGGGAATGTCCCAAGAAAGGACAGTCTCGCCAGCCGGGCGCAGTCAGACACAAGGGTAGAAAATCAAACCACGCCCCGGCGCATTTCCAGCCGTCTGGCACTCTAATTGCTGTCCAGATGTCACCTCCACTTACAACCCTCGATGGATCAGCCATGAAAAAACGCACGCTCCTGCAAACCACCCTCGCCCTGGCCGGCCTGCTGAGCCTGGGCCTGGCCCAAGCCCAGACCACCCCGATCAAATTCCAGCTCGACTGGCGCTTCGAGGGCCCCGCTGCCCTCTTCTTGACCCCAGCGGCCAAGGGCTATTTCAAGGACGCCAAGCTCGACGTGACCGTCGATGCGGGTAACGGCTCGGGCGGCGCGGTCACCCGGGTGGCCTCGGGCACCTACGACATGGGCTTTGCCGACCTGGCCGCGCTGATGGAGTTTCACGCCAACAACCCAGATGCGCCCAACAAGCCGGTGGCCATCATGGTGGTCTACAACAACACGCCCGCCTCAGTGATGGCGCTCAAGAAGACCGGCATCAAGACCCCGGCCGACCTGGCTGGCAAAAAACTGGGCGCGCCAGTTTTTGACGCCGGCCGCCGTGCCTTCCCGATCTTCCAGAAAGCCAACGGCATCGGCGCAGTCACCTGGACCGCGATGGACCCCCCGCTGCGCGAAACCATGCTGGCGCGTGGTGACGTCGACGCCATCACCGGCTTTACCTTCACCTCGCTGCTCAACCTGGAGGCGCGCGGCGTCAAGGCTGAAGACGTGACCATCCTGCCCTACGCCGACTTCGGCGTGAAGCTCTACGGCAACGTGATCATCGCCACGCCCAAAATCCTCAAGGAAAACCCAGAGGCGGTCAAAGCCTTCCTGGCCGCCTTCACCAAAGGTGCCAAGGATGTGATCACCAACCCGGCTGCGGCCATCGAGTTCGTCAAGCAGCGCGACGGCATCATCAACGTGGCGCTGGAAACCCGCCGCCTGCAGCTGGCCATTGACACCGTGATCAACAGCCCCGACGCACGCGCCGAAGGCTTCGGTCAGCTCAACCCGGGCCGCCTGTCGCTGATGGCTTCGCAAGTCTCTGACGCCTTCGGCACCAAGACCCGTGTCAACCCGGATGTCATCTGGAACGGCTCCTTCCTGCCGGCCAAGGCCGCCCTCAACATCCTGCCCGTGCCCAAGGCAGCACCTGCTGCGGCCAAGAAGTGATGCAAAACTCGCCCTTCGTAGATTTCCAGGACGTCTGGCTGGCCTACAACGACGAGCTGCTGGCCCAAAAGCAGTACGCCGTCGAGGCCATCGATCTGCAAGTCCAGGAGGGCGAGTTCATCGCCATCGTCGGCCCCTCGGGCTGCGGCAAGTCGACCTTCATGAAGCTGGCCACTGGCCTGCGCATGCCCTCACAGGGCAAGATCCGCATCGACGGCCAGCCGGTGACCGGCCCGCTCAAGATCTCGGGCATGGCCTTCCAGGCACCATCGCTGCTGCCCTGGCGCACCACGGTCGATAACGTGCTGCTGCCGCTGGAGATCGTCGAGCCGCACCGCAGCCAGTTCAAGCAGCGCTACGACGAATACCAGACCCGGGCCCGCGCCCTGCTCCAGAAAGTGGGGCTTGGCGGCTATGAGGACAAATTCCCTTGGCAGCTCTCAGGCGGCATGCAGCAGCGCGCGAGCATCTGCCGTGCGCTGATTCATGAGCCCAAGATGCTGCTGCTCGACGAGCCCTTCGGCGCGCTCGACGCCTTCACCCGCGAGGAGCTGTGGTGCATCTTGCGTGACCTGTGGACCGAGCAGCGCTTTAACGTGATCTTGGTCACCCACGATCTGCGCGAATCGGCCTTCCTGGCCGACACCGTGTATGTGATGAGCAAGAGCCCCGGGCGTTTTGTGGTTAAGCGCAACATCGACCTGCCGCGCCCGCGCGAGCTGGAGATCACCTACACCAAGGAATTCACCGACATCGTGCATGAGTTGCGCGGTCATATAGGCGCGATACGCAAACAAGGCGTGGGAGTCCCGCAATGAAAAACAAGACCTTGCAAGCCTGGTCGCCGTGGATCCTTCTGGTGATCGTCATTGCGCTGTGGCAGTTGATTTGCTCGGCTTTTCAGGTCTCTGAATTCGTCTTCCCGAGCCCAGCCCGCATCTGGGAGCAATTCATCGAGTTTCGCGGCGTGATTGCCGGCCACGCCTGGCGCACCTACTGGGTGACCATGGCAGGCTTTGGTCTGGCCATCGTGGTCGGCGTGCTGCTGGGCTTTCTCATCGGCTCGTCGCGCCTGGCTTACACCGCGGTCTACCCGCTGATGACCGCCTTCAACGCGCTGCCCAAAGCGGCTTTTGTGCCCATCTTGGTGGTGTGGTTTGGCATCGGCATCGGCCCAGCCATCCTGACCGCCTTTCTGATCTCCTTCTTCCCGATCATGGTCAACATCGCCACCGGCCTGGCCACGCTCGAGCCCGAGCTCGAAGACGTGCTGCGGGTGCTGGGCGCCAAGCGCTGGGACGTGCTGATCAAGGTCGGCCTGCCGCGCTCCATGCCCTACTTCTACGGCTCGCTCAAGGTGGCCATCACCCTGGCCTTTGTGGGTACCACGGTGTCGGAGATGACGGCGGCCAATGAAGGCATAGGCTACCTGCTGATCTCGGCCGGCTCGGCCATGCAAATGGGTCTGGCCTTTGCCGGTCTGGTGGTGGTCGGCGCCATGGCCATGCTGATGTACGAGCTCTTTAGCTACGTCGAGAAAAACACCACCGCCTGGGCCCACCGCGGCTCGAACAGCCATTGAGCTTGGGGTTCTAGGAACCCCGCGCCCTCAATGCCCCAGCGCTGCGAGGGCGCAGCTCCCACAGCCCCATGGAAGCTGCAGTGAGCTGGGAAAGCTGCAGCCTGCCACACTCACACCGAGCCTCGGCTGAACTCTGAGTCGCCAGGGCCATCGACAGGTACAAAAAAAGCGCTGCAAAGCAGCGCTTTTGTGCGGGGGGAAGGACCGATCAGCGTGGACCGCGCGGAGCAGGCGGAGTGCGACCGGCGATGTGGCGGAAAGTGATGCGGCCTTTGGTGAGGTCGTAAGGCGAGAGCTCCAGCGAGACCTGATCACCAGCCAGAATACGAATGTGGTTCTTGCGCATCTTGCCGGAGGTGTAGGCGATCAGCTTGTGGCCGTTGTCCAGCGTGACACGAAAACGCGAGTCGGGCAGAACCTCTTCCACCAGACCGTGCATTTCAATCAGTTCTTCCTTAGCCATGTGATCGCATTCCTCCAGACAAACGCCCAGACTTCGTGATCCTTGGGCCGTTTGACAAGATGAAAAGCCTGTTCACCAATGGGCACCCTTAGAGAGTCTGGAAACCGCATATTGTAGCGCCCAAGACACCCGGGCGAGGAGCAGGCACTCATCACCCGCCGTGCCCCGGGAACGGTGCCCCGGCCAGCATTCGCATCTGCCAATGAGCCGGATTCACCATGTCCTAGATCGCACTGATAAGGTGCAAATAAGCACTGAGTCTGCCAAGGAATATCTAATCTGGTGCGCCGGCATCAGAATGCGCCTCATAAATGGGCGTCGGAGCGAGGCGTCAGCGAGCCGCAGCGCTCATGCGCCAAGCCCCACACCGTGGCACCGTTTTTGCAGCCAGAATAGCGCCACATTTGGTCCCGGAGTCCCCATGGAATTGAGCCCTCGTGAAAAAGACAAGCTGTTGATCTTCACCGCCGCGCTGCTGGCCGAGCGCCGGCGCGCACGCGGGCTCAAGCTCAATTATCCGGAGTCGGTCGCGCTGATCAGTGCTGCCGTCATGGAAGGCGCACGCGACGGCAAGACCGTCGCCGCCCTGATGAGCGAGGGTCGCACCATCCTCAGCCGCGCCGACGTGATGGAAGGCGTGCCTGAAATGATCAGCGACATCCAGGTCGAAGCCACCTTCCCGGACGGCACCAAGCTGGTCACCGTTCATCAACCGATTGTCTGAATCCAAGGAATCCGCCCATGCGCCTGACCGCCCTGCTCCTTCTGCTCAGCACCGCCGCCGCTCAGGCGCACGAAGGCCACGGCCTGAGCGGTGGCCACTGGCACGCCACCGACAGCATCCTGTGGATCGCCTTGGCGGTCGGCCTGGGCCTCTGGTGGAGCCGTAAATGAGCCTGATCCCTGGCGAACTGCTGATAGACGATGGCCCGCTCGATCTCAACAGCGGTCGCCGCAGCCTGACTGTGGTGGTGGTCAACACCGCCGACCGCCCGATACAGGTCGGCTCGCACTACCACTTTTCCGAAACCAACCAGGCCCTGCGCTTTGACCGCGCCGCCGCCCGCGGCATGCGCCTGAACATCGCCTCGGGCACCGCAGTTCGCTTTGAGCCAGGCCAGCAACGCACGGTCGAGCTGGTGGACTATGGCGGCGACCGCGAGGTCTGGGGATTTCAGGGTCTGGTGCAAGGCAAGTTATGACGCGTTGAACTCCCTCTCCCCTCTGGGGAGAGGGCAGGGGTGAGGGGGCGTCAAGGGCAACGACAGGAGATGCCCTCACCCTAACCCTCTCCCAGAGGGAGAGGGAATGAAGGAAGTCCCTCTTCTTGAGGAAGCAGGAAAGAGAAAGCAGCCATCTTCCCTCGGGGAGGAGGGCAAAAAGAAGGATTGCACATGGCCACGATTGGACGACGCGCCTACGCGGAAATGTTTGGACCGACGGTCGGTGACCGGATTCGCCTGGCCGATACCGGGCTCATTGCAGAGGTCGAAGCCGACCACACCTTGCGCGCTGGCAGCTACGGCGAAGAGGTCAAGTTCGGCGGCGGCAAAACCATCCGTGACGGCATGGCGCAGTCCCAAAGGACCAACGCGCAAGGTGCGGTCGATACGGTAATGACCAACGCCCTCATCATCGACCACAGCGGCATCGTCAAAGCCGACATTGGCCTCAAAGGCGGTCGCATCGCCGCCATCGGCAAGGCCGGCAATCCCGACACACAGCCAGGGGTGGACATCATCATTGGCGCTGGCACCGAGATCATCAGCTGCGAAGGCATGATCGTCACTGCCGGCGGCATCGACTCGCACATTCACTTCATCTGCCCGCAGCAGATCGAGGAAGCGCTGAGCTCAGGCGTCACCACCATGATGGGCGGCGGAACGGGGCCGGCCACCGGCACCTTTGCCACCACCTGCACCCCTGGCCCCTGGAACATCGAGCGCATGCTGCAGGCGGCCGACGCCTTTCCCATGAACCTGGGCTTTCTGGGCAAGGGCAACGCCAGCCGCCCCGAGGTGCTGCGCGAGCAGATCGACGCCGGCGTGATTGGCCTGAAATTGCACGAGGACTGGGGTTCCACGCCTTCGGCCATCAGCAACTGCCTGGACGTGGCCGACGAGACCGACACCCAGGTAGCCATTCATTCCGACACGCTCAATGAGTCGGGCTTTGTGGAAGACACCATCGCCGCCACCAAAGGCCGCGGCCTGTGCGCCTTCCATACCGAAGGCGCGGGTGGCGGCCATGCGCCCGACATCATGAAAGTGGTCGGCCAGGCCAACTTTTTGCCCTCGTCAACCAACCCGACCATGCCCTACACCGTCAACACGCTCGACGAGCATGTGGACATGCTCATGGTCTGCCACCACCTCGACGCCAGCATCGCCGAGGACCTGGCCTTTGCCGAAAGCCGCATCCGCAAGGAAACCATCGCGGCCGAGGACATCCTGCACGATCTGGGCGCGATCAGCATGATGAGCAGCGACAGCCAGGCCATGGGCCGGGTCGGCGAAGTCATCATCCGCACCTGGCAGACCGCCGACAAGATGAAGCAGCAACGCGGCAAGTTGCCCGGTGACGGTGAGCGCCACGACAACTTCCGCATCAAGCGCTACGTGGCCAAGTACACCATCAACCCGGCCATTGCCCACGGCATCTCGCACGAGGTGGGCTCAGTCGAAGTCGGTAAGTGGGCCGACTTGGTGGTCTGGCGACCGGGGTTTTTTGGCATCAAGCCCTCGATCATCCTCAAGGGCGGCTTCATTGCGCACGCGGCCATGGGCGACCCCAATGCCTCCATCCCCACTCCGCAGCCGGTGCACTACCGGCCCATGTTCGGCAGCTACGGCGGCGCACTGGTCCGAGGCTCGCTGACCTTCGTATCGCAATCGGCCCTGGCCGGCGGCATCAAGGAACGCTACGGCCTGGCCAAGGCACTGAGCGCCGCACACAACATCCGCCATGTGCGAAAGCAGCACATGATCCACAACAGCTACCTGCCCACCATGGAAATTGACGCGCAAACCTACCAGGTGCGCGCCGACGGCCAACTGCTGACCTGCGAGCCGGCGACCCGCCTGCCCATGGCGCAGCGCTA
Source organism: Comamonadaceae bacterium (assembly GCA_027486755.1). GTDB lineage: Bacteria > Pseudomonadota > Gammaproteobacteria > Burkholderiales > Burkholderiaceae_C > Polaromonas. Next base: position 137,588 of record JAIXOM010000023.1, on the reverse strand, counting down.
TTTCCTGTTCTGAGCCAGACCCAGAGGCACCAGCGACCGCAAGACTGGTCTAATTGCCCCATGCTGCAAGTCTCCAAACTCATCGCCCAAGGCGCAGGTCTTGCGCCTGTGCTGCTCAAACGCGCAAGCTGGGTCGAGCTCGACTGGGACGTGCGCCAGAAAAGCCGCTTTGACGCCACCGACTCCCAGGGCCGCAGCCTGGGCGTGTTTCTGCCGCGCGGCACCGCAGTGCGCGGCGGCGATGTGCTGGTGGCCGCCGACGGCTCGCTGATCCGTGTGATCGCCGCACCGCAGTCGGTGCTGCGCATCACCCCTTGCCCTCAGCACGGCAGCCCCTTTGATCTGGTGCGCGCTGCATACCACCTGGGCAACCGGCATGTGCAGATCGAACTCAAGAGCGACCACCTCAAGATCGAACCCGACCATGTGCTGGCCGACATGCTGCGCGCCATGCACCTGATCGTCCATGAAGTGAGCGAAGGCTTTGAGCCCGAAGGCGGCGCCTATTCAGCCGGCGGTCATGGGCACGGCCACGGCCACTCTCACGGGCACGGCCACGACCATGATCACACCCATGATCACGACCACAGCCATGGGCACAGCCACGGCCACAGCCACGCCCCAGCCGATACCCCCAAACCCGCTGCTGGCCATGTCCACGGCCCGGGCTGCGGGCACGACCACCCTTGAGTAAGCCTGCCGTGTCTGCGCTGCCGGCACCGAGCCTGCTCAGGCTGATCTGGCTGGCCTCGCCAGCGCTGCCGGTCGGGGGCTTTTCCTATTCGGAAGGGCTGGAGGCGGCGGTCGATGCCGCTCTGGTCACCGACGAGGCCCAAGCCAGCGACTGGCTGCTTGCGCAGTTGCAGCTCAGCCAGGCGCGCAGCGACCTGCCGGTGCTGGCCCAGGCCCTGCAAGCCTGGCGCGAGCGCGATCTGGCCCGGGTGCGCGCGCTCAACGACTGGGTGCTGCAGACCCGCGAAACCAGCGAACTGCGCCAGCAGACCCAGCAGATGGGCCGCTCCCTGCTCGAATGGCTGCGCCACGATCAGCACGCCGGCGCACTGCCGCTGGCTGAATGCGCAGCCCTGCCGCCCACCTACCCGGTGGCTTTTGCGCTGGCAGCCTCGCCCGGCAGCGCCAGTGCCCACGACGTGCTGCTGAGCTTCGCCTTCGGCTGGGCCGAGAACATGATGCAGGCGGCCATCAAGGCCGTGCCCCTGGGGCAAAGCGCCGGCCAGCGCATCTTGGCCAGGCTCGCACAGGCCCTCCCCGATCTGGTCGAGCAGGCCCTGGCCACCGGCGACGACGAGCGCCAGGCCTTTACCCCCATGCTGGCCATCTTGTCGAGCCGCCACGAGGCCCAGTACTCCCGCCTCTTCCGTTCTTGAACCCTCCTTCCACCACCATGACCTTGCACCACATTCCCGGACGCACCAAAACCCTGCCACCGCTGCGCGTGGGCATAGGCGGGCCTGTAGGCTCGGGCAAGACCACCCTGCTCGAGATGCTCTGCAAGGCCATGCGCGAGCGCTACGACCTGGTGGCCATCACCAACGACATCTACACCAAGGAAGACCAGCGCCTGCTGACCGTCAGCGGCGCCCTGCCGGCCGAGCGCATCATGGGGGTGGAGACCGGCGGCTGCCCGCATACCGCCATTCGTGAAGACGCCTCGATCAACCTCGAAGCCATCGACCGCATGCTCGAGCAGTTTCCCGATGCCGATGTGGTCTTCGTGGAAAGCGGCGGCGACAACCTGGCCGCCACCTTCAGCCCCGAACTGAGCGACCTGACCATCTACGTCATCGACGTGGCCGCCGGGGAGAAGATCCCCCGCAAAGGCGGGCCCGGCATCACCAAGAGCGACCTGTTCGTCATCAACAAAACAGACCTGGCCCCGCACGTGGGCGCCGACCTGAAAGTGATGGAAGAAGACACCGTGCGCATGCGCAGCACGCCCAAAGGGCTCAAGCCCTTCGTCATGACCAACCTCAAGGTGCTCAGCGGGCTGGAGCAGGTGATCGACTTCATCGAGACCCGCGGCATGCTGCGGACAGGCTGAATCAGGGTTGTGCGTCCAAAGCCGTCTCCAGGTTCACCCGCCGAACCTTACTGAAAACGTATACTTGGGCATATACTTGCCGGGAATCAGCATCCTGGACCCCAAGGAGTTTTCACATGGCACAAATCACTTTGTACCTTGACGACGCCACTCAGGCGCTGGTGGATCAGGCGGCCAAGGCCCATGGCTTGTCCAAGAGCCGATGGGTGGCAGACATCATTCGCAAGTACGCTGCACACGAATGGCCACAAGAGTGCCTGGCGTTGGCCGGGCGGTTTGCCGACTTTCCCCTGCGCGAGGGGGACAGCACCGCAGATCTGGGCACCGACGTGCCGAGGCTGGGGTTTTGAGCATGTTGGTGCTGGACAGCAACACCATCAGCTACTACTTCAGGGGTGACCCAGCCGTGGTGCCTCAAATCCAGGCGCTGCGCCCCGCCGAACTTGGCGTGCCGGCCATCGTTGAGTATGAGCTGCGCTACGGTTTGCAGCGCCTGCCACCAGAGACATCAGCCCCTCGCTTGGCCGCCTTGGAGCAACTGCTGCGCCCTATGCAGATGCTGCCTTTTGACAGCGAATGCGCCGCCATCGCAGCCCGCTTACGGGCTGATCTGCAGGCCAGTGGCACACCCATTGGGCCTCACGACACGCTGATTGCCGCCACCGCCCTGCGCCACCAAGGCACACTGGTAACTCGCAATATGCGTGAGTTTGCGCGGGTGCCAGGCTTGCAGTGGGTCAATTGGCACGAAGCGGGTTGAGGGCGCGAGACACTGGCGCACCCGCCGCCGCTTACCGCAGGCGGGTGCCTGTTTCAATCTTTCACTTGCTCGACCGGGGCACGGCAGGCCTTGCAGCCTCATGATGGGGCATGGCCTTTCAGCCCCCCTCTGCCACCGTACCGTCGAGCGCCTCGATGCAGGTGACAACCAGTGCGCTCTCGCCGGTCGAGCAAACCCTCTTGATCCCGCTGGCCGCGCGTGCCCACGGCGCCCGGCTCTTTCCTCAGATGGCCTTGCACGACAGCTGCGCCGCCTCCGCGCTGAGCAAGCTCGAGGTCGAGGCCGACGACTACCTGGACGACCCGCTGAGCGTCTACGGCGTGCTTTCTCGCACCCGCATCCTGCGTCAGATCGCGCTGGACTTTTTCATCCGCCACCCGCGCGGCTTGGCCGCCAACCTGGGCTGCGGCCTGTCGTGCTACTTCCAGTGGCTAGACCGTGGCCACAACCAATGGCTAGATGCTGATCTGCCCGAGGTCATCGCGCTGCGCGAGAACCTGCTGCCCAGCCTGGGGCAGCACCACCGTAACGCGGTGGTCGACCTCAAGCAAACCCACTGGTGGCGCTCGCTGGGACTGCCCGAGGGGCCGAATGCACCGGCGGTGCTGCTGCTGCTCGAAGGCGTGCTCATGTACCTGCGCCCAGAAGAAGTCCGGCAGATCCTGCACGAGTTTGCCGAGCACGCACCGGCCGGCTCGGAGATCGTGTTTGACAGCTTGAGTTGGATGGCCATAGGCTGCGCCGGGCTGCACCCCTCGGTTTCGCGCACCCAGGCGCAGTTTCTCTGGGGCGCTCGACAGATGCGCGACTTCACCGCCGCCCACCCGCGCCTGCGCCTGCTCTCGGAGCACAGCGTGCTCGACGGCTACGACGCCGCCACTGCCTGGCTGTGCCCGGTCTTCCGCGCCTTCTGGGGCGTGCCGATGTACGGCATCGTCAGGATGGGGCTGAGTCACTGAAGCCTTAAGCCGCCCACCGCACCCGTCCCCCCGCTCCATTCTCTAAGCCCCGAGCTCGGCCAAGCGCCAGGTGCAGTCCACAGCCCGGCTAAACTAGGGGCCGTGGGCTCAATCAGCGGCCCGCCAGCCCGGAGACTTGGGTGAGTGGTTTAAACCAGCAGTCTTGAAAACTGCCGACGGGCAACCGTCCGTGAGTTCGAATCTCACAGTCTCCGCCAGCACAGCCAGCACAGCCAGCACATAAGCGCCTTCAGGGCGCTTTTTTGTTTCTGTAGGTCATCTCGCTGTGCGCGCTTTGCCGGACGCTGCAGTCCAGCGTTGACCCTTGGGCTGGGCTTGTGACGTGAGCAGCCCGGTCAGCGCCGAGATATGCAGTGGCCGCTTCCCGTTGGCGGGCTAGCTTATGGCGGGTATTCCCCTACATTTAAACTGTTAAGTAATAAAATGAACTGTGCAGTCTAAATTGCGACTATAGTGACCTCGCTGCAAGACCAACTTTGATGAGGTTTGCAGCCTGTGCTGCCCCTCATTCCCAACTTCCTCAGGATCTCCCATGAAAAAACTGCTGATTTCGTCCGTTCTTGCCCTGGCTGCAATCGGTGCCCAAGCCAAGGACATCGTAGATACCGCTGTCGCCGCTGGTGACTTCAAGACCCTGGCCACCGCCCTGGGCGCCGCCGGCTTGGTTGACACGCTCAAGGGCAAAGGGCCTTTCACCGTGTTCGCTCCTACCGATGCTGCCTTTGCAAAGATCCCCAAGGCAGACCTCGACGCCCTGCTCAAGGACAAAGCCAAGCTTACCGCCGTTCTGACCTATCACGTCGTGCCCGGCAAGGTCATGGCTGCAGACGTCAAGGCCGGTGCGGTCAAGACCGTGCAGGGTAGCAATTTGACTGTGACCACCGCCGGCGGCGTCAAAGTCAACAACGCGAACGTCGTGAAGACCGATATTGCCGCGAGCAACGGCGTCATCCACGTCATCGACACCGTCGTGATCCCTAAGTAATCTTGACAAGGCCCGCCTAGGGCGCCGAAACGTCCCAGACAGTCCAGCTGGCTGACTCGTATCGGTACCTGACCGGGTTCTTCGGCTCGATTGAGTACTCTTGGAAACGCCCCATGCGGGGCGTTCCCGTTTCTGTGCCTAGAACCATCTGCTTGGCGATTCATGGTTCCTTGGGCCACGTCCCTGGACTGAAGGAGTTCATCTCATGCTTACCCCAGCTTCTATCTATGCCCGTTGCGTACTTGCCCTGGGAGCCTGGACTCTCTTTGTTCCGCTGGTATTCGCAGCGGGCGATGACGTGACCACGCCACCTGCGCCAACTCCCACTCCCCGTTGTCCTGAAGGCCAGATCCATGATCGCAAGGCTGGCAAGTGCGTGCCGGTGAAGTCCAGTTCCTTGAGTGATGAGGATCGTTATCAGGCTGTCAGAGAACTGGCATATCTTGAAAGGTACGTTGCAGCGGCGCTGGTGCTTGACGCCATGTCCGATCAGCGCGACGACCGCGTACTGACCTACCGTGGTTTCCTCAAGCGCAAAGCCGGTCAAATGGATCAGGCTATCCAGTACTACCAAGCTGCGATCGACAAAAACCCTAACAACCTCCTCGTTCGCTCCTACATGGGCCAGGGCTTCGTGGAGTCGGGCGATCTGGCCCAGGCACGCCGCCAGCATGATGAAGTTTTGGCCAGGGGAGGTCAGGGCACCTGGGCTGAAGTGTCCTTGCGCGATGCGCTGGCTAGCGGTCGAACCTACCGATACTGAGCCGCGTGTAGCGACTCCACCCAGGACCGAATCGACCGAGGCGCCATCCGCGCTGACCGCGCTGTACGACGGCGTATGGCCCAGCGGCAGCGCCGGCTGGGTTGGTCATTGCTGCAACAATCGGCGCTCCATGGCCAATTCCGTTCCCTGGGCTCTGTCCCACACCCAAGTCGTCATCGAGGTGGTGGCCACGCTGGCCTTTGCGCTCTCAGGCGTGATTGAAGGCGCGCGCAAGCGCCTGGATGCGGTGGGCATCTGCGTGGTGGCCGGCCTGGCTGCCTTTGGCGGAGGGACGGTGCGCGATGTGCTGCTCGACCGCCGCCCGCTGTTTTGGATGCAGCACGCCGGCTGGATCTGGGTGCTGCTGGCGCTGTGCGTGGCGGCCATGGTGTTCATGCGCGCGCGTCACCTGGAGCCGACCGAGCGCGCCATGCAGTGGCCCGACGCACTCGGCCTGGGCCTGTTCACCGCAGTCGGCACACAGATCGCCCTGGACGCGGGCATGCCGGCCATCGTTGCGGTGGTGCTGGGCATGGTGACCGCCGTCTTTGGTGGCGTGCTGCGCGACATCGTGTGCAATGAGATTCCCCGCGCCTTCAGCGATCACCGGCCTTATGCGGTGTGTGCCTTCGCTGGCGGTTGGGTGATGGTGCTGGCGCACAGCCTGGCCTGGCCGCAGTGGGGCGCCCTGCTGGCGGCGGCCGGCACCGCCTGCATGCTCCGGATGGCCGCGCTGTGGCTCAATTGGCGGCTGCCAGCCTGGCAGGCTGGTTAGACTTTGGCCCTATGAAGCACTTATTGCGGATTCTGACCTTGCTGCTCCCGCTGACCGCAGCAGCGCAGTCGGCGCTGCCGCCGTGCCCGACAGACGTCAGCGTTCGGTGGCATCAGTGCTTTGGAACTTTGGCAGACAAGAGTGAGAGGTACGTCGGAGAGTTCCGCAACGACCGCTATCACGGCCAGGGCACCTACTACTTTTCCAGCGGCGCGACCTATGCCGGCGAGTTCCGCGACGGGCTTCGCCACGGACGAGGCGCCTATACCTTTGCCAACGGGGTGAGGTTCGTCGGCGAGTATCAGGACGGCAAGCGGGAGGGTTTGGGGATCGAATACGGCCCCGACGGCTCCGTCACCCGATCGGGTCAGTGGTCAGACGGGAATTTGACCCAAGCTTTTGCGCTCAGCACCCAGCGCTTTCCGTTCAGCAGCAGCCCTCGGCCCACAGCCGCCAGTCCGGCCGACCCCAGCCGGGCCGAAAGAGACCGGCTGCTGGCTGAAGCCCAGTCCGAGCGGCAGCGGCGCGTGCAGCTGGAGGCGCAGTTGGAAGCAGAGCGCAAGAAGCGGCTCGAAGCGGAAAACCGGCGAGGCAGCGAGCAGGCGCCCTCCACCGGCACGGGCTTTTTGGTGGCGCCCGGGCTGCTGATCACCAACCACCATGTGGCGGCCAACTGTCAGCGCCTCGATATCGTCTCGCCCGATGGACGGCGCGCCGCCAAGTTGGTCGACGCCGACGATCTGGTCGATCTGGCGCTGGTGCGCGTCACCGGCCTGTCGGGTCCAGTGGCGTCGATCCGCCGAGCCGGCAGCATACGCCTGGGCGAGGCCGCATACGCATTCGGCTTTCCCCTGACCGGCTTGCTCAGCGAAGGCGGCAACTTCACCAACGGGGTGGTGAGCAGCTTGCGTGGCATGCGCGACTCGGTCAATCAGATACAAATCACCACGCCGGTACAGCCGGGCAACAGCGGCGGGGCACTGGTGGATTCGGCCGGCAGCGTGATCGGCGTTGTTGCGGCCAAGCTCAATGCCGCCGCGGTGTCGCGGGCGACCGGCGACATTCCGCAGAACGTGAACTTCGCCGTCTCACCGCAAGCCCTGGCAGATTTTCTGCGCAAGAACGCGATCGCAACCCGAGCCGTGGAGCGTGGCGCCGCGCTCGACACCGCCCAGCTGGCTGACACCTTGCGCGGCTTTACCCACCGGGTGGAATGCTCGGGGCCGCCTTCGGCCTCGCCGGCGCAAAGAGCACCGGAGCCAAGCGCGGCACCGGCCAGTGGCAACACCGCGGTGTGGCTGATCAACCGCTCGGGCGAATCCATCTTCCGGGTATTTGTGTCCTCCACTTCTGCCAGCAGCTGGGGGACGGACCAGCTGGGCAGCAGCGTCATTGCCAACGGCGATCGCTTCAAAGTCGAGCCAGCGGCCGCACTCGGCTGCGTCTTTGACGTCCGGGTGGAATACAAATCGGGCGCCTTCGAGGAAAAACGACAGCAGGATTTTTGCGTCCTGGATGACCTGGCCTTCAGCGGTGAAGGCCGCCGGACAGCCGCAAGCACCACTGCGGCCAACTGGATCCTGGTAGCCACCTCCTCCGCGGACAACGAGTTCTACGTCGACCCGGCCTCGATACAGCGCGATGGCGACTACCGGCGTTTCTGGCGGCTCCTTAACCTCAAGGTGCCGCTCGATTCGGGCGCCAGCTCGTTTCTCATCTTCCGTGAAATCGACTGCCGCCAGCGGCGTGGCCGTAACTTGCAGTGGACGTCCTTCCGTGGCCCCAAGGCCAGCGGCGAGGTGGCGCTTTCCAACACGGAGAGCAGCGCCTGGGAATTTATCGCCCCGGACGCTGTGACCAACACTGAGCTGCGCTACGTCTGCGCACGTTAGGGCCAGACCTTGAGATAAGCCAGGCACAAGACCGCAAGAAAAACGGTCTCGACCAACCCCAATAGGCCGAATCTATGAGCATCGCTCTTGCGCGCTGAAAATATACGATTGAGTCAATTGATTGATTTGTATAGATGCTGGCCCGCTTCAGCCTAGGCGCGGTCTTTGACGAAGCCCAGCGCTGGCCAGCGAAGCAGGCATTACCGCCCATACCGCCAAAAGCTGGCTCGCTGTGCTCGAATCTAGCGAGTTCATCCACCTCCTGCCGCCCTACCACCGCAATTTTGGTAAGCGCTTGGTGAAAATGCCCAAGCTGTACTTTCTCGACACCGGCCTGGCCAGCTGGCTGCTCGGCATCCGCAGCGAGGAGGTGCTTGGCCTGCACCCGCTGCGTGGCGCGCTGTTTGAAAACTGGGTCGTGGCGGAGTTCATCAAGGCACGTTACAAGCGGGGGCCAGCCTGCTGATCTGTATTTCTGGCGCGACAACAACGGCCTGGAAGCCGACCTGATTTTTGAGCAGGGCGAGCAGCTGCAAATGGTCGAAATCAAGTCCGGGCAAACCATCACCAGCGACACCATCCGTGCCGGCCAACGCGCCACCCGCATGGCAGAGGGCTTGGCTCTCGCGCCTTGGCTGATCTACGGTGGTGAAGAAACCTACGAACGCAGTGGCGTCAAGATTTACGGCTGGCGAGATGTTCATGTGGCCTTGGGCGGCACCTGCACAGCCACTGAACAGCGGGCGGCTGCGCTTGATTTTCTTCGCGCTGAGCGCGCACTTGACGCACAAAACGGCCAAAGTCATGTCAGCCGCCCACCTCAGCCGCCAGTTCACTTTGGCTCAGCCCCCAACTCCACAACCGCCACCGGGCCAGCCAGGCTTTTGGCCAGGGCGCTCATCAACCCAGCACCCGTGACCACCGCCACCACACCGGAACAGAGGCAAACAGGCTTTGCATTCGTTGAGCCGCGTGAGGGAGCAACACCGTGAATTCTGGTGCTGCGTACCCGACATCATGTTTCATTGGGATGGCAGCCGCTGAATACACAGGGAACGGCATGGCACTGGGCTTGCAAAAATACGGCAATGCCGTATATTCACACCCGTGAGAACAGTTGCTGAAACCGCTGTCTTCCAACGCTATGCCAGTGAAGTCTGGCAGGAGGCCGAGCGCGTTGAGTTCATCAACTGGATCGCCGCCAACCCAGAGGCTGGCGACGTGATCCGAGGCAGCGGTGGCTGCCGGAAGCTTCGTTGGACATCGTCTGGCCAAGGCAAACGCGGTGGTGCCAGAGTCATCTACTTCAGCGCGAGCACCGAAACCATTTGACTCTTGATCGTCTACAAGAAGGCCCAGTTCGACAAATTCCCCACATCTTTTTTGGTGGAGTTAAAGCAAGGAGTTGAAGATGCCCTCTGAGATGGAAAAATTCCAGAAGGATTTGCTTGAATCCGTAAAGCAAATGAAACGTGGCGAGGCCGCACGAACCACGCAGGTCAAGCTGCCTGAGGCGGCAGAGGCACGCTCGAAAGTTGGGTTGTCTCAGCAAGCATTTGCGGCGCTCTTGGGCGTCTCGGCCAGAACGCTTCAAGACTGGGAACAGGGTCGCAGATCACCGACGGGCGCGGCCAAGACGCTGCTGCGCGTCGCGGTGGCTCACCCAGAAGTCTTGCAGGAATTGCGCGCGGAGTGCGGAGGTAGCAGCAGCAAGAACAGAGCTCACGCACGCTTGCGCGCGGTATAGTTCTCCGGGCTTGATTTCAAGCACTCAAACTTAGCCCCTGGTCGAAACCACTAGGCAATGGTGGCCCCCATTCAATCGGCACGAACGCCCAAGGCTACGATGGTGAAACAGAACTTTGCGCACGGAGCGGACGGCACGCAGCCTTCCCTGCCCATGACCCGGTGCGCCATCCTTGACGACTACCAGGGCATGGCCCTGTCGCTGGCCGACTGGAGCGGGCTGGGCCTGAGCATTACCGTCCACCGGCAGCACTACGAGACGCCGCAGGCCGTGGCGCATGCTATCGCCGATGACGAGATTGTGGTGGCCATGCGCGAGCGCACGGTGTTCGACCGCCACCAGTTGTCCCTGCTGCCCAAGCTCAAGCTGCTGCTGTCCAGCGGGGCGCGCAACCCTGCCATCGACCTGCACGCCGCCGCCGATTTAGGCATCACCGTAATCGGATCCGACTCCAAGGCCTATCCGACCGCCGAGCTGACCTGGGGCTTGATTCACGCCTTGATGCGCGACATTCCCGGCGAGGACGCGCGACTGCGGCGCGGAGACGAACCTTGGCAGACCCAAGTCGGCAAGGACCTTCATGGCCGCACCCTGGGCGTTTTTGGTCTGGGCACCCTGGGGCTGCAGGTTACGCGGGTGGCCCAGGCCTTTGGCATGCATACCCTGGCTTGGAGCAACAACCTCACGCCCGAGGCCTGTGCAGCGGCAGGGGTTGAGTATGTGAGCAAGCAAGACTTGCTGCGCCGCTCGGACATCTTGTCCATCCATACCCAGCTCAGTCGCCGTACTGAGGGCGCCATTGGCGCGGCCGAGCTTGCGCTGATGAAACCGACGGCCTGCCTGATCAACACCTCGCGGGCGCAGATCGTGGACGAAGCGGCTCTGGTCCAGTCCCTGGAAAGCGGCCGCATTGCTGGGGCGGCCCTCGATGTGTATGCGGCCGAGCCCCTGCCGATGGACCATAGGCTGCGCCGCACGCCTAACACCCTGCTAACGCCGCACATCGGCTATGTCACCGAGGACAACTACCGGTTCTGGTTCGGACAGCTGGTAGAAAGCCTGCACGCCTGGCGGCGGGGGGAGATTCTGCGGCCCATGAATCCGGCAACCAACGTGGACCGCTCTAAGTAGGTCTAGCTTCAGAGCCGCCCTGGCTGCAACGCGGGTGCGCAGAGACCGACAAGACCCGCAAGACCGTTTAGCGCCGAGCTCCTTCTACCCCCAGCGCTGGCGCAATCTGCTGGGCCAGTCGCTTAAGTTCGGGCGCCACCTGTTTGGTCAGCTTGTCTTTGCTCATGCGCGCGCGCAATCCTCCACAGGTCAGGGCCATCACCGTGCGCCCGTCTGGCGACACCACCGGTACGCCGATGGCATTGATGTCGGGATGCGAGCGGCCAAGGTTGAAGACGAAGCCGTGCTTGCGGTAGTCGGACAGCGCCTGCTCCACATGCTCGCGCGCCTGTAGCCACTCGTCCGGGTGCTCGGCGGCGAAGGCCTGCAACGCCGCCTCGCGCTCTTGCACAGACACGGCCGCCAGCCAGGCGCCGCCCACCGAAGACGAGCTCAGGCTGAGGGTGGACCCGATGTGCAAATTGACATTGACAATGCCGACGGCCTCACTGCGCTGCACGATCACCATCACATGCCGATCGCGCGCCGTCAGCGAGACTGAGGCCTCGAAGGCATCGGCCACAGGCCGCATCAGCGGCAGCGCAAAGTCGCCCAGCCCGCCGAAGGTGATGGCGGCGTGCCCGAGCAGCAAGACACCAGGCGCGGTGCGCAGCTTGTCGGCGCTGCGGCCCGGCATCAGGCAGCCCTGCTGCTGCAGGGTGTAGCACAGACGCCAGACGGTGGCCTGCGGCAGGCCGGTCAGCTTGCTGATTTCGGTGGTGCCCAGTTCCTGCCGGTCGGGGGTGAAACAACGCAGGATGTCCAGTCCGCGCGCCAGCGCGGTGACGAAGCGCGGATCCTTCGATGGGCTGTCCATGGCGACGGGGTTCGTCATGCCTGGAGGCTCAGCCCGAAGCACTGACCCGGATCACCACCTTGCCCAGCTTGGCCCCCGTCTGGTAGTACTTGACCGCTTCAAGCACATCGTCGAAGCCGAACACCCGGTCTATGCAGGGCTGCAGGCGATGCGTGTCGCAAGCGCGCAGAAAGTCCTCGAACATGCGCAGGCTACCCACCGTATAGCCCTTGATGCTCACACAACGTGCCACCAGGTTAGGCAACTGCGCCAGGTTGATTGCGCCAGCTGTCGCCCCCGCCACCGGCCGCGCGCCCACGTACAGCACGCGTGCATTCGAGGCGCAGGCCAGCAAGCAGCGCTCGAGTTCGGCCAGGCCTATCGTGTTGAGAATGACGTCGGCGCCGCGGCCCGCGGTCAGCGCCATCACCTCCTGATGCCAATCGGGATGGGTCACATAATTGATGCCAGCATGCGCACCCATGGCCATCAAGCGGGCCAGTTTGCCATCGTCAGAGGAGGTGACGATGACCTTAGCGCCCAGCATCCGCGCGATCTGCACACCGAAGACTGACACGTTGCCGGTCCCCAGGCACAGCACCGTCTCGCCGGCGCGTGTGCGGGCCTCATCCACCAGGCCACGCCAAGGCGTCAGGCCTGAGCTCTGGAGCGTCGACGCCTGCTCCCAGCTCAGGTAGTCCGGAATGCGCACCAGCGCGCCGGCCGGCACCAGCGCCTGATCTGCCAGGAAGCCGTCGAAGCAGTCGCCGAAGTCATCGAGCGCCATGGTCTCAAAGTCCCAGGCGCCGTCGATGAACTTCGGGTAGTGGGTGGCAATCACCCGCTCGCCCAAGGCCACACCCGTAACGCCTTCACCCAGGGCCAGCACTTCGCCCGCGCTGTCCTGCAGGGGAATGCGGTCCGGCGGGGGCGGGTTCTGCCAGGGCTTGAGCTTGTCCCCGGTCCAGGGCGTCTTCATGATGTTCACATCGCGCGCGCCCAAGCCGGTGGCATGGACCTTCATCACCACCTGGCCCGGCCCCGGCTTCAGGTCAGCCCGCTCGACACGCCGCAGAGTGATGGCGCCGTCGCGGCGGTCGCCCAGTTCCCAGGCACGCATCAGCGCGGCACCGTGATTTTGGCAGCCTCGATGATCTTCTTGAAATTGGCCACATCCTGCCGCATGAAGACGCCCATCTCCTCGCTGCCGCTGCCCACCACCGCGAAGCCCTGGGACAGCAGCTTGTCCTTGATCTCTGGCGAGTTGACCGCCTTGGCAAATTCCGAACTGAGGCGGTTGACGATGTCGCGCGGCACGCCCGCCGGCGCCAAGATGCCGAACCAGGAGTTGACCTCGTAGCCCGGCAGGCCCGACTCGGCCATGGTCGGCACCTCGGGCAGCTGCGGCGAGCGCTGCGCGCTCGTCACCGCCAGCGGGCGGACCTTGCCGGCGCGGATGTGGGGGATGGAGGTGGCAGGCTGGTCGAACAGCATGGTCACCTGGCCGCCCAGAATCGCGTTCATGGCCTGCGCGGCGCCGTTGTAGGGGACCATCACCACATCGACGCCCGCCATCACCTTCATGAGCTCGCCCGAGAGATGCGGCGCACTGCCGATCGAGCCGGTGCCGTAGTCGAGCTTGCCCGGCTGGGCCTTGGCCATGGCCAGCAGCTCCTTGACCGATTTGGCCTGCACGCCAGGGTGGACCAGCAGCACGTTCGGCTGCAGCACCAGCAGCGAAATGGGCGTGAAGTCCTTGAGCACGTCGTAGACCATGGTGTCTTTTTGCAGCGTCTGGTTCACCGTCAGGGGTGTGCCGCCGATGACGATGGTGTAGCCGTCCGGAGCCGCGCGCTGCACAAACTGGGTGCCCACCACGCCACTGCCACCGGCACGGTTGTCGACCACCACAGGCTGACCCAGGCCTTCAGACAACTTTTGCTGCAGCATGCGGGCGATCAGATCGTTGCCACCGCCGGGGCCGAAGGGAACGACCAGGCGGATGGGCTTGGACGGCCAGGCTTGAGCCTGGGCCGCGGTGCAGGCCCCCAGAGCCAGAGTGGCCGCAATCAGGCCGCCGGCAAGGCGCTTGAAGATGGTGATGGCAGATGACATGAAATACCCCCGTGCAAGTGGACGAATGTCAGGACAGTCAGAGCGGCGCGAGCCGCTTGACCAGATCGGGCTTGAGCACCTTGCCGCCGGCATTGCGCGGCAGTTCGTCGACCACGAAGATCTGGCGCGGTACCTTGTAGGGCGCCAGGCGCCGCCGGCACAGGGCGAGGAGTTCGGCGGGGTCGACCGGCTCGCGCAGCACCACAAAGGCGGCCACCTCTTCGTCGAACTCACGCGAGGGCCAGCCCACAACGGCGGCGTCGGCCACGCTGGCCTCGTTGAGCAGCGCGGTCTCGATCTCTTGCGGGTAGAGGTTGATGCCCCCGCGAATGATCATGTCCTTGGCCCGGCCCTTGAGGAAGAGGAAGCCCTCGTCGTCAAAGTTGCCCAGGTCACCGGGGTAGAACCAGCCCTCGCGAAAGGCGTCCTTGCCAGCCTCAGGATCAAGGTGGAAGCCATCGGCCACGGCCGGGCCCCGGTAGCGGATGCGGCCGACCTGGCCCACCGGCACTGGGTGATGGTCATCGCCCACCACCTGCACCTCCACGCCAAAAACCGGCCGCCCCACCGACTCCCCGTGCTGCAGCTGGTCGTCAGCCGACAGTACCGACACGCCTCCGCCCTCGGTGGAGCTGTAGTACTCCAGGAAGTTGGGGCACAGGTCTTCACGGATGCGGCGACGCTCCCAGCCGGTGAGCGCAGAGCCGGAAGAGATCAGCGTCTTCAGGCGCTTGAGCGGGGCCAGCGGCGCGGGATCGGCGTCCAGCAGGCGGCGCAGCAGCGTGGGCACCAGGAACAAGATGGTGGCCTCGCTGCGCGCTACCTCGACAGCCAGTTGTGCGGGATCGTAGGGGGGCGGGAACAACACCACGGTGCCGCCCACATACAGGGTGGACATGGTGAAGGCGCGGCCGCCGCCAAAATACAGCGGCGTGGCATTGAGGTAGGTCTCGCGGCTGCCAAAGCCCAGGTCCACCCAATGCGTCCAGAAGCGATTAGAAAATTTTTGATGCGTGGCCATCGGGCCCTTGGGCCGGCCGGTGGTGCCTGACGACAAGGACAGCGTGAGCCCGCGTTCGCCGTCGGCAAACTCGCGCTCGGCATCGGTGGCAGCGACCTGCGCTTGCCAGCTCTCTCCCACTTCGATGCAGCGCGCCCCTGCAATGCTGGCGCCCGGCTCCACCATCACTGCCGCCGCCTCGAAGTGCCGGGTCAGGTTTTGCTGCTCCGATTCGGTCCAGCGGCAGTCCATCGGCAAGATGGTCGCGCCCGCGCGCGTCACCGCCCAGAGCATGAGCACATGCTCCATGCTGTCGCGCAGCGCTATGCCCACGATCTGTCCGGGTTGCACGCCCAGGTCCAGCAGGCGAGCTGCCCTTTGCCGCACCGCCAACTCCAAAGTCCGGTAGTCCAGCACCTGCTGGCCATACACCAGCGCCGGCTTGGTGGGCCGCTGGCGCGCGTGCAGGGACAACTGATCAGCAAGATTGGCCTGCGGCTGCCGGGCAGTCGTCATTGGCGCGCCACCTTGTTGCCCCGCTCATCCAGGCCGTAGACGCGCAGCACGTTGTCGCGCAGCATCTTGCGCTTGGGAATCGGGCGCAGTTGCAGCGCCTCAATCTGCTGGCGGGTCTTCTCAAAGTCCAAGACCGGAAAGTCGGTGCCAAAAATCACCTTGTCTTGGCCAAAGGTGTTGATGTACTGCAGGAAGGCCGGCGGCCAGTAGGCCGGCGCGTGCGCGTCGGTGCCGATGTAAACATTGGGATGCTTCCAAGCCATGGCGATCATCTCCTCCGTCCAAGGGATGCCGACGTGGATGCCAATCAGCTTGAGCTCCGGGAAGTCGCAGGCCACCGCATCGAGCGTGATGGGCCGCCCCACGCTGCGCAGGCGGTGCGCCGGGTCATAAATCATGGACTGGCCCACCTGCAACTGCACGGGAATATCGAGCTCTACGCACTTCGCATAAAAGGGATACCACCGCGCATGGTCGGGTGCAAGCTCAAACCAGTGCGGGTAAAAGTGCGCGCCAATAAAGCCGTACTCGCGCACCGCCTGCTCGAGCTGCCGCACGCCGTCCATGCCCTCAGTGGGGTCCAGGCCGGCCAGGCCGTAAAAGCGATCCGGGTAGCGATTGACTGCGTCGGCCACCATCGCATAGGGGATGTGGTAACTGGCCTTGTGCATCAGCGGGCCAACCTTGGTGGCAATCAGGAAAGCGCGCTCAATGCCGGCGGCGTCCATGCGCCGCAGCTTTTCTTCCAGCGAGACGCCGTGCAGCGTGTTGTCCTTGACTTTCATCTTGCCGCCGAAGAAGGCGTCGCGCTGGGGCCGGATGGCATGGGCCTCGGTGGTCCAGAGGTTGACCACCGCGTCGATGGCCAGAATGTCGTGTGTCATGGGGATGGCGCCGCCGTCACCGGCTGCTGCAAAAAATCTTCGAACTGCGCGGCCGTAGCGGCCAACGCGGCGGGGGAGCCGACGCCCTCGGTCAGCAGCGGCTTGGCGCGCGGCATCAGCGCCTGCGCCTGCTCAAAATAGGCCATGAACATATCTGTGCGGGCGCAGGCCAGCAGCGTCGGCACAGCCACCAGGGGCAGGCGCGGCACCTTGTCATAGGCGATGGCCGCGCGGTAGGGCAGCGGGTAGGTGCGGGCGGCTTTGAGCACCTCGACCACCTTGTCGTGCAGATCGTGCGCACCGGGCAGGCCCAGATGGCGGCGGTTGGCGGCCTCGCGCCGGTACCAGGGCCAAAACAGGTAGGTGTCGCGCACAAAGTTCCAGATGCGGTGCAACTGGCTGCCCTCCTGGTCGAACACCACGTCTGGCGCGTAGTGCTCCAGCATGTCGGCCCGCTCCTGCGCGCTGTAGAGAGAGATGCCGTCGAGGATCAGCCGGTTGACGCGGCCCGGATGCGCAATGGCGATCTCGCAAGCGATGCTGGCGCCGGTATGGCTGCCGTACAGGTCAAAGCGCTCCAGGCCCAGGGCGTCACAGGCGCGGACATGCGCATCGGCGAAATAGCCAATGTCCGGCGCGGCACCCACAGGCGGCGAGGAGTCCCCATTGCCCAGGGTGTCGGTGGCCACCACGCGGCTGCGGCGGCCCAGCTCGCCCATCAGCGGCTCCAGCAGCTTGGCCGAGCCCGGCGAGGCGTGCAGCATCAACAGCGGCAGGCCGCTCTGCGCCGACTGCCCAGCCTCGCGGTAGTGCACCTGGCCTTCGGCCACATCGACAAAGCCGCGGCGGATGCGCGCCCGAGCGGGCGGCTCAAGCGTCATTCCTTGATCCCGGCCGCCTTGACCGAATTGGCCCAACGCACCAGGTCGCCGCGGATTTTGGCAGCGTACTGCTCGGGCGTGGTGCCCTCGGGGTCGAGTCCGTTGTCTTTCATGCGCGCGGCGATGTCCGGCAGCTTGAGGATCTGCACGATCTCCTGGTGCAGCTTGTTGACGATGGCCGGTGGCGTGCCGGCCGGTGCCATCAGCCCGTACCAGGAGTTGACCTCGAAGCCGGGCAGGGTCTCGGAAACCGCCGGCACATTGGGCAGCAGCGCGGCGCGGCTGGTGGTGCTGACCGCCAATGGACGCAGCTGGCCGCCCTGGATCAGGCTCATAACGCCGGCCACATTGACGAAGGCCGAGGAGATGTTGCCGCCCAGCAAGTCGTTGTTGATCGGCGCCGACCCTTTATAAGGGATGTGAATCATCTCGGTGCCGATCATGTGGGCGATGGTAGCGCCGGCCAGGTGGGTGGTGCTGCCCGGACCCACCGAGCCGTAAGACACCTTGCCCGGATTCTTTTTCGCGTAGTCCAGGTACTCGACCAGGGTCTTGGCGGGGAAGTCGGGCCGTACCACCAGCACCGTGGGGCCGGAGGCGATCTGGGTGATCGGCGCGAAGTCCTTGATCGGGTCGTACGGTGGCTTTTGCGGCAGCACCGGGCTGATGGCGATGGGCCCGACATGCGAGAACAGCAGGGTATAGCCGTCGGGCCGGGCGCGGGCGACGGCTGCAGCACCGATGGTGCCGTTGGCGCCGCCGCGGCTTTCGACCACGAACTGCTGGCCCAGCCGCTGCGACAGCTTCTCGGCGATCGGGCGAATGATGGCTTCGGCCGGCCCGCCCGAGGCCCAGGGGTTGATCACCAGCACCGGCTTGTTCGGCCAGGGCTCCTGGGCTTGTACAGACACGGCTGCAGACAGTAGACCGGCGAGCAACAGGGGGACAAAAGACTTCATGGCAACTCCTAAGGGACGGAAATTCACTTGAGCAGGTCGCGCGCGATCAGCATGCGCTGGACCTCGGACGATCCTTCGCCAACGCGGTAGTGACGCACGTCGCGGTAAAAGCGTTCGACCGGCACGCCGCGGATCAGGCCAGCGCCGCCGAAGATCTGCACCGCGCGATCGGCCACCCGGCCGGCCATCTCGGAGCAGTACAACTTGACCATGCTGGTTGCGGGCCCGGGGTCTTGCCCGGCGTCGATGCGGCGCAGCGTCTCGTAGGCCAGCGAGCGCGCGTGCGCCAGCTCGGTGGCCGAATCGGCCAACATCCACTGAATGGCCTGCCGATCGGCCAGCAGCTGGCCGAAGGTGCTGCGAACCTTGACATGCTCGACCGCCAGCTCCAGCAGACGGTCGGCCGTGCCTATGCAGGCCGAGGAGACGCCCATGCGCCCGCTGGTGAGTGAACTCATCGCGATGGCAAAGCCCTGGCCCACCTGCCCCAGCACCGCATCGTGCGGAACAAAGCAGTCATCGAAGCGCAACTCGGCCAGCTCAATCGGGTCTGAGCCTATGGTCTTGTCGACCCGGTCCACATGAAAGCCGGGCGTGCCGCGCTCGACCAGAAAGGCAGTAATGCCCCCTTTGGCACCCTTGGCAGGATCGGTCCTGGCGATGACCATGATCACCTGCGCGCGATGGGCGCCGCTGATGTAGTGCTTGACGCCATGGATGCGCCAACCGCCCTCACAGGGCTGCGCCAGCGTGCGGATCGCCGCAGCGTCGGAGCCCGCGCCCGGCTCCGTCAAACCGAAGGCCGCGATCCAGCTGCCGTCGGCCAGTTTGCGCAGGTACTTGTCTTGCTGAGCCGGCGTGCCAAAGCGGGAGATGGCAATCGGCGTCAGGCCGCTGGAGGCGTCCATCATCAAGGTGAACACTCTGTGCGAGCGCGCCACTTCCTCCATCACCAGGCAATAGGTCGACAGATCAAACCCGCCGCCGCCCTGCTCTGGCGGCAGCCGCATCCCCAGATAGCCCTGCCCCCGCATCTCGGCGATGGCATGGTCCGGCACCTGGCCGGTGGCGTCGATGGCCAGCGCGATGGGCTCAAGCCGGTCGCGCACGAAGCGACGGACGGTGGAGCGCAAATGGCCCAGTTCAGGCGTGCAATTGAGTTCTAAGGGCATCCGTATCCTGTGCTAATTCACTGTGCGGATTACAGATTCGCACAGTGGATACGGCGGATTCTGTGAGCGCCAAGCTCGGGTGTCAAGCGCGGGGCGTCAGGCCGCTATGCGCCGCAAAGCCTCCACCTCGGCCACCTGCTCGGCCGACAGGGTTTTAAGCTTGGCGAGCAGGTTTTGCTCGGCGGTCATGTTCATGGCGACACCTCTTTGCGCGATCAGCGGGCCAGGGCCTGAAGCTGCTTTTTTGTCAAGAAAGCATCCAGCACGCCAGACTCCCAAGCAATGATAATAGAAGGAATTACTGTGCTGGATTTGTGGAGAGTGCTCGAGCGACCCGGCTCAGACGCCCCCACTTCCTGCGTAAGATGGGTGCATGAACCCCGATACGCCGGCTTCCAACAGCTTCGACGCCCTGCCCCTTTCTGCCGCTGCGCGGGACAACCTGCGCCGGCTGGGCTATTTGGAGATGACCGCCATCCAGGCGGCCAGTCTGCCGGCCGCGCTGCAAGGCCGCGACCTGATTGCCCAGGCCAAGACCGGGAGCGGCAAGACCGCGGCCTTTGCACTGGCCCTGCTGGCCAAGCTGAACACCCGCCGGTTTGCGGTGCAGGCGCTGGTGCTGTGCCCCACCCGCGAGCTGGCCGATCAGGTCACCACCGAGATCCGCAGGCTGGCGCGGGCCGAAGACAACATCAAGGTGGTCACACTCGTGGGCGGGGTGCCGCTGCGCGGGCAGACCGCCAGCCTGGAGCACGGCGCCCATGTGGTGGTCGGCACACCCGGGCGGGTGATGGATCACCTCGAGCGCGGCCACCTGAGCCTCGATGCCCTGGCCACCTTGGTGCTCGACGAGGCCGATCGCATGCTGGACATGGGCTTTGCCGACGACATTGCCACCATCGCCCGCCAATGCCCCAGCCAGCGCCAAACCCTGCTGTTTTCCGCCACCTACCCCGAAGGCATCGCCCGGCTGGCTGCGCAGTTTCTGCGTGATCCGGTCACGGTGAAGGTGCAGGCCCAGCACAGCAGTGAGCAGATTGAGCAGCGCTGGTACGAGGTGCGCGAAGACCAGCGGCTGGCCGCCGCAGCAGACCTGCTGCGGCACTTTCGACCCATCAGCACCCTGGCGTTTTGCAACACCAAGCTTCGCTGCCGCGAGTGGGTGAGCCTGCTGCAGGCCCAGGGCTTCGATGCCCTGGCGCTGCACGGCGATCTGGAGCAGCGCGAGCGCGACCAGGTGCTGATTCGCTTTGCCAATGGCAGCTGTTCGGTGCTGGTGGCCACCGATGTGGCGGCACGCGGGCTCGATGTGGCGGGCCTGGCGGCTGTGATCAATGTGGACATCTCGCCCGATCCGCAGGCGCATGTGCACCGCATAGGCCGCACCGGCCGCGCCGGCCAAAGCGGTCTGGCGCTGAGCCTGGCCTCGCTTGACGAAATGGGCGCGGTCGGGCGCATCGAGCAATTGCAGGGCCAGCCCACCGTGTGGCAGACGCTGGCCGAACTCAAGCCGGCGCCGGGCGGGACGCTGCTGCCGGCCATGGCCACTGTCCACATCCAGGCCGGGCGCAAGGACAAAATTCGTCCGGGCGATGTGCTGGGCGCGCTGACCGCCGACCTGGGCTACACCCGCGAGCAGGTGGGCAAGATCGACATCAACGAATTTGCCACTTATGTTGCGGTGGAGCGCAGCATCGCGGCGGCCGTGGTCGAACGCCTGAACAAGGGGCGCATCAAGGGCCGCGCGGTCAAGGCACGGCTCTTGGACAGCGAGCTCTAGCATGGAGCCAAGCACTGCACCGACAAAGGCACAGGCACAGGCGCCCGAGGAAGGACAGCGCCTGGCCAAGCTGGTCGCCGCGCGCGTGCCCTGCTCGCGCCGCGAGGCCGAGCAATACATCACCGAAGGGTGGGTGCGGGTCGACGGGCAGTTGGCCGACGCGCCGCAGATGCGGGTGAGCGAGAACCAGCGGGTGACGATCGACCCCAAGGCGCGGCTGCAACCGCCCGTCTCCGCCACTTACCTGATACACAAGCCGGCGGGCATTCTTGCGACGACCGAGCTTCTAAACCCCGCCCAGCGCTTGAAGGACGACCCCTCGGGCATACGCCCGAACAAAACCCATCAGATCGGGCTGCAGATGCTGCTGGCGCTGCCCAGGCCGGCCAGTGGGCTGTGTGTGTTCAGCCAGGATGCGCGGGTGCTGCGCAAGCTCACCGAAGACGCGGCTTTCATCGAACAGGAGCTGATCGCCGAGGTCAGAGGCCAGATTGCGCCCGACGGCCTGGCGCGCCTGTGTCACGGCCTGCAGCGCTTTGGCAGGCCGCTGCCGCCGGCCAAGGTCAGCTGGCAGAGCGAAACCCGCCTGCGCTTTGCGGTCAAAAGCATCGCGCCCGACGCCATCGAATGGATGTGCGCCCAAGTGGGCCTAGAGCTGCAAGCGCTGCGGCGCATCCGCATCGGACGCATTGCCATGGGCGCGCTGCCGGTGGGCCAGTGGCGCTATCTGCCGGCTGGCGAGCGGTTTTAAGCCTAGATCGCTAGGGCCAGTTCGCTCAACTCGCCGCGCTCAACCCGCCTTGCTCAGGTCAAAGCCCAGCCGGGGAAAGTGAACATGCACTGTGCCGGCGCGCGCATCCTGCCGGGCCACGGTGATGCTGTCCACGCTCAGCCCCACCAGGGTGCCGCTGACGGCTTCGGTGCCGTAGTCAGTGGCGGCCACCTTGACCGTGTCGCCGGCCGCAAAGCCCAGGCCCGGCGCCACCTGCACGGCCGCATGGCTGCCAGCCGAAGCAGCAAGGGCGATGGCCTCGGTGCTGCTGATCTCGGTGCGCATGCCATGGCCGAGCGCCACGATGCGGGCATACCAGGCGCGTACCGCCGGCCAGGGGCCGAGCAGGGCATCGGCCATACCGCCGCGGGTGATGAACCACAGGCAGTGGTAGACCGAGAAATCGGCGATCGAGGCCGCCGGGCCCATCAGCCAGGGGTGCTGAGTTAGCGCCTGCTCAAAGCTGCGCAGGGCCGACTGCAGCTGCGCGGCGGCATCGCTTGCACTCGGGCGCTTGAGGCCACTGGTAAAGGCCGCACGGTCATCGCGCACCTGCTGCATCGCCTCGGGGCTCAGGCCCTGGAAGATGAGCGCGCGCGCTGAAGGCGACTGGGTGTTCATGATCGCCTGCCAAAACAGCGTGCTGTCGGCCCAAGCGGCCACCAGGGTGGCCATGGGCGCTGCGGCCGGCAGCAAGCTGGGCTCAGCCTGCAACTCGTCGAGCAGCTTGGCGATCAAAGCCGTGTCGCAATAAATGTCGGCACCCATCTGCACGATGGGCGTTCTGCGGTAGCCGCCCGTCAGCGCAATCACATCCGGCTTGGGCATGGCCATGGGAATCAGCACCGAGCGCCAGGCCATGCGTTTGAGGCCCAGGACGGCGCGAATTTTCTCGGCAAAGGGCGAGGCTTCGAAGTGGTGAAGGATGGGGGTGGTGCTCATGCCTAGCGATTATTCGGGGTGCAGCGGCTTTCTGGCTTAGCGCCCAGCGTGGAGTGAGCCTCAAAAAGTCACGGGCGGGACATCCCCGACGCCGCCATGCGCAAGCGCACGCTGGAACACCGGGAAAGTGGGGAGTCAAGGACCCAGGAAAACCCTCGCCACGATGGGTCTTGGGACGCCAGGATTTACCCAATAATCAAACAAGCTCAACAAAGCGGACGCGCTCAACGCAAAGCAAGGAAGGACTGCCTCATGACTTTTTCAAAATGGACGGCTCTACTGGTCTGGACCATCACATCGGCCCTGGGCGGAGCAGCATTGGCACAGGACTGGCCCAACCGGCCGATCAAGATCGTGGTGCCCTTCCCCGCCGGGGGCAATACCGACGCGGTGGCACGCATGACGGCCACCCGCTTGCAAGAACTCCTGGGCCAAAGCGTGGTGGTAGAGAACAAGGCCGGCGCCGGCGGCGTGATCGCCACCGACTTTGTGGCCAAGGCTGCGCCCGACGGCTACACCCTGCTGATGTCTTCCACCGGGCCGCACACGGTGATGCCGGCACTGATGCCCAAGATTCCCTACGACGCGCTGCGTGACCTGGCGCCGATCAGCAATGTGGCCAGCAATGCCCAAGTGCTGCTGGTCCATTCCTCCTTCCCGGCCAAGACGGTGCCCGAGTTGATTGCCTTGCTCAAGAAGGAGCCCGGCAAGTACGCCTTCGGCTCGGGCGGGATGGCCAGCACCACCCATATGTCGGGCGAGTTGTTCAAGTCCATGGCCGGGGTCAACATGATCCATGTGCCCTTCAAGGGCGGGGCGCCGCTGGCGGTGGCCTCGATCAGCGGCGAGATCCCGATTTCCTTCAACAATATGTTCGACGCGCTGCCGCACATCCGCTCCGGCCGACTGCGCGGCCTGGCGGTGACCAGCGCCACCCGGCAGGCCCCTTTGCCCGACGTTCCCACTCTCGCGGAGCTGGGGCTGACCGGCTATGAATCGGGCCCCTGGAACGGCCTGGTGGCGCCGGCCAAAACCCCGCCTGAGATCATCAACCGCCTGGCTGCGGCGACTCAAAAAATTGTCCGCGAGCCTGCCTTCCAAGCCCGCATGCAAGAAATCGGTTCGGTGCCGATCGGCGACACCCCGGACCAATTTCGGGCCTACATCCAAATCGAACTGGCGCGCTGGAGCAAAGTGGTCAAAGAATCCGGCGCCAAACTGGACTGAACATCATGCACACACAAGTGGCCATTGTTGGCGCCGGACCGGCTGGGCTCCTGCTCTCGCACATGCTGCGGCTGGCCGGAATCTCCTCGGTGGTCTTGGAGCGGGGCAACCGCGACCATGTGGGCACCCGCATGCGGGCCGGCGGCCTGGAGCATGGCGCGGTCTCGCTGCTGGAGCGGGTGGGGCTGGGTCAACGCCTCAAAGACATCGGGCTGATCGTCGATCAGACCGACTTCCGTTTTGACGGACAGGGTCACCGGGTTGATTTTGCGGGCATGACCCAGCGCTGCTTCACCATCTATCCCCAGTATGAGATCGTGAGCGATCTGCTGCAGGCCCATGCCCAGGCCGGGCAAGAGATCCTGTTCGACACCCCGGTGACCCGCATCACCGGTGTCGATACCAAGCAGCCCCGGGTGTACTTCCTCAAAGATGGCCAGGAGCACGAGCTCAGCTGCGACTTCATTGCCGGCTGCGACGGCTACCACGGCCCTTGCAAACAGGCCATCCCGGAAGGCGTGCTCAAGGTCTACGAAGAGAACTACCCCTTTGCCTGGCTGGGCATACTGGCCGAAGTGGCACCGCCCTCGCTGGAAGTCGCCTATAGCTGCCACGAGCGCGGCTTTGCGATGAGCAGCTTCCGAGCCCCCGAGATCAGCCGGCTCTACCTGCAATGCCCGGTTGACGACAAGCCCGATAACTGGTCAGACGACCGGGTCTGGAGCGAGTTACACACCCGCATGGACGTGCCGGACCGCCCGGCTTTGATCGAAGGGCGCATCACCCAAAAGAGCGTGACCGCGATGAAGAACTTCGTCATCGAGCCCATGCAGTACGGGCAGCTCTTCATGGCCGGGGACGCGGCCCATATCGTGCCGCCCACAGGCGCCAAAGGCCTCAATTCGGCGCTGGCCGACATCAGCATCCTGGCGCCAGCATTTAGCGCCTTTTACCAGCGCGGCGACCGCGGCCCGCTCGATCGCTACTCGGAAACTGCGCTCAAGCGCGTCTGGCAGGTCCAGCGATTCTCAGCCGATATGTGCACCCTGCTGCACCGCTTTCCGGACACCAGCGAATTCAACTGGCGCGCTCAAAGAGAGCGGCTCAGGTACATGACCACCGACCCCACCGGCGCTCTGACCTACGCTGAAAATTTTGTAGGCCTGCCCTTCGAAGAGGCGGCCTGAGCCTGGGGGGGCTGCTGAGGCTTGTGCGAGCGCCGCCCTGGCGCTATGACCATGCCCTCACCCCAGCCCTCTCCCAAAGGGAGAGGGAGCAAGAGGGCCTTGCCAGTACGGGGCGGCGCTCATGCTCAATCGGGCTTTCAAAGGGCCGAAGGCGGGCCAAGTTTTATTCCCTCTCCCTCTGGGAGAGGGTTAGGGTGAGGGCAGCGCTGATCCGAATTGGATCAGTCGTTTCATGAAAGCCCACGCCCTCACCCCAGCCCTCTCCCAAAGGGAGAGGGAGCAAGAGGGGCTCGGGCTCAGCTCAGCCCGAGCAGGCGTACCGCGTTGTCCTTGAGGATGCCGGGCATCACTTCGGGCTTGAAGCCGGCCTCTTCAAAGTCTTTCATCCAGCGCTCGGGGGTGATCAGTGGGTAGTCGCTGCCAAAGAGCACGCGGTCTTTGAGCAGGGTGTTGGCGTATTGCACCAACTGCTTGGGAAAGTACTTGGGGCTCCAGCCTGAGAGGTCGATCCAGACGTTGGGCTTGTGGGTGGCCACCGACAGGGCCTCGTCCTGCCAGGGAAAGCTCGGGTGGGCCATGACGATCTGCATGTCGGGGAAGTCAATGGCCACGTCGTCCAGGTGCATGGGGTTGGAATACTCCAGCCGCAGCCCGCCGCCGCAGCGCATGCCCGAACCGATGCCGCTGTGTCCGGTATGAAAAATCGCCGGCAGCTTGTGCGCAGCGATCACCTCATAAATCGGCCAGGCCATCTTGTCGTAGGGGTGGTAGCCCTGCACCGTCGGATGGAATTTGAAGCCGCGCACGCCCTCTTCCTTGATCAGCCGCTCGGCCTCGCGCGCACCCATCTTGCCCTTGTGCGGGTCTATGCTGCCAAAGGCGATCATCATGTCGCTGTTCTCACGCGCGGCCTGAGCAATCTCCTCATTGGGGATGCGCCGGCGCCCGAGCTTGGACTCGCTGTCGACGGTGAACATCACCAGGCCGATCTTGCGTTCGCGGTAGTAGGCCACCGTCTCGGCAATGGTCGGGCGCCGTGAATTCTTGAAGTATTTGTCAGCGGCGCGGTCGTATTCCTCGCCGTAGTTGTCGAAGGGGTTCCAGCAACTGACTTCGGCGTGGGTGTGAATGTCGATGGCGATCAGGTTTCGATGGTCCATGTGCATACCTCGCTGGGGTTTACCCTGATTCGAAGACAGGGCAGCCTTTCTAAACTAGCTATGAATTATAGCTTTCTAGCAGGATCTCCATGAGCAATATACAAGGGTCTGCGGGCATAGCGCCCAGCCTGGACCAAATTCAGGTCGAGCACCGCAGCTCGATTTCCATCATTCGGCTGAGCCGCCCGCAAAAGCGCAATGCCATCAGCGATGGTCTTATGGCCGCGCTGGGTCATCACATCGCCGAGCTGCCCGAAAGCACACGCGCGGTGGTGCTGGCCGGTGAAGGCGAGCATTTTTGCGCCGGGCTGGACCTGGGCGAGCTCAAGGAGCGCGACGCGGTCGAGGGCTTGCACCACTCGCGCTCTTGGTACTACATCTTGCGCGAGCTCGAGCAAGGCCGCAGGCCGGTGATCGCGGCGCTGCACGGCGCGGTAGTTGGCGGCGGGCTGGAGCTGGCGACCGCCTGTCATATCCGGGTGGCCGACGACAGCGCGTTTTTTGCGCTGCCCGAAGGCTCGCGCGGCATCTTCGTCGGCGGCGGCGGTTCGGTGCGCATCTCCAAGTTGATAGGCGCGCACCGGGTGCTCGACATGATGCTGACCGGCCGCGTCTACAAGGCGGCCGAAGGGACAGCGCTGGGTCTGGCGCAATACCATGTGCCGGCCGGCGAAGCCCTGACCAAGGCCATTGAGCTGGCCGAGCGGGTGGCCACCAACGCACCGATGACCAACTATGCCCTGATCCAAGGCCTGCCGCGCATCGCAGAGCAGCCGGCCGACCACGGCTTTCTCACCGAATCCATGCTGGCGGCCATTGCGCAATCGGCCCCCGAGGCCAAGGCCAGGGTCAAAGCCTTCCTCGACGGCACCGGCCCCAAGGTTCGCGCCTGATCAGCCCGCCCATGACGACAAGCCCGGTCTATCGCGACTTCACCTTCGGCGTCACCCGTGCAGTGCTGCACGAGGCGGGCGGCAACCACTACCTGCGCTGCGAGCAGGCGCTTGAGCCCTACCTGGAGCGCATGAGCGACCGCCTGGTGCACTGGGCCCAGCAAAGGCCCGATGCAACGCTGTTCGCCCAGCGCGACCCCGCCTTGGGCGGGCAGTGGCGGCACCTGAGTTTTGCGCAGGCCCTGGACGGCGCGCGCCGCATCGGACAGGCGCTGCTCGATCGCGGCTTGTCGATCGAGAGGCCCTTGGTCATCCTCGGCCCCAACAGCCTGGACCATGCCCTGCTCGCGCTGGGCGCCATGTATGCGGGCGTGGCTTTTTGTGCGGTCTCGCCCGCCTACAGCCTGGTGAGCAAGGACTACGACAAGCTGCGCCATGTGATGCAGACCCTCACGCCGGGCCTGGTGTTTGCGCCGAAGGCCTCGCAATACGGCCCGTCCATCGACGCAGTGCTACCACCCGAAGTCGAGCTGGTACTGGCCGAGCTCGACGGCAGCAGCGCCGGCAGCCGCCGCATCACGCCCTGGTCTGAGCTGCTCGCTACGCCAGCGACCGCGGCGGTCGATGCCGCCATGCGCGCCACCGGGCCGGAGACGGTGGTCAAGTTCCTGTTTACCAGCGGCTCGACCAAATTGCCCAAGGCGGTGATCAACACCCAGCGCATGATCTGCTCTAACCAGCAGCAGATGGTGCAGTCCAGTCCTTCGCTGTGCGACGAGCCCATGGTGCTGGTCGACTGGCTGCCGTGGAACCATACCGCGGGCGGCAACAGTGATTTTTTCATGGCGCTCTACCACGGCGGCTCGCTCTATATTGACGAGGGCAAGCCAACGGCCGACCTGATCGGGCAGACCCTGCGCAATCTGCGCGAGGTGGCCCCCACCTGGTACTTCAATGTGCCTGTGGGCTACGAGGCCATTGCCCGCGCCATGGACACGGACGCGCAGCTGCGGCGCAATTTCTTCTCGCGGCTGCGCCAGCAGCTCTACGCCGGCGCGGCGCTGTCGCAGCCCATCCAAGACGCGCTCTACGCCCATGCCGAGCGCGAGTATGGCGAGCGGGTGGTCATGACCGCCGGCCTGGGCATGACCGAGTCCTCGCCCTTTGCGCTGTTCGTCACCAACCCCCACTCGCTGGCTGGCCATGTCGGCCTGCCCACGCCGGGGCTGGAGCTCAAACTCGCGCCCATGGGCGACAAGGTCGAGATACGTTACCGCGGCCCCAACATCACGCCGGGTTATTGGCGCAACCCCGAGGCAACGGCTGAGGCCTTTGATGAAGAAGGTTTTTTCTGCACCGGCGATGCGGTGGCCTGGATAGACCCGAGCAACATCCACCTGGGCCTGAAGTTTGACGGGCGCATTGCCGAAGACTTCAAGCTGGCCACCGGCACTTTTGTCAGCGTCGGGCCGCTGCGCGCGCGCATCATCGCCGCCGGCGCGCCCTATGTGCAGGACGCGGTCATCACCGGCCTGAACCTGCACGAAGTGGGCGCCCTGCTGATGCCCACACCCGACCTGCGCAAGCTGGCGGCCCTGCCTGCTACAAGGCCCTGGGCCGAGATGGTCGCCCACCCTGCGGTGAAAGCTTGGTTGCAGCAATTGCTCGATGGCCTGGCGCAGCAGTCCACCGGCAGCGCGAATCGGCTGGCGCGCGCCCTGATCATCACCGAGCCGCCCTCGCTGGATCTGGGCGAAGTCACCGACAAGGGCTCCATCAACCAGCGCGCGGTGCTCAAGCACCGGGCGGCGCTGGTCGAGGCGCTGCATGACGGCAGCGCAGAGCACATCGCCACACCCCGACCGGGCGCAAGGGGCCAGGCCGCATCCCCCTAAATGCCCTGCGCTGGCCCCCGCATGAAGCGCCCTTCCCCCGCCCCCTCCAACCCCGGTCAGGACATCGACAGCTCTGCCCTGCAGGGACTGGTCGGTTACGCCACCCGGCGGGCCTGGCTGGTGATGCAGGAACACTTCAAACAGCACATGAGTGCCGTAGACCTCAGGCCGGTGCCCTTTACGCTGCTCACGCTCATCGGCGCCAACCCCGGCATCACCTCCACCCAGCTGTGCGCGATGCTCGATATGCCTTCGTCAAATTTGGTGGGACTGGTCAAGCAGCTGCAGGACCGCGACCTGATTGAGCGCCAGCCCCACCCGGGCGATGGCCGTGCGCTGGGTCTGCACCTGCGGGCGCCAGGGCGCTCGCTGCTGCGAAAGGCTAGGGAGGCGGCCGAGCGCGCCGACCGCCAAGCCACAGCCGCGCTCTCGGATGCAGAGCTCGCGCAACTGCTGGCGCTGCTGGGCAAAATCCACGGGCGCTAAGGCCTGCAAAGCCGGGAACAGTGCAATTTCAATCGAGTCCCATGGCCGTCACTGGTGCCTTCCCTGCCCAAGGCGCGATGGGCTATATCGATCGACAAAAAGAAAGCAACTCAAGGTGGATGGGGCGCACGGATAGGGCGCGGCGCCCTGCACTGCACACCTCGGGTGTTTTGATCTTGGCTACCAACCCTTTGTTCGGGCGGGCCACCAAGGCTTACGGTGCTTTGGCCGGCCGGGCGATCTCACCGCCCAGCGCCTGGGGGCGGCAGGTCTTGACCCATGATGCGCTGCCCCAACCACTTGAGACCGGCCCTCAGCTCCAGGCGGCGGCTTTGCTGCTGCGCCACGGGGTGGCTGTAGCCCCCTTGCAGCGGCGGACCAATGTCAAAAGAAAACACGTAGGCCGGCTCTTGCCCCATGCGCAAGTCGGTGATCACCAACCGCCCGTTTTGGTCAGCAACCTTGTAGAAGCCGTCGGTAAATCGGGCCAGGCGCTGGATTTGGGGGTGCTCAGCGTTTTGCGCGGCCAAAGCGGCACCTCTTTCATAAGCCACAAAGCGCACCGGCCTGGCGCCATCCATCAGGGCATAAAAGCCTTCATGAAAGCGCTCGCCGTCCAGGGCCACCACGCGCCAGAGCAAGGTGCTCAATGGCGCGGGCGTGACCAACAACTGCTGACTGGGCAAGCCCTGAGCCTGCAAGGACTGGCGGGCGTGATGCATGACCCAGGCCTGGCCCAGTGCGCTCCAGGCCAAATATGCGCTGCTCAAGACCAAGCCCCAGCCGTTGATCGTCAAGGCCTTACCCATGGTTTTGGCACAGAAAGCGGCCAGCAGCCCGATCAGCAAAGCGAGGGAATACACCGGGTCGATGATGAATATGCTGCCCAGACCATAGGCCTCGTCAGTGAACGGCTGGAACACCTGGGTGCCATAAATCGTCATCAGATCTAGCAAGGGGTGGGTGACCAGCGCCAGCATGAGTGCCCAGCACCAAGGGCCATAGAGTTGCGGCTGACGGTGGATGCGGCTCGCCACCCAGGCCATGGGCAAGGCAAACAGCGCCAGCAGCAGCAAGGAATGGGTTTCGGCGCGATGGCGGATCATGTTTAGGATAGGGTCGCCGTGGTCCAGCAACACATCCAGATCGGGCAACAAGCCGGCCACACCGCCCCACACGGCCGATTTCCAAAGCGCCGTGCGGCGTCCCATGACGGCTACGCTTACCGAGGCGCCCAAAAGAATTTGTGTGACGGAATCCATTGCTTTTTGAGACGGTGAGTGAACTGAAAGGGCGCATCAGCGGGCCGGGCAAGCTCGAGACCGCGAAATTGGCGCAGGTCGACACCTTAGCGGCATTGCAAAGGCCTGTGCTCGATCGGGCTGATGGCCAACTGGCTGCTGCGCCTGACCGACACCAAGCGCTACTCCGGTCTGGGTCTTTGCTAACGCTACTTTCGCAAAGGCAAGGGTTTCAATGGAATCGCAGACGCGGGCGCGGCTCCAGCGGCTCCAGCAGCCCCCAACGGGGGCTAGCTGCGGGCAGACTGCATCAGATCCCACAGCCGCGCCGGAGAAAACGGCATGTCGGCCTGCTGAATGCCCAGGGGGCGCAGGGCGTCGACCACCGCATTGGCCAGGGCCGGCAGGGAGCCCGAGCAGCCCGACTCGCCCACGCCTTTGGCGCCCAGCATATTGAGCTTGGTGGGCACCGGCACGCTTTGGTGGTGAAAGCCGTGGAGGATGCCGGCACGGGGCATGGCGTAGTCCATGAAGGAGCCGCTGAGCAGCTGGCCGGTCTCGCGGTCGTAAACCGCATGCTCCCCGAAAGCCTGACCAAGGCCCTGCACCACGCCGCCGTGGACCTGCCCGATCAGTTGCTTGGGCGAGATGACCTCGCCCACGTCGTCAGCGGCCCAGTAGCCCACCAGATCGCATACGCCGGTCTGCGGATCGACCTCGACCTCGGCAATGTGGCAGCCGTTGGGGAAGGTCGCGCCCGATGAGGCTTGACCAATCAGCTCCAGGCCCTCAGCGCCGGCTTGGTCCAGCCAAGCCTCGAAACCCATTTCGCGGCCCGCATGACGCCAGTGGCCGCCTTCAATGACAAGCTCCTCCGGCGTGCAGCCCCAGAGCTGGGCCACCTGGGGCCGGCCGTGATCCATGAGTTGGCGGCACAGGTCCACGATGGCACTGCCCAAGCCGTAGAGGGTGCGCGAGCCGCCGGTGGAGTTGCCCACCAGATCACGCCCGACCTCGCCGGCCACAAAGCGCACCCGCTGCGATGGCAGGCCCAGCTCGCGTTCAACGATGCGGGCAAACGATGTTTCATGGCCCTGGCCAGAAGCGCCAGAGATGGCGTGCAGGGTCAGACCGCCCGCCTCAATGCGGCCCCGCACCTGGTCCTTGGCAGCCGCGCCCGGGCCTGAGGACTCCAGGTAATAGGCCAGGCCACGGCCGAACAGCCGGCCGCGCGAACGCGCCTGCTCGCGCCGCTGAGCCACGCCGGCGACGTCCGAATCGGCCAAGGCGCAGTCCATGATGCGCTCGAACTGCCCGTTGTCGTAAACCGTGCCGTTGGCGGTGGTGTAGGGGAAGTCGGCCGGGGGTATGAAGTTCAAACGCCGGATGGCCACCGGATCGAGCCCGTGCTCGTGGGCGGCATGGTCGACCAGGCGCTCAATGGCATAGGCCAGGTCGGGCCGGCCGGCGCCCCGGTAGGCCGACACCGGCACGGTGTTGGTGTAATAGATGTGCGAGCGCATGTGCAGCGCTGGCACCTTGTAGACCCCGCCCATGGTGATGGACAGGTTGCGCGCGCCGATGTGGGTGCTGAAGTAAACATTGAAGGCCCCGGCATCGACCTGGTTGTCAAAGCGGATCGCCAGAATGCGCCCTTGCGCATCGAGCGCAATGTGTCCGTGCAGGGTGAGTGCCCGGCCATGCCAGTCGCTCAGGAAGGTTTCAGAGCGGCTGCTGATCCAGCGTACCGGCCGGCCCAGGGTGCGGGCGGCCAGCATGAGCAGCACATGCTCGCTGGTGGCGGTACCCCGCAGTCCGAAGGAGCCGCCCACATCCTGGGTGTGAATACGGATGGAATCGGCGGGCCAGCCAGTGATGGTGGTGAACATGCCCAGCATGCTCACCAGCCCCTGGGTGGGCGTGCGCACATGGGTCAGACCGGTGGCAGCGTCATGCCAGGCCTGCACCGCCCGCGGCTCCATGGGCGCAGGAATGAGGCGCTGGCTGACCACCTTCACATTCGAGGTCATGGCCGCGCGCGCAAAGGCGGCATCGACGGCAGCGCGATCGCCGGCCTCAAAGACGACCGAGGTGTTGCCCGGCGCCGCTTCGTGCAACTGCACCGCCCCCGGGGCGGTGGCGTCTTCAAAGGTTACTGCGCAGGGCAGGGTCTCGTAGTCGATCTCGGCCAGTTCGGCGGCATTGGCCGCCAGCTCGGCGGTATCGGCAATCACCATGGCGATGGGCTGACCCACATAGAGGACCTTGGCTTGCGCCAGCACCGGCATGCGGCAAATGACCTGCGGCTGGCCCTGCGCGTCCTTGACGGTCACAGCATTGACCAAGGCGGCAAACCCGGCCGCCGTCACATCTTGCGCCGTCAGGACGCAACGCACACCCGGGGCCTGGCGCACCGCGTTCCAGTCGGCCTGAAAGCGGGCGTGGGCATGGTCGGAACGCACCATCACCGCATGCAAGGTACCTTGCTCCCATGCGTCAGAGGTGAACTGGCCGGTGCCGGTGATCAGGCGCTGGTCTTCCTTGCGCAGCAGCGGCTGCGGGCTCAAGACCGCGCTCACGCCTGGCTCCCCTGCATCACCTGCGCCGCTTCGTGCACCGCCTCAACGATGTTCACATAGCCGGTGCAGCGGCACAGATTGCCTTCTAGGCCTTCTTCGATCTGCTCGCGGCTGGGCTGCGGAATCTGGCGCAGCAGATCGACGCTGGCCATGATCATGCCGGGGGTGCAAAAGCCGCACTGCAGGCCGTGGCAGCGGGAAAACGCCTCCTGCACAGGGTGCAGGCCATCCTGGCCCAGACCCTCGATGGTCGTCACCTGAGCGCCGTCGGCATGCGCGGCCAGCACGGAACAAGACTTGACCGCCCGGCCATTGAGGTGGACGGTGCAACAGCCACACTGCGAGGTGTCGCAACCGACATGGGTGCCGGTCAGGCCGCAGTGCTCGCGAATCACATTGACCAGCAAGGTATGGTCGGGCACGTCGAGCTGGCGCGCGGTGCCGTTGAGGGTGAGCTGTATTTGCATGGGCAGGATTATTAAGGAAGCTAAGTACGCAATCTAACCGATTGGGGCGGCCCCTGCCGGACGGCCCTGTCACTTGGGGATCAGGGGCGGGTTAATGGATGCCGCTACAGAGGAGAATCGAGCTGCAAGCCCTTGCACTTGCACAGGGAAAACCCGATGGGCTGGTCAAAGCCGCGCAGTCAGCGCAATATACGGCTTCGACCTGATCAGGAGCATGCCCATGACAAGCCAGGAACGCGACGAACTGATGAAATTCTTACGCGAGCTCTCGACCTCGCGCGAGCCGGTTGATGCCGGCGCGACCAATCTGATTGCGCAAGCGGTGGCCCAAAACCCCAGCGTGGGCTACCGCCTGGTGCAGCAGATCATGGCTCTGCGCATGGCCCTGGGGACGCAAGCGCCGTCCTCCGCCATCCCGGCTCCAGCCCAAGCCGGTTCCCCCAGCATCTGGGGCAGCGGCATGCTCAAGACGACGCTGGCGGTAGGCCTAGGAGCGGCCGCCGGCACGGTGCTGGCCGATCAGGCCAACTCGTGGCTGGGCTCGGACGACCTGGACCTGGGCGACTGAGCCCGAGCCGGCCTGGCGCCAGGCTTACTCCACCTTTGCGCTGCTGCGCATGGTCTCCACGGCCGCCTGCAAGCGCTGCTGAACAATGGCGCGCTGCAGCTGCGGCCGGAGGGTATCGCGTGCCGGCGGGGTGAAGGCACGCGAATCCTCCAGGGCCAGCACATGCCAGCCCGCCAGGCCGCGCACCGGCGCTGAGACCAGCTGGCCGGGCTTGAGCGACTCCACCGCCTTGAGCAAAGCCGGCACCATTTCGCCCTGAGCCATCCAGTCGGTCAGGCCACCGCTGCTGCGAGTGGCCTCGTCCAGAGAGTATTCGGCCGACAAATCGGCGATCTTGCCGCCGGACTTGACGCGGTCAAACAGCAGCTTGGCTGTGGCCTCTTCGTTGACCAGCAGGTGGCGCAGGCGGAACTGGCGGCTGCCTAGCAGCTTGACCTGGCGGTCATACTCCTGCTTGAGCTCGTCGTCGGTGATTTCCTTGCTTTGGGCCAGTTGCTGCTGCCAGGCCTGCATCAGCACCGCCTGCCGAGCCAGCTCAATTTGCGCCTGCACCAGTGGCAACTTATCGAGCCCATCCTTGGTAGCGGCCTGCGCCATCAAGGCCTGATTGATCAGCAGGTCGCGCACGGCCGACTGCACCTGAGGCGAGTTGGGCGCGCCGCGGGCCAGTTGCTCACGCAGCAAGACTTCGGCGCGGGCCACCGACTGAGCCTCGCCATTGATGGTGACAAAAGGACGGCCGAGCGCCTCGGCTGAAGCGGCGGCTGGCCCTTGTGCCTGGGCCCACAGGCTGCCAGGGGCGCAGACGGCCAAAACGCTGGCGAGGGCGGCACAACGGCCGATGGAATGCAAAAAGCAGCGGGTGGCGGTCAAAGTGTTTCTCCGGGGGAAATAGCAGCACCAAAGGCGCGCGCCCTGAATGGACGGGAGACAACTGTAGCTCAGAGTCGGCTCGGCTGTGGCGCAGGGCATGGGAGCGGCATCAAGCGATCACTGAATTAAGCTCCATGGGTAGCGATGGCTAAGCGATCAGGCGCGCCGCGGCAGCCGTGACCTCTTCTGTATGACGTAAACTCATCTTCTTGGAGTACAGCTCGCCTCAGGTGACAGTCTCCGGCTTCACCTTCCTGCGCAAGGGCCGGATCGCGCCCAATAGAAGATGAAGGATGCCTACGATGGCTCTGACAAGCGAACTTCATTCTTCACCCCATCACACGAATCCCCGCCTCTGGCGTGTGGCCCAGACACTGGGCTTGCTAGGTTTGGCGTTGCTGGGCGCGTTTTTGCCTTCGTCTACCGCAGGTACTTCCCTGGGCCTTGTTGCTCTGTTCCTGTCTGCGGCGCTGCTGCTGCCATCGCTCTGGGCCCTGCGTGTTTGGCGAGAACCTTTTGTCGGCTGGGGCTTGCTCCTTTTTGCCTATATTGGCGTGCACAGCTTGTGGATGAGTTGGACCCATGCCCAGCCGGTGTCACTGCTGGGAGGCTATTCGGAGTTGTGGCGTGTGCCTGTGCTGCTGGCCGTTTTTGCCCTTGCAAGAAATACCGAAGTGTTTTGGCGAGCATTGGTAACGGGGGCGATCGTACTGTCTGGCATGTACTGGCTGAACCTGGCGGGCCTGCCTGTGACCGGTTCGAACGCTTCATATTTCGAAGTGCGCCGAATTTCAGCGCCCTTGGGCCTACTGGCCGTAGGGTGGATCGCCCTGGAGCGCTCTTTTACATCTGCGCGTCCCTGGGCCATGAGGTCAGTGGCCTTGTTCATGGCCATGACGACCATTTTTGCCATTGAAGGCCGCACCGGCCATCTTTCATTGGTCGCGCTGTCGGCTCTGGCTGGCTGGATATATTTTCAAGGGCGCTGGCGTTGGCTGTGCATGCTTTTGCTGCCCCTGGCCATCGGCCTGCTGTCCATGAACTCAAAGGCGGTGCAAAACCGCATGGGCGACACGCTGACGATCATGCAGAAAAAGACCGACTCCACCGAGGTAAGGTCTGCTGAGTTGCGCAAGGCCTTCTACACGACGGGGCTTGAGATCGTTCTAGACCATCCCTGGATGGGCGTGGGCTACGACGGAATTCCAGCCGCTTACGAAGAGCGAATAAGCCGGCGAGTCGCCGCGGGGGAATTTAGCCCGCCCTACGCGCAAAAGCCCTATTCAAGGCCCCCGAATCTGCACAACGAGTACCTGATGCAGTGGGCCGGTGGTGGCCTGCCGGCTCTCATTTTGCTACTCGGATGGATGGCCTCACCGCTCCTGACGAAAGGCCACTCCCCCTCAACCCGCAGAGTCCTTGCAGGTTTGATTTTGCTGTTCGGGCTTGGCTGTCTCTTTAATTCCTGGCTGCTGGATTTCACGCCTGGCCATATATTCACCGTGCTGATAGCCTGGCAGTTGAGCGGCCGCTATCGGCAGCAGCATCCGGCCACGCACCCGGGGAAATCTGCTTGAGTGATCCCATCGGACGGCGCGGGCCTTGAACAAGCCACTCAATTGCCCTTGATATTGTTGTCTTGCGCCACCTGGCGCCACAGCGTAATTTCACTGGCGATCAGGCGGGCGAACTCGTCGGGGGTGTTGGTCATGGGCACACTGGCCTTGGCCGCAATGCGCGCTTTCACATCGGGCATGTCGACGATGCGCACCACCTCCTCGTGCAGGCGCTTGACGATGTCGGCCGGCGTTGCGGCCGGCGCGAGCAGACCTATCCACAGTGACACTTTCAGGTCGACCCCCAACTCGGCCAGGGTGGGCACATTGGGCAGGTCTTTGAGCCGCTCGGTCGAGGTCACCGCCAGGGCCTTGACCCGCCCGCTTTGCAAGCCGGTGACCGCTGGCCCCGTATCGGCCAGGACCATGGTCACATCGCCGGCCATCACCGCCTGCACCGACTCGTTGGCTCCCTTGTAGGGGATATGGGTGAATTTGGCGCCGGTGCGGCGGTTGAACAGCTCGGTGGCGAGCTGGAAGGACGCCGAGCTCGCACCGTAATTGGCCTTCTCCGGATTGGCCCGCGACTGCGCCACCAACTCCTGCACATTGCGCGCCGGGTTGTTGGCGTTGACCAGCAGGACCAGCGCCGAGTTGCTCATGATGGAGATCGGCGCAAAGTCGCGCGGCCCATAGGGCAGCTTGTCATTGAGCGCATGGTTGAAAACGATAGGCCCGGGCGCGCCCATCATCAGGGTGTAGCCGTCGGGCTTGGCCTTAGAGACATAGGTACTGGCCACCACCGCACCCACGCTGGGCCGGTTCTCCACCAGCACCGGTTGCTTGAGGCGGTCGGCGAGTTTCTCGGCCAGCAGGCGGGCGATGAAGTCCACACCGCCACCGGCCGCATAGCCCACCACAATGGTCACCGGCTTGTTGGGATAGTCCTGGGCCTGCGCGGGTGCGGCGAGCAGGCAGGCACTGGCTGCGAAGGCAAAGGCCTGAAAAGCTTGCTTGAGTTTCATGGAAGTCTCCTAAATAGCTTTGAATCAATCACTGAAGCCCGACCTGCACATTGAGCACGGCCGATCGGCCTTCGCTCAGGGCTTGCAGGCAGCGGGCAATTGCAGCGTCTGCTTGGGCCGGGTCGCGCAGGCATTCGCCGTAGGCACCAAAAGCTTGGCCGACCAACTCGAACTGCCGCACCGGGCCCTGAAGCCGCGACTGGTATTCGTCGGCCTGTGCCGCAGCGCCCTGGGGGTAGACCCGCAGCACCGCCTCCTTGACCGCTTGCCAGCCGCCGTTGTCGAGCACCACGGTCAAGATGGGCAGGCCATAGCGCTGCGCGGTGGCATAGACCGAGCTGGGCGTACAAAAGTGAAAGCCGCCGTCACCGACGATGTGCACCACCCGCGCGTTCGGGCGCGCCAGCTTGGCGCCCAGGGCCATGCCACCGCTGTAGCCCAGACCGCCGCCAGCGCCGCCAAAAAAGCTCAGCGGCTCGCTGCGCGGGATCTGCTGCATCACCGCTGGTGAATTGCGCACCGCCTCGTTGATGACGATGTCTTGTGGCGCCAGGGCGCGACCCAGGGCAGCGCAGACCCAGGCCGGGGCAATCGCATCCACCTGGCCGGGCTTGGCTGCCACCTGGCCCCAAGCGGCCTGCCGCTGGGCGCTGGCCAGCTGCAAGGCCTGCAGCCGGCGGGCGACGCGCTCATGAAAATCGCTGCCAGCTTGCGCACGCAAGCGGGCCAGCACCTGCCGGATCACGCTGCCGGCGTCGGCCTGCACCCGCAAGTCGGTGGCAAAGCCCCACATCGGGTAGTCCTGCTTGATCGGATCCACATCCACGTGAGCCCACCAGGTCTGAGGCTCGGCCTGCACAAACTTGGGCAGCCAGGGCACGTCGATGTCCAGCAGCAGGCCCACATCGGCTCCAGGCAGAACCTGCGCTGGATCGAAGCCGGCAAAACAGGGCGACAGCCGGGAGATGCTCATGGTGCTGGCCATGTAGTCGACCACCGGCATACCGCACAGCTGCGCGAGCTCCTCGAGCGCAGCCACCGCATCGGCCTTGCGGCCCAGATAGGAAGTAATGACCACCGGCCGCTCGGCCGTTAGCAGTCGATCGACGATGAGCTGCACCCGCGCCTCGTCAATGCCGCCCAGCAGCGAGGGGCCGTAGCGCGCCGCATCAAAAGGCTGCTGCGAGGCGCTGACTTCTTCGGCCAGCACCTCACGCGGCAGCGTCATATAGACCGGGCCGGGCGGGTCGGTGTGCATGATGGAATGCGCCCGGCGCAAGGCCTCGCGCGCCACCACCGATGTGGGCAGGTTGTATTCCCACTTCACATAGGGCCGAACCAGAGAGCCAATATCAAAGGGGTCCTGCACGAAATGCACATAGTTGTCACGAGAGCCCGGCAGCTCGCCGCGCAAGGTATAGGGCGCCTTGCCAGCCAGCAGCATGACCGGCAGGCGGCCGCGCAGCATGTTGTGCATGCCCATGACCGCATTGGCCGTGCCGGCATCGACGTGCACCATCACCGCCTGGCCCTGACCGGTCAAGGCGGCATAGCCGGCGGCCATGTGGATGGCCACATTCTCATGCGGGCAAAGAATGAATTGCGGATGGGGCTTGCCCTCAGCGTCCCAGCGGGCCAACTCCTCAATCAGGCTGACATGATCAGTGCCCAAGTTGGCAAACACATGGGACAGGCCTAGCTCGCTCAGGCCTTGCAGAAAGTGATGGGCGCCCAAGGCGCGGTGGGAATCAGAGGTGGACACGGTCAGTTTTTTGGAAATGGAATGGACAGCAAAGTGTCGCATCGGCCTGACGTCGGCGATGATGCTGCTCATTGTCGGTGCTAGACACAGGGCAATCCCTAAGCACACTAAGGATCCTTTTGTCGGATGCTTGCGCATCTTCCGAAATCAGGCTCTTTAGCCAAGCGCCCATGCAAACCGGTCAAACCGTCCCCTTCGATGTCCAAATGGCCTGCCAGGCCAGCGTGATGAGCTTCATGGCTCACTTTGACGCCGACGAATTTGACGCGCTGCAAACCCTGTTCGCCCCCGACGGCACCTGGGTGCGCTCGGACGGCACGCTGCGCGGCATGGCCGATCTGCAAGCCTGGATCGCCCGCCGGCAACCGGGCCGGATTTTTGTGCGCCACCTGATTTCTAACCTGCGCTTCGAGCCCCTGCCCGATGGGCGGGTGCGGGCCCACTCCTATGTGGTGGCCTACCGCCACGAC
The DNA here is from genome assembly GCA_027486755.1 of Comamonadaceae bacterium. Taxonomy (GTDB): domain Bacteria; phylum Pseudomonadota; class Gammaproteobacteria; order Burkholderiales; family Burkholderiaceae_C; genus Polaromonas. Next base: position 97,227 of record JAIXOM010000023.1, on the reverse strand, counting down.
GGTGAACCCGGCGAAGCCAGGCCGGCGCTCACCAAGGGGCCGGCCTTGATGGGCCGCTACACGGACGACCTGATCCTGCACGAAGGCGTCTGGAAAATTCACCACAAAAGCGTCGAACTCGACTTCAAGCTGGCCTGATCACCTCTTTTTTTGGAGACTGTCATGAAAAAACTTCTTACCCTGGGCACTGCACTGATTCTGGCGGGATGCGCCAGCACACCATCGACCCCGCCGCCACCCAACGACCCGGTGACGCTGCGGGTCAATGTGTTTCGCGGCGCCAGTAACCTGCCCATCTATATGGCGCAGGAAAAAGGCTATTTCGCGCGCCGCGGCATCACGCTACAGATGCTGTTTACGCCCAATTCCACCGAGCAGCGCTCCGGTCTGGCCCAGGGCCGCTTTGAAATTGCCCATGCCGCCGTGGACAACACCGTGGCCATGATCGAGGTGGCCAAGGCCGACGCGGTCATCGTGGCCGGCGGCGACGGCGGCATGAACGAGGTGCTGGTGCGCCAGGACATCAACAAAATCAGCGACCTGCGCGGCCGCACCTATGTGGTCGATGCACCCAACACGGCCTATGCCCTGATCGGCCGCAAGCTGCTCAAGGACGCCGGGCTCAAAGAAGGCGAGGACTACAAGCTCTACCCGCTCGGCGGCTCAGAAGCGCGCACCAAGGGCCTGGACACCCCGGCCGGTGCCGCCACCTTGCTCAACCCGCCCTGGAATTTCCTGGCCAAGGAGCGCGGCGCCAAGAGCCTGGGCCGCACCGTCGACCTGTTCGGGCCCTACCAGGCGCAAGGCGTGTTCGTCATGCGCCCCTGGGCCGCCAACAATGCGCCGGCGCTTGAGCGCTATCTGGCCGCCTACATCGAAGGCTGCCGCGCTGCGCAAGATCCAGCCCAGCGTACTTTGGCACTGCAGGTGCTGATGCGCGAACTCAAGCTGACGCCGCAGGTGGCCGAACTCACCTACACCGAGCTGATGACCCGCGGCAGCGGCTTGTCCAAGGACTGCGCTTTTGACATGCAGGGCTTTCGCAACGTGCTGGCACTGCGCGCCGAGATTGAAGGTCAGTGGGGCGGCAAGGCACCGGATCCGGCCCGCTTTATCGACCTGAGCCTGTACCACCGCGCCCTGGGTCACGCCCGTCCGTGATGACTGCCTCGCCAGGCGCAGCGGTTCGCCCGCCCCTGCGCCTGCGCCACATGGGCATGTACGTGTGGGACATCGAGCGCATGGCCGCCTTCTACCAGGAGGTGCTGGGCTTCATCCAGACCGACAAGGGCTTTGTGCGCGGCCATGATGTGGTCTTCCTCAGCCGCGACCCGAAGGCGCACCACCAACTGGTGATGGAGACCGGCAGACCCCCGGGCCGAGGCCCGGGCCATGGGCTGCAGCAAATTTCCTTTCAGGTTGACAAGCTCGACGATCTGCGCGCCATGCGCGCCCTGGTCGGCAGCCGCAGCGATGTCGAGCGCATACAGCCGGTCGACCACGGCAACTCATGGTCGCTGTATTTTTGGGACCCGGAAGACAACCGCGTCGAGATCTACCTGGACACGCCCTGGCATGTGGACCAGCCCTTTTTGCAGCCTCTGGACCTGGACCAGAGCGACGAGCAAATACACGTTAGCACCGAAGCCCATATTCAGGGCAAAGCCGGACTCAAGCCCATGAGCCTGTGGCAGGAGGAGATGGCGCAGCTGGTGGGTTGAGCGCGGGCGGTGATTCAGCGCCCGAGGAAGACCGGCTTGCGCTTTTCCCGGAAGGCGTTGACCGCCTCCTGGTGGTCGGCGGTGACGTTGGACATGGCCTCGTAGGCAAGCGAGGCGTCCATGATGCTGCTGGCCAGTTGCTTAAGGCCGATGTTGACAGAAAGCTTGGTCCACTTGATCGCCTTGATCGCACCAGCGGCTAAGGTGTCGGCAAACTGGCCCACTCGGGCGTCGAGCTCTGCCAAGGGCACCACATGGTTGATCAGGCCCATGCCAGCGGCTTGGGTGGCCGTCATCAAGGTGCCGGTCATCAGGTATTCCTTGGCGCGGACATAGCCTATGAGCTGGGGCCAGATGACCGCGCCGCCGTCACCGGCAACCAAGCCGACCGAAACATGGGGGTCGCCAATCTTGGCGCTGTCGGCGGCAAACACGATATCGCAGAACAGGGCGATGGTGGCGCCCAGGCCGGTGGCATGGCCGTTGAGCTTGGCAATCACAGGCTTTTCGCAGTCGAGCAGGGAAAAGATGATCTGCTTGGCCTCGCGCGCGGTCTTCTCAAACGAAGCCGGCTCGTCAATCATCTTCTGAAAGAACACCACGTCGCCGCCCGAAGAAAAGGCGCGGCCAGCCCCGGTCAGCACCACGATATCGGAATCTGCGTCATTGGAAGCGTCGGAAAAAACGCGGGCCAACTCCTCGTGCATCACCTCGTCGACCGCATTGAGCGTGGCCGGCCGGTTCATGGTGATTTCAAGAATGCGGCCCCGCCGCCCAAAGCTCAGAGTGGTGTAGGTGTCGAATTTCATTCAGTAAAACTCCCGTCGACGCTGGTAAAACGCAATGGTAACCAGCATGCCCGGACGCGCGAGTCACTCAAATGCCAGGGTACCGCAAGACAGGTGCTGGCGCGCACCATTGCGCAGAGCATCACCGAAAACACCGGTCACACCATCAAGACCGAGTACAACAAATGGGCAGACTGGCCAAGCGCCTGAGGCTGATGAAGAGAAGGCTGAACCGGTCTAAGCGGCCTTGGTGGCGCGCCGCACCTTGGCAATCGGCCGCATCTTGCGCGCCGGACTGCTGAGTACGTCAATCGTCATCGGCCCCTCGTAAGCGGCAAGCACCAGGTCGCGCATCTGCTCCAGATGCACCTGCCAAAAGCGCTCGACCTCGACCGCCTTGCCCGCACGCAGCAGCGCCAGCGCCTGTTCGCGCCGGCGCAGGCTTTCCTGCCGCAGCTTGTCGACGCTGGTTTTGTCACGGGTACGCTCAGTCACATGCTCATGCTGGCGCCGGATGATGTCGTAAATCAAAGAGGCGAGCAGGTTCAGTGTCTTGTTGCCGCAATGTCGGGTGATCAGCATGGAAAACATGGCGCTGAGGTCGGCGTAGCGGGCCAGATCGGTCTTGGCAGCCTCCCGGGCTTCATCAATATTGGACTGCAGTTCATCAAACACCGCTGCATCCCCGCGCGAAGCCAGCAAGGCCGCAGCTGGCGGCTCGATAACAGTACGGGCAAACCACAGGTCGGGCAAGGTGGTGCCCTGCAACTGCAAAAACACACCCACCTGGCTGGCTACCGATCCAAGATCGATGGAACTGACGCGGGCGCCGCCATGCTTGCCGCGGCTGATACTGATCAGGGACTCAGACTCCAGCAGGCGCAGAGCCTCGCGCATGGTCGGACGCGAAACTGCAAACTCGGTTTGCAGCACGCTCTCGGGCTGCAGCTTGTCGCCCGGCTTGAGTCGGCCCATGACGATCTGTTGCCGCAGCTCAGCAGCCACGAGTTCAGCCGCCTTCGGGCGCTTTGAAGCGATGCCGCTTTTACCTGGGCGTGAGGGAACTGAACGCAGCATGGCCGCAATTATCACCGGCCGATCCAGCCAGCCTGGGCCCGACCGCCCCCGGGCCGACGAGTTGCCGGTATCGCCTAGGCATCATCGCGCCAGTTGACTCTTTGGGCAGCCCCTGCATAATAGGTAGACAATTAAACGAGTAAGGGTAAGCGCCGCAATGAATTGGCCGACCGTGGTGTACAGCGAGGAGATCATGCGCGAGGGCTTTGGTATTGCCGACCCCGGCATCGCCCTGGCTGACAGGGTGCGCCTGCTAGAGGCGCTGTCGGACACAGGCCTACAGCGAATCACCGTCGGCGCCTTCGTCAGCCCTAAGTTTGTGCCGCAGATGGCATGCTTCGAGGAGCTGCTGCGCTCATTTACCCCGCGCCCCGGTGTGCAGTACCTGACCTTCATGCACAACCACAAGGCCCGCCTCAAGGCCCAGCAATTCTCGCCCCCGCTGGCGGTGGAAGAAGAGGTGGTGACCTTGTTCCAGGATATTTGCGACGTTCATCAGCGGCGAAATATCAACCGCTCGATCGAAGAGTCCATGCAGACCTGGCCGGAGCTGATTGCCCAAGCTCAAAGCCGCGGCGTCCGGCGCGCCCGCGCTGGCATCGCCTCGGCCTGGGGGTCGAACTTCCTGGGCAAGTTTTCCGCAGACTACCGCCTATGGTCGCTACAGCAGCAGATGGACATCTTGGGCCATGCCGGGCTGGAGGTGTTCGAGATTGGCCTGCACGACTCGCAAAGCTGGTGCCTGCCCCATGAGATCGAGGCTGATCTGCGCGAGATCAAGCGGCGTTGGCCGCAAGTTCAGCACTTTCACCTGCACATGCATGACGCCCGCGGCATGGCACTGCCTTGCATCTATGCCGCGCTGCGCACGCTGGAGGCTTCAGACACGGTGCTCATCGACGGCACGCTGGGCGGCATCGGCGGTGGGCAGTTCTGCGGCAATGGCATTGCGTCGGGCATGGTCCCCACGGAAGATCTGCTGCACATGCTAGAGGGCATGGGCGTAGACACCGGGATCGACCTGGACAAGATCATCGACTGCGTCTGGATGCTGGAGAAGATGGTCGGACACGCGGCCTTTGGCCATGTCTCCAAAGCCGGGCCGCGGCCGACCAAAGCGGCCCATTTCTATGACCCCAACCTGCCAGCCATCGAGAGCCTGCAGGCCGCCAGACACTTCAAGCTCGGCTCGGCCGCCTATGCTGGGCAAACCTATTCACCCTGGAAGCAAGCCATCACCGGCCCTTGGTTCCAGGGCCCAAACGAACTAAAAACCAACCCTTGAGAGGATGATTCCAACATGAACTTCAGCCTGACCGACAACCAGATCATGATCCGAGATTCAGTGCGCGACTTCGCCGAAAAGGAGCTGCTGCCGCACTACAAGCACTGGGATCGCAGCGGCGAGTGGCTGACCAAGGGCTACATGCAGAAGATTGTGGACATGGGTCTGCTCAGGCTGCGCCTGCCGGAGAAATTCGGCGGTCAGGGCTACTCCTTCGTCGACTGCGGCATCGTGTGTGAGGAAATCGGCCGGGCCGACCACCAAATCCGCTACATCGTCTCCAACGCCATCCACATTGGCGAAATGGCCCACGCGATGCACCCGGATTTGCAAGATGAATGGATTCCGCGGATCGCCAATGGCGAGATGATGTCGCTGGCTTTCACCGAGCCACGCGGCGGCGCCGATGCCGGCAACATCGTCACCAAGGCGGTGCGCGACGGCGACGATTGGGTGCTCAACGGCGAAAAGACCAGCATCACCTTTACCGGTGTGTCCAAGGTGGTCTTCGTCTCGGCACGCACCGGAGGACCTGGCCCGCGTGGCCTGTCCTTCTTCCTGGTGCCGACCGACACGCCCGGCCTGAAGATGGTCAACTTCGAGCGCATGGGTCAAAAGCTCGACCGCGGCGGCAGCTTCTTCTTCGACAACGTGCGCATCCCGGCGCGCAACATGATCGGCAAGGAAAACGAAGGCTTCATCTGGGCCATGACCATCATTGGCTACAACCGCAACTTCGTGCCCCTGGCCTGTATCGGTGCCGCCCAGAAATCGCTGGAGGAAACCACCGAGTACCTCAAACAGCGCAAGATCATGGGCAAGTCCGCCACCCAATGGCAGGGCGTGGCCCAAGAGCTGGCCATCTGCGCCACACAGCTGGAGTCTGCCCGCATGCTCTGCTACAAGGGGCTGTCCCTCAAGGACATGGGCCTGCGCCACGACGCAGAATCGTCCATGGCCAAATGGTGGGGTGTGAAGGTGGCCAATGACACCCTGGCCACCTGCATGCGCCTCAATGGCCACTACGGCTGGGCCAAAGACCTGCCGCATGAGCAGCGCCTGCGCGATTGTCTGGGCATGGAATCGGCCGACGGCCCGCGGGAGGTGCACCTGGGCATCATCGCCCGCGACATCGTCGGCAAGCAGTTCGCACCTTTCTGAGGCAAGAGGCCCACGCGATGTCGAACCCGAGCACTCTGGGCTGGATCTTGTCGGAGCGCGATGACGGCTGCCCCGCCATCGTCGGCCCGCCGCAGCTCAGTGCTCAGGCCCGCGACTTATCTCCGGTCTTGCGCAAAATCAGCTGAAAAGGCAGATCTCCATGGGCCCCTTGCATGGACTCAAAGTCATCGAACTGGCGGGCATAGGGCCAGGGCCGATGGCGGCCATGTTGTTGGCCGATATGGGCGCCACGGTGCTGCGGGTAGACCGCAAGGAACCCGCAAGCCTGGGGGTGCCGCGGCCCCTGAAATACGACCTGCTGCTGCGCAACCGACGCAGCCTGCCGCTGGACCTCAAGCAGGCGGCCGCCATCGAACTGGTGCTGGACATGGTCAGCAGCTCAGACGTGTTGATCGAGGGCTTTCGGCCCGGCGTGACCGAGCGCATGGGCCTGGGGCCAGATGCCTGCCTGGCACGTAACCCCCGGCTGATCTACGGTCGCATCACCGGCTGGGGCCAAAGCGGGCCCATGGCGCAAGAGGTAGGACACGACCTGAACTACATCGCGCTGACCGGGGCTTTGCATGCTTTTGGCCGAGCCGGTCAGGCCCCCGCACCACCGATCAACCTGGTGGGTGACTTCGGCGGTGGCACGCTCTACCTGGTGATGGGAATACTGGCTGCCCTGCACGAGCGCCAAAGCTCGGGCCGGGGCCAGGTGGTCGATGCCGCCATGGTCGATGGCGTGGCCTCCCTGATGACACAGCCCCATGGCAGCTTGGCCGCCGGTGTGATCAGCACCGAACGGGGCACCAATCCCACCGACTCAGGCGCGCCTTTTTATGACGCCTACGCCTGCTCCGATGGCCTATGGGTATCGCTGGCAGCGGTGGAGACCAAGTTTTATGCCCAGGCGCTGGGTGTGCTGGGCTTGCCCGAGCTGCTGGCCGACCAATGGAAGCGCGAAGCCTGGCCGTCCAGCAAGACACTGATTGCCGAGCGCTTTGCTACGCGCAGCCGCGCCCAGTGGTGCCAGGCCTTCGAAGGTGTTGACGCCTGTTTTGCACCGGTGCTCACGCTCGAAGAGGCGCCGCAGCATCCGCACCTGAAAGAGCGTGGTGTCTACGACCAAATCGACGGCGTGACCCAGCCCATGCCGGCGCCACGCTTTAGCCGCACGCCCTCGCCCAAGCCCAAGCCCTTCCGGCCCTGGAGCAAGGACGAGGCGCGGGAGATTCTCGCCCCCTGGCTGGATGACGCTGCCATCGAAGCAGCGCGCCAGGCCCATTTGCTGGATTGATCCACACCACCCCCCAACAGACAGGAGAGACAAATGAGACAAGTACACAAGCCCGCCTCTAACACGCAAGACGCCATCCAACGCCGCCATCTGCTCGGCGGCGGCGCAGCAGGCATGCTGTGGGCCATCGGCGTGCCCGCCCAAGCGCAGGCGGACTTTCCGAATCGGCCGATCAAGATCGTGGTGCCCTACTCGGCCGGCACCGGCAGCGATGCCGTGGCACGTACCGTGGCCCAGGGCATCACGGACAAAACCGGCAAGCCGGTGATCGTCGAAAACCGTGAGGGCGGCGGCAGCCTGATCGGCACGATGGCGGTGGCCAAGGCGCCAGCGGACGGCTACACCATCCTGATTGCCGCCAACCCCATGGCCATCGTGCCAGCCAGCCAGTCACAGCCTCAGTACAACCCAGCCCGAGACTTCGCGCCGGTGGCCAAGGTCGGCGTCATCCCCCTGGTGCTAGCCACAACGCCCAGCCTGGGCTTCAAGTCGGTGCGCGACCTGGTCGCCCATGCCAAGGCCAATCCTGGCAAGCTCAGCTACGGTTCATCTGGCGCAGGCACCATCAGCCAGCAAGAAATGGAGCTGTTCAAGCAGGCGGTAGGCATCGACATTCCGGAAATTCCCTACAAGAGCACCGCACAGGCCATGACCGACCTGATCGGCGGCACGCTCTCGGTATTCCCGGTGGTGGTACCCCTGGTGGCGCAGCACATACAGTCGGGCCGCGCCACCGGCCTGGCGGTGTTTGACGTGCGCCGCTCGCAACTGTTGCCAGACATCCCGGCCATCAGCGAACAGGTAACCGTGCCCGGCTACACGCCCACGCCGGTTTGGTACGGCTTTGTAGCACCGGCAGGAACACCGGCGGCCATCATCAACGCGCTATCGACCATGATCAACGCTGCGATGGACACGCCTGAGGCCAAAACCAGGCTGACCGCGCTGGGCGCACAGCGCATCAATTTCACCAACGAGCAATTCCTCAATGACCTTCGCAGCGAATATGAGAAGGCGGGCGCCCTGGCCAAGAAGCTAGGTACTTACAAGTAACCGGGGGCCGGCCACCGCCAACGGCCCGCACGGTGCGCACGATCGAGGAGTTGTGAGGTCTGGCGCCCTTGCTGGCTGCGCCTGAGGGGCCGGTGCTGATCGACCGCAAGATCGACGCCGCTATTGCCGCCGGATTTCTTCTGGAGACCGCGCCGGCTCAGGGGCATTGAAGCCGCGCTGGCCCTCTCAAGCCTGCCCAATCACCTGAGCGGCCAGCAAAGCCTCGATCTCGGCCTCGCTATAGCCCAGCTCACCCAGCACCTGCCGGGTGTGCGAGCCCAGAGCGGGCGGCGGCTGACCGACCCGGGCCACCTGACCGTCAAAGCGTACAGCGCGCGCCACGGTCTTGACCGTCCCAAATTCTGGGCTGGTGTATTCCTGCACCATGCCCGAGGCCTGAATCTGCGGGTGCCGCGCCAACTCGGGCAGGGTATTGACCGGCGCGAATGGAACGCCGCAGCTGACAAAGGCCTGCTCCCAATGCGCGCGCGTTCGGCCGGCGAGCAGTGGGCGAACGATGGCCATCAAGGCATCGTAGTTAGCTCGGCGATCGGCATTGAGCGCATAGTCAGGGTGCGCCGCCAACTCGGGCCTTGCGATGGCTACGCAGAACTGCTGCCACAGCTTGTTGTTACCGCAGGCGATATAAATCCAACCGTCGGCAGTCGCAAAGGATTCATAAGGCACGTTGTCCGACATCGCACTGGCCGCCGCTGGCGGCGCCTGTGTGTTCTCCGCCGCCCAGGCCCGCTGCAAGCCCCAAGCCTGCAAGGCCATGGCCGAATCCGCCAGGCACACCTCGATATGAGCACCCGCACCGCTGCTGTGGCGCTGCAGGAGCGCGGCTAAGATGCCAGCAAATGCGTTTTGCCCAGTGGTGAAATCGATCAAAGGAATAGTGATGCGCGCCGGTGCCGGCTCGCCCGGCTGCGGGATGCGCATCATGCCCGAGAAGGCCTGCATCATCGGGTCGTAACCACGCGCATGAGCGAGCGGGCCGGTCTCGCCAAAGGCAGAAATCGTGCAGTAGATCAGCCTCGGGTTGCTCTGACGCAGGCGCTCATGGCCCAGGCCCAACCGGTCCATCACGCCCGCACTGAAATTTTGAATCAGCACGTCGCAGCCATCGGCCAGGCGCCGAACGATCTCCAGACCTTGCGGCTTCTTGAGGTCGACCACCACGCTGCGCTTGTTGCGGTTGACCACCAGGAACAAGGTCCCCGATCCCGGCTTGCCGGTATGAAAAGGTGCCCAATTGCGCGAGTCATCGCCGCTCAAGGGCTCAATCTTGATCACCTCGGCACCATAGTCGCCCAGCAACTGGCCGCAATGGGGGCCGGCAAAAATTGTCGAGAAGTCGAGCACCCGTGTGCCAGCCAGCGGTTTCATGCCTGTCATGCCTCCCCGTGTTGAGCGCGAGATAGCCGCCAAAACCCTTCAAGCGGCACCCGGCTCTAATCAGTTAGACATTATAGGAAGTTGGATGTCAAAGCGACGTTCAATACCGCGCTCACGCTGCGGAAAATAGCTCCAACCGAGGTGACAAGCGCCACCCGCTGGGCGATTGACTCTTGCGCCCATGCTGCTGATACTTGAGCGGATATCCAAGCCGCCCGCCCCGCTCGTGCGGCAATCACAAGAACGTCGAGGAGGAGGAGTAGGCCGTGATGAAACACTGCATCACCCGCCAGGCAATGGTCCAGGCACTGCCTTGCTCGGACGACGCCAGGCCGGCCTCTTCGTCCAAGCCGGTACGCATCATCAAAGCAAAACCATTCAGGTCGGATGAAGCCTTACACGGATAGCCAGAGGCCTACAGGACCACTGCAGGGTCTGCGGGTGATTGACATCACCAGCACCGTGGTTGGACCGCTGGCCACGCAGATCCTGGGCGATCTTGGCGCCGATGTGATCAAGATCGAACCCCCCGGCGGCGACGCTCTTCGCTACCTCGGCCCGGCGCGCAACCATGGCATGGGCTCGCTGTTCCTGGCCTTGAACCGCAACAAGCGCAGTGTCGTGCTCGACCTCAAGCAGACGCCGGCCCGCCAAGCGCTTGACCGCCTGATCGAGACTGCCGATGTGCTGCTGCACAACATGCGTCCCGCTGCGGCGCGCAGGCTGGGCTTGTCCTATGCAGCACTTGCACCCGCACACCCTCGCTTGGTCTATGCCAGCGCCAGTGGTTACCGCAGTGACGGACCGTTGGCCGATCGGCCAGCTTTTGATGAGGTGATTCAGGGCGGCAGCGGCATATCGGCCTTGTTTGCCCGGGCCGATGGCCAAGCGCGCTACGCTCCCTTCATCATTGCCGATAAAGTTGTCGGCCATATCCTTGCTTCCTCGGTGGGGATGGCCCTGTTCGAGCGCGAACGAAGCGGCCGCGGCCAAGAAGTTCAGGTTCCGATGCTCGAAACCATGGTGGACTTCAACATGCTCGAGCACTTTTGGGGGCGGGCCTTCGATCCGCCTTTGGCAGAGCCGGGCTATAGCCGCATCTTCACCACCTCGCGCCGCCCTTTTCCCACCGCCGACGGACACCTCTGTGTGACCGCCACCACCGACGCGCAATGGGACCGGCTGTTCAGTGCGATCGGGCGACCCGACATGGCACAAGACCCACGCTTCGCCAAAATGGAGCAGCGCAGCTTCAACTTCGCCGAGTTGTTTGTCCAACTGGAAGAAGCACTGACCCAGAGGACAACCGGGGACTGGATGCTCATTTTTGACCAACACGATTTACCCAACGGTCCTGCACCCAGCCTCAACGAGCTTTTCGACAGCCCCTACCTGAAGGAGAGCGGCGTATTCAAACGCTATGAGCATCCATCGGAAGGGCCACTGATCAGCGGCCAGCCGCAGGTGCGTTATTCACGCACACCCGCGAGCATACGCAGACCTCCGCCTCGCCTGGGCGAGCACACCCGCGAGGTGCTGCAAGAACTCGGGCTGGATGAAGCAGCGATGACACAAATTCAATCGCATCAAACACCAGCCCGCAAAGGCTAGTTCCAACGCAAGCAACCACCTTTATAGAAAGCTCCACCCGTCATGAAATTCCTGATCTGTCTGATCGCTAGCCTGTCAGTGCTCCTGCCCACGAGATCGCTGGCACAGGACCCGGCCTACCCGGCCAAGTCCATCCGCATCGTGGCGCCCTTTGGCGCTGGCGGTGGTGGCGATACTTCGCTGCGCCTGCTGGCCACGCAACTCTCGCGCGCGATCGGGCAGCCGGTGGTGGTTGAGAACAAGCCGGGCGGCAACGGCATCATCGGCGCCACAGAAGTCTTGCGCAGTGCGGCCGATGGCTACACCCTGTTTTACGGCAGCACCACCACGCTGGCGGCCAATACCAGCTTGATGAAGCAACTGCCCTACCAGCCCAGCCGGGACTTTGCGCCCATCACCCAGGTCGGGGTCTTCCCCTTTTTGCTGGCGGTCAACCCTTCGGTGCCGGCCAACTCCATGGCGCAGCTGATCGCCCTGGCTAAGTCCAAGCCCCTGAGCTTTGCCAGCGCCAGCCACGCCGGCCTGGTCGCTGGCTCCAGCTTCGCGCGCATGGCCGGCGTCGAGATGCAGCATGTGCCCTACAAGACCGCCGCTGCCGCCCTGACCGATCTGGTCGGCGGACAGGTATCGATGATGTTCATGGACGTGGCCATCGGCCTGCCCATGGCCAAGGCTGGCAAGATCCGGGTGCTGGGCGTGACCACCGCTGCGCGCACCCCTTTGCTGCCGGATGTGCCTGCCATCTCCGAGGCCTTGCCCAATTACGAGGTCGTGGCCTGGACCGCCATGACCGCGCCAGCGGGCACACCGTCGGCGATCATCCGGCGGCTCAACACCGAGCTGATCAACGCGCTGGCCCAGCCCGAACTGCGCGCTGAATTTGGCAAGCTCGGCCTGGACATTAAGACCCGCAGTCCCGAGCAAACAGCGGCCTTCCTGGCGGCCGAAACCGAGGCTTGGGCCCGGCACGTGAAGGCGGCAGGGATCGCAGCGGAGTAGCTGCACAAATTTTGGAGTACATCGCCATGAATCTGATCAATCGCCGCCACCTCAGCCTGGCCCTGGCCGCCGCCGCATGGGCTAACCCTACTTGGGCGCAGAGCGCGTCAGACTTTCCTACCAAGCCGATCAAGATCGTCTCCGGCTTTGGCCCGGGGGTGGGCATCGAGGTCAGCACCCGCATCCTGGCCGAATTGCTGACCAAGGAGTTGGGGCAGACGGTGCTGGTGGAAAACAAGCCCGGCGCAGCCACCATGATTGCCGCCAATCAGGTGGCGCAAGCCCCCAAAGACGGCTACAGCCTGCTGCTGCTCAACATCCAGCAATACAACAACCCGCTGCTGTTTCGCAGCGTGAGCTACAAGAGCACCGACTTCATCCCGATTGCCGCCGGCGGTTCGCTCTCATTGGTGATGGCCACCAGCAAGACACTGCCGGTCAAGACGGCGCGCGAGTTCATCGATCTGGCGCGGGCCAACCCCGGCAAGTTCAACTATGGCTATTGGGGCGCCGGCGGCAGCCCGCACCTGCTGGTCACCCGCATACAGGCGGTGACTGGCATCAAGATGGAAGGCATCGCCTACAAAGACCCGGCGCAGGCCACCACCGATCTGGCCAGTGGCCGCATCCACCTGTTCGTCACTTCGGCCACCCATGGTCTGTCGCTGCAGCAGGCCGGACAGGCCAACATCGTTGCGGTGGGTACCGCGCGTCGTCTGGCCAAGCTGCCCGAGGTCCCGACCTTTGCCGAGTCAGGCATCGAGGGCCTGCCCAGCCCCTGGTGGGGCTATGGCGCGCCGGCAGGGACGCCACCAGAGGTGATCGCCAAACTTGAACGAGCGTTTCGCGCGGCCATGGCCACGCCGCGTTACAAGCAGATGCTGGCCGATACCGCATCAGAGGTCCTGCCCTTTGAAACGCCAGCCCAGTTCAAGGAATTTATTGACGCTCAGACCGAGCTATGGGCCGCCGCCATTCGGCCGCTCAAGCTGACGCTGGAGTGAGCGCACTCCGGCGCCCGCTGCTCAAGCTGCAGGGGTCACTGGAGCAGCTGCAGGGCCAAGGACAGGCCCGCGAACAAGGCGCCCAGGCTTGCGCCCAGTGTGCTCGCCGTCGCGGTAGGTGACCACGCCCGAGACCACGGTGGCGCGGTAACCCCGCGCTTTTTGCAGCAGACGCCGTCCGCCGCCGGGCAGGTCATCGACCGGGTAAGGCATCTCGACGGCCAGGCAATCAAAGTCAATCAGGTTGATGTCGGCCTTCAGCCCGACCCGCAGCAAGCCGCGGTCGTGCAGCCCGACGGCGCCGGCCGGGTCGCTGGTATAGCGGCGCACCAATTCGTGCACCGGCAGACGCCCTGTGGGCCGGTCGCGACCCCAGTGGGTCAGCAGCCAGGTGGTAAAGCTGGCGTCGGTGATAAAGCCCACATGCGCGCCCGCATCGCCTAAGCCCACCATGGCATTGGGATGCTTGAGCGTCTCCTCCACAGAGGCCAGGGTGTAGTCGTCGAAGCTGGTGAAGGCCACATACAGAAAGTTGCGGCCTTCGTCCGAAAGCATCATGTCATAGGCGACCTCGGGGCCGCTGCGGCCCTGACGCCGGGCCTGGCTGGCCACCGAGTCCTCCCGCGAGGGCTCATAGTTGGGCGGATCAGACAGCAGGAACATGCGCTCGTACATCTTGTCAAAGCCCATCAGCTTGAACAGCGGGAAGCTGCTGCCTTCAAACGGGTCTTCACTGAGGATGCTCTGGCGCACCGCGCTCTGGCGCATCGCAGCAACCCGTTGTGCCAACGGCAGGTGGGCGATGGACTTGTAGGTGGGCGTGGCTGAAAACGGGTTTTGCGTGCCGCTCAAGCCAAACAGCGAGCCCACCGGGCGCGGCGCGCTGACCGGACGTATCGCCTGGCCACGGGCGGCAGCGTCGTCGGAAAGGCGCAGCAGTTCGCGCCAAACCCCGTTGGCCGCGCCGTGGCGCTGGTTGCAGGTGAAAACGCAGCTGCGACCCGAGGCGGCGAGCACCCGCTCGAGCATGGCAAATTCGGTGGCCGGATCCGGCTGGTCCCAATCGGAGACATATTGCAGCTGACCGTGGCCGGCATCGGCCATGCCCATGGCGATGCCCTGGAGCTCGTCTTCCTGCGCCCGCATCATCGGCGTCGGGCTGCCTTTGCTGGACTTGTGCGCAAAGGTGCGCGAGGTTGAAAAACCGAAAGCACCCTGGCGCATCGCATCGGCGGTGATACGCCGCATGGCCGCGATGTCATCGGCCTGGGCCGGCTCCAGCCGCAGCGCACGCTCGCCCATCACATAAACACGCAAGGGTCCGTGGGGCAGCTGTGCGCACACATCCACATCGCGCGCGTGCCGGTCCAGTTCCTGGAGATAGTCGCCAAAGCTCTCCCAGTTCCACCGCAGGCCCTGATGCAGGCAGGCGCCGGGGATGTCTTCCACCCCCTCCATCAATTCAATCAGGGCCTGGCGGCTGTCGGCCTTGACCGGCGCAAAGCCAACGCCACAGTTGCCCATGACCACCGTCGTCACACCGTGCCAGGAGCTCGGCGCCAGGCAGCCGTCCCAGATGGCCTGACCATCGAAATGGGTGTGGATATCGACAAAACCAGGCGTGACCAGCAGGCCGCGCGCATCGATCTCTTCTGTGCCACCGCCCTTGATCTGCCCGATCTCGGCGATCAGCCCGCCACGCACGCCGACATCGGCCACAAAGGCGGGTGAACCGCTGCCGTCGATCACCTGGCCGCCGCGGATGATGAGGTCGAAATCGGATGCCATGTGAATTAATTCCTCTGAGCTGATCCAGGGCTACTGCCGCGTCAGGCCGGCCTGTTTGATGACCCGGGCCCATTTGTCATGTTCACTGCGCAGGAAGTCGGCGTAAGCCTCAGGCCGGCTACCGACAGGGGTTAGACCTTCCGTGATCATGCGCTCTTGCACCGCCGGGGTGGCAATGGCCGCTGCGACGGCGGCGTAGAGTCTCTCAATCACAGCAGCGGGCGTGCCGGCCGGCGCGTTGATACCGACGAAGTTGGAGATCTCGTAGCCCGTGTAGCCCGACTCGGCCACGGTGGGCACATCCGGCAGCAGTTTGGCCCGCGTGCGGTGAGGTACCGCAATCGCCTTGACCTTACCAGACTTGATGTGGGGGACCGCGGCCAGCACCGAGGCAAAGACCAGGTCAATCTGCCCGCCCATCAGGTCGGTGATGGACGGCGCTTCGCCTTTGAAGGGCACATGCACCAGCTTGATGCCGGCCATGGTGTTCATCAGTTCGCCCGACAGATGCTGCGGGCCGCCTATGCCCGGCGTGCCGTAGGTGATCTTGTCGGGGTTGGCCTTGGCCAGGGCCACCACCTGGGGGATAGTGTTCGCCGGCAGATCAGCCCGAGCGATGATGACGTTGTCGACGTTATGCAGGTGACTGACCGGCATCAGGTCGCGCAGCGGGTTGTAGGCCAGCTTGGGGTCGAGAATGGGAATAAGCGCCATCGGCCCGGTGGTGCAAAAGCACAGGGTGTAGCCATCAGCCGGCGCCTTGGCCACAAACTCGGCGGCGATGGCGCCGCCGGCGCCCAGGCGGTTGTCGATCACCAGGGGCTGACCCAGGTGCTTGGCCATCTCGCCACCGACCAGCCGGGCCATCACATCGGTCACGCCGCCGGCGGCGAAGGGCACCACCAGGCGTATGGGTTTGGACGGAAAGCTCTGTGCGAAGGCAGGTGTGGACAGCGCCAGGCCTGCGCCGCAGGCCAGCAGGGCGGCCTTCCACCGCGCAAATACTGAGCCCTGCGACGGCGCAGCGCTAAGGAAGCGGGGCAAACCGGTGAAGGTGAAATTCATGCGGGTCTCCTGATCGGGCGTGCGGCCTGCACCCAGGCAGGCTCGCACACCGGGCTGGCACGGCGGCGACTGAAAGAAATCATATGCGATGGGCTCGCAAAGCCCACAGTATTTGGCGCTTGTCCAGTAATCTGCGCGACGCTGCGTCAAGCCTGAACTCTGCTTTGAGCCCGGGGGCAGGTAGCCAATCTCGGTATCATGACTTTCGATCCCCCACCCCATCACGACTTGCTCATGCAGCCTCAGGCCTTTGTCCCCGATCTGATTTTTCGACCGCGCGAAGAAATCAATGCCGCGCAGGAACTGCGGTTTGCGGCGACCATGGACCTGGTCTGCGCCCATCACCCGCACTACCGCCAACTGTTTGCCCAATTGGGCTTGAGCCGCGCAGACTTTCAAAGCACGGCGGATCTGGCCCGCCTGCCACTGACCAGCAAGCACGACTTCATGGGCGATCCGCAGGCCTTCTTGCTGGGCGCCAGCGATGTGGAGCCGGAAATGCAGGTGGAGTGGGACACGATGTACACCACCGGCACCTCGAGCGGCAAGCCCACGCCTTTTGTGTCGACCGCCTACGACTATTACAACGTGATCGCGCTGTACAAGCGCATCCTCGGCCTGCGCGGCGTGGGCGGCGATGACCTGATCGCCAACTTGTGCCCGTTGACGGTGTATCCGCACGGCGCCTATCACCGGGTCAGCGCTGCCGGTGCGGCCCTGAAAATTCCGGTGGTCAATCTGGTGCCGGGGCGGCCCTCGCCGCATTTCCATTTGGGCTCAGAGCTCGACGACGTGGTTGAAGGCATCGTGCGCACCCGCGCCACGATTTTGTGGGGGGTGACCAGTTATGTGCGGCGGGTGCTGATGCGCGCGGCCGAGCTCGGCGCTGATTTTTCACGGCTCAAGCTGGCCTACATCACCGGCGAGGCGGTGACCCCAGCCCTGCGCGCAAACTTCGAGCAGTGCCTGCATGCAGCTGGCGCGCGCCAGGCCAGCATCAATGTGTCGTACGGCATCACCGAGATTCAGGGTGGCTTTACCGAATGCTGCCCCGGCGGCGGCTT
Source organism: Comamonadaceae bacterium (assembly GCA_027486755.1). Taxonomy (GTDB): domain Bacteria; phylum Pseudomonadota; class Gammaproteobacteria; order Burkholderiales; family Burkholderiaceae_C; genus Polaromonas. Next base: position 79,913 of record JAIXOM010000023.1, on the reverse strand, counting down.
TCACAACCCGCTGCCTGAAGACATCCATGTTCAGGTGGTTGACCCCGAGTCCCATCAGCCCCTGCCCGAGGGCGAGCGCGGCCTGGTGGTCATCAGCCACCTGAACCGGCGTGGCACGCTGCTGCTGCGCTACTCCACCGGCGACCTGTCGGTGCTCTCGCGCAGCGCCTGCCCGCATTGCGGCGCCACCACCGACCGCTTCACCGAAATGCCGCAGCGCGCCGACGATCTGGTCAAGATCAAGGGCATGCTGGTCAACCCGACGGTAGTTGAAGCGGCGGTGCTGGCGGTCGAGGGGGTGAAGGAATATCAGGCTGTGGTTGAGCGCGAGAACATGGCCGATCCGTTTTCGATGGACCGGCTGCGCATACGGATTGCCGGAACCAGCCCTCTGGCCGACAAGGCGCCGCGGGTGAGCTTGGCGGTCAAGCAGGCCACCGGGGTGACGCCTCTGGTCGAATGCGTGGAGGCCAGCGCGATCTATGGCCCCAACGGCTCGCTCAAACTCAAGCGCTTTGTGGATCAGCGCAAGGGCTAGTTTGAACGCGGCCTAGACCCTTGGGCTTCGCCGGTATTCGCGGCCCCGAATCCCAGCCACTGTTCCCAGCGCCCTCGTGGGCTCAGGGGCCGGGCCGATTTCTGTGTATGCCCGCAGCATGAGGCCCGGGCCCTGAGCCCACGAGGGCGCCGTCGTCAGCGGTTCAGTATCTGGGTCGCTTCATCTCTGTGCTTGGCGTGCAGGGGCTAAGCCCGGCCGGCTCATGCTGCGAGTACACAGAAATCGCCGGCCGGGCTTACCCCCTACACGCCGATGGTCGTGCCAGTATTTGCGGCCTCGAATACCAGCCCCTAATTCCTGCGTCCTTGTGGGCTCAGGGGCCGCGAGGGCGCCGACCATCTGCTTTAGACGCCCGGCTGCCTGCCCAGCTCAATCCTTGAGCTTGTACAAACGCACCGCGTTGTCGCGGTAAAGCCGCCGCTTGGAGTCCTCGCGCAGGCCGAGGTCCTCGATCTCGCGGCGGGTGCGCTCGAAATCGAGCACCGGGTAGTCGGTGCCGAAAATCACCTTGTCCTTGCCGAAGGTGTTGATGTAGTGCACGAAAGACTGCGGCCAGTACTTCGGGCTGTGGGCGTCGCAGCCGATGTACACATTGGCATGCTTCCAGGCCATGGCGATCATCTCGTCGGTCCAGGGAATGCCCACATGAATGCCAACCAACTTGAGCTCGGGCAAATCGCAGGCGACCGCGTCGAGCGTGATCGGGCGACCGACGCTGGGCAGGCGCTGCTCGGGGGTGTAATTGAGCGACTGCCCGACCTGCAGCTGTATCGGCACGTCAAGCTCGCAGCACTTGGCGTAGAAGGGATACCACCTGGGGTGGTCGGGCGCAAGGTCGAACCAATGTGGATAGGCGTGCGCGCCAATAAAGCCATATTCGCGCACCGAACGCTCAAATTCCCGCACGCCCTGCATGCCCTGCGTCGGGTCTATGCCGGCCAGGCCGTAAAAACGGTCCGGGTACTTCTGCACCGCATCGGCCACCACCTCATAGGGCAAGTGCCAACTGCCGGGCAGGCCCTGGCGGCCAATTTTGACGGCCAGCAAGAAGGACTTCTCGATGCCCGCCGCATCCATGGCAGCGATCATCTTGTCATGGGTCAGGCCCACGAGGTCCTCGGGCTTACGCCCGATTTTCTGGGTCCAAAATGTTTTGGACCACGCCGGCCGTGTGGCCATGATTTCTGGTGTGATCGGATTGACCACGCAATCAATCGCCTTGATGGATAGATCCATGCAGCTCTCCTGTCTCGCTAAAAACGACCGGGCCACGCCCGGACCCTACCTGCTCGGCTGGGAGTATCGGTCCAATCAGGACTGGGTCTGAACCTCTGTGTCGCGCAGGGGCTACCAAAGGTGTGCAGCCCGTGTGCTGCAGCGTGCAGAAGAAAAAAAACGCACCACCGATGGATCAGTGATGCGTCTATCCTGGAGGCGCGGCCCGGAGTCGAACCGGGCTAGACGGATTTGCAATCCGTTGCATAACCGCTTTGCTACCGCGCCTTGCATGGAGCTCTACCCGCTTTACCTGCCTTGTTCATGAGCGAGGCCTGCGAATAGAAAAGGACAGCACTTTTGAGATGCTGCCCTTTGAACCTGGAGCGGGAAAACGGTCTCGAACCGTCGACCTCAACCTTGGCAAGGTTGCGCTCTACCAACTGAGCTATTCCCGCAGGGAGCGCAAATTATAGCGGCATTTTTTGACTTGCTGCTTGGTCGTCCCGTTTTTTTATCGAGCTTCCCTTCGTTGGCTCAATGCTTGACCGGATCGATCACCAAATTGGTCGGAGCCAGCGCGGACTGGGCTGCTTGGGCAGAAGCTGCTGCCGCTGCGGCGGCAACTTCCTCGTCGCTCAGGGGCACGGGCTGGCGCTCGAGCGCCACCTGCAGCACTTGGTCTATCCATTTGACTGCGATGATTTCCAGGCCGCTTTTGACGTTGTCCGGGATTTCTTGCAGGTCCTTGGCGTTTTCGTCAGGGATGAGCACGGTCTTGATGCCGCCACGCAGGGCCGCGAGCAGCTTTTCCTTGAGGCCACCAATAGCGGTGATCTCACCACGCAGGGTGATCTCGCCGGTCATGGCCACGTCGCTGCGCACCGGAATACCGGTCAACGCCGAGACAAAGGCGGTGGTCATGGCCGCGCCCGCACTCGGGCCGTCTTTAGGGGTTGCGCCGTCGGGCACGTGGATGTGGATGTCGCGCTTTTCGAACATCTCGTCCTTGATGCCCAGGATGGGGGAGCGGCTGCGCACCACGGTGCGGGCCGCCTCGACCGATTCCTTCATGACGTCGCCGAGCGAGCCGGTGCGGGTGATCAGGCCCTTGCCGGGCATGATGGCCGCCTCGATGGTGAGCAGGTCGCCACCCACCTCGGTCCAGGCCAGGCCGACCACCTGGCCGATCTGGTTGGTTTTCTCGGCGCGTCCAAAATTGAACTTACGCACGCCCAGGAAGTCATTGAGGTTGTCCGGGGTGACTGTGACCTTGGGCTCCATTTTCTTGAGCTGTATGCCCTTGACCACCTTGCGGCAGATTTTGGAGAGCTCGCGCTCGAGCGAGCGCACGCCAGCCTCGCGGGTGTAGTAGCGCACGATGTCGCGCACCGCCGCTTCAGCGACATCGAGCTCGCCGTCTTTCACGCCGTTGTTCTTGAGCTGCTTGGGCAGCAGGTAGCGCAGCGCGATGCTGGTCTTCTCGTCTTCGGTGTAGCCGGCCAAGCGGATGACTTCCATCCGGTCGAGTAGGGCCGGCGGGATGTTCATGGAATTGGAGGTGGCCACGAACATCACGTCCGACAGGTCGAAGTCGACCTCGACGTAGTGGTCGCTGAAGGTGTGGTTTTGCTCCGGGTCGAGCACCTCGAGCAGTGCGCTGGAGGGGTCGCCGCGGAAGTCGGTGCCCAGCTTGTCGATCTCGTCGAGCAAGAACAGCGGGTTGCGGGTGCCGACCTTGGACAGGCTCTGCAGCACCTTGCCGGGCAAGGCGCCGATATAGGTGCGGCGGTGGCCGCGAATCTCGGCCTCGTCACGCATGCCGCCCAGGGCCATGCGCACATATTTGCGGCCGGTGGCCTTGGCGATCGATTGGCCCAGCGATGTCTTGCCCACGCCAGGAGGGCCGACCAAGCACAAAATGGGGGCCTTGACCTTGTCCACCCGCTGCTGCACCGCGAGGTATTCAACGATGCGGTCCTTAACCTTTTCCAGACCGTAGTGGTCTTCGTTGAGCACGTCTTCGGCCAGCGCCAGGTCGTGCTTGATCTTGGTCTTCTTGCTCCATGGCAGGCCAGTGAGCACATCAATATAAGTGCGCACCACGGTGGCTTCGGCAGACATGGGCGACATCAGCTTGAGCTTTTTGAGCTCGGCGTCGGCCTTCTTGCGCGCCTGCTGAGGCATCTTGGCGAGCTTGATCTTTTTCTCGATTTCCTCGACGTCGGCGCCGTCTTCGCCCTCGCCGAGTTCCTTCTGGATGGCTTTGACCTGCTCGTTGAGGTAGAAGTCGCGCTGGTTCTTTTCCATCTGGCGCTTGACGCGGCCGCGGATGCGCTTGTCAACATTGAGGATGTCGACCTCACGCTCGAGTTGCTCGAACAGGTTCTCCAGCCGGGCTTGCACCGCGTCCAAGTCCAAGATGGTTTGCTTGGCGTCGAGCTTGAGCGGCAGGTGGGCGGCGATGGTGTCGGCCAAGCGGCCTGCGTCATCGATGCTGGAAATGGAAGTGAGGATCTCGGGCGGGATTTTTTTGTTGAGTTTGACGTAGTGGTCGAACTGCTGCATCACGGCCCGGCGCAGGGCTTCGAGTTCGCTGCCGCGCTCACCGGGCAGGGCCGCCTGCGGCTCAACCGGGGTGACGTTGCTGCTGAAGTGGTGTTCGCCTTCCATGATGCGGTTGACACGGGCGCGCTGCTGACCCTCGACCAGCACCTTGACCGTGCCGTCGGGCAGCTTGAGCATCTGCAAGATGGTGGCCACGCAGCCCACCGAGAACATGTCGTCGACCGCAGGCTCATCCTTGGCGGCGGCTTTTTGGGCCACCAGCATGATGCGCCGCTCGGTCTCCATGGCCGATTCGAGCGCCTTGATGCTCTTGGGCCGGCCCACAAACAGGGGAATGACCATGTGCGGAAAGACCACCACGTCGCGCAGGGGCAACAGGGGAAGGTCGATGGCAACGGCAGGCAGGGTGGGATGTCCAGACATAGATGACCTTCAAGCTAGGGGGCGCTTGCCGACTTGCGGCAAAAAACTGCCGATGCGCTGCCGAAAATCGGCAGAAACTGTTTCACAGATGGTTCGAAAAGCACTCATTTCAAGCCTCAGACCCTTCTGATTGCCTAAACAGCAAGTTTCAGGCCTTTTTGGCCGCTTCCCGCAAAACCAGCAGCGGGGGCTTTTCTTCTTCGATGGTGGACTCGTCGACCACCACCTTTTCGACATTGCTGGCCGTGGGCAGCTCATACATGGTGTCGATCAGGGCATGCTCCAGTATGGAGCGCAGGCCGCGAGCCCCGGTCTTGCGGGCCAGGGCCTTGCGGGCGATGGCCTTGAGGGCCGAGGGCCGAATTTCCAGGTCCACGCCTTCCATCGCGATGAGCTTGGAAAACTGCTTGACGGTGGCGTTGCGCGGCTCGGTCAAAATTTGCACCAACGCGTCTTCGGTCAGCTCATCCAGGGTGGCCACCACAGGCAGGCGGCCTACCAACTCGGGGATAAGACCGAACTTGATGAGGTCCTCGGGCTCGACGTCCTTGAACACATCGGTCAGGCTGCGCGACTTCTTGCTCTTGACGGTGGCACCAAAGCCGATGCCTGAGGCCTCGGTGCGGCTTTCGATGACCTTCTCCAGGCCGGCAAAAGCGCCGCCGCAGATGAACAAGATGTTGGTGGTGTCAACCTGCAGGAAGTCTTGATTGGGATGCTTGCGACCGCCCTGCGGCGGCACTGAGGCCATGGTGCCTTCGATGAGCTTGAGCAGGGCTTGCTGCACGCCCTCGCCCGACACATCGCGGGTGATGGAGGGGTTGTCAGACTTGCGCGAGATCTTGTCGATCTCGTCGATGTAGACGATGCCCTGCTGAGCCCGCTCAACCTCGTAGTTGCAACTTTGCAGCAGCTTCTGAATGATGTTCTCGACGTCCTCACCCACGTAGCCGGCTTCGGTGAGCGTGGTGGCGTCGGCCATGACGAAGGGCACATTGAGCGTGCGCGCCAGGGTCTGGGCCAGCAAGGTCTTGCCGGAGCCAGTGGGTCCTACCAGCAAGATGTTGCTCTTGGACAGTTCGACGTCGTCCTTCTTGGCCGAGTCCTTGTGCCGCAGGCGCTTGTAGTGGTTGTACACCGCCACCGCCAGCATGCGCTTGGCCGCCTCCTGGCCGATCACATAGGCGTCGAGCGTGCCCTTGATCTCGCTGGGAGCGGGCAGGTCGCCGCGGGCAGCCTTGGCATCATCAAGAGCGGGCAACTCGTCGCGAATGATCTCGTTGCACAGGTCGATGCACTCGTCGCAAATAAAGACCGAAGGACCGGCGATCAGCTTCTTGACTTCGTGCTGGCTCTTGCCGCAAAACGAGCAGTAGAGCGTCTTCTCGCCGGATGAGCCTTTTTTCTCGGGCATGTAACTGACCTTTGCGGAGCCGGGAAGGCTCTCGGGAATACGAATGACTAATGATAACCAATAGAAAAGGCCCGTCCGGACCGGTCCGGGCGGGCCGCCTGAGCTTGGCCGTTCACCCCGTCAGGGCCGGCCAGCGTCCTACCTTCAGGGCCGCTTGGCAATGACCTGGTCGACCAGGCCGTAGTCCTTGGACTCTTGCGCCGAGAGGAAGTAGTCACGCTCGGTGTCGCGGTCGATCTTCTCCAGCGGCTGGCCGGTGGTTTCGGCCAGGATTTTGTTGAGCTGCTCGCGGGTCTTGAGAATCTCGCGCGCGGCAATCTCGATCTCGGTGGCCTGACCCTGGGCACCGCCCAGCGGCTGGTGGATCATGACCTTGGAATTGGGCAGGCTGTAACGCTTGCCCTTGGCGCCCGCGGCCAGCAAAAAGGCCCCCATACTGGCCGCCATGCCGGTGCACAAGGTGCTGACATCGGGCTTGATGAAATTCATGGTGTCGTAAATGGCCATGCCGGCGCTGACCGAGCCGCCGGGGGAATTGATGTAAAGCGAAATGTCCTTGTCCGGGTTCTCGCTTTCCAGGAACAGGAGCTGAGCCACCACCAGGTTGGCCATCTGGTCGTTGATCGGGCCGACCAGAAAAATCACCCGTTCCTTGAGCAAGCGCGAATAGATGTCATAGGCGCGCTCGCCACGGCCGGACTGCTCGATCACCATCGGCACCATGCCCAGGGCCTGGGTGTCCAAAGCGCCGCTGCGCGGACCGGAAAAAACTTCAAAAGGCTTCATGGCTTGCTTCTCCAACATGCCCGGCTGGTGCCGAGCGGACGTTTCTACTGTACCTAAAACAAATGGGGCCTGTACCAAAAGGCACAAGCCCCATGATGATCGGATCAATCCCGGATCAGGACTGGCCCATCAGCTCGTCAAAGCCGAGGGCCTTTTCGTTCACCTTGGCCTTGGACAGGACGAAGTCGGTGACGTTGTTTTCGATCACCACCGCCTCAACCTCGGCCATGCGGCGGCGGTCGCCGGTGTACCAACGCACCACATCCTCGGGCTTTTCGTAGCTGGACGCCAGTTCCTGAATATGGGCTGAGACCTGCTCGGGCTTAGCCTGCAGCTCATTGGCGCGCACCAGTTCGGCCACCACCAGGCCCAGACGTACCCGCTTTTCCGCCTGGGGGCGGAACAGGTCTTCGGGAATCGGGGCTTTGTCGGCGTCCTTGACACCGCGCTGCTTAAGGTCGGCACGGGCGCCTTCCACCAGGCGCTCGAGCTCGGCCTGCACGCTGGCCTTGGGAATATCGAGCTCAGCCTGAGCCACCAGCGCGTCCATCACCGCGCTCTTGTTGCGCGAGATCAAGCGGAACTTGAGCTCGCGCTCAAGGTTCTTGCGGATGTCGGCGCGCAGGGACTCCACCGAGCTTTCGGCGATACCCAAAGACTTGGCAAACGCTTCGTTGACCTCGGGCAGGTGAGCCGCTTCAATTTTCTTGACGGTCACCAAAAAGTCAGCCTGCTTACCGGCCACGTCCTTGCCGTGATAGTCGGCCGGGAAGTTCAGGGGGAAGGTCTTGCTCTCGCCCGACTTCATGCCACGCACAGCTTCTTCAAACTCCTTAAGCATCTGACCGTCGCCGATAAGGAACTGAAAGTCCTCGGCCTTGCCGCCAGCAAAAGGCTCGCCGTCGATCTTGCCTTCGAAGTCGATGGTGGCACGGTCACCGTCCTGGGCGGCGGCGTCCATGGCGCGCTGGGCAAAACTGCGGCGCTGCTTGCGCAAAATCTCCACCGTCTTGTCGATGGCTTCCTCGGTCACCTGCGAACTCACCCGCTCGACCTCGGCACTGGACAGGTCCTTGATGGTCACCTCGGGGTAGACCTCGAAGACTGCATCGAACTGCAGCTGGCCCTCGGGGGCGCCCTCTTTCTCGCTGATGCGAGGTTGGCCGGCCACGCGCAAATTGGCCTCGTTGGCAGCCACGGCAAAGGCTTCGCCAACCTTGTCGTTCATCACCTCGTACTGCACCGAATAGCCGTAGCGCTGGGCCACCACATTCATAGGCACCTTGCCCGGACGGAAACCGTCCATCTTGACCGTGCGGGCCAGGCGCTTGAGGCGGCTGTCCACCTCGTTTTGGATGGTGCCGACAGGCAAGCTCAAGGTGATCTTGCGCTCGAGCTTGTCCAAGGTTTCAACGGTGACGGCCATATTCTGCTCCTAAAAGAAACTTGGTTCGTGTGGCTGGGCAGGGGGCTCACGCGCAATCTGAAGCTTGCGCAAGGGCGGCCCGCTGCGGCGGCCTGAAAAGGCCGCACGGGAGCCTGATCGGAAACCCTATATTCTAGCCCAGCAGCATCCCCAGACCTGCTGGCTGGGAATGCGGGGGCGCAAGCCCGAGTCGGCTCAGCCCGAAGGCCGGCAAGCCCCGAGGTGGTGCGCGGGGGGGGACTCGAACCCCCACACCATTGCTGGCGTCAGGACCTAAACCTGGTGCGTCTACCAATTTCGCCACCCGCGCGCCTGAAAAATCAAAACGGGGGTCTGGGACCTGCCACTGCGCCCAGACCGCCCACCCCCGCTCCTGATTTAGGAATCCGACGATTTTACCCACAGGCGCTGCAAGGCAGAACGCCAGCGTCTGCGGCGACAATCCCGACCTGCCTTTGCCATGCGGCCGCAGCCGCAACTCCATGCCCTCCCCTGCCCACGGCGTCGATCACTACGAAAACTTCCCGGTGGCATCGCTGCTGTGCCCGCCGCGGCTGCGGCCGGCGGTGCGTGCCATTTACGGTTTTGCCCGGACCGCCGACGACCTGGCCGATGAGGGCGATGCCAACCCAACCGAGCGCCTGGCCCTGCTGGCCCAGTACCGCAGCGACTTGCAGGCCTGCGCCCAGGGCCTGCCTGGAAGCGATCGCTGGCCGCAGGTCTTCGGTGCGCTGGCGCCTGTGCTGCGCCAATTCAAGCTGCCGCTCCATCTGCTGACCGACCTGCTCAGCGCCTTTGAACAGGACGTGGTGCAGCACCACTACGACAGCCGCGAACAACTGCTCGATTACTGCCGCCGCTCGGCCAACCCAGTGGGGCGTTTGCTGCTGCATCTGTATGGCATTGACGACGATGCCTTGTCGCGCCAAAGCGACGCGATTTGCACCGCCTTGCAACTGATCAATTTCTGGCAAGACCTGAGCGAAGACCTGCCGCGCGGCCGGCTCTACCTGCCCGGCGATATGCTGAGCGAGCATGGCCTGAGCCCCGCCGATTTGCGACAGGGCCAAGACTCGGCGGCGATGGCTGACTTGCTGCAGGAGGCCCTGGCCTGGGCCCGCGGCTTGATGCTGCAGGGCGCCCCACTGGTGCGGCAGGTGCCCGGCCGCGCCGGCTGGGAGCTGCGCCTGGTGGTGCAAGGCGGCCTGCGCATCGCCGAGCGGGTGCAAGCTCTGGGGCCGGCAGTGCTGCGCCAAAGGCTGCAACTTGGACCCGCCGATGTGGCGCTGATGATCTGGCGAAGTGTGCGGATGTAGACAAACCTAGGAGCGGACTATGCAGCTGCCGCCACCGCCTGCGCAGCCAGGGCGGTGATGTCCTGCCAACGCCCCTGAGCGAGGGCATCAAGTGGGGTGAGCCAGGAGCCGCCGACCATGGCCACATTGGGCTGCTGCAGGTACTCCGGCAGATTGGCCAAAGACACCCCGCCGGTCGGGCAGAACTTCATGTCGGGCAGCGGCCCGCCCAGGGCCTTGAGCATGGCCACCCCGCCGGCTTGCGCGGCCGGGAACAGCTTGACCAGGCCAAAGCCAAGGTCGCGCGCGTGCATCACCTCGCTGGGCGTCATCGCCCCCGGTATGAAGGGCAGATCGCAATCGATGGCCGCCTGGGCAAGCGCATCGCTTGAGCCCGGCGAGAGCGCAAAGCGGGCACCCGCATCGCGGGCCTGCAACATCTCCTGCGGCCGGGTGACGGTACCGGCGCCCACATGCATGGCCGGCACCGCCCGCGCCACCGCCGCGATGGCCGGCAAGCCGGCGGCATGGCGCAAAGTGATCTCCATCACGTCGATGCCACCGGCCAGCAGCGCATGGGCCAGCGGCACCGCCTGGGCAACATCGGTGATCACGATGACCGGGACCACGCGGGAGCGAAAGGCCGGCTTGGAAAAGGCAAGGATTGGCGTGTTCATGGCAGGCTTCAAAACAGGCCGAGCAGGGGCGAGGCGCCGGACTCGGCTGGGGCGGCATGCTGGCGAAACAAGGCAAAAAGGTCGCGGCCACTGCCGCGCTGGCGGTCGCTCAAGTCGGGCAGCTCGACCGTCCTGCGGGCCAGATCAGCGGCATCGACCTCGAGCTCTAGCTGCTGCTGCTCGCAATCGAGCGTGATCCAGTCGCCGTCCTGCACCCGAGCGAGATTGCCACCAGCCAGGGCCTCGGGCGAGACATGAATGGCAGCCGGCACCTTGCCAGAGGCACCCGACATGCGCCCGTCGGTGACCAGCGCCACCGCATGGCCTTTGTCCTGGAGCACGCCCAAAATCGGCGTGAGCTTGTGCAACTCGGGCATGCCATTGGCCTGCGGCCCCTGGTAGCGCACTACCGCCACAAAATCGCGCTCGAGCTGTCCCTGCTTGAACAGTTGCTCCAGCTGCTTTTGATCGTTGAGCACCAGCGCAGGCGCGCGCACCCGCCGGTGTTGCTGGGCAATCGCCGACACCTTGACCACCGCCCGCCCCAAATTGCCCTGCAGCAGGCGCAGGCCGCCGTCGGCACTGAAAGGCCGATCGATGGGCCGCAGCACCTGCTCGTCAGCCGACTGCGCAGCCGCTGGCCGCCAATGCAGCTGATCGCCGTCCAGCCAGGGCTCCTGGGTATAACGCGCCAGGCCCGGGCCTGCGATGGTCTGGACCTCCTCATGCAGCAGGCCGGCACTCAGCAGCTGGCCGATCAAAAAGCCCATGCCGCCGGCCGCGTGGAAATGGTTCACATCGGCCGACCCGTTGGGGTAGATGCGTGCCAGCAAGGGCACGCAGGCCGAGAGCTCGGCAAAGTCGTCCCAGGAGATGATCCAGCCGGCCGCACGGGCCATCGCCACCAGATGCAGGGTATGGTTGGTCGAGCCGCCAGTGGCCAGCAGACCGACGATGGCATTGACGATCACCCGCGCATTGATCTGATAGCCCAGCCCCGCATCGCCCAGGCGCGAGAGCACCACCGCCTGCTGCACCGCGGCCTCGGTCAGTGCATCGCGCAGGGGCGTGCCCGGGTTGATGAAGGACGAGCCCGGCAGGTGCAAGCCCATGATCTCCATCAGCATCTGGTTGGAGTTGGCGGTGCCGTAGAAGGTGCAGGTTCCAGGCCCGTGGTAGGCGGCCTGCTCGGCATCGAGCAGCGCCTGGCGGTCGACCAGACCTTGCGCAAACTGCTGCCTGACTTTGGCCTTGGCATCGTTGGCCAGGCCCGAGCTCATAGGTCCGGCCGGCACAAACACGGTCGGCAGATGCCCAAACTGCAAAGCGCCCATGAAGAGGCCGGGCACGATCTTGTCACACACGCCCAAAAGCAGGGCCGCATCGAACACCCCATGCGACAAGCCCACTGCGGTGGCCAGGGCGATCACGTCGCGCGAAAACAGCGACAGCTCCATGCCGTCTTCGCCCTGGGTGATGCCGTCGCACATGGCGGGTACCCCGCCCGCGACCTGCGCGGTCGCGCCGGCGCTGCGGGCGCTGCGGCGGATGCGCTCGGGGTAATTCTCATAGGGCTGGTGGGCCGAGAGCATGTCGTTGTAGGCGGTGATCACGCCCAGATGGGGCGCACGCTCCTGCCGCAGGGCCAGCTTGTCCGAAGCCGGCATGGCCGCATACGCATGGGCGGCGTTGGCGCAGCCCATGCCGCTGCGGTAGGGGCCGGGTTTGCGGGCCGCCTGCACCACCGCCAGATAGGCGGCTCGGCTGGCAACGCTGCGCTGCTCGATGCGGGCTGTGACTTCGAGCAAACGAGGATGACGGGCGATGCTCATGGGGAACTCCTGAGGGACGTCGCCTATAAAGGCGGGCTTGGCAAGGGCTGCTGCGCAGCAGAGCGCGCCGCTAAAGACTGTTGCATCAAAGTCATGATCAGGTCTCCTCGAACCAGCTCAGGTTCTCACGCGCCATCAGGGCTGACGAAGCGGCCGGTCCCCAACTGCCTGCAGCGTAGGGTCGCGGCTTGTCGTCCAGCGCCTGCCAGCCGTCGAGGATGGGCTCAACCCAGCGCCAGGCAGCTTCCAGCTCGTCGCGGCGCATGAAGTGGGTCAGCCTGCCCTTGATGACATCAATCAGCAAGCGCTCATAGGCCTCGGCGCGGCGCTTGTTGGAGGACGACTGCAGGTCGAGCTCGAGCTTGACCGGATGCAGGTTCATGCCCGATCCTGGCTCCTTGACCATCAGGCCCAGATGAATGGACTCCTCGGGCTGCAGGGTGATGATGAGCCGGTTGGGCTGGTGCTTGGGGCCGGCGCCGAAAATCGAAAACGGCTGCTCGGCAAACTCGATGATGATCTGTGAATGCCGTTTGGCCATGCGCTTACCGGTACGCAGGAAAAACGGCACGTTGGCCCAGCGTGCGTTGTTGATGTGGGCACGCAGGGCCACAAAAGTCTCGGTGCGGCTGCCCGGCGCCACGCCCTCTTCCTGCTGATAGCTCAGAGCGGACTGCCCGTCGGCCACGCCCTCGGCGTACTGGCCGCGCACGGTGTCGCGCCGGATATCGGCCAGGTCCATTTTGCGCAGCGAGCGCAACACCTTGAGCTTTTCGTCGCGCACATCGTCGGCATCCAGCGAGATCGGCTGCTCCATGGCCACGATGCACAGCAGTTGCAGCAGATGGTTTTGCACCATGTCGCGCAGCGCACCTGCACCGTCATAAAAGCCTGCGCGGCTGCCCACGCCCACCGTCTCGGCCACGGTAATTTGCACGCTCTTGATGAAGGGCGCCCGCCACAGCGGCTCGAACATCGCGTTGCCAAAGCGCAGCACCATCAGGTTTTGCACCGTTTCCTTGCCCAGGTAGTGGTCGATGCGGTAGATCTGCTCCTCGCGAAAGTGTCGCGCCACCTCGGTGTTGATGGCCTGGGCCGAGGCCAGGTCAGTGCCCAGGGGCTTTTCCAGCACCACGCGGGAGTGGGCGTCGACCAGGCCGGCTGTGTCCAAATGGGCGCAGATGCCGGTAAACAAGCCCGGCGCGGTGGCCAGGTAGAACACCCGCTGCACCGCCGACAGGCCCAGGGCCCGCAAAGCCTCATAAGCTGGGGCATCCGTCACATCCAGGCTGACGTAGTGCAAGCGCTGAACAAATCCGTCCCAGGACACTGCGTCAAAAGACGGCGCTTCGATGAACTGTGGCGAGCGAGCGCCTATGAAATCCAGGTACTGCTCGCGCGACCAGGGCTGGCGGCCCACCGCAATGATGCGTGCGCTGGCCGGCAAGCGCTCGTGCAGATGCGCCATGTACAGGGCCGGCAGCAGTTTGCGAAAGGACAGATCGCCGGCGCCGCCGAAGATCACGATATCCAGTTCAGACGGGGGGATCGATGAGGTCATAAAAAAGAGTCCGCCGCGTGGCTCAAATCTGGCCTGGGCCTTCGGCTCGTGTAACTGAGTAAGACTTCAATCACCGGGACTGGCTCCCGACACCTTGTGCCCTTCGCGCGGTCATCGTTCAAGGCAGATCTAAGAATCTCATAAGCCAGACCACTGATCAAGGCTTGAATGCACAGAAAAAAACCAAGTCAATTTGTAACTTAGTTACATAAATTCGTCAAGTCCTCGGCCGTAAGTCCAGCGACCTGAGCCCTCGCCCCTGCACCAGGACATGCCCGATTCAGGCGCCGGAGTTTGCCGTGCGGCGACAATGTGCGGATGAGCCCGGAGCAGTACGTTCAACAAAAAGCCGCCGCATCGGGCAGCAGCTTTTATTACGCCTTCCTTTTCCTGCCCAAGGACAGGCGGGCCGCCATCACCGCCTTTTATGCATTTTGCCGTGAGGTCGATGATGTGGTCGACGAAATGCGCGACCCGGGCGTGGCCCACACCAAGCTGGCCTGGTGGCGCAGCGAAGTGGCCGCTGCCTACGCCGGTGCGCCCAGCCACCCGGTGCTCAAAGCGCTGATGCCCTGGGCGCCGGTCTACGGCATCACCGCGGAGCACCTGCTGGCGGTGATCGAGGGCTGCGAGATGGATCTGCAGCAAAGCCGTTACCTCGACCTGCCCGCACTGATGCGCTACTGCCATCTGGTGGCCTCGGTGGTCGGCGAGGTGGCGGCGCGCATCTTCGGCCAGACCCAGGACGCCACCACCACCTACGCCCACAGGCTGGGCCTGGCCTTTCAGCTCACCAACATCATCCGCGATGTGGGTGAGGACGCCCTGCGCGGCCGCATCTACCTGCCCATCAGCGAGTTGCAGCAGTTCGACGTGAAGGCCCACGAAATCTTGCAACGCCAGCACTCGCCGAACTTTGTCGCGCTGATGCAGTTTCAGGCCGAGCGCGCCCTGCGCCTTTACGACGAGGCGCTGGCCTTGCTGCCGGCGGCCGATCAACGGGCGCAAAAGCCGGGCCTGATGATGGCCAGCATCTACCGCACCTTGCTGCGCGAGATCCAGGCCGACGGCTTTCAGGTGCTGCACCAAAGGGTCAGCCTGACGCCGCTGCGCAAGTTCTGGCTGGCCTGGAAAACGCAGGCCTTCGGTCGCGTGGTCTGATGCGGGTGGCCGTTGTCGGCGCGGGCTGGGCCGGCTGCGCCGCCGCAGTGCAGGCCGCGCGGCTAGGCCATCAGGTCGAACTGATCGAGGCGTCCCGCCAGCCCGGCGGCCGGGCCAGGCGCCTAGCGCTCGAGCACGGTGGCCAAAGCCTAAATCTAGACAACGGACAGCACATCCTGATCGGCGCCTATAGCGAGACCTTGCGGCTCATGCGCGAGCTCGGCCTGGATCCGCAGCAAGACCTGCAGCGCGCCCCGCTGTCACTGCGCTTTGCCGACGGACGTGGCCTGCGACTGCCTGGGTGGCCGCGCTGGTCCATCCTGGCCGTGGCCCTGGGCGTGCTGAGCGCACGCGGCTGGGGCTGGGCTGACAAGCTGGCCCTGCTGCTGCGCGCCCGCCAGTGGCAGGCCCAGGGTTTTGTCTGTGCTGAGCAGGCCAGCGTACAAGCGCTGTGCGCCGGCCTGCCGCCCCGGGTGATGCGCGAGTTGATCGAGCCGCTGTGCATCTCGGCGCTGAACACGCCGGCCGAGCGCGCCAGCGCACAGGTGTTCCTGCGGGTGATGCAAGACGCCCTGCTGGGTGAGTCGGGCGGCTCGGACCTGCTGCTGCCCCTGCGCGACCTGAGCGCGCTGCTACCCGATGCGGCGCTGCGCCAACTGGCGCAGTCCGGCCAGCAGGTGCGCCTGGGCCTGCGGGTACGGACCTTGGCACGGGCCGGCGCACAGTGGCAATTGCAGTGGGACGCGCAGCAGGCGGGCGATAGCAGCCTGTTTGACGCCGTGGTGCTGGCCTGCCCCGCCACCGAAGCGGCCCGCCTTGTGCAGCCGCTGCCCGATGCAGCGCCCTGGCGAGGCCTGGCCGATACCTTGCAGTACGAGGCCATCGCCACGGTGTATGCCTGGGCCCCGGGCGTACAACTGGCCCAGCCCATGCTTGCGCTCGATGAATGCGCAGACCGGCCCGGGGCCTGCGCTCAATTCGTCTTTGACCGCGGCCAACTCGGCGGGCCGGCCGGCCTGCTGGCTTTTGTGATCAGCGCCAGCACCCAGGACCGCTCGGCCCTGATGGCCGGGGTGCAGGAGCAGGCCCGCCAGCAGTTGGGACTGGACCGGCTGGAGTTGGTGCAAACAGTGATCGAGCGGCGAGCCACCTTTGCCTGCACGCCGGGCTTGCAGCGCCCGCCCATGCAGGTTCTGCCCGGCGATGCCAGAGTGCTGGCCTGCGGCGACTATGTGCAAGGCCCCTACCCGGCCACCCTAGAAGGCGCAGTGCGCTCGGGCCAGACGGCCGGTCTCGCTTTGGGTCGCCAGGCTGATCAAAGCAAGCCCCCGCTGACGGTTTAAGCGCCGTATCGCGCCGGGGCGGCGCTCCCACCTCACGCTCCCACCTCCTATTGGCAGGCCAGTGACTGTGTGGGAGCCGCGCCCTCGCGGCGATGGCGCGCCCCAATTAGACGCCGTATAGCGCTGGGGCGGCGCTCAAGCCTTGCGCGCCAGCGCCCTGACCTGCTGCTGCGCCGGCCTGGCTAGGCAGCGCTTGAGCCAGTCTGCAGCCAGGGGCTTGTCTTCGAACAAGGCGGCCATGGGCAGGGCCCAGCCCAGCACTGAGGCGACGCAGACATCGGCTACGGTGAAACGCTGGCCGGCCAGGTAGGTACCGCTGCGGCCCAGGTGCTGCTCCAGCACCTTGAGCGGAACTTGCAGCCGGGCAGCGGCCTCCTGCGCCAGTTCCGGCTTGCGCTTGTCAGCCGGCATGGCCACGGTGTGCATCAGCACGCTCAGCGCGTCTTTTTCGCATTCGGTCACCACCCAGAAGCTCCAGCGCAACACATCGGCCTGCTCAGAAGGCGTCGCGCCGGCCAGGCTGCTGCCATCGGCGCCCTGGTAGCGCTGTGCCAGATAGAGCGCGCAGGCCATGGACTCCCAGACGATGACACCGTGGTCGTCGACCACCGGAATGTGGCCGTTGGGATTGAGCTGAAGAAATTCCGGCGTACGGGTGGCGCCACCCGCGTAAGGGGTGGGCACATGTTCGTAGCTCAGACCCAGCTCATGGGCCACCCACAGCGGGCGGGCGGCGCGGGAAGCGGCAATGCCGTAAATTTTCAGACTCATGGGGTACTCCTCAGACGGGGTTTGTGGAAATTCATCGCAGCAACTCGGTCAGCTCGTGCAGCTGGCTGACGGTTTCATGCGGCTGTTCGGCATGCGGCCAGGGATGATCGCCCCGGTTGACCCACACAGTCTGCATGCCACAGGCCAGGGCGCCCAGCACGTCCAGTCCGGCATCGTCTCCAATGTGCAAAACCTGCTCGGGCGCCGCGCCGGCGGCCTGCGCGCCCGCATGGAAGATGGCGGCCTCGGGCTTGCCCACACCCAGGGCCTCAGCGCTGAAGCTGGCCTTGAAAAACCGGCCCAGGCCGACTTTTTGGATGTCGGCATTGCCGTTGGACAGGGCCACCAGCGGGTAGCGCGCGGCCAGGAATTCGAGCGCCGGCAGCGCGTCTTCGAACAACTCGACCTGCTGGCGAGCCTCGAAAAACACCTCATAGGCCGGAACGGCCAGTTCGGCCGGCTCGCCGCACAGCAGCAGCGCCCGCCGGATCAGTTCGGTGCGCAGGGCACTGAGTTGGTGCTTGTCCTGGGGCCGCTCGCGCGTGATCTGCTCACGCAGGCGGTGGCGCTGCAGGTCGTCGGCCATCCAGTCTGCGGTACGGGGAGCGCGATGGCGCAGCCACTCCTGCAAAGCCTTTTCGGCGCGGGCAATGATGGGCCAGATGGGCCAGAGGGTATCGTCCAGGTCCAGGGTAATGGCCCGGACTTTAAGTCGGTCGAGCATGGTGGGCGAGAATACCGCACATGCCGTTTTCTGCCGAACCCGCCTACACCCATGGCAGCGCGCCCGCCCGCGGCGCACGCACCGGGGTGCTCTATTGCAATCTGGGCACGCCCGACGCCCCGACGGCCCCCGCCCTGCGCGCCTACTTGGCTGAATTTCTGAGCGACCAGCGCGTGGTGGAAATTCCCCGGCCGATCTGGTGGCTGATCCTGCACGGCATTATTTTGCGGATACGGCCCAAGAAATCGGCGGCCAAATACGCCAGCATCTGGACACCCCAGGGCTCGCCGCTGCGGGTCTGGACCGAAAAACAGTCCGTCCTGCTCGGCCAGGTGCTGGCCGAACGCGGCCACCAGGTCGAGGTGCGCTACGCCATGCGCTACGGCTCGCCGTCCATCGCCTCTCAACTTGAAGAATTCAAGCGCGCCGGGGTCGACCGGGTGCTGGTGCTGCCAGCCTACCCGCAGTACAGCGCCACCACCACCGCCAGTGTGTTTGACGCGGTGTTTGCCTGGTCGCAAAAAGCGCGACGCTTGCACGAGTTGCGCTTTGTCAACCATTACCACGACGATGCGGCCTACATCGAGGCGCTGGCCACTTCGGTGCGTGCGCACTGGAAGGCCCAAGGCCAGGCTGAGCATCTGGTGATGAGCTTTCACGGCGTGCCGGCGCGAACGCTGGAGCTGGGCGACCCTTACCACTGCGAGTGCTACAAGACGGCCCGCCTGCTGGCGCAAAGCCTGGGCTTGAGCAAGGACCGTTACACCGTCACCTTCCAGTCGCGCTTTGGCAAAGCCAAATGGCTGGAGCCCTACACCGAGCCCACTTTGGTGGCCATGGCGAAGGCCGGCACCCGCTCGGTCGACGTGATCTGCCCGGGCTTTACCGCCGACTGCCTGGAGACGCTGGAAGAGATCGAAGACGAGGCCCGCGAAGCGTTTTTGGAGGCCGGCGGCCAGGAGTTCCACTACATCCCCTGCCTCAATGACCAGGTCGCCTGGATCGAGGCGCTGGCCGATGTGTCTGAGCAGCACCTGGCCGGTTGGGCCACGATGCAAGGCCCTGACCTGCAAGCGCTGGCACGCAGCCGCGATGAGGCTCTGGCCCTGGGCGCCGCCCGCTGACAGGCCAACTCCGGGCAGGCTCAGCGATGGAGACGATGCGCATCGACAAGTGGCTGTGGGCCGCACGGTTTTTCAAGACGCGGGCACTGGCGGTTGAAGAAGTCGGCAAAGGCCGGGTTCAGCTCAATGGCCACACCATCAAGCCAGCCCATGACGTGCGCGCCGGTGATCGATTGCTGATCAAAACGCCGATGCCTCGCACGGTGGTGGTCAAGGGCTTGTCGCAGCAACGGGGCCCAGCGGTGGTGGCCCAACAACTCTATGAAGAAACCGAAGACAGCCTGCGCGGGCGCGAACAGCTGCGTGAGCGGCTGCGCCTGCACAGTGAGCCGGCACAGACCATAGAGCATGGTCGCCCCACCAAGCGTGACCGGCGCGAACTGAATAAAACATGGGACCAGCGCTGGAGCGCCTCGATCGACGACTAAGTCGAGGACGGAGCGCTCAAAGCACCCGCTTAGAGCTTGAGCAAATGCTCGCGGTAGTGCACCAATTCTTCCATGGACTCGTGCACATCGGCCAGCGCGGTATGGCTTTGGGCCTTCTTGAAGCTGCTGTAGGCCGCCGGCTTCCAGCGCTTGGCCAGCTCCTTGAGCGTACTCACATCCAGATTGCGATAGTGCAGCCAGGCCTCGAGCTTGGGCATGTACTTGACCAGAAAGCGCCTGTCCTGGCTGATGGTGTTGCCGCACAGCGGCGATGCGCTCTTAGGCACATAACGGGCGATGAAATCAAGCAACTGTTGCTCGGCCTGCGCCTCGCTCAGGGTGCTGGCACGCACCTTGTCAATCAAACCGCTCTTGCCGTGGGTGCCTTTGTTCCAGGCGTCCATGCCACTGAGCACTGCCTCGCCTTGATGGATCACCAGCACCGGGCCCTCGATGCGCGGCTGCAGGTGCGGGCCGGTGATGACGACGGCAATTTCGAGCAAGCGCTCCTTTTCCGGATCCAGCCCACTCATCTCGCAATCGACCCAGACCAGGTTTTGATCGGACTTGGCAAGCTGGGCGCTGGGGGCTTGGGGAGAGCTCATCAAAAGATTGTCGCCGATCACCTAAACTTCCCTCTATGAATGAAGCTTCAACCCTGTGGACAATAGCGTTTAGCGCCGCGCTGCTGCTCGGCGTTCTGACCAAGCTGTACCTGAACGGCCGCCAGGTGCGCCATGTGGCACAGCACCGCAGCAGCGTGCCGCAGGCCTTTGCCGACCGCATCTCGCTGGACGCGCACCAAAAAGCGGCCGACTACACCCTGGCCAAGTCCAGGCTGGCCACCATCGACCTGGCTTGGAGCACCGCCGTGCTGCTGGGCTGGACCCTGCTGGGCGGCCTGAGCCTGCTCGATCAGTGGATCAACTCAAGCAGCCTGGCTCAGACCAGCCCCCTGCTGCGGCAGGTGGCACTGGTGGCCGGCTTTGCCCTGATCGGCGGGCTGCTGGACCTGCCCCTGTCCTGGTATTCGACCTTCCGGCTGGAAGAGCGTTTTGGCTTCAACAAAACCACGCCGGCTTTGTGGCTGGGCGATCTGCTCAAGTCCACTGCTGTGGGCGCGCTGATCGGGCTGCCCATCGTGGCGCTGATTGTCTGGCTGATGGGCAGCACCGGCGCACTGTGGTGGCTCTGGGTCTGGGCCGCCTGGATGGGCTTTAACCTGCTTATCCTGGTGCTCTACCCCACCGTGATCGCCCCCCTGTTCAACAAGTTCGAACCCCTGCAAGACGAGCAGTTGAAGACGCGGGTTACCGCCTTGATGCAGCGCTGCGGGTTTTCGGCCAAGGGCCTGTTTGTCATGGATGGCAGCAAGCGTTCGGCCCACGCCAACGCCTACTTCACCGGCTTTGGCGCGGCCAAACGGGTGGTGTTTTACGACACCCTGCTCAAGCAATTGAACCCCGGCGAGGTCGATGCGGTGCTGGCCCATGAACTGGGCCACTTCAAGCACAAGCACATCCTGCAGCGCATTGCTCTGATGTTCGGCCTGAGCCTGGGCGGCCTGGCCCTGCTGGGCTGGCTGTCTCAGCAGGTCTGGTTTTATACCGGCCTGGGAGTGCTGCCCCAGTTGGGTGCGGCCAATGACGCGATAGCGCTGCTGCTGTTTTTGCTGGTGATACCGGTGTTTAGCTACTTTGTCTCACCGCTGTCGGCGCACCTGTCGCGCCGCCATGAATTCCAGGCCGATGCCTATGCCTGCCAGCAGACCAGCGGAGGCGATCTGGGCAGCGCGCTGCTCAAGCTCTACCAGGACAACGCCAGCACGCTCACGCCCGACCCGGTGTACGCGCGGTTCTACTATTCGCACCCGCCGGCCTCGGAGCGGCTGTCGCGGCTGAACACCCCCGCCATGGCGACGGTATCCCCATGAGCGGCGCAGGTTCAGCGCCGCTGCGCGCACTGAGCGCCACCGAAATCGTCACCCGCCTGAGCGAACTCAACGGCGCTGCCCCCCAGGGTTGGCGCCTGATCGACGACGCGCTGGAAAAAACCTTTCGCTTCCCCGACTTTCACCGCACCATGGCTTTCGTCAACGCGCTGGCCTTCATTGCCCACCAGCAGGACCACCACCCGGACCTGCACGTGAGCTTTGGCCACTGCACCGTGCGTTGGAACACCCATGATGTGAACGGCATCTCGGCCCGGGACTTTGCTTGCGCGACCCAGGTCGACGCCCTGAACGCTTGAAACCCAGGCCCAGCAGTCCCGCCTCAGACTTGACCCAAGCAGGGCTGGTGACCGCCAGCTTCGGCCGCCATGTGCTGATCGAAACCCCGCAGGGCGAGCGCTTCTTATGCCACCCGCGGGGCAAAAAGAACCAGGCGGTGGTCGGCGACCAGGTGCGCTGGCTGCCCACGCAGGATGAGGGCACCATCGAGGCGCTCGAGCCGCGGCGCAACCTGCTCTACCGGCAAGACGAGCTGCGCACCAAATCCTTTGCCGCCAATTTGGACCAGGTGCTGGTGCTGCTCGCGGCCGAGCCGGAGTTTTCTGAAAGCCAGCTCGCCCGCGCCCTGATTGCCGCACGGGCTCAGGGCATAGAGGTGCTGATCGGGCTCAATAAAAAGGACCTGGGGCCGCTGTTTGACCGGGCTTGGGCCAGGCTGGCCCCCTACCGCGATATGGGGCAGGTGGTGCTGCCTCTGGCTGTCAAGCCGGCATCGGCTGCACAAGCCTCAGCGCCGGCCGACCTGGCCGATTTGCCGCAGCGCCTGCTGGGAAAAACCACCCTGGTGCTGGGTCCTTCGGGTGTGGGCAAAAGCAGCCTCGTAAATCGCCTGGTGCCCGGCGCCGACGTCCAGACCGCAGAAATCTCGCAGGCCCTTGGCAGCGGCCGTCACACCACCACCAGCACCACGCTGTACTGGCTAGATGCAGACCGCAGCAGCGCGCTCATTGATTCGCCGGGCTTTCAGGAGTTCGGCCTGCAACACATCGAAGCGATGGCGCTGGCCTCGCTCATGCCCGACTTGCAGGCCCATGCGCAAAGCTGCCGCTTCCACAACTGCAGCCACCGCCACGAGCCGGGCTGCGGCGTCATTGCTGAGGTGTCCACCGCAGCCGGGGCCAAGGCCATCAGCGCCCAACGCTACCGCATTTATCTGGAGCTTTTTGACGAGCTCTCCCAGCCGCCACGCTACTGAAGACGCCCGCTCGGCTTCAGCCCAGCAAGCGCGCCAGCGTCAGCAAGGCCAGCAAGACCATCCACAGCACCACCGAGCGCCACACCAGACCCACTACGCTGCGCAAATGGGCTGGCTCAGGCGCGCGCCCGGCGGCGCTGATCGCCAGGCCAGGCTGGGGCTCGGCCGCATCGGGCACATCAGCCTGCCGACTTTGCAGCGGCGTGCCCCCGAGCCGGACATTGACCGCACCCGCGGTCGCGGCCAGCACGATCGCCTGATTGCGCTCGACCCAATCGGACACACTGCCCGCAAAACCGGCCACACACTGGCGCCAACTGTCGACCGCATCTTCAAAGCTGCCCACCACCGCAAAAGCCAGAGCGGTCATGCGCGCGGGCAGGTAGTCGATCAAACCCCAGGCCTGCCGGGCCACCTGCAGCAGCGCCGGGCTGACGCCCTCGCCCGGCTGGCGGCTCCCATCGCGCCAGTCGGCAAAGGCTGTGCCACTGAGCCGGTAGATCACCGCGCCGGCCGGCCCCAGCCCAAACGCGGCCATGACCGAATACCAGCCCAGCACGCCGAACACGCGCCGGTGCGCCTCCAGCACCGAATACTCGATCACATGCCTGACGATCTCGCTTCTGGGCAAAGCGCTGGCGTCGACCTGCTGCCACTGAGCCAGCGCATTGCGGGCCTGCTCTTCATCACCCATGTCGAGCGCGTCCCGGATGGTGGTGAAGTGGTGGCTGAACTGTCGAAAGCCCAGGGTGAGATACAAAATGGCGGCATTGAGCACGAAGGCCAGCACCGGATGCACCCACCACAGCAGATGATGGGCCGCCAGCACCACCAGGGCTGGCAGACCGACCGCAAGGACCCAGCTCAGCCAGCCGTGGTGACTGCGGCCCGCGTCGAGGTTGCGGCTGACCAGTCGCAGCCAAGCGCGCGGCGCCTGCTGCAATGCATGCCCGGGCGACAATGGCCTGGCCTGCTCCAAAATCAAGGCCAACAAAACAGCAAGAAAACTCATGACCGGAATGATATAGCCCGAGGAGGGCCAAACCGAGGCGCCCTGAACCTAGAAACGACTTTGACCGCTTGCTGCGGGTAACAAGCCTTGCTGCCCATGGCTTTACGGGCTCAGGCTTTGCGCTCTCAGGCGACCAGAAAGCGATAGAGGTTGCGCAGCATGCCAGCCGTCGCACCCCAGATGAAGCGCTCCTGCGCTTGCGGCCCAGTCCAGGGCATGGACATGAACTGCCGACGGTCACCCGCCCAGGTGGCCTCGTGGTGACGGTGATGGGCCGGATTCATCAAAAAAGGCAGCGGTACCTCGAACACATCGGCCACCTCGTGCGGGTTGGGCTGCAACTGAAATCCCGGCTGAACCAGGGCGACCACGGGCGTAATGATGAAAGCGGAGCCGGTCACGTAGATCGGCAGAGTTCCGAGCACCTCGACAAACGAAGGCGCCAGGCCCACCTCCTCCTGCGCCTCGCGCAAGGCGGTGTGCACCGAGTCGCGGTCCGACTCGTCCTGCCTGCCGCCGGGAAAGGCGATCTGGCCCGAATGGGTCGTCAGGTTTTGCCCCCGCTGGGTCAGCAGCAAGCTCAGGTGCGCATCTCTGAGGACCAAAGGCACCAACACGGCGGCCGGCGCTGAAGTGCGACCCGGCACCGGCAGCTCGCGCACGAACTCCGGACTCCAGGTCGGCGGGTTGGCAAAACGCTCGCGCAAGGCGCCAGCGGTCAGCCGCTCGCCAGGCACTGCCGGCAGGTGCGCGTCAACCCGGACAGGGGGCGCCGAGCGGGGATCGAAGCGTTCTATAGGATGCATGCGGCTGATAAGAAAAAAGCCGCTGGGCAGCGGCTTTTTCTGGGATGCAAAGGACTGAGGCCAGGGCGACTCAGGCTGCCTTGGCGCCGAGCTTTTCCTTGATCCGGGCCGACTTGCCGCTGCGGTCACGCAGGTAGTACAGCTTGGCACGGCGCACATCGCCGCGGCGCTTGACCTCGATCTTGGCGATCAGCGGGCTGTAGACCTGAAAGGTCCGCTCCACGCCTTCGCCATTGGAGATTTTGCGCACGATGAAGCTGGAGTTGAGGCCACGGTTGCGTTTGGCAATGACCACGCCTTCAAAGGCCTGCACCCGCTTGCGGGTGCCTTCAACCACGTTGACGCTGACGATCACGGTGTCGCCAGGGGCGTAGGCGGGAATGGACTTGTTCAGACGAGCAATTTCTTCTTGCTCGAGGGTTTGGATCAGATTCATGAGACTTCCTCAATATTCTCTTCGTTCATGCACGCGCTGCGCAAAAGACCGCAAATCCGCAAATCCGCAAGGGAAAACGCAAGAGTAAAGCTCGCGCCGGTTGCAGTGGCCGCCAGAGGACCGAAAAGCCCTCAATTATAGCGGCTCAGCCGCCCCCGGGTTCTGCACCGGTCTGGGGCCCTGAATTGTCAGCCTGGTCCAGGCTGTTCAGATGGGCCAGGTCAGCCTTGCTCAGTAGGCCCTGGCGCCGGGCCTGGTCGATCAGATCGGGACGGTGGCGGGCGGTCAGTTGCAGGCTTTGCTGGCGCCGCCACTGGGCGATCTGGGCATGGTGCCCCGAGCTCAGGGCCGCAGGTACCGCCTGAGAGCGCCAGACCTCGGGCCGGCTGTAATGCGGGCAATCCAGCAGCCCGTCGAGCAATGGGTTGAAACTGTCTTGCTGGTGGCTGCCTTCGTCGTGCAACACCCCAGGCTGCAGCCGCGCGACCGCATCGAGCAGGGCCATGGCGGCGATCTCACCGCCCGACAGCACAAAGTCGCCCAAGCTGATCTGGGCGTCCACATGGGCATCAATGAAACGCTGGTCCAGGCCCTCATAGCGGCCGCAGATCAAAATTGCGCCAGAGCCGGCAGCCCACTGGCTGACCGCCGCATGGTTGATCACCTGCCCCAGGGGGGAAAACAGCCACACCGGCGCAGCATCGGGTCGGTCGGCCCGAATGCGCTGCAGACACTGCAACAAGGGCTCGGCCAGCATCACCATGCCCGGCCCACCCCCATAGGGCCGGTCGTCCACTCGGCGGTAGGGTCCTTCGCCGTGCTCGCGCAAATCCCACAGGCGCACCTGCACCTGGCCGGACTCGAAGGCGCGGCGCGTCACACCGGATTCCAGCAGCGGGCCAAAAAGCTGCGGGAACAGGGTGATGATGTCAAAACGCATGGGTTGGCGCAGGGACCGGTTTAGTAATCGGGCTGCCAGTCCACGGTGATGCGCCGACCCGGCAGGTCGACCGCATCCACATAGGCCGAGACGAAGGGAATCATGCGCTCAGCCTGGCGCGCGCTGCCGTCTTCAGCGATTTGCTCGTAAGCAAGGACTAACACTGAATTGGGGCCCGTGCTCATCAGGTCTCGCACCTGCCCGAGGCTCAGGCCTTCGCGGTTGACCACCGCCAGGCCGATCAGGTCGACCCAGTAGTACTCGTCGCTGGCCGGCTTGGGAAAGGCTGAGCGGGGCAGATAAAGGCTGGCACCCTTGAGGGCCTCGGCACCGTTGCGGTCGTCCACCCCTTCGATCCGGGCCACCACCACATCTGAATGCCAGCGGCATTCCTCGACCTTGAGTTCTACCGTGCCTTGAAAAGCGGAAAAGCCCGGACGAAGCCGGGCTAGGGGGGGCTGAGCGAACCAGACGCTGGCTTGCAGCAGGGCTTGCGGGTCGCTGCTGTGGGGCAGCAGCTTGATCCAGCCCTTGATGCCCCAGGCATCGAGCACACGCCCGACTTCCACTGCATCGTCCGGCAAGGACGACGACTGGAAAACGGACATGGCCGCGCTCAGGCGGCGGCGGGAGCCGCTTGCTTGACCAGACGAACCACGGTGGGCGAGGCTTGTGCGCCCACGCCCTGCCAGTAGCTCAGGCGGTCATG
This sequence comes from Comamonadaceae bacterium, assembly GCA_027486755.1. Taxonomy (GTDB): domain Bacteria; phylum Pseudomonadota; class Gammaproteobacteria; order Burkholderiales; family Burkholderiaceae_C; genus Polaromonas. The sequence continues at coordinate 53,497 of JAIXOM010000023.1, read as the reverse complement.
CGCCACGCGCAGGCCCTCTTCCGTGCCCTTGGCCAGCGGGTTGTAAAAACCAATGCGCTCGATGAAGCGGCCGTCACGACGCTCACGCTTGTCGGCCACAACAATGTTGAAAAAGGGACGGTGCTTGGAGCCGCCGCGGGCAAGTCGGATCACGACCATGATTTATCCTTCGGGTGGCGGGGCGGCCAAGACATGCCGGCTACCCCGAAAATTCTGCAGCGACTCAAGACACACGACATGGCCACCCGGCCAGCGAAGCGCCGCAAAGCCCTCCATTATAGCCAGAACCACTACTTACCCTGCTTGGCAGGGCAGCGAGCATGACCTTGAGCATCGAAGACAGTCGGGAACAGGACCTGCCCGACATCACCCGCATCTACGCCCACCATGTGCGCCACGGCACCGGCACCTTCGAAATCGAGCCGCCCAGCCTGCAGGAAATGACCGAGCGGCGGCGCGATGTGCTGGCCAAGGGCCTGCCCTATCTGGTGGCTCGCAAGGACGGCCAGGTGCTGGGCTTTGCCTACTGCAATTGGTTCAAGCCCAGGCCGGCCTACCGGTTTTCTGCCGAGGATTCGATTTACATGGCGCCCCAAGCGCAGGGACAGGGCCTAGGCCGGGCGCTCCTGAGCGAGTTGGCGCTGCGGGCGCAGGCGGCGGGGCTGCGCAAACTGATCGCGGTCATCGGCGACTCGGGCAATGCCGGCTCGGTGGGTGTACACCGGGCGCTTGGCTTTACCGAGGTGGGCGTGCTGCGCTCCTGCGGCTGGAAGTTCGATCGCTGGCTTGATATCGTACTGATGGAAAAGACATTGGGTCCGGGCGACAATACGCCACCGGTGTCAAGCCCAGACTGACGCCTGCCGCTGGACGCCGCCCCGCGCCCAAGCCCCAACCTCGGCCCTGCAAGGGCCATGTCTCATGAAAAACAAAACCCTGAGTGCCTGGCTCTGCGTCCTAGGTGGCCCCCTGGGGCTGCACCGGTTTTATCTGTTCGGTCTGGCCGATCTGATAGGCTGGGCGCTGCCCATACCCACCGCCTTGGGCATGTATGGGCTGATGCGGGCACGCGGTCTGGGTGTGGACGACCACCTGAGCTGGCTGCTGATCCCGCTGCTGGGCTTTGTGATCGCCGCCTGCTCGCTCAATGCGATTGTTTACGGCTTGATGAGCGCGGACAAATGGAATGCCCGCTTCAATGCAGGCGCATCTGAGCAGGACACAGGCGCTGGAAGCAGCAACTGGCTGACCATCCTGGCAGTCATAGGCGCACTGATGTTGGGCGCCACCGCACTGATGGGGGCACTGGCCTACAGCTTCCAGCGCTACTTTGAATGGCAGATCGAGCTGGCCCGGCAGATTTCGCAGTGAGCGCCGATACGTCACAGCCCTGGCAGCAAGGTGATCGCAAGCACCTCTGATTAAGCCGGCGCTTACAGCAACACCGCCAAAATGGCGGTCAGGGTCAGCAAGCCCAACATGGATGACATGGCCACACTGGCAGTCACCAGGTCCTGCGCCACCGCATAGCGCTGAGAGAACAAAAACACATTGGCGCCGATCGGCAGAGCCGCCGTTACCACCATCACGGTCATCGGCAGCCCCCCCACGCCCAGGGCCAGGCAGATCAGCCAGACCAGCAGGGGATGCAGCAAGTTCTTGACGCCGGCCAGCGCCAGGGCCCCGCGCCAGTGAGACCCTACCGAGGTGTAGGCCAGCGACACGCCCACCAGCACCAGGGCCATCGGCGACAAGGCCGAGCCCAGCAGGGCCAGAGGCTTGTCAATCACCGCAGGAATGCCCCAGCCGGTCTGGGCGTAGAGCAGACCCAGCAGAATCGGCAGTGGCACCGGGTGCAGCAGCGAGGACCTGAACGACTGCAAAACGATGCGCAGCATGGAAGTGGGCACACCCGTGCCGCTGCTCTGTCGCGCTGCGTCGCGGCGCACCGCCACCTCGAGCACCACGGTAGCCAGGGTTAGCAGCACCAGGGCGTGTATGGACACCAGCGTGAGCAAGGTGACCAAGCCCTGGCTGCCAAACAGCAGGTTGATCAGGGCAATGCCTATCATCACCGTATTGGAAAAAGTGCCCGCCAAAGCCAGCACCGCCGATCGGCGACTAAAGCCCTGGCTGAGCAAGATGCCGGCAAACAGGATCACCGCCGCGATAAAGTAGGCCGCAACCGGCGCAAAGTCCAGCTGCTCCACATGAACGGCGCTCATGGTGCGAAACAGCAAGGCGGGTGAGAGCAGATAAAAAATCAGCTGCGTCAGGTCCTTGACCGCGCTCTGCGCCAGCCAGCCCCAACGGCCGGCCAGGAACCCCGAGGCAATCAGTAGCACCACCGGTGCCAAGGAATCGAAGACCAGCCCATTCATGGGCGGCGATCTTAGCTGCCAAAGAATCAGGCCGGCGCCAACTCGCGTTTGTGCGCCGCCTCGGCGCAGGCCTCAAGCTGCTCGGGGCATGCCCGCGCCTGAATCAGAGCGCCCTGCAGCCAAAGGCCAACGCCCATGCTGTCATTGACGGTACGCAGTTGCTGGTAAGCGGCTTCAGCCTGCGGGCTGGCCCGGCGCAAGAAATTGAGCCACTGCTTGAGCCGGCCGGCACGCGCCCTAGGCTCAATGCGCTCACACACCCGCCGCCAAAAGATCTCGATGTGCGGCAGCAAGGCTGGCCAATCAAGCAAGCCAGGCCGCGCCGGGCCCAGCGCAGGATCGGGCCAGCCCAGGCTTTGCCTGAGCCGCCAGGCCAGGGCCGGATCAACAACCGCACCACGCCCCAGCATCAGCGCGCTGGCACCCGATTCGCGCAGACACCGGTCGGCATCAAGAACCGACCAGATCTCGCCATTGGCCACCACCGGGATGGTCACTGCCGCCCGCACATCGGCCACCCGGGGCCAATAGGCCGGGGGGCGATAGCCATCGACCTTGGTGCGGGCATGCACCACCAACTCCGCAGCGCCACCGGCCTCGATGGCCTGCGCGCAGGCTTCGGCCAGGCGGTCATGCTCAAAACCCAAACGCATCTTGGCCGATACCGGCACCGCAGCCGGCACCGCAGCGCGCACCGCAGAGACAATGCGGTAGAGTTGCTCGGGCTCTTTGAGCAGCACGGAGCCACCGCCGTGCCGATTGACCACCTTGGCCGGGCAACCAAAGTTCAGATCCACCCCGCGAGAGCCCAGCTCGGCCAGGCGGGCGGCGTTGTCGGCCATGCAGGTCGGATCCGAGCCCAATAACTGGCCACGCACGGGCACGCCCGCTTGCGTGAGGCTGCCTTGCAACAGCTCCGGCATGACCCGTTCAAACACCCGGGCAGGCAGCAGCTGGTCGGTGATGCGAATGAACTCCGAGACGCAGCGGTCGAAGCCGCCGATGCGGGTGAGCACATCGCGCAGCACAAAATCAAGCAGACCCTCCATCGGGGCCAGCAGCACCTGGCGCTGCACTGAACTCATGCCAAGCAAGACCCGCGCTGGCGCATCACTGCAACTCGCGCCGCAAGCGGATTTCCTCGATCTTGGTCGAGCCCGCCTGCACCGTCTTGAGGGTGTTCATCTCGCGCTTGAAGCCGGCATGCTCGAAAAAACGCAAGGCCCGCTCGTCACGCACCGGCACCCACACCGTCACCCGGGTGCAGCCCTCTTCCTTCAGGCCGTCGTTGGCCGCGTCCCACAAGGCGGTGCCCAAGCCCTGCTGCCAGTGGTCGGGCAGGACGCACAGGGCCCAAATTTCACCGGTGGTCGAGGGTGTGCCCTTGTCGCGCGAGCGGTCAAAACCGACAAAACCGACCATGATCTCGCCCTCGATGGCGACCTGCACCTGTGGCTCGCTGTATTCAATCGCCTCGCGCCAGTAGACCTGAAGCTCGTCCAAAGAAGGGCCGCTGAGTTGGTCCAGGCCGAAGACATCGCGGTGCATGGCCTGAGTCACTGCCGCATGCACGCGGGCGATGGCTTTGGCGTCCCGCACAGTGGCGGGCCTGACGGTTTGGGTAGACATTCGAAGAGGATTTTCCATAAACAAAGCCCAGTATTGTCGTCGCAGATGAGATCTCGCCGTCGTCGGCAAGGCCAAAGCCAGTGTGCGCGTCAGCCCGCTGACAGCGGCATCGGTTAAATTCCCGCCTGTATGTCACGCAACGCCCACGGTCCGAGCACCACGCCGCTCATCCATCAGCTCTGGCTACAGCCGCACGCACAGCCGATTACGGCACCGGCCGATCAGAGCCTGCTGCGCTCGGCGCAGGCCGCCGGCATCGAACTGCTGTCGTCCTGCCGCAATGGCACCTGCCGCGCCTGCCTGCGCCGCCTGATCAGCGGGCGCGTGAGCTATCGCATCGAGTGGCCAGGCCTGAGCGCGCAAGAAAAAGGCGAAGGCTACATCCTGCCCTGCGTGGCCCATCCGGACAGTGACCTGGTGCTGGAGGCGCAGGACTGAAGCCATGTTGAACAGCTTGCGCCTGATCCTTTTCGCTGCCCTGCTCAGCCCTCTGTTGGCTGCAGCCCAGGGCGCCGCACCGGCGCCTTTTGAAGACAGCATGGCCCAGCGCAGCATGGCCTGCACCCATTGCCACGGTGTGCAGGGCCGGGCCGGACCCGACGGTTACTACCCTCGCATCGCCGGCAAGCCGGCCGGCTACCTTTACAACCAGCTGCTCAATTTCAAGGAAGGCCGGCGCCATTACGGCGCCATGACCCAGCTGCTCGACCCACTGAGCGAGCGCTACCTGTTGGAAATCGCCCAGTATTTTGCGGCCCTGCAAGCGCCCTACCCGCCCCCGCTGGCCACACGCGCCTCGCCCGTCCTGCTCGAACGCGGCCGCCAGCTGGCGCTGCAAGGTGATGCAGCGCGGCAGTTGCCGGCCTGTACCCAATGCCACGGCCAGCGCTTGACCGGCGTGCTGCCTCAGGTGCCGGGGCTGCTGGGCTTGCCGCGCGACTACCTCAATGCCCAGCTGGGTGCCTGGCGCAACGGCAAGCGCCGCGCCCACGCGCCTGATTGCATGGCCAGCATTGCCAAAGGCTTGGCCGATCAAGACATCGAAGCCATCTCCAGCTATCTGGCAGCCCAGCCCATGCCGGCTGACAGCCGGCCGCTGGCCGCACCGACTGTTTCTCCAGCTAAAGCGCAGGCTCAGGAATGCGGTGGCGCTGCAGCCGCAGTGAGCACCCGATGAGCACCCGTGCTGGTAAAGCACGTCTGACTGCAGGGCTGCTGGCTCTGGCGCTGCTGCTGATCGTCGCGGCCCTGCTCTGGCGCGACGATCAGCCACCCGCTGGGGGCACAGCAGCCTCGTCCGTCCCCGCGGGCCAGGATTTGATCGAGCGTGGCGCCTATCTCGCCCGAGCCGGCAACTGCATGGCCTGCCATACCGAACGCGGCGGCGCGCCCTATGCGGGCGGGCGCGGCATAGCCACCCCCTTTGGCACCGTTTATGCAAGCAACCTCACGCCCGATGCGAATACCGGCATCGGCGTCTGGAGCGCCGAAGACTTCTGGCAGGCGCTGCGTGAAGGCCGCTCGCGCGATGGGCGCCTGCTCTACCCGGCTTTCCCCTATGCCAATTACAGCCGCCTGCAGCGCGAAGACGCCGATGCGATCTACGCCTTCCTGCGCAGCTTGCCGCCGGTAGCTCGGGCCAACATGCCGCATGAGCTGCGTTGGCCCTTCAACACGCAGTGGGCGCTGGCGGCCTGGCGCACGCTTTACTTCAAACCCGAACCCTTTGAGCCGCAGGCCCAGCAAAGCCCGGCCTACAACCGTGGCGCCTATCTGGTGCAGGGCCTGGGCCACTGCTCGGCCTGCCACGCCGCGCGCAATGCCCTGGGCGCGAGCAATCCTCTGGACCTGGCCGGCGGTCTGATCCCGATGCAAAACTGGTACGCGCCCTCGCTCACCGACGCCCGCCAAGCCGGCCTGATGGACTGGCCCCTGGCCGACATCGTGGCCCTGATGCAAACCGGGGTTTCGCCGCGCGGCTCGGTGCAAGGGCCTATGGCCGAGGTGGTACTGCACAGCACCCAGCACCTGAGCCAGACCGACCTGCAAGCCATGGCCACCTACCTCAAAGCCCTGCCGGCCAGCCCCCGCCCGCCGCCGCCGGCCCGCCTGGCCCAGCCTAATACGGCCGGCGCTGCGCTGTATGACAAACACTGCGTCCAATGCCACGGCGCTCAGGGCCAAGGGGTGAGCAATGCTTATCCGGCGCTGGCCGGCAACCGGGCGGTCACCATGGATTCGACGGTCAACCTTGTGCAGATGGTGCTGCATGGCGGCTACCCGCCGGCCACCGCCGGTAACCCCCGGCCTTACGGCATGCCGCCTTACTGGGTAGACCTGAGCGAGCAAGACATCGCCGATCTGCTCAATCACCTGCGCAGCAGCTGGGGCCACAGCGCCGGCGCTGTGAGCGCGGTCGATGTGCAGGCGGCGCGCAGCCGCCGCTAAAAGCAGGCAGGCCGCAAGCTCAGTGCGTCATTCGATCGCGTTGGGCCAGGCTCGGAAACAAGCGCATCCAGGTGGCTGCCACCAGCAAGGTGCCAACGCCACCGATCACCACCGAGCCGACCGGGCCGAACCACTCCGCAGTCGCCCCCGATTCGAACTCCCCGAGCTGGTTGGAGGCGCCAATAAAAATCGAATTGACCGCACTGACCCTGCCTCGCATGTGGTCCGGGGTCTCCAGCTGAATCAGCGTCATGCGTATGACCACGCTGACCATGTCGGCCGCGCCGGAGATGGCCAGCACAAACAGCGAGAGCAGGAAATGCGTGGACAGGCCAAACACCAGCATGGACAGCCCGTAGATCGCCACCGCTGCCATGAGCTTGTGACCCACCCGGCTGTCCATGGACCAACGCGTCAAGGCCAAGGACATCAGCAGAGCGCCCACAGCCGGCGCTGCGCGCAGCAGGCCCAGGCCCCAGGGGCCAACCTGCAAAATATCCTTGGCAAAAATCGGCAGCAAAGCCGTGGCCCCGCCCAGCAAAACCGCAAATAAATCCAGCGACACCGCGCCCAACAACAGCTTACTGCGCCACACAAACGTCAGGCCGGCCAGTACGCTGTCCAGGGTGACTGGTTCATGCGCCGGCGGCACATGCCGGTAGCGCAAGGTCAGCGCCAGCAGCGAGGCCAGCAGCAGCAAAGCCAGGCACAGGCCGTAGACCGCCACAGCGCCGGCGATAAACACCAGCCCGCCCAAGGCCGGCCCGCCGATCACCGCCATCTCGGTGCCGGCCGAGTTGAAGGCGGTGGCGCGCGGCAGCATCGCCGCAGGCACCAGCAGCGGGGCCAGCGCTTGCTGAGCCGGCATCTGAAAGGCACGCGCCAAACCCAGCAGCAGCGAGATACCCAGCAACAGCTCACGCGAAAGCCATTGCCCATCCTGCCCCCAGCCCGAGGTAGCTGCCACCAACACCAGGGCGACCACCGCCTGCGCCAACAGGCACAGGGCGATGATGCGGCCCCGGTGCAAGCGGTCGGCTGCATGGCCCGCCACCAGGGTGAACAACAAGGCGGGAGCGAACTGGTACAGGCCCACCAGGCCCAGATCCCAGGCGCTATTGGTCAGCTCGTACATTTGCCAGCCCACCGCCACCATCAGCATCTGCTGGGCGGCGGTGCTCGACAGCCGGGCAAACCACATGCGCATGTAGTCGCCAATGCGGAAAAGGTCGCGCAAGCTGTGGGTCTCGGACATGGGGCGCAACTGTAACCCCACCCAAGCAGAGCGAGGCGACCCCGGGCAGCGGCTGCCGATAATCCCCGGCCATGAGCGAGCCCCACAGCGCAACGGCCCCACGCCTGATCCACCTGGATGAGGAACTGCTGGTGCTCGAAAAACCCGCCGGCATGCTGTCGGTGCCCGGCCGCGGCCCCGACAAGCAAGACTGCCTGAGCCGCTGGGCGCAGACCCAGGTGCCCGGCGCCCTGGTGGTGCACAGGCTGGACATGGCCACCTCGGGCCTGATGCTCATGGCCCGGCATGCGCTCAGCCAGCGCCTGCTCGGCCAGGCCTTCGAGCAGCGCGCCATCGGCAAGCAGTACATCGCGGTGGTGCATGGCCTGATGAAGGCCGACGGTGATTGGCAGCTGATCGACCTGCCACTGGCCGCCGACTGGCCGCGCCGACCGCTGCAAAAGGTCGATACCGTGCACGGCAAGCCCAGCCAGACCCGCTGGCAGGTGCTGGCCCATGGGGCGGACCAGACCCGGGTGTTGCTCGAGCCGCTGACCGGACGCTCGCACCAGCTGCGGGTCCATCTGCAGGCCATCGGCCATCCCATCGTGGGCGATGCGCTCTATGGCCCATCGCAAACCGGGCAGGCACTACCGCCCCAGCGCCTGCTGCTGCACGCCAGCAGCCTGAGCTTGCGCCACCCGGCCAGCGAGCAAGCCCTGCGCTTTGACAGCCCCGCCCCCTTCTGAGCGCCGGCCTCTGGCAATCCTGTTCCAATGGAGGTTTTGCTCCGGAGCCCCGTCATGGCATTGAAGGCCACCATCTACAAAGCCCAGCTGCAAATCGCAGACATGGACCGCCATCTGTATGCCGACCATGCGGTGACCATCGCCCGCCATCCCTCGGAGACCGATGAGCGCATGATGGTGCGTCTGCTGGCCTTTGCGCTGAACGTGGCGTCCGATGAGAAAGCCGGCCAACTCGAATTTGCCAAAGACCTGTGGGACGTGGACGAAGCCGCGCTCTGGCACAAGGATTACACCGACGCCCTGCTGCACTGGATCGATGTGGGCCAGCCCGACGACAAGCGCCTGATGCGGGCGGCCGGCCGTTCGGCGCGGGTGAGCGTGTACAGCCATGCCAGCAGCACACCCGTCTGGTGGAAGGGTCTGGAGACCAAAATCACCCGGGCCGACAACATCAGCGTCTGGCAGATCGAGGCCGAGCCCAGCCAGGCCCTGGCCCGCCTGACCGAGCGCAGCATGCAGCTGCAGCTGACCATCCAAGACGGCAATATCTGGATCGGCAATGCCAAGGACACGGTCGAGATCACGCCGCAGCGCCTGCGCTGATCCCGCCTAGCGCCAAGCTGCCCCGCCAAAATGCGACAGCAGCCGCGTACGGCCTCCGGGATAATCCCCGGCAAACCCTTGCGTCCCTAAGCATTTCCTCGGACGGACACCACCATGCCACACCGCCGCTCGCTTCCCCACCGCACAGCATCGGCTATGGCTGTGTGCCTGGCCGTCTGCCTGGCCGATAGCGGCCCAGCCCAGGCGCAGATGGGCCCCGACGAAGGCTCGGGCGAGGGCGCAACGCAAACCCTGCGTGAGGTGGTGATCACCACGCGCCGCTCGCTCGAAGAACGCTTTCAAGCCACCGGCTCTTTGGTAGTGGTCGACCGGCAGGACATCGAGCTCATGGGCGTGGACAGCACCGAAGACGTGTTGCGTCGCCTGCCGGGCCTGCAGGTCACCACTGGGGCTAGCGGCAATCTGGAGATCCGCATGCGCGGGCTCGACAGCAGCGCCACCCGGGTGATGATCGACGGCCAGCGCTCGGCTGGCCGGGCCCAATTGCCGATCGACCAGTTGCCGGCCGATCTGATCGAGCGCATCGAGATCATCCGCTCACCCAGCGCAGAGTATTCGGGCTCCAGCGGCGGCACGGTCAACATCGTGCTGCGCCAGGCCATGTCGCAGCGCACAGCCACGGTGCGACTGACTGACAACATCGCCTGGGATCAGCACAGCCCGCGCCTGTGGGCCATGCGCACCGGCCCGCTCGGCGACGTCGACCCCAAGGCGCCGGCCAGGAGCACGACCTGGTCCTATTTCACCGGCGTCTGGCTGGCCCGCGGACTCAGCGGCTCCGATCAGGAACGCCAGAGCGAAGTCGGCGGCGTGCTCACCGACACCCGCTCGGAAAGCCGCACCCGGCGTGACGACTGGATGCTGATTCAGCGCCTGAACGGTCGCATCGGGCGCGACCAGGTCTCACTGCGCGGCAACATCAGCGGCTCAAAGAGCAGCGGCGACTACCAGCAACTCAGCGGCGGCTTGCTGCAGGCCGAAACGTCCAGCGCCCAGCGCAGTTCCTGGCAGCTCGGCGGCGACTGGACGCGGCGTCTGTCCATCGGCAAGCTAGAAAGCAGCCTGTCGGGCAACCAGCAAACTGACGACAGCCAGCGCCTGCGTGCTGCCGGCACCTACCGCGAAGACCGCAGCGAGTCGACCTGGCAGCTCAAGTCCAAACTCACCGGCGCGCGTGAATCGCTGCTGTGGATGACCGGGCTGGAATATGAAAATCGCCAGGCCAGCGGCACCAGCCAGGACGGCGCATCGGCCCTGCAAGCGCTCAACTCGCGCATCGAGCGGGCCGCCCTGTGGGGCCAAAATGAGTGGGCACTGCCGGCCAAGACCACCCTGACCCTGGGCCTGCGCGGCGAGACGGTCAAGCTGCACTCGCAGGTCGATGCGCTGCAGGTCAACCAGCAGCTGAACTTCTGGCAGCCCTCGCTGCACACCCGCACGCCACTGAGCGAGACCGCGCAGTGGCGCTTGAACATCGCCCGCATCACCCGCCAGCCCAGCGTGTGGGACCTGCTCGACCGCACCGTGCCCAGCCAGGGGATCAACAGCATCAGCAACGCCAGCCAGGTCGGCAACCCCGATCTGCGCCCGGAAGTCACCCAGACTTTTGACATCGGCGTCGAGCAGCGCCTGGCCGGCCAAGGCCAGATGGGCCTGAGCCTGTTCGTGCGTCAGGTCAGCGACGTGATTGCCACCCAGGTGTTTCAGCAAGGCACGCAGTGGCTGGAGCAGCGCCAGAACATCGGCAGCGCCCTCACGGTAGGTCTGGAGGGAGACATCAAGCGCCCCTTGAGCGATAGCGGCTGGGCGCGCAGCTGGCTGCTCACCGCCAACGCCACCGTGCTGCAGTCGCGCATGACCGACGGCGCCCGCGAAGGCATGGCCATTCCTGGTCAGTCTACATACACCGCCAGCTTGAACATCAACCAGCCGATGCGCCGCACCGGCGGTACCTTCGGGGGGATCGGGCTCACGCTCAACGGCCCGGCGGCCCTGACCACGCCCACCCTCCAGGGGCGCGAGCAGTCGCGCGTGACCCTCGACGCCCACGTGGGTCACTCGGTGGCCCGCAAGTGGTCTTGGCGGGTGGGCATCTACAACATCGGCGACGCACCGATCAGCCGCAGCCGCTCCTACCAGGACGCTGGGCAGACCATCACCGAGCGCACCCGCAGCTATTTCGCACCACGGGTTTTTGCCTCGGTGGGCATGCAACTTTGAACCGCGAAATTGAACCGCGAGAGCCCGAGGTCTTGAAGAACCCTCCCGCCAGCGCAGGCCGCATGCCAGCGCTGCTGTATTTCTTTGCCCTGTGTAATCTGATCATCGCCAGCAGCGCCTTTGTGCTCGGCGGTATTCTGGAGCCGGTCAGCCAGGCTCTGAACGTAAGCCTGGCGGCCACCGGCCAAGCCATGACCGCCTACGCGCTGGGCGCGGCGGTGCTGGCGCCCATGCTGATTCTGGCCACCGGCCGCTGGAGCCGGCGCGCCACCATCTTGCTGGCCCTGAGCCTGTTCAGTCTGGGCAGCCTGTGCAGTGCGCTGGCGCCTACCCTGGGCTGGCTGATGGTCGGCCGGGTGATCATGGGCGCAGGCGTGATGTTCACCGCCGCCGCCTCGGCCACTGCGGTCAGCCTGGTAGCGCCCACCCAGCGCGGGCAAGCACTGGCCATTGCCAATCTGGGCCAAAGCGTCAGCTATGCGGTGGGCGTGCCCATAGGCACCTGGATTGGTCTGCAACTGGGCTGGCGCTGGCCGCTGTGGCTGGCCGCGGGTGCCAGCGTGCTGGTATTGCTGCTGGCCATGCGCCTGCTGCCGAACACCATCAAGGTCACCGTGGCCAGCGGCAGCCTGCGCAGCGCCGCTGCGCAAGGCGGAGTCTGGCGGGTCTGGCTGCGCACCTTGCTAATGTTCACCGCGATTTTTTTCGTGTTCACCTACATCGGGCCGGTGTTGCAGGAGCTCGGTGGGCTCAATGCCAACGAGCTATCCATTGTGCTGGCCCTGTTCGGCTGCGGCGGTGTGGTGGGCACGCTGATAGGCGGCTGGGCCGCCGACCGGTTGGGCGTGCTCAAGACCCTGGCCTTGCAGCTGAGCCTTGTTGCGCTCATGATGGTCTTGCTGCCAATGACCCAGGGCCATCCGGTGCTGCTGACCCTGACCATGGTGGCCTGGAGCATCAACAGCTTTGGCACGATGACGCCGCAGCAAAGCCGGTTGATCAGCTTGGCACCGGCCCAGGCACCGATGCTGATGAGCCTGAACAGCTCCATGCTCTATGCCGGCGCCGCCCTGGGCGCGGCTACAGGCGGCTCGCTCATTGGCGTGGTGGGCATGGCCCGTCTGCCCTGGGTGGCCGTGCCCTTCCTCGTCCTGGCCCTGCTCAGCCTCTGGCCCGACTGGCGCGATGAGCAGCGGGCCCGGGCGGCACAGCAAAAGGCCTTGCCATGAACCCCGCACAAACCGAGCTGCAAGCGATCGAAGAACTGCTGACCCAGCTGCGCCAGGGGCGCAGCCCGGTAGCACCCCTGTGCCAGCGCGCCCGCTCGGCGCAGGCCCTGCTCGCTGCGCTGCCCGATCGTTATGGTCAGGTCCTCAACGAGATCACCGACAGGCTGGAGTCCTCGGCCTTGTTCACCGAAGAAAGCTGCTCGTTTAGCCAGGGCGGCCTGCTCGACAACCTGCAGCTGTGGCTGGACAAGGCCAAGGCGCAGCTGGCCAAGGTCTAAAGCCGGTCCAAGCTTGCAAGGCCCCATCGCGCCGGGGCGGCGCTCCCACAAAGCACCCGCGAATCTGACTGGAGATGGGTGGGAGCTGCGCCATCGCAGCGACGGGGCGGCCGATCAGGCGCCCGGGTACTCGAGCCCCAGCTTTTTCCAACCTTCAGGCCCCAGTTGCTCCAGGGCCCGGATGTTATCGCGGTAAATCGCGTCGGGGTCAGCCAGTGTGGCCACCGCCCGCTCGACGGCCTCTTCGCGCAGCAGATGCAAGGTGGCATAGGGCGCGCGGTTGGTGTAGTTGCCCATGTCCTCGGGCTCGGTGCCCTCGAACTGGTACTGCGGGTGAAAACTCGCCAACTGGATCACGCCCTCCAGTTCATGCTCATCGAGCACGCCCTCGGCGATTTCCAGGAAATCATTGAAGTCCAGAAAATCCGGAAACAGCGTGGGATGGATGATCAGCGTGGTGTCGATCTGCTCGGCCGGCGTCGCCACGAGCAAGTCAAGCTCGCCATCGAGCTCTTCCAACAAGTCATCGATATGCCGGGCCTGGCTGACCACCAGGCGCACCCTGTCGCGGGCATAGACCGCCTTGGCAAAAGGGCACAGGTTCAGGCCGATGACCGCTTTTTCCAGCCAGACCCGGGTGCGGTCCAGAACTTCGGCGTCGGACGGGCGAGCCATTACTTCAGGGCTTTGAAGCGCACACGCTTGGGCTTGGCGCCTTCTTCACCCAGGCGCTTCTTCTTGTCGGCCTCGTACTCCTGGTAGTTGCCGTCAAAAAACACCCACTGGCTGTCGCCCTCGGCGGCCAGAATATGGGTGGCAATGCGGTCCAGGAACCAGCGGTCGTGGCTGATGACCATGACCGCGCCGGCGTATTCGAGCAGCGCGTCTTCCAGAGCGCGCAGGGTTTCCACATCGAGGTCGTTGGAGGGCTCGTCGAGCATGAGCACGTTAGCGCCCTGCATCAGGGTCTTGGCCAGGTGCAGGCGGCCGCGCTCACCGCCGGAGAGCATGCCCACCTTCTTTTGCTGGTCGCCACCATTGAAGTTAAAGCGTCCGCAGTAGGCGCGGCTAGGCATCTGGAACTTGCCCACGGTGATCATGTCCAGACCGCCCGAGATGTCTTCCCAAACGGTCTTGTCGTCGGCCAGGGCATCGCGGCTCTGGTCTACAAAAGCCAGTTGGACGGTCTTGCCGAGCTTGACCGTGCCGGCATCAGGCTTCTCGCGGCCAGCGATCAGCTTAAAGAGCGTGGACTTGCCGGCGCCGTTGGGGCCGATGATGCCGACGATGGCGCCGGCCGGGACTTTGAAGGACAGGTTGTCGATCAGCAGGCGGTCACCAAAGGACTTGGAGACGCCCTCGAACTCGATCACCTCGGTGCCCAAGCGCTCGGCCACCGGGATGAAGATCTCGTTGGTTTCGTTGCGCTTTTGGTATTCGACGTCGCTCAACTCCTCAAAGCGCGCAAGGCGAGCCTTGCTCTTGGCCTGGCGGCCCTTGGCGTTCTTGCGCACCCACTCCAGCTCGGCCTTCATGGCCTTGGCATGGGCTTCCTCGCCCTTTTGCTCGGCCTCCAGACGGGCTTCTTTTTGCTCTAGCCAGGTGCTGTAGTTGCCCTTCCAGGGGATGCCACGGCCGCGGTCGAGCTCCAAAATCCACTCGGCGGCGTTGTCTAGGAAGTAGCGATCGTGGGTGATGGCCACCACCGTGCCCGAAAAGCGGGCCAGAAACTGCTCGAGCCAATCGACCGACTCGGCGTCAAGGTGGTTGGTTGGCTCGTCGAGCAGCAGCATGTCGGGCTTGGACAGCAGCAACTGGCACAAGGCCACCCGGCGCTTTTCGCCGCCGCTCAGATGCTCGATGGTCGCCTCCCAGGGCGGCAGACGCAAGGCATCGGCCGCAATGTCGAGCAAATGGTCGCCCCCATCGCCGGCGGCGGCAATGATGGCCTCGAGTTCGGCTTGCTCGGCGGCCAGCTTGTCAAAGTCGGCGTCGGGCTCGGCATAGGCCGCATAGACCTCGTCGAGCCGGGCCTGCGCGGCCTTGACCTGCCCCATGCCGCTTTCGACCGCCTCGCGCACCGACGCCTTGGGATCGAGCTTGGGCTCCTGCGGCAAATAGCCAATCTTCAAATTGGCCATGGGCATGGCCTCGCCCTCGATCTCCTTGTCGATGCCGGCCATGATCTTGAGCAGCGTGGACTTGCCCGAGCCATTGAGGCCAAGCACGCCGATCTTGGCGCCCGGAAAGAAGGACAGCGAAATGTCCTTGAGGATCTGACGCTTGGGCGGCACGATCTTGCCGACCCGGTTCATGGTGAAAACGTATTGGGACATGGTGTGGTGGTGCAAGGATGGCCAGAATAGGGGCCGATGCAGGAACTTCAGTTTGCCGGCAAGACAAGGCTTGCCAAGCGACTAAGCCGGCATTATCCGCGCTCGCAGGCACCGCGCTGGCTTTGGCAACAAGACTGATGGCAGATAGCCCGCCCCGGAAGGCCGCTAGGCCCGCACTGCTTGAGACCAGCCTTCGGGCATTCCAAGGTCCTTGGACGATGACCCCGAGCAAAAGGCATGGCAAAACACATCGATTGAAACAATGGGGCAGGCACAGGCCCGCTCGAACTCGGCAGCAATGGCCAAAAGATCGCGATCGCCAGATACCAAGGCCCGCGCTTTACCTGCCACCGCCAAGTGCATGAAAGGCAAATCTGAAGGATCACGGTATGGCGGCACCGTGGGCGGCGGATGCGCAATTCGCACCGCTTCGACATAAGGCAGGTAGTCAGCCAGCAACTCGTCCTGCTCGGGCTTGGACAGGTCAAATTTGGGGTAAGCCAACACGCGCACCAGTTCTTGCACTGTGGCTGCCTCTAGAAGCAGGCGCAGTAAATAGGCTTAAAAAGCGCGGCTACAGTCCAGCCGTCGATCCATGTCACAATGAGCGCACCGCAGGCCTCCAGTTGCCGCGGCATCAGCACTTGTGCTGGGAGATGCGGACCACTTCTGCGCAAGCCCTCCCTCCCTTGACCCCTTCGGCCTGGACTGGCGATCGCTGCAAAGCGGTTGACGAGCCGAACCCTGCGCCCGGTGGGCGCTTTCTTATCCCATGACTTTTGAAGAACTGAACTTGGCTCCGGCCATCGTCAAGGCTGTGCGCGAGCAAGGCTATGACACCCCCACCCCCATTCAGGCACAGGCCATCCCGGCCGTGCTCGCTGGCGGTGACTTATTGGGCGGGGCCCAGACTGGCACCGGCAAGACAGCGGCTTTCACGCTGCCCATGCTGCAGCTGCTCTCCAGCCGCGAGCGCACCAAAGACCGGCGCGGCGCCAATGCGGTGCGCGCGCTCATCCTCACCCCCACACGCGAATTGGCCGCCCAGGTTGAAGAGAGCGTGCGCCTGTACGGCAAGTACCTGGACCTCAAGTCCATGGTGATGTTCGGTGGCGTGGGCATGAGCCCGCAAATTTCGCAGCTGCGCAGCGGCGTCGATATTCTGGTGGCCACCCCGGGCCGCCTGCTGGACCACGCCGGCCAGGGTACGCTGGACCTGAGCAAGGTTGAGATTTTGGTGCTCGACGAGGCCGACCGCATGCTGGACATGGGCTTCATCCACGACATCAAAAAGGTGCTGGCCCTGGTGCCCAAACAGAAGCAGTCGCTGCTGTTTTCAGCCACCTTCAGCGACGAGATCCGTGAGCTGGCCAATGGCCTGCTGCGCGACCCCGAGCACATTCAGGTGACGCCCCGCAACACCACGGTGCAGCGTATTGAGCAGACCATACACCCGGTCGGGCGCGGCAAGAAAAAGGCGCTGCTGGCGCACATCATCAATGAGCGCAACTGGAGCCAAGTGCTGGTATTCACCCGCACCAAGTTTGGCGCCAACAATGTGGCCGAATACCTGGAGAAGAACGGCATCACCGCGATGGCGCTGCACGGCAACAAGAGCCAGAGCGCCCGCACCCAGGCGCTCAGTGGCTTCAAGAGCGGCGAGATCCGGGCGCTGGTGGCGACCGACATTGCAGCGCGTGGCATCGACATTGACGAGCTGCCGCATGTGGTCAATTACGAGATCCCCAACATCAGCGAAGACTATGTGCACCGCATCGGCCGTACCGGTCGTGCGGGCAAGAGCGGTCAGGCGATCAGCTTTGTCTGCCTGGATGAAGAAGGCTTCATGGCTGACATCGAGCGCTTTACCAAGCAGACCATTGAAAAAGTGGTGGTGCCCGGCTTTGAGGCCGAGCCTGGTGAGAAGGCCGAGCCTCTGGCCATGGGCCGGCAGACGCTGTGGGGCGGACTGGGCAAGCCACCCAGCCGCGAGGTCATGGCCGCAGCCGCCAAGGCAGCGCGTGGCGAAATGATGGAACGTATTCGCGCCAACAAGGGCGCTGCCGGCGGCGGCCGCTCGGCCGGCTCCGGCCAGGCTGCACGGCCTGCAGGTGGTGGCGGCGGCGGTGGTGGCGGTAGCAGCAATGGCGGCGGGCAATCGCGCCGTGGCCCAGGCCAGGGCGCTGCCAACGGACACCGGGGCCAGCCCGGTTCGCACGCACCCCGTCAGGGTCAAGGCCAAGGCCAGGGCCTGCCGCGCAACGCCAATGCAGCGCCACGGCCACAGCGCGTCCATGACGATGAAGCGCAGCCGAGCTCGCATCTGTCGTCGGGCTTCCCGTCGTCAGGCCTGCCGGCAAGCCGTGGCGGCTACCGGGGCGGTGGGGGTGGTGGCAATCGCAGCGGCGGTGGCAACCGCAGCGGCCGCTCAGGCGGCGGTGGCCGCTCGGGTGGCGGCGGCTACGGCTACTGAGCTTGGCAAGGCCCGCCTTTTGTCGGGCCACGCTTTGAGGCGTGGCGCCTGATGGGGCGCCGCATCGCTGCGAGGGCGCAGCTCCCACATGCTCACCCAAGCTCAGCTCGCCAGGCATAACCCTGCACTGTAGGAGCGCCGCCCTCGGCGCGATTGCAGCGGCCCTATGTGCGTGCGGCTTGTTCAAAGGCCGCATCGCTGCGAGGGCGCAGTGCCCTCAATGACTTGCCTGCCCAGACCCAGCGCTGATGCCCTCACCCCTGCCCTCTCCCAAAGGGAGAGGGAGAAATACCTCGGATCGGTTCGCAGGTGTAGCGACCCCAGTCGCTCACTCGCCCAAATAAGCGGCGCGCACCCTGGGGTCGGCCAGCAGATCGCGGGCGGGGCCGGTCATGGTCAGCAGGCCTGACTCCATCACATAGGCCCGGTCGGCAATCTTGAGCGCACGGCTGGCGTTTTGCTCGACCAGCAGCACCGTCACGCCCTGGGCGCAGACGTCTTGAATCACTTCGAAAATTTTGTCGACCATGATGGGCGACAGGCCCATGGACGGCTCGTCGAGCAGCAAGACCTTGGGACGGCTCATCAAGGCCCGGCCCATGGCCAGCATCTGCTGCTCGCCGCCGGACATGGTGCCGGCGAGCTGGTCGCGGCGCTCCTTGAGGCGAGGAAAGAGCGCAAATACCTTGTCAACATCAAGCGCCATCTCGGCCTTGTCGCTGCGGATGTAGGCACCCATCAGCAGGTTTTCGGCGATGGTCATGCGGGTGAAGACACCCCGGCCCTCGGGCACCATGGCCAGGCCATCGCGAACCAGGTCCCAGGCGCCCAAGCCGCGGATGCTGCGGCCCAGGTATTCGATCTCGCCGCCTAAAAGCGGCAGCGAACCGGTGATGGCCTTCATGGTCGAGGTCTTGCCGGCGCCGTTGGAGCCAATGAGGGTGACCAGTTCGCCCTCATGCACTTCCAGGTCGACGCCTTTGACGGCCTCAATGCCGCCGTAGGCCACCTTCAGGCCTTTGACTTTGAGCAGGGTCTGCGCCATCTCAGTGTCCCCCCGTGCCCAGATAGGCCTCAATGACTTTGCTGTCTTTCTGCACGTCGGCCGGCACACCTTCGGCGATCTGCTTGCCGTAGTCGAGCACGGTGACGCGGTCGCACAGGCCCATGACCAGCTTGACGTCGTGCTCGATCAGCAAGACGGTGCGCTGGTCACGGCGTATGCGGTCGATCAGTTCGCGCAGCTGCACTTTCTCGGTGGCGTTCATGCCGGCCGCCGGCTCGTCGAGCGCCAGCAATTGCGGGTCGGTGGCCAGGGCGCGTGCAATCTCCAGGCGCCGCTGATCGCCATAGCTCAGGGTGCGAGCCTTGTAGTCGGCATAGCGGGCAATGCCCACATACTCCAGCAGCTCATGGGCCCGCTGGGCAATGGCGGCCTCCTCGGCCTTGAAGCCTGGCGTGCGCAAGATGGCGCCGAGCAGCCCGGAATGGGTGCGCACATGACGGCCGACCATCACGTTTTCCAGCGCGCTCATCTCGGCAAACAGGCGGATGTTCTGGAAGGTGCGGGCAATGCCGGCCTTGGCCACCTCGTGCACCGCCGTCGGCGAATAGGGCTGGCCGGCCAGCATGAAGCGGCCGGAGTCGGGGGTGTACAGGCCAGTGAGCACGTTAAAGAAGGTGGTCTTGCCCGCGCCATTGGGGCCGATCAAACCGTAGACCTGCCCGCGCTCTATGCGTATGCCCACGTCGGAGAGGGCCTGCAGGCCACCGAAGCGCTTGGAGGCGCCGCTGACTTCAAGAATCGGCGTGCTCATCTCAAGCCCCTCCTTGACGCTGGGCCAGCGACTGGCCGTGCTCGGGCGCCGGCCACAGGCCGCGGGGGCGCATGAGCATGATCCCTATCATGGCCAGCGCGATCAGCAGCTGGCGCAAGATGGCCGCGTCGAGCCGGCCGCCGGTCATGGCCTGCAGCGGCCCGGCCACATGCCGCAGCACTTCGGGCAAGGCCGCCAGCAGCAGCGCGCCCAAAATAACACCGGGCAGATGGCCGATGCCGCCGAGCACCACCATGGCCACGATCATGACCGACTCCATCAGGCTGAAGGATTCGGGTGACACAAAGCCCTGGAAGGCTGCAAACATGGCGCCTGAGACGCCGCCAAAGGTGGCGCCCATGCCGAAAGCCAGCAGCTTAAGGTTGCGGGTGTTGATGCCCATGGCCTTGGCCGCGATCTCGTCTTCGCGAATGGCCATCCAGGCGCGGCCTATGCGCGATTGCTCCAAGCGGTGGCAGATGATGACCGACACCACCACCAGCGCGAGGAACAGGTAGTAGTAGAGGCTGACCGAGTTGATGGTGATCGGCCCGACCTCCAGCGATCGGTTGAGGCTGACGCCAAAAAAGGTGATGCCGTCAATCTGGCTGATGCCCTTGGGGCCGTTGGTTAGGTTGATCGGCCGGTCCAGGTTGTTCAGGAAGACACGGATGATCTCGCCAAAGCCCAGGGTGACGATGGCCAGGTAGTCGCCGCGCAGCTTGAGCGTGGGCGCGCCCAGCAGCACGCCAAAGACCGCTGCCAGCAAGGCGGCCAAGGGAATCACCGCCCAGATCGGCAGGTGCAGGCCGTTGGGAAAGGCCGCTGCAATCAGCGGAAAGGCCTCGGCCAGATGCGGCGACGCCAGCAGGGCAAACATATAGCCGCCCACCGCAAAGAAGGCCACATAACCGAGGTCAAGCAGGCCGGCGTAGCCCACCACAATGTTCAGACCCAGGGCCAGCAGCACATACAGCAGCGCCATGTCGACAATGCGCACCCAGGCATTGCCAAAAGGCTGGAGCAGCAGAGGCAGCAACAGCAGCGCCACAGCGGCGATCACGAAGCTCAGGAGGCGATGTTCTTTCATCATGCTCGGCTCCCTCAGGCGCGGTCGGCCACACGCTCGCCCAGCAGCCCCGAGGGCCTGAGGGTGAGCACCACAATCAGCACCATGAAGGCAAAGATATCGACATAGTGGCTGCCTAAAAACCCGCCGGTCAGCGGGCCGATGTAGCCGGCGCCTATGGACTCAATGAGGCCCAACAAAATGCCGCCGATGACCGCGCCCTGCAAATTGCCGATGCCGCCAAAGACAGCAGCAGTAAAAGCCTTGAGCCCCGGCAGAAAACCCATGGTGTGCTGGGCGGTGCCGTAGTTGGACGCATACATCACCCCGGCAATGGCCGCCAATACTGCGCCGATGATGAAGGTGGCCGATATCACCGTATCGGGCTTGACCCCCATGAGCGCCGCCACCCGCGGGTTTTCAGCGGTGGCGCGCATGGCGCGACCCAGCCGGGTGTGGTTGACGATGTACATCAGCACCGCCAGCGCAATGGCGGTGACCGCCAGGATGCAGACCTGGGTGACGGTAATCACCGCCCCACCGAGCTCGATGGGCGCGCTGGGCAGCAGCGTCGGGTAGGACTTGTAATTGGGCTTCCAGATCATCATGGCCAGGGTCTGCAGCAAGATGGACATGCCAATCGCGGTGATCAGGGGCGCGAGCTTGGGCGAGTTGCGCAGCGGCCGGTAGGCCACTTTTTCAATCGCAAAATTGAGCGCCGCGCAGACCACACAGGCGATCAGCAAGGCGATCAGCAAAATCAGCCAACCCGGCGTGCCGCTCATGGACTCCTGCATCCAGACGATGATGGTCCAGCTCGTCAGGGCGCCGACCATGAGCACCTCGCCGTGGGCGAAGTTGATCAGGTTGATGATGCCGTAAACCATGGTGTAGCCCAGGGCGATCAGGGCGTACATGCTGCCCAGCACCAGACCGTTGATGATCTGCTGTAGCAAGACTTCCATAAAGACTTCTCCGAGGGTAGGGCATGCGCAGTCAGCACAGACCGGGCTTCCTGGGCCGGACCCCGCAGCCGACGCAAGGCCCGCCAAACAGCAAACCCGGGCGGTACTATGCTGGCTGCGATGTTGGCGCGCGATTGTAGGGATGCGTCGCTGCCCCACACCATAAGGGCGTTTCGGGTTTACCCGCGAGACCTCTCGGAATTAGTGCAAACAATGGTCACATCCCAAAAAGCCGACTGAAGCCAGACCTGCGGCCAGGAATGGAAGGCGTGGCTGACACAGGTTCAGCCCGCGAGCGCTGTGAGCCCGACTTCACGCCATGACTCCAGGCCCTGGCTTTGAGCGCTGCGGCGGCTTGCGCTAGCTCTTGCCCGCCTCGCTGTCGCGCTGGCGCAGCTGTGCCAGCTTGTCGGCAATTTGAATCTCCAGGCCGCGCGGCACCGGCTGATACCACTGCGGCTCGTTCATGCCTTCGGGCAAATAGCTTTGGCCGGCGGCATGGGCGTCAGGCTCGTCGTGGGCATAGCGGTAGTGCTGGCCGTGGCCGAGCTCTTTCATCAGCCGGGTCGGCGCATTGCGCAGGTGGGCCGGCACCTCGCGGCTCTTGTCCTGCTTGATGAAAGCCCGTGCCTGGTTAAAAGCGGTATAGCCGGCATTGCTCTTGGCCGCCACCGCCAGGTAAATCACCGCCTGGCCCAGGGCCAGCTCGCCCTCGGGGCTGCCCAGGCGCTCATAGGTGAGCGCGGCATCGTTGGCAATTTGCAGGGCGCGCGGGTCGGCCAGGCCAATATCCTCCCAGGCCATGCGGATGATGCGCCTAGACAGGTAGCGCGGATCGGCGCCGCCGTCGAGCATGCGGGTCAGCCAGTACAGGGCGGCGTCTGGGTGTGAGCCCCGCACCGATTTGTGCAAAGCCGAAATCTGGTCGTAAAAATGGTCGCCGCCCTTGTCAAAGCGGCGGGCGCCTACGGTCAAGGCCTGGCTCACAAACTCGGCGTCAATCTGCTGCACGCCAGCGGCCGAGGCTGCCGACTCGCACTGCTCAAGCAGATTGAGCAGCCGCCGGCCGTCGCCGTCGGCATAGGCAATCAGGCTGGCCATCGCGGGTTCTGCCAGACTCAGGCCGGCCAGCGCCTGACTCAAGGCGCGGTCGATCAGGGCGCGCAGCTCGGTATCGCTCAGGGGCTTGAGCACATAAACCTGGGCGCGAGAGAGCAGGGCCGAGTTGACCTCGAAAGACGGGTTCTCGGTGGTCGCACCGATGAAGGTCACCAAGCCGCTTTCGGCATAGGGCAGCAGCGCGTCCTGTTGGGACTTGTTGAAACGGTGGATTTCGTCGACGAAAAGAATGGTGCGCCGCCCGCGCGAGCGGTTCTGCTCGGCCTGCTCCATCGCGGCCCGGATGTCCTTGACACCGGAAAACACCGCCGACTGGGCGATGAACTCGCAGTCAAAGGCGGCAGCAGTCAG
Source organism: Comamonadaceae bacterium (assembly GCA_027486755.1). Classification (GTDB taxonomy): domain Bacteria; phylum Pseudomonadota; class Gammaproteobacteria; order Burkholderiales; family Burkholderiaceae_C; genus Polaromonas. The sequence continues at coordinate 30,575 of JAIXOM010000023.1, read as the reverse complement.
ACGCGCCAGCGTGGTCTTGCCCACGCCCGGCGGGCCCCAGAAGATCATGGAATGCGGCTTGCCGGACTCAAAAGCCAGGCGCAGCGGCCGGCCCGGGCCGAGCAGATGGCTCTGGCCTACCACCTGGTCTAGCGTGGCCGGCCGCAGGCGCTCAGGCAGGGGGGCCTGGGGCGCACTGGCGAACAGATCGCTCATGCTCAGGGCCGGATCACATCCGAGCCAGGCGGGGGGGTGAACTGGAAGGCAGCAGAGCCTGCGGGCAGGGGCGTCTCGAAGCGGCTGAACTGCATCAGCGAGCGCTGCCCGAGCGCGTCCAAAATCTCCAGGCTCACCAGTTCGGCCCCCTGGGGCCCTGCGCGCAGGCCGATGCGCATGCTCTGCAACTGTCCCTCGCGGCTGCGCGGCGTGGCTTGCACCCACTGCAGACCACCGGTGGGCGCTTGCGCGCTCAGCTCGAAGTCGGCCTGCAGGCCGCGCAGATCGGTGGCCGAGGCGATCACCGCCGCCGGCGTGCCCTGCAGCACCTGGCTGAGTTTGCGCGCCGTGACTTGGTTGAGGTCGGGATCGTGCAGCCACAGCGTCTGGCCGTCAGCCACCAGGGTCTGCACATAGGGCTTGCTGTAGCTGAAGCGAAATTTATTGGGCCGTGCAAACTCAAACACACCGCTGGAATTGCGGCTGCGTACGCTTTGGCCCTCGCGCGCCGGCGAGATGACGGTCTGGGTGAACTGGGCCCGGCCGCTTTGCACCGTACGGATGAAGTCACCTAGCAATTGCAGGGGCTCGGGCTGGGCCTGTACGTTCGCACTGGCCAGCGCGGCAACAAGGAGGAAAGCGGCGCAGACCAGCCGCTGATAGTAGGTCCACATACTGCTCATTCGGCGCGCGCCGGTACCAAAATTTCACGCTGCCCGGCGCCGGACATGGCGCTGACCAAGCCGGCGTTTTCCATGTCTTCGACCAGCCGGGCGGCGCGGTTGTAGCCAATTTTTAAATGCCGCTGCACCAGCGAAATCGAGGCCTTGCGGTGCTTGAGCACCACCTCGACCGCCTGGTCGTACATCGGGTCCTTCTCACCGCCGCCATCGCCGGCCAGATCGCCCGGTCCGCCCTCGCCGTCCACGGTCCCGCCCTCGAGCACACCGTCGAGGTACTGCGGCTCGCCCTGGGTCTTGAGGTAGGCCACCACGCGGTGGACTTCGTCGTCGCTGACAAAAGCGCCGTGGACCCGGATCGGAAAGCCCGTGCCGCTGGGCAAATACAGCATGTCGCCCATGCCCAGCAGAGCCTCGGCCCCCATCTGGTCGAGGATGGTGCGGCTGTCGATCTTGCTGGAGACCTGGAAAGACAGGCGCGTCGGGATGTTGGCCTTGATCAGGCCGGTGATCACGTCGACGCTGGGCCTTTGGGTGGCCAGGATCAGGTGGATGCCGGCGGCACGGGCTTTTTGCGCCAGGCGGGCGATCAACTCCTCGATCTTCTTGCCCACCACCATCATCAGGTCGGCCAACTCGTCGATCACCACCACGAGGAAGGGCAGGCGCTCGAGCGGCTCGGGTTGATCGGGCGTGAGGCTAAAGGGGTTGCCGATGAGCTGGCCGCGGGCCTTGGCCTCGTCGATCTTGGTGTTGTAGCCGGCCAGATTGCGCACGCCGAGCTTGCTCATCAGCTTGTAGCGCCGCTCCATCTCGGCCACGCACCAGTTCAGGCCATGGGCGGCCTGCTTCATGTCGGTGACCACCGGCGCCAACAGGTGAGGAATGCCCTCGTAGACGCTCATCTCCAGCATCTTGGGGTCGATCAGCAAGAGCCGCACATCGCGCGCATCGGCCTTGTAGAGCAGGCTCAAAATCATGGCGTTGATGCCCACCGACTTGCCCGAACCGGTGGTGCCGGCCACCAGACAGTGCGGCATGCGGGCCAGGTCGGCCACCACCGCCTGGCCTGCGATGTCCTTGCCCAGGCCTATGGTCAGCAAAGACTTGGCCTCGTTGTAGGTCTGCGAGCCCAAAATCTCGCTGAGCTTGATCGCCTGCCGCTTCGCATTGGGCAATTCAAGCGCCATGTAGTTCTTGCCCGGGATGGTCTCGATGACCCGGATCGACACCAGGCTGAGCGCGCGCGCCAGGTCCTTGGCCAGGTTGACCACCTGCGAGCCTTTGACGCCGGTGGCCGGCTCGATTTCATAGCGGGTGATCACCGGCCCGGGGGCCGCTGCCACCACACGCACTTCAACGCCGAAGTCCTTGAGCTTTTTCTCGATCAGACGCGAGGTCATCTCCAGGGTCTCTAGCGACACGCCCTCCTGGCGCGAGGCGGCGCTGTCGAGCAGGTCGACCTGCGGCAAGCTGGAGTCGGGCATGTCGGTGAACAGCGGCTTTTGCCGCTCCTTGGCCACCCGCTCGCTCTTGGGGATTTCCACCGGCAGCGGCTCAATGAGCACCGGAATCGGATGCTGCTCCTCAATCTCGACCCGCTCCTCAAAAAGCACCTCCTCGCGCTCGCGCGCCGCGGCCCGGCCAACCTCCAGGTCCTGGGCCAGCTCACGCTTTTCGCGGCGCGAAGCAATGAATTCATCGATCCAGGCGCCCAGGCGCTGCGCCGTCTGGCTCCATGAAAAACCAAAGGCGAGCGACGCACCCAGCACGCCCAGAGCGATCCAAACCAGGCCCGAGCCGGCAAAGCCCAGCCACTTCATGCTCAGCGGCCCAACCCAATAACCCAGCACGCCGCCGGCATGGCCGGGCAGCCCAGGCTCGAAACGGTACAAGCGGGTCCATTCCAGCGCGCTGCTGGCGACCATCAGCAGCAGCACGCCGCCCGCAAACAGCAGGCGCGAGCGCCGGCTCGTCTGTGGCATGGCGGCGCCTTGCAGCCAGCGCCGTACGCCGGCCAGCCAGTGGCGCAGTCCCAAGGCCACCAGCCACCACACCGACAGGCCGACCAGAAAGTAACTGCCGTCGGCCAGCCAGGCGCCAAAGCGGCCTGCCCAATTGCGCACCACAGGCACGGCCCCGGGAGCTTGTGCGCCGGTGGTCGACCAGGCTGCATCCAGGACCGAATAGCTCAGCAGGCTGAGCATCCAAAACAACAGGGCCAGCAGGCCCAGCATCAGGCTCAGTTCATGGGCCAGGCGGTGCAGGCGCGCGGGCACTCCGGGCCTGGCAGCTTGCGCATCGAGCGAATCGAGGGAATAAGTCATAGGCTAGTGCGCAAGCTTACCGCAGATGACAGGCAGCTCTTCAAGGCCCTGGCCGGATGGGCCAGGGCCGGCGGGCGGCATCTGCCCGTGCTTCTTACAATAGGGCCACCTTTGAGCCTCGTCCGTGCCGCCGGCCCGGGCCTGCGCCATCAAGAAACCCTCAACTCATGAAACATTGCAAGGTCCTGATCCTGGGCTCCGGCCCCGCTGGCTATACCGCCGCCGTCTACGCCGCCCGCGCCAACCTCAACCCGGTGCTCATCACCGGCATTGCCCAGGGCGGGCAGCTGATGACCACCACCGACGTCGACAACTGGCCGGCCGACGCCGAGGGCGTGCAGGGCCCCGACCTGATGCAGCGCTTTTTGGCCCATGCTGAGCGCTTCAAGACCGAGATCATTTTTGACCACATCAACAAGGTCGATTTCAGCCAGCGGCCCTTTACCCTGACCGGCGACAGCGACACCTACACCTGCGACAGCCTGATCATCGCCACCGGGGCCTCGGCCAAATACCTGGGCCTGGCCTCGGAAACCTCCTTTATGGGCCGCGGCGTCTCAGGCTGCGCCACCTGCGACGGTTTTTTCTACCGCAACCAGACGGTCTGCGTGGTCGGCGGCGGCAATACCGCGGTCGAAGAAGCGCTGTACCTGTCCAACATCGCCAGCAAGGTCTATCTGGTGCACCGGCGCGACAAATTCCGCGCCGAGCCCATCATGATCGACAAGGTGATGGACAAGGTCGCCGCCGGCAAGATCGAGCTCAAGGTCAACCAGACGCTCGACGAGGTGCTGGGCGATGCCTCCGGCGTGACCGGCGTGCGCCTGCGCAGCACCGACGGCCAGCGCACCGAAGACCTGGCCCTGTCGGGCTGCTTTATTGCCATCGGCCACCAGCCCAATACCGAGATCTTCAAAGGCCAACTCGATATGAAGGACGGCTACATCGTCACCCGCAGCGGTCTGCAAGGCATGGCCACCATGACCAGCGTGCCGGGGGTATTTGCCGCCGGCGATGTACAGGACCATATTTATCGGCAAGCGATCACCAGCGCCGGCACCGGCTGCATGGCCGCGCTCGACGCGCAGCGCTACCTGGAGCAGCAGGAGCACTGAGATGGCAGCCGTTCTGAGCATGACCGGCTATGCCGCCGTGCAAACCAGCATCGGTGGCGCCCCAACGGGCAACGCCGCCAGCGCCGCCAGCCTGGGCCTGGAAATCCGCTCGGTCAATGGCCGATTTCTGGACCTGGCGCTGCGCCTGCCCGACGAGCTGCGCGCCTGCGAGCCGGCCCTGCGCGAGCTGATCAACAGCCAGATCAAACGCGGCAAGGTGGAACTGCGTGCCAGCCTGGACAGCGCCAGCGGGGCCGGCCTGCAGCCGCCCTCGCCCGCACTCTTGAGCCGGCTGGCCGAGCTGCAGCGCAGCGTGCTGGCGCAGCTGCCGCAGGCCGCCGGCCTGAGCGTGGCCGAGGTACTGCGCCTGAGCAGCCAGCCCGAGCGCTCCTGGCCCGACCTGCAAGCGCGCCTGCTGGAGCTGGCGCGCGAGGCGGTGCAGGAGCTGCTGGCGGCGCGCCAGCGCGAGGGCCAGCGCCTGGTGGCCATGCTCAGTGATCGCTGCGGCCAGTTGCGCGAGCTGACCCGGCAGGCCGGCCCGCTGATTCCGCAGCTGGTCGAGCAGCAAAAAAGCCGTTTTCTCGAGCGCTGGCGCGAGGCCATGGCCCTGGGCGAGGCCAGCGTGCCGCCCGAGGCGGCGCAGGAGCGGGCCTTGACCGAGGCCACCGCCTATGCCATTCGCATCGACGTGGCCGAAGAGCTCACCCGCCTGGGCTCACACCTGAGCGAGATCGAACGCCTGCTGCACGCCGGCGGCGATATCGGCAAACGCCTGGACTTCCTGATCCAGGAGCTGCACCGCGAGGCCAATACCCTGGGCTCGAAATCAGCGACGCTCGAGCTCAGCCGCATCTCGGTTGACATGAAGGTGCTGATCGAACAAATGCGCGAACAGGTTCAGAACATCGAATAAGGCCCCAGCGAGCGCACCATGGACTACCCCGGAAACCTCTTTGTTGTGGCAGCCCCCAGCGGCGCTGGCAAGTCCAGCCTGGTCAAGGCCCTGCTGGAGATCGACGCCGGGGTGGCGCCCTCGGTCTCGCACACCACCCGGCCCCCGCGGGGCCAGGAAAAGCACGGGCGCGAATACTTTTTTCTGGCTGACGACGAATTTGACCGCATGATCGAGCGCGAGGCCTTTGTGGAATGGGCCCAGGTCCACGGCCACCGCTACGGCACCTCGCGCATGGCCATCGAGGACCGCATCCGCGTTGGCAACGATGTGATGCTTGAAATCGACTACCAGGGCGCCATTAATATCAAGCGCCTGTTCAGCAACGCTGTGCTGATCTTCATCCTGCCGCCGAGCTGGGAGGAGCTGCGGGCCCGCCTGCAAAGGCGCGGCGAAGACAGCGCGGCGGTCATCGAGCTGCGCCTGCGCAATGCCGCCCAGGAGATGGCCCAGGTCCAGCACTTCGACTTCGTTATAATCAACGAGCTTTTCGAACGGGCAGTCTTTGACCTCAAGAGCATCGTCCACGCCCAACGCCTGAAATACGCGGCCCAACGCCGCAGCCGGGCGGCCACTTTCGAAGCCCTGAATCTGCCCTGAATCTGCCCACTGGAGTTGCCACCATGGCCCGCATTACCGTTGAAGATTGCCTGGAAAAAATCCCCAACCGCTTCCAACTGGTGCTGGCGGCCACCTACCGGGCCCGCATGCTCAGCCAAGGCCACACGCCCAAGATTGAGAGCAAGAACAAGCCCGGCGTGACCGCCCTGCGCGAGATCGCTGCCGGCCAGATCGGCCTGGAAATGCTCAAGAAAGTGCCCGGCTGATACTGCTAAGCTCCTGAGAAAACACCGCCGAGGCGGTGTTTTTTGTTTCTGGGCTGTCTTCATCCAGCCACTCAGGCAGCCGCAAGAGCAACCGGGTAAGCAGCCAAGTCAGAAGCCACTTAGGCGACCCATAAGGCGACCAAAATCCCAGGCCAGCGCCGCGCCCCCGCCCGCTCGCGATAAAGTCGGGGGGATGAGCGCCTTGCAGATCGCCACCCCAGCCCGCTTCAGCCCGGCCGCCGCCAACGCAGCTGCAGCCAGCTTTGCTGCGCTGACGGCCAAACTGGGCTACCTGAGCGCGAGCGACATCGAACATGTGCGCAAGGCTTACCGCTTTGCCGACCAGGCCCATCTGGGGCAGCTGCGCAGCAGCGGCGAGCCCTACATCACCCATCCGATCGCGGTGGCGGCGCAATGCGCCGACTGGAAGCTCGACGCGCAGGCCCTGATGGCGGCGCTGCTGCACGACGCGATCGAAGACTGCGGGGTCAGCAAGCCCGAGTTGATCGAGCGCTTTGGCGCGCCGGTGGCCGAGCTGGTCGATGGCCTGACCAAGCTGGAAAAGCTGGCCTTCACCACCCGCGAGGAAAACCAGGCCGAGTCTTTCCGCAAGATGCTGCTGGCCATGGCCCGCGACGTGCGGGTGATCCTGATCAAGCTGGCAGACCGCACCCACAATATGCGCACCCTGGGCGACCTGCCGCGCGCCAAATGGGGACGCATCGCTGGCGAAACCCTGGACATCTACGCCCCCATTGCCCACCGGCTGGGCCTGAACGCCACTTACCGCGAGCTGCAAGACCTGTCCTTCAGGCACCTGCATCCCTGGCGCTATGCCACCCTGGCCAAGGCGCTGTCGCGATCGCGCGGCCGGCGCCGCGACGTCATTCGCCGCGCCCAGAGCGAGATTCAGGCCGCATTTGCCGCCGCCGGCATCGAGGTGCGCATCGATGGCCGCGAAAAAACCCTGTTCTCGATCTACCGCAAGATGAACGACAAACACCTGTCGTTTGCGCAGGTCACCGACATCTACGGCTTTCGCATCATCGTCGAGCAGGTCATCACCTGCTATAGCGCGCTGGGCGTGCTGCATCAGCTCTACAAGCCGCTGCCGGGCAAATTCAAAGACTACATCGCCATTCCCAAAATCAACGGCTACCAGTCGCTGCACACCACCCTGGTCGGCCCCTTTGGCACCAGCATCGAGTTTCAGATGCGCACCGAGGCCATGCATGTGGTGGCCGAGTCTGGCGTGGCCGCGCACTGGCTGTACAAGGCGGTCGATCCGCTGGGCGATGCCTCGCAAAACCTGGGCACGCAGTGGCTGCAGTCCCTGCTGGACATCCAGCAGGACACCCGCGACGCCTCGGAATTTTGGGACCATATCAAGATCGACCTGTTCCCTGACGCAGTCTACGTCTTCACCCCCAAGAGCCAGATCATGGCCATGCCGCGCGGGGCGACGGTGGTCGACTTTGCCTACACCATCCACAGCGACATCGGCCACCGCGCGGTGGCGGCCAAGATCAACGGCGAGCAGGTGCCACTGCGCACCGAGCTGCGCAGTGGCGATGTGGTCGAGGTCATCACCGGCCCAGTGGCCAGCCCCAACCCAGGCTGGCTGGGTTTCGTGCGCACCGGCCGGGCCCGCTCCAAGATTCGCCACCACCTCAAGACCATGGCCTTGAGCGAGTCGCGCGAGCTGGGTCAGAAAATGCTCTCGCAGGCCCTGCGTGCCGAAGGCATAGAGCCGCTGCTGGCCGACGACGAGCACAACCGCTCGCTGTGGGAGCGGGTGCTGCGCTTTTCAGGCAACCGCTCTAGAGTCGACCTGCTGACCGACATTGGCCTGGGCAAGCGCATCGCCAGCATCGTGGCCAAGCGCATGACCGCGCTGCTGATGGAGGCCGGCCTCAAGCCCGACGCCTTGCTGATGAGCCGCGAGCGCTTTACCGCGCATGAATCGGTTTCGCAAGGCGCGCTGCTGCTCGACGGCAGCGAGGGCAGCTCGGTGCAATTCGCGCCCTGCTGCCGGCCGATTCCCGGCGACGACATCGTCGGCTACCTGGGGCACGGTGAGGGTGTGGTGGTGCATACCGAAGACTGCAGCGTCGCCCGCCGCCTGCAGCACCGCGACAGCGAACGCTTTATTGCGGTCGAATGGTCCGACGAGCTCACCCGGCCCTTTGAGACCGATCTGCTGCTGACCGTCAAAAGCAGCAAAGGCGTGCTGGCCAAGGTGGCTTCGGCCTTTGCCAGCGCCGAGGTCAACATCACCCATGTGCAGATGCAGCCCGAAAGCGCCCAAGACACCACCGAGCTGCGCTTTACCATCGCGGTTGAGGACCGGGTGCACCTGGCCACCGTGATGCGCAACCTCAAGCGCACGCCTTCGGTGCTTAGGGTGCAGCGTGCCCGGCCGGGTACTTGAAGGCGCACCCCATCATGGCACGGCGCGACCTGACCACCGGCTCCATCCCCCACCATTTCCGGGCCCTTGCCGTACCCGCAGCCGCCGGGATGGTGTTCACCACCCTGTACAACGTGGTCGATGTTTACTACGCGGGGATGCTGGGCACCGAAGCGCAAGCGGGCCTGGCCATATCGTTTACCGTCTTCTTTATCCTGTTCGTAGCAATCGGCGTTGGCTTATCCAGCGCGATGGGGGCTTTGGTGGGACATGCCTTGGGCAAGCGCTCGGGGCAGGAAGGCCTGATCGCCGCGCAGGGCCTCACCTTCGGGCTTGGCGCCTCGGCTTTGGGGATGGTGCTCGGCTGGTTTGCCGCGCCGTGGCTGATTGCCCTGGTGTCCGAACCGGGCGCCTACCGAGATGCAGCCAACCAGTATCTGCGCGTCCTGATGTTCGGCGCGCCAGCCTTCGTCATCGCCTATGGCGCCAACGGCATCCTGACGGCGCAAGGCGATACCAAGTCCATGCTGTACGCCAATATTGCCGCCTTTTTCGCCAACCTGGTCCTGAACCCGCTCTTTATGTTCGGACTGGGCCCGCTCGAAGGGATAGGCTTTGACGGCATCGCGCTGTCGACCGTCGTGTCACAGACCGGGGTGATGAGCTATGTCCTGTGGCGCGCCCTGCGGTCCGAGGCCATGGCGCATCACCGCCGCTTCGCACCCGAGATGGCGATGCTGCGCCAGATCGTCGGCCAGGCCCTGCCGGCCAGCTTTTCCATGGTGGTGATGATGATGGCTGGGTTCGTGATCCAGTTCTATCTGAAGGGCTTCGGCGGCGAGGCGGTGGCCGCCTATGGCATCGCCCTGCGGATCGAGCAGTTGATTTTGCTGCCCGCCTTCGGCCTGACCGGGGCGCTGCTACCGATCGCGGCGCAGAACTACGGGGCGGGCCATTACGACCGCGTGCGCGCGGCGACGATGTTTTGCTTCAAGGCGGGCGTGGCGCTGATGCTGACCGGCTCTTGCCTCCTCTGGCTCGCAGCAGGCCCTGCGATGGCGATCTTTACCAACGATGAACGGGTGATCGAAATCGGCAAGAGCTATCTGTACATTGATGGGCTCATCTTGCCTGTGTACGTCACCTTGTTTGCGATCACCTCCTTGTTGCAGGCCTTGAGAAAACCGATCTACACGCTTTGGATCGGGATCTATCGGCAGGGAATCGGCGTTGCGCTTTTCTCGTGGATCTACGTCCATGTGTTTGATCTAGGCTATCTCGGCATCTGGATCGGGATTGCAACGGCGGTCACGACGGGGCTGATGCTGTCGCTGGCCCTGACGGAACGCCTGGCGCGCGAGCTGATCGGCGGACTGTTTTCTCGTGCGCCTGCCGCAAGGGCTGCCTAGGCGGCCGACTGCTCAGGCCCGGGCGGGATAGGACACCTCCAGCACCTCCAGATGCTGCAAGCCCTGCGGGGTGTGCAAGACCACCTCGTCGCCCACCCGCGACTTGAGCAGGGCCCGCGCTACTGGGCTGATCCAGCTGACCTGCCCGGCCAAGCTGTCGGCCTCGTCCATGCCCACAATCGTCACCGTTTGCTCGCGCCCATCTTCCAGCGCGTAACGCACGGTGGCGCCAAAAAACACCTGGTGGCCGCCGTGGTGGAGCGCGGGATCACTGAGCTCAGCCACCTCCAGCCGGCGTGTCAGCCAGCGTATGCGGCGATCAATCTCGCGCAGCCGCTTCTTGCCGTACAGGTAGTCGCCGTTCTCCGAACGATCGCCATTGCTGGCCGCCCAATGCACCACCTCGACTATGCGCGGCCGCTCGTTGTCGATCAACTCGAGCAGCTCGCCCTTGAGCCGCGCAAAGCCAGCCGGCGTGATGTAGTTCTTAAGCCCGGCCGGCAGCGGCGGCAAGCCCGGCTCGTCCTCATCGCCGTCGCTTTCCTTGGTAAACGCCTTGCTCATGCGCCAAGGATATCAGCGCTCTGGCCGGCGCAGCGACACACGGCTCAGTCAAAAATCTCGTCCAGCCAGGACTTGTGCTTGCGGTAGCCCTGCTGCTTGTGCGAGCCGCCGACAGGGTAATGCTGTGCCTGCGGGTAAGGCTGTGCCTGCGGGGCCGGCGCGGCAGCCTGCGCTGCGCCCACCGTCACGCTGCGCTCAACGAGCTTGTCAAGCTCGCCGCGGTCGAGCCAGACGCCGCGGCACTTCGGGCAGTAATCGATCTCTACACCCTGCCGTTCGGACATCAACAGGGACTGATCGGTACATTGGGGACATTTCATGGCGAACCTCCTTTTCAATCACTTGTGTCGCGAAGCCGGCGCACCACCGGCGGTACGCACACTGATCAGCATGGTCACCGCCAAAATCAGCACTACCACAAGCAGCGAGATCAGCACCGGGATCTTGAACACATCGATCAGCATCATCTTGGTGCCGATGAAGATCAAGATCACTGCCAGACCGTAGTTGAGCAGGTGAAAGCGGGCCGCTACGGCCTGCAGCAAAAAGAACATCGCCCGCAGACCCAAAATCGCAAACACATTGCTGGTCAGCACAATAAAGGGGTCGCTGGTGATGGCGAAAATCGCCGGAATGGAGTCGACCGCAAAGATCACATCGGTCAAGCCCACCATGCAGATCACCATCAGCAGCGGTGTGGCGATGCGCTTCCCGTTTTGGACGGTGAAGAACTTTTCACCGTCGTAGTTTTCGCTCACCGGCATCAGCTTTTTCAGCCACTTGAGCACGGGGTTGTCAGCCAGGTCCGGCTCCTTGCCAGCGGCCCACCACATCTTGACACCGGTCAGCAACAGGAAAGCGCCGAAGACATACAGCACCCAGTGGAACTCGGCGAGCAACCAGCCGCCGATCAGGATCATCACTGTGCGCAGCACGATGGCGCCGATGATGCCTATCATAAGCACCCGCTTTTGATAAGCCGCCGGCACTGCAAAGTAGGTGAAGATCATCAGGAAGACAAAGATGTTGTCGACCGCCAGGCTTTTTTCAATCAGATAGCCGGTGAGAAATTCCAGCGATTTTTCTGTCGCCAGTGCCGCGTCGCCCGTGCTGTCACGCAGCGCCCACCAAAACAGGGCATTGAACACCAGGCTCAGGGCGATCCAGACGATGGACCAATTGAGCGCCTCCCTGACGCCGACCTCGTGGGCGCCCTGCTTCTTGAGCACCACAAAATCGATCACCAAGGACACCAAAACGATGGCGACAAAGACCAGCCACAACCACAGCGGCGCTACGGAATTCATAAAAAGACCTCGGTACGGCTTAACGCGCACCCACAAGGTCTTGCGTGACCTGATGGATCTCAGGCCCGGACAGACCGACAGGCGGCTACTACTGCCTGTGTATTGACGGAACTGCCCGCCGGCGGGGCCGGCTCGCTACTCCCCTTGGGGAAAACCAACACTATAGCGAAGGAATATGCCCCGCGATCTGCTGGGGGCAAACACCCACCTCAGCAGCTAAGGCGTATCAGCGGGCCTCGGCCTCGACCACAAAGCTCACCACGGTGGCACACGAGCCGCCGATGTTGAGCGTCTGGATGCGGCTGGCGCCCTCAATCTGGCATTCACCGGCCTGCCCCGTGACCTGGCGGGCCGCGTCAAACAGCATGCGCGAGCCGGTGGCGCCCACCGGATGGCCGCAGCCGATCAGGCCGCCGCTGGGATTGATCGGGCAGCGACCGCCCGGCTCTATCCAGCCCTCTTCCACCGCCTGCCAGCTCTGGCCGGGCGCAGTCAGGCCAAAGTGGTCAATGGCCATGTACTCGGTGGTGGTAAAGCAGTCGTGCGTCTCAATGCCCGACAGCGCCTGCACCCCGCCTATGCCGGCGCGGCCCCAGGCGTCTTCAATGGCCTGGCGCACATGGCCGAAGACATAGGGCTGGCCCTGGCTGCGCTCGATCTTGTCGCGCAGTCGCAGGCCCGCATTGCGGTGGCCCCAGCCTGAGATGCGGGCCAGTGATTTGCTGCCTTGCCGCGCTGCATGCTCGGCCGCGAAGCGGGCCGAGGCCAGCACCACCGCGCAAGCACCGTCGGTGATCTGACCGCAGTCCTGCCGGCGGGTGCCCGGCTCGATCAGCGGGTTGGCCTGGTCGTCGTCGGTGAAACTGAGCTCATCGAACTGCCACTTGCGGGTCTGCGCCAGCGGGTTGCGCTTGGCATTGCCGTAGTTGATCTGCGCGATGCGGTTGAGGTATTTGCGGTCCAGCCCATAGCGCCGCTCGTACTCCTGAGCCAGCAGGCCAAAAGCGGCCGGCCACATGAAGGTGCAGTCGATGTCCTCGCGGCCCTGCCAGGCGGCAGCGTTTTGGTTGACCGAGGCCACGTCACCGGCCGTGTTCTTGAACTCCTCTGCGCCCAGCACCAGCACGCAGTCATAACGGCCGGCCTCGATTTCGGCCATGGCGGTGAGTACGGCCAGCGAAGAAGAAGCGCAGGCGCCCTCATGGCGCATGGCCGGCACGCCCCACAACTCGGGCACCACCTGGGCCACCATGGCGCCCAGGTGCGCCTGATTGCGCTGCAATTCGCCAAAGGCATTGCCCACATGAATACTTTCGATGGCAGAGGCATCGAGTTGGCTGGCCGCCAAGGCCTCCAAAGTGGCCTCGCGCATCATGTCGGAGATGTCCTGGCCATGACGCGACCAGGCTTTGGCGAAGTCGGTTTGGTAGCCACCCAAGATGTAGACCGGAGCACTCATGTTCTTCTCCCAGATAAGGAGGGGGCAATCTACCGCAGTCGGCCACCGAACTCAATAGCCGGCTGCGCCCTGCTAGACCATCAAGAGCCAACGCATCCAAGCCTGATCGCTGCAGGCCCAGTACAGCACCGCAGCCGCTACCAGCGCAGGGCCAAAGGGCACGGGCTGGCTGCGCTGGCCTTGGGCCAGGGCCAGCAAGATGTGCAAGACGCTGGAGATCAGCAGCAAAGGGAGCAAGGCCCAGGGGCCGAACCAGGCGCCCAGGGCGGCTGTCAGCTTGAGGTCGCCGCCGCCCATGCCCTCCATGCCGCGCATCCGCTTAAAGCCCCAGGCCAGAAGATACAGCGCCAAATAGCCAGCTGCCGCGCCCCAGACCGCGTGATTGAGCGTGACCGCGGTAGCGCCCACACTGGCCAGCAGCAGACCGGCCCACAGCAGCGGCAGGGTCAGGGCGTCGGGCAGCAGCATGGTTTGCCAGTCGATCACCAGCAGCACCAGCAAGGCCGAGAAAAAGCCTGCCCAAACCAGGGCCTGAGGCGTGGCACCCATTCCCGCCACCGCCCCCGCCCAGATCAGGGCCGAGGCGATCTCCATGAATAAATTCACCCGGCCTATCGGCGCCTGGCAAAAGCCACAGCGGCCGCGCAGCAATGCATAGCTGATCAGCGGCAGGTTGTGCCACCAATGCAAGGCGGTGCCGCAGCTCGGGCAGTGCGAGCCCGGCCAGGCCAGGTTCAGCTCGCTGTCTTCCAGCACCATGCGCGGCAGCCGGTAGACCACCACACCCATGAAGCTGCCCAGCATCGCGCCCCAGAGCGCAGCCACAGCCACCCAAAAGGCGGCGGGCATGGCGGCAAAGTCAGCAAGCATGGGGGAAGTATCGGCGAGGCTCAACGCGGGCTCAGTGCGGGCTAGATGCAGACTAAGGGTAGGCTCAGCGGCGAGGCTGCGCCTGAGCTGCCGACAGGTGGGCCACACGCCGCAAGACCTGCCGAGCATAGTGCTCGCGCTTTTCAGGCGAGCTGGCGTTGTAGGCGCCCAGGCCTTGCGCGTTATAGCCCAGGCGGGCAAAGCCCTTGGACAAAATCCAGGCGCCCACCAGGGTGCTGACGCAAGGGTCATACAGGTGCTGCGGCGCAATGCCGTGCTTGGCCAGCGTGGGGAACCACAAGCTGTTGATCTGCATCAGCCCAATGTCAAAACTGCCATTGGCATTGCGATTGATCGCATGCGGATTCCCCCCCGACTCCTGCTGGGCAATGGCACGCAGCAGCACCTCGGGCACCTGATAACGCTCGGCGGCCTGCTCGAAGCAGGCGGCGCGAGCGGCCTGAACGGGCAACATCAGGGCCGTCATCAAGATAAGTAACAGACGCATGCAACGAAGCTGCCGTAAGTTCTCGTTGGACAAAGCTTGCTTGATTTCTCGGTAGTTACAGCGAGCCACGGGTAAAAGCGATGAAACGGGCATTCATGACTTCTTCGTTCCAGCTATCCAGCCCAATCGGTGCGGGGTTAGACGCCTCACAGGTGGTTGCGTTCAATTCGGCTAAGCCTTGCCTGCAAATATTCCGTTTGGCCATGTTTTTCGTGACCGAACTCATTCCGATATACCAATAATTATCATCGTTATTGGTCTGACCGAGGCTATTTGTCCCAGACTCCCCTGCGGTGATGCAGTTGAAGTCATAGACCACCTGATCATTGAGCGGACGTTGACGAAATCCCACAATGATGGGCATGGTGTATGCGCCAGATGATCTCTGCGCGGTGGAAGCTTGCGGATAATAATTAGTGTTATTGCCGAAATCTGTCTTTCCGCCAAGTTGTTCACACTTCCACGGCGTCTTCTTCCATACCTTGCTCCGGGGCGAACCACCTGAGACGCTATCCCATTGAAAATTAACCATTTCCCATTTGATTTGTTGGCCTTTGAGCGTACTGACATCAGTACCCAGAGTACCTACCTTTATGCCGAGTTCACTCAAGATTGTATTCATGCCAGCAATGCTGCTGGTGTTGGAGCCGACGGTGGTACTCAGAGTTCCAACAAGGGTCTGCAGATCGGTATAACCGGTTAGTTTATTCTCTAGGGCTGTGACTCGCGTATCCAAATTCCCGATATGCGTGGTGTTGGTCGCGATATTTGTGGTGTTGGTAGCGACTTTTTCATCCGTCTTGTCAAGCCTATCCTTAAGGCCTTTGTCGCCCTCAGCAACCTGTGTTTGCAGAGTATTGATATTTGTCTGCAAAGTCGCACCCAAGTCATTCAGCTTGCCTGTAAAGTCCACCGTGTAGGTCCAGGTACTGGTGCCGGGGTCACAGACCACCAGGCGGACACTGTTTGGCCTATTGGGCAGACTGGCGCGGCTAATGGTTTCGATGGCGGGATTACAAGGCATCCCAAACTCACCTTCACTGCCCAGCCTGAACTGTTGGGCCGTGGTTTGACCGTTCAAGACGTTGGTGCCATTAGCGGTCAAGCTGCCGGTGAGTGTGGTTGCACCTGCCACGCCGAGGCTGCCGCCGAGCGCAGTGGCGCCGTTGACCTGCAAGCTGCCCAAAATCGCATTGCCCGCGACCTCTAGAGCGCCTGCTATCTTTGCGCTGCCAGCCTCCAGAAGCCCAGTAATCTTTGCGCTGCCAGCCTCCAAAAGCCCAGCGATCTTGGCCGAGGCGGCCTCCAAGGCTCCAGTAATCTTGGCCGAGGCAGCCTTGAGGGCGCCAGCAAACGTTGCATCGTTGGCACTCAGATCGCCAGAAAATGTACCTGTAGTAGCGTTAACACCAACCGCATTGACGTTGTTGCGGAATGTGCCGTTTTGCCCGGTGACATTCCCAGCGACGTCGACATTGCCGCGAAAGTTGCCGAGTCCCGTCACATCGAGGCCGCCGGTGAAAGTCCCGTTGCGAGCAGACAGATCGCCGGCGAAGGTGCCGTTGCCAGTCACAGCAAGGTTCCCGCCTGCAGACAGATTTCCCGAAAATCCGCCATTACCCGTCACAGCGAGGTTCCCGCCTGCAGACAGATTGCCCGAAAATGTGCCTGTGGCTGCGCTGACCTGACCGGTGAAGTTTCCATTAACAGCGCCGAGGTTACTGATTCCGGTGATGTCCTGATTGCCCACATTCCAAGGCCCCGTCAGGGTTTGCGTGCCGTCGCGGCGCACGAATTGGTCAAAGCCAGCGCTGCCAAAGCCACCGCGCATGGCCAGCACAAACGGTGCGCCCTGAACGACGCCATTGAGGTTCACCTGCAAGGGATTGGGCAATTCATTGGCTTGGGACCCGGCCTGGCCCCTGAGCCGGCCTGCGTTCCCGGGCTGTGTGTCCGACAGAAAGGCATCACCGCCGGCCGCCATCACGATGTGATCGAGCAGGACGTCGGACGAACGGCTAGTGTTGGTGAGGTTGTAGGGCTGCAGGTTAAAGACCAGGCTGCTCAGATCGGCCGCCGGAACACCCCCGGCGAGCGGCATTCTGCGTATGAGCACCGCATATTGGGCCGGAGCGGCATTGCCTGCGGCATCAGTGATTTGCAAGGGGTTTCTGTTCAGGCCAGCAAAGGTGGGCATGGGCAGCTGGTTGTTGAAGGCCACGCCGCCAGCACGCACCATCAGGCCCAACTGCTCCAATTCAGCCAGGGTCGGCTGCAGGCCGTTGGCAATTACAACCTGCCGTTGTTGTCCCGCAGGGGGGGCGATCGTGATGGTGCAGCCCACTGCCGGTGGGCCCGCAGGCCTGTTGAGCACCGTGCTGCCGGCCCACGCCACATTGCTGCAAGCATCTGGCAGCGCCCTGAGTTGGCCATAGTAATTGGCCATATAGCTCTCAGCAGCCTTGCCGACGTGCCTGTACATATCGGCGATAGACCGGGCCGCCTCCAGCGTGGCCTGGTGGGTCTGCATCTGAATGGTACCTATGATGATCATGGTGGTGATCACCGTAGTGATGCTCATTTCGAGCAGGGTGAAACCCCTTTGCAGCTGGTGTGTCTTTGCTTGCATGGTCAACTCTCTTTTATTGAAGCCCGTTTATCAGCGCCCTTGCGCATTGGCCTTGATGCCGTTTTGCAGTTCCATGGTGGTACTGAAAAAGCCACCCATCATGATGAAGAGCAAAATGCCGCAGACCACCAAAATCATGGACGCCACCCGCGCGGCAGACTTTTGAATCTGGTCGATCACCCGGTCGATGGAGCCTGTGCCTATGCGCACAAAAGCCTCCACCGGGCTGCGCCGCTCTGACGCGTCCTGCACCCGGTCTTCCAGATACTGGTTGAGCAGACCGGTCTTAAATGCCACGCCAAAGTTGACGGTATTGCCGCGCGCCAGGGTGCGCAGGATGCGCCTGACGTGATAGCGCATCCAGGGCGAGCTGTAAATCAGGGCCCGGTCCAGCGAGGAACGCAGCGAGACCCCGCTGCGCATCAGCGCCGCCAGGGAAACGATGAGCATGGCGCCCGAATAGTCCCGGTAAAAGCTGTAGGGCAAGAAGCGGTCGAGCACGGTGCGCACCCGGCCGCTCCAGCGCGGCAGGCTGTAGAAAAAGGCCCAAAGCACGCCAATCACCGAGGCCGCCAGCAGCAGCCCGTGGTTGGTGATGGTCTGCGCCATGCTGTAGAGGATGCGGCCCAGGAAGGGCCATTTCTCGGGCGGCAGCAGGCCGGTCAAGATGGGCACCACCTTGAGCGAAAAGCCGGCCAGCATGGCCGAAAAAACCACCAGCAAGGTCACCGGGTAGCGTATGGCCTTGCGCGCTGCGGCGGTCATGGCGTCGGTCTTCTCCACCGTCACGGCCAGGAACTTCAGGCCGTCGGCCATCTTGGCGTCGCCTGCGCTTTGCAGCGCGTCGATCATCAGCATCTCGGTGTTGGTGGCGATGCCCTTGAGCGCCTTGGTCAGCGAACCACTGCTCAAGGCGCGCAGCATGTCCATATAGACCATGGCCTCGCCCGGGTTGCGCTTGCGTGCACGCGATTCGTACTTGCGAAAAGTGGTGATCAGGGGCACCCGGTCTTCGAGCGAGATGGCCAGGTCGAAATAAAGGTCGGCTCGGGTCTTGCGCATCTCCTTGCGCGCCATGGCCTTGAGAAAATAAGTGAAGGGGTTGAACATGGTCGCGCCTTAACGTTTGGCCAACTGACTGGGCAGGCCGTAGATATGCTCAAAGTAATAGGGGTCCACCAAACCACAGGAAATGTCGTATAGGGTATGGGCCCAGCTGGGCTTGCCGGTCATCTGGGATTCGTCATAGCGGTGGCTTTGCTGCCGTCGCCAGTGCTCGCGGGCCTTGAGGTCTTCGTTGCGGCGCATCAGCTCCCACATATCGTCGTCGGGCACCAACACCTCGGCGCTGACCTTCATGCCCTTGATGCCGTTATGACCGCCTTTGCTGCGAACCATGTCGGCCGGGCAGCAATGCGGGCAGCCCTGCTCGCTGGCGCAAAAGATCGTCTCGGGATTGAGGCCAAAGTACTGCTCGTAGGCGGCCAACTGGGCCGCAGGCAAAACCTGCTTGGCCGGTACCTTGCAATGTGGGCAATTGAGGGGCACCAGGGCCTGGTAGACCAGGGCAGAGAAAAATTCAGGCGTACAGATGTCGCAGCGCTGCAGCGCGATCTGCGGGGACGACAGGCGCGAGACGATGCCCATGGCCGAAGGCGCATGTACCGTGGTCAGCAGCTTGTGGCCGGTCTGTATGGCGGTATAGGCCATGCCGCCCGAGACCGCGTCGCGGATCTCGCCGAACATGCCGATGTCCGGGTCCATGCGCAAGAAGGCCATCATGGAGGCGGAAAACGGGTTCTCGGTGGCCGAGCCCTGCGAGCCCTGGGCGCTGCGCTGTATCGACAGGTGCGAGACCCCCGGCACGATGTATTCGACCGGGTCCTCAATGGCGATGATCTTTCGGTTACCCTCACGGCCCAGGCGCGCCAACATGGCACTCAGGGTGGTTGTCTTGCCCGAGCCGGTAATGCCCGCGATGAACACGCCGCCGGCCGATGAACCCAGGGCTTCGGTCAAAGTCTCGACCTGGTCTGGGGTGTAGCCGAGCTTTTCAAGCTCCGGCGGTTTGGTCTGGGTGTTCTGGTCGGTCTTGAGGATACGGATGACCACCTCATAGCCGCCCACCGAGGGGTGACTCTGGTAGCGCAGGGCGATGTTGCGCCCATCAATGGTCAGCGGAATCATGGCCGACTGCACGCTGTGCACATTGAAGGCCACCTCCGAGCGGGAGCGCTCCTCGGCCAGCAAGGTGTAATAAGAAGCCAGTGCGTTGGTACACAGAGCCGCCGGGTATTGGCGCAAGAGGCGCATGATGCCGTCGCGCCGTATGCGCAGCGAGGCCACCTCACCGCGCACCTCCACATGGATGTCGGAAGCGCCCAGGGACATGCACAGCTTGATCTGCTGGCGAAACCATTCGATTTGCTCCGAGCCTGCAATCAGGCTCTCGAACACCTCCTTGTCCTGCTGCTTTTGCAGGCGGTCCAGGCTGGCGTCGCTGTCGGCATGTTCGCGCGCCAGCATCTCCAACACGTCGGACTCGCAGCTGTAGGCGCCGGCAAAGCGATAGCCCTGACGCTTGGCTTGTTCAATCAGGTGCAGCCAGACCGGCGAGCCTTGCTCCCGGGCCAGACTGATCATGAAAAAGCGCTTGCCTTCAGCAGTCACCACCATGAGTGACTTTTGTTTGTCGGGCCGCATCTGCAAGATGGGTTTTTTGCCGTGCGAGAGCACGCCGGAAAACTCGGGCACATCGGCAAATTCACGGATGTGGCCGATGGTCTGCAGATTGCCAGGTATGGGACGGGTCTGGGGAAGAGCCGACATGATCAATTCCTAGGTTCAAGGGGCTTAAAGCACCGGGTTCAGGGCCTGGGCGCGGGTAAGTTGCCAGCGGCCTCACGCGGGCCGGCCGCGTCGGTCGACCCTGACGGTGCACCGGCAGCGCTCGAGCCCACCGGGGGGAGCGGGGCTGGGGTCGCTGGCATGCCCCGGTTGGTCGGTGTCGCAGCGCCAGCGGGCACCAAGGTGCTGTTGCTGACAAGCTCAGACAGGGAAAAAGGCATGCTGGCGGCCCGAGCATCACGCGGCCCGCTTGGAGAGTGAGCGGTGATGCCGACCTCGGCCATGAGCTTTTTGATCGGCGCGAATTCCCCACCGGTGCTGCCCAGTGCGGCTGGATACAGGGTGCGGGTGTCCTCGTCGAGCTTGATGGTCAAGCTGCTGGCGCTGGCCTGCACCAGCTTCCAGCCGCCGGGCAAAGTCTGCCCGGGCACGGCTTTCACACGGTGCACCGCCTTTTGGTCCCATAACTCGGCGATCAGCTGCTGATTGACGCCACTGATGGACCAGAGCATGGGCGGCTCAGGCGGCTTGGCCTCGGTGATGATGGGCGCAGCCGGCGCAAGCTGGGCAGCGGGGGCCGTCACGGGGGGAACCGGTGCAGCAGCCACTGGCGCTGAAGCTGGATTGCGCTGCGCACTGCTGGGCAGGGGCGGCAGGGGCGGCAGGGGTGGCAGCGGAGGCAGGCCGGCAGCGCTCTGACCAGTGACGGGCGTGGGCTTGGGCTCACGCGCCTCCTTGAGCTTGTTCTTCTTGGTCTGCTCGATGATCTGTCCGAGCACGGGCTGGGCATAGGCTGATCCACTCAGCCCGAAAATGAGCGCCGCCCACAGGTATTCAAAAGTCCTTGGCTTTAGCATGGTAGCTTCCTGTCAGTAAGTACATCCACTCTTGGGTCTTCTCGTCGCGCACAATGGTCAGGGTCTGAAAACTCAGGCCCTTGCCCTTGAAATCCAGGTCGCCCAGAGTCCAAAGCTCATGGCTGAGCGACCACTTGCCTTGCACCACAGGCTTATGGACCTGCTGCGGATTCACACCCTGCACCGCCGGGTACAAGGCGGGCTGGCCCACCTTGACATCGCCATTGGGCAGCAGGGCCAGGTCCTGCAGCTGGCTGGCCAAGAGCTGCATGCTCTCGCGCAAGGGCGGCAGGTCGGCGCGGGCCAGGGCTGCGGGTGGGTTGGCTGGTAAATTGACCTTGTGGACGGTTTGTATGCCCGCCTGCGCCGGGTTATCGGCCGTCTGGCTGTCGGCCGCAGCGACCAGGCCGGGTAGCGGCTTGAGGTAAAAGTCTTGGTAGTTGCCGAACTTGCGCACCCACTGCGCCTCGCAGCGGTCGGCGCCGCAGCTGATCTTGTTCAGGTCCCAACCGGCATGTGACTCCGGGATGTCTTTGATCGTCTCACGCCAGCTGTTGAGCTGAAGCTGCGCCGGCAGACCCATGGCCCTCATGCCGGCTTCCACCTCTTTTTCGTACATGACATTGGGGTCGCGTTCGCGCTGCTTGCGGGTCTGCTCGGCCTGGGCGCGCTCCTTGCCTAGCCACCAGGAGGTGGTGCCACCGATCAGGCCCAAAATGAGCAAGGCGCCCACACCGATGAGGATGAGCCGGAAATTGGGCACCGCCTTCAGGCCTATTCTCTCGACCGGCTGGCTAAAGGCATCTGCCAGTTTGAGGTTTTCTTCATCCTCCAACTCACCGGTGTTGCCAGCCTGGCGCAGCTCCTGACCCACACACTGCAGCTGAAATTGGCCGGCCAGCGTGAGGATCTCGCTGCGGCTGCCGATATGGTCGAAGGGCAACACCGGCCGCGAATCTTGCAAGCCTGTGATGCTGTAGAGGTCGGGGCCAATCTTGAAGACAAACAGCTCCATACCGCCGCGCGAGACCGACTGGGCCAATTGCAAGGCCGCAGCCTGCGGCCTGCCCTTAAAAGTACCGCTGAGGCCGCGCATCAAGCCGATGAGGTCCTGGGTATCCCCCAGGATGTAATGGCTCAGCCCGCTGCGGTGAGCTGCCCACAGGGTTTGACGCAGCTCCTTGCCATCACCATAAAAGCGCCAGTCAATGCCAAAGGCATAGGGGCGCCGCTCGATCATGCAGACCTGCGCCGGCCCCACACCATCGGCGGGGGCAGCATCGAGCACAGAGCTATTGCTGCCTTCGGCATGGGCGCCATCGAAGGGCATGGCGCCGGAGACGGTGTCCTCAGAGGGCAAAGCCAGGGCGGCCGCCGATCCGTCGACGACATCGGGCTGGCCCTTGCGGCGACGCAGGCGCTGCTGCCAGCTGGAGATCAGGGCTTTGAAGTCCATGATGCTCAGCTTCCGCTCAGTGAGGGCGTCAGCAAAATGATGACGCTCTTCTTGCTGCCCACGCCCAGCCGGGAGGCGGGGATCTTGTCGCGCACCACATCGGTCACCGTGGTTCGAGCCTCCTCATACTGATAGCCCAGCAGCACCAAGGTTTCACCCAGGGACATGCTGACCCGCTGCACATTCTGGAAGTTGTCGACATTGGGCTGCTGCAGCACGGTCTGGCCAAAGCCGGTGCCGGTGGAATACTGCTGCAGTTCGCGGGTCGAGCTGATGCCTATGGACGACTCGAGCAGGACGCGGTTGGAGTCCAAAATGGCCGGTACCAGGCTCAGTGTGAAGCCCGTATTGAGGTCGGCCACCGACAAGGTCGGGCCCGAACTGACGGCGCCTGCGGTGCTGACGACCCCTGCGCTGATGGAGCGCAGATAGGTTTTTGAATTGGTCACGCTCAGCGGCACCGGCTGGCGATGCAGGGTGTTGAGCACCGCCGAATACATATTGCTCACTCGGCCGTAACGCTCCAGCGCCTTGAACAAGACCTGCGCATCGCCTCGGTACAGACCAATGCTGCCCGATGTGGTGCTGCCAGCATTGAAGGCGGGGCCGCTGCTGCGCAAGATCGCGCCACTGCTGAGCGTGCGCGAGACTTCGCCCCAGTCGATGCCGCTTTGCGCCTCGGTGTTCATGTCGACCTGAATGATCTCCACCTGGATATTGACCTGGCGAAGAAACAGCTGGTTGATCTGCTCGACATAGCGCTCAACCTCTTTGACGTTGGCAATCGCGTCACGCACGGTGATCATGCCCAGGCGGGTGTCGAGATAGAACTGACCACTGCCAGAGACGAGCAAGGGTAGCGTGGCTTGCAAGGCGGCCCACAGATCGCCCCCGAGCTCACTGGAAAGGCTGGAAGATCCGCTGCTGATGTTGGAGCTGAAACTGGTGGAGCCCTTGAGCGCGCCGGGCAAGGTCTTGACCTGGATGTACTGGGTTACCACCCGGCGAAACACGATGCGCTCGTCTTCATAGGACCAGCGAAGCTGCGCCTGGCTGGCCAGCCAATCGAGCAGGCCGGCCAAGGGGCCGGAGTAGTTGAGCTCGAAGGTGGTGCCGACCTGCTCGGGCGTGAGGTTGAGCCGCGATGCCCCTGCCTGCAGGGCCTGGTTGGTCAGCTGCGGCATGGGGTCACCGCCTGTAGCGCCCGATTGGCCGGGCGACAGCAAGCCGGGCAACAAGGCTGCATTGGCACCCGCACCCGTTGCCGCAGCCGCACGGCCCGGCGCGTAGCTGCGCGGATCTTGCAAGGCGTCAGGCGTCATGAGCACCACCACGCCCAAGGTACGGGTGAGGATGTCAGCAATGGTGCTAAGGCTGTGGCGGCCTGGATAGCGCACGGTGATGCTTTCGATATGCGAGGGCAGCATGGCTGAACGCACCAGGGGGATGGAGCGCGAGGTAAAGCGCACCGCCTTTTCTTCAGACACCAACGGCGCCATAGGCTTGACCTGCCGGGCCAGGGTCTGGGCCTGCTGGGAACGCTCGTTGCTGGCACGGTGGACTTCATCATTGGCCTTGTCAAAGCCGCTGCTGCATGCCTGCAGGCCGAGCGCCATGGCCAGGCACAAGGGACGTAAATAAAAGGGGCTCATAGGTGGATCTCTGCGTAGCGAAGTAGGTCATTCGGTAAGGCAAGCGGTAGGTGCTGCCAGGGAAAAACAAGAGCTAACAAGGGTTAACAAAGGGCTATCGGCGCTGATCGTCCATGTGGCGCACCACCCGCAAAACCCGGGCGGAGGAATTGAACACCGCCTGCAAGGGATAGTCGGTGAGGGCCACACCCGCCATGACCTGGCCTACGGCCTGGTGCAGCGAGCTGTTGAACACCAGCTCGGCCTCGATGGGGTAATCGCGGTCGACCTGCCAGAGCAGCTGCAAATTAGCCTGCTGTGCCCAGCGACGCATGGTGCGGTAAAGCGTCTTGTCGCTGAGCAAAATGGCCCACTCCTGAGCCTGCGGTAGCTCGGCTGAAGCAGCCTTAACGGTGGCTGGCTGAGCCGGTGCGGTGGTATCGACCTTAGGGACTGCGGCTGCAGCTGTAGGTGCTGTAGCGGTAGGAGCTGTAGCGGTAGGAGCTGTAGCGGTAGGAGCTGTGGCAGTAGGTGCTGTGGCGGTAGGGGCCGTGGCGGTAGGGGCGGTAGCAGTAGGGGCTATGGGGCTTGCGGAGCTCGTCGGCGTAGGGGCCGTAGGGGCCGCGGCTGTAGGGGCCGCAACTGTGGCTGTAGGGGTGACAGCCGTGTCAGGACGCGCTGCGGCACTTGCGGCAGCGCCAGCGCCCGCCGGCTCGGCGGCGGGAGCCGCCCCCGGTGAGCGCTCCAGGGCCGGACGCAAGCTGCGCAGCCACTGGATCTCGGGCGTAGCCTGGGGCGGCGCCGGTTCGGCGGCTTGAGCCCAGGCCGACAAGCCGCAGGCCAAGCCCAGAAGCAAACAGGGTTTGAACATCATGGCTCGGCCCTTTTGCATCAACGACGGGGAATCAGCAGCGAAATGTCTGCCGTGCTGCTGTTTCCTGTGCAAGCGGCGACAGTCACAGCGTTGGAGTAGATGATGGCTGCGGCGGCACCATTAACCGGCCGCTTGATGGACGCACCAGCGTTGGCCATCAGGTCCGGGGCAGCAGCATTATTTGCCAATGCAGCGCCATTCCTAATTGAAGCAGCCAGAGCCAAGCCCTCAAGGCCAGCTGCGAGATCGGAACAAGCGGCAACAGGAATACCTGTCAGGGTATAAACGTACGCCTGATTAGGATCAAGATTAAACTCAGCAGCACTCAAGGGCCTGACAAAAATACTATTGCCAAATGGGTGCTGGATGTCTGCATTCGCAGCGCCACCATTTGTGATGGCATTGGCGTCCCAGACCTCTTGACCCTGTGCGGACAGATTTTGCGTTGTTGCTCCGGCATAGTTGTTATCGCGTATTAATTTAGCAACAATCTTATTGACTGCAATATTTGTCTGGGAAATGGTTTTGTTGACATTGTTGGCACGCAAAATAGCCTGTACACCGAATATCGCGCCGGCAATGATCACCGCAATAATGGCCAGAACAATTGACAGCTCAATGAGGCTGTAGCCACGCTGCGACTTTTTAATATGAATTTGAGATTGAGATTTCACGAAAAGACTCCTAAAGAGGAAGTTAAGGGGTTTTCATTGTTGAAGAGCTAAAATATCGAGGTGTTAAATAAATTAAATTGTCAGCCCAGATAGTGTTAAATGATGTAAGCCTCAGTGAATTGCTTTTTAGTGCGCTTCCAGATGACTTTGCTATTCGTAGAATTGCTATTTTTTCTAAATCTTCTTGTTTAAGGCTAATGGTTCGTTATTTATAGCCTCGAGTAATTGTGTCGAAGTCGATGGACTGTGAATTTAAATATCGTAAATTTCTGTCCTTGATCGTGAACGTCACGCCATCACCTGTCTAATCGGGAGCGGAGCCAGGAGTGGGTTGAGATGGGGTGGCGGACAGCGCCCACGACTAAGGCATAAAGGCAGGCTCTGCCCGCGAAGGCGGGCAGTGATGGCGGGCGGCGGGGGTGGCTGGAGCCGAAGCCTGGCCCACGGATGAAATCAGGCGCTCTTGCTCTTTGAAAACGCCTAAGACACAACAGGCAGGCGCATGGGGCGCCCAGGCGAGGCTGGAGCCCCGCTGGATCTAGCGTGTGACCGGCGGCGCGGCGGGTGGCGCAAGCGACGACGCAGTCGCCGATACCGGAGCCGAGTTGGCCGAAGTTGCAGCCCTTGTTGCGCCCGACGCAGACGCTCCCCCCGCACCCGAAGCCTGCAGGCCTTGCCAGTGGGGATAGAGCATCAGCCCATGCTTGCGCACGGCCTCAGCCTCTGAAGGCCGGCCAAGGGCGGTCAAGGCTTGCATGAGTCCGACGTAGACTACCGGCCGCGGCGTGTGCTTGACATAGAGCTGAGCCCAATCGGCATAGGTCTGAACCACAGCCATATTGCCGGTCATGAACGCACCGATCAGCTGCGGCATGTAAACACCAAACTCCACCCGGCTGAGCAGGCCCACCGGGTTGATGACCTGGTGCATGAGTTCGGGATTCTGGTAGCGGCCCGTCTCATACTGGTGGAGCACCCGCAGGGTGTGTAAGGTGGTGAGCATAAAGGGCAGCACCGTCAAAGGAACCAGCAGGGCCAGGCCACGCACCAGCCATGCCGGGCGATAGGCCCATGCCCGCAGGCTGGCCGGGCGGCCGGCAGCAAGGGCCAGGTCTTCGACCTCGGCGTCGATCACATGGACCAGGATGATGAAGACCAGCCACAGAACCGCCGCCAGGTAAAACGGATATTCGGTCTGGCTGTAGAGCAGCATGGGAAACACCAGAGCGAGCAGGGCGCAGGACTGCCGCCAGTGCGGCGCCTGGAGCAAGCGCCGAAGCAAAGCCAGGCCCATGATGAGCAAGCCCAAGACTGGTAATAGACCACCCTCGATGGCCCAGTACAAAAATTCATTGTGAGGATGCGTGACGATGCCTCCGAGGTCAGGCATAGCAGGATCGAGTTGCTTGGCCGCCATGTAAAACTCCAGGAAGGCGGCCTCAAAGCGGCCGTAGCCCCAACCCACCCAGGGCGACTCTGCGATCATCTTCAGACCCTGAGCCCAATAAGCGGTGCGTACCCCTACGGATGTATAGGCCTGCTCGCCCCGCTGCGCGGCGCCCTTGCTCTCGGCACCCGCGCCTAGCCACTGGCACAGCAGGGCCAAGGCCACACCCAAAGCCACCAGAAGCAAGACCCGGCCTAGCCTGCGCCGCTGCTGTAAGTGCGGCGCCAAGAGCAAAAGGCCAAGCGCAGCCCCAAGCAAACCAGCCCGTGACTGCACCAATACCAGCAAAAACCCGGCGGCGGCCATGACGCCCCAGCGCGAGGCGCTCAGGGCCTGGGCCTTGATTCGTTCCCGCCTATCGGTAGACGCTGCCGGCAGGGCAAGGGCGGCCCGCGCTTCCAACCAGGCCGCCATCATCAGCCCGGTGGCCATGAAACTGGCCATCACATTGACCTGCTGGAAGATGCCCGTCGGCCGGTTCAAGCGGGCGTCGTAGCCCATGAAGTTATTGGGACCGAAGAAGAAAAACTGCACCATGCCGAGCACTGCCTCTATGGCCACCCCGCCGAGCACCAGGTACATCAGCCGCTCGCGGCCACGCGCATCCAGCGACCACTGCGCCAGGCCTAGCAAAACCAGCAAACCAGCCCCCAGGCCCAAGAGACGGGGGATGGCATAGGCCCGCACCTCCTGCCCTGGGTACAAAAGCGGCAGCACCATCAAAAAGGCGGCCAGCCACCAGGCACTTTGCAAAGGGGTCCAGACCAAAGCCCTGCGCTGCGCCGACAGCCACAGGCCCAGACCGGCCACCATGCTGGCGAACATCCAGCCCCAGGCATTGAAAGGCAGGTCCAGCGCGGCGCCACCCCGGTGGCTCATGAAGAAATGCATGAGGCCGAGAAAGTAAAGCGCGCAGAGCACCCAGAGGCTGCGGTGGAGGAAGCCCATGATGTATTGATTCTTAAAAAATAAGCACTAGCAACTTTAAATGCCTTAGCCTTTAGGCAAATAAACACCCACAAACTGAGATCCAGTGGCCTCAGCCTCATCAAAAGTACAGGTCGCCAAGTCGAAAAGGCTGGCTGCGTGGCCAAATCTGCGGCCTGAGCCATAGACACGGCAGCAACCGGAGACGGTCCGACGACCGGCGCGGATCATCATTCGACTGGGTAGCGGACTGAGCCAGCAATCTGGCTTCAGCCAGACACATCGAACCGGGTATGCCAGGCGGGTGCCCATTGCCAACCGCCAGAGTGCTGCCCACCTGCAAGACTGCCGGACCTCGCTAGAGGCAGCCAACACCAAAGACTCAAGGAGTATGGAGGTCTCGCCTTCAGTCCCTCGCCCATGTACCCACCGGCCATAAATCCAATATGTAGATCGCTAAGTGCCGGATGCTGTGGAAGTCGCGCCCGAGGCCGCAGAAGCAGCGGCAGAGGCCTGTTGCAAAAGCACCGTCTGACGGAAGGTGGCAATCATATCGAGAGCGGTAGCAAAATTTTTATTAATCTCATTTGAGAGCCGTTGGACACAGGCCGTTTGTGCAGCATCGACCTGATCGAACTTGGTCTTCTCGCGGGCCACGATGGCATAACATTGCTCGGTGGCTTCGGCGACTTTGGACTCCTGAAGCCGCAGGAGCGAACTTTCCAGGGCGTCAAGCCCTGGTATCAATAATGCCAGCGCAGCAATTGCTGCAACAATGGCCGAAATAACGTTTGCATAGGTCATACGGACTCCTTCAAAAAATATAAGACTTTGATTAAATTCAACGCACCATCGTCATATCAAATAAACCCAATAACTACCCACTAGAGACGAAACGAAAAAACACAAAACCCTATCGACCCGCCTGCGAAAAGGCCTTGGCTTGCCAGCATCAAGCAGTCAAGGCGCAAAAAGCCCAAGCGCAGGGGCTCGGAGCGCCAAGCGTCACCCTGCCTGCAGGAAGCTGGCGCTGCACGGCAGCCCTTTGCATTGGTAGCAAGCCGCATTCCTTCGCTCCTTCAGAAAGCACAAAAGATGAAATAAACATTAAATCACCTGGAAAGTTGCAAGACTTCGGTTGTTTGTATTAATACCGAAGTCATTGAGAGAGTCATAATAATAGCCATTGTCATAGCCAATATGCGCCACTCCATAGGTCAGTCCGATGACCGCATGTCCCACCTTGCTGCCACCATCATTCATGGCATCGGACGAGAAATATCTGGCATCCTCTCTATTGGACCAGCCATAAGGAACACCAGATTTACCGGAAGTGCCATTATTGGCATCCCACAAGGCCAGCAGTCCGTCGTAGCGTGGATTGTTCGCTGACCCACTCGAGACGGAGGTATTTGTGTATTCTCTGGCGAATCCAGCGGGATCGAGCAACTGATCCGAGGGGTTACCCAGCCTAGGTAATACCAGCTGATATGTGTAATCTGTACCGGCTACCTTGGCCGATGCTGAAGCATCATTAAGTGCAGATACATCGGAATACCTCACATTATCAAAACCGGTATACGGCGGGGGCCTGTTGAACGCATCATTACCAGCAGTAAACGAAATAGCACCATCTCCGCTGCGATCCCAAGCATAATACCAGTTCCCTTCTGCCTGGCTACCATAAATAAGGTAACCGTTTGAACCACCAAGACTAATGGCGTTGACTCGATACTCCGTGTTATCCGTTTTTGCGGCGTAATACAGGTTTCCGGTCGAACCGGTACCTGAAGCCGCATTGTTCGCCAAATCCTTGATGCTTGCACTACCTAGCACCAGTCCATAGTTTGTTGTATTACTTGCGTTGATACTGATGCCGTTGATATCAAGATCCCGAGCGTCGACCGTGTAACTAAAAAATATCTTGTTGCCAACCACCTCAGAATAGGTCGCGAACCGATCTACCGTCGTTCCGACGCCGCTCACGATATTGCCCATCTTGAAGCCAAGCCTCAGGCCCGAAGGATTGGAAACCTGAATATCCTCATTCATCGTGATCGAAAAACGTATCGTGTCACCGCCATCAATGACTTTGCTGTTGCCGCCGCCTGTCACGCTTGCTGATTCAATTTGTATCGATGAAATCTTGGGCGCTGTCGTATCTGCAGCCGGACCCACGGTGTATGAGTTTGCAGCTGCCTGCGAAAGATTGCCGGCCGCGTCGACGGCGTAGAGGCTGTAGGTGCCGTCTTCCAGGCCGCTCAAGGACAGGCTGGTATCGATGTTGGCCTTTGACTGGTCGATGGACAAGCTGTTCCACTTGGCGCCGTCGGCATTGGTGATACTGGCCAGATCGCTCACCGTCACTGCTCCCGTTCCACCCGTTTTAACCAGGTAGGCCGTCCCGACCTCACTGCTTTTCACTGTCGCGTTGCCTGTGTTGGGACCAGTGTCGGCAGTCAGGGTTGTCGTGGGCGCCTGGGTATCGACCATGGCGGTGTAGGCAGTGCCGGCCTCACTCTGGTTGCCGGCCGCGTCGGAGACGCGGGCGGTGTAGCTGGGGGCCTGGTTGTTGGTCAGGGTCCGGGTGTCGGTGTAGCTCCAGGTGCT
>JAIXOM010000057.1 GCA_027486755.1 Comamonadaceae bacterium | reverse complement strand
GAAGAAGGTCTGCGTTTTGCCATCCGCGAAGGCGGCCGTACCGTCGGCGCCGGCGTCGTGGCCAAGATTCACGCCTGATCAACGCCCTTTGGGGCAGAGTCAGTAGGGGTATAGCTCAATTGGCAGAGCGTCGGTCTCCAAAACCGAAGGTTGTAGGTTCGATTCCTACTGCCCCTGCCACCCGGTAACGGGTCGTCACTAGCGTGGCAACAAGCCTGCCGAAAGTCCTCAGGGCTGCGGCGGGCTTCGGTGTCTGAAGCAGCCAGCGAAAAAACACAGGATATTGCCGCAGATCATGGCCTCTACTGAAGTCCAAACCGTTAGCACTCCAGCCGACAAGGCCAAGATCGGTCTGGCCGTCGCCTTGCTGGTCGCGGCGCTGGCTGGCTTTTATCTGCTTGCCAAGCAAGGTCCCATCGTCCAGTGGCTGACGCTGGTGGCGGGCCTGATTGCGGCTGTGGTGGTGTTTGCCCTGTCCGAGCCCGGCAAGCAACTGCTGGCCTTCGGCCGCGATGCGGTGCGTGAAGTCAAGAAGGTTGTTTGGCCGACCCGCAAGGAAGCGGTTCAGATGACGCTCTATGTGTTTGCTTTCGTGGTGGTCATGGCCTTGTTTTTGTGGCTGACCGATAAGACCCTGGCATGGTTGCTTTATGACCTCGTCCTGGGATGGAAAAAATAATGACGGATGTCCAGACTGAGGCCGACAACGCGGCCGCCAACGCTTACCAGCCGGCACCGGGCATGCAGTGGTATGTGGTGCACGCCTATTCCGGCATGGAAAAGGCGGTCGAGCGCAACATCCTCGAGCGCATCAACCGTGCTGCCATGCAAAGCAAATTCGGGCGCTTCCTGGTTCCCACCGAAGAGGTGGTGGAAATCAAGAACGGCCAGAAGCGCACCACCGAGCGCCGATTCTTCCCGGGCTACGTGCTGGTTGAGATGGTCATGGATGACGAGACTTGGCACCTGGTCAAGCACACCAATAAGGTGACCGGATTTGTCGGTGGCGCCAAGAACCGTCCGGCGCCGATCTCCGAAGAAGAGGTTCGCAAGATCGTTGAGCAGATGCAGGTGGGCAGTGACAAGCCGCGCCACAAGGTCGAGTTCATCACTGGCGAATATGTGCGGGTCAAGGATGGCCCCTTCACCGACTTCAACGGCACGGTCGAAGAGGTTAATTTCGAAAAGAACAAGGTGCGTGTCTCGGTCACGATTTTCGGGCGAGCCACACCGGTTGAGCTCGAGTTCAGCCAGATTGAAAAGACCTGAGCCTTCGGCTCAGGCCTTTCACTGCGCATTGCCACTCGGCGCGCAATAAACAGAGTGGCATAACCCCCCGGGGAGCCAGTGAAATTCATTGGCGCATGTACCCGCAAGGAGTAAGCAATGGCGAAGAAAATCGTCGGCTTCATCAAGCTGCAAGTGCCAGCTGGTAAGGCCAACCCCTCCCCCCCGATTGGCCCAGCCCTGGGTCAGCGCGGCCTGAACATCATGGAGTTCTGCAAGGCTTTCAACGCCCAGACCCAAGGTGTCGAGCCCGGCCTGCCCCTGCCCGTGGTGATCACCGCGTTCGCAGACAAGAGCTTTACCTTCATCATCAAGACGCCGCCGGCGACTACCTTGATCAAGAAGGCCATCAAGCTGGACAAAGGCTCGTCGACGCCGCATTCGGCCAAGGTCGGCAAGATCACCCGGGCTCAGCTCGAAGAGATCGCCAAGACCAAGATGAAAGACATGACTGCCGCCGACCTGGACGCCGCTGTGCGCACCATCGCCGGTTCGGCCCGCTCGATGGGCGTGACTGTGGAGGGCGTGTAAATGTCTAAGCTCACCAAGAAACAAAAAGCCTTTGAAGGCAAGGTCGACAGCAACAAGCTGTACCCGCTGGCTGACGCACTGGCTATCGTCAAGGAATGCGCAACCGCGAAATTCGATGAATCCATCGACGTGGCTGTGCAGCTGGGCGTGGATGCCAAGAAGTCCGACCAGGTGGTGCGTGGCGCGGTGGTGCTGCCCAACGGTACCGGAAAAACCAAGCGCGTGGCTGTGTTCGCCCAGGGTGCCAAGGCCGAAGAAGCCAAAGCCGCTGGCGCTGACATCGTGGGCATGGATGACCTGGCCGCCGAGGTCAAAGCCGGCAAGATGGACTTTGACGTGGTGATTGCCTCGCCCGACGCTATGCGCGTGGTCGGCACGCTCGGTCAGGTGCTCGGCCCGCGTGGCCTGATGCCTAACCCCAAGGTGGGCACCGTCACGCCTGACGTGGCCACTGCGGTGAAGAATGCTAAGGCAGGTCAGGTTCAGTTTCGTGTCGACAAGGGCGGCATTATTCACTCGACCATCGGCCGCCGTTCGTTTGACACCGACAAGCTCCAGGGCAACTTGGCAGCCTTGGTCGATGCGCTCAACAAGGCCAAGCCGGCTTCGAGCAAAGGCATCTACCTGCGCAAGGTGGCTGTGTCCTCCACCATGGGCGTCGGCGTTCGCGTTGACACCCAAACCCTGGCGGGCTAAAGAGATCGGAAGGGACTCGCAAGAGGCCCTTCGATGTGGTGGGCTGTCGGCCCTGGGCTGACAGGTCATCCAAGACCGCTGGTGTACCGCTTGCAAGGGCGGTGCTTAATCGAGAAAACCAGCGCAGATGGCGGTCCCGCTGCTTGAAGATTTTTGCAAGGAAATCTGAGACGGTTGGTCGCTGCAAAGCAAGGCGTGTTCTGCGGGCGCAAGCCGAGGACACATTTATGAAGGAGTAGACCTTGAGTCTCAACCGCAGTGAGAAGCAGGCGGTCATCGATGAGGTGACGGCCCTCGCCGCAAAAGCTCAGACGCTCGTGCTGGCGGAATACCGTGGCATCACGGTCGCTGACATGACCCGGCTGCGCAGCCAAGCCCGCGACAAAGGCGTGAACCTGAGCGTGTTGAAAAACACCCTGGCCCGCCGCGCGGTCACCGGTAGCGCTTTCGAAGTCGTGTCCGATCAGATGACCGGCCCGCTCATCTATGGCTTTTCCACCGATGCGGTCGCGGCCGCCAAGGTGGTCAGTGACTTCGCCAAGACCAACGACAAGTTGGTCATCCGTGGTGGCGCTTTTGCTGGCAAGGCCCTCGATGTCAACGGCGTCAAGCAACTGGCCAACATCCCCTCCAAAGAGGTGCTGCTGGCCCAGTTGTGTGGCTTGCTGATGTCGCCGATCTCCCGTACCGCTGTGGTGCTGGGCGCTCTGGCGGCCAAAAAAGGCGAGGCGGCGGCCGCCTGATCGGCCCGCCCCATTTAACCAACCCAAAGTTTGTGCATTAGGAAATCAAAATGGCATTCGATAAAGACGCATTTTTGACCGCGCTTGACGGTATGACGGTCCTCGAACTCAACGATCTGGTCAAGGCCATCGAGGAGAAATTTGGCGTGAGCGCTGCAGCCATGGCCGCGCCTGCCGCTGCCGGCGGCGGCGGTGGTGCAGCCGCGGCTGCCGAAGAGCAGACCGAGTTCACCGTGGTGCTGGCCGAAACCGGCGCCAACAAGGTGTCGGTCATCAAGGCGGTCCGCGAGATCACCGGCCTGGGCCTGAAGGAAGCCAAAGACCTGGTCGACGGCGCTCCCAAGCCGGTCAAAGAAGGTGTGTCAAAGGCTGACGCCGAGGCCGCCAAGAAAAAGCTGGAAGAAGCCGGCGCAAAGGCCGAGCTCAAGTAATTCTGAGCTGGACCTGGGCTGGAGGCTGCTTGCAGGGCCTCCAGCCTTTTGCACTTTCAGAGCGCACCTGAAAAACTGCCTTTAGCGGCTTTTCAAGTGTCTTCTGACCCCGACTGCAGAAGATGCCTTGGTTCGGGCGATGTGCAATGCATCGCCGTCCGCCATCGGTTGGTAGTGGCCAACCACCAAGTCTGAGTCGGCGCATGTGCGCCGATGCTCACGACAGTCGCCAGAGCGAAGACCGTTTCATCTCGTCCCTTCCAAGCGGAGAACTCATGGCCTATTCCTATACCGAACGCAAACGCATACGCAAGAGCTTCGGCAACCGCGAAAGCGTGTTGGCAGTCCCTTATATGTTGCAGATGCAAAAAGACGCCTACACGGCGTTTTTGCAGGCAGACCGAGCACCCCTCAAGCGCCAAGCCGAAGGTCTGCAGGCCGCGTTCGAAAACGCCTTCCCCATCGTCTCGCACAATGGCTTTGTCGAGATGAAGTTCCTCGAATACAACCTGGCCAAGCCAGCTTTTGATGTGCGCGAGTGCCAGACCCGCGGTCTGACTTTCGCATCGGCGGTGCGCGCCAAGGTGCAGCTCATCATCTATGACCGCGAGTCCTCGACGCCGCAGTCCAAGGTGGTCAAAGAGGTCAAGGAGCAGGAGGTCTACATGGGCGAGGTTCCGCTCATGACCGACAAGGGCTCTTTTGTCATCAACGGCACCGAGCGCGTCATCGTCTCGCAGCTGCACCGCTCGCCCGGCGTGTTTTTTGAGCACGACAAGGGCAAGACCCACAGCTCTGGCAAGCTGCTGTTTTCGGCCCGCATCATTCCCTATCGCGGCTCATGGTTGGATTTTGAATTCGACCCCAAGGACATCCTGTATTTCCGCGTGGACCGCCGCCGCAAGATGCCGGTCACGATTTTGCTCAAGGCGATCGGCCTCAATGCAGAGGCCATCTTGGCCAACTTCTTTGTGTTCGACAACTTCCGCCTGATGGACAGTGGCGCGCAGATGGAATTCGTTGCCGAGCGCATGCGCGGCGAAGTGGCGCGCTTTGACATCACTGACAAGAGCGGCAAGGTGATCGTCGCCAAGGACAAGCGCATCACCGCGCGCCATACCCGCGAGCTCGAGCAGTCGGGTACCTCGTCGATCAGCGTGCCAGAAGACTTCCTGATTGGCCGCGTGGTGGCCCGCAATATGGTCGATGCCGAGACCGGTGAGATCATCGCCAAGGCCAACGACGAGCTGACCGAGGCCCTGCTCAAGAAGCTGCGCACCGCCGGCGTGCAAGAGCTGCAGGTGCTCTACACCAACGAACTCGATCAGGGCGCCTACATCAGCCAGACCCTGCGCATGGACGAGACGGCCGACGAATTCGCTGCCCGCGTGGCCATCTACCGCATGATGCGTCCTGGCGAGCCGCCCACCGAAGACGCTGTTCAGGCCCTGTTCCAGCGCCTGTTCTACAACCCCGACACCTACGACCTCTCGCGCGTGGGTCGCATGAAGTTCAATGCCCGCGTCGGCCGCGCCGAATCGACCGGCTCCATGGTGCTGTCCAATGACGACATCATGGCCGTGGTCAAGATCTTGGTGGATCTGCGCAATGGCCAGGGCCAGGTCGATGACATCGACCACCTGGGCAACCGCCGCGTGCGCTGTGTGGGCGAGCTGGCTGAGAACCAGTTCCGCACCGGTCTGGCGCGTATCGAAAAGGCCGTTAAGGAGCGCCTGGGCCAGGCTGAGCAAGAGCCGCTCATGCCGCACGACCTGATCAACTCCAAGCCGATTTCTGCGGCGCTCAAGGAGTTCTTCGGCGCTTCGCAGCTGTCGCAGTTCATGGACCAGACCAACCCCTTGGCCGAGATCACGCACAAGCGCCGGGTCTCAGCCCTGGGCCCGGGCGGTTTGACGCGCGAGCGCGCCGGCTTCGAGGTGCGTGACGTGCACGTCACCCACTACGGCCGGGTTTGCCCGATCGAGACGCCCGAAGGCCCGAACATCGGTCTGATCAATTCGCTGGCCCTGTATGCCCGCCTTAATGAGTATGGCTTCATCGAGACGCCCTACCGTCAGGTGATTGAAGGCAAGGTGACTGACCAGATCGACTACCTGTCGGCCATCGAAGAGGGTAAGTATGTGATTGCCCAGGCCAATGCGGCTCTGGACAAAGACGGTCGCTTGACCGGCGAGTTGGTCTCGGCCCGTGAAAACGGCGAGTCCATCCTCTGCGGCGCCGAGCGCGTGCAGTACATGGACGTCTCGCCCGCGCAGATCGTCTCTGTGGCAGCTTCCTTGGTCCCCTTCCTCGAGCACGACGACGCCAACCGCGCGCTGATGGGCGCCAACATGTCGCGCCAGGCGGTGCCTGTGCTGCGTCCGGAAAAGCCACTGGTGGGCACGGGTATCGAGCGCGTGGCTGCGATCGACTCGGGCACCGTCGTTACTGCGCTGCGCGGCGGCGTGGTGGACTATGTCGACGCCACCCGCATCGTGGTGCGCGTCAACGACGTCGAGGCCGTGGCCGGTGAGGTCGGCGTGGACATCTACAACCTGATCAAGTATCAGCGGTCCAACCAGAACACCAACATCCATCAGCGGCCCATCGTCAAGCGCGGCGACAAGCTGTCCAAGGGCGATGTGATTGCCGACGGCGCCTCGACCGATCTGGGCGAGATCGCCATCGGCCAGAACATGCTGATCGCCTTCATGCCCTGGAACGGCTACAACTTTGAGGACTCGATCCTCATTTCTGAGCGCGTGGTTGCCGAAGACCGCTACACCTCTATCCACATCGAGGAGCTGGTGGTGATGGCGCGCGATACCAAGCTTGGCGCCGAGGAGATCACCCGCGACATTCCCAACCTGTCGGAGCAGCAGCTCAATCGCCTCGACGAGTCGGGCATCATCTACGTCGGCGCTGAAGTGCAGCCCGGCGATACGCTGGTGGGCAAGGTCACACCCAAGGGCGAGACCACCCTCACCCCTGAAGAAAAGCTGCTGCGCGCCATCTTCGGCGAGAAGGCTTCCGATGTGAAGGACACCTCGCTGCGTGTGAGCCAGGGCTCGCAGGGCACCGTGATCGATGTGCAGGTCTTCACCCGTGAAGGCATCGTGCGCGACAAGCGCGCCCAGCAGATCATCGACGACGAGCTCAAGCGCTATCGCCTGGACCTCAACGACCAGCTGCGCATCGTCGAGGCCGACGCCTTCGACCGTATCGAGAAGCTGCTGCTCGGCAAGGCCGTCAACGGCGGCCCCAAAAAGCTGGCCAAGGGCAGCACCATCGACAAGGCCTATCTGGTCGATGTCGAGAAGTACCACTGGTTCGACATTCGTCCGGCCGACGAGGACGTGGCCGCTCAGCTCGAGTCCATCAAGAACTCGATGGAGCAAACCCGCCACAGCTTCGACCTGGCGTTTGAAGAAAAGCGTAAGAAGCTCACCCAGGGCGACGAGCTGCCTGCCGGCGTGCTCAAGATGGTGAAGGTCTATCTGGCCGTCAAGCGCCGCCTACAGCCTGGCGACAAGATGGCCGGCCGCCATGGCAACAAGGGCGTCGTCTCCAAGATCGTGCCCGTTGAAGACATGCCCTACATGGCTGACGGCACGCCGTGCGACATCGTGCTCAACCCGCTGGGCGTGCCCTCGCGGATGAATGTGGGCCAGGTGCTCGAGGTACACCTGGGCTGGGCCGCCAAGGGCATAGGCCAGCGCATAGGCAACATGCTGCAGGCGCAAAGCCGCGCGGCCGAGCTGCGTCAGTTCCTGGAAGAGGTCTACAACAAGGCCGGCCGCGCCGAGGACCTCAAGGACCTCAGCGACGCGCAGGTTCTTGAGATGGCCGGTAACCTCAAAGAGGGCGTGCCCTTTGCGACCCCGGTGTTCGACGGCGCCTCCGAAGGCGAAATCATGAACATGCTGCAACTGGCCTACCCTGCCGAAGCGGCTGCGGCCAAGGGGCTGACCGCCACCCGCACCCAGGCGCAGCTCTACGACGGCCGCACTGGCGACAAGTTCGAGCGCACCACCACCGTGGGCTATATGCACTTCCTGAAGTTGCACCACCTGGTTGACGACAAGATGCACGCCCGCTCCACCGGTCCCTACAGCCTGGTCACCCAGCAGCCTTTGGGCGGCAAGGCCCAGTTCGGCGGCCAGCGCTTTGGCGAGATGGAGGTCTGGGCACTGGAAGCCTACGGCGCGTCCTACGTGCTGCAGGAGATGCTCACCGTCAAATCTGACGACGTTCAGGGCCGTACCAAGGTCTACGAGTCCATCGTCAAAGGCGAGCACGCGATCACGGCCGGAATGCCCGAGTCCTTCAACGTGTTGGTCAAGGAAATTCGCTCGCTCGGTATCGATATCGAACTCGAGCGCAATTGATGTTTCTGGAATATGGCGGGACAGACCAAGATTTGCGCAGCAAATTTGCTCTGTACCCCACTGATCAATATTGAGGATTGAAACCATGAAATCGCTACTCGACCTGTTCAAGCAGTTCACCCCCGATGAGCATTTCGATGCCATCAAAATCGGTCTGGCCTCGCCCGAAAAGATCCGCTCGTGGTCTTTCGGTGAAGTCAAAAAGCCCGAGACCATCAACTACCGCACCTTCAAGCCCGAGCGTGACGGCCTGTTCTGCGCCAAGATCTTCGGCCCGATCAAGGACTACGAGTGCCTGTGCGGCAAGTACAAGCGCCTGAAGCACCGCGGCGTGATCTGCGAGAAGTGCGGCGTCGAAGTGACCCAGACCAAGGTCCGCCGTGACCGCATGGGCCACATCGACCTGGCCGCGCCTTGCGCGCACATCTGGTTCCTCAAGTCCCTGCCTTCGCGCCTGGGCCTGGTGCTGGACATGACGCTGCGCGACATCGAGCGCGTGCTGTACTTCGAAGCCTATGTCGTCGTCGACCCGGGCATGACGCCGCTGAAGAAGTTCTCGATCATGAGCGAGGACGACTACGACGCCAAGCGCGTCGAGTTCGGTGACGAGTTCATCGCGCTGATGGGCGCCGAGGGCATCAAGAAGCTGCTGGAGGAGATGGATCTCGACGTCGAGATCGATCGCCTGCGCAACGACATGACCGGCTCCGAGCTGAAGGTCAAGAAGAACTCCAAGCGCCTCAAGGTGATGGAAGCCTTCAAGCGTTCGGGCATCAAGCCGAACTGGATGGTGCTGGAAGTGCT
>JAIXOM010000021.1 GCA_027486755.1 Comamonadaceae bacterium | reverse complement strand
GCGCGCCCTGCTCGGGCGTGATCTGGCTGGCCGTTTGCTGCTCAGCCAGCGCTTGCTGCTGCGCCGTGCTCATGTCCGAGCGCAGGGCCGCCGTCTGCTCGGCGCTCAGGCCAGTGAGCCGGGTCACCGGCAGCGCCTGCACCTGCTGGGCGCTCAGTGCGGCCAGCTGCGCCGGGCTCAGCGCGGCCAGTTGCTCGGCACTCAAGGCCGCCATTTGCGCCGCATCCAAGCTGGCCAGAGCCGCTGGGCTTAAGGCCGCCAAGGCCGCTGGGCTGAGTTCAGCAATCTGTGCCGGGCTCAGCGCGTCGATCTGCGTGCCCGTCAGCTGCGCCGCTTGCGCCGGAGTGATGGCCGCCACTTGCGCGGCGTCCAGGCTTTGCAGCGCGCCAGCCGTCAGGCTGGCTATCACCGCAGGCTTGATGGCGCTGACCGCCGCCGGGCTCAGGGTATCGACCTGCTGGCCTGTCAGCTGAGCCGCCTGGCTGCCGGTCAGGGCTTGGGCCTGCTGGGCCTCATTGATCGCCTGCTGCTGAGTGGTGCTCAAGTCGGGCGTGAGCGCCGCCAGTTGTTCGCCGCTCAGGCTGCCGAGGGCCGTGCTGGGCAGGGCCTGCACCTGCTGCGGGCTCAGGGCCGCCAGCTGCACCGGGCTCAATGCCGCCACTTGCGCCGGCGTGAGCGCAGCCATCTGCGCCGCATCCAGGCTGGCAAGAGCCTCGGGGCTGAGCGCGGCCAGGGCGCTGGGCTTGAGGCTGGCGATCTGCTCGGGCCGCAGCGCATCAATCTGCTCGCCTGTCAGCTTGCCGGCCTGCTCGGGGCTGAGCGCTTGCAACTGCGCCGCGTTCAGGCTGGCCACCGCCTCGGGCTTCAGGCTGGCCAGCGCTTGTGGGCTCAGGCTGGTGATCTGAGTGGGGCTGAGCGCATCAATTTGCTCGCCCGTCAGCTTGGAGGTCTGCTCGGGCTTGAGGGCCGATACCTGTTGTGCATTCAAGCTGGCCAGCGCATCTTGGTTAAAGGCGCCTACCGCCTCGGGCTTGAGCTTGGCGATCTGGCTGGGACTGAGCGCATCAATCTGAGCGCCAGACAGCTGGGCGGCTTGGCTGGCGTTCAGGGCTGCCATTTGCTGCGCATCCAGGCTGCCCAGTGCCGCCCCCGTCAGGCTGCCGATCACCGCAGGCTTGAGACCACTGACGGCTGCCGGGCTCAGCGCATCGATCAGCGCAGCGCCAAGCTGTGCCGCCTGAGCTGGCGTCAAGGCCTGGGCCAACTCGACCTGGCTGAGCGCCTGCGCCTGCGCGGCACTCAGACTCGGTCTGATCACCGCCAGTTGCTCGGCGCTCAGGCCCGACAACGCCGCAACCGGCAAGGCACGAACCTGTTCTTCGCTCAAAAAGTCGAGTTGCTCAGCGCTCAGAGCGGCCAGCTGGGCGGCCGACAATGTCGCGAGCTGCGCTGCACTGAGGCTGCCCAAGGCGTATTCATCGAGACCCGACAGCGCCTGCGGGCTCAGACTGGCCACCTGAGCGGGGCTGAGCGCATCAATCTGCTGGCCGGTCAAGTGCTGCGCCTGGGCGTGACTGAGCGCGCTCATTTGTGCAAGGCTCAGACCACTCAGTACAGCCATGCTCAAACCCGCGACTGCGCTCGGGTCGAGCTGGCCGATCTGGGTCGGACTGAGCGCACTGATTTGCTGCGCCGTCAGCTGCGCTGCCTGCGCCTGAGTCAGCGCGGCCAACTGCGCGCCGTCCAGACTTTGCAGGGCCTGGGCGCTCAGGCCAGCGATGGCCTGCGGCCGCATGGCCGCCAGTTGCTGTGGACTCAGCGCATCGATCTGCGCGCCACTGAGCTGCGCGCTTTGCTGCGCGGTCAGCGCGGCCATCTGCCCCTGATCCAGGCTGCCCAGTGCTTGATCGTTCAGCCCGACTATGAGCGAAGGCTTGAGCGCAGAAACAGCCGCAGGACTGAGGGTGTCGATGTCGACGGCGCCCAGTTGATCGGCCAAAGCTGCGTCTATGGCCTGGGCCGCCTGAATCTGACCCAGCGCCTGAACCTGCACCACGCTCATGTCCGGGCGCAGCGCACTCAGTTGGGCGGCGCTGAGCTGGCCGAGCGCCGTGACAGGGATGCTTGAAACCTGCGCCGCAGTCAGGGCGCTCAGCTGCGCTGCGCTCAGGGCAGCCAGCCGCTCGGCACTCAAGGCAGCCATCTGCGCCGCGTCCAAACTGGCCAGGGCCGCAGGACTGAGGGATGCCAGCGCCTGCGGGCTGATGCCGGCGATCTGCGCCGGACTGAGCGCGTCGACCTGCGCCGACGTCAACTGCTGTAGCGACAGCGCAGCCAGTTGCGCCGGCTCAAGGCTGGCCAAAGCCGACCCACTCAGGCTGGCAACCTGTGCCGGCGAAAGCACTGCCAAGCTGGCCACCGGAATTTTTGATCCATCGACGATGCGGGCGATTTGCTGCGGCGATAACAGGACCGCAACGGCGGGCTCCAGAGTACTCAAGGACGGCGATCGGGTGGCATCAAAGCCGGCTGCGCCACTGGGTGCGGCAGGGCTGATTTCAACGGCCAGGCCGGCAGGCCTCACGTCGGCCTGCGCAGCCCCCACCAAAAGCTGAGACTGAGCCAGCATGTCCCAGAGCATGGTTGAGCCATCCGGCATCAGGCGATCGGCCAGGCCGTGCACCGTGGCCGCCATATCCCCCCCATGCATCTCGTCCACGCCGGACAAGGCGGCCAGGAATTGGCCGTAGGCATTGGCCGATGGGTTGGCGCTGCCATCGACATTGATCGTGGCTATGGCAGACGAACGAGTAGGCATGCCGCTCAAGCTCGCCGCCTGAGCCACCATACCGTTGGCAAGCCCGATCATGGCCAGCTTTTCAGCCATGGTGGTGCCGGCAATGCTGCCGCTGCCGTCGTAGGCACTCAAGCCTGCCTTCACGGCAGCCAGCGTCGTGGCACTGTTGATGTTCAGGACGATGACCGTATTGGTGGTGGTCACCACATCAACAGCCATAAAAACAAAGGACGGCCCGACGCTCTTGGGAGCGGCGGTGGCCTCATCGAAATAGTCGCTGGCGAGGTTACCGTCGCGCAGC
Organism: Comamonadaceae bacterium; assembly: GCA_027486755.1. GTDB lineage: Bacteria > Pseudomonadota > Gammaproteobacteria > Burkholderiales > Burkholderiaceae_C > Polaromonas. The sequence goes on along the minus strand of JAIXOM010000021.1, from coordinate 21,014 downwards.
TTGGCAATGATGCCGCCGGTGTAGTTGCCCAGGCTGACAGTGAAGGTGCCGCCGTCGCTGACTTTGGCCCTGCCCAATTCTTGACCGTCCAGGTCATAAATCACCACAGTCAGGCCATTTCCAGGCATGGCGGGACCGCCGAGGAAGGTGCCGATGACTACCGTGCCGCTAACCGGAGCAACAGAGGGTGGCGCACTGCCACCACCACCACCACTGCCGCCGCCACCACTGCCGCCGCCCCCGCCCCCGCCACTGCCGCCCCCGCCCCCACCACCGCCACCACCGCCCAGGGCCGCCAGGCCCAGGCCGGCCAGCACCAAGGGCCCTGCGCCACCACTGGAAGCACCAGCGCCGGCAGCGCCCGTGCTTGAGGCTGTGCTCGCGCCGAAATCGCTGCCTGGTCCGGTGTACGGTACATAGGTATCGAGCGGGGCCTCGGGGACCGCAGCCTGAGCCAGGCCCGACGCGCCGCCCTCGATCCAGCGACCACCATCGCCAATGGCTTCGACCAGGTACTGGGCGGCAGCCTGGCCTTCAGGAGGCGTTTCATAAAAGCTGTCCAACTCTAGAACCCGTCGCTTGTTCAGGTAGACATGCAGGCTCTTGCCGCGCCTGAGCATGCGCTGGCCATCCACCAGGACGCCGCTGTCCTGGCTCACCATCTCGTAGCGCAGACCGGGCTCAGCCTTGACTTTGAGCGCAGGGCCGGAGCCAGGCACCTGCCAACCCGAACCCAGCATTTGTCGCCCAGACCCCAGCTCGGAATGCCTGACTGCAACCAACAAGATAGCCATTGAACCTTCTCCTATTCCCAATGCGGGTCGGCTTCAGTCGTCCGAAGCCCTTGCTCATACCCATACACAAGCAGCGACTCTGCAAAGGCCCAGATGCGGGAAGGAGGGGATGCTTATGCCAAAGTGGGTACACAAGCCCAAAACCAGAATCCATATAAGTCTCTGAAGAGTCAAAAATATTCTCTCATAAATTAACTATTAACTACTATATATTGAATATGGAATCTATTAATAACAGTACAAATAAACCTATAAAATGCTTTCTAAACCTGTCGAAAGCTGTACTAATGTATGCCATTCAAATTTTTAAATTGAATGATGCTTTTTACCTATACAGCGCACCCCAGGGTGATCTGTCACCAAGGGGCGATCCATCGCCAGGCGCGGGAGGGCTGCCGTCCCGCCCCTATCCCGGTCAGCCCTGTAGAATCGCGCCGCCTTTAGGGGCAAGTCTTTCACCATCAACCCGTCGCCAGGGGCGTCCCGAAAGGGGCTGAGACTGCGTTTGACTCAACGCTGACCCTGGAACCTGATCCGGCTCATACCGGCGGAGGAAGCGCGACATGCTGTACGCCACAGTGGCGGCCCTGGCCGTCTGTCTTTTGTTTTTCATCTGGATCGCCCTGCGCGAGCGCACACCGGTCGCCAGCCTGGATGACTACCTGACCGCCCGCGGCTCACAGAACGCCACCACCCTGGGGCTGTCCTTCCTGGCCTCCGGCCTGGGCGGCTGGATCCTTTTCGCACCGCCCGAGATCGGCGCCTTTGTCGGCCCGGTGGCCCTGGCCGGATACGCCCTGGGCGCAGCCTTCCCGTTTTTCCTGCTGGCCTGGTGCGGGCCTGCGATACGGCGGCGCATGCCGGGCGGGCGCACCATCGCCGAGTACGCCCAAGAGCGCTTTGGTGCCGGATTGCGGCTGTGGGTGAGCGCGCTGTCGGTGCTCTATATGTTGTGCTTCATCACCGCAGAGCTGACCGCCATCGGCGGCATCACCGCCATGCTGTCTGAGTTACCCGGCGCCGGCGTCATCATCGCGGTTGCGGTGACGACCTTGGTCTACACCACCTTAGGCGGCCTGCGCGCCAGTCTGCTTACCGACCGCTGGCAGGCCTGGCTGCTGATGGCCTTGTTGCTCTTGGTGGTGGTGGTCTTGCTGATCAACCTGCCCACTGGCGCCATCACCCGGCCCTGGCCGAGCGCCCCGATGGAGGTGTCTTTGAGCGTGGCTTTGACGCTGGTGATTGCGGTGACGGCGGCCAATATCTTTCACCAGGGCTATTGGCAGCGGGTCTGGTCGGCGCGCAACGACCGCGAGTTGCAGCGCGGCGCCTTGCTGGGCGGCCTGCTGAGCATGCCGGTCATTGTGGTGCTGGGCGCTTTGGGCATGCTGTGCATGGCCATGGGCAAGAACCCAGGCAGCCCACCTATTCCGTTTTTCGCCCTGCTGAGCGACGCGCCGGCTTGGCTGGCCCTGCCGACACTGCTGCTGGCTGTTGCCCTGGTGGCTTCCTCCGTGGACACGCTGCAAAGCGCGATTGCTTCGCTGGTGGTCACCGCCCGGCCCGGCGTATCCCTGAGCGCTGCCCGCTGGGTCACGGTGCTGCTGATGGTGCCGGTGGTGCTGCTGTCCTTGCAGGGCCTGTCGGTGCTGCGCCTGTTTCTGATCGCCGATCTGCTGTGTGCAACCGCGGTGGTGCCGGTGCTGCTGGGCTTGTGGCAGCGGATGACGCCGGCTGCGGCGGTGGCGGGCGCTGCCGCTGGCCTGCTGGGCGCGGTGATCCCGGGATGGCTCAGCGGCGGCAGCTTGCAGGCCGGCCTGCTGGCCGCGAGCTTTCCGACCAGCGTGCCCACGCTGGCGCCCTTTCTCGGCGCCTTGCTCGCATCGAGCGGGGTGAGCTTGCTGATGGTCTGGATGCGACCGGCGCGTCCGGTCGGCGCTGCCTAAACCAGCGGCTGCTTGACCATGGGCTTGGGCGCATGGCCGTGGCACAGGGGCCCATGGCCCTGGCCCGTTTGCACCGCCGCGCCTTCGCGGATCGCATCAATGATGTAGGTCCGCGCCTGCTGCACGGCCTCGCGCAAAGGCCAGCCCAGCGCCAGAAAACAGGCAATCGCCGATGAAAGGGTGCAACCCGTGCCGTGCACATTGCGGCTGTGTATGCGCTCAGAATGCAGGCGCAGCGGCAGCTGGCCCGGCTGCAGCAGCAGATCGGTCACCGCTTCACCCGGCAGGTGGCCACCCTTGAGCAGCACCGCCTGCGCGCCCTGGGCAAGCAGGGCCCGAGCGGCGGGCTCAAGACTGGCCTCGTCAGGCAAAGCCTGGCCCAGCAAGAGCGCCGCCTCGTCAAGGTTGGGTGTGATGAGGCTGGCGCGCGGAAAGAGCTCCTCGCGCAAGACCTTTACCGTGGCCTCTTCGATCAGCCGGTCGCCGCTGGTGGCCACCATCACCGGGTCGAGCACTACTTGCTTGAGCTGGTAGTGGTCGATGGCCCAGGCCACCACCCGCACGATTTCGGGGGCGTGCAGCATGCCGATCTTGACCGCATCGACGCCGATATCGTCCAGCACCGCCTGCAGCTGGGCTTTGAGGAAGTCGGCCGGCACCGCATGAATGCCACGAACACCCAAGGTGTTTTGCGCGGTCAAGGCGGTGATGGCCGTCATGCCGTAGCAGCCCAGGGCGCTGAAGGTCTTGAGGTCGGCCTGTATGCCGGCACCACCGCCGCTGTCGGAGCCAGCAATGGTGAGAACCCTGGCGTAGCGGGCCAGGGGCGCGATTTCAGAGGGGGGCACAGTCATGCTGCGCATTATCGACAGGGCGACAGCCTCAGATCATGTGATGTAATCAGGCAAGAGTGAAACAGGGGTGTCCGGCACAGCCGGACTGAGACACACCCTCGCACCCGATCCAGGTCATGCTGGCGTGGGAAGTTTCAGCCGGATGCACATGCAGCCGGCGCCGCGCCCCTGATCGCTCCACAACGACACAGATGGGCCCACAACAAGACCTGATCATCCTCGGCGCTGGCCTCATGGGCCGGCTGCTGGCGCTCGCCCTCGCCCGTCAGGGGCACAGGGTGCAGCTGCATGATGCCGGCGCTGCCGACGGCAGCGGCGCCGCCGCGCGGGTGGCCGCAGCCATGCTCGCGCCACTGGCCGAATCGGCGGTGACCGAGCTGAGCGTGGTGCGCATGGGCCAGCACAGCCTGCAGCGCTGGCCCGAGCTGATCGCCGGGCTAGGCCGGCCGGTGTTTTTTCAGCAGCAGGGCACGCTCATCGTCTGGCACCGGCAGGACCAATCTGAAGCCGAGAGGCTCAAGCGCCACCTGGACCGCAGCGCTGCAGCCCTGCCCGAGCTGGCGCCGGCACTGAGCCTGGATGCACAGGCCCTTGCTCAGCGAGAGCCTGCCCTGGCGGGACGTTTTGACCAAGGCTTTTTTCTGCCCGGCGAGGGCCAGCTCGACAACCGGGAACTGCTGGCTGCTTTGCTCCACGCCTTGAGCGAGGCCGGCGTACACATGCATTGGCACAGCCCGCGCCAGCCCGAGGATTTCGAGCCGGGCCGGGCCGGCCAGCCCGATGGACTGTTCGACTGCCGGGGCCTGGGCGCCAAGCCGCAGTGGGGCCAACTGCGCGGGGTGCGCGGCGAGGTCGCGCGCGTTCACGCCCCCGAAGTGCAGCTGCAGCGCCCCTTGCGGCTGATGCATCCGCGCTACCCCATCTACATCGCGCCCAAGCCCGACCATGTTTTTGTGATCGGCGCCACCGAGATCGAGTCGGAAGACCGCTCGCCAGCCAGCATGCGATCCACCCTGGAGCTGCTGAGCGCCGCCTACTCGGTGCACAGCGGCTTTGCCGAGGCGCGGGTGCTGGAAATCGCCACCCAGCTGCGCCCTACCCTGCCCGACAACCTGCCGGCCCTGCGCTGGCTGGGCCCGCGCAGCCTGCAGATCAATGGCCTGTACCGGCACGGTTTTTTGATTGCGCCGGCCATGCTCGATGCCGCGCTCGAGCTGTGGGCCGCAGGCCATAGCCCGCAGGCCGAACACTGGGGCCTGAAGACCGAAGGGGCGGCCGGCGCGCCGCTGCCCGCATGAAGCTTTTGGTCAACCAGATCGCCCAAGAGCTGCCTGAAGGCAGCTCCCTGCAAGACCTGCTGCTGGCACTTGATTTCAAGCCACCGTTTGCAGTCGCGCGCAACCTGAACTTTGTCCCTAAAACCCAATACGCCACCACGCCCCTGCAAGAAGGCGACCAGATTGAAGTGATCTCGCCGATCACGGGTGGCTGAGCCTGACACCGCACCAAAACCATGACAACGGCATCCCAAGCAGACCCCTTGATCCTCTACGGCGAAAGTTTCGACAGTCGCCTGCTGCTGGGCACCTCGCGCTACCCCTCACCGCGGGTCATGCAGCAGGCGATGCGCACAGCCCAGCCGGCCATGGTTACTGCCTCGCTGCGCCGCCAGGGTGCGGTCTCGGCCGAAGCCAGCAAGGGCTTTTGGGAACTGCTCAAGGAGGCGGGCATCCCGGTGCTGCCCAACACCGCCGGCTGCCACAGCCCGCAAGAGGTGATCACCACCGCGCAAATGGCCCGCGAAGTGTTTAGCACCGACTGGATCAAGCTTGAACTCATCGGCGACGACTACACCCTGCAGCCCGACACCTTGCAACTGGTGCAGGTGGCGGCCACGCTGCTCAAAGAAGGCTTCAAGGTGCTGCCCTACTGCACCGAAGACCTGGTGCTGTGCAAACGCCTGGTCGATGTGGGCTGCCAGGCCGTCATGCCCTGGGCCGCACCGATAGGCACGGGCAAGGGCCCGATCAACCCCTATGCCATGCGGATGCTGCGCGAAAGGCTGGAGGTACCGATGATCGTCGACGCCGGCTTGGGCCTGCCCTCGCACGCCTGCCAGGTGATGGAATGGGGCTACGACGCGGTGCTGCTCAACACCGCCGTGGCCCTGGCCACCGACCCCGTGGCCATGGCGGGTGCCTTTGCCAAGGCGGTGCAGGCCGGCCGCAGCGCCTACCTCAGCGGAGCGATGAGCGAGCAGGACGCCGCCCAGCCCAGCACTCCAGTGATGGGAACACCTTTTTGGCACCAGGCATGATCAGCAACATCGACGCCGCCGCCCAGGCCATCATCAGCCACCATGCCGCCGACCTGGGACTGCCCGATTGGCAGCCGACCGGTGCTCCCCAGGCAAGCGAGCCCACCCCAGTTGAAGCGGCCGTGCAACTGGCCTGCCTGCGCATGGGCTTTGACGGTGTGGATGCTCAAGTGATCGCGCAGGCCTGGCAGCGTCAGAGCCAGCGCCTGGGTCAGTTCGACCCGGCCGCCTGGCCCAGTGCGCCACAAGACTTCGGCATTGCTGCCTGGCCGCGCAGCCACAGCTTTGCACCCTGCCCCCAGGCCCTGGGCCTGTATGTGGTGCTGCCCGACGCGGCCTGGGTGGGCCGCATGGCCCGCGCCGGTGTGCCCACGGTGCAGTTGCGCTTCAAGTCCGAGGACAGCGCCGCCATCGAGCGCGAGGTGCAGGCGGCGGTCGAGGCGGTGCGCGGCACCGAGGCCCTGCTGTTCATTAACGACCATTGGCAAGCCGCCCTGCGCGCCGGCGCCTATGGCGTACACCTGGGGCAAGAAGACCTGCAAGCGCTGCCGCTGGCCGATGTACAGCGCCTGCGCGAGTCGGGCATACGCCTGGGCCTGAGCACCCACGGCTACGCAGAGATGCTGCGCGCCGACCGCCACAGCCCGAGCTACCTGGCCCTGGGCGCGGTCTTCCCGACCACGCTCAAGCGCATGGCCACCGCAGCGCAAGGCACCGCACGCCTGGCGCACTATGCCCGGCTGATGGCCGACTACCCTTTGGTGGCCATAGGCGGCATAGACGAAGAGCGCCTGAGCGCTGTGATGGCCACAGGCGTGGGCTCAGCCGCCGTGGTGCGGGCCGTGGTGGGCGCCGAGCAGCCTGAAGTGGCTGCCAAGGCGCTGGCTGAGCGGGTGCGCACGCTCAGCCGCGTGGGCTGAGGCTGCGACCGGTCGGCTTCACATCGACGAGCGATCGGCATCACCGGTCAAACACCCCCGCGCCGCATTAATTGCGTGCACCAATGCACCGATAGGGCGCACACGCACCTGAACTGGGATTACCAGCGCCCCACTCATACGCACAAGCACGCCAGCGACGTACGAAGCCGGCGTACGAGAACGGCGCATCAGGGAGCAGACGCCGCAAACACTGGCCAACACATTAGAGACAGACTGGACCGCACCAGGGGCACATGCATGGCATGGGCTTTGCTTACACGTCCACCGGATGCCTCAGGCACCCGGCTTGGCTGAAATCTATCAATGAAGAACTGGAGTGTTTACATGATTCGACGCGCTCAACTCAAGATGCTTGCCTTGGCGGCAGCAACGGCCTTTGCGGGCCTGTCCTCTATCCCTGCCCATGCGCAATCGACCATCAAGGTCGGCATCTTGCACAGCCTGTCGGGCACCATGGCGATTTCCGAGACGGTCCTCAAAGACACCGTCTTGATGGCCATTGATGAGATCAATGCCAAGGGTGGCGTGCTCGGCAAGAAGCTCGAGCCGGTGGTGGTGGACCCCGCGTCGAACTGGCCGCTGTTTGCCGAGAAGACCAAGCAGTTGCTGACCCAAGACAAAGTCTCGGTGATCTTCGGCTGCTGGACCTCGGTCAGCCGCAAGTCGGTGCTGCCGGTGGTCGAAGAGCTCAACGGTTTGCTGTTCTACCCGGTGCAATATGAAGGCGAAGAGCTGTCCAAGAACGTGTTCTACACCGGCGCCGCGCCCAACCAGCAGGCCATTCCTGCGGTCGATTACTTGATGAGCAAAGACGGTGGCGGCGCCAAGCGCTGGGTGCTGCTGGGCACCGACTATGTCTAGCCCCGCACCACCAACAAGATCCTGCGCGCCGACCTTAAGAGCAAGGGCGTGAAGGACAGCGACATCGACGAGAAGTACACCCCGTTTGGCCACAGCGACTATCAGACCATCGTGGCTGACATCAAGAAATTCAGCCAGGGCGGCAAAACCGCTGTGGTATCGACCATCAACGGCGACTCGAATGTGCCCTTCTACAAAGAGCTCGGCAACGCCGGCCTGAAGGCCAAAGACGTGCCGGTGGTGGCCTTCTCGGTGGGCGAGGAAGAACTGCGCGGCGTGGACACCAAGCCGCTGGTAGGCCACCTGGCCGCCTGGAACTACTTCATGTCCATCAAGAACCCGGCCAACACCGAGTTCACCAAGAAGTGGGGCGACTACGCCAAGGCCAAGAACATCGCCGGCCACAAGGACAAGCCTTTGACCAATGACCCCATGGAGGCCACCTACATCGGCATTAATATGTGGAAGCAGGCGGTTGAAAAAGCCAAATCCACCGATGTGGACAAGGTGATCGCGGCCATGGCCGGCCAGACCTTCAAAGCACCCTCGGGCATCGTCTCGAAGATGGATGAGAAGAACCACCACCTGCACAAGTCGGTGTTCATTGGCGAGATCAAGGCCGACGGCCAGTTCAATGTGGTCTGGAAGACTCAGGGCCCGGTCAAGGCCAAGCCCTGGTCGCCCTACATCGCGGGCAATGACAAGAAGAAGGACGAGCCCGAGAAGAAGTAATTCTGAAAGGTCCAATACCCGGCCTCTTGGATGGCGGGTATTGGCCTGGGTTTCCTTGGGCGCGGCCTGGTGCCGCGCCTGATCTGCCTCGGGCCGTGCTTGCCCGCCAACCATTGAATGACTGGTGGAGTCGCACACTCGGCCTGTCCCTATGCACAAGATATTTCATTTCCTGTCGGCCCTGCTCCTGCTAGCCAGCTCTTTGATGAGCGGTGCAGCCTGGGCCCTGACTGCGGATCAGGCTTTGGCCATTGCCAGCGGCGATTCGGACGCCCGCATTCAAGCGCTCAACCGGGCTGTGACTGAAGCTGACGCCAAGACGGCAGCCTTCCTGCAAGCGCTGGCCGACGACGCGGTCAAGGTCGGCGATGGCAAAGCCTTCATCGTGCGTGACGGCAAAGCCAGCGACCCGGTCACCGGCGCCGAACTGCCCCTGCCCGATAGCGCAGAAGATGTGGTCAGCAACAACCGCATGCGCGGAGAAATAGACAGCGCGCTGGCCGCGCTCAAGCTGCTATCGCCTGAGATTCAGGTTCGCCGTCAGGCCATCAAGGCCTTGCAGGGCGAGGCAGACTTGAACAAGCTTCCCCTGCTCGACAAAGCACTGGCCGCCGAGACCGACGCCCCCTTGAGGGCGCAACTCGGCTTGGTGCGCGCCAGCATGATTTTGGGCAGCGACGATCGCGTCCAGCGCCTGGAGGCAGCCCGTCAACTCGCCACCAGCCGCAATCCCGGCACCAAGACCGTGCTGCTCGATCGCCTGAAGCTGGAGGAAGATCCTCAGGTCAAGTCCGCCTTGCAGGCAGCGCTCAGCTCGGTGGAATCCAGCTTGGTCTGGGGCGATCGCCTGGGCGCCATTTTCTCGGGTATCAGCCTAGGCTCCATCCTCCTGCTGGTTGCCCTGGGCCTGGCCATCACCTACGGGCTGATGGGTGTGATCAACATGGCCCACGGCGAGCTGATGATGATCGGCGCCTATGCCACCTTTGTGGTGCAGGGTGTGTTCCGCACCTTCTTCCCCGGCGCTTTCGACTGGTACTTGCTGGCCGCCCTGCCGGTCGCCTTCCTGTCGGCGGCTTTGGTCGGCGCTGCGCTCGAACGCAGCGTGATCCGCTTTCTCTACGGTCGCCCGCTGGAAACGCTGCTGGCCACCTGGGGCATCAGCCTGGTCCTGCAGCAAGCGGTGCGCAGCTTGTTTGGCGCGCAAAACGTGGGGGTGGAAAACCCAAGCTGGATGAGCGGTGGCGTGCAGCTGATGGACAACCTGCAACTGCCCTGGAACCGCGTCATCATCGTTGCCTTTGCGATGGCAGTGCTCGCAGGCATGGCCTTTCTGATCAGCCGCACTCGGCTGGGCCTGTTCGTGCGCGGCGTCACCCAGAACCGGCCGATTGCCGCCTGCATGGGCGTCAATACCGCCCGGGTCGATACCTATGCCTTCGCCCTGGGTTCGGGCATCGCGGGCTTAGCCGGCTGCGCACTCAGCCAGATCGGCAACGTCGGGCCCGACCTCGGGCAGGCCTACATCGTCGATGCCTTCATGGTGGTGGTGGTCGGCGGCGTCGGGCAGCTGGCCGGCACCGTCTACGCCGCGCTGGGGCTGGGCGTGCTCAACAAATTCCTGGAGGGCTGGACCGGCGCTGTGCTAGCCAAGATCTCCGTGCTGGTGATCATCATCATCTTCATCCAGAAGCGTCCGCAGGGCATTTTTGCGATGAAGGGTCGCAGCGCCGAGGCCTGATATGCAAGACCCCGTCCTCCAACTGCCCAAGCCACAGGCGCTGCTGACGCGCAGCGGATGGGCTGTATTCCTGTTGGCCCTGGTGGTGGTGTGCGCCATTGCCCCCTTCCTCAATTTGATGGTGCCGGCCGGCAGCTTCTTTCACCTGAGCGACTACATGGTGGCGCTGCTGGGCAAGATCATGTGCTACGCAATCTGCGCCCTGGCCATGGACCTGATCTGGGGCTATACCGGCATTCTCAGCCTGGGCCACGGGCTGTTTTTTGCGCTTGGTGGCTACATGATGGGCATGTACCTGATGCGCCAGATCGGCCGCGACGGCAATTACAAGAGCGACCTGCCCGACTTCATGGTCTTTCTGGACTGGAAAGAGCTGCCCTGGCACTGGGCCTTGAGCGACAGCTTTGTGGCCACGCTGGCGCTCGTCGTGCTGGTGCCTGGGCTGCTGGCCTTTGTGTTTGGCTACTTTGCCTTCCGCTCGCGCATCAAAGGGGTGTACTTTTCCATCATCACCCAAGCCATGACCTTTGCCGCGATGCTGCTGTTTTTTCGCAATGAAACCGGCTTTGGCGGCAACAACGGCTTTACCGACTTCAAGCGCATTTTGGGCATGCCGCTGGCCACGCCGTCCATGCGTATGGTGCTGTTCATCCTGACCGGCCTGAGCCTGCTGGGCTTTTTCCTGCTGGCGCGCTATCTGGTGAGCAGCAAGTACGGCCGGGTACTGCAGGCCATCCGCGACGCCGAAGGGCGTGTCATGTTCAGCGGCTACAACCCCATCGGCTACAAGCTGAGCATCTGGGTGATCTCGGCCATGATGTGCGGCGTGGCCGGCGCCCTGTATGTGCCGCAGGTGGGCATCATCAACCCCAGCGAGATGAGTCCGGCCCAATCCATCGAGATGGCCATCTGGGCGGCAGTCGGTGGGCGGGGCACGCTGATCGGCCCCATCATCGGCGCCTTTGTGGTCAATGGCGCCAAGAGCTGGCTGACGGTGAGCGCGCCCGAGTTCTGGCTCTATTTCCTGGGCGCCCTGTTCATCGCGGTCACCCTGTTCCTGCCGGCAGGCATTGTCGGTGTGCTGCGCGATCCGGGCTCGCTGCTCAGGACGCTGCGCGAATTCAGGAAGGGGCGCTGAGATGACGCCAGACCTTCAGGATCTGGGCGCGCAGAGGCTGGCCGAGCATGTAGATCGCAGCGTATCGGGGCAGACCGCCTCGGGCGGACGCAACTCTGGCTTTGCCCGCATTGCGCAGGACGGCGAGGTGGACACCACCCACGGCGCCATCCTCTACCTGGAAGACGTGAGCGTGAGTTTCGACGGCTTCAAGGCCATCAACAAACTCAGCCTGGACATTGCTGCTGGCGAGTTGCGCTGCATCATCGGCCCCAACGGCGCGGGCAAGACCACGATGATGGACATCATCACCGGCAAGACCCGCCCTGACGAAGGCAGCGTGTTTTTTGGCAGCACCATCGACCTGCTGCGCTACCGCGAAGCCGACATCGCCCAGATGGGCATAGGCCGTAAATTCCAAAAGCCCACCGTGTTTGAACACCTGACGGTGTTTGAAAACCTGGAACTGGCGCTCAAGACCCACAAGGGCGTGGCCTCGTCCATGTTTTTCAAGCTGGGCAGCGGGCAAAGCGACCGCCTGGCCGAGGTGCTGCACACCATCCACCTGGCGGGCGATCTCACGCGCCAAGCAGGCACGCTCAGCCACGGACAAAAGCAGTGGCTTGAAATTGGCATGCTTCTGATGCAAGACCCCAAGCTGCTGCTGCTCGACGAGCCTGTGGCCGGCATGACCGACGAAGAAACCGCCCGCACAGCAGAGCTCTTTCTCAGCCTCAAGGGCAAGCACTCGCTGATGGTGGTCGAGCACGACATGAGCTTCATCAAGACCATCAGCGACATCGTCACCGTGCTGTGCGACGGCTCCGTGCTGGCCCAGGGCACGCTGGAGCAGGTCCAGGCCGACGAGCGGGTGATCGAGGTCTACCTCGGTCGATGAGCAGCCCCCTACAACAGCAAATGCCCCATGCTTGAAGTTAGCAATATCCAGCAGTACTACGGCGGCTCTCACATCCTGCGCGATGTAAGCCTGAAGACCCAGTTGGGCAAAGTCACGGTGCTGCTCGGCCGCAACGGCGTGGGCAAGACTACCCTGCTCAAAAGCCTGATGGGGCTGATCCCGATCCGCAGCGGCTCGATCAGCTTCGCCGGCTCGGACATCAGCCGTGCCACGCCCTATGAGCGCGCCCGTGCAGGCATAGGCTATGTGCCGCAGGGCCGCGAGATCTTTGCGCGCTTGAGCGTTGAAGACAATCTTCGCATGGGCCTGGCCTACAAGAGCGCCAGTGAACCGATTCCGGCCGAACTCTTCGAGCTCTTTCCCGTGCTCAAGCAGATGCTGGGGCGCCGCGGTGGTGATCTCTCCGGCGGTCAACAGCAACAGCTGGCCATCGCCCGGGCGCTGGCGGCCAAACCCAAGCTGCTCATCCTCGACGAGCCGACTGAAGGCATACAGCCGAGCATCATCAAGGACATAGGCCGGGTGATCCGCATGCTTGCCGACCGTGGCGATATGGCGATTTTGCTGGTCGAGCAGTACTACGATTTCGCCGAAGAGTTGGCCGACGATTACCTGGTGATGGAGCGCGGCCAGTTCATCGCCCAGGGCCTGGGCAGCCAGATGCAGGAAAACGGCGTGCGCCAATTGGTGGCCATTTGACAGCCCGGCCCGCAACGCTCACCCCAGGCTCACTCTGAGGGCCAAGGCCCTCAATCACGCTGACCCGATGGGGGCAATCGCGGCGCCCGAGCGCCAGAGCCCGTGCAATGCGAGGATGCCGGCCATCCTCACACCCACGCATGGCCCCTCTCGCAGGCCCGTTCAAACCATGACCCTACCAGCCTCTCCCCAGCCTCTGAACACCGCCGACCGGGTGCGCGGCGCCCTCTGGGGCATGATGGTGGGCGACGCGCTGGCCATGCCGGTGCATTGGTACTACCGGCTGTCTGAGTTGCAGCGCGACTACGGCGTGATTCGGGACTATCAGGCGCCCAAGGCCATCCATCCGAGCGCCATCATGTCCTTGTCGAGTACCGCCGGTGCGGGCCGGGGATCGCAGTCGGGCAATGTGGTGGGCGATGTCATCCTCAAAGGCAAAAAGCAGCATTGGGGTCCCGCCCACCGGCACTACCACCAGGGCATGCAGGCTGGCGAAAACACCCTCAACGCGCTATGCGCCCGCCTCGTCATTCGCTCACTGTGCCGCAAGCGGGGCCACGACACCCAAGACTTCCTGGCCGACTATGTGCAGTTCATGACCACCGAGGGCAGCCATAACGACACCTACGCCGAGTCGTATCACCGCGACTTCTTCGCCAACTGGGCCCGCGGCGTGCCTGCGCATCAGTGCGCGGGCGCGACCGGCCATGACACCGCGTCCATCGGAGGTCTGGTCGGGCTGGCCCCTGTGGTCCTGGCCGTCGCCGCCCAGGGCGAAGCGCAGCAAGCGGTCGAAGCCAGCTTGCGACAGCTGCGCCTGACCCATCAATCGCAGCCCCTGGAAGCTTTCGCAGCGGCCTATGGCCGTTTGCTGGCACAACTGGTTTTCTCACCGCCGCCCTCTCTAGGCCCGCTGCTACAAAGCCAAGCCCCAGGCCTGGGCAAAGGCTTGAGCGCCTTGCTGGGCCAGGCCCCAGATCACAAAGATGCGGCCACGCGGGTGGTCGGCGGCCTCTACAGCCCGGCCTGCTACATCGAGGACTCGTTTCCGAGCGTGCTGTATCTGGCCGCGCGCTACGCCAATGACTTTGAGGCCGCGCTGGTGGCCAACACCAATGCGGGCGGCGACAACTGCCACCGCGGTGCGGTGCTCGGGGCTTTGCTGGGAGCCTGGCTGGGCTTCGAGGCCATCCCCTTGCGCTGGCGTCAGGGGCTGCTGGCGGGAGCGGCTGTGGCGCAAGAAGTCGATGACTTCATCGACACCTTTTTACCGCTTCCCTCAGACCGACACTGAGCACCGAGCTTGCACTGGGTCTGCTCCATCATCAGCCTGGCAGGTTTTGTTGCTTTAGAAGTGATTCCAACTCAGCAGCAACCTCGGTCGGATTCAAGTCGGGTCTCCCGATGGAGAGCGTGGCTGTGGCGACCAAGTAGTCGAAGTAACCCAGCCGTGCCAGAGGTTTGTACTTGGAAATATCCACCATGCCATCGGTCAAGATATTTTCGTCAATATGTATTCCAACAACTTTTCCTATGACCAAGTTATTCTGAATAGGAGGCTTGTCAGTGGGAAGGGTTATGCTGCTGACCAAAATACATTCCAAACTCACAGGTGCTTGTGCGACGCGAGGCGGCAGCACATGAACGCAAGGAGCCGGCGTCACGCCGGCAACACTAAACTCATCCACATCTGAGTCGAAGTGCTCAGAACTGGCGTTCATTGCTGCGGCCAAATCAGCATTGACCAGGTTAACCACGAATTGCTGTGTCTGCAAGATGTTTTGGTAAGTATCTTTGCCATCGCCATTTGGTTTGGGGCCAATGGGTGCAAACATGACCATAGGCGGAAAGTCAGCCACACTGTTGAAATAACTAAAAGGCGCCAGATTATTAACACCTGCCGCGCTTTGTGTTGATATCCATCCGATGGGCCTAGGCACGACCAATGCTTTCCACGGGTTGTGGGGCAAGCCATGGTCACGCGGATCATTGATGAACATAAAAAAAATCTTTTAGAAAAAAAGGACTCAGGGGGTCTGACTCAACTTGATCGATTCCGAGGTCTCTAGGGTCGCAAGGGACTGCCACAGAGCCGCCGCCGCCTGCTTTCCAAGGCGCGGCTCAGTTCTCTCGAAAAAACGGGCCCTGAGCTCCTGCGGCATGAAGGGTCGCTCGGGCCCGCCCCGCAGGGATCGAACTTCCGCGTGCAATGTGTGGCCACCCTCGACGATGGCGTCGACCCGAGCCGGGTAACACTGCGGGAAGCCGCTCGCCGGCCAGAGCTCCCAGGTCAAACGAAGCGGCCACGGACTGCCGTTGATCCTCTCCCGCGCCGGGGCCTCAAACGTGCCCGCATCGATCGCGCCATCGAGCAGCAGCGCCTTGACTACATAGGGGAGGCTAAATCGGGCATCGATGTCTGTGCTGGGCGCATTGCGCCTGTCGCTGGGCAGGCAGAGCAGCGGCGCGACCTGCTCGGGTACATGCATGTGCAGTGACAGCAGAGGCCGAGAGCCCGCTTCCAGGCGCAGTGTCTCAAGGGCCTCAATGAAGCCCTGCAGGTAATGGCAACAAGGCCAGGCTTTAAAGCTGACCTCGCGCAAATGCCAGCGTTCCCCAAAGTCGCCCAGCAGCCCGTCGCCAGCGACCGGCTGCGAGGCAGCGAACAGCTCGAAAACAGACAAGTTGGATCCGACCACATCGCTCGGGCCCGTGATGCCAGCCGCAGCCAGTTGCGCGGCGACCAAGCCGCTTCGGGCCGCCCAGCCCAGGTGGAGTTTCTTGCTTTCGGCGCCGTTCTCAAGGTAGGTGAGCGGCCCGGCGGAAAACGACAGAGCGATCCCGATGGCGTGCCCGAGTTGATCCGCCTTCAGGCCTTGCAGCCACCCCGCGACGATGGCAGCGGCGATCGGGCCCAGCACGGCGCTGGCCTGGAAGCCTCGGGCCTGGAACGCGCCCGGCGCGTGAAGGCCCAAGCGGATGAGCAGCTCCCAACCCAGCACCAGCGCGCGCAGCAGGTCCGCGCCGGTGCGGCGATGACTCACCGCAGCAAGCAGCGCGGCCGGGATCAGCACCGCACCGCCATGCACGATGCTGGGTACATGGGTGTCGTCTTGTTCCACGGAGTGAATCAAGCTACCCAAGAAAAAGGCCGATTCCGCAGGGGGCAAACCCTCCACGACCGGCCCCAGGCGGATACCGGCGCTACCTCCGTAAAGCGCCTGCAGCGCGCTGTGCAAGCGCCGGCCAAAATCGTTTTCCGCAACCGCGATCGCCAGGGAGAGATCATCTGCCAGCAAGGCCAGCGCGCGATCTGTGACGTCTTGAGGGATCGGCAAGCGGTCGAAGGCATCGCACAGGCTCTGCGGATCCAGCGCGCGGCGGTCGTTGATCGGAGGCTGGGTGCGGCTCATGAGACAACAAGCTTTACGGAGGCCGCAAACTCAAAAAAGAGGGAACAGGGCACAAGAAATTGCATGGACCCAAACGCCCACAAGAATTGAAGCGTCCAAGATCAAAGCCCTAAGCTCAGTGATTGAACGACCTAAGGAAACGGTGCAAAACGTAGACCCTCTCGCCCCGATGGCCACTTCAAATTCCCCACCCGTGGCCACCCCAAATTCCCCCAGGCAAGACGGCTGGATTATGACGGCTCTGGGCCGATGGCTAGGCGGGCAGTGGCCTCGATCGCACAGATACTTTCAAAGGCGGCGACAGCGCGTTGCTCCTCGGGCTCGGCCAGGGCCTCGGTGGTGATCACCCTTACTCCCTGGGTAAATCTACAAGGCGAAGTGACCGCCAGTGTGCTTGCGGCACCGGCTTTGAAGCTAGGGGGCGTGTTATACGCACACCTACCCCTGCCGCACCCACCAGCCAAAGGGACGGGTACCCTTGCTGCCCAGTACTTGCGCAATTTAGAGCAAGCGGAGCAGGTGCTGAACCAAATACTGCTCAGCATGGCTGAGAACAATGTAGAACCCCGCATTGTGATTTTTTCAGACCATCCGCTCCGACAGGCCGGTTGGTGTTCTCGGCAAGCCGCTCATTTTGATGCCCCTTGTGTGGTCGACCCGGCTCTAGTAGATGACAAGGTACCGCTGATCGTCGCCGCCCGCTCGGCATTGAACTTCAACTCAGTGGGTCACCACCTCATCGTCTTGCAGACTGGGACGCCACTGGCCTCGAGATTCCTTGACCACGATTTTTTGTTTCACCAGACGCTCGACGGTTTTGATCCGTTCGACTGCCTTGGCAATCGGTTCATGGCCTTCTGCTTGGGCCGTGTAGAGCAGGCGCACGAGCTTGTCCGCCCAGCGTGGCACCTTGCTGGTTTTTTCCCATCGTGCAACCGACTGGCCGTCAATGCCCATCAAATTGCCCAAAGCTGGCTGCGACAGCAGCATGCCCGCGCTGCGGACGTAGCGAAACTCCGCACCTGTGAGCAGCGATGCCTTGCGGGTTAGTGCCATGCAGATGGAACGCGTGAGGCCATCGAGGTTGTGAAAAGCCACGCCCTCGCCATAAGGAGTCTTCTTGATTTCGTACCCATTGGCCAGCCACACGTTGCGCAGCCCGCCATCTGTGTAGTGGTACATGTCAGTCCTTCTTGACGTCTATCACGGTCACAACGACCAAAGCGGTTGCGGGGTACTCTACGTACACCACAACCGCAACTTGCATACCAGCCACGAACCTCTGCATGCGGCACAAAAGGCCCGGGTGTTTCATGTCCGGCTCTGGTGGCAGCGCAAAACTGCCTAGGCGCAAGACCTCGAGCACCATCGGATCGTTGACATGTCGCTGGCGCATACGCTTTCTGGCATGCGTGGTGAAGGCCACATGTGTGGAGTCTTTTGCAGACTGCCGGATGTGTCGCTCCAGTTGACGATCGGATGGGGAACCCAAGCCTTGGACCTATTATTTTGATAGGCCCGATTGTGCCATAGACAAGAAATCTTGCGTCTCTAAGCAGGCCTAATTTCATGATCTGAGATGATGCAGCTCCATGAGCCATGACATCGTCATCCGGGTACCGTATCCGTCCGGCCAACCCATCTTGAGTCCGCCCGATGAAGCTGGCATCGTGTACACGATTGGAGGATCGTGGAGACGATGGAACAGTTTTCAAACGATGGCCGGCCTCGCCGGCGTGATTACAGCAAGCCGTTCAAGGCGCAGGTTGTGGCTCAGTGCGAGCAGCCTGGTGCCGCGCCGATTGGTCAACCGTAGCTGTCGCTTGATGGTCACACTATGTGTGATACAACCAAGAGCGATCTTGGCAACATCCGTGATGATGAGCAAGAGCAGTTCAAGAAGGCTGCCAAGTCGATCATTGCATTGTCAGACGAACAGCTTCGTAAGTTGATTGAAAACGGTCAATTTCCCCGGCGGCCACCCAAAGTGCCCCACTTATGGCCACCCAAACTGCTCCACCCGGCCAGAGGTGACCTGATGCACTGATATGCGCGTGTCGGTCACCCTATGGCCGACAGGCCGGACGCTACTTTCACCCTCTCATCAACGAGAGGGCCACTGGAGTGAACGTCTTGAAGCCACACTTGCAAACCACCATCTGGACGCTGTTGCAGGCCAATGCCAGCCAGCGAGAGATCGAACGGGTGACGGGCGGGGGGCGATGACGGGCGGGGGTGCGATGACGGGCGGGGGTGCGAGGACGCCCCGGCTTCGTCATTGCGAGGCGCGCAGCGCCGTGGCAATCTATGTCTTTGTGCGACGGCCGCGCCAGACCGTGAAACCCTCGGCCGTACTCAACGCTCCCATGCCTATTTTCTAGGCACTCCGTGCAAAAAACCTCGACAGCACAGTCCATGCGCACCAAGGGCAAAGATGAGCATTGGAGGCACGGATCAGCCAGACCCACCAAAGACAATGCAATCGCATTGACGCTGGCAAGGCAAATGCATTACCATGCCTGCACAAGACCTTCCACACCGGAGATCACCATGCCCGCCACCCTTGAAGCCGAATCCACACTGACCGATCGTTACCAGACCACGGTTCCGGAGACCGTGCGGCGCGCCCTGCGCTTGCGTAAGCGCGACAAGATCCAGTACGTCATCCGCCCGAGCGGTGAAGTGGTCCTGACCCGCGCCAGTGACCCCGAAGCCGATGACCCCGTACTGGGCCAGTTCCTGGGCTTTTTGGCGCACGATATCGCCACCCACCCCGAACGCCTGCAATCGCTCAGCAGCAGCCTTGTCCAACGGATGCAGTCGCTGGTCGGTGAGGTGGACGTGGATTTGGACGCCCCGCTGTCGGAAGACGATGAATGAGGGCCGCCAAGCCTGCTCCAATGTCCATCCATGGCTGGACGGTGTTTGCGCACCCTCTGTTCATGGCTCAAGTTGAGGCCTTGGCCCAGGAAGTCGAAGCACTCAAGCAGAAGGATCCCGCTGGGTACGTCAAGAAAAACGCGACCAAGCGACTGGCGGCAATTGCCAAGCTGGCGTTCGATGTGATCCCGCAAGACCCCGCACGGGCGGAATACCGTCAGGGCGCAACACTGGGCACAGATCGAAAGCACTGGTTCCGCGCCAAATTCTTTCAGCAGTACCGCTTGTTTTTTCGGTACCACGCGGGTGCCAAGATGATCGTCTACGCCTGGGTCAATGATGACGACACCAAGCGCGCCTACGAGAGCAGCGATGACGCCTACCGCGTCTTTCGAAAGATGCTCGAAAGCGGCCACCCGCCTGACGACTGGGATCAACTGCTCGGCCAGGCCGAACTTGCTGGGAATCGGCTGATGCAAGCATTGAACACCTTGAACATACCCTGAATATCTTGCGAATCGCGCTTGGCTTTCATCGCAAACAGCGCGTTCATGGAGTCCTGAGAACACCTGCGGAAGGACCCCGTCATTGCGAACGAAGTGAAGCAATCCATGCCCCTCTACGTCATTCCGAACGGAGTGAAGCAATCTATGTCTTTGTGCGACGGCCGCAACAGCCACTTGCAACTTGTTGATTTATGTGGGTTCAGCCTGGAGAGCGCTCGCGAGGCCAGAGGAGAAAAATAGTGCGCGCCACCCCATTTCCTACCGCGTGTCAGGGCGAGTGATCGTTAGCCGCAGGCAAGTGCCGCGGCAAGTCCATACTGTCGTGAAGCAGTCTCAGGACGTCAATGTCCGATCCGGTCGCACGGAACACCACAAAGTGTCGCCCCGCGCGCCCCTGTCGAGCGACATGCAATGTCCGAATGCCTGGCTGGATGTCTTCGCGTGCCCTGGCGCCCAGAATATCAGGTCCACCCTCCAAGGCCTCGATAGCGAGCGCAATCGTTTCAGCGTAGGTGCTGGCTTGACCCTCACTGAAGGTCTTGACCGTCCACTGCAGGCTTTCAATGTAGTCCTGTTCAGCCTGTTGACCGAGCCGAACCGTCCAAACTGGTCTCATGCACCTGCGATGGCTTTGGCGGCCACGGACGCCAAGTGAGCTCTGAGTTGAGCACCCGATTCAAAGGCGGCGTGTCGCCCCTGCTCGAAGTCGGCAATGCCGACCTTGACCGCAGTGCGCAGGGCCTCCAGGCGTGAAGCATCCTCGGCTTCACGTTGCTCCACCATCCGAAGCCCCTCCCGCAAGACTTCGCTGGCGTTTTGATACCGTCCGGTGCTGACAAGCCGCTCCACGAAGGAGGCCTGGTAGTTGGTCAGAACAACGTTGCGTGTAGGCATGCCGATCTCCTCACTAAAATGCATTGGCAGATTATGCCAATTCACAATAGCACCGTCAAAACCAATCTGCCCGATCTAAATGAAGATGATGGGCCGCGTGCACTATCGCCTGTCCGGGCTGTGGACGTACACCACGCGTTAGGGCATCACCAGATAAAGCAGACTCCGGGCAAAAGCCGGGGTTCGCGGCCATGCCAAGCTAGGTGGCTACACAGCGGCTACATGGCTTGCGCAAAAGACGAAGGACTCAGCCCCTTGCGAAGCTAAGTCCTTGAATTTTCTGGCTCCTCGACCTGGGCTCGAACCAGGGACCTACGGATTAACAGAAATCCAGGCTCGTCAAAAATCTATATAAATCAACGACTTATAGGTGTTTTTATTAAACGTGTAATATTTCGTG
>JAIXOM010000025.1 GCA_027486755.1 Comamonadaceae bacterium | reverse complement strand
CCCTTGGCTCGGGCAATGTGGCCCAGCGCCTTGGCGATGAAGGCCGCGTCATCGCCAGCCTCCTGCAAGCAGGCATCCAGGTAAAGCGCCATGTCCTCTTCAGTCTTGAGGTACTGCGCGCTGTCCCATTTTTTCAGTTTGAGAGCTTCCACCGCTTACTCCTTGAGTTGACGCGCCAAGGCCTGCGCCATTTGAATGTCCTTGCCCTGGCTGGCCTTGTCACCGCCGGCCAGCAGGATGACAAGCTCCAAGCCTCGCTCCATGAAGTACACCCGATAGCCTGGTCCATGATGAATTCTCATTTCCCAAACTCCATCTCCCACGGACTTGTGGTCTCCAAAATTTCCATCCTCAGCGCGATCAATACGGACTTGGACTCGGCGCGCGGCCTGCTTGTCACGCAGAGAAGCGAACCACTCCTCGAACAATGGGGTCGTGTAAATCAGTCGCACGGAGATTGTATATTTTGGGATACGATTTTGTCAAAATCATCCTGACTCACTCAGCAAGGGATACGTTTTCCGCGGGCAAGGTCAGTTGCTGCCCGCCTTGACCACCACCGACACGCCCATCCACGGGGCCTGCAGCGTGGTGGTGCCGCCGTTGTAGGGCACCGGGTCCGGGGCAATGTCCACGTCGGCGTACTCGGCCAGCATGTCGGTGCTTTACAAAAAATGCTTAGCTCTCAAGCCGCCAACAGCTCTTCACGCAAAGGATAGGGCTTTACCAGCACATCGGCAGGCAAACCAAGTTGTGCGACCAAGCGGCGAATCATCTCCAGCGTCAAGGGGCGCGTTTTGTTCAAGATGTCGGCCACGCGACCTCGGGGGCCAATCATGGGCTGAAGGTCTTTGCGCGTCAGGCCGCGACTTTCCATGACGTGTTCAATCAAGGCAATGGGGTCAGGGTCAGCCATTGGAAAGTGAGTTTTCTCGTAATGCTCCACCAGCAGAGTGAGGACATCCAAGCGGTCGGCTTCAGCTGATTTGGCGGGCGCTGACCAAAGTTGCTCGATTTCATCCAGCGCGGCTTTGTACTCTTTTTTGTTGTGAATTGTTCGGATGTCCATGGAGTGCTCCTTGGGTCTGGGCAAAGCCCTTGTGCATCAGGCCATCACAACGCGCTCATGAGCATTCACATTGAGCCGTCGTTTAAGGGCTGCAAAAACAGCTGAAATATTGCTCATGGTGGGGTTACCTTGATGGGACAGCATGCGGTGCAGACTCTTAGCGGGTTTGTGGACTTCTTCAGCCAGCGCCTCAAACCCCACCGTTGCATTCACCAGATCACGCAGGATCAGCTTTGACGACTCGGGGTCGCCATTGACGAACAAATCAATCGCCTCGTCCAAGAGCGCCTGCGCAAAGGCGGGGTCGGTTTGCACACGCGCCGCCACGGTTTCCTTGAAATCTCGGGTCAATGCCATGTTAGTTTCCTTGTCCGCTTGATGCCTTACGGCGTTTGTAGTCATCCCAAAGCACCAGGGCTTGGTCGATGTCTTTTTGTTGGCGTTTCTTGGTTCCTCCGCCAATTAAGAGGATGAGCTTCAAACCGTCTTTGGCCAAATAGATGCGCAAGCCCGGGCCCCAATCAATCTTGTACTCACCAATGCCACGGAACCATTGCACGTTGGAAAAATTGCCCTGCTCCATTCGGACAACAGCCACCCCCACTTTGGCGGCAGCGACCGGATCCAAGGTCCCGAACCAATCCGCAAATGGACTGTCGCCATCGGCCTTTATCAGCTCTTTAATCTGAAAGCTCATGCCTTTAATGGTAACTTATATGTTCCCTTTTGCAAAGCATCCCCACCTCACCCCCGCCTCGGCAAATGCAACACCGCCAGCGCCCGTAACTCCGCATCGCTCAGTGCCGCTTTGCTGGACACCACCCCCAAATCAAACGCTGCGGGGCGGGCGATGCCAGCGGTGCGGGCAAAGCCGCAGGCTTGCAAGGTGTCGGCCAGCACCTGCAGGGTAAAGCCGCAGCGGTGCAACGGGCTTCACAGAAGTGTCATTTTTGAAACCTAGCCTCGGCAGATTTTTGGCCGCGCAATAAAACGCAAGGCGAGCCAGCGCCGGAGCCTCCTATGCATGCTTTTGTCAGACTGTTTTCCCTTGCCGCCCTGTCGCTTTGCCTGATGGCCTGTGGCGGAGGCGGCGGCTCGGGTACCCCGCCCTCAAACCTGACCAGCGAGCCCCCCATGACCCCGACACCCGTCCCCTCGGCACGGGTGCTCGACAAACCGGTGCTCAATTTCACGGACACCGGCCTGAGCGTGACCGATGGCGTGACCCGCAACGGCATCTGGGGAGTCAGCACCCTCGAGGGCTGGCAGTATTCCCTGGACATGGGCAACACCTGGACCCTGGGCGATGGTGATTTCTTCGAAGTTCGGGGAGATGGGCCCAAAACCATCTGGGTCCGCGCGATCGACGGCTTGGGCAATACCTCGGAGGTCGTGGTCGTCAGCTGCGTGCTCGACACCATGCCCCCGGCCCCTGTGCAGGCGCAGCTCGCCTCTCAGGGCCTGACCCGCCTGCTGCGCGTCACGGGCCTTGAGAACCAGGCCCGCTGGGAATACTCCGTGGATGATCAGCGCTCCTGGAGGCCCGGCACCGGCGACAGCCTGGCGGTGATGGGCAATGCCCTGCCAGCGCTGTGGCTCAGGCAGGTGGACCTTGCGGGCAACCTGTCGTCCGCGCAGCAGATCGCTCTGCAAGAAGCCGACAGCGCCACATGGCACGAAGCCTCCGGCAACCCGCTGGAGCCCAGCGTGTTGTCATTGCAGGGGTCCCGTACCGTGGTGCTGCATGGCTCGGTGGTCCGGGGCGACCCGGACTACATCCGCTGGGACATTCCTGCCGGTCAACAGCTGCAGTCGATGCGGCTGATCCGCTATGTCTCCTCCGACGCGATCGCGTTCTTTGCCCTACAGCGCGCCGCAGTCTTCGACGCCGGTGTTGACGTCAGCCGCATGCTGACCTACGGCCACATGGGGCCGCCCGACCTCCTGCGCAATGTGGTGCAGAACATCTCAGCTGCCCAACTGGCGGCTGGCCCCATGACGCTGTGGTTCCAGCAAACCGGCCCGGCGGCGACCGAGTACGCCATCGAACTGGTGTTTGCACCGGCGCCCTGAGGCCTCAGGTTTGCGGGGCATAAGGACCGACCGATCGGGCGTCTGAGGGCATGCGAACTTTTGCGTTAGCGGCCGTCACAAATGTTTCTTATCCGCTTCACGCCACCTTCATTTGCGCCCACTCTACTAAGGCGTCTTTAACCCCCCACTCCATGGAGTCTCGACATGAGTAACGTGAATGCCGGCGAAACCTCTCGCCATTTTGATGAAGTCTTGCAAGAGGCCCAAGCCGGCGCCTCGCGCCGCCAAGTCCTGCGTGGCGGCCTGGGCCTGTCGGCCCTGTCTTTCCTGGGCTTGGCCGGTTGCGGCGGCGGCGAAAGCACGGCCGCAGCGGCCACGCCCCTCAAAGCCCTGAACTTCACAGCCACCCCGCTGAACCAGACCTACGACGGCGTGAGCGTGGCCAGCGGCTACAAAGCTGAGGTACTTTTAAAATTGGGCGACCCGATCAAGGATAAGGATCTTGCCAACGTCCCCGTCCCTGCCTATTCGAATACCGGCAGTACCGCCGATACAGTTGCCTCTTACGACTTTCGTGCCGGCGATCACCACGATGGCATGTATTTCTTCGGTTTGGGCAACAACAAGTGGGACAAAACCGTTTCTGACAAAGGCATTTTGTGCATCAACCATGAGGCCATCACGCCTTTGTTTTTGCACACCGCTGGCCCCAGCCCAGCATCCGGCAACCGCACGGCCGCCGACGAAGTTCAAAAAGAATTCCGCCTGCATGGCGTGAGCGTGGTCGAAGTGAATAAGGTCAATGGAGCCTTCCAAGTTAACTTGGCGTCTACATTCAACCGCCGCATCACCACCTTGACCGAGATGGATATCGCCGGCCCGCTGAGCGGCCACCCCTTGCTCCGTACCAAGTTCTCGCCCACCGGCGTCAAGACACGCGGCACGGTCAACAACTGCGCGTCGGGCTATACCCCTTGGGGCACCTACCTGACCTGCGAAGAAAACTACGCAGGTTATTTCAAGCGCAGCAACACGACAGGTCGCAGCGCCAACGAAAGGGCCAGCGAAGTCCGCAATGGCGTCACCAGCACTTCTGGTCGTGAGCGTTGGTCGTCCATTTCTGACGCCTCGGCGACCGACGATTACGCCCGTTGGGACATCACAGTCACCGGGGCAAGCGCAACGGATGACTACCGCAATGCCGCCAACACTTTCGGTTTCAACGTCGAAATCGATCCGTTTGCGCCTACGAGCATACCCAGGAAACGTACCGCCATGGGCCGTTTTGCGCACGAAGGCGCTTGGGTGGGTCCCGTCACAGTCGGCAAGCCTGTGGTGTTTTACATGGGCTGCGATTCGATCAACGAATACATCTACAAATTCGTCTCTACCGCTTTGTGGGTGGCCTCCGATGTCAATGGCGGTCTGGCCGCAGGAGACAAATACCTGAACGACGGCAAGCTTTATGTCGCCCGCTTCAACAGCGATTTTTCAGGCGAATGGTTGGAACTGAGCAACTTGGCAGGCACGCAAACTTTTACCCGTACTGTCAATTCGGTGGCTACCACCGAGACCTTCACGTTCGGTGACACATCAGATGCCTACCTGAACACCCGCCTTGCTGCCGACAAAAAAGGCGCCACCCCCATGGACCGCCCCGAGTGGGGTGCTGTGAATCCCGTGAACGGCGAGGTCTACTTGACGCTGACCAAAAACGCCGACCGCACGGTGGCATCGACAGAGCCTGCCAACCCCCGTTCTTACACGGACAACAGCACCAGCACCAAGTCCGGAAACACCAACGGCCACATCATCCGCTGGCGTGAGATGGGCAGCAATCCGGCTGCCACCACGTTCACTTGGGACATTTATGTGTTCGGCGCCGAAAGCGATGACCTGAACAACCCCCAAGTCAATTTGTCGGGCTTGACCGCTGACAACTTCTTGTCCGCGCCCGATGGCCTGTGGTTCTCTCAGAAGACTGGCATTTTGTACATCCAAACCGACGATGGCGACTTTGTCAAGGAAACAGACGGTAAGGGCTCTACCTGCATGTTGCTGGCGGCCATGCCAGGCACTGTGGGTGACGGCAGCACCGTGGCTGTGACCAACTCGTTCGGTGGCACTACAAAGACCGTGACCACCAAAGTGGGCAAAACCGGCGAACTCAAGCGCTTGCTCACCGGGCCGATTGACTGTGAAATCACGGGCATCACCGAGACTTATGACGGTAAAGCCTTGTTCGTCAACATCCAACACCCAGGTGAAGAGACGTCGCTGGCCAACATTGCAACCCCCAATAGCAGCTGGCCTTACAGCAACACGGGCAACGGCAACCCTGCTACGCCCACGACCGCCAAAAGCGGGCGTCCACGCTCGGCCACCATTGTGCTGACGCGCATTGATGGCGGCATCATCGGTACCGACTTCAGCCTGAGCTGATCTCGTCCCGAACAGGGCCCGGCTCCTTCAGGGGCCGGGCCCTTTTTCTTTTGTCATCGGAGAAAACGGCTTGCTGGGCGATGCCCGCCTACGCCGCTTCCTGGTCGGCCCCAAAGGCGCCGAGATCACCGGTGTGGCCGAATCAGCCGGCGGCAAGGCGCTGTTTGTGAATATCCAGCACCCGGGCGAAAGTACGCCGGCCAACAGCGCGGCCACCACTGGCGGCTGGATCATCGACGCCGCCAAGCTGGAAAGCCAGTGGCCGACAAAGGCCTAGGCTTGTCAGCGGCCTACGGCCCGAGTACTCGCCCATGCTCGGCGACCATCGTGATCACCCGCAACGATGGGGACAAGGTAGGCGTTTGAGCATCGTCTAGGCCTAGACAACTCTGCTCTTGCTAACACCGGAGCAGGAGCAACGCCTTTGCAAACTTCAAGGCTCCGATCGGCTAAAGTGCCAAGCGCAGACGGTCGTGGAAGCTCACCTGAAGGAGATTCAAGATGCCTGGCACCATCACTTCGGCCATTGAGGTCACGAACATCTCGAAGCATGGTTTCTGGATCCTCCTTGGCGACGAGGAGTTGTTGCTGGCCTTCGAGCAATTTCCCTGGTTCAAAGCAGCAACGGTCGAGCAAATCACCACGGTCGAGCGCCCAACGCCGGATCATCTCTATTGGCCCATTCTGGACGTAGACCTGTCGGTAGAGTCGATTCGCAAGCCGCAGGCTTTTCCCCTGGTATCACGGCCCTGAAGGGCCTGGCCGCTGAGCTTGGCAGCAAGGTCAACCGTTGCCCAGCTTCAAGCCCCAGCGCGCCAGCGCCGCATCGTCGCTGACCCAGGGCCATCAAGGCCATAGCTCGGCTGCCACCCTGTACGAGCCCGTCACAAAATCCCCAGTCGCTGTGACTTGGCTCCGGTCATGCTGGGCGTTGATCCAGATGTACTGCAAGCTCTACCAGCTCGGTCGCGCCTATACGTTTCAAGCGCCCGTTTTTGACGATGACCAAATGCGTGTTGGTTTGTATTGCCGTCTGGCGTGCGGCCTGGGCTGCGCGGCGCAGCGCGTTCAAGGCTGATCGCAGATCCGGGTCTTTGGCCTTGGCCACTTCGGTAGCATTCATTGCTTTTCACCCCACTGCAACAGTGCTGGCTCCTCGCCAACGTTATCAAACTCCGCCCACGCATCCACGGCCGATTTGTAGGCATGGTCAAGATTGTGCATGCCCGCTACAAAACGGCGGCGAACCACATCGTCGGGTATGTGGTGCCCGCCCTGTTTCACACGTTCAGCCACACGTGCTATTGCCGTATCGGCGTCAGGCAGTCGCAAGAAAAACAGGCTGACGTGATAGCCCAGCGCTTGCCACTTTGCAATGCGGCCCAAATAGGCCAGACCGGAAAGCGTGGTTTCAAAAGCAAAATTTTCACCCTTGCGTACACATTCATCCATCTCTTGCAGCATGAGGCGCCCCGCCTTGATTGCTGCTTGTTCAGGTGCGAACGGCGAAAGACCTGCTGCAATCAAGTCCGCATTGATGAAGCGGCGGCACTCTGCCTCTTGCGGAAGGAAAGAGCGAGCAAAGGTGGTTTTTCCCGCCCCGTTGGGCCCCGCAATGATGATGATTTTTTTGTCCATATCTGGGCCTGCGGGCTCGTTCAGTACAGGTCGGCCGACGGGCCGCAGCACTTCTTGTACTTCTGGCCGCAGGGACAGGGCTCGTTGCGGCCCACTTTGGCGCTGGCCATTGACAGCGACTTGCTCACTGCACCCAGCTTAACAAAAAACTCGGCTTGGCTGGCCCATGCCTGGGCGTGCACATTGTCGAACAAGCGGTGCAGCCCGCCCTCGCCCTCAATCTCGGCTAGCGCTGCGTCTTGCGCGGCCTGGTCACTGGCCGAGCGTGCGTCAAGTAAGGTGGATCTGCCCAACTCGTCCTCTAATTCCAAAATCCAGTCGGCATCGGCGCGGCAAGTGGCAATGCACAGCGCATGCCCCTCGCCGCTGAGCGTACTCTCAAGCCGGGAGTGAATTTTGTCGCAGGTGACCTTGGTCATGGGCTGCAGCAGTCACGACCCATCCATTAGGCGTTGCCCAGCTTCAAGCCCCACCGTGCCAGCGCCGCATCGTCGCTGACCCGCGCATCGACCCAGCGCGCCCCCTCAGGCGTGACTTCCTTTTTCCAGAACGGCGCCTGGGTCTTGAGGTAGTCCATCAGGAATTCGCAGGCTGCGAAGCTCTCGCCCCGGTGGGCTGAGCTCACCGCCACCAGCACGATCTGCTCGGTTGGCAGCATGAGTCCGACCCGGTGCACTACCCGCGCTGCATAAATATCGAAGCGCGCGAGCGCCGCATCGATCATGGCTTCGATGGCTTTTTCGGTCATGCCGGGATAGTGCTCAAGCTCGAGCGACTGCACCTCGCCTTGGGCCACGGCAGAGCCGCGCTCCAGATGGGCATGGCGGTCGCGCACCGTGCCCACAAAGCTGCAGACCGCGCCGACCCGCAGATCGCCGGCGCGCAAGGCCGCCACCTCGGCGCCCAGGTCGAAGTCCTCGGTCTGTATGCGCACCCTGGCCTGCATCTCAGCCTCCGGTCACCGGCGGGAAAAAAGCCAGCTCGCAGCCCTCGCTCAAGGGCTGGTCTTCCTCGCTCATCACCTGGTTGAGCGCAGCGCGCACCGGCCGCTGACGGTCCAGCGCCTGCGCGTAGGGGGCGCCCAAGGCAATCAGCTCGTCACGCAATTGGCCGACGGTCAGGGCCTGGGTCTGGCGACGCTCGCCAGCACCCAGGGCTTCGCGCAAGGAAGCGAAGTATTTGATGTTCACTTCGGTCATAGCAGGTCCGCCAGAGGAATGAAGGGCAGCACATCGCCGCGGGCGATGCGCAGGCCAGGCGCCACATCGAGCAGCCCATCGGCCCAGACGGCCGAGGTCAGCACGCCCGAGCTCTGGTTGGCAAACAGGTCCAGCCCACCCTGGGCATTGCGCCGTACCCGCAAAAACTCGCGCCGCTTGTCGGGCTTGGGCCAGTCAAAGTGTGCGGGCAACATGATCGCAGCGGGCAGCGCACCGCTGGCGCCTTGGAGGCGCAGCAAGAAGGGCCGCACCAGCAGCAGGAAGGTCACAAAGCTAGACACCGGGTTGCCTGGCAGGCCGATAAAGTGCGCAAAGCCCGTGCCGTGATTGACGCGACCGTAAGCGAAGGGCTTGCCCGGCTTGATGGCGATCTGCCAGAGATTTAATTCGCCCAGGGCCTGCACCGCTGGTTTGATGTGGTCTTCCTCGCCGACCGAGACACCGCCGCTGGTCAAAATCAGGTCGTGGCCTTGTGCCGCATGCCCCAAGGCTTGCACCGTGGCCTCGCGCTGGTCGGGCACGATGCCCAGATCGCTCACTTCGCAGCCCAGGCGCAGCAAGAGCGCACGCAAAAAGAAGCGGTTGGAGTTGTAGATGGCGCCGGGCGGCATGGCCTCGGGCGCCACCTGGCCGGGCATGACCAGCTCGTCGCCAGTCGACAGCAGCGCCACCCGCGGCCGACGGGCCACCGGCAAGCAGTCAAAGCCTATGCTGGCCGCCAGCCCGAGCTCGGCCGGCGACAGGCGCTGACCCCGGCGCAGCACCACCGCGCCGCGCGCCACATCCTCGCCGCGACGGCGTATCCACTGGCCGGCGCTGGGGCTGGCCTTGATCTGCACCCGTCCGTCGTCGAGCAGCTGCGCGTCTTCTTGCATGACGATGGCATCGGCCCCAGACGGCACCGGGGCGCCGGTGAAGATGCGCGCCAACGAACCCGCTTGCAAAGCCGCAGCCGCACTGCCTGCAGCAATGCGCTGAGACACGGGCAGGCCCTGGGCGGCCGGCAGATCAGCCAGACGCAGGGCGTAGCCGTCCATGGACGAGTTGTCATGCCCGGGCACGTCCAGCGGCGAACGCAGGTCTTGGGTGAGCACCCGGCCGTCGGCCTCAAAGGTGGAGACGCTTTCCTCGGGCAAGGCGGGCGCTGCGCGAGCCAGCAGGTCTTGCAAGGCATCGTCGAGGGGGCGCAGCGGAGCGCGGGCGGGCAAGGTGTTCATGGGCTGAGCGTATACCGGCAGCGATAGGCGCTGAAGGATCGGGGTATTTTTAGGGGCGCATGGCGCCTCAGGCGGCGGCGCACAAATGGGGCCGAACGCGGGCGGCAATATAGGCCTTGATGCGGTTCACATCGGCAGGCATCAGCCGCAGCCTGCGCGGCTTGGCCTCCAGACCGTCGAAGCCGCTCGGGCGCTCGGGCGGGCGGCCCAAGGCCTCTTCGATGGTGGCGGCAAACTTGATCGGCAGCGCGGTTTCCAGCACCAGCATGGGCAGGCCAGGCAGCAGGTGCTCGCGCGCCACCTTCAGGCCGTCAGCGGTGTGGGTATCGATCACTACACCAAAGCGGGCATCGGTATCGCGGATGGTGGCCAAACGGTTGGCATGGGTGCTTTTGCCGCTGGCAAAGCCGTAACGCCCGGCCGCCTCGGCAAAAGCCGGGTGGGCGCTCAGGTCGAAGAATCCCTGGCGCGCAAGCGCATCGGCAAACAGCGAGCGGGTGAGCGCCGCGTCGCGACCCAGCAGGTCGAACACAAAGCGCTCGAAGTTGGACGCCTTGGAAATGTCCATCGAGGGGCTGGAGGTCTCATGGGTATCGGCCGAGCCCCGCACGCGGTAGATGCCGGTGCGAAAGAACTCGTCGAGCACATCGTTTTCATTGGTGGCCACCACCAACTGCGCGATCGGCAGACCCATCATGCGCGCCACATGGCCGGCGCAGACATTGCCAAAATTGCCGCTGGGCACGGTAAAGCTCACCTGCTGTGCGTCGGGGTTCGCCGCAGGACCGCTCCAAGGCGAAGCAGCCCCCTCGGGGGGCAGCGAGGACACGCCAGTGCCGAGCGTGGGGGCAGAGGTCCCTTTGGCCTGGAAATAACCCGCGAAGTAGTACACCACCTGCGCCAACAGCCGCGCCCAGTTGATGGAATTGACCGTGCCAATCCGGTAGCGGCGCTTGAAGTCCAAGTCGCCCGAGACCGCTTTGACCATGTCCTGGCAGTCGTCAAACACGCCTTCGACGGCGATGTTGTGAATGTTCTCGTCGAGCAGGCTGAACATCTGGGCCTGCTGAAAGACGCTCATGCGGCCATGCGGGCTGGTCATGAAAACCCGCACGCCTTTTTTGCCGCGCATCGCGTATTCGGCCGCGCTGCCGGTATCGCCACTGGTAGCGCCCAGGATGTTGAGCTCCTCGCCCCGGCGGGCCAACTCGTACTCAAACAGGTTGCCCAGCAGCTGCATGGCCATGTCCTTGAAGGCCAAGGTGGGGCCATTGGACAGAGCTTGCAGGTACAGGCCTTCTTCGAGCGGCTTGAGCGGCACGATGGCGTCGGTGCCGAACACCTCTCGGGTGTAGGTCTTGCGACACAGCGCGAGCAGATCGGCCTCAGGAATGTCGTCGATGTAGAGCTTGAGGATCTCGAAGGCCAGATCGGCATAGCCGCGGCTGGCCCAGACCTGGCGCAGCTCGGCCAGGCGGGCGCCGATCTGCGGGTAGCTTTCGGGCAGGTACAGCCCGCCGTCGGGCGCCAGGCCTTCGAGCAAGATCTCGCAAAAACGCCGGCGGTCCGGGTGCCCCCGGGTGGAGAGGTAGCGCATCAGGCCAGCTCCTCCTTGCGGATGCGGATGATGGGCGCCAGAACGCTAGGCAGGCTCTGCACCTTGGCCATGGCCTCGTTCATATGGGCCTCAACACAGTCGTGGGTCAGGATGATCAGGTCGGTCTGGTTGGAGCCCTCGCCTCCGACTTCGTCGGCCTCGCGCTGCAGCACCGCATCGATGCTGATGCCGGCCTCGGCCAAGATGCCAGTGACGCGGGCGAGCACGCCGGCCTCGTCGGCCACCCGCATGCGCAGGTAGTAGCTGGTGCAAACCTCGCCCATGGGCAAGACCGTCAAGTCGCTCATGGAGCCCGGCTGGAAGGCCAGGTGCGGCACGCGGTTGAGCGGATCGACGGTGTGCAGACGGGCCACATCGACCAGGTCGGCAATCACCGCACTGGCGGTCGGCTCGCTGCCCGCGCCCTTGCCGTAGTACAGGGTGGTCCCCACCGCATCGCCTTGCACCACCACCGCGTTCATCGCGCCTTCGACATTGGCGATCAGGCGCTTGGCTGGAATCAGGCAGGGGTGTACCCGCAGCTCTACGCCTTGCGCGGCCCGCTTGGTGATGCCCAGCAGCTTGATGCGATAACCCAGCTGCTCGGCATAACGGATATCCTGCGCCTCCAGCTTGGTGATGCCCTCGACATAGGCTTTGTCGAATTGCACCGGAATGCCAAAGCCTATGGCCGACATCAGCGTGGCCTTGTGCGCCGCGTCCACGCCCTCGATGTCAAAGGTCGGATCGGCCTCGGCATAGCCCAATCGCTGCGCCTCCTTGAGCACCGCATCAAAGGGCAGGCCCTTGTCGCGCATCTCGGAGAGGATGAAGTTGGTGGTGCCGTTGATGATGCCCGCGATCCACTCGATGCGGTTGGCCGTCAGGCCTTCGCGCAGCGCCTTGATGATGGGAATGCCACCGGCCACCGCCGCCTCGAAGGCCACCATCACGCCTTTTTTCTGGGCCGCTGCAAAAATTTCGGTGCCGTGCACCGCCAGCAAGGCCTTGTTGGCGGTCACCACATGCTTACCGGCAGCAATGGCTTCGAGCACCAGCTGTTTGGCGATGCCGTAGCCGCCGATGAGCTCGACCACGATGTCCACCTGCGGGTCGGCAAGGACGGCGCGGGCGTCACCCACCACCGTCACTTGATCGCCCACCAGCGCCTTGGCCCGGGCCACGTCCAGGTCGGCCACGATGCTGACTTCAATGCCTCGGCCGGCACGGCGCATGATCTCTTCCTGATTGCGCTGCAAGACGGTGAAGACGCCGCTGCCCACCGTGCCTATGCCCAGCAGGCCTACGCGTATGGGTGCCAATGGTTTATTGCTCATGATGTCTGTCTTCCAAAATGACAAGGGGGCCCGCCAATCCTGGCGAGATCCGGCCGCCGCGGACCGATCAGGCGCTGGCCGTGCTCCTGCGGGCGGCATGCCGCTTGCGCCAGCCTTCGAGGAACTTGGCCACGCGGCCTATGGCCTCGCGCAGATCGTCTTCGTGCGGCAAGAAGACCATGCGGAAATGGTCAGGCGTGGCCCAGTTAAAGCCCGTTCCCTGCACCAGCATGACTCGGGTTTCTTCGAGCAGCTCCAAAAACAGCTGGCGGTCGTCGACCACCGGGTAAACCACCGGGTCCAGCCGGGGAAACATGTACAGCGCGGCGCTGGGCTTGACGCAGCTCACACCGGGAATGGCGGTGATGAGCTCATGGGCCAAGTCGCGCTGGCGGCGCAGCCGCCCGCCCTCGCCCACCAGTTCGCGGATGCTTTGGTAGCCGCCCAAGGCGGTCTGTATCGCCCATTGGCCAGGCACGTTGGAGCACAAGCGCATGTTCGAAAGCATGTTCAGGCCCTCGATGTAGTCTTGCGCGCTTTTCTTGTCGCCGGAAATCACCATCCAGCCAGCGCGGTAGCCACAGGAGCGGTAACTCTTGGACAGGGAATTGAAGGTCAGAGTCAGCACATCTTCCGACAGGCTGGCCAAGGGTGTGTGCACCGCGTCGTCGTAGAGCACCTTGTCGTACACCTCGTCAGCAAAAATCACCAATTGATGCTCGCGGGCAATGGCCACGATTTGCTCAAGCAACTCGCGCGAATACAGGGCCCCGGTCGGGTTGTTGGGGTTGATGATCACAATGCCCTTGGTGTGGGGCGTGATCTTGCGGCGAATGTCGGCCAAATCAGGCATCCAGCCATTGGACTCGTCGCACAGGTAGTGCACCGGCGTTCCGCCCGAGAGCGAGGCGGCCGCCGTCCACAAGGGGTAGTCAGGGGCGGGCAAGAGCAATTCGTCGCCATCGTTGAGCAAGCCGTTGGTGGCCATGACGATCAGCTCACTGGCCCCGTTGCCCAGATAAATATCGTCCAGGGTCACGCCCTTGACGCCCTGGCGCTGGGTCTCGTGCATCACCGCCTTGCGGGCCGCAAAAATGCCCTTGCTGTCCGAATAGCCGGCCGAGGTGGGCAGGTTGCGGATCATGTCCTGCTGGATTTCCTCGGGCGAATCGAAGCCAAACGGCGCGAGGTTGCCGATGTTGAGCTTGATGATCTTGTGCCCCTCCTCCTCCATGCGCCGCGCCGCGTCCATGATGGGACCCCGGATGTCGTAGCAGACATTGGCGAGCTTGGCGGATTTGGTGATGGGCTTCATGGCAGGACGAGGGTAAACACAATCGGGCCCACGCGCAGAAGGCGGCGGGCCAAACCGAGTGAAAACCTATAATTTGACCACACAAACCAAGCCAAATTTGCGGCGCAATGTGTCCGGGCTGCACCACCGCGTCCCGTCAGCCTTTTCTACACCCCATGAAACTTCAGCCCGACCGATCCGACGCCCCCACCATCCTCGGCTATGGCGATGACTGGATAGGCATAGGCCATCAGGGCCAGGCACAAAAGATCCAGCACAGCCTGGTGCTTGATTCGCGCGGCTCGCATTCTGACTGGCAATGCACACGCTTCGAGGACTTGGGCGCCGCACATTTCGAGCGTCTGGCTGATCTGGCGCCGGAATTGGTGGTTTTCGGCAGCGGGGCGCGCCTGCGCTTTGTGGCGCCGGCCCTCTTGCGCGCGCTGATGGCCCGGCGCATCGGCATCGAAACCATGGACACGGTGGCCGCCTGCCGCACCTACAACATCCTGGCTGGCGAGGGCCGGCATGTGGTCGCTGCACTGCTGTTGGAAGCTCCGCGGGCATGAGCGCTACAGCCGAGCTTGGCCTTTGAGGCTAAAATCTACCATTTTGGCCCCTAGGGCAGCCCCGGCAGGCGCCAACCGAGGCAGTGCCCGCCAAAGCGCCAGAGCCATCGAGAAGCCACAACAAGCACAGGCCGTCAGGCCATACACCACTTTCGACAGGGTCCCCGCAGCATGGCAGTCGTCGTCAACAAATCCATCCCCGAATTCGAAGCCTTGGCCACCGGCGGCGTCAAGGTCACCCAGAGCAACCACCTGGGCAAGCTGGTGGTGCTGTATTTTTATCCCAAGGACAACACGCCAGGCTGCACCACGGAAGCGATGCAGTTTCGTGACAAATACAAGGACTTCGTCAAGGCCGGCGCTTTGGTTTTCGGCGTCTCGCGCGACAACATGAAGTCCCACGAAGACTTCAAGGCCAAGCTCGAACTGCCCTTTGAGCTGATTGCCGACACTGAAGAGAAGATGTGCCATATGTTTGGCGTGGTCAAGAACAAGATCATGTACGGCAAGAAGGTCAAGGGCATAGAGCGCAGCACCTTCCTGATCGGAACTGACGGCCAGCTCAAGCAGGAATGGCGGGGCCTGAAGGTGCCGGGCCATGTTGACGAAGTGCTGCTGGCGGTCAAGGCGCTGAAAAAAGCCGGCTGACTTCATACCGGCGACCCGTCATATGGGTCGTGCATAATGCTTCGATGCTCTTGATCGCCGAGTGCGTCCTCCTTCGAAAAGCCGCCCGGCACCCCCGGCGGCTTTGTCGTTTTAAGAGCCCCACCGCTGAGCAATCTGCCCGGCGGCCCGCTTCTGACTCCTGAATCCACCATGCCCCTGCCTCCAGCCCCCACCCAGCGCGCCAGCGTCCTGTCCAAGCAAGCCTACGGCGGCCAGGCCCGCGGCGCAGAATCACCGGCTCATAAGCGCGGTGGCCCCGCTGCCCGGCTTGAGCAGGAGGCTCATGCGGCTGAGGAACAAGCCAGACCGATCGAGCCCAGCCGGGCGCCGCGCGCTCGCAAAAAGAGCCAGCCGCAAGAGCTGCCCACCACCAGCGTGACCCCCAAGGTCACCGCCAGCGCCGTGGCCAGCGCACCGGCCGCGCCAGAGGCCGGAGCGGCGGCTGCGCCGCGCAGCCAGGCCCGCAGCAGGCCGCGCAAGAGCACAGGCCCAACCAAGCTGTTTGTGATCGACACCAATGTGCTGATGCACGACCCGATGTGCTTGTTCCGCTTTGAGGAACACGACATCTTCCTGCCCATGATCGTGCTGGAAGAGCTCGACGGCCACAAAAAGGGCATGACCGAGGTGGCCCGCAATGCGCGCCAAACCAGCCGCACGCTCGACGCGCTGGCGGCAGAGGGCAGCGACATCGCCAAAGGCCTGGTGCTCAGCAGCACCGGCCACAGCGAAGCGCGCGGTCATTTGCTCTTCCAGACCCGGCCACTGAGCGGCGAGTTGCCAATGGCGCTGCCCCAGGGCAAGGCCGACAACCAGATCCTGGGCGTGGTGGAGGCTCTGCGCAAGGAGCTCGCGCCGCGCGAGGTGGTGCTGGTGTCCAAGGACATCAATATGCGGGTCAAGGCCCGCGCCCTGGGCCTGTCGACCGAGGACTACCGCAACGACAAAACTCTGGAAGACGGTGACCTGCTCTACAGCGGCGCACTGGCCTTGCCGCCCGACTTCTGGACCCGTCAAAGCAAGACGGTCGAGAGCTGGCAGCAGGGCAGCCATACCTACTACCGCATCAGCGGGCCGATTGTCGACAGCCTGCTAATCAACCAGTTCGCCTACTTCGAGGCGGCCGGCGAGCCACCCCTGTATGCCCGGGTGACCGAAATCCGCGGCAAGACCGCGGTGCTCAAGACGCTCAAGGACTACACCCACCTCAAGCACGCGATCTGGGGCGTGACCATGCGCAACCGCGAACAGAACTTCGCGATGAACCTGCTGATGGATCCGGAGGTCGACTTCGTCACCCTCACCGGCACCGCCGGCACCGGCAAGACGCTGATGGCGCTGGCTGCCGGCCTGACCCAGGTGCTTGACGACCGGCGCTACACCGAGATCATCATGACCCGCGCCACCGTCTCGGTGGGCGAGGACATCGGCTTTCTGCCCGGCACCGAAGAAGAAAAAATGGGCCCCTGGATGGGCGCGCTCGACGACAACCTGGAGGTGCTGGCCAAGAACGATACCGGCTCTGGCGAATGGGGGCGCGCCGCCACCAACGAGCTGATCCGCTCGCGCATCAAGGTCAAGAGTATGAACTTCATGCGCGGCCGCACCTTCCTGAACAAGTACCTGATCATCGACGAGGCGCAGAACCTCACGCCCAAGCAGATGAAGACCCTGATCACCCGCGCCGGCCCGGGCACCAAGATCATCTGTATGGGCAACCTCGCGCAGATCGACACGCCCTACCTGACCGAAGGCTCTTCAGGGCTGACCTATGCGGTGGACCGCTTCAAGAGCTGGCCGCATGGTGGGCACATTACCCTGGCGCGCGGTGAGCGCTCGCGCCTGGCCGACTTCGCCAGCGAAGTGCTCTGAACTTTTTGCGGGCCCTATGGGCAAGCCCGGCGCTGCGCGCTCATTCGGGCGAGGCAGCAATGCCTTTGCGCAGCCGGCCGAGCAGCTCATAGAGCTGCGCCATCTCGCGGCCGTCAAGGCCGCCGAGCAATTGCAGCAGCCACCTTTCATGCTCAACCGCCATGCGGTCGAACCAGGCCTGGCCAGCCGGGGTGATGCGCACGATCAGGGCCCGCCTGTCGCTCGGATCGTTCAGGCGCTCTGCCCAGCCTTCGCTCACCAACTGGTCGGTCAGGCCGGTGACATTGGCGCCGGTGACCATCAGGTGGCTCGACAAAGCGCTCATGCGCAGGCCCTGAGGATGGCGGCTGAGCTGGGCCAGATAGTCAAAGCGCGGCAAAGTGGTGCCAAATTGCGAGCGCAGCAGGGTTCGGATGGACTGCTCGATCTGCGTGCTACAGGCCAGCAAACGCAGCCACAGCCGGATGGCTTGATGGTCATCGGGAGATATGCCGGCTTCCCGACCGAGCTCACGGTCACTGGCGCCGCGCTTGTTGACTGAATCCATGGTCTGCATTGTGCAACGCAACTCGGCGCATACTCAGCCGGCCTTGAGCGACTTTGCAATGGCAAACTCTCTTGACCTTTGAAAGGCTTCCGAGCATCATCGGTTTGTTTCTGTGAAGAAACCTAGTTTTACCTATAAAACGCAAAAATCAAATCTGATCCAGCCATGAGCATCCAAGGCATAGACGAAATCACCCTCAGCTCGGCCGATCTGCCGAGCTGCCGCCGCTTTTTCACCGACTGGGGCTTGAGCCTGGTACAGGAGTCGGCGCAGGAGCTGGTGTTCGAATCGCTCAACGGCTGCCGGGTGGTCGTCGCCCATCCCGACCGCCCCGGCCTGCCTGCGGGACTGGAAGACGACCCGACCTTGCGACAGGTGATCTGGGCGGTCGCTGGCCCCGCAGAACTGGCGCAATGCAGCGAGCGCATGCGCAGCGCGCCAGGCTGGCAAGAGCAGGACGGCCGGGTGCTGTGCCAGGACCCGATGGGCCTGTCGGTCGGCGTTCAAGTTACCCGCAAGAAGGCGCTGGAACTGCCTTGCGCCAGCACCAATACCTGGAGCCACAGGCCACGCATCGACCAGGCCGCGCCCGCTTACGACCGCGCCCAGCCGGTCGAAGTGGGCCATGTGGTGCTGTTCACCCGCGACCTGGCCGCCACCTCGCGTTTTTACGAAGAGGTGCTGGGCTTCGTCATCTCCGACCGCTATCCCGGGCGTGGCCATTTCCTGCGCTGCGCGGCGCGCGGCGGCCACCATGACCTGTTCCTGCTGCAGCCGCCCGAGCCCCGGCAAGGCCTGAACCATGTGGCCTTCACCGTGCGCGATTTGCACGAGGTCATCGGCGGCGGGCTGCACATGTCTCGCCAGGGCTGGCAAACCGAACTGGGCCCGGGTCGTCACCCAATTTCTTCGGCCCTATTCTGGTACGTGGTGAGCCCGGCGGGTGCGCTGGTCGAGTACTACACCGACGAGGACGAGCTGACCGAGGCCTGGCAGCCGCGTGAGTTCACACCCGGCCCCACCGCGTTTGCAGAATGGGCGGTCAAGGGCGGCATCGACGGCCACACCCGCCGCCAAAAAGACGTTGAAGCGCCCAGCGGGCGCTTCATGACCGACAAGCCTAAAACCTAGCCTGAAACTCCAGCCATGGCCACGCTCTACAACGACACCCACCAAAGCCGCAGCGCGGCGCCCACCGCCTATGAAAACCTGCTGGGCGACGCGATCGAGCGCGCCTTTGCCGCGGGCGTTCATGACCTTGAAGACCTGGTCCGCTACCTCAACGCCTCGGGCCAGGTCGGACCCGACGGCCAACCCTGGACCGCCCAGAGCTACCAGCAGGAAATGGCGCGCCTGAGCGCCTGAAGCGAGCAAGGAGAGTGAAGCGATGAAAAACGATCTCATGACCGCCCATGCAGACCCGATAGACGCCGCTTTGGCTGTCGGCCTGAAGGACCTGTGGTTCCCGATCTGCCCTTCGGGCTTTGTGCAAAGCAGCCCGGTCTCGCTGCGCCGCCTGGGCTACAAGATCGCGCTGTGGCGCGACGCCAGCGGCAAGGTTCATGCCCTGGAAGACCACTGCCCGCACCGCGGCGCGCCGCTGTCGCTCGGGGTGAATTTGGGTGACCGCCTGGCCTGCGCCTACCACGGGGTGCAGGTGCGCTGCGACGGCACGGTGATGAAGGTGCCCGGCAGCCCCGGCTGCAAGCTCGAGGGCTCGCGTGCCGCCCGCATGTTCCACACCGCCGAGAGCAATGGCGCTATCTTTTTGTTCAATGCCAAGGACCCGGCCTTGAGCGAGGCGCCCCCCCTGCAACTGCCCGAGCAACTGACGTCGCCCGAATGGTCGTCTTTCCTGTGCTACACCGAATGGGGCTGCGACTACCGCTACGTGATCGACAACGTGATGGACCCGATGCACGGGGCCTATCTGCACAAGCAGTCGCACACCATGGCCGAGGGCGACATGACGGCCGAGTTTCAGATTCGGGAGTTGCCCCAGGGCTTCATCTTTGAGAAAAAAGGCCAGCGCGACGTCAACTTCGACTGGACCGAATGGCTGGACAGCGGCATACACATCATGCGGCTGGAGATCCCCTACCCCAAGACGGGAGGGCCGGGCGGTAACTTCACCATCATCGGCAGCTACACGCCGATTGATGCGCGCACCGCAGGCGTGTTTCACTGGCGCTGCCGCAAGGTGAGCGACTGGCAGCGCGATACCTGGCGCTTTCTCTACAAGAACCGGCTTGAGCAGCGCCACTGGAATGTGCTGGAGCAAGACCGGGTGGCAGTGGAGAACATGGAGCCCGATGCCAACCAGCGCGAGCACCTGTACGCCCATGACATGGGCATCGTGCGTCTGCGCCGCCACCTGCGCCGCCTGGCCGAGCAACAGGTCGAGCGCCTGGCCGCCACCTGAAAGCAAGCCCGCAGGCTTTAAGATCACGGCCCGGGCCGCGCCACGCGCGGCCCTGCTTTTTTGACCCGCTCCTACAGCATGACCACCAAAGACACATTACAAGCGTGGGTGCACACGCTGCGCCACGAAGCCCAGGACATCATCAGCGTGGAGCTGCGCCCGGCCGCTGGCACCGTCTGGCCGGCTTTCACGCCCGGCGCTCACATCGATCTGCACCTGCCCGGCGGCCTGGTGCGCAGCTATTCCCTGTGCAACCCGGCCAGCGACAGCCAGCGCTATGTGATCGGCGTGCTCAAAGACAAAGCCAGCCGCGGCGGCTCGCGGGCGGTGCACGATCTGCTGCGGGTCGGCATGGCGCTGACCATCAGCGCGCCGCGCAACCACTTCCCGCTGGTCGAGGACGCGGTCCACAGCGTGCTGGTGGCCGGCGGCATCGGCATCACGCCGCTGCTGTGCATGGCAAGAAGACTCAGCAGCCTGGGCCGCTCCTACGAAGTGCTCTACTTCGCCCGCAACCGCGCCGCCGCCGCCTTCGCCGATGTGCTGCAAGAGCTGGGTGCCAAAGTACATTGGCACTTCGA
This sequence comes from Comamonadaceae bacterium, assembly GCA_027486755.1. Taxonomy (GTDB): domain Bacteria; phylum Pseudomonadota; class Gammaproteobacteria; order Burkholderiales; family Burkholderiaceae_C; genus Polaromonas. The sequence continues at coordinate 53,993 of JAIXOM010000025.1, read as the reverse complement.
TCACGAAGCGGGCGGCCCGCCCGATTTGCGTGCGCTGCTGTCTGCCCGCCGTGCGCAGGACACCCACTACTACGCCTGCGGCCCCACGCCCATGCTCGACGCCTTCGAGGCCGATTGCCAGGCCCTGGGCCTGAGTCATGCGCATCTGGAGCGCTTTAGCGCCAAGCCGGTCGAGGCGGCCAGCGACGCCCGCAGCAGCTACAGCGTCGAGCTGCGCCAAAGCGGCATCAGCTTTGAAGTGCCGGCCGGCAAGACCCTGCATAACAAGCTGATCGAACTCAAGATCGACGTGCCCTGGAGCTGCGAGGAAGGCATTTGCGGCTCCTGCGAAACCCGGGTCCTCGAAGGTCAGGTCGACCACCGCGACATGGTGCTCACCCCAGCCGAGCAGGCCGACAACAAGGTCATGATGGTCTGCGTCTCCGGCTGCAAGAGCGAGCGGCTGGTCCTCGACCTCTGAGACCGATCGCGCCGGGGCGGCGCTTCCACCGGACAGGGCACGCCTCAGGCCGATGCGCTGGGATAGGGGCTGTCGTCGCTGGCGGCGATCATCGCCCGCAGCAGTTGTTCGCTCAGTTCACCGCGCAAATTTCTGGCCGCCGGATCAGACCATAAATTGCGCAACTCCAGAGGGTCGGCGGCCAGATCGTAGAGCTCGCCCCAGCTCTGACCGTCGTAGAGCGTCAGGCGGTAGCGGTCGGTACGCCAGGTGCGCATGCGCAGCCGCCGGTCCAGACCGAAATCTGCGCGCTGGCTTTCTTCCTCAATGATCAGACCCTGCCGTGCTTCGTCCTGACCCAGCAGCTTGCGGCCCTGCATGCCGTTGACCGGCGGCAAGCCTGCCCGCGCCAGGATGGTGGGCGCGAGGTCCAGGGTCTGAGCCAAGTCATGGCGCACCACACCTTGGCGCGCATCGGCGGTATCGCGCCAGATCAGGGGGACGCGGGTCATGCTGGTGTAGTGCAGCCCGCCCTTGAACATCAGGCCACGATCGCCGAGCAGCTCGCCATGGTCGCTGGTCATCAACACCACGGTGTTGTCGTCCAGACCGAGCCGCTGCAGCTGGGCCATGACGCGGCCGATAGCCGCATCGATAAAAGCAATGCTGCCGTAGTTGAGCGCAGTCGCCTCTCGCACCTCTTGCTCGCTGGCAGCAAACGCGGCGTGGCCGGGGCGAAAGTCGGGGCTGCGCGCGCGCTGTCGCCGCAGTGCATCGATCGCCGGGGGCGGGTCGTACAAGGCGGCGGCAAAGCTCTCGGGCAAACACACGTCGGCCGGGTCGTACAGACCCCAGTAAGACCCCGGCGGCGTGAAGGGGTGGTGCGGATCGGGGAAGGAACACTGCAAAAAAAAAGGCTCGCCGGCCGCAGCAAAGCGGGCCAGCTGCTCGCAGCTTTGCTCGGCAATCCAGGCGGTCGGATGCAGCTCCTCGGGCAAGCGGGTGCGCCAAGCCTGACCCAGCCGCCCCAGGGCCAGCGGCGGGGTCGGCAAGGCATGCGTGGGCCCCATCAGCTGCTCGGCCTCGGCGGTCTGCCGACGCAGCCAACGGCGCCAGTGGCCTTGCTGCTCGTCGCCATGGCCTATGCTCAGCTGCACCTGTTCGAAGCCGTAATAGGGCAGGTCCAGGTCGAAGTACTCGTCCTGCGCCCAGGCGCTGCCCACCTCCTGCCCATAGCGGCCGGGGAAACGCTGCAGGGCGTCATGCGGACGACGCTGGCCAGCAGCGGGCCAAGGCGGCGGCACGGCAGTGATGTTCTGCAAATGCGCCTTGCCCACCAAGGCTGTGCGCCAGCCTGCACGGCGCAGCACATCGACGAAGGTGGTCTCCCCCAAAGACAGCTCCCGCCCATTCATCTGCACCCCATGCACGCTGGGCAGGCGAGCTGTCATCAGGCTGGCCCGGTTGGGCTGGCAAATCGGCGTAGCTACATGGCACTGCTCGAAGCGCTGTCCTTGCCGGGCCAGCGCATCGATGTGCGGCGTGCGCAAAATGGCATTGCCATAGCAGCCCAGGTGATCAGCCCGGTGCTGGTCGGTGATGAAGAGCACGAAGTTGGGGCGTGAATCGCCCCGACCGGCGGCGCCGCTCAAGCCGCCTCCTGCCGGTCGCTCAGGGCTGGACGGCCCAGGCACAGGGCCACCCGCAGTCAATCGGCTTTGACACCCAATTCGCGGGCGAGTTGACCGTAGCGCTGGGTATCGGCCTTCATGAAGTCGGCCAGCACCTGCGGCGGGCCGCCCAGGGGCTCGACGCCGGCGCCCAGCAGACGCTCGCGCACGTCAGGCAGCTTGATGACCGCATTGATCTCCTGGTTGATGCGCTGCACCACCGCAGCAGGCGTAGCCGCCGGCGCAAAGACGCCATACCAGGCATTGACCTCGACCTGACCCACGCCTTGCTCGGTGGCGGTGGGCACATCGGGCAGCAGGGTGGAGCGCGATTTTTCCGTCAGCGCCAGCGGCACCAGTTTGCCGGCCTTGATGTGCTGCAAGGCACCGCCCACACCGGTGTAGAGCAGCTTGACCTCGCCAGCCAGGGCTGCATTGAGCGAGGGGGCCACGCCTTTGTAGGGCACATGCAGCAGGTCCACACCTGCCGAGCGCTTGAACATCTCGCCCGCAAAGTGCATGGGCGAGCCGTTGCCCGGGCTGCCATAGGCCAAGCCGCCCTTGCGGGCTTGCTCGAGCAGGCCCTTGAGGTTGTTCACGCCCAGGGAGGGGCTGGCCACCAGCACCAGCGGCGTGGTGGCCGGCGCGATCACCGGCAGCAGGTCTTTGTTAACGTCAACACCGCCGCCTGCGCCCGGAGGCAGCACATGCGGGGAGATCGCCATGGTGTTGGGGGTGAGCAGCAGGGTGTGGCCATCGGGCGCAGCCTTGGCCACAAAGCTGGCTCCCAGCAGGGCACCGGCACCGGGCTTGTTGTCGACCACCACCGGCTGCCCCAGGCGCGGGGCCAGCTTTTCGGCGATGACGCGGGCGGCCACATCGGGGCCGCCGCCGGGTGGGAACGGCACCACCAAAGTCACCTGTTTGCTGGGGAAGGCCTGGGCCCAAGCGCCACCCATCCAAGCCGGTGCGCCCACCAGGGTCAAGGCGGCGGCAGTAGCAGCCAGAAAGCTGCGGCTCATTGGCCGCTGAAAATTCGATTGCATACAAGTCACTCCATCAATTAATCGGCGGTCCCGTCACAGACAACTACTTCGACCCATGATAGCTGCCGACCCCGCGGGCGGCAGCGGGGTTTTCATTGATACCGCGGCATGAGGTCCAAGACGCAAGGGCTAAGCCGGTACAGTCCGGGCCACTCAAGCCAGCAAGCCCGCGGCCCAGGCGTCGTAGCCATAGACCCAGTCGGCATTGCCCGGGCCTTTCATCCACTGGTTGCCGCGCGAGCCGATCTGGATGCGGGCGGTGCGCTCGCGGCGCGCCTGCTCATAGGCCTGCAAGGCCTGCGGCACGCCGGGCAGAGCCACACCCGCCAGGGCGCGGCCCAGCACCACCGCGTCTTCGATGGCCATGCCCGCACCCTGGGCCATGAAGGGCAGCATGGGGTGGCAGGCATCGCCGAGCAGGCTGACGCGGCCTTGTGACCACTGGGCAAGCGGCTCGCGCTCATACAGGGCGCTCTTGAGCACGCGCTCGCAGGCGTCGAGCAGCTTGCGGGCATCGGGGTGAAAGTCGCGGTAGACCTGGCGCAGCTCCTGCACATCGCCCTCGCTGGTCCAGGACTCCTCGGTCCAGTTGTCCTGGCCGGTGGTGGCAAACACAAAGGTCTCGCGGCCCTGATTGAGCGGGAAGGTCACGATCTGCGACTGCGGGTTGGGCCCCCACCATTTGGTGAAAGCATCGATCTCGGGCACGTCCTGCACCCGCTCGCTCGGCACCACCGAGCGGTAAGACACCACGCCGGTAAAACGCGGGCTTTCCTCGCCGAACAGGGCGCTGCGTACCCGGGAATGGATGCCGTCGGCGCCGATCAGCACCTCGTGGCGGGCAGAACTGCCGTCCTCGAACTGCAGCAGTACGCCCGCATCGTCCTGCACCAGCGACTTCAGGCGCCGGCCCAACAGGATCTGGCGCTCGGGCACTTCGGCCGCCAGCGCGGCCAGCAGATCGGCGCGGTGTATGGTGACCTGCGGCGCGCCATACTGCTGCTCAGCCGTCTGGCCCATGCCCAGGCGCGAGGTCTCCAAGCCGGTATCCCAGTCGCGGCTGATGCGAAAGGTCGGCTGCGCACCATCGCGGCGCACCTGCGCCCCCACCTGCCCGCCCAAGCCGTCCAAGGCCTTGACGACATTGGGCGTGAGGTTGACATCGGCCCCCACCCGGCCCCAGCCCGAGGCTTGCTCGTAGACCGTGACCCGGTGGCCCTGGCGCATCAAAGCGATGGCCGCCGCCATGCCGCCGATGCCGCCGCCTGCAATTGCAATGTCCAGTGCTGCCATGTGTCGAATGCCTTCAGAAAGAGCCGGGGAAGGAACCCCCATCCATCAGGATGTTCTGGCCGTTGATGTAGCCGGCATGCACGCTGCACAGGAAGGCGCAGGTGCGGCCCAGTTCATCGGGCCGGCCGAAGCGGTGGGCCGGATGGCGGGCCAGGCGCTGCGCGATCAGTTGCGGGGCATCCATGCCCTGGCGCTTTGCGGCCGCCTCGAAGTTACTCGCCAGGCGCGCGGTCTCAAAAGTACCGGGCAGCAAGTTGTTGATGGTCACACCGTCGGCCACCGTCGAGCGGGCCAGGCCGGCGACAAAGCCGGTCAGCCCAGCGCGCGCTCCGTTGGACAGGCCCAGTTGGTCGATGGGCGACTTGACCGCGCTCGATGTGATGTTGACGATGCGGCCAAAGCCACGTGCGCGCATGCCCTCGACCGTGGCTTTGATCAGCTCGATCGGGGCCAGCATATTGGCGTCAATGGCGGCCAGCCAGTCCTGCCTTTGCCACTGCCGAAAATCGCCGGGCGGCGGGCCGCCCGCATTGGTGATGAGGATGTCAAAGTCGCGGCTGTGGGCGAAGATGCGATCGCGCCCTTCGGCGCTCGTCACATCGGCCGCCAGCGCCTGCGCCTGGCCGCCACCGAGTGCGTGCAGTTGCTCAGCCGCCGCCTGCAGCGGCGCCTCGGTGCGGGCGACGATGAGCACGTCGACGCCCTCGCTCACCAGGGCCTGGGCGCAGGCATAGCCCAGACCGGCGCTGGCACCACAGACCAGGGCTTTCTTGCCCGCAATGCCCAAATCCATCACTGGCCTCCTTGGCGCACACGTTCCTTGATGCGCTCGCGCACAGGAACAAAGTCGTAACTGGGGTAGACCTCGACCTTGAACACGCCCCAGGCCGAGCGCTCAAGCTCCAGATTGACCTGCCCCAGCAGATGGGGCGGCACTTCCAGGATCACGATCTGGCCCAGCCCCATGGCCACCGTCCAGGAGACCACCCGCGTGCCTTCAATCGGAAAACGCTCCCACCACTGGCTGGCTTTGAGGCGCGACTGTATGTCGTCGAGCACCAGTCCGGCATGGTGCTTGAGGATGAGGGTGATCAGCACCGGCTCGGCAGTAGCGGGGGTCGAAGCTTGGGCAGTGCTCATGACGGCGACCTTATTGCGCGGTGATGCCGCGCGCACGGATGATGCGCGCCCAGGTCTGGGTCTCGGCGCGGATATGGGCGGCAAACTCAGCCGGCTTTTGGGTGGCTTGGCTCAGGCCCTGGGCGCGCAGTTGCTCACGCACCGCCGGCTGCTCCAAAATCTCGGCCGCGTCGCGGGCCAGCTGCTCGACCAGGGCATCGGGCGTGCCGGCTGGTGCCAGCAGGCCGTACCAAGAGGTAACCACCACGCCGGCAATGCCCTGCTCGGCCAGGGTGGGAATATCGGGCGCCACTGGGCTGCGGGCACTATCAGTCAGTCCCAGGGCGACCAGCTTGCCGCTGCGAATATGCCCGAGCGTGGCCGGCAGGTTGCTGAACATCAGCGGCACGGTGCCGCCCAGCACGTCGTTGAGGGCTGGCCCGGTGCCCTTGTAGGGCACATGCAGCAGGTCCACATCGGTCTGCTGCTTGAAGAGCTCACCGGCCAGATGCAGGCCGCTGCCTATGCCAGGCGAGGCATAGGAGAGTGTGCCCGGCCTGGCCTTGGCCTGCGCCACCAGCTCACGCGGGCTGTTGATGCGTGCCGCGCTGCTGGCCACCAGCACATTGGGTGCCTTGGCCAGCATGGTCACCGGCGCGAATTCACGCTCGATGTTGAAGGGGAAGTTGGGCATCAAGGTCGGGTTGATGGTCAGGTTGCCGGCCGGCACCACCAACAGGGTGCGGCCGTCGGGCTTGGCCTTGCGCACCTTGTCGATGCCCAGATTGCCGGCCGCCCCCGGCAGGTTCTCCACCAGCGCAGGCAGGCCGGACTTCTTTTGCAAGCCCTCGGCCAGGATGCGCGAAAGGGTGTCGACCGGCCCGCCGGGCGGAAAGGGCGAGACCAGCAGCCAGCGCTCTTGCGCCCAGGCGGCCGGGCCGAGCAAGCCCACCGTCAGGGCCAGCAGGCCGGCTTTGAGGTGAGCACTCAGGGGGCGAAATCTCATGGCTGATCTCCTCGGGGCGTCGCCATCAGGGCTGAGCCCAGGGCAAGGGGCTCTCGTTCATGCCCCAGTAAAAACTCTTCTGGCTGGTGTATTCCAAAATGCCTTGGCGGCCCTTCTCGCGGCCGGTGCCACTGAGCTTGACGCCGCCAAAGGGCGTGCTGATGGAAAACAGCTTGTAGGTGTTGACCCAAACCGTGCCGGTGTGCAGGGCCCGGCCTATGCGCCAAGCGCTCTTGTAGTCGCGCGTCCAGATACCGCTGGCCAGGCCGTAGTCGTTGTCGTTGCACTGGGCGATCAAGTCGGCCTCATCGCTCCAGGGCAGCAAGGCCAGCACCGGGCCGAAAATTTCTTCGCGGCACATTTGCGCGGTGTTGGGCAGGCCTTCGATCACCGTGGGCAGGTAGTAACTGCCCTGGTCAAAATACCCGCCCTGCGGCCGGCTGCCACCGCACAAGACCTGGCCGCCCTCGTCGCGGCCCATCTGCACATAACGCTCGACGCCATCGCGGTGCGAGCGGCTGACCAGCGGCCCCATGTGGGTGCTCTCCAGTGCCGGGTCGGCCACCCGCAGGCCGCGCACCGCCGCCAGCAGTTTTTCCTTGAAGGACGCGTACACCGATTGATGGACAAAAGCGCGCGAGCCGGCGATGCACGATTCACCCGAGGAGCTGAAGATGCCAAACAGCACACCGGCCACTGCATGGTCCAGATCGGCGTCGGCGCAGACGATGGTCGGCGACTTGCCGCCCAGCTCCAGCGAGGTCGGCATGAGTTTTTCAGCGGCGATGCGCTGTATGCCCATGCCCACGCTGGTGCCACCGGTAAAGGCGATGCGCTTGATCAACGGGTGGCGTACCAGCGCCTCGCCCACCACCGAGCCCTTGCCCGGCAGCACACTGACAATGCCCGCCGGCACACCGGCCTGCTCGGCGATGCGGGCCAGCTCGATGGCCATGCGCGGGGTGATCTCGGCCGGCTTGATGACGATGGCGCAGCCAGCGGCCAGGGCCGGCGCCATTTTTTGCGCCTCGCTGGCGATCGGTGAATTCCAGGGCGTGATGGCGCCCACCACGCCCAGCGGCTGATGCACGCTCAGGGTGAGAAAGTCGCCGCGCGCAGGGGTTACCGCGTCTTCCCAGGTTTCGGCGGCCGCCGCAAAAAACTGAAAGGTGCCCGCCGCACTGGCCACCAGGGCCCGGCATTCCTTGATGGGCTTGCCATTGTCCAGGCGCTGCAACTGCGCCAGCTCCTCGCTGCGCCCGCGTATGCCTTGGGCGATGCGATGCAAGATACCGGCGCGCTCATGCGGCAGCAGGCGCGCCCAAGCCGGCTGCTGCCAGGCCTGGTGGGCCGCCTGTACCGCCTCGTCCACGTCGGCCGCATTGGCAGCGTGAAGCTCGGCCACTTCAGAGCCATCGTGCGGGTAATGGGTGATGTAGGCCGGGCCCGAAGCATCGCGCCAACGGCCGGCCAGCAGGGTCTGGATTTTTTCAGTCATAGCGTGATCCCGGCCACCCGGTTGTGCAGAAAACGCAGCGCCGACAGCACCGTCAGGGCCGAGGTCTTGGGGTTGTCAGCCAGGGGCTTGCCGCGCATGCGCAGGCTGAACTGGCCGAAGGCGCCGCTGGCCTCGACCTCATGGATGTTCTCGCTCACGCCCGGGTCGGCGATCAGCCGCACCTCGGTGCGGTCCAGCCCCAGGCCAGCCAGGGACACGGTGGCCGCCACATTGGCGTTTTTCGGATAGAGCCGCGCTGCCTCGCGGGCGCTGGCTTGCAAAATCACGGCCGGCTCGGTCAGGGTATCGAGCGAGACCACCTGCTCGGCCGGCGAGCCACGCCAGCCGGCCGGCGGCTTGCGGCCGGTATAGACCACGCTATCGAGCCCCGCCAAGCGCGCAGCGGCCAGCGCATCGATGGCGCCAATGGCGCCGGCCAGCAGATGCAATTGCGTCCCGCCCTGCTCAGCCGCCGCTTGCAGGCGCTCGGGCAACCCCACTTCAGACAAGGCGCCGATCGACAGCACCGCCGACTCTGTGCCGCGCGCTAAAGCGGGCAGCACATGGGCAATCAGGGCACTGTGGCCGGCGCATTCGAGCAGCAAGTCGGTCTGCTCGGGCACCTGGTCTGTGACCTGTACCGCCGACCCGAGCTCGGCCTGCAGGGCAGCGACACGCGCAGGCGAAACCACCAAATGGCTCAGGCGCAACGCGCCGCCGAACTGGCCCAGGCGCTGGTGCAGCGCCCGGCCGATGGCGCCGTAGCCGATCAGGGTGAAGTCTTGGGTCTTCATGGCGCTCAAGCGGTTTTCTTAGGCGGGCCGGCAAACTTGACCGGAAACTCGCCCCAGGTGTCCATCACCACCTCCACCACCACCGGACCGCGCATCTGCAGCGCCTGCGCCAACACCGCCTCGGCGCGCGCTGGCGCGTCCAGGCGCAGGTAGCCTGCCTGCATGCTGGCGCACAGCCCCGCAAAGTCGGGCGTGTGCAGGTCCACATAGCAGTGGCGGCTGCCGTAGACCGCGTCCTGAATATTGCGGATCACGCCGTAGCGGTGGTCGTTCATCAGCAGCACCACCAGATCGGCCTGCTCCTGCACCGCACAGGCCAGCTCGCCCAGGTTGAGCATGAAGCCGCCGTCGCCGGCCAGCACCACGGTGCGCCGGCCCAGGCCATGCGCATGGTCGGCAATGGCCGCGCCTATGCCCATGGCCAGGCCTTGCCCGATGCCACCGCCCAGGGCATGCAGGCCCGCGCGCGGATGATCGAGGATAGGAGCGCGATTGCCCCACATGGTGTTGGACAGGGTGATGTCACGCACCCACCATAAATTGGTACCAGCCGCCTTTTGCAGACCGTTCTTCAGGGCCAGATAAGGACCGATGGTGGCATCGACCGCCGCCTCGCCGGCGGCGCGCGCGCTGCGCACATCGGCCGCAAACGCCGGGTCGATCTGCATGCGGCCTGCCAAAGCGTCGGCCAGTGCGTCCAGCGTCAATTGGGCATCGCCTTGCACAAAGCAGTCGCTGTCGTAAGCGCGGTTTTGCGCCAGCGCGTCCACATCGATGCGATGTCGCTCGGCCGGCAGGCTGAGCTTGTAAGTCAGGGTCTCATTGCTGCGCAGGCGCGAGCCGACCACCAGCAGCGCGTCGACCGTGGCGTAAAAAGCCTCGCTGCTTTTTTGCAGGTTGTAGGAGCCCAGCGAGGCCGGATGGTCTTCGGGCAGCACCCCGCGGCCCTGCACTGAGGTGACCACCGCCCAGCCCATGTCCACCAAGCGCCGCACCGCAGCGCCGGCACCGCGCGCGCCGCCGCCCAGCCACAGCAGCGGCCTGCGCTTGGCCGCCAAGCTATCGGCCAGGCGTGCCAGCGCCTGCGCCTCGGGTGCCAGCGGCAAGACCGGCAGCGGCGCCAGATCGGCCGGCAGCGGCAGCGTCATGGCCTGCACATCGATGGGAATTTCGATGCTGACCGGCCCGCAAGGCGGGGTTTGGGCCAGCCGCACCGCCTCGCGCAAGGTGGCCAGCGCCGACTGCGGGTTGCGGATGCGAAAAGCGCCCTTGCCCACCGAGCGCAGCATGGCCAGCTGCGCCGGATGCTCATGGATGAAGCCGAGGTCGCGGTCGATGTACTCCGACTCGATCTGCCCGGTCAGGTGCAAGAGCGGTGTGCCAGCGGTCATGGCCTCGACCATGGCGCCGGCTGCATTGCCGCAACCGGTGCCGGTGCTGGTGACACAGACCCCGATCACGCCGCTGACACGCGCGGCTGCATCGGCCATATTGCAGGCACCGGCCTCGCCGCGGGCTGATACAAAGCGAATCTGCCCGAGCCGATGGAAGGCATCGAGGATGGGCATGTTGTGGATGGAGATGACACCATAGGCGCTGCGCACGCCGCTGTTGTGCAGGAAACGGGCGACGAGTTCGCCGACGGTGATGGCTGGGGTGTTCATGCGGCTTTTCGGGAGGTAGTGCGCGCAGGCCACTGGCCGCGCTCGGGCAGGTGGCGCAGGCGCTCGTTCATTTGGCGGGCGGCTGCACAGACCGCATCGACCAGCGGCGCAAGCTGCGGCTCGTCAACACGCTCATGGGGCATGGAAATGCTGACGGCGGCGACCACCCGGCCCTGGGCGTCGAGCACCGGCGCAGCGATCGAGGAGATGCCGGTTTCGTAGCCGCCCATGCTCACCCCATAGCCCCGCGCACGGTCTTCGGCGATGCGCGCCGACAGCTCGGCCAGGGTGGTCGGCGTCATCGGCGTGTAGGCGCTCAAGGTGCGGTCCTGGTAGAGCGCGGCCAGCTCGACCGGGCTCAAGTCAGCCAGCAAAACACGGCCGAGCACGGTGGCATGGGCTGGCAGACGGGCCCCCACTTGTATGGAGTGGAACATCGCGTTGCGGCCGGGCACCTTGGCCACGAACACCACCTCGCGCCCGTCGCGCACCACCAGGTGGGCCGAATGGCCGCTGCGCTCGCGCAGCTCTTCGATCACCGGCCGGCCCAGCTCGGTCAGCTCCATCGAGGCCAGCAGTTCAAAGCCCAGGCGCAAAACGCCCAGGCCCAGCTTGTAGTTCACCCCATCGGCGCAGCGCTCCAGAAAACCGCTCTGCTCCAGGGTGCACAGCATGCGAAACACCGAGGCCCGCGGCAGACCCAGCATGCGCGAGAGCTCGGCACCGCTGAGCTCGCGCTGCTCGCGGTTGAATTGGGTCAGCAACTGCAAGCCGCGCGCCAGAGCAGGCACGTGATAGCGGTCTTCAATGGCGTCATCGTTACTCATGGGCATGTCCGTCTCGGGCCGAACTGGCCTGCAGCAGAGCGATCACCCCTGGCGCCGCTTCCACCGCACAGGCATGGCCCACCGCGCCGAGCGACAGGCGCTGCATGCCGGCGGCCGCTGCCACCTCGTCACAGGCCGCAGGCAGCGTGATGGTGTCGGCCTCGCCGCTGGCCACGGTGACGGGCAGGCGCAGCTGCGAGACATCGTGCAGCAAGCGCCCTTGCGCCAGCAGATGCACCGCTTGCGTGTAGCCGGCCGGGTCTATGGCGGCCATGGTGCGCCGCACCTGCTCGACCATTTCGGGCCTGGCCTGCGGCGAGAGCATGGCGGCCGCGCGTGCCTGCGCCATGCCGGCCGGGCCAAGCTGCTGCAAATTGTTCAGCCGACCGGCCACCATGCGCTCGCGCTCAGCAGCCGGCGCATCACCATAGCCGCGCGCCGGTGAGAGCAGCAACACCTGCTTGACCTGATGCGGCCGCAAGAGCGCAGCCTGCGCTGCCATCAGTGCGCCCAGCGAATGACCCACCAGCACCAGCGGCTCCTGAACGCCCAAGGCATCGAGCCAGTCCCACAGGCGCTGCGCATAGTCACCCGCCTGCGGCTGGGCCGGTACCACCGGGCTGCTGCTGCCATAGCCAGGCGCGTCCCAGGCCAGCAGGCCCACATCGCTGCGGCCCTGGGCCCAGGCCAGCTGCGCCTGCCAACTGCCCGAGGCCGAGCCTATGCCGTGCAGCAGCACATGGGTGGGCGTAGCCGCGCCAGCCTGGCGAAAGCTCAGGCTGCCCAGCGGCGTATCCATGCGCTGGAGTTCGGCACTGCCCTGGCTGCTGCTCATGCGGGCTTCCTCAGCGCTTGAGCTTGGCCAGGGGCGAGTCGGGCGGGTAGACCGGGGTGATGGGCTTGGGCGTGCCCAGCATCACACACATCAGCGCGTCCTCGTCGCCCACGTTGTGCTCTTCGCGGTAGACCCCGGGCGGTACCGAGATCAAATCGCGCTCGCCCAGCAGCGCCTCCCAGCGCTGGCCGTCTTTCTCGCAAACCACCTTCATCGCACCGCGGATGACGAAGAAGATTTCTTCCACGTCGTAATGGATGTGCGAGGGCCCGATGTTGCCGGCCGGGATCACCATGGTCGAGAAGGTGAAGTGGGCCGAAGGCACGGTGTTGGAGTCGCTGCTCACGCCGGTGCCGCCGGTGCCCACATAGCGCATCTGCGCGCGCCGGTAGCGCGGATCGAAGTCGGCCTGAAATTTGAGCGCATCCCAGTCATAGCGGCGGGTGGACTTGCGCGCCACACGGGCTTCCATCCAGTCGGCAAAGGACTGACCCGCCTTTTGCAGCATGCCGGCCTGAATATCTATTTCAGGTGGGATCTGTGCATTGAGCAGACCGTTTTCATTGAAATGAGGCTGATTGGCTGCCGCCAATACCTTGCGTGCGTGTTCGTCCATGGAGAGCTCCTGTCAGTTCATGACAAAGCCGCCGTTGACCGGCAGCAGTTGTCCTGTGATGAATCCACTGCCCTGGCTGAGCAGAAAAAGCGCGGCCGCATTGACATCGGCCGGTAACTGCGGTCGGGCAATGGCCCGCCCCTGCATATAGTGGTCGTGCCGGTCCTGCGGCACGTATTCGGTGGCCTCGACCAGGGTCAGGCCGGGCGCGATCGCGTTGACGGTGATGCAGTCAGGGCCCATCTCGCGCGCAAGCGCATGGGTCATGGCGATCACCGCGCCTTTGCTGGCCACATAGGCCAGCAAACGTGGCGCGCCCCACAGCGCGGTGTCTGAGGCCAGGTTGACCACCCGGCCCCGGCCGCTGGCCTTGAGATGCGGGTGCGCCGCGCGGGTGACCAGCCAGCTGCCGCGCACATTGACCTGCATCACCTGGTCCCAGGTCTCGACCGCAATTTCGTTGAAGTACTTGCCACCGGAATTGGTCACCGCTGCGTTGTTGATCAGTCCGTCCAGGCCGCCGAGCAGGCGCGCCGCCTCGGCCACACCGGCCTCAATCGCCTGCGGGTCCATCAGGTCCATGGGCACATAGCAAGTGCCCTCGCCCAAGTCCTGCGCCAAGGCGCGGCCGCGCTCGTGCAGCACGTCGCTGATGGCCACCCGCGCGCCGGCCTGGTGCAGCGCCCGTACAAAGCTCTCGCCCAGGCCACGGGCCGAGCCAGTGACCAGCACACGGTGTCCGTCGAGTCGTATTTCAGTCGTCATGAGATTCACATCGCCGAACGCTCGGCACTCGACAGGTAATGCAGCACCCGGGCCTCGGCCAGCACCACCGCGTAATAAGCCAGGATACCGATCACGGTGAGCGCGGCGATCACGCCGAACACGCCGGCGGTATTGCCCTGCCCCTCAAAAAACACCAGCAGATAGCCCAAGCCCATATTGCCGCCCACCAACTCGCCGACCACCACGCCTATGACCGCCAGGGTGCTGGCGATGCGCAGGCCCGAGAACAGCGGCGGCAGCGTGGTCGGAAACTCGACCATGCGAAACACCTGCCAGCGGGTGGCGGAAAACGAGCGCGCCAGATTGATCAGGTCGCCGTCCATGGTGCGCATGGCCGACAGCACATTGATCAGCACCGGGAAGAACACGATAAGAATCGCCACCAGGATCTTGGGGTAGATGGTGTAGCCCAGCCACATCACGAACAGCGGCGCAAAAGCCACCTTGGGCGCAATCTGCAGGGCCAGCAAATAGGGCGAAAGCACCGCCTCGACCCGCGGCGACATACCCAGGGCGTAGCCTATGGCCGCGCCCAGCAGCGAGCCCAGCACAAAGCCGACCACCACCTCGAAGGCGGTGATGCCCGCATGCCAGAGCAATCGCTCGGCCCCCCACAGACGCACAAACTCGCTCCAGACCTGGCTGGGCGGCGGCAGCACGAAGGCCGGCACGCCGAACCAGCCCGGCAAAAACTCCCAAGCCAGGCCAAAGACCAGCAGCAGGGCCAGGCTCCAGGCGTAGGTGAGGAGTTTGTCGCGGTTCATGCGTGCGTGCTCAGGCAAGCGGCTTTACTTGCCGATGAACTGGTTGGTGTAGAGCTCCTTGACCGGCACCTCCTTGGGCACCACGCCATTGCCCACATAGAACTTCTGCAATTCGGCCAGGCGGGCTTCATCCATCAGACCAGGCTGCTTTTGCTTGGCATAGACGTACTGGTTGAACATCTCGAAGGCTTTTTGCACGCTGGCCTCCTTGCCTTTGTGCACCGGCACATGCTGTGCATAGACCTCGGCGGCGGCCTTGGGGTTGGCCATGATGTCTTTCATGCCCTTGAGGGTGGCGCGCACCAGCTTCTGGATGAGTTGCGGGTTCTTCTGGATGGTCTCGTCCGAAGCCAAAATGGCTTGGGCCATGCTCTTGAAGTAGACATCGGCGGGCAAAATATCGACCTGCGCGCCTTGCTCGATCACCAAAGCGGTCCAGTCGGGGACGCCGGCCATGGCCACCGCCTTCTTGGCGGCAAACTGTTGCCAAACACCGGCTGGCCCTGCGGCTTGAATGTTCACGTCGTTTTTGGTCAGACCGACCTTGCTGAGCATGCCCAACAGCGCGTAATAGGTGGTGTCGGTATAGGCCAGCACCGTGACCGTCTTGCCCTTGAGCTCGCGCGGGCTCTCGATGCGCTCGTCCTTGTGGCTGACCAGTTGCATCAGCGAGCCTGCGCCGAGCACCGCCACCGCCTTGACCGGAATGCCCTGCGCGCGCGCGATGATGGGCGTATCGCCGATGGCGCCGCCGATGACCGCATTACCGGCGCCCACCTGCTTGGCCACATCCACCCCGCCGCGGGCAGCGACGAATTTCACATCCAGGCCTTCGGCCTTGTAGTAGCCCTTGGCCTGGGCCAGCATCCAGGGGCCGAAGGCCGGCAAGGTGGCGGGCGCGGGCAGCAGATAGGTGATCTCTTGCAGGGGCTGCGCGCCCACCGGCGCTGCGGCCAGCATGGCAGCTGCAAGCAAGGTGGCGCAGCTCAGGCGCTTGGAGGTGTTGAGGGCGGAAGTTTTCATACGGAACTCCTTGAAAGGTAAAGGGTCAGGGAAAAAAACTAAGGGTCGGCAAAACATCAATGAACATCGGCCTGCGCGTCGAGCTTGAGCAGGCCCATGAGCTGAGACACCAGTTCGACCAGCCGCGGGTGCTTGCGCCGCTGCATCGGGTTGTCGCGGTCGGGCATGTCGACCACGATCTCTTGAATGAAGGTGCCGGGGCGCTCGCTCATCACCAGGATGCGGTCGGACAGGGCCGCTGCCTCGGACAGATCGTGGGTAATAAAGACCACCGTCTTGCCAGCACTGGCCACCGTCTTGGCCAGGTCCTGCTGCAAGATCATCTTGGTCTGCGCATCGAGCGCTGAAAACGGCTCGTCCATCAGCAGCACCAGCGGGTCGACCGCCAGCGTGCGCGCCATGGCGGCCCGCTGGCGCATACCGCCCGAGAGCTGATTGGGGTAGTGCTTGTCAAAGCCTTGCAAATGGCATTGCTGCAGCAGGCGCTGAGAGACCGCATGGCGCTCGGCCGCTGCCACGCCGCGCAACTCCAAGCCGAACTCAATGTTCTCGGCGATCGTGCGCCAAGGCATGAGCAGGTCTTTTTGCAGCATGAAGGCCACATGCTTGTTGGGGCCGGTAACCGGCTCGCCGCCGACCAAAACCCGTCCGGCCGAGGGCCGCGACAGGCCAGCGCCCATATTGAGCAAAGTACTCTTGCCGCAGCCCGAGGGCCCGATGATGGACACCACCTCGCCGCGCGCGATGCGAAAGTTGATGGACCGCACCGCCAACACCTCGGCCGACTTACCGCGCGCGGCAAAGCGCTTGTCCACGCCGATGAATTCAATCGCGGCAGCTTCGTTCACAAGGGAGGCGGAATTTTGATTCATCTATGAATCATTGATTCATTAAAGAGACGATCATAAGCCCGCCTACGCAGCGGGCACAAGCGCGGGTAAACCCGAAAAACGCAGCAGGACGGGCAGAAAAGGCCTCAGCCCGGGCTCAGCCGAGCGGCTGTCTGACAGACGCAGCAGAGGCACCGGCCTAGGCTGTGGAGCCCAATTGCCTTGCGCCTTGGCCCACAGCCTTTGCGCTCACCCTGCCATGGCCTTAGCTACCAGCAAGTCCTCTGCCCCTGCCCCTGCCCATATCCTCGTTGTCGGTGGCGCCGGCTACATCGGCTCGCACATGCTCAAGCGCCTGGCCCAGGCCGGCTGCCAGCTCACCACCCTCGACGACCTCTCGGGCGGCCATGCCGATGCCGTGCGCTGGGGTAGCCTGGTCGAAGGCCATCTCGGCGATGCGGCGCTGCTCGAGCACCTGTTTTCGCGCCACCGCTTCAGCGCGGTGATGCACTTTGCCTCCTTTATTGAAGTCGGTGCATCGGTGAGCCAGCCCCTGCCCTACTACCAGAACAACCTGGCCCACACGCTCACGCTGCTGCAAGCCATGCAGGCCCATGATGTCAAGCGCTTGGTGTTCTCATCGACCGCCGCCACCTTCGGCCAGCCGCAGTACAGCCCCATCGATGAAAAGCACCCGCAGCAGCCCATCAACCCCTACGGCCGCAGCAAGTGGATGGTCGAACAGGTGCTGGCCGATTGCGACAAGGCCTACGGTCTGCGCTCCGTCTGCCTGCGCTACTTCAACGCGGCCGGCGCTGACCCCGAAGGCGAACTGGGCGAGCGCCATCAGCCCGAGACGCATCTGATCCCGCTGGTGCTGCAGGCGGCCAGCGGCCGGCGTTCTCACATCACGGTGCATGGCCAGGACTACGACACCCCCGACGGCACCTGCATCCGCGACTATGTCCATGTGAGCGATCTGTGCGAGGCCCACTGGCTGGCCCTGCAAAGCCTGCTGGCCGGCGGGCCCTCGCAGGTCTACAACCTCGGCCACGGACAGGGCTACTCGGTCAGCCAAGTGATCGCTGCTGCCCAGCGCATCACAGGCCGCCGCGTACCCGTCGTTCATGGTCCGCGTAGACCGGGCGATCCAGCGCGGCTGGTCGCCGACGCCCGCCTGGCCCGCCAACAACTGGGCTGGCAAGCCCGGCTGAGCGATCTGCACACCATCATGGGCCATGCTTGGCAATGGGAGCAATCGCTCAGCGCCAAGCTGAGCCAACCGCCTCGGGCCTCTGTTGAGCGTTTTGGGGGTGCCACCCTCGGCGCGATAGGCCCTTGATTGTGGGAGGGCCGCCCTCGGCCAGGCGCTTCAGCCTTGTGCCCTCTGCATCGATCCCCTCTCCCTCTGGGAGAGTGATAGGGTGAGGGCAGCGGCTGTCCGCAACGCGGCTGCATCGTCATGAAGGCCCATGCCCTCACCCCCGCCCTCTCCCAGAGGGAGAGGGAGCAAGAAGGCCGCATCGCCGCGAGGGCGCGGCTCCTACACCACCGATCTGTCGCTGTGACCAGATCCTGCGGGAGGGCTGCCCTCGGCCCGATGCGGGCTTTGTTCACGCAAATCGATAAGCTCCCTCCCCCGTTGGGGGAGGGTTGGGGTGGGGGCAATGCCCCACACCGCGAGCTCAAAGCCCTGCTCACGGTGCCGTCCTACAGCCTGCTGTCAGCCGACGCGCCAGCGGCGCGTCATCGCAGGGCGCAAGTGCTTGAAGGGGGCATTGAGCGCAACGGCCAAGCTGCTCAGAATCAAGTCATCGTCACTCAACACTTGATTGAACACCTCATGATGCAGGGCAACAGTACGGCCTTGGCAGCGCATCGCCGCCATTCTCTAAAAACCCGGCAAAACCCGCCCACACAGCGCCGCCCCGCGCGCATCGTCTTTGTGGTGATGTCGGCAGTGGCCCAGGCCGCCACCGTCGATCAGCTCGCGCAGGCCCTCAGGCCACACGCCGTGCTGGTACACCATGACTTCAGCCAGCAGCCGCAATTTGAACTGCGGGCGCCGCAGGTGCGGTTTGTGCCCGACCCGGTGCGCACCGGTTGGGCGCAATTCGGTTTTGTGGAGGGCATCTTCCACAGTCTCGAGTACGCGCTCGAAGAAATAGACTTCGACTATCTGCAGCTGCTCAGCCCCACCTGCCTGCCCATCAAGCCGATGGCCGATTTTCAGCGGCACATCAGCGGCACCCACGATGCGCACTTTGACGCCATCGACCTGAGCCGTGATGCCGATGCCCGTATGACCGTGGGCTACCGCGCCTTCACCGATGAAGGCAGCTTGAGCCACCGAATCGCGCGGCGGCTGGTGAACATCTATTACGGCGACAGCGGAGGTCGGCGCGACGAGGCTGGCGTCTGGCTGCGCACCGGGCGCTCAAGCTCAGCCTGGGCGGCTTTGGCTGGCTGGCCGCTGCATGCCCTGGCCAGGGGCGCGCAATGGCGCAGACTGGGACGACCCCGTCTGGCCCTGCACTACGGCAGCGTGTGGTTTGGCGCGCGCCGCCACATCATTGAAGGCCTGGTGCGCGCCTACCGGCAGCCCGGCCTGCGCGAGCGCTTTGCGCGCATGCACATCGCCGAAGAATTTCTGGTGCCCACTTTGTTGATGCACCTGCGCCCACGGCGAGCTCCAATGAACCACCTGATCGCCCGCTTCGACGGGGCCCACCCCGGCGTCTGGGACAGCGATCAGATCCTGAGCCTGCGCCGCTCCCCAGCCTGGTTTGCCCGCAAATTCCCTGACGATCCGCAAGCGCCGGTGCGCCAACTGGTGATCGAGCAATTGGTCGGTGAGCCCAGCGCAGTGCTGCGCTCGGTGGCTTGAAGCACGGCATGCGCGATCCCAACCATGAGGGCCTGGCCCCTGCTGCAAACCCAGAGTCCCTGATCCCGACACCCGATTTAAAACAACAAGCTCTGAAAGGAACAGGCATGCAAGTGGTTATCCTGGCCGGCGGACTGGGCACACGCATCAGCGAGGAAAGCAGCGTGCGCCCCAAACCCATGGTGGAGATCGGCGGGCGGCCGATCCTGTGGCACATCATGAAGAGCTATCTGGCCCATGGCCTGCACGACTTCGTGATCTGCTGTGGCTACAAGGGCCATGTCATCAAGCAGTTCTTCCGCGACTATGACCTCGACGGCGCCGATGTGCGCTTTGACATGCGCGAAGGCCAGACCACCGTGCTGCGCGCCCGCAGCGAGCCCTGGCGGGTGACCCTGGTCGAGACCGGTCTAGAGACCATGACCGGCGGTCGTCTCAAAAGGGCCGCACCCTACCTGAGCGACCAAACCTTTTGCTGCACCTATGGCGACGGGGTCAGCGATGTGAACATTGGCGCACTCATCGAGTTCCATCGCACGCAGGGCACGCTGGCCACGGTGACCGCAGTGCAACCGCCCGGGCGCTTTGGCGCCTTCACGCTGTCCGCGCAAAGCCCGCGGGTGCCCAGCTTCAAGGAAAAGCCTAACGGCGATGGGGCCTGGATCAACGGCGGCTTTTTTGTGCTCGAGCCCGAGGCGATCGACCTGATCGCCGGTGATGACACCGTCTGGGAGCGCGAACCCATGGAGCAACTGGCCGAGCGGGGCCAGTTGGCCGCCTATCGACACGAGGGCTTTTGGCAGCCCATGGACACCCTGCGCGACAAGCAGTCGCTCGAAGCACTGTGGAGCGCCGGCCGCGCCCCCTGGCGCAGCTGGTAGTTCCCCTGCATGCCGCCGCAGCCACCCCAACCACCCGCAACACAACTGCACAGGAGAAGAACATGCGCATACAAACCACATCGCTGCCCGGCGCCGCCTTGATTGAGCCCGAGGCTCGGGCCGACGAGCGCGGCAGCTTTGCCCGCGTCTATTGCGAACAGGAGTTTGCCGCGCGCGGTCTGCCCAGCCGCATGGTGCAGACCAACCGCTCCCTCACCCGCCGCACCGGCACCTTGCGCGGCCTGCACTACCAGCTGGCGCCGCATGGCGAAGACAAGCTGGTGCGCTGCGAGCAAGGCGCGATCTGGGACGCCATCGTCGATCTGCGCCCCGACTCACCCACCTACTGCCAATGGCTGGGGGTCGAGCTGAGCGCAGCCAACGGCCGCATGCTGCTGGTGCCACGCGGCTTCGCCCATGGCTTTGTGACACTGACCGACGATGTGGCGGTGAGCTACCAGGTGTCGAACTTCTATGCCCCCGGGGCCGAACGCGGCGCGCGCTATGACGACGAGGCCTTTGGCATCGATTGGCCAGTACCGATACGCCAGCTGTCTGCCAAGGACGCAGCCTGGCCAGCCTACGACAAAGCCGGGGCCACGCGCGCAGAGGTGAGCGCATGATCCTCGTTGACAAGGCGCTGGCCCAACGCGCCGAGCAGGGCAAACCCATACGCATCGGCCTGGTCGGGGCCGGCTTCATGGCCAAGGGCATCGCGCTGCAAGTGGCGCTGTCGGTGCCCGGCATGCGGGTGGCCGCTATCGCCAACAGACATCTGCAGGCGGCCCGCCAGGCCTACGAGCAAGCCGGCATCACCGGCGTGGTTCATGCGGACAGCCCGGCCGCGCTTGAACGGGCGATCTACGAGGGGCGGCCGGCGGTGACCGAAGATGCGCTGGCGCTGTGCAGCGCCGGCGGCATAGATGCCATCGTCGAGGTCACCGGCACCATCGAATACGCAGCCCATGTGACGATGCGGGCCATCGCCCACGGCAAGCATGTGGTGCTGATGAACGCCGAGCTCGACGGTACCCTGGGGCCCATCCTCAAGACCTATGCCGACCGCGCTGGGGTGATTCTGACCAGCGCCGACGGCGACCAGCCCGGTGTGATGATGAACCTGTATCGCTTCGTCAAAGGCATAGGCGTCAAACCGGTGCTGTGCGGCAACATCAAGGGCCTGCACGACCCCTATCGCACGCCCCATACCCAGGCCAGCTTTGCAGCGCAGTGGGGCCAAAACCCGCATATGGTGACCTCGTTCGCCGACGGCACCAAGATCTCTTTTGAAAACGCCATCGTCGCCAACGGCACCGGCATGCGGGTGGCGCGCCGAGGCATGCACGGCCCGACGGTGCCGGCGGGCACCCCCATCCAGGACGTGGGCAAGGTCTACCCGCTGCGCGACCTGCTCGAAGGCCCGGGCATCGTCGACTATGTGGTCGGTGCCATGCCAGGCCCGGGCGTGTATGTACTGGGCACCCACGACCACCCCCAGCAGCGCCACTACCTGCACCTGTACAAGCTGGGCGAGGGTCCGCTGTATTGCTTCTACACCCCCTACCACCTGTGCCACTTCGAGGTGCCCAACACGGTGGCGCGGGCGGTGCTGTTTCACGACGCCACCTTGACGCCCATCGATGCGCCCCGGGTCGAGGTGCTGGCGACCGCCAAACGCGACCTGCAACTGGGCGAGACGCTCGACGGTCTGGGCGGCTTTGCCACCTATGGACTGGCCGAAAACGCGCCGCTGGCCCGCAGCGAACACCTGCTGCCCATAGGCCTGGCCGAAGGCTGCCGCATGCGCAGGCCGCTGGCCCAGGACACGGTGCTGCACTTTGACGACGTCGAACTGCCCGCAGGACGACTGTGCGACCGGCTCTGGCAGGAGCAGATACAACGATTTTTTCCGCAACACATCACCACCACTGAGGACAAACACCATGAAATTGCTGGTCACCGGATCTGAAGGCTATATCGGCTGCCTGCTCACGCCCTATTTGCGCGCCCGTGGCCATGATGTCACCGGGCTCGATACCGGCTACTACCGCGACGGCTGGCTCTTTAACGACAACACCCTGGTGCCACAGGTGCCAGAGACCATCAACAAGGACGTACGCCGCGTCGAGGTGGCCGACCTGCGCGGCTATGAGGCGGTGGTGCATCTGGCCGAGCTGTCCAACGACCCGCTGTGCGAGAACTCGCCCGAACTGACCTTCGAGATCAACCACCGCGGCTCGGTGCACCTGGCGGCCATGGCCAAGGCCGCCGGCGTGCAGCGCTTTGTTTACATGTCCTCGTGCAGCGTCTACGGCATAGGCCAGGGCAGCACGCCGGTCGACGAAACCTCGCCCACCCACCCCCAAACCGCGTATGCCCAATGCAAGTTGATGGTCGAGCATGACGTGGCCGCCCTGGCCTCCAGCCAGTTCTCGCCCACCTTCATGCGCAACGCCACCGCCTATGGGGCCTCGCCGCGCATGCGCTTTGACATCGTGCTCAACAACCTGTGCGGCCTGGCCGCCACCACCGGCAAGATCGTGATGACCAGCGACGGCACGCCCTGGCGGCCGCTGGTGCATGTGCTCGACATCAGCGAGGCGATTGCCTGCGCGCTGGAAGCACCGAAGACGGCCATCCACAACGAGATCTTCAACGTCGGCCATGACGCCGACAACCACCAGGTGCGCGATATTGCCCGCATCGTGGCCAGCGTGTATCCGGGCTGCGAGCTGCAACTGGGTCAGGCCAGCTCCGATAACCGCAGCTACCGAGTGAACTTTGCCAAGATTCACCGCCAGCTGCCCGGCTTCGAATGCCACTGGAATGCCCGCCAGGGCGCGCAGCAGCTGCACGATGTCTTTGCCCGCATCGGCCTGGACGCCGCCACCTTCAACGCCCGCCCCTTCACCCGCCTCAAGCGCCTGAAGAACCTCAGCGAGACCGGCCAGCTCGATGAGCATCTGGCTTGGGCGATGTAGGGCTGGGCCGCAAGCCCATCGCTGCGAGGGCGGCGCTCCTACAAGATTGGGCCGCGGCGACAGCTAAGTGGTGTGGGAGCCGCGCCCTCGCGGCGATGTGGGGGCTTAAAAAACAGGATATCCTGCCGGGGCTTCAAGCTTCACACAAGGAGACTGTTTCATGCCATTCAAGCCCACAGCCCGCCGCCCATGGATGGCCGGTGCCCTCCTGACCTGCCTGGGACTTCTGGGTGTTTCCAGCCCGGCCATCGCCCAAAGCGGCTACCCCAATAAGCCCATCCGCCTGGTCGTGCCCTTCGCGCCCGGCGGCGTGACCGATACCAGCGGGCGCTTGATCGCCGAGCAGCTGTCCAAACGACTGGGTCAGCAAGTCGTGGTCGACAACAAGCCCGGCGCATCGGGCAACATAGGCACACAGCTGGTGGTCAGCGCCGAGCCCGACGGCTATACCCTGGTGCTGGGCTTTGACGGCACCATGGTCATCAACCCGCACGTCTTCGCCAAGATGCCCTTCGATACCGCGCGAGACCTGGTACCGGTGGGCAAGATCGGCGATGCGGTGCTGATCCTGGTCGCACACCCCGGCGTTGCGGCCAAGACCCTGCGTGAGGTGCTGGACCTGTCCAAAAAACAAAACGGTGGCTTGTCTTATGGCACCTCGGGCACCGGCGGTACACCGCACATTGCCGGTGAACTGCTAAAGATCCGCACCGGAGCCAATCTGGTCCATGTGCCCTACAAAGGCGGCGGCCAAGCGCTGATCGATGTCATTGGCGGCAACATCCCACTGGTCTACACCGCCATTGCAGGCGCAGTGCAGCATGTCAAGAGCGGCAAGGTACACCCGGTGGCCGTCTCCAGCCTGCAGCGCTCGCGCGCCCTGCCCGATGTGCCGACCTTTATTGAAGCGGGAGTGAGCGACTTTGACGTCAGCTCCTGGGTGGGCATCATGGCACCGGCCAAGACGCCGCGCGCCGTCATCGAGCGACTCAACACCGAGCTCAATGCGGTACTGGCCGACGCCGACGTGCGCGAGCGCCTGAACCAACTGGGCATTGCAGCTACCCCTGGCACGCCCGAGAAGTTTGGCGACGAAATCCGCCGCGATCTGGCCCGCTACGGCCCGGTGGTCAAGGCCGCTGGCATCAAGGCCGAATAAAGCGCCGGCCCGCCGACCATGCGAGAGCCTATGGCCATACGGCTGATAGCCCCGTCGGCCGGCTTCCTGGGAGGTCTCATGCCGGGTCTGCTGGCCGCCCTCATGTTAGCCTGCGCCGTCCCCGTGCAGGCCCAACAGGTCTATGACGCCAGCGGCAGGCCCCTGGGCCGCGCCGACGGCGAGCGCTATTACGACGCCTCCGGCCGACCCATCGGCCGCGTCGAAGCCGGCCGCGTCTACGATGCATCAGGCCGCCCCCTCGGGCGCATCGAAGGCGAGCGGGTCTACGACGCTTCCGGACGGCCGATAGGCCGCTTTGAAGGCGACCGACTCTACAGCGCCTCCGGTACTCCCATGGGCCGCATCGAAGGCGAGCGCATCTACGACGCCACCGGCCGCCCGATAGGCCGCGCCGACGGCCTGCGACGCATGCAACTGATCGCCTACTTTTTCTTTTTCATGTGAATGGGGCGGCGGGGCTGGCAATTAATCGGTATCTGACCCCGATTAATGGGTGAATAGCCCAGTAGAATTATTCGAATTCGTACAAACATCCCTGGCTGTTGATGCACCGGCAGTGCGGTAGCCTGCCCGCTCGGGGCTGATTGACTCCTCTCCATGACCAGTCGCCGCTCCCAACTGCAGGAAGACACCTACTTCCGAGTTCTGCGCTTGCTGCAGGACAACCCAGACCTGACCCAGCGCGAGATTGCCCAAAGCCTGGGCTTGAGCACCAGCGGACTAAACTACTGCTTGAAGGCGCTGATTGCCAAAGGCTGGGTCAAGGTACAGAGCTTCAGCCAATCCAAAAATAAGTTTGGCTATATCTACGTGCTCACGCCCCAAGGCCTGAGCGAGAAGGCTGCCCTCATGACCCGTTTTCTGGGCCGCAAGATGCAGGAATACGAAGCGCTGAAAGCGGAAATCAAGGCCCTGAAATCCGAAGCCGGCATTCAAAAAAGATCCACTACCAAGAAAGTCCAAGCATGAAGATCGCCATCGCCGGCACCGGCTACGTCGGCCTGTCCAATGCCGTGCTGCTCGCCCAACACAACGAGGTCGTCGCGCTGGACATCGTGGCGGAAAAAGTGGCGCTGCTCAATCAGAAAAATTCGCCGATCGAGGACCGCGAGATCGAAGACTATCTGCGCAACAAGCCGCTGAACCTGCGCGCCACGGTGGACAAACACGAGGCCTACACCGGGGCAGATTTTGTAGTCATCGCCACCCCGACTGACTATGACCCGCAGACCAATTACTTCAACACCCGCTCCATTGAAGCGGTGATTGCCGATGTGATGACGATCAACCCGAGGGCGGTGATGGTCATCAAATCCACCGTGCCGGTGGGCTACACGGAAAAAACCCGGCAGGCCATGGGTACGGCCAACCTGATCTTCTCGCCGGAATTCCTGCGCGAAGGCAAAGCCCTGTACGACAACCTGCACCCCAGCCGCATCGTCGTCGGCGAGCGCTCGGAGCGCGCCAGCGCCTTTGCCGGCATGCTGGCCCAAGGCGCGATCAAGCAAAACGTGCCCACGCTGTTGACCGAAAGCACCGAGGCCGAGGCCATCAAGCTGTTTGCCAACACCTACCTGGCCATGCGGGTGGCCTACTTCAACGAACTCGACTCCTATGCCGCCGCCCATGGTCTGGACACCCGGCAGATCATCGACGGCGTTTGCCTGGACCCGCGCATCGGCAATCACTACAACAACCCGAGCTTTGGCTACGGGGGCTACTGCCTGCCCAAAGACACCAAGCAGCTGCTGGCCAACTACCGGGACGTTCCGCAAAACCTGATCCATGCCATCGTTGAATCAAATACCACCCGCAAGGACTTTATTGCCGATGAAATCATCCGCCGTCAACCCAAGGTGGTCGGTGTCTACAGGCTGGTGATGAAGGCTGGCTCCGACAACTTCCGCGCCTCCAGCATTCAGGGCATCATGAAGCGCATCAAGGCCAAGGGCATTGAGGTGATCGTCCACGAGCCGGCATTGCATGCCGAGGACTTCTTCAACTCGCGCGTGGTCAATGACCTGGAGCAATTCAAGCGCGAGTCTGATTTGATCATCGCCAACCGCCGCCTGCCGGCCCTGGCCGATGTGGCCGACAAGACCTACACCCGCGATCTGTTTGGCAATGACTGAGTCCATTCAACCTGTCATCCTCTGTGGTTCTGGCACGTGCTGAACACGCTCAAGCCATGAGATTGCTAGTCACCGGCGCAAGTGGCTTCATCGGCAGAGCCCTATGCCAACATCTAGTGAGTTCAGGACTAGAAGTCACGCCCGCGGTGCGCAAGCCGGGTCCAGTGCCAGGCGAACAGGTTCTACCGCCCGACGATGCACAGGCCTGGCATCAAGCCTTGCAGGGCTGTCAAAGCGTGGTTCACCTGGCCGGCCGCGCCCATGTGATGCATGAGCATGCCCACGATCCACTGCAGGCCTTTCGTGAGGCCAATGTACAGGCCACACTGACACTGGCCGAGCGCGCTGCGCAAGCCGGCGTGCGGCGGTTTGTGTTTGTGAGTTCAATCAAGGTCAATGGCGAACACACAGCGCCTGGGGCCTGCTTCACCGCGCAGGACATGCCCAGACCAACAGACCCCTATGCGGTCTCCAAATGGGAGGCCGAGCAGGGTTTGCGGACGATTGCGCAGAGCTCGGACATGGATTTGGTGATCGTTCGCCCACC
The DNA here is from genome assembly GCA_027486755.1 of Comamonadaceae bacterium. Taxonomy (GTDB): domain Bacteria; phylum Pseudomonadota; class Gammaproteobacteria; order Burkholderiales; family Burkholderiaceae_C; genus Polaromonas. Next base: position 27,175 of record JAIXOM010000025.1, on the reverse strand, counting down.
CCTGGTTTATGGGCCTGGCGTAAAGGGCAATTTTGCACAGATGCTGCGCTGGGTAGGCAAGCCAGTGCCCTTGCCCCTCGGTGGGGTCGAGAATCAGCGATCGATGATTGCACTGGACAATCTCATCAGCTTTTTGACTCTGTGCGCCCTGCCGGAGCGCTCGCCCCTTGCAGCGGGACACACCTTCCTAGTCAGTGACCTCACTCCCGTGTCCACTCCTGAGCTTCTGCGAAAAATCGCTCAGGCCTACGGCAAACGCCTCTGGCTCTTGCCAGTGCCGCCCTCTCTGCTCAAGCTGCTTGCCCGGCTCGTGGGGCAAGCACAGGCCGCAGACCGGCTGCTCAGTTCCCTGGTCATTGACGACAGTCCGGCACGTCAGCTTCTGCATTGGCAGCCGCCCGTGAGCATGGACGAACAACTCAAAAGGATGGTCTGTGCTGCGCCTGCTTGATGTCGCACTGGCCGCCTTGGGTCTGGTGCTGGGTCTGCCTCTACTACTTTTGGTGTTGTTGCTTGGCCTATTCGACACCGGCTCCCCCTTGTTCTTTCAGACCCGGGTGGGCCGGCGTCAACAACCATTTCGGCTGGTCAAGTTTCGCACCATGCGCCCCGATACCGCTTCGGTGGCGACCCACCTGGCCGACCCCAATGCGGTGACAGGCCTGGGGCAATTCTTGAGGCGGAGCAAGCTCGACGAGTTGCCACAACTGTGGAATGTGCTGGCGGGCCAGATGAGTCTGGTTGGCCCGCGCCCCTGCTTGCCGAGTCAGACCGAGTTGATCGAAGAGCGTGAGTACCGAGGGGTATTCGAGTACCGCCCGGGCATCACAGGCCTGGCCCAGGTTCAGGGCATAGACATGTCTACACCGCAGTTGCTGGCGCAGACCGATGCCCAGATGTTGAAGGCGCTGTCTGCCGGCACTTATTTCAAATACATCCTCCTCACGGTGTCTGGCCGAGGCAGTGGCGATAGGATCGTCAAGCCCCCGACCAAGGGGACAAGGCCGTGATACACCGCAATTGCTGCCCGTGACCAAAAAACAGTTGACCTGGCTGGTCCCTCCTCTGTTGGCGTTGCCGCGTCCGGCCAAAAGGGTGCTGGCCATGACGGTTGATGCGAGCTTGTGCATCCTGAGCGTATGGCTGGCGTATTACCTGCGCCTGGGTGAGTTCATCAGCTTCAGTGACCATCCCCAATGGTCCACAGGCGCCCGCCTGGCGGCTGCCACGGCTACCGGTCTGGCTCTTCCCGTCTTCACCGCCACCGGCTTGTATCGAGCGATCTTCCGGCACAGCAGCTGGCCCGCCTTCGCTGCGGTGCTGCGGGCCATCGTCATTTACGGGCTGATCTACTCATGCCTCTTTGCCGTAGTCGGTTTCACGGGGGTGCCTAGAACGGTAGGCATCATCCAACCCATCTTGCTGCTGCTGATGGTTGGCAGCTCACGCGCCCTGGTTCATCTTTGGCTGGGCGATCAATACCAGAGCATCTTGCGCAAGGCCGCGCGTCCCAAGGTCCTGGTTTATGGCGCAGGGCAGACCGGCAGGCAACTGGCAGCGGCCATGGCAAACAGCCATGACATGCAAGTGGCCGGCTTTATGGACGACGACCCTCGGCTGCAAGGCCATGTACTCAACGGCCAACAGGTCTACAACCCCGCAGACCTGCCCGAACTGGCAAACACTTTGAACATCAGTCATGTGCTGCTGGCCATGCCAAGCATGGGACGAAGGCGCCGCAACGAGATCTTGCTGCAAATGCGCAGCGCCCATGTCGCCGTGCGAACCTTGCCGAGCATGACCGATCTGGCCCATGGCAGGGTCAATGTGGCAGATCTGAGAGAGCTTGATATCGACGACCTGCTGGGCCGCGAGCCGGTCAGCCCCGACCCGCAGCTGCTGACAAAAAACATCGCGAACAAGGTGGTCCTCGTCACAGGAGCCGGGGGCTCCATCGGCAGCGAAATTTGCCGCCAAGTCCTGGCCCTCGGCCCGCAAAAACTGCTGCTGGTCGAGCAAAGCGAATTCGCGCTGTACGCTATTCATCAGGAGTTGCAAGAAAAGCTCACCGGCCGTGCCGGCAATATGCTACCCCTGCTGGCCTCTGTTCAAGATGCCAGCCGCATGCAAGAGATCATGTCTACCTGGCGTCCGCACACGGTCTATCATGCCGCCGCCTACAAGCATGTTCCTTTGGTGGAACAAAATCCGGTCGAAGGCGTGCGCAACAACGTATTTGGCACGCTGGTCTGCGCGCAGACCGCGGCCGAACATGGCGTGGACGACTTCATCCTCATCAGCACAGACAAGGCGGTGCGACCTACCAACATCATGGGGGCCAGTAAACGCCTGGCTGAGATGACCTTACAAGCGCTGGCTGCCCGAGGGGGACATAGCACGCGACTGACCATGGTGCGCTTCGGCAATGTGCTGGGCTCGTCGGGATCAGTGGTTCCTCTGTTTCGCCAACAGATACGCGATGGCGGGCCCATCACCCTCACCCATACGGACATCACCCGCTACTTCATGACCATCCCTGAGGCGGCGCAGTTGGTGATACAAGCAGGCGCCATGGCCACCGGAGGCGATGTGTTCGTGCTGGACATGGGGCAGTCGGTCAGAATCATGGATCTGGCCAGGCGCATGATCGAGCTTTCAGGGCTCAGCCTGCGAGATGCAGAGCACCCCGATGGTGATATCGAGATCCAGATCACCGGGCTGAGGCCGGGCGAGAAGCTGTTCGAGGAATTGCTGATAGGCGACGATCCTCAACCCACGGCTCATCCTCGCATCATGAAGGCCAGGGAACAATTCCTGGCATGGGAAAAACTGGAGCCTGCTTTGACCCAGATGAAAAATGCGCTGGGCACCCATGAAGTCGCTCAAATGCGGCAGCTCATGGTAGAGCTGGTGGCGGGATATACCCCCGACCATGACATCGCCGACTGGATCTACAAGGAGCGATCCCTGCTCCCCGTGGGGTTGCAGGCCTAGGGCGTCCCGTCCTGCGGGGTATTGTCCAGCCTGCCGCCCAAACCCCTATGCTTAAAGCGGCCGCTTGTTTAAATTAATGTATTTTCTTAAAAGTATATATACCGCACCCATGAACCACATTCAGTTTTGAATTTTCGATGTTTATATTTTGGTGAAGCCTGCCTGCATCATCAACGTAATCGAATCTTTCTAACTTGAGACTGTCTTTTCTTTCAGCCCAAGTAAAAATATCATTTGGATGAAATACTCTGTGCGCATTGAAGTGCACTTCACTGCCTTGACCAATAGGAAAACTGATAAAGAGAGTGCCATCTGGCTTTAGCATTCGGATAATGTTGTTAAAACCCTTTATATGTCCCTTAGGGTCAACAGGGTCCCCATATCGACCAAGCCCAAAATGCTCGATAGCGTGCAAGCAAGAGATTGAGTCTGTGATGTTATCTTGGGCACTGTCTTTATTCATTAAATCAACTTTGATAAAAGAAATATTACTATGGCCTGTGCTACTCAAATCGCGCACATCCATAACATCTATTTTTCGAAAAGACGCAACGTGAGCCACAAAACCATCAATCCGCGAGCCTATATCAATGTGGCGCGCAGGATTGTTTTTATAAATATATGAGGCTACAAGTAAATCCTGATGAAAATAATGCCCGCTTGCTGAGCCCGCTTGGTCGTCATAGTCAGTAAAAATGGCATACTTGTGAGTGATTACTCCGCCAAGTTTCTGAAACTCATTATATTGATTCCAATATCTTGGATAGTGGCGAAGAGAATATATACGACGAGGGTCAAAGCCAATATTTAAGAAGAACAGATATAAGGGCTTAATGATTTTTTTGATTGTCGGGTGCATTTGAATTGTCGTGTTGACGTTAATGTGCAAGCATTGATTTTACGCGCCGCAACTGTGTTGCGAAAGCAAAAAAACACCTCAAAGTCTTTTCAGAGTCATGGCAACTTTTGTGTGCGGACTACTCAGCGCATTGCGCATGTTTAGGCGTACAGAATGCAATAAAGTCGATACGATTTAGCGCAGCGGCCGGCGCGCGTGGTCAAGGAATCCGGCCGATTGCCCGCTAAGGGCTTTCGCATCACCCATAGCCAGCCGGATTCATGTGCTGCCACCGCCATGTATCACTCATCATCTCCGGCAGGCCGCGCCTGGCAACCCAGTCCAATTCGAGCCTGGCCTTGGTCGGGTCGGCGTAGCAGATGGCAATGTCACCTGGGCGCCGAGGCGCGATCCGGTAAGGAACGGGGCGTCCACTGGCTACTTCAAAGGCGCGGATCATGTCCAACACGCTGTAGCCCTGGCCCGTACCCAGGTTCCACACATGGGCACCGCTGCGGAAATGCAGAGCCTGCAGGGCACGCAGATGGCCCTCTGCCAAATCCACCACATGAATATAGTCGCGCACGCCTGTACCGTCCGCGGTGGGGTAGTCATTGCCGTATACCGCCAGCTCAGGCAGTCGCCCGACCACCACCTGGGCCATATAGGGGACAAGGTTGTTGGGTGTGCCGCGAGGATCTTCGCCCAGCAGGCCGGTTTCATGGGCGCCCACTGGGTTGAAGTACCGCAAAATGGCCATGCGCCAGCGCTGGTCGGCAGCCGCCAGATCGCGAAGCATATCCTCCACCATGAGCTTGCTGCGGCCATAAGGGTTGGTGGGCCGGCCCACAGGACAGCTTTCGGCAATAGGCATCTGTGCCGGCTCGCCATAGACGGTGGCCGATGAGCTGAACACCAACTTGAACACGCCCGCATCGGCCATGGCCTGCAGCAGCACCTGGCTGCCGTGAACATTGTTGTCAACGTAGCGCAAGGGCTGCGCCACACTCTCACCTACGGCCTTCAGTCCTGCAAAATGCAAGACAGTATCGATAGGGTGTTGTGCAAACACCTCCTTCAGCATCGCACCATCGCGCACATCTGCCTGCACAAATGAGGGCGCACGCCCGGTAATTTGTGCCACCCGACGCAGGGCTTCGGCCGAGCTGTTGGACAGGTTGTCAAGGACCACGACCTCAAAGCCAGCCTGAAGCAAAGCCAGGCTGGTGTGCGAACCGATGTAGCCAGCGCCTCCGGTGACGAGAATCTTGCTCATTGGCAGTCTCTTTCAAAGCTGGAACTGCGGGAACTGGGCGTCCGATCTCGAATGGTCATTTCACCCACCTGGACTACCTAGCGCCGACACAATTTGCCGCACGGTCTTCTCGACAGCAAAGTCACGCTCGAAAAGACCTCGACAGCGCCGCGACAGGTCTTTGTCCGAGTCAAGCTGGGCCAGCAGCGCATCGGTCAACATCAGGAGTTCATCCACCCGGTTGCTTTCGCAGACCTGCCCAACCCTCTCGCCACGGATCATCTGTGCCAGGTCATTGCCTGCATTCACATTGGCCAGCACCGGCAGACCACTTTGCATATAGGTCAGGAACTTTCCCGGTATGTTGTGCGACTTGTGCCGCGGGTCCAGCGCCACCAGACCAGCGCTGCATTGTGCGTAGAGGTCAGGAATCTCGTCGGGATGGATCTCATCGTGGAACAGCACGTTGTCAAGAAGCCGCTCGCGCGCCATGTCCTGGAGGCGCTGCACATCGGTACCTCGACCCACGAAAAGAAAACCAACTTCTTTTCGATTCAGGAATTGCGCTGCCAAATCAAGCAGGATATCCATGCCCTGGGCTGCGCCCATGTTGCCGGCGTACACCAGCACCTTGCGCCCTTTCAATGAAGTCTGGCTGAGCCGTATGGAGCAGCGGGCCTGCGCCGCAGGGGCCAGCCAATTGGGCAGGACTTCAAGTCGGCGTGCAGGCTGTTGCCGCCATCTCTCGAAGTATGTCTGGTTGCCTGGCGACTGCACGCCAATCACGTCAGCCACCGAATATTGGTAACGCGCCACAGCATCAAAGAAGCGATACGCAAGACCACGCCCCATCAGGCCCAAGTCCACGGCCCACTCGGGAAAGATGTCACGCAGGATCAGATAACCCTTGCAACGGCTGCTTTTCTTCAAGGCATTGGCCAAGAAACCGTGAAAGATCGGCGGCGAGTACCAGACTACTCCGTCCCAGGTTTCCTGGGCCCATGGGCTTTTACGCAGTTGACGCAGCATGACAAAAGGCATGGCCAACTCACCCATCACGCGGCGCACATGGCCGATGTCGCGGGTGCGCGGCGCCTTCAAGCGGATCACCCGCACCCCCTCCATCTCCTCCAAGCGCCAAGGCTGCGGCTGATCAGAGGACGGCAGCAGTACTGTCACGGCATGCCCTTGACGCACAAATTCGCGGGACAGGTCCCGCAACTGAACCGCACCGGAAATACGAAGCGGTGGGAAGACGTTGGAAATCAAGACAAGGCGCATCCAGCGGCACTCAGTATTTTTTCCAGACCACGCGGTTCACATAGTCGGTGTAGCTATGAAAGATGCGCACCACCTTGTCGCTGACATTGGGCATGCTGTAGTCGGCCACCAGGCGTAAAGCGCGCTGGGCACCGCGCGGCTGGGATTGCAGGATCGCCAGGCCCTGGCGAACCCGGTCCACCTCCAAGCCCACCATCATGACGGCAGCCTCTTCCATGCCTTCGGGCCGCTCATGCGCCTCGCGCAGGTTAAGCGCCGGGAAATTGAGGATGGAGGACTCCTCATTGATGGTGCCGCTGTCGGAGAGCACCGCCCTAGCCTGTAGCTGCAGATTCACATAGTCATGAAAACCCAAGGGCTTGATAAGGCGCACCAGCGGGTGAAATATCGCGCCTGTGGCATCAACCCGTTTTTGCGTGCGCGGATGGGTGGACACCACCACGGGCAAGCCGTGGTCTTCGCCCAAGGCATTGAGCACCGCAACGAGCTTGGCGAATGACGAGTCCGACTCAATGTTCTCTTCGCGATGGGCGCTCACCAAAAAATAGCGCTCTGACTCCAGGCCCAGTCGGACCAAGGCCGACGAGGCCTGGATCTGTGGCAGGTAATGGTGCAACACCTCATACATGGGGCTGCCGGTTTTGATGACCTGGTCAGGCGGCAAGCCTTCGCGCAAGAGGTAGTCACGCGCGATGGTGCTGTAGGTCAGATTAATGTCTGCCGTATGGTCCACGATGCGCCGGTTGATTTCCTCGGGAACGCGTTGGTCAAAGCAGCGGTTGCCCGCCTCCATGTGAAAAATAGGAACCTTGCGGCGTTTGGCTGGAATCACAGCCAAGCAGCTGTTGGTGTCGCCCAAGACCAGCATGGCTTCGGGCTGCACCTGGGCCAAGACGCCATCTACAGCGGTGATCAAGTTGCCGATGGTGTTAGCAGCGCCCGTGCTGCCTTCAGCACTGCTCAAAAAAAAGTCTGGCTTTCGAACTCCCAGGTCATCAAAGAACACCTGATTGAGTTCATAGTCGTAGTTCTGCCCGGTATGCACCAATACATGATCACAATGGGCATCAAGTGCCGCAAGAACTCGGGAAAGACGGATGATTTCTGGCCGAGTACCCACGACCGACATGATTTTGAGTCTTTTCATGGCGTTCAAACCTTACGAGCGACAGTATCCGGCCGGCTACGGTCGAAGTTTTCATTGGCCCAGAGCATGACGACCATCTCCTCGTCCCCCACATTGGTGATGTCATGCGTCCAGCCTGGAATGGTATCGACGACCTGGGGCTGAGCGCCGCTGGTGTGCAGTTCGACCAGCTCATCGGACAGCAAATGTCTGAAGCGAAAGAGCGCCTGGCCCTTGATGACCAAGAATTTTTCGGTCTTGGTATGGTGGTAGTGGCCCCCACGGGTCACACCCGGATGCGCCGTGAAATAGCTGAACTGGCCACTGTCTGGTGTCTTGAGCATCTCCACGAATACGCCGCGCGGGTCCGCGTACTGAGGCACCCCGTATGAAAACTTCTCCTGAGGTAAATAGCTCACATAGGTGGCATACAGGGCACGAATCAGGCCGCTGCCCACCGGCTCGCTCATCAAGCTGACGCGGCAATCGGCAAAACGACCGATCTGGGCGGCCAGATTCCCCAGGCTGATGCTGTATTGCGGCTCAAAGGCCACTCGAACAGCCCCGCTGACGGGTTGCTGCAAGACTTGGAGCAGGGCCGTTACCACATCATCCACATAGACCAGACGCACGACGGCAGACGGATCGCTGATCTGTATGGGTAGCTCGCGGGCGAGGTTATGGCAGAAGGTGGCCACCACCGAGTTGTAATTGGGCTTGCACCATTTACCGAACACGCCGGGCAGACGAAAGATGGCACAGGGATTGCCAGTGGCTTCGGCAAGGGCCTGCACAGACTGCTCAGCCTCCAGCTTGCTGCGACCATAGGCATTGTCCTGATCTGCCTGTATCGACGAGGCCAGCAACAAAGGCACATGGCGACCCTTGGCTTGATGCTCCCCTTCTATAGCCCGGCACAGGGCGCGGGTCAGGCCTGCATTGACCAGGGCAAAAGCAGCTTCTTGCGGGGGTCGGTTCTCGCCGGCCAAGTGGACCACGGCCTGGGCCTGCGCCACCAGTTCTGGCAGGCGCCCAGGGTCATCGCCACGACCGAAAGTGCTCACAAGGACGCCTGGCATTTCCTGCAAGCGCACCACCAGGTTCCTGCCAATAAAGCCATGGGCACCGGTGACCAAGATGCGGGAGGGTATCGTCATGACATCACTCCTCAGCCTCGACCTGCTCGCCGCGCAGGGTGGCCTGCATGAATCGCAGCTTCATCAGCAGGGCCTGCATGCCCATGACATCGAGTCGGGTGGTGTTGTGCGAGTTGTATTCAGTTGCTTGTGAGATCCTGATCTCACCCTGCTCCACAAACTTGCCGTAGTTCAAATCGCGCAGATCGGGTGGTACGCGGTAGTAGCCCCCAAGGTCCTCAGCCGCAGCCATTTCTTCTCGGCTGAGCAGCCCCTCAAACAGCTTTTCACCATGGCGAGTGCCGATGATCTGGACAGGGTACTCAGGCATATTCAGCAGCCCGGTCAACGCGCGGGCCAGTACGTCTATGGTGGCGGCAGGTGCCTTTTGAACAAAGATCTCACCCGACTGACCATGCTGGAAGGCAAAAAGCACCAGGTCTACCGCGTCATCGAGCGTCATCATGAAGCGGGTCATGGTCGGGTCGGTGATGGTGATGGGCTGGCCCGCCCGTATCTGCTTGATGAACAGGGGAATCACCGATCCCCGCGAGCACATCACATTGCCGTAGCGGGTGACATTGATCACCGTGGCATTGCTGCTGCGGGATTTGGCCACGGCCACCTTCTCCATCATGGCCTTGCTGATGCCCATGGCATTGATGGGGTAGACCGCCTTGTCCGTGCTGAGAACGACCACACGGCTGACACCGCAGCTGACAGCCGCCTCCAGCACATTTTCGGTGCCCAGGACATTGGTCTTGACAGCTTCCAAAGGATGGAACTCACATGAGGGCACCTGTTTAAGCGCTGCCGCATGGAAAATAAAGTCCACGCCCCGAACGGCATTGAGCACGGACTGAGGATCACGCACGTCTCCGATGTAGAACTTAAGCTTGTCGGACGGGTACAACTTGCGGATATCGTCCTGCTTTTTCTCATCGCGACTGAAGATACGGACTTCTCGCAGGTCCGAGTGCAAAAACCGTCGCAGCACGGCGTTGCCGAACGATCCTGTGCCTCCGGTGATCAACAGGGTCTTTTGCTCAAACATCTCCATTACCTTTCATGTCTTGAGCGAGGCCAATTTCGAGACAAATGCAAAAGTATCGCTCGCGCAGCGGCTCCATGAATAGCCCTGCGACCGGTCCCAGGCCCGCTGGGCCAAATCTGCCGCTAAGGCCGTATCTTCTGCCAAGCGCTCAATGGCTTGTGCGACGGAGACGGGCGACTCGGGGTCAAAGTAGATGCCCGCATCTCCCAGCACCTCTGGCATAGGGCCGCACTTGGAGCAGGCGATGGGCAAGCCCGCTGCCATGGCCTCGATCAGGATGTTGGGCAGGTTCTCGCAACTCGATGCGAAAACAAACGCATCGGCCTGGGCGTATAGCTCATGCAAGCGCTCAAAATCCACATGGCCCAGATCCTGGAGAAATGCCTGCTCAGGGTCCAGCGCCAGCCGCTGATGCCGCACCGCCCGACCGTGCGCGCCTGCGTTGCTGCCGGCCATGATCAACACCACATCATGGTCCCGCTGGCGCAGCTGAGCCACCGCTTCCATCAGTTCGATGTGGTGCTTGTAGGGCATCTGTATCGACACATACAGCAATCGAAGCGTCCGGTCGGCTCGCACAGCCCGCTGAGGGCGCGGCGGTAAGCTGAAGCGACGTTCTATGCCGTGCGGAATCAGGACCGTAGCCGCAGACAGGTTGCCCAGGGCGGCCGTAACGGTATCGCGCGCGTACCGGCTCAGGAAAATCAAGCCTTGGGCGCGTCGAAATGACCGCCCCTGACTGCTGCGCAACATTCGCATCTTCAGGCGCATCCAACTCCAGCGGCCAAACAGCTGAGCGCGGCCCGGCTCGAAGGGCAGCATGTTCTGTGACATGGTCACCATGGGTACAGGGGACCAAGCGGGCAGGGTACCACCCGGAGAAAAAAGCACCTCACATCCGGCAGCCTTGATCATCGCAGGCAACTGTAACTGCTGGCCCCACATCCTTCGCGCCAGGCCGGCATTGCACCAGGACGGCGAGTGCAGCACCAACCAGTCCTGTTTCGGCAGTTGGCGCGCGGTAGCGGTGCTGGTCCATACATGGACCCGCTGAACACCGCTTTCGGCCGGCCTGGCCTCAGTCAGCATGCGCACCAGATGTGTCAGGCCGCCGCCAGAAATGATGTTGCTAGCGTCTATGGCCACGGTAGTCATGCCCTACCCCGCAGCAGAGGCTTCATTCATCACGAAGAGGCCCGAGCGCACGGGGTACTCAGCCTTGCAGTCCGTGCAGATCATGTGGCTGGCATCATGCTGCGCCAGACCGCCATGACACCGGGTACAGCGAAGAAAAGGTCTCACATCCAAACGCTGGTTGCGCGCGCGCTGGGACAGGCAGTTACGCAGGAAACTTCTAGACGCCTCCTTGAAGGCCGCAAGCGCGCCCGGCCGGGCTGGCGCCCGGTCATTGGCCGGCGGCCTCCAGCTGGCGTCGACCTCGGGATTGGTGACGACGTAGCTGATGGTGCCAGACCAGTAGTAACGGACATGAAATTCAAAAGGACGCTTGGGCACCAGCAAACGGGTCAGCTGCCCCTTCACCCTTGGCTCATACAAGGCCACAACATCTGCGTCATGCACCCAGTTCTTCTTTTTGGTGATGTGGAGGACGCCCTCGCGCAAGGTGATCTCGAGTCGGTGGTCCTTGTAGGGATTGATCCGCTCCAAAAACGCATCGGGCACCTCGATATAGCCTGCCTTGGCCACCCGCTGCAATTCAGCAATGAATTTCTCTGGGTCGCTGGAATGCTCCAGCACATGTGATGCGATCACATAGTCGAAGGACTTGTCCTTGAACGGCAGATTCTCCACAAAGCCGAGCACCGTGGGGCGGTCCGAGGTTAGGGGGACCCAATGCCTTTCGCGGGTAGATTCATAAGCGTCCAGAAGGACGTTCGATCTCGGGTAAGGATTTCCGCCCGAGCCGACCTCCAGCACCAGGGCGTCACGCGCTACAGGGGTATGAATCCGCCTAAATGCCCAGGCCATCGACGCAAGTCCGAGCGAGGAAAAAAAACGCATCAGTTTTGAGTTTTCTTCCATGCTAGTGCCCGCAAGTTGCTGTCTCCAGCATTTTTGAAATTCTTGAATCGATGTCATGTCCCGCAGCGCGAACCTTGGCATGCCCGGCGGCCGCCACGTCCGCTCTCACCGATTCTTGTCGGACATAAAAATCGACCCGCTCCAGCAGCTCCTCCTTAGTGCCAAAGAAATCGACCTCCACCCCCTTTTCGTAAAGGGAGGCAAGGTCGGGCGAGAACTCCGACAGCATCAGGGCTCGCGCAGCCGGTATTTCAAAGCATCGGCGAGTATAGCTATCGCGGTTAAGCTTGGAGAGGAAACACAGAACCACCTTTGCTCCGCACAAAGCCTTGTTGTAGTCCTCGCCCCAAACCATCCGTACCGGGGCAAGATGCGACAACAAGGCAGACCGCTCCAGTGACTTCTGCCAGTACTTACTGGGGCCGAACAGTCGCAGGCTGTACCCCCGGTCCACGATCGCTTCGAGATATTCGAGACGCTGGTCAGGCTCGAAATGGCCGACAAAAACCACATCACAGGCGTAAATCTTTTTGTCGTCCTCGGTCAACTCAACCGGATGGTTGCGATCAGGCACATACCATGAGCGCATGAGGTCGACTTTGCGGGCACCAGCGCGCCTGAGTTCCTCCAAATTGGCATGGCGATAGGCAAGCACCAGGTCATAGACAGGGACGCCCGCCAGGAAGTGACGCCAGACATACCGCGGCTGCGCCGGAGAAAAGGGATCGTCGTTGTTGTATCCGACAAGCCTGCAGTTTGGAAATTCATCGCGCACACGCTGCAAGGTCTCAGCCCAAAGATGGGTTCCCCGGTAGACAAAAATCAGTTCCGGCCGATGCCGGCGCACCTTGTCTATAAACTCCCGATTGATGGCCGCAATCAGGGGACCAATGATGTATTTATTCTGGAACCGCTTGTTAAGGGCGTCCGGGGAATGAGGACGGGCCGTATCAAATTGAAAATGATGGAACCACCTGAACTCTACGGCCTCATGCCCGAGCCGGCGCAAAGACTTACAGACCTCGGCCTCATGCAGGTCTGAATGCCAGTCACCGGCCACCAGCACCTTCATGATCTGCGACCCTTGATCGCACCCAGGCGCGGGGTGTAACCCAGTCGATTCTTGATCCATTTGATCAGACCATCCACCCGCTCGGGTCCGAGCATCAGTAAGCATGCGAAATAGGCATGAAAATGCGGTGACCGCCAAAGGCCCATGCGCGCCAAGGCCAAGCCGTAGCTGAAAAACACCGCTTTGCGGCGCCCCGCCTGTATGGAAAGGATGGGGTAGGAATAACAAGCGATATCGTCACGGATCGGGCCGAACACCGGCAGGCCCGTGGCAGTCTGCACATGCCGGGCGATCCGCATCATTTCCTCCATGAAATGCACTGAGGATTCTGGCGTTTGTTCCTTAGGGACGAACTTACCCTGTTCAGCCTCGCTATTCCCGAAATCCGGAGCCACGCCGTCGCGCCGCAAAGCGATGATCTGCGGCGTGAACACCACGCTTCGATGGGCTAGGACACGCCCCACCAGATAAAGCTGATAGAGCAGAGAGCCATCAAACTCGGCGCTGGCCAGCTCGGCCGCACTGTCTCTGTGGATCGTCATACCGGGAATCACCACAGAACGCCTGAAGGCTGTGGCTATGGCCTGAGGACCTGCCGGTATTGCATGCTCTTGCGGGAAGTACCTGAAGGCCTGCTTGATGACGTCGGGGCTCTCGTCAAAGGTCGCATAGGTTCTAACCACCACGCCAACGTCGGGATGGCGACGAATCACATCGGCAATGGCTGCTAATGCCCCAGGGCACATGAGGTCGTCATTGCCCATAAAGACGCAATATTGGCCCTGCGCCCTTTGGACAAGCTCGCGCAGGTTTCCGTCATAGCCCAAGTTGCGCTCATTGTCCACATAGCGAACGCGCCCCTGATAACGCTGCGCGTAAGACGCCATGATGGCAGCGATGGCAGCGCGTTCGGGCGAGCGGTCTTCGCAGACCAAGACCTCGAAATCGCCCTCATCCTGCTGAAAGATCGAGTCGAGCAATGGAGCCAGGTACTGGGCCCGGTTGTAAGCCGGGATACAGACGGTAAAAAGTGGCCGCAGTGTCATGGGGAAATGTTACGCATGGCCATGGCCAGCATGATCAAAGCAAAAAGACGGCCTCCGTTGGCCCGACCAGCCAGGTGCCCACGGACCAGGCCTCGCACCTGGCGAAGGTCAATCACATCGGGCAAGGACTGCATGCGCTCCATGAGGCGACCTTCACCCTCTGCGCGCAGCCACTCGTTGATGGGGATTGAAAAGCCCTGTTTTCTCCGGGTGTCCAGATCGGCGGGAAGCCAATTGTCGGCGAGCAAACGTTGCAGCCGGCGGGGCTGCCCATCTTTGACTTTCCAGGAATCAGGTACCTGCGAAAAGCAGAACTCAATGAGCCTATGGTCCAGCATAGGGGCTCGCACTTCGAGGCTGTGGGCCATGCTGGCCCGGTCAACTTTGACGAGAAAATCATCGGGAAGAATGCTTCCAAAGTGGGTGCGGGTCATCCGGTCCATGTCAGTGGTTCCCGCCTGAAACAGCGACAAGAGGAATTCCTCAGGCCCCGCTTGGGCGCCGCGCAATGCATCCCAGGCCTCGGGCCTCAAAAGCCGCTTGCGTAAGCAGGTGTCGAAATAGGGGCGCCCCCAAATCATCTGCTGCAAAGGACCGCCCCTCAAGGAAGCAAGTCGATTGCGGCCCTTGACCCCGGCGGGAAACTGGGCCGCAAGGCCTGCCAAGACAGTAAACACCCCTGGCGGGACCCAGCCCCAGTTGTTCTGGTCGCGAAGGCTGGTGGGATAGTCTGTGTAACCGCCAAACAATTCGTCGCCGCCATCACCGCCCAGGGCCACCGTGACCTTTTGCCTGGCCAGGCCAAACACCATCCAGGCCGGCAGGATAGATGAGTCGGCAATCGGCTCATCGATCAGCGGAGCCAGACCATCGAGGAGGTCCAAGCTGGGCTTGCCCAAGGCCAGCACATGATGTTCGGTACCCAGATGGTCGGCCACCTTCTTGGCGTGGTGCGCTTCATCCAGGGACGAGCCAGGCAGGGAGATCGTGAAAGTCTGGACCGGCCGCGAACTGACGCGGGCAGCGGCAGCAGCGACCAGGGAAGAATCAAGGCCGCCCGACAACAACACACCCACAGGCACATCGGCCACCATGCGCAGGCGAACCGAGTCCTCGATCAAGCCCGCCACCTGAGGAAGCAGATCCGCGCCTTGAGCATCGGGACGGGCCTGGTTCGGTGGTAGGGACCAATAAGGCCGGATTTCCAGCGCACCCGTGCTCAGGTTCAGGTATCCGAAATGGGCCGGGGGCAATTTGTGAACGCCCTCAAAGAGGCACAGACCTGCCGGCACATAGCCCAAGGAAAGGTAGTGATTCAACGCCACCGGATTGATCTGGGCCGAATGGTCCAAGGCCTTCAACTCGGACGCAAAGGCGAAGGAATCCTTGCGGTGTGAGTAATAAAAGGGCTTTTCACCCGCGCGATCCCGAGCCATGAACAGTTGGGGGGGATGACTGGCATTTCCCTTGTCGTAAATGACAAAGGCGTACATCCCATTGAGGCGAGCCAAACAGTCTTGGCCCCAGACTTGGTAAGCGGCCAACAAGACCTCGGTATCGGAGTCGCTGACAAAACGGACACCTCGGGATGCCAAGTCCAGCCGAATTTCCCGGTGGTTGTAGATTTCACCGTTGAAGACAATGACATACCGCCCATCCTCACTTGCCATGGGTTGATGCCCCAAAGCAGACAAGTCAATGATGGAAAGCCGCGCATGACCCAAGACCACGCGGCCATCGTCGCTTTCAAACAGGCCCGAATCGTCGGGGCCCCGATGAGCGAGCCTAGCCAGCAAGCGCTCTAGCCCGTGAGGCTGCCTGCGCCCGAAACCCACAAAACCGACCAATCCGCACATAATAGTTACCAACTCGCCTTCAAAACCGCTCAGCCATCAAGAACACAGGCACTCTCAAAAAAACAAAATCCCGCCTATTGACCTCTCAAGCTACAGTTTGCACCGGCTTCTTGAAAAGATAAGTGAGAACAAACAACACGCCGCCAAGAATCTGAGTCAAGCCGAGCGTCCATATCGCACCCTCAAAACCATATAATTGAATCAAATAATATCCAAGGATCAGGCAAATAACACCAGGCAAGATATTCGCAAAAAGCAGCGACGAGACCTGACGTTGCGCAAGAACAGAATAAATCAAGACTGAGCATGCCGCATTGAAGGAGACCGCAGCCACCACAATCGGCAGCATAGCTGAGTGAGCAATATATTCAGGGCCCGAAAACAGCAGAATGATATCGCGATGCCAAAAGATGGCGATTAAAATCAGTACCGCACAAACGGGCAGCATAGCCAAAGCCGCCCTCAGCACAATCGCCCTTGATGCACCGACTCTGAGATTCTCCTGCTCATAAAGGATCGGCACGATATATGTGACGACGATTCCGAGAAGTGCCGTCACTGGAAAGCTTGCGATGGACACCAACACGCCATATTCAGCCACCACGCCAAGATTGGTAAAGTGGCTCAATATCCACCGATTCGACATATTCTGAATCCAGGCGAAAAGACCCCATATGATCATGGGCCAGGAGAAAACAAGCGACTCCAGCAATGTACCGCGGAAATTAGGCCAAGAGAAATAGGTCAACATTCCTCGGTGAGCGACTAAATAGACCATGGTCGCGGCCAACCCTGAAAGAACAAGCAGGTAGATGACAGTAGATGCATCCGCCATTTGATACATATCGAACCAAGCCAAAAAAGAAATGCGGCAGCCGTAATCGATAGCGCTGGCAAAAGTAATCAGCTGGCGTGAACGCAAACCACTTGCAACAGTCTGGTTCAAGTTTTTAAGGCCATCACTGACAAACCAGAGCAATAAAGGCACCCAAACTAACTGCAAGCTGGAAAATATTCCCAACCCAATGACCCCGAAATAGATAATCAGGGCCAATACAAAGCCAATGGCTAGGTACCCTAGTAGCATTGCACTGTATCGGGCAGACAGCTCAGCCCGATCGCGGTAATCCGATAAGTTGCGAAGAAGGCCCTGATCCCAGGCGGAAAAAGTCATCGTGAGCAAAACCGCCAAGAAAGACGACGCCAGCAGATAAGTCCCTACATTATCCTTGGTGACCGCTATCGCAAGCATTTTTAAAAATATAAGACTCCCCAGGGCATCGACGGACCGACCCAAAACCACCGCGATTTTTTCAGAATTAAATCTCATCGAATCTACCGATTCTTATCTGCCAAGGCCTCCATCTGAAAAGTCAATTCAAATTTTCTGAGCCACCACATGATAGCCCATGCACAATGTATCGACTGAGGTCTTGGTCTTCCTTTTATTGTACAAATACAGGAAGGCCGGCGCCAAGGCCAGCTTGGCGAAAACTGAATGCGATGCCGCTGTTCGAACCATCTCAACCATCAGCCAGCTGTAATAATCACCGACCGGGGTGATTTGTCCTATCCTGAAACCGTTATCCGTAAGAAATTTCTCAAACCATCTGTCTGAAAAGCCACTGTAAAAAAAATACGGATCCATATGCCGCAAACAGTTACTGGGGGCCGTCAGAATCAGCTTTCCGTCCTTCTTCAAGAGGCGACTAAATTCGCGCAGGGTCTCAATGGGATGCGGAATGTGTTCGAACACCTCGGTGCATAAGATGGTGTCAAACACCTCATCATTTTCCTTGATGCGCCAAATGTCCCCCACGTAGTCCAATTTCCCATACTGGTAACTCTCCTCCTGCTCGGCGGGAAGACCCCCCATTACCTTTTTTAGGTCAGAGGTGTACTGCCCAAAATCCTGGGCCCTGTAGTCCAAGTGTGAACAGTGTCTCCGGTAGCGCTGGCTCCCACAGCCCGCATCCAGGATCAGGCTACCACCACTTATTTTTTTGAGCTCGGTGATGACGAAATCATCTCGTTCATACTGATTGTCGATATTTCTATAAAATCGTTGCCCTACCGGGAGTGTTTGCAGAAATCTCTTTATTTGTACCATGGTATATTTCAGATGCTGCTTGCTTTTTGAAGGGTTTAATTCTAACTTAAAAATTACTTTATACCAGCGCCGTCGGATTGACGCGAAATTTCACGAATATCACCAAGTTTTCATCCATTTTTCTGGTTTCATACCTGCTTAATTTTTGTCGAATGGCCATTCAGGGCCGCAGGCGTGAGCCAGCGACCTGAGGACAGGCCGATGGCTCCAAATTGTTCAGCATGTTTACCCCCTGGTGCCTGCAATACCGAGCAGCCAATCTGCCCTTATCTGACTCGGATCGGAATGTACCTATCGGCTTTGCACTCCGAAATGGCGTTCGGCTCAGCGTCATGGGCCAGGGTAAATCCGTTACTCCAGTATGCGGCCCTGGCCTTCGACCCGGACCAGGGCGAGCCGATCACCGTGGCCTCAACGGATGAGCCAATGGGGAGGGAATCGATCACTGAGGTTCAGGCCAGGATCGCCGGCGAACCAGCGAGCAGGAGCGATAACCATGCGACTCGCGTTCTTAGGGCAGCGTTGATCGGCAAGCCAAGCACCCCACCAGCTGAACGAACTGTTGGCGATGATGTGGTGCCGGCACCTCGACATCAGCATCAAATCCTGCCAAGAGTCAGCGCCGACATTGTGGGTCACCAGGACCGCCGTCTCATCCAAAACCAGATGGGCTCGGCACCATTGAGGATCATCAGAAAAAACAAAGTAGCGAGCTCCTTCAATCGCATGAGACATCTCCCGCATGGCATTGAAGTAGTAGGCCTCTGAAAGAGTGCCGTGGAAGCTGGCTGCCGCCGCCAGCGATACATAGTCACCTCGACGAACATGTATCGCGACGGACGCAGACGAATCAATCTGCCGCGCCAAGTCCATACTTGTTGGAGACAGGGGGGCAATTGGGGTGAGGTCATTGATAAGGTGTTCAGCGACATCCGACAGGTAACGAAAGCTCTGCCAATAGCCGATCAGGAAACTATTGTCTGGGAGCGCAGAGAACTGCGGATTAAATCCAAGATGCTTTTCCAGGTAAACACGCCACGGGCTGATCCACCGTGACCAGGCCGGAAAACGATGTATCCAGGATGGAAGACCACTTTGAACCGACTTGACAAGGCTCTGGCTCAGCTTGAAATTGGAGAGCTCCAGCTTGCGAGACGTGACACCAGGCACGTTTGTGCCCAAAGCCGAGAGATCAAGCATCAATCCTGTGCCATGCCTAAGCGCGAGCGCTCTGCCGGCAGCGTATTGGAACAACTGATTGCCCAGCCCACCATCAAGGCGAGTTCCAATCATTCAGACGATTCCTTGTCGCATCTCAAGGGCCCAGGGGCCGCACTGGCGAAGGCCTGCTTCATTCGACACCTACATTCACTGTGTATCCATTGGCCTTAAGCAGGGCTTGGCGTCGGGCATCTTGCAAATCAGACGCCACCATTTCATGGCACATCTGCTGCACGGTGATTTCAGGCACCCAGCCCAGCTTTTGTTTGGCCTTGGAAGGATCGCCCAACAGGGTTTCGACCTCGGTGGGGCGGAAGTAGCGCGGGTCGATACGCACAATAATCTGACCCACTTTGAGTGCTGGGGCTCTATCACCTACGATCTTGTCAATAAGGGCGATTTCATCCACGCCTTGGCCCTCAAAGCGCAGCGTGACGCCCAGTTCCTGGGCGCTCCACTGAATGAATTGCCGCACGCTGTACTGAACACCCGTAGCGATGACAAAGTCTTCAGGCTGCTCCTGTTGCAACATCATCCACTGCATGCGCACATAGTCCTTGGCATGGCCCCAGTCACGCAGGGCGTTCAGGTTGCCCATATACAAGCACTGCTCCAGCCCCTGGGCGATATTGGCCAGACCGCGAGTGATCTTACGGGTGACGAAGGTTTCGCCACGACGAGGGCTTTCGTGGTTGAACAAAATACCGTTGCAGGCATACATGCCGTAAGCCTCACGGTAGTTCACCACGATCCAGTAGGCATACATCTTGGCCACAGCGTAGGGGCTACGTGGGTAGAACGGGGTGGTCTCCTTTTGTGGGATCTCCTGCACCAAGCCAAAAAGCTCGGAGGTAGACGCTTGGTAGAACCGTGTTTTCTTCTCCAAGCCGAGGATGCGAATGGCTTCTAGCAGACGCAGTGTGCCGATCGCGTCGACATCGGCTGTGTACTCGGGGGACTCGAAGGACACGGCCACATGGCTTTGGGCGCCGAGGTTGTAGATTTCGTCAGGCTGGGTTTCCTGGATGATGCGCACCAGATTGCTGGTGTCACTCAAATCACCGTAGTGCAATCTAAAGCTTGCGTTATCCACATGGGGATCTTGATAGATATGGTCCACGCGCTGGGTGTTGAAAGAGCTCGAGCGCCGCTTGATACCGTGGACGATGTAACCCTTGTCCAGGAGGAATTCAGCCAGGTAAGAACCATCCTGGCCCGTGATACCGGTTACCAAGGCGACTTTAGGTGTAGCAGTCACAGTGAGGGCCTCAGATTTGCGTTGATTGGTTCTTGAGGTAGTCCTGATAGGCGCTTTCCAATCCGGCCTCCAGGCCCACTTGTGGTCTCCAGCCCAATTCATTGAGTCGCGAGCTGTCCATGAGCTTGCGCGGCGTCCCGTCAGGCTTGCTGGTGTCAAAGGTGATTTCGCCCTGGTAGCCCACGGTCTTGCCGATGGCTTGTGCGACTTGAGCGATGGCGATGTCCTCGCCCGACCCCACATTGATGTGACTGAGCATAGGTTGGGTGCGCTGTTCGTAGCTAGCCTTGTCGAGATTCATTACATGGACGCAGGCCGCTGCCATGTCGTCGACATGAAGAAACTCACGCTTGGGCCTACCCGTCCCCCATATGGCGACGCTGGGGGCATTGTTGATCTTTGCTTCGTGGAAGCGGCGTATCAGCGCAGGAATGACATGGGAATTTTCAGGGTGGTAGTTGTCACCGGGCCCGTAAAGATTCGTGGGCATGACGCTGCGAAAGTCCAGACCGTGGCTGGTGCCGTACTGGCGGTTATAGCTTTCGCAGAGCTTGATGCCGGCGATCTTGGCGACCGCATAGGGCTCATTGGTGGGCTCCAAGGTGCCGGTGAGCAGCGTATCTTCGCGCATGGGCTGGGCTGCCAGCTTGGGATAGATACAACTGCTGCCCAGGAAGAGTAATTTCCTGACGCCATGGCGGAAGGCCGCATCAATGACATTGGCTTGCACCATCATGTTGTCAAAAATGAATTCGGCTGGGTAGGTGTTGTTGGCATGGATTCCGCCGACCTTGGCCGCAGCCAGGTAAACCTGGTCGGGCTTTTCTTGTGCAAAAAAGGCACGCACAGCGGCTTGGTCGGTCAGGTCCAGTTCGGCGCGGGTGCGGCCGACGATGCCTTGAGCCGGATGGCCTTGGGCCAGCAAGCGGCGAACGATGGCCGAGCCCACCATACCCCTGTGGCCTGCAACATAGATCTTGGCCGCTTCAATCATGTCTTGGCTCGCCCGTAGTGGTCTTCAAAGCGAACGATATCGTCCTCCCCCAAATAACTGCCTGACTGTACCTCGATGATTTCAAGAGGAATTGCACCAGGATTGGCCAGGCGGTGGATCTCACCCAAGGGGATATAGGTGGACTGATTTTCGGTCAGCAACAGGACCTTATCGCCATTGGTGATCTCTGCAGTGCCCTTGACCACGATCCAGTGCTCGGCCCGGTGGTGGTGCTTTTGCAGGCTAAGGCTGGCCCCAGGTTTGACCAGGATGCGCTTGACCTTGAAGCGGCCTCCTTCGTCGATGCTGTCGTACCAGCCCCAGGGGCGGTGTACTTTGCGGTGCAAAGTTTGTTCTTCGCGCTTTGCGGCTTGCAACTGAGCGACGATGTGTTTCACATCTTGGCTGCGGTTCTTGTCGGCTACGAGCACGGCATCGGGTGTTTCAATCACGATGAGGTCTTCAACGCCGACCAGGCTAACCAAACGGCTGGAGGCATGAACCAGCGTGTTTCTGCTATCTGTGGTGAGCACATCGCCCATGTGGGCGTTACCCTGCCCGTCTTTGGGCAGCACCTTCCAGACGGCGTCCCATGCGCCAAGGTCACTCCAGCCAGCTTCAAGCGGGACCATCTTCAAGGGGTGTCTGGAACTGAGGGCCGAAGACTCATGGCTCAAGGGCTCCATCACAGCGTAATCAATCGATTCGCTGGGAATGGCCATGAACTGCGCCTTGCTAGGGCGGATGAAGGCCTGGTCTTGTGCATTGCCTTGCCAAGCCGCTGCGGTCGCACTGGCGATGTCGGGGCGGCAGACTGAGAGCGCATGCAACCAGACCGAGGCCCTGAGGACGAACATGCCGGCGTTCCAGTAGTAGCCGCCCTCGCTCAGGTATTGCTGGGCCTTGGCAGCGTTGGGCTTTTCGACAAACGCTTGGACTGCTCTGAGGCCCATCGCGGCGGACGCGCCGTTGCCAAGCGATGCCGCTTTGATGTAGCCGTAACCGGTTTCTGGTCGATCGGGAGTGATGCCCAATATGACGATACTGCCGCTGCTGGCCTCGCGAACGGCCTCCTGCATGGCCTGGGTAAATGCGCCAGTCTGGGACACGGTCTGGTCCGCAGGCGTGACCACCAATACGGGGTCTCGGCCGTCAGCTTGTGCAGCCAGCGCAGCCAAGGTGAGCGCGGGTGCGGTGTTGCGGCCCACCGGCTCCAGCAGGGCTGCACCGAGCTCAATGCCGACTTCGCGCAACTGCTCGGCAGCCAGGAAACGGTGCTCTTCTCCGGTCACGATAAGAGGCTTGGCCACCCGGATATCGTCTGCCCCGAGCCCAGCCAATCGCTGCGCGGCTTGCTGGAACAGACTTTCCTGACCGGTCAGACAGAGAAACTGCTTGGGGAAGCCAGCACGGGACAGGGGCCATAGCCGGGTGCCCGAGCCACCGCAGAGGATCACGGGGGTGAGATTAATCATGCTTTTCTAGTTGCTGACTCGTCGTTTACCGAGGGTCAAGGAACTAGCAGTATTTCCGTCCGTAAGGGCTTGCAGTGAATTGATTTTGGAATGCTTTCTTGCCTTCTTCAGGCCCCTGAAAGGCCCCCCGGAGGCACCCCGGTTTATGCATGTACCCACGTCAAACCCTCATAGAAGGCGTTGAGCCTGCGCCATAAACCGTGCCTGTAGAGTATCGCAAATTGGTTCATGGCCTTACGCCATTACCGCACGCCGACCCCGTTGTCAGCTTTGTTTTATGCATGGCCAGCCCCGGCTGCTGGTGGAAAGCGCGGGCCAGTGTCGCCAAATGCTGACCCAACTTATGGACGGCTGAGCGCCCAGCACTGCGGCCTTACAAGTCTGAGCCGCGCCTGCGCATGGCCGCATCTAAAGCGGCGGTACGCTGCGCCCAGCTTCAGCGCTCCCCCTGCCGCGTCTTCTCCAGCTTCCCCACATCAAGCCCCATGGCCTGCAGCCGCACGAGGAGTGCGGCGTAGCGGGCCTCGTCCACCTGGGGCGTGCGTGACAGGATCCACAGATACTGCCGCTTGGGCTCGCTGACGGCCACCAGCTCGTAGCGCTCGTCCAGGTCAATCACCCAGTAATCGCCCCAGACAAAGGGCAGCACCGACAGCCAGCTCGGCGCAAAGCGCACCTGTAGCTTGGCCGATGTGGCCGGGCCGATTTGGCGGGCGGCGCCCAGGGCCTGATCCATCTCTCCGCCTTGTTTGCGGCATTGGTTGAGCACCTCAACCCGGCCGTCGGGCAAGAGCCGGTAGGTGGCCGATGTGTCGGCCACGCATTTGCGCTGAAACCAATTGGGCAGCTTGGCAATCTCGTACCAGCGCCCCATGTAGCGCGCAACGTCCAGGGAGGCGATGGCTTGCAGAGGCGGCAGCGGCTGGGCCGTCTGTGCGCTGGCAGAGCTCAGCACAAAGAGCGCAGCCAACAGAAACCAGCGCTTGATGAACATGGCAGGCCCCTTCATGGACTTGGATAAATGCGGTAGTCAAGCACACGGCCTTGGGCATCAACACGCGCCAACACCATATCGCCAGAGCCTATGTCTCTGCCCGTGAACTCGCGGATGTTGACCTGGTGCGTCACCAAGACCAAAGGCTGGAGATTCTTGGTCGCCAATGAACTGGCAATAAAGGCTTGCAGCTTCTTGTTGCTGCTGGCGGCCTGATCCGGGCTGCCGAAAAAAGACGCGAGCGAAGGCTCTACCGTCACGGCGCCCAGGGCCAGCAACTCCGCCGTTTGCTTGCAGCGGCACCAGACGCTGGAATACACACGGGCCCCCTCCAGCCCCTGAGCACGCAGCCAGCGCCCCGCCCGCTCGGCCTGCGCCCTGCCCTCCTCATTGAGCACCCGCTGGGTTTCGCAGCGCTCGAGCTTGTAGCCCGGCGGATCACCCACGCCGGGCGCATAAGCATGGCGCATGAGCAGAACATGCTTGCCATCCTTGAGCCTATCGACCAACTCACCAGCTTGCGCCGTGCAGGTGAGCCAAGTCAACGCTAGAAGCAGGCAACGAATCAGGGTTTTCATAGGGGCTCGAGGATAAGGCATGCCCCCAGCCCTTGCACCTGCGGGGTCGCTCGCGCCCTAGGGGCTAAGGTGCATCAGCGGGTCATCCGGTACACCCAAATTCCCAGCCACTCGTGCAGAGCGGTCTGCCAACGCATCAGGCTGGGCGCCAACTCATACTCGCTCAGCGCCGTCGAGGCGCCAGTTCTAAAGTCCACCGGATAGGGCGTGACCTTGCAGCCGCGCTTACCGAACTCGGCTTCGAATTCGTCCATCGACCGCTGCATATGCCAGGCAGAGGTCACCAGCAACCACGGCTCCTTGCAGCGATCGCCCAGCAGTTTGGCCACCTGCTGCGCGTTTTCTCGAGTGGTGCGCGAGCCGCTCTCCATTTGCACCCGCGACATGTCTACCCCCTGCTGCTGATAGAAGGCGCGGGCCAGTTCCGCTTCGCTCACACCGGTAGTCAGCAAGCGCCCTTCCCCGCCGGAGAACACCAGAGCCAGCTTGGGATACTGGCGCAGCAAACCCACAGGCACCGTCATGCGCTCAGCGGCATCGCCCAGCGGCACCTGGCCGTGCGCAGAGTAGCTGTCGGGGTGACCCACCGCACCGCCGAGCACGATGACCCCCACATGCCGGCCTACTGCCTCGGCAGTGGGCACCGGGTAGCGGTTTTCCAGCGGCCGCAGCAAGGCGTCGGGCATTGCCCTGAAGCCCAACAAGCCCAGCACAACCAGCCCACTCCAGAGCATGAGCACCGCTGTGCGGCGCCAGCGCGGCAAGACCAAGAGCGCAAACGCCCACCACAAGGCCAGCCAGAACACAGGCTGGGTGATGGCGGAGAGCAGTTTGGAAATGACGAACATCGTCTTGTTTTGAGGATGAAGGCTAGGGGATAGCGAGGTGGCGCAGAAGCCACCCACATTGGACTGTAGCTTGGTCTGGCGACCGAACTCATACAGCGCTTGATCGACCGTCCTATCGCGCCGGGGCGGCGCTCCTACCGAATTCGTTCGTGGCCAAGCTTTGGCGGGGGATCGGGCCGCACCCAACCCGGTCAAGCCCACACAACCAGCCTGCCCTCACCCCATAAGCAGCTGATGCAGCTCACCCAGTGCAGCGATGCGCCGCACCTGGCCGTTGGCTGCAATCGCAGGCTCAACATCGGTCAAGCTAAACACCTGCATGCCAGCGGCAAGACCGGCGAGCACGCCAGGCAGGCTGTCTTCCACCACGGCGCAACGCGAGGGCTGCGCGCCCAGGACCTGCGCCGCATGCAGGAACAAGCCCGGCTCGGGCTTGAAACTGCCGACTTCATACGCGCAGAACAGGCGCTGGTCAAAAAATGGCAGCAAGCCGGTCAGGCCCAGCGTCAGCTCGGCCTTCTCACGCGGGCCGTTGGTCGCCACGCAAAAAGGCAGCTCCAGGGCCTGCAGCAACTCGTGCGCGCCGGGCATGGGCGAAAGATTCTGCCGAAAGCGCTCGGCCTGCCGGCGACGAATATGGGCAGTGAAACCGGTGCTGAAGTCTTCACCAAAGGCCAGCGCAGGCTGGGGCAGGCGCTGGGCAATGTAGGCCACACAGTGACTCATGGGCTGCCCCCGAAAAGCCCGGAACGCCTCTTCACGGCTGAACGAAAGCCCCAAGGCAGTACCTTCTTCATGAAACACATCAATGGCCGTGGTTTCACTGTCGACGAGCGTGCCGTCCAGGTCGAAGAGGACTGCGTCAAAACGGGGGTGGGTGGAGAGCATGGGCGCTATTGTCGGGGGGCTCAGCGATGGTCTAGCCGCCTGCCCCTACCCCCGCCCTACCCCAAAGGATCTCGAGTGCTAGTATTTGCGCACATTCGAATGCGCATTGAGATTGCGATGCCAGCCACACAAAGCACCCGCCGCGCACGCACTGGCCTGCCTGGTAAGCGGGCCACCAATCTGAGCCTGAGCAGCGACGTGCTAGAAGCTGCCAAAGACCTTGGGATCAACATTTCTCAGGTCTGCGACAACTACCTGCGCGACCTCGTGACATGCGAGCAGGAGCGCAAGTGGCGCGAAGACCAGGCTGACTTCGTCGCCGCCTATGTGATCAAGCGACTTGCAGAATAAGGGTTTTACCGCAAGCCTTGGCGTACTTGCGTACGGTGGCAATTGAAGGCGAATGCTTACCTGTTGCCAATGATCGCTCAAGTCGTGCAACAGCCGGTGCCAGTGTGCCCATACGTTGGGCAACATCAGCCTGTGTGAGACCCGCTTCATACCGAGCCTTGAGCAAGGTATCGAGCAAAACGGCCTCTTCGCGCTCGATGCGACCCACCTCGGCTTTGACGCCAGGGCGCTTCATCATTGCTTTGACAAGTTGGTCATGCGTCTTCATTTTTGATCTCCTTCAATCGGCTTTGCGCCACTTCCAGTTCCTGCTTTGGTGTGCGCTGTGACTTTTTGACAAAACTGTGCAGCATTACGATGCGCTTACCAATCAGCATGCAATAGAACACGCGGGCAATTCCTTCTGCTCCTTTGAGTCGCAACTCAAACAAACCGCCTCCCATCGCCTTGGTGTGAGGCTCACCCAGGTTGGGGCCAATCGCAAGCATTCTTCGTGTCAACACGATGTAGCGGGCAGCCAAGGTGTCAGGCAACTCAAGTATCTGAACTTGAACGCTTTCGCTGTAGTACCTGATCTCGAAATCCATGGGGCAATCCTAACAAATATGTTATTTGCCGTCAACCTTTCGGGGTATGTCAAGCTAGTTGTCGCTGACCTGCCCCCTTCCGGCGTACCAATCAAAAGGAAGGAAGTCCAAGTTGAAGGTTAATCGATTTCTTTGCTTGTGGCAGACCGAGCAGCATCGCCAGCGCGCTG
>JAIXOM010000042.1 GCA_027486755.1 Comamonadaceae bacterium | reverse complement strand
GAG
This sequence comes from Comamonadaceae bacterium, assembly GCA_027486755.1. Classification (GTDB taxonomy): domain Bacteria; phylum Pseudomonadota; class Gammaproteobacteria; order Burkholderiales; family Burkholderiaceae_C; genus Polaromonas. The sequence continues at coordinate 56,686 of JAIXOM010000042.1, read as the reverse complement.
TACATGGCCCAACCGGGGGGTGCCTCCGGCGGCCTGGCAGGGGCCTGAAGATAAAAAAACAGCAACCCATAACCAATTCACCCAACCGCCTCACACACAGAAATACTGACAGTCCCCGCAAGACTTGCAGCGCTACCGGGACTACAAGACCAGAAGCTACTACATCGTCAAGGCAGCGCTCTGCCCGATCAGACGGCTGAGCTTTGTGCCTTTTGCCTTTGAGAAAGTGGTTCTGACTTCACATTCAGATCATGCACCTGCGGTGCTTGAGGTGGACAAAAACTGTACAAGAAATGGACCATGTTCAAGTAAAATTGCTGAGGAAAGCCTAGCCCCACTGGATCCCGGGTGCTACCTACGGCGCTGATATGGACTTTTTCAAGTACGCCATGAAACTGGCCCACGAACCGGTAGCAGCGAAAGCCGTCAAGCAACGACTTGAAGCCCGGCATGTCAGGGCGCTGGCTTCCAAACGCGACCCTGTGCGCCATGATTTTGAACTCGGTCTGGCCGACCGAATGGACGCCGAAGCTCGGTCGATTCTGATACCTCCAAAACCACTCCAAATGGGCCTAGGAGGCGAGATAGTGCCTTCGGCGGAGGATGGGCTGCCCGGGATTGAGTCGGTGCTCCAAGAGCCAGATCTGCTCAACGCTGAAGCCTCCAAGCAAAGAGCACATTTGCTCGAGCGGACAGGATCGCTTGAAATCGGAGTAGAGGTGGCGGAGCAGGCTGGGGCAAGTAACGCCATCGAAAAGATGTTGTGCCATCAAATGGCTGCGGCGCACCGGAGGGCCATGAGCCTGATTGCCGAGTCCGAGCAGGCCAAGGATCCTCAGGCATCGTGCCTGAAAGCGAAGACCGCAGTCCGCTTGTTGGATGGTTTTGCCAGAGCGGCACTAGTATTGCAACGGCTGCAAATGGGCGAGAGTCGGTCGGTTCAGGTACAGAACGTCTGTGTAGCCGGCACGGCAGTCGTGGGGCAGATCTCAAGGCGATGAAAATACAGTGCAACCCCATGCACCAAGCCAGAGCCGCACTGGCGTTGATCCCTCGCTGCGGAGCCAGGTGCCGATCAGGCCAGCCCTGCCGAAACACACCAATCCATGGGAAGAGGAGGTGCCGGATGCACGGCGGCCAGTCGCCCGGAGCCCCCCTGAAACATGGTGAACGAGCACAACATATGGTTCGGCAGCGCCGCGAAGACCGGCGTTTGTTGGATAACCTGAATGGGCTCGTCAAAGACGCGGAGGCAAGAGACTAGAACGGAGGAGGAGGCAGAGACAAAGGCATAGGGAACACAGGCGGCACATCGTCGGGAGAGAAGGCTACAGTGCCCGAGAAACAAGGCCAAAATTGCTGTAAACCTGCGTGGATATTGGGTTTTTTCGGTTCGTCTAATTTTTTGTTAAAGCGTTGTACCTCTACCTCCAAGCCTTGAAACGGCATCTGAATTTGCTCGACCTCGAACGATAGTTCATAGCCGGTGCCCTTGAGAACAGCCGCCCTGAGCATGGCAGGCTCCACAGCATCGGTTGCGGTAAATCCATCGTGCTGGAGTAGTAAAACTCGCCTGCCACAGGCCCGCACCGCCGCCTCAAGCGCAGCAGCCTCGACTCCTTGAAGCAGATGCGCCATCAGCGTACCTTCCTTGATCGGTTCGCCCTTGTCCGACTCCTTGGCGATAGCCCGATTGGCAAGGTTGATTAGTTTTTTGCCTTTGGTCGGGTGTTTGGCCAGAATGTTCTTGATTGCTGTGTCGACGTCGGCCTTGATGCCGCAGCATAGAGGGTGTGCGAAGAATGCCGCCGCCTTTTCTTGGCCGATTTGCCTTGGAATTTCCGTGTAAGGACTGATGGAGCGCGGCGCCCCATAACCCACCGCATTGATTATTTTCTTGGACTCACGTACGGAGACCCCGATGTCCCGGGCGATCTGATCTCGATACTCTTTCTTGCGGGCAACATAGCCTTCAATGCTTGGACAAGACACTCCAAACTTCCTGGCCATCTGCGCCATGATTGCGAAATGGCAGGTACTGATGTCGACATCCCAGCAACCGGCAAGGGCCGCCTGCCTGATCTCACGCTTGCACGATTGCAGATTCAGCCCTTCGGCGTACAAACGGCCGCTCTCGTGCAGCAAGTACAGCATATGCAGCATTGCGGGGTGTCTGCTCCCTTGGGCCTCAGCCATAAGCGCTTGGGTTTGCCGTTTCGCGCGGTCAAGCGCCACTTCTTTCAGGTCGTATCGCTGCAAGAGCTCGGCAAGTATCTTTGGTTGCTGTTGGCATTGAATCAGGTATTCCCAGATGCGTAAGAGCAGCCGTAGATTTTCAACATTGACCGGGACAAGCGATGGGACAGAGACGCCGGCCCAGCGCCGCACCGCGTGCCCGTGAACGTCAGTGCTACGAATGGCTCTCGAATAGACGCGGCGAGCATCATCCCTTGAGTCTATAAAGTCAAGTTGCTGCCCGCCCTGTATCGACCAGTCCAGCACTTTTTGCATCCACGGCTGCGGTCGATAGCCGAAGGTGTGTGAGTGTTTGGGGGACGCGGTGCCGTTAAGGTGACGCCAGACTTGGAAGTACCGTTGCGCTGGCGAGCGGTTGGCATTTGAGAAGTACTTTACTTCGCCGAAAAGCCGCCGGATCTCGTCGGTGTGCATCCAGATCGCTCCGACATACGCACGGTGTTCCCTATAGGGATCCATGCGGCACCACAGCAACCATGCGATCTCAAAGGCGTACTTTTCATCGCGGAAGCCCGGAATGTGCTCTGCAAGCAAGTCAAGCAGTTGTCTCGGGATTACCCGGCTGCTGGGTGCGTCCTTCTGTGGTTTGGTGCGCGGGCGTGGCTTCACGATGGCTGTGATTATCTAAGCCTCCTCGCAAAGCAATCCTCCGTATCACTCCGAATCAGGTTTGGGGCTCCATAAGTCAGGCCGCAGGAGATGCAACGCGGAAGAGAGCAGCCTATGGACAGCGTTTACGGGCACTGGACTTTTGCTACTGGCTTTAAGCAGTTAGGCAGCGGTCTACAAATGCCTTCCCCCTGGCCGTGCGGTAAACGGCTACTTATCAATTGCCCCAGGGATTTTGTGAAACCGAGTCGGTTTCTGCTCGGTTTTGATTCGGTACTTCCCTGAGCGTTGACGATCAGGAAAGATGACTTTGTCACCGATGGCTACACCAGATCCGGTGAGGCGTAACGAGGCACGGTCGAAGACCGGTGGTCGAGTGAAGGGAGGCGGCGGACGTTGGCCGACCGTCGTGACCAAAGATCCTCTAACCCGCCCGCAAATATCGAACTTGACCATGGTTACCAAATGAACGAACATCTACTTTGGTCAGTCTCCGGGATTTGAACTTCCTTCCTTTTGGTTGGTACGCTGGAAGAGGGCAGGTCAAGAGAGGCTGGTGTGGAGCACTTCATCCCGCATTCGATGTACTCAAGGGACTTAGTCCACAACTTCGTTCTGGCTCACCCGGCCTTCAACCGGAGCAAGCCTGACAGCCTGGCGGCGAAGCATCACCTGTTGAACTGGGTGGATTTTTTGCAGGTCAATGCTGATGATCCATCCCAGATCGGGCACGAGGTCGGCGTTTTAGCCGATCAGACCTCAACCTACTAGTATGTTTGAACAGCTCGCGCTTTATAGTTCATGTCAAAGGATGCAATAAAGTTAATTCGATGCTCTTCACAAGTTAAGGCATGCATAGGCGGGATAGTTTATTCGATTCTTAATCAAAGATAATTCAAATGATAGACGCCAAAGCACCGACAGTTATCAAGTTCAGTCCAGCCGACGAGGCTAATTTTATTGGAATCAGTGGTAATGTTGTTCTTACCTTCAGCGAGGCCATTCAGCGCGGCACGGGCGAAATCATACTCCGAACTAGTGGCGGCAACATAATTGCTCGTTATAGCGCTGCAACCAGCACAAATCTCAACGTTTCTGGAGTTACCCTGGAAATTAATCCGGCCATAGATTTTAGTTACGGTACTAGGTACATAATTGAACTCACTGCTGGCTCAATCAAAGATTTGGCAGGGAATGGCTATTCTGGAATTAATGATTATAATTTTACAACGGGCACCATCACTGCAAAGCCAATATGGACCCATCAAGGCCCTCCGTATCGCGCAGATCAAAATGATGCCTTTACTCCGTTATCCTTGATAACAGGGCGTGATGGCAAAATTTACGCTGCCGGCACAACACTTCTTGGATCAGGCGATATTGGAATTATCAAATTCGATACAGAACTTATCAAAAAATACTACTCCAATGGTGCGCTTCGTGAAGTCAACCCAATTATCTGGCAGCAGGCATTGGGATCAGATAACGGTAGAGATGGGGTTGCAGGAATAAGCGAGGGGGCGGGAAATGTACTATACGTTGTCTCTGAGTATAGACCGGGACCGTATATAGCGAAATATAGCCGCGATGGAACATTAATTTCAACCGACCCAGCTAGGAGCGGATCATATATCGCGAAAGCGGCCAAAACGGCTACAGACGGAATGCTTTATGTTTGTGGCTGGGCTAATAGCTCGATTGACGGACAAACTCTTAATGGGCCAAGGGACGGATTTCTTTCTCAATACAGCAGTGATGGGCGACTTGTCTGGACCCGACTAATGGGTGGATCAGACAGTGATGATTCGGAGGATCTAGCCATAGGGTCCGACTCCTCAATCTATGTGGTAGGCGAAACAAAATCGCCAGTATTTAACGGTGAGATAACTCAAAATACCAGTGACTCATCCTCCAAGTATTATCTTTCCAAATACGGCGCCGCAGAGGGGGCGGTATTATGGACTAAACTTTTTCATGCTTCTGGAAATTATAATTTAAAGGTCGCAGTAAGTGTAGACGGCGCAGTATATGTCACCGGCCCAACAAGTACTAAAGCCGCGTTTCTGTCGAAGTACTCTTCCGAAGGGGAGGAGCTATGGACTTCGCATTTAGGAGTTTCTGGAGGTGATACCTCTGTTCAGGCTATTGTCGTTGGACTCGATGGCTCTATTTACATTGGCGGGGCTGTGGGAGGCGCCCTCCCTGGTAAAACTTTTTGGGGGGGGCAGAGTGATGCGTTTATCTCCAAGTACAACGCCCGTGGTGAAAGGCTTTGGGATCAAACCATTGCCACAATTGGCACAGACGGTGTCACTGCTTTAACCATCGGACTTGATGGCTCACTATATGCAGCTGGAACTACTGGCGGCAGTGTTGATGGCATAAGCCAAGGCGGATACTTCATAAGGAAATTCTCTGATATAGGTTTAATGCCTCCTAATTCCCCTGTGAGCGAGGGTGAGACGGCGACATTTACGCTCTTCGCCGGAGCGGGAGCTGACGGCACATCAATTTCATATTCTTTAATTGGCACGGGTATTACTTCTTGGGATTTTTCTGATCAAAAAATGTCTGGCTCGGTAACTGTGGGGATGGATGGAGTTGCCAAGATTTCTATTCCTATTCTGGCCGATAGCAAAACAGAGGGAGTTGAAACACTTACGTTGATTTCCAATGGACTCAGTTCTTCTATTGAAATAACCGACTCAAGTACTGATCAAGCTCCTCCTGTCGTTGAAGTAATTTCTGCTCCCTATAAGGAATGGAATGGTCGAGATTATGGGAATAAGGTAACAATCACCTTCAACGAGCCCATTCAACTCGGCGCCGGCGCCATCTTCATTAAAGATACTTCCGGGAAAATATTTTCCACCTATGACGTAGAAAAAAGCAAGGACCTCTGGATTTACTGGAGCGACACCAGGCTAGAAATTAATGTCGGCCCAAGTCTTGGCTTCAACGCCGGCTACAAGTTGGCTTTTCAAGATGGCTCCGTGAGAGATATGTACGGAAACAGTCTCTCGGGGTTAACTGAGTACGGGTTTACAACAGGTCCAGGAGATGTGCAGGCTCCCACTGCATCGACCTTCAGCCCAGTTGACGAGGCCACGGCGGTGACGATTGGCGCCAATGTGGTGGTGACCTTCAGCGAGGCCATTCAGCGCGGTGCGGGCAGCATTGTTCTGAAGAAGGCCGATGGCACCACGATGGCGACCTACGCCCAGTCCAGCACCGAGGTCACGGTCTCGGGCAGCACGCTGACCATCAACCCGGCCAGCGACCTGAGCTACTCGACGGGCTACAAGGTTGAATTCGCAGCTGGCTCTGTTCAGGATCTGGCCGGCAACAATTACGCTGGCACTTCCAGCTACAACTTCACGACGGGAGCCTCTCAGGGTGGTGGAGGGCAGACCAATTTCCCGGGTAAGTTCTGGAAAGATGCCAGCAGGACCCCCAGTGAAGTCAATAAGGCTGGGGCAGTGAACCTCACCGATGCAATCAGTATTTTGAAATTGATTGTCGGCCTGAGTGTTAACAGTAACAACGTACCTCTGTCGCCGTATCAGGCCGTGGCAGCCGACTTTGACCAGAACGGCTCGGTCGATTTGGGCGATGCGATTGGCGTGCTCAAGATGGTGGTGGGGCTGTCAGCGCCAGCGCCGACCTGGAAGTACTTTGATGATGCCAAGCTCGTCAGTTCCTACAACACCAATCAGCCGTTGAATCACGAGGCTTGGAGTGCAAGTTCGGCGATGGACGCTTCGTCTACAACCAACTCAATGGTCAAGATTGTCGGGGTGCTTACCGGGGATGTAGATGGGTCTTGGGTAGGTTAAGCGCGGTTCTTGAGGTGGTCTGCCGCCTAGCGCCGAGGATATCGGCCGAACGAATCTGAGTGCAAGCCCATGCTGGGCCCCATACACAGATTCAGGGGTGTAGGGGTAGGGTGGGGTCGGCGAACCGGCGCTATCAGAAGGGTGCCCCCCTAGGCTAATAGTGCGCTGAATGTTGCAGTACTATCTAGCTCGGCCAAGCTGAAGGCTTGTCCATATTTTGTCCATCTAAAAACGTAGGATGAGGTCAATTGATGGCCTTCAATGTGGACTAAGTTGTTGATTTGTATAGCTCCCCAAGTCGCCCTGCTGACCATCTACGACATGTGCAAAGCGATTGACCGCGGCATGGTGATCACCGATGTCAAGCTGCTGCAAAAGCGCAGGGGCAAGAGCGGGAGTTGGGTGGTGGGGGAATAGCTACCGCCTGCGTCAAGGCCTTACATCTTCCATCGCCATGCCCTGCCCCGTGGCGCAGCCATTTACTCGTCTGCCAAGGGCGGGCTGCCTTGTGCGAGGACGGGTGGCCACCGGCCTGTATCCACACGCGCTTGAAACCAGCGGTGCATGGCGGCGTCCTCCACCGCGTACTCCCCCCGCGCCGACTTCCACACCAAGGCGGGCGTGCGCTGCCTGAGCGACTCCAGGGCCTTCTGCGCCTGTTGGACACTGACCGGGCGGCCTAGCTTGTCGCGATAGAAACGCAAGGCCTCGGCGTCATAGGGGCGAAAGCGCGGCCCCTGGTCCAGCATGCGCCAGAGCACCGCCTGCTCGGTGGGCTTGAGACCCAGGTAGTCTGACTCCATCTGAGCCTCATCCTGCGCCTGTTGATCCCGCGCTGCCTGTTGCAGCGCGGGCTCGAAGCGCCCGCTGTGGCCCGACAGCGGGCTGAGCACCGCCCCCATGGCCGCCATGAAAAACTGCGGCCGGTGGCCAAAAGCGGCGAAGGCTTCTTGCAAGGCAGCGCGGTCCAGCGGCACCAGATCGGGCCGCTGGGCCTCCACCAGTCTAGCCACGTGGGCGATGAAATCGGTGTCCAGGGGTGGCAGTGTCTGTATCTGCGAGCCGTAGAACGGCGCCCCCGCGCTGACCACCAGGCGCAACAGCTTGTCGCGGTCGGAGCCCGACATCACCAGCATCAGGTTCACCACCCCAGGCTGGTTCAGTTGGTCGCGCGCCGATTTCAGCGCCGTCATGGCCACCTCACCGGCCTCGCTGGTCAGGGCGTGCTGAGCCTCGTCGACGATCAGCGCCACCGGCCGGCCCGCGGCCTGTTGCAGTCTGCGCAAGGCATCCACCAGGGTCAGCCCGTCGATCTGGCCGATCTTGCTGGTGTCGATGTCCAGCGCGCCAGCCACCTTCACGCTTTTCACGCCGGCCTTTTTGGCAGCGCGAGCTACTAGACCCAGATGCGCTTGCAAGGCCTGGGCAATGGCCTCGGCAATCAGGATGCCGGGGTCACGGCGGGTGTCGGCCCACAGGTCCACGTACACCACTTCCACACCAGCCTGCTGCAGCGCGGGCGCCAGATCACCCTGCAAAAACGTGCTTTTGCCGGTACGGCGCGGCGCGGCCAGGAACAGGCCGTTGTGCGCATCGCCCAGCAGCGCTTTGCCCTGCAAAGCCTGCACCAGTTGTTGCGCCAGCCTTGTGCGGTGATAGGCGATCATGCAATTACCTCTTTTTATCTGAAAAATAATATTTTATCTGTTTATGGATAAAAGTGGATAGTTTCGCAAGCCCTAGCCCCCAGTTTGGCACCCATGAGCTCGGCCGCCTGGCGCAGGGCAGGAGCGCGTACCCATCAGGGTATTCCCAAGATCAGCATGTCCCCGAAAGTGAAATACTGCAGCCCCGTCGGCCCTTGGCGGCCCTATTGACCACACTTGGAAATCATCCGATGCGCCATTTCCTGCGATCCGCTCTGGCCACTGTTGGCCTGTTGGTAACTGCCTTTGGCGCGAGCGCCCAATCCGACTGGCCCAACCGGCCGCTCCGGTGGGTGGTTCCCTTTGCCCCGGGCGGGCCGACCGATGCGATCTCGCGGGTGCTGTCGGCGCGCCTGGCCGAGTCGCTGGGGCAGGCGGTGGCGGTCGAGAACCGGGCCGGCGCTTCGGGCGCCATCGGCTCGGAGTTTGTGGCCCGGGCTGCGGCCGACGGCTACACCCTGGTCTTTGGCACGCAAAGCACGCACGCGTCGAACCTGATCTTTTTCCCCAACATGGCCTTCGACCCGATCCGCGACTTCCAGCCCCTGACGCTGGTGGGCACCTCCTGCCTGGCGCTGATCGTGCCGCCGGGCGTGCCGGCCACCAACGCGCGCGAGCTGGTGGACTGGATCGGCCGGCAGGCCGGTGCAGCCAGCTATGGCACGGCCGCTGCCGGCAGCTCGCAGCATGTGGCGGCCGAATTGCTGCTGCGAAACAGCAACGTCAAGGCCACCCATGTGCCCTACAAGGGCAGCGGCGCTGCCATGCCCGACCTGCTGGCCGGCCGGCTGAGCTTTATGTTCGACAACCTGCCCTCCTCATTGCCGCTGGCGCGCTCCGGCAAGGTGCGAGCACTGGCCCAGACCTGCGCCAAGCGTTCGCCGGCGGCCCCGGATCTGCCGACCATGGTGGAGGCCGGCTTCAGGGACTTCGTGATCGAGGGCTGGTATGGCGTCTTTGCGCCGGCCCGCACACCGCGCCCGATTGCTGAGCGCCTGTCGGCAGAAATCAACAAGGCCTTGCGTCACCCTGACTCGATGGAGCGCTGGAAGACCCTGGGCTTCGATCCGATTGGCAGCAGCCCGGATGCCCTGGCCGAGCGCCAGAGGGGCGATCTGGATTACTGGCGGCGCATGATCGAGTTCACTGGCGTGAAGGTCGAGTAAAGCCATGAGCGATTTCGACCTGAAGATCGTCGGCGGGACTCTGATCGACGGCACCGGCAGCCCTGGGCGCAGGGCCGATGTGGGCGTCAAAGACGGGCGGGTGGTGGCGCTGGGCGAGGGGCTCGGTGCGGCAAGCCAGACGGTCGATGCGCAGGGCTTGGTGGTGGCACCGGGCTTTGTCGATATCCATACCCACTATGACGCCCAGGTGCTGTGGGACCCCGAGCTGAGCATCTCGCCCTGGCACGGCGTGACCACCGCGGTGCTGGGCAATTGCGGCTTTGGCGTCGCGCCGACCCGCCCTGAGCACCGCGACCTGATCCTGCGCACGCTCGAGCGCGTCGAGGGCATGAGCCTGTCGGCGCTGGAGGCGGGGCTGGGCAGCCAGTGGCCCTTCCAGAGCTTTCCTGAGTACATGGACGTGCTCGAGCGCACTGCCCTGGGCATCAATGTGGCGGTGATGGTCGGTCACACGCCGATACGGCTGTGGGTGATGGGCGACGACGCGACGACGCGCGCTGCCACCGCACCAGAGGTGGCGCAGATGCGGGCGCTGGTGCGCCAGGCCATGGACGCGGGCGCGGTCGGCTTTGCCACCTCGGTCTCCAAGGTGCATGTGGGCTATGCGGGCCGGCCCGTGCCAAGTCGGCTTGCCGCCTTTGACGAAATGCTTGAGCTCGCCGGGGCGGTCGGAGAGTCCGGCCATGGCCTGATTCACTACAACGTCGGGCGCGACCCGCTGTGGCAGGCCTACGAGCAGTTGCATGCCGCCAGTGGCCGCCCTGTGGTGTGGACCTCGCTGCTGGCCGGCTCGCTCGGGCCGGGCTCGCACCGCGCCCACCTGGAGCGGGCCGCGCAGCAGCGCCAGCAGGGTCTGCCCATCCACGGGCAGGGGGCCTGCCGGCCGATACAGTTTGAATTCGACTTTCGCTCCCCGGTGGTGTTTGACACCTGGGCGTCCTTCGAGCCGGTGCGCCTGGCCGACGACGAGGCGCAGCGGCGGGCGGTGTATGCAGACCCAGCGTTTCGCGCCCGCGTCAAGCGCCAGGTGGCCGGCCGCGGGCCGGACGACGCCTGGTTTGCCGGCCAGGAGGCCGAAGGCGATACCCGCAGGGCCTCGTTTCAGGAGATGACGATTTCCTGGGCCGCCGATACCAGCTTGCTCGAACGCAAGCTGGTCGATCTGGCGCGTGAGCGGCAGGTCGATCCGGTCGATTTGATGCTGGACCTGGCCTTGGCCAGCGACCTGCACATGCGCTGGCGCATTGCCTTGCTCAATTTTGACGAGAGCGAAGTGCGCGAGATCCTGGCCGACCCCCATGTGGTGCTGGGTCTGGGTGACGGCGGTGCACACATGAGCCAGCTGTGCGACGCTTGCCACCCCACCTATCTGCTAGGCCATTGGGTGCGCGAGCGCGGTGCCTTGAGCCTGGAGGAGGCGGTGCGCCGGCTGACGTCTCACCCGGCCGATGTTTTCGGCTTGCACGACCGCGGGCGGGTGGCCGTGGGCCTGCCTGCTGATCTGGTGGTCTTCGACCCTGAGCGTATCGGTGCCGGCGCGCTGCAACGGGTGTATGACTTACCCGCCGGGCAAGACCGTCTGATCAGCCAGGCCAGCGGCGTTGAGGCGGTTTTTGTCAACGGGCAGCGCCTGGGCACGCAGGCGCAGGGCCAGCCAGCGGCCGGCCAGCTGCTGCGTCAGCGCGCCGGCCACGGCGGCTGAGCCTTCCCGCCGAGTCTGGCGCTGACAGCGGCCTGGCCGCTGTCTCTCAGGTTCATGCCCTCGGCCTGAGGCGGGTTAGAATTTTCCAAAACCACGATATGTTTTTCGAAAATTCGAATTTTTACAGGCCGTCGTGTAAGCTGGGTCTGGCCTTCGCCCCAGACCTTTGGGCGCCTGCGGCTGCGCCGGGCTGCCCTCTGCCGCCCGAACTTGACGAGTGCATCCCATGAACCGGTCCGTCGATCCCCCAAGCCCTGCGACCTGCGCCCCCTCGGGCAGTGCCACGCCCGCCGAGCAGGTGGCGGCCGATCTGCAGCGCCTGATGACGCATGAAATTCCGAGCGCGCGCGACATACGTCTGCAGTCGCTGGTCCGTGCAGCCGGCGGGCTGTCGCGAGAGAACTGGTCGCTCGATGCCACCTGGACCGATGCCGCCGGCGCCCACAAGCACCCACTGATGCTCATGCGCGACGCCAGCGGCACCCTGCTCAACACCGAGCGCGGGCGCGAGTATGCGGTGCTCAAGGCGCTGGAGGGCACGGATGTGCCGGCGCCGCGGGTGTACTGGATGGATCCGCAGGGCCAGTTTCTGGGCGCGCCTTCGGTGGTCATGGAGCGCGTGAGCGGCAGCTGCGACTACATGGTCCTCAACGGCAGTCGCCCGCTGGACGAGCGCCTGGCTCTGGCGCGTGGCTTCATTGAATTGATGGCCGCCATTCACCGCGTCGATTGGCGCGCGCGCGGGCTCGAACGCAGCCTGGGTCTGCCGCAGCACTCGCCGGCACGCACCGAGCTGGCGCACTGGCAGGCCGAGTACCAACGTGTCAGGCTCGAGCCGCATCCTGAACTCGATCTGATCTTGAGCTGGCTACAGCAGCAGGCGCCGGTCACCGAAACCATTACCTTGGTGCACGGCGACTTCAAGCCGGGCAATGCCCTGATCGAGGGGCAGCGCATCAGCGCCAAGCTCGACTGGGAAACGGCCCACCTCGGCGACCCCCTGGAAGACCTGGGCTGGGTCACCAACCCGGTGCGCAAGCGCGAGCACCAGATCCCGGGCCACTGGGAGCGCCGGCAGATCGTCGACGCCTACCAGGCTCTCACCGGCCGCACCGTGAGCGAGCAGGTCCTGTCCTGGTGGAATGTGCTGGCCTGCTGGAAGCTGGCGGTGATACAGCTGACGGCCGTCCATGAGTTCGTGGCTGGTCGCTACAACCGCGTGTTTCAAACGCCCACCTGGCTGTACCGACCGATGTTCCAGATGATGGAGGCCGCATGAGACCGAGCGTCGACGAGCAGCTGCACGGCACCTGCCGCATTCTGGAGGAGGTGGTGGCCCCCGCCGTCGCTGACCCTTACGCGCGCACCATCCTGGCGGGGCTGATCGCCAATTTGCGCATGCTCCATCAGGCGATTCCAGCGGTAGCCGCTTTCTTGCAGCACGACAACCAGGCTTGTGCCAAGCTGCTGGCCGAGCTGGCACCGGCCTTGCCACCGCCGCTGGCCGAGGCCATAGCCCAGGCCCTGGCCCGCAGCGAGCCTGAACCCACCGACAGCGCCGCGCTCGAGCAGCGCAACCAGGCTTTGCGCGAGCTGCTGGCCCAGGCGGTTTGTGGCCAGGCTCTGGCGCCCGATCTGCAAGCCAAAATCAAAGGCCACATGACCGAGCGGGCCTCGCGCATGCCGATGCGTTACGTGCCGACTGCACCGACCACCTCCTAAGCCTCCCTGACCAAAGTACCCTGAAGCGATAGACCCCATGCTGACCCCTCTTGATGACACCCTCTGGCACCAGCTGCCCACCACCTTCGACCATGTCTGGACCAGCGACCCGCGGTTTTTTGACCGCTACTGGTTTGCGATTTACTCGGGCGATGGCCGGGTGGCGATCCAGGTGACCATGGGCGCCTACCGCAACATGAACGTGCTCGATGCAGGCGTGGTGATGGTGGTCGATGGCAAGCAGTACAACCTGCGCGCCTCTCGCTCTCTCAATGGCAGCGTCGAGACCGTCTGTGGGCCGGTGCGCATCCGGCCGATCGAGCCGCTCAAGTCCTTCGAGATCATCATTGAGCCGGGCGACCACGGCTGGCAGGGCAGCTTGCGCTGGGATTGCGTGGAGCCGGCCCGCGAAGAGCATCCGCACTACACCCGGCTGCAAGGACGCACCGTCGAGGACTATCGCCGCTTTGACCAGATCGGCCAAGCCAGCGGCTTCCTGCAGTCGGGGACGCAGCGGGTCGATATCCAGCAATGGTGGTCCTGCCGCGACCACTCCTGGGGCGTGCGGCGCGGCATGGGCGTGCCCGAGCCGGTCACCGGACCCAAGGTGCCGCTGTCGGACAAGGGCCATGTGATGTCCTTCCTGTTCTTTTCGACCGACGCGCTCAGCGGCCACTTGTTGTTCCAGGGCCGTGGCGATGACACGCCCTACACCACCGGTGTGGTGACCGACCGGGACACCGGCGCCTTCCAGCATGCGTCCAATATCGCGTTGGAAGTCGAGCTGCACGAGGGCACGCGGCGCTTTCGCCGGTGCAGCGTGGCCGCCACGCTCGACGACGGCCGGCTGCTGCGCATCGCGGTAGAGGCGCGCGGTTCGGCCATTGCGATGCAAGGCCTGGGCTACAGCGGCGGCTATGACGACGGCAAGGGCCTGGGCGCCTGGCGCGGTGAAAACCACCTCGAGACCGATGTCTGGGACATTTCCCACCCGTCCAAGATCGTCTACCCGGACGGCACCCACAAGGAGCATTGGCACCGTATTCAGCCGGTGGCCATCGAAGCGGTGTTGGACGGCAAGACCAGCCATGGCACCGCCAGCATGACGCTGACCATCGCCGGCCGCCTGCCCGAGCACCTGCAACTCAAGGCGCTGGGTCAGTGAGCTGCGCGGCGCATCTCTGATGATCACTTCCCTACTGGACGAGGTACTGCGCCCGGGCGATCAGGTGCTGATCGGTCAGGCCACAGCCGAGCCGACCGACCTGGTGCAGGCGCTCTTCGAATTGGCCCCGCGCATCAGCGGCCTGGAGGCCTTTTGCGGCCTCTCGCTCAATCCCGCCTGGTCCCAGAACCTGCCCGAAGCGCTGAGCGTGGCCACCTATTGCGGCGTGGGGACGCTGGGCCCGCTGGTGGAGCGCGGCCGGGCTCGGGTGATGCCCTGCTCGCTGTCGCAACTGACGGCGCTGCTGGCCGCGCGCAAACTGCCGGCCGACGTGGTTTTTCTGCAGGTCTCAGCGGCCGACGCGCAGGGCTATCACAGCCCGGCCTGTGCCATCGACTATGCCTGGGAGGCGGTCAAGACGGCGCGGGCGGTGGTGGTGGAAGTCAACCACAGCATCCCGGCCATTCGCTGTGCCACGCGCATCCACAGCAGCCAGGTGGTGGTCGTCGCCGAGACCCACAGGCCCCTGCCCCAACAGCTCGAATCGGCACCGGCCGAGGTTCATCGCCGGGTCGCGGCTCAGGTGGTCCGCCTCATTCCGGACGGAGCCACGGTGCAGTTGGGCATAGGCGGCCTGGCCGTGGCGGTGGCGCAAGCCCTGCGCCATCACCGGGGCCTCAAGCTGCGATCAGGGATGGTCGGCGACTGGTTTCTGGACCTGCTGGCCGCAGGTGCCCTCGACACGGAGGTCCCCGAGGCCTGCCTGGCTTCCCTGGCCGTCGGCAGCCAGGATCTGTATGACACGCTCTCGCCCACCGGCGTGCTCGGCTTTGCCTCACCTGCGCAGCTGGTGCAAGGCGTGCCCGGCTCGCCCTTCATGGCCATCAACTCGGCGATCGAGGTGGATCTTTATGGTCAGGTCAACGCCGAGTTTCTGGGCCCGCGCTATGTGGGCACGGTCGGCGGCCAGCCCGACTACTTCAGGGCCGCCCGCCGCTCGAGCGGCGGGCTGGCCATCCTCGCCCTGCCGGCGACCAGCGGGCGGTCTGCCACCAGCCGCATCATCCCCCGGCTCGAAGGCGCCTATGTCACGACCGCCCAAAGCGACGTCGACTGCATCGTCACCGAAAACGGCATCGCAGACCTGCGGGCCACCGACTTCAGCCAAAGGCGAAGCCTGATCGCCCGCATCGCTGATGCGCGGGTCCGCGATGCGCTCGAGCGCGGCCCGTTGGACTGAACATCAGGACCGGTGGGGTCTGGCTCGGCACCGACCCGGCGGCCGCAAGCCCATCAAGCCGGCAGCACCTTGCCCGGGTTGAACAGCCCTTGCGGATCGAGCGTGGCCTTGATGGTGCGCATCAGGTTTAACTCGACCGAGCTCTTGTACTGCTGCATCTCCTTGAGCAGCATGCGGCCTATGCCGTGCTCGGCACTCCAGGTGCCGCCCAATTCGGCAACGATGGCGTAGACCGCATCGCGCATGGTCTGCAGCAAGGCTTGCGGGTCGCTCAAGCTCTGCCAATGCGCCCAGCCGATCACGATCACCAGGTGCATATTGCCGTCGCCCAGATGGCCGACCACCGGCACCCGGACCTCTGGGCACAACAGGCGCACCGCGGCTTCGGCCTGGGCGATGAATTGCGGCACCCGCACCAGCGGTACCGCCACATCAAAGACCAGGCTCATGCCCGACTTCTTGTTGCCCTCAGAGACCGAGCTGCGGATGCGCCAGAACTGCTCGCACTGGGCTTGGTTGCTGGCCAGTGCCGCGTCGGTGATCAGCTCGCCCGCCTGCGTCAGCACCTGTTCAAGCTTGGCCTGCAGCTGCGCAGCGTCGCTGCGGTCGCTCAGCTCGATCAGCAGGTTCCAGGGCGCGGGCTGGGTCAGCGGCGCGCGCAGGCCGGGCACATGGGTTAGCACATGCTCGAGCTGGGTGTGGTTGAGGATCTCAAAGGCGTTCAGGCTCGCCCCACAGTGGCCTTGGGTGAGCGCCAGCAGGGCCAGTGCGTCCTCCAGGCTGCGTGGCGCCACCCAGGCCATGGCCTGCGCGGTCGGCCTGGGGTGCAATTTGAGCGTGACCGCGGTAATCAGACCCAGGGTGCCCTCGGCGCCGATGAACAGTTGCTTGAGGTCGTAACCGGTGTTGTCCTTGCGCAGGGTGCGCAGGCCCTCCCAGACCGAGCCGTCGGGCAGCACCACTTCCAGGCCCAGCACGTTGTCGCGGGTATTGCCGTAGCGCAGCACGCCGGTGCCGCCGGCATTGGTGGCCACCGAGCCGCCGATCTGGGCCGAGCCTTCAGCGCCAAAGCTCACCGCATACAAGCGCTCGACCGCAGCAGCGGCGGCCTGCACCTCGGCCACGGTGCAGCCGGCGTCCACCTCGATGGAGTTGTTGAGGGCATCGACCTGGCGGATGCGCCGCAGCCGTGAAAGATTGATGATCACCGGCGGCCGGGCCTGCTCGGCCGGGTAGGGGACCGAGCCGCCGCACATGCTGGTGTTGCCGCCCTGCGGCAGCACAGGCGCGCCGTGCTGAACGCACAGGCTGACGATGGCCGCGACCTGGTCCCGATCGGCGGGCTTGACCACGCACAGCGCGTCGCCCCGAAAACGGCCCCGCCATTCGGTCACATAGGGCGTGGTGTCATCGCCCTCGATGAGGTGGTCGGTGCCAACAATGGTGCGCAAGGCTTGGATCAGTGTGCGCGGCTCGGTGCTCATGGTGTGCCCTGGTTTTGCGGTGTGGGTTGCAGCCGCATTCTCGCGGCGGTCGGTAGCCGCAACGATAGCAGTGTTGGGTGGGCCGCCCTATCGCGCCGAGGGCGGCGCTCCCACTCACAGGGTTCAAAAGCCGGTATGGGTATGGGTATGGGTATGGGTGTGGGAGCCGCGCCCTCGCGGCGATGCGGCGCTTGATCGGATGCCCCATCGCACCGAGGGCGGTGCTCCCACATAGCTCAAAAGCGGCCGGTCATCGGCTACCCTCGCTGCTCGGCCCGGTCGCCGCGGCCATCGATGCAAACAGGAGCGCGCATGCCTTTCACCCTGGACTCCATCAAGGACCTTGACGCAGTGATGCGCCGGCGTGCGCTGGCCGCCGAGCAGGTCAGCGCGCGGTATGCCTGCGAGCGAGCCATTGCCTATGGACCGGACCCGGATCACACCTTGGACCTTTACCGGCCGCCCGGCTTGCAGGGGCCGGTGCCGGTGCTGATGTTCATCCACGGCGGTTTCTGGCGCAGTATGCGAGCGGCCCAGTTTTCTTTTCTGGCGCCCGCCTTTGTGGACCACGGCGTGGCGCTGGCCGTCATCGACTATCCGCTCATCCCCAGGGTGCGCATGCAGGAGGTGGTGCAGGCCTGCCGCCTGGCCCTGGTGCATCTGCACCGCCAGGCCGATGCCTTGGGGCTGGACCGTGCGCGCATCGCGGTCGCGGGCAATTCGGCCGGCGGGCACCTGGTGGCCGAACTGATGGACACGGCCTGGATGGCAGGCATGGGTTTTCCTGAAGACGGCCTGTGCGGTGGCGTCGCCATCAGCGGTCTGTTTGACCTGGCGCCGGTGGCCCTGTCTTTCCAGAACGACAGCCTGCACTTGACGGCCGAGGAGATCGAGCGCTTTAGCCCGCTCCAACGAGCGCTGTCGCTCAATGCGCCCTTGCTGGTGGCTGTCGGTGGCGCCGAAACCTCGGAGTTCCTGCGGCAAAGCGAGGCCTTTGCGCAGCATGCGCGGGCCCAGGGGGCGAGGGTCAGCCACATGGAGGTCGCGCAGGCCAACCACATCACGGTGGTGCTCGACGAACTGGCCCAGGCCGAGCAGCCCTTGAGCCTGGCCACACGCGAGCTCCTGCGCCCCGGTGTAAAGCAATTGACAGGCCAAGCCTAGGATAAACACGCATGAGGGTCTGGGGCTCAGTCGCTATGCTCAGACCCTTGAAATTTAGCCTTAGCGCTCCCTGGTGCGTTATCTCCGTTGCTCTCCCCGTCCTCCTCCGAACCGATTCTTGAACTCAAGGGCCTCTGCAAGGCCTTTGGGCAGCTGCGTGCGGTCGATGATGTCGACTTCACGGTTGCGCGCGGCAGCCTGACCGGGCTGATCGGGCCCAACGGCGCTGGCAAAACCACCACCTTTGACCTGATCGCCGGCGCCCAGAGGAGGGATTCGGGCCGCATCCTCTTTCAAGGCCAAGCCATCGATTCGCTCTCGCCCCATGCGATCTTTCGCCGGGGCCTGGCACGCACCTTTCAGGTGCCACGCCCCTTTGCCAACATGACGGTGCTCGAAAACGTGCTGCTGGCCCCCAGCGGCCAGCTCGGTGAGCGTTTTGACGCCAATTGGTGGGCCATAGGCCGGGTGCGGGCCCAGGAACGGGAGCTACAGGAGCGCGCGCGCAGCGTGCTCGACTGGTGCGCCCTGTCGGACAAGGCCGCCTTGCTGGCCGGGCAGCTCTCGGGCGGGCAGCAAAAGTTGCTGGAGCTGGCGCGGGTGTTGATGATCGATCCGGCGATGATTTTGCTGGACGAGCCCGCCGCCGGCGTCAACCCCAGTCTGCTCGAAACCCTGATGGAGCGGGTGCAGATGCTGCATCAGCGCGGCATCACCTTCTTGCTGATCGAGCACAACATGGACCTGGTCATGCGGGTGTGCGAGCGGGTGCTGGTGATGGCCCAGGGCCGGGTGCTGGCCCAAGGCAGCCCGCGCGAAATCCAGGACAACCCGCTGGTGCTTGACGCCTACCTGGGGCCCAGCACATGACAGCGATGAACGCCGCAGCAGCCCAGGCCACCGCAGTCCTGCAGTTGCAGGACCTGGTGGCCGGCTATGTCCCCGGCATGCCCATCGTGCAGGGCGCGAGCCTGCGGGTCGATGCTGGCGAAATGGTCACCATCATCGGCCCCAATGGCGCCGGCAAGAGCACGCTGATGAAGGCCATTGCGGGGCTGGTGAACATTGAGTCGGGACGCATCGATCTGCGCGGACAGTCTCTGCTGGGACAGGCATCAGACCAGATCATGCAGGCCGGGGTCGGCTTTGTGCCGCAAACCGGCAATGTGTTTGCCACTTTGAGCATCCATGAAAACCTGCGCGTCGGTGGTTACATCCTGGGCGCCGAGCTGCCCCAGCGGCTCGAACAGGCCTATGCCATGTTTCCGGCCCTGGCCGCCAAGCGCCGCAACAAGGCGCGCACGCTATCGGGCGGCCAGCGCCAGATGCTGGCCATCGCCCGCGCCCTGATGACCAACCCGAGCGTGCTGATGCTCGACGAGCCCTCGGCCGGACTGGCCCCCATGATGGTGCAGGAGGTCTTCGAGAGCCTGCACCGGCTGAGCCGGCAGGGGGTCAGTGTGCTGATGGTGGAGCAAAACGCCAAGGGCGCGCTGCAGCACAGCGACCGGGCCTACATCTTGGTCGAGGGCCGCAACCACCTGGACGGCCCGGCCCGCTCGCTGCTCGACGATCCAGCGGTAGCGGCCGCGTTTTTGGGCGCGGGTCGCAGACGGGTGGCCGCATGATCGTGCAAGCCCTGGCCGACGGAATCTTTACCGGCGCCATCATCTCGCTCGGGGCCATCGGCCTGTCGCTGACGCTGCAGATCATGCGATTTGCCAATTTCGCGCATGCCGAATTCATGACCATAGGCGCCTACCTGGCGCTGGCGGTGGTGACCTTCATCGGCCCCGGCACGCCCACCCTGGGTCTGAGCTTTGGCTGGCAGTTGCTGCTGGCCGCGCTGCTGGCTTCGGTCCTGGCCGGGGTCCTGTCGTGGTGGCTGGACCTGCTGGTATTTCGCCCGCTGCGGCGCAGCGGCGCCGCCTCTTTGGTGCTGGTGTTCGCCGCCTTTGGCGCGGCGCTGGTGCTGCGCCACGTCCTGGTGCTGATCTGGGGGCACGACTCCTACTTCTATACCCGCGAGCTGCAGATGGGGGTGATGATCCTGCCGGGGCTGCGGGTGCTGCCCGATCAGGTCTTCATCCTCGCGCTCACCGTGCTGCTGGTGATCGTGCTCCACCTGTACCTGACCTTTCACCGCACCGGCATTGCGATGCGGGCCATGGCCGAGAGCCCGACGCTGGCGCAGGTCTGCGGCATCCGGGTCGACAGCGTGGTGCGCACCACCTGGCTGATCTCGGGCTTCATGGCCGCCATGGCGGGCGTTTTCTCGGGGCTGACGCCGCAGCTGCACCCCGAGCTCGGCTCCAATATGCTGCTGTCGGTGTTTGCAGCAGCGATCTTCGGCGGGGTCGGCAGTCTGCCGGGGGCGGTGATCGGCGGCCTGCTGGTGGGCATTGCAGAAAACCTCTTCCTGCTGGTGGCCAACCCTGGCTACAAGCCGGCCATGCCATTTTTACTCCTGCTGGGCGTGCTGTGGCTGCGCCCCCAGGGTTTGTTGGGCGAGAAGTCTTCATGAGACAGGTGCACTGATGCTGGGCTTGGCCTCTTATTTGGTGTTTTTCATCTGCGTGGTGCTGGTGCTGTGCATCCTGACCATGGGCCTGAACCTGCAGTGGGGCTTTACCGGCCTGTTCAATGCGGGCGTGGCCGGCTTTTATGCCATCGGCGCCTACACCCATGCCATCTTGACGGCCGCGCCCAATGCGCAGCTGATGGGCAACTACGGCCTGCCCTGGCTGGTGGGCATCATCGCGGCCATGTTGGTGACCGCGCTGGCGGCAGCGCTGATCGGCCTGATCACCATCCGCCTGCGCGGCGACTATCTGGCCATTGCCACCTTTGGCATTGGCATCATGATCCAGCTGGTCTCGCTCAACCTGGAGTCCTGGACCGGTGGCTCGCAAGGCATCACCCGCATTCCCAAGCCGCTGGGCACCTGGTTTGACACGCCCCTGAGCTACAACCTCTTCTATCTGGTGTTCATGGTGGCGGTGGTGGCCCTGGTGTATTGGGCGCTCGAGCGCATCCTGTCTTCGCCCTGGGGCCGGGTGCTGCGGGCCATCCGCGAGGACGAGGTGGCCGCGTCCTCCCTGGGCAAAAGCCCGCTGTCCTACCGGCTGCAGTCCTTCGTGCTGGGCTCGACCCTGATGGGCCTGGCCGGCGCGCTCTATGTGACCTTCATCGGCTTTGTCAGCCCCTTCGACTTCTTGCCTATTCTGACTTTTCAGATCTGGGCCATGTTGATTGTGGGCGGCAGTGGCAATAACCGGGGTGCGATGCTCGGGGCCTTGGTGGTCTGGGGCATCTGGGCGGCCAGCGGGGTGGCGGTCTCCAAATGGGTGCCGCCTTCACACGCCGCACAGGGCGCGGCCATTCAGGTGATCCTGATCGGGCTGACGCTGGTGCTGATGCTGCTGTACAAGCCGCGCGGCCTGATCGGCGAGCGCGCGGTGGTTTCAAGACATTTGGTTTGGTAAGCTGGTTTTTTTAATTGTTGAAGAAAGGACTGATCATGCGTTCAGGTTCATCCCTTGGAATAGGTCGCTGGCTCGCCGGCCTGCTGTTGACGGCCGCAGCACTGCCGTCAGCCATGGCGCAGGCCCCGGCCTGCCCGGTCAAGGTCGGCGGCATCTTGCCGCTGACCGGCTCGATGGCGCCCATCACCAAAAAGATCGCACAGGCGGCCGAACTGGCCATCGAGCATGTGAACCAGGGCGGCGGCGTCAAGGCCTGCCCGGTGCAGTTCATCTTGCGCGATGACCAAGGCCAGCCCACGGTGGGCGTGGATGCGGCCAAGTACCTGGTCGAGGTCGAGCGGGTGCAGGCCTTCACCGGCACCATTTCCTCCGGCGTGACCGGCCCCATCATCTCTGCGGTGACGGCACCGTCCAAGGTGGTGCAGATCTCCTGCTGCTCATCGGCCAGCAACTTCACCGATGGGCGCAGCGGCGGTTATTTCTTCCGCACCCTGCCCACCAGCAAGACCCAGGCCTATGCCACCGCCTCCGAGGTCAATCGGCGCGGCATGAAGCGCCTGGCGGTGATTTATGTCAACACCGATTTCGGCACCGACATGCTCAGGTTCTACCGGGGCGCGCACAAGAAGCTCGGCGGCGAGATCCTGGCCGAGGTGGCCTACAACGACAACCAGCCCAGCTACCGCGCTGAGGTCACGCGGGCCCTGGCGGCCAAGCCCGAGGCCCTGCTGCTGATCGGCTTTCCCAAGGATGCGGTCACCATCGTGCGGGAATGGCTGTCGCAAGGCGGCCCGCGCAAGGTGGCACTCAACAACTCCATGCGCACCATGGACTTCGTCAACGGCGTGGGCGGGCAGTTCGTCGAGGACTTTTTCGGCATGGACAACGCACAGGAGCCGGGCCCCCACGTGGACGCCTTCAACGACGCCTTCCTCAAAAAATGGAATGCCGACTCCAAGGGCCCGGGCGTCCACACCCAGTATGACGCGGTCATGGTGATGGCCCTGGCCATGAACATTGCCAAGGACCTGAGCGGTCCGTCCATCCGCGAGGCGGTGCGCCGCGTGCACACCCCGGGCGGCACCCCGGTGGGCACCGGCCCGGCCGAATTCAAAAAGGCCCTGGAGTTGATCCGGGCGGGCAAGCCGATCAAGTACTTCGGCGCCACCGGCCCGATTGAGTTCGACGCCAATGGCGACGTCAGCGGCCCGGCCCTGGTCTGGAAGATCAACGGCGGTCAGATCGTGACCGACCGCACGATCAGCCTGACCGAGATGCAGGCCCTGACCCGTCGGGTCGAGGAGTAAACACACAGGCGCCGGGCTGCTGTCACTGCCGCCCGGCCTGCCTGCCACCGCCATGAGCGCACCCGCCCAAGCCCCGGCCCACATCACCAGCCTGGTGTGCGCGGTCGATCCAGAACGCGCTCTGCGGTTTCTGGCCGACGGCCGCCAACTGGGCCGCTGGGCCCTGGGCAGCATGAACACGGTGCGGGTCAGTACCGGTCTGTACAAAGGCGTGAGCCTGTTTGACGGTTCGGCGAGCTTTGTCCGGCCGGTGCTCAATCAGAGCCTGAGCCAGGTCGACTACTGGGTCGGCAGCGATGCCCGGCAATTGAACCCACGCATCGCGGCCCGGGTGCTACCCCACCTGAGCGGCTGCGTGGTTTCGCTGGCCGCCTGGCGCGGCCCAGCGATGAGCGATGCCCGCTGGGCACGGCTGATCGCCTGCCACGAGGCCGAAATCCATCTTGTGCAAGCGCTCTTGGAGCAAACCCGCCGGCCCGCGCGCCGCCCTACCGCATGATCACCTTGTCGCACTGCCAGGATCTGGACGCCCGTGATCCGCTGGCCCATTTGCGGGCGCGTTTTGCGCAGCCCAGCGAGGACACCATCTACATGGACGGCAACTCCGTCGGCGCCATGCCGGCCGATGCGCCGCAGCGGGTGCAGGAGCTGATGACGCAGGGCTGGCGTGACGCGCGCCGGCGCGGCTGGAGCTATTTCGACTGGATGGAAAAGCCCTGGCTGCTGGGCGAGGCGCTGTCCCATCTGATCGGCGCGCGGCCGCAGGATGTGGTCTTTAGCGACAACACCTCGGTCAATCTGTTCAAGCTGCTGGCCTATGCCTGCAAGCTCTCGCCGCAGCGGCCGGTCATCGTCACCGAGCGCTACAACTTTCCCACCGACGTCTATATTGCCGAGGGGTTGGCGCATTTTCTGGGCGGCAAGCTGCAACTGCGGCTGATCGATCACCCGGATGAGCTGCCCGCGGCCCTGGGGCCCGATGTCGGCGTGGTCTACCTCAGCCATGTGGACTACCGCAGCAGCTACCGCTGGCCGATGCGCCAGACCAGCGCGCTGGCCCATGCCCACGGCGCCCTGGCTTTCTGGGACCTCTCGCACTCTGCCGGTGCCATCGCGGTGCAGCTGGAGGCCGATGGCGCCGACTTCGCGGTCGGCTGCGGCTACAAATACCTGTGCGGCGGCCCCGGCGCCCCGGCTTGGCTATACGTGCGCCCCGAGCACCAGGAAAAGGACTGGCCGGTGATCGCCGGCTGGATGGGCCATCAGGATGTCTTCGCCTTTGCGCCCACCTATGAGCCGCTGGCCGGTGTGCGCCGGCACCTCAACGGCTCGCCCTCCATCCTGGCCAACCAGGCCATGTCGGCGGCCGCCGATTTGTGGAAGTTGATCAAGCCCGAGGACCTGGGCGCCAAGCACCAGTCGCTGTCCGAGCTGCTGGTGCAGCTGCTGCAGGAGCGTTGCACCGACCTGGGGGTCAAGGTCACCTCACCGCTGGACTACACGCAGCGCGGCGGCCATCTGACCTTCAGCCACCCGGGCGCCGGCAGCGTGACAGAGGCCCTGCTCGCGCACGGGGTGATCAGCTCCTTTCGCAAGCCCGATTCGATCCGCTTCGGCCTGTCACCGATGGCGCTCAGCCATGTCGACGTCTGGACCGCGGTCGACCGGCTGGTCCATGTGCTGCAAAGCGGCGTCTGGCAAGAGCCGCGTTTTGCCAAGGTCTCGGTTTAAAAACGGCCTGAGCCGGTAGGCTCAGAGCGCGCGCCGCCGGGCGTTGACCTCGATCTCGACCCGGCATTCGGGCAGGGCCAGCGGGGCGCACACCGTGGTGTTGGTGGGGCTGGCCGGACCGAAGCGCTCGCGGATCACATCGCTGACCACGCCCACATCGGCCCGGTCGGCCACATACACCTTGACCTGCAGCACATCGAGCAGGCTCAGGCCAGCTTGCTGCAAGGCGGCCTCGATGGTGTCGATGGCGCCCTGGGCCTGCTCACGGGTGCTGCTCGGCCATACGCCGGTGGCCATGTCCACCCCGACGGTGCCCGACACAAACACCCAGGGGCCCTCGACCACCGCACGGCTGTAGCCGGCCATGGCCTCATAGGGCGAGCCGCTGCTGATGAAGCGGCGCGGCGTCGGCGGCACCTCGGCTTCGGCCTCGATCTCGACCTCGTAGTTGCCCACCAGCTGCGCGACGGCCAGCAGGGTATTGGCCGGGCGCACCTCGGCGAACACTCGGCCGTGGACCTCGGTCGGGCCTTGCCAGGCTTGGATGTCACGCAGGTAGATACGGGTGCGCACCACATGCGCGAGTTCCGAGCCCAGGGCTTGCAGGCTAGCGGCGATTTTGTCGAGGATGTAGACCGTCTGCGCCTGCGCGTCGCCCGGGGCCACCACCTGGCCGGCGCCGTGGGTGGCGGTGGTGCCACTGACCAAGATGCGCGCGCCCTGCCGCACCGCGCGTGAGTAGCCGCCGATCTGCTCCCACTGGCTGCCGGTGGCCACCCGACTGCGCTCGGCCAGGCCAGCCACCGGCTGTGCGTGGTAGGGCCGTTGCAGCTGCTCCAGATGGTGGCTCAGGTCGCCCGAAGCGGTCAGGAAGGGCGGCTTGCGGTATTCGTCGCCGCAGTCGCCGGGCAGGTTGCGGGTCTGGGCAAAGGCAGCATTGAGCAGGGCGTGATCCTGCGCATCGAGGGCAAAGCCGAACACCGCCAGGTTGCTGGCGCGGTGCTCGCTTTCGCCCAGGCGGGCACCGACGATCGCCGCCCCCACCGCAGGCTGCTCCAGCACCCAGCGCAGCGAAACCGCAGCGATGGACACCCCGTGCTTGCTGGCGATGGTGCGCGCGGCCTGCAGCACGCCCTGGAAGGCGTCCCAGCCGCCGATGGCGTCGATGAAGCGCTGGTATTTGGACTTGCTCCAGTCGGCCACGCTGTCAGGCTCGCTCTGGCCGAGCCAGCGCTCGCTCAAGAAGCCACCGGCCAGGGTGCCATAGGCCAGCAGCTTCATGCCTTCGGCCTGACACAGCGCGCTCATGCGGCCGGTGGCGCGGCGGTCGAGCAGGGACAGGGACACCTGATTGGTCGCGATGGGCGCGCCCTGCTTGCGCAGCAAGCGCAGGTGGTCGGTGTCAAAGTTGGTCACACCCAGGTGCCGGATTTGGCCTTGCTCTTGCAGACGCATCAGCTGCTCGATGCCGTCGATATAGCCCGGGTGGGTGTAGTCCCACCAATGGAACTGCAGCAGGTCCAGGCGCTCGACCCCGAGGCGGCTGCGCCGCTCGGCGATGCCGGCCTGCACCCGCTCGGCGCTCATGGGCTGGGGCTCGGGGCACCATTTGGTAAAGGCGTGGGCCGGCCGCTGGCCGCGCCAGTCCCGCAGAAAACGGCCGGTGATCAGCTCGGCGCTGCCGTAGTGATCGGCCATATCGAAAGCATCCAGGCCTGCGCGCGCATAGTCGGCCAGATCCTGGGCGGCGCGCTCGAGCGGCAGCGCCTGCCCGCTGCGCTCCATGTCGGCCACCTGCCACAGGCCGGTGATCAGGCGCGGCACCTGCAGGCCGGGGGCAAGTTCAATGCGATCGGGTTCCAGGGCGGGAGAGGTCATGCGCGGGGGCTCAGAAGATGGAGGGGGCCTTTGCAGGCCGACGTTGAGGATCTATTTTGCGCTCAGCCCTGGTGCAGGCCTTCGGCCGCATCGCGGGCCAGATCCTCGGCTGCGCGGGCGGCGGGATCGCCATAGCCGCCGCCGCCGGGCAGTTGCAGCAGCAAGCTGCAGCCGGCCGGCACCTCGTGCACGCCCTTGTCCAGAATCACCGTGCCATCGCTGATGCGGCAGGCACCGACCTGGCCGTCGCCGCCGCCGTAGCGGCCGCGTGCCGGGAAGATGCGCCGGTCAAAGGTGGCTGCCGAGACGCGAAAGCTGCCACCATCGCGATGAACGATGTCGATCTGGCTGCCGAGGCCGCCGCGAAACTGACCGTCACCGCCGCTACCGGGCAGATACTCGCGGCGCTGAAACAGCAGCGGCGCACTGGCCTCGGTGACTTCCACAGGAATGCTGCCCACCCCGCTGGGAAAGGCGGTGCACGACAGCCCGTCCTTGCCCGGCCTGGCGCCCATGCCGCCTATGCCCAGGCTCATCGTCTGGTAAGACCCGCCAGCGCCTTCGCCCGACATCGCCAGCACCCAGATGCTGCCCGCCCCCTCGGCGCTGACCTGCGCGCCGCAGGGCTGCTGCAGGCAGCCGAACATCAGGTCGGGCAACATCTGACCGATGACATGGCGCGCCGTCACCGGTGCCGGTGGCTGCGGGTCCACGATGGAACCGGGCTCGGCCCGCACCTCGATGGCCGACAGCGAGCCAGCGTTGTTCGGAATGTCCGGAGCGATCACGCATTTGATGCCGAAGACCGAATAGGCGTCGGTGTAGCACTTGGGCGAATTGATGCCCGAGCGCGACACCGCCGAGGAGCCGGCATAGTCCACGCACATCTGGGAGCCGGTGATGCTCAGCGTGGCCACCAGATCCACCGGCTCGCCGTTGCCATCGATGCGCATGGTGTGGCGCCACTGGCCGTCGGGCAGCGCCGCGATGGCCTGGCGCATGGCCCGTGCTGAAGTCTCGATGATGTAGTCCGACAGGGCCTGCAGGTCGGGCAGTTCAAACTCCTGCATCAGCGACTGCAGACGCTGCGTGGCCGCCTTGTTGCACGATACCAGCGACATCAGGTCGCCGCGGGTCTGCAGCGGCTCGCGCACATTGCGCTCGAGCAAAGCCAGCAAGGTCTGGTTGGGCCGGCCCGCGTCGAACAGCTTGAGGTGGGGCACCCACAGCCCTTCTTCATAGACCGACAGCGCCTCGGCGGTAAAGCCGCGACCACCGATGTCGATCACATGGCAGGTCGATGCGATCAGCGCTACCGCGCGCCCCCGGTGGAAGACCGGTGAGACCACCACAAAGTCAAACAGGTGGCCGGTGCCCATCCAGGGGTCGTTGGTCACCAGCACATCGTCGCTGTGCAGTGTGTCCAGGGGGAAGCGCTCCAGGAAGTGGCCGACCGCCATGGCCATGGTGTTGACATGCCCGGGCGTGCCGGTGACCGCTTGCGCCACCATCCGGCCCTGCCGGTCGTAGACGCCCACCGACAAATCGCCGGCCTCGCGGGTGACCGCGCCAAAGGCCGTCTTGAGCAAGACCTGGGCACCCTCTTCCACCACCGAGACCAGGCGGTTCCACATCACCTGGCGCTTGACGCGCAGGCTCTGCTCGCTGGCGTCTGCGGCGGTGGCGGTGTGGGCAGTCTGGGCGGTCGTGGTCGAGGCATTCATACGCGCTTCATTCCTGGGGTTCAGGGTTGGGGGGCTATGCCTGGCTTCGCAGCAGGTGCAGATGGCCCAGGCCATCAAGGCTGGCCCGCCAGCCGGCGGGCACCAAGGTGGTGGTTTGCGCTTCCCTCACCAGCGCGGGACCGGCCAGCCAGGCACCGGGGCTGAGCGCTTCGCGCTCGTAGATCGCATGCGCCTGCCACTGGCCCGAGTGCGGGTCAAACACCTCGCGCTGGCCCAGGGGCTGGGCCGCAGTGGCGGTGCAGGCTTGCGGCACGGCCGCAGGCGCTTGGCTGCCTTCGGCGCTGGCCGCCACCGTCCAGCTTAAAAACTCCAGCGCCACGCCCGGGATGCGCAAGCCATATTGGCGCTCGTAGCGGCGCTCAAAGTCCTCGCGCAGGCCGGTCATGGCCTGCGCGTCCAAGGTAGCTGCGGGCAGCTCAATGCTCAATTCATGGCCCTGGCCGCGGTAGCGCACATCGACCCAGCGCCGAACCAGCACGGCTGCTGCCGGCGCACCGGCGCGCACGATCGCCGAGGCCTGGCCCTGCAAGTCGTCGAGCAGGCCATTGATGCGGCTGAACTCCAGCTTGCGCTCGTCCACATAGAGGCTGCGCACCAGCTCAAAAGCCAGGGGCGAGAGCAGGAAGCCGACGGCCGACCCCACGCCGGCGTCCTTGGGGATGACCACCTGATGGATGTCCAGGCGCCGCGCCATCGAGGCGGCGTGCAGCGGAGCAGCGCCGCCGAAGGCGATCAGGGTGCACTGCGCGGTGGTCTGGCCCCGCTCGATGGCGTGAACCCGGGCGGCGTTGGCCATGTTCTCTTCAACGATCTCGATCATGCCGCTGGCCGCCCATGCGACGTCCAGCGACTGCGGCCGGGCCAGGGCCTCGTCGACGCAGGCGCGCGCTGCGGCCTCGTCGAGCGGCATGCGGCCGCCCGCAAAATGCTGCGCATCGAGCCGTGCCAGCAGCAACTGGGCGTCGGTCACCGTGGGGTGCTGGCCGCCGCGGCCGTAGCAGACCGGTCCGGGCAGGGCGCCGGCGCTGTCCGGACCCATGGTGATGCGGCCCAGCCGGTCGAGCCGGCCGATGGAGCCGCCGCCGGCGCCGATTTCCACCATCTCGGTCACCGGTATGCGCACCGGCCAGCCGCTGCCCTTGAGGTTCTTCCAGGCCCGCGCCACCTCGAAGCGGCGCGACTGCTCGGCCCGCCCGTCGGTGATGAAGCAAATCTTGGCGGTGGTGCCGCCCATGTCGAAGGACAGCGCATGCGCCAGCCCCAGGCTGCGCGCCAGCCAGGCCGACAAGCTGGCGCCACCGGCCGGACCGGATTCGACCAGCCGGATCGGAAAGCGGCAGGCCGTCTCTAGCGTGGTCAGGCCACCCCCGGAGGTCACCAGAAACAGCGGGCAGTTCATCCCCAGGGCCTGCAGCCTTTGCTGCAGCGCCTGCAGGTAGCGCGACATCAGCGGCTGCACATAGGCGTTGGCCACGGTGGTGGCAAAACGCTCGAACTCCCGGATCTCGGGGCACACCTGGCTGGACAGGCACACCGTGGCCTGCGGCCAGCGCTGGCGCACCCGCTCGGCCACCGCCTGCTCATGGGCGGGATTGGCATAGGCATGAAGCAGGCCGATGGCCAGCGCCTGCACGCCCTGCGCGCGCAATACATCGATCGCGCGATCGACATCGTCCATCGACAAGGGCTCATGCTCCAGCCCGTCGGCGCGCATGCGGCCGCGCACACCGATGCGGCTGTGGCGCGGCACCAGCGGCTGCGGCTTTTCCAGGTCGAGGTCGTAGTGGTCAAAGCGCTTTTCGTCGCCCATGGCCAGCACGTCGCGAAAGCCTTCGTTGGTGATCAGGCCGGTGGGCGCGCCTTTGCGCTCGATCAGCGCATTGGTGGCCAAGGTGGTGCCGTGGACTAGCAGGTCGAGTTCGCGCGGCTGGGCACCGACGGCGGCGAGCACCTGCAAGATGCCCTCGATCATGGCCTGCTCAGGCGCGGCCGGCGTGGTCAGCAGCTTGGCGGTGGCGCTTTGCTCACCGCGGCGCAGCACGATGTCGGTGAATGTTCCGCCGATGTCAACGGCTATGCGCAAGGGCGAGGCTGGGGGCATAAAGGGCAAGGCAGGGTTACAGCAAGGCAGGGCAGGTTTACGCCACAGGGCGGACGGCCACCGCCCTCAGTATGGCTAGCGTAGCCAGTGCCGGGGCGGCGGCGCTGTCAATCGATTTACATCCTGAGGAAAACCCCCGGGCGGTCTCCAGGGGCCGGGCTTTAGGCCTCGCCCAGGCCGCCGGCCTCACGCTCGAGCTGCTCTGGGCGCAGCACGATCAGATGGCGCTGCTGGCGCGCGATCACGCCCTGGCGCTCCAGCCTGGAGAACACATAAGCCACGCTGACCCGCGACAGCCCGCAGATGTTGCCCATCTCCTGCTGGGTAAAGCTGATGCCGATGCGCCGGCCTTGCGGGACCGGGCTGCCATAGGCGTAGAGCAGGCCCAGCAGGTGATGGCAGATGCGCCGACCGGCGCTGTTGTGGGCCTGCAGCTCGAGCTGCTGCAGCAGCACGCACAGGCGCCGGCTGTTGAGTTCGCGGTGCTGCTGGGTCAACAGCGGCTGCTCGGACAGGGCCGCTACAAAGCGCGGCATATCGACCACCCGCAAACGCGCCTCGCTGGAGGCCAGTGCGCTGACGGTGTAGCGGTCGCTGTGGGGCCAGCCGCAGTCGCCCACCAGACCATGGCTGCCCAAAATCATCAGGTGGCGCTCGCGGCCGTCGAGCGAGAAGGAGGACAGGCGCACCCGGCCTTCCTCGATCACATACACCGCCTGCCTCAACTGGCCCTGGTGAAACAACACCTGGTCTTTTTTCAGGGTCACCGTGCGCGTGCCCTCGGTCATCGCCCCCCAGGCATAGTTCAGGTCAGCCAGCCAAGCCGATACAAAGGGTGAGGCCGTGGGGTGGCTGGGCGGATCGAGAGGCGTTGCGGCGTAGGCTGCAGGCATGGACGAACAGCAGACCTCAGGCGCCAGCCTGGTTGAGGTTGTACTTCATGATCCGGCCATGGCGGCCTTGGCGGTCACGCTCGAGGTCGTACACATCGCCGGCCAGCGCTTGGGTGCGCCCGAGCACCGAGGCCAGCGCGTCATGATCGCGCTGATCGAGCTGCAGCGAAAACACCTCCAGCATCTGCGGCAGGTGCGAGGCGTAGCGCGCACCGACGATGGCCGCAGCCACCTGCGGCTGCTCCAGCACCCAGCGGGTGGCCACGCTGGACAGGGCCACGCCATGGCGCTGGGCAATCTGCGCCAGGGCCTGCAGCAAATCCTGAAACAGGGCCCAGCCGCCAAAGTCGTCAATGACCAGCTTGTATTTGATCAGCGAGCGGTTGCTCAAGCTCTCTAGCGCCGGCTCGCTCTGGCCCAGCCAGGCCGAGGTCAAAAAGCCGCCGGCCAGCGTGCCGTAACACAGCAGCTGCATGCCCGACTGCGCGCACAGTGCCGCCATCGGGCCGCTGGGACGGCGGTCGAGCAAGGAATACTGCACCTGCATGCTTGCCAGCGGTATGCCGGCGTCGAGCATGCGCGCGGTCTGCTCGGTGTTGAAATTGGTAGCGCCGATCAGACGCAGACTGCCTTCGCGCTGCAGCGTCAGCAGGTGGCGCGCGGCATCGACCATGTCGCCAGCCGCATAGTCCCACCAGTGAAACTGAACCAGATCCAGCCGCTGGGCATGCAGGCGCTGCAGCGAGCGTTGGTGAACCCCACGGACATAGGCCTCATCGACCTGATGCAGCAGGGCCAGATCCGGCACGAACTTGGTGTGAACCTGCAGCGAAGGATCGCGCAGGCGGTACTGCCCGATGAGCTCTTCCACCCCGGTGTAGATGTCGGCGCAGTCAAAGGTGTTGAGACCGGCTTGCGCGAACAAGGCCATGTCGTCGACAGCACGCTCGGCCAGCACCTGGCCGTGGTCGCCAGCGAGCTGCCAGCCGCCGCGAATCAGGCGCGGAATCTGATAGTCGGATGACAGCTTGCGATGGGTCACGGCGGCGGCACTCATGAGGGCTCCTTGTTCAAAGGCAGGGCGGTGGTCTGGCTGTGCGAAAAGCGCCGCTTTTGCAGGCGGGTGATGCGAAAACGGGTGGGGCAATGGGGGTCCGGGCAGGCGATCTCGCTGTCGGTGCTCATCCAGTCATGCGGGTGGCTTGAGCGCTGCTTGGCCGCCAGCAGCGGCAAGATGGCCGCCAGTGAATACATGGAAAAGCCCTGCCCCGGCGGAAAGTGCAACATCTCGCCGCGCACCTCAAAATGATCGCCCAAGTTCGCGCCGCAATAAATGGCTTGATCGGCCGGCCCTACGACCTCCACGCGCAAATCAAAAATCTCAAAGCTGTCGTCATCCATAGGCTGTCTCCATCGCCGTTGCGGGCCCGCATGGCGAGCGCATCTGGCTTATTGTGGAGCATCCCGGTGTGGGTATGGGTGTATGCATAAGTGTGGGCATGGATGTGGGTGTGACTATGGGTGTGGGAGCCGCTATGAGTGTGGGAGCCGCGCCCTCGCGGCGATGCGGCGTTTGATCGGATGCCCTATCGCGCCGAGGCGGCGCTCCCACTCCTAGGATTCAAAAGCCGGTGTGAGTGTGGGTATGGGCGCGGTGACGCGTGTGGGAGCCGCGCCCTCGCGGCGATGCGGCGCCTGATCGAATGCCCTATCGCGCCGGGGCGGCGCTCCCACTCCCAGAATTCACAGCACGTCGATCGACGTGCTCACAGGCGCTGCTGCGCGCGGGGCGTCGGCCAGTGAAAAGCGGTCGAGGGTGCGGGTGTAAAAGCTCGCGCCGAAGCGGGCGATGGGGCTGTATTCGCGCAGATTGACGCGCCAGGCTTGGGTGTCGATCAGCCCGTCGCGGGCAGCCAGCCATTTGATGCGGCCGATGAAGACGTAGCGGCTTTCGGTTTCGAGCTTTTCGTGCAGCACGCATTCAAACGCCACCGGCGACTCGGCGATGCGCGGCGGGGCCACGCAGTGCGCAGGCACCGGCGTCAGGCCCACCTTGCTCAGCTCGCTTACATCTGACGGGAAGGCCTCGCCGCAGTCGTGCATCTTCTGCGCCATCGGCTCGTCAGACATGTGCACCACAAACTCGCCGTTGTGCAAGATGTTGGCGGCGGTGTCCTTGAGCTTGCCATCGGCCAGTCGGTTGATGCTGATCATCAAGATGGGCGGGTCTTCGCCGACCATGTTGAACATGGAAAACGGCGCGGCATTGGCCACGCCGTTGGCGCCCAAAGTGGTGACCAGTGCAATCGGCCTGGGCACGATCAGGCTGGCCATGAGTTTGTAGCGGGGGTAGCTGGCCAGTTGTTCGAAATCGACTTCGGTCATGTCCGGGTCCGTAGGCACTGCGGCCGTTGCGGCGGCCTTGCAAATGAATCGGGCCACCGCAAGGTGGCCCGACGCAGCAGCAAGGGCACGCAGGGTTTAAGCGATCACCTCGACCTTGGCCTTCTTGGCCACCGCCGTCCAGGTG
Organism: Comamonadaceae bacterium; assembly: GCA_027486755.1. Classification (GTDB taxonomy): domain Bacteria; phylum Pseudomonadota; class Gammaproteobacteria; order Burkholderiales; family Burkholderiaceae_C; genus Polaromonas. The sequence goes on along the minus strand of JAIXOM010000042.1, from coordinate 22,945 downwards.
GAGATTTGCGCGCGGATGAGTTTGACGAATTCGTCGCCGACCACCGGGGTCCTGCGCGGCAGCGTCTGCAGCTCTTCCAGGCGCCCCATGATATCGGGCTTGCTCATGATCTCGGGGATCAGGGCCGTCAGCCTTTGCACGATGGGCGCCGGCATGTTCTTGGGACCCGACAGGCCCAGCCACTGCGAGCCGGTCAGCGAGGGGAAGCCCACCTCGGCAAAGGTTGGGATATTGGGGAAGGCAGGCAAGCGGGCCGGCGTAGAAATGGCCAGCGCGCGCAGCGTGCCGCCCTTGAGCTGGGCGGTGTTGGTGGTGATTGGGTCGAACAGGCTGTCGATCTGACCGCCCATCAGGTCCTGCATGGCCGGCGCGCTGCCCTGGTAGGGCACATGGTCATGCTCGGGTGCCGGGCCTTCGATCTTGAGCATCTCGCCATACAGGTGGTTGGCCGAGCCTATGCCCGAAGAGCCGTAGCGGATCGGGCGTGTCCTGGCGGCGGCCATGTACTGGGCCATGGTCTGGAAGGGCGACTGCGCCCGCACCAGCAGCAGCATGGGCGCCTCCACCAGCATGCCCATGTGGGTGAAGTCACCCACCGGGTCAAAAGGCATGGTGCTGCGGGTGGCAGTGGCGTAGATGTGCACAGAGGCGTGGCTGACCAGCAGGGTATGGCCGTCGGCCGGCTGCTTGGAGGCCAGGTCGGTGCCGACCAGACCGCCGGCGCCCGGCTTGTTGTCAACCACCACGGTTTGGCCCAGGGCCTGAGACAGGTGCGGCGCCATCAGGCGGGCGACGGTATCGACCAGGCCGCCGGGGGGGTATTGCACCATCAGGCGGATCGGCCGGCTGGGCCAGGAAGCACTTTGGGCATGAACCCAGGGGGCGGCGAAGGCGGCAGTTCCAGCGGCCAGCAGTTGACGACGTTTCATGGTGACTCCAGTTGATAGCTTGTAAAAATTGGGAGGGACCTCAAGCCGCTTTGACACGGGCCGACAATCTCAGCACAAACAATGCCAAGCCCCACCAAGATGCCTGACCGCTCAGGACGCTCAGACCAAGCGCACGATGCACCATATCAGGGCTTTTTGTCAAATCAGCGCGCCAAATCGGTGCACCTGAACTTGACGATTCCCCAAAACCGTTCGAGCTGCACCATCGCATCCTGCACACTTCGCCTTCCGGGGTCGCCTAGCTTGCCAAAGACCCGCCCTTAAAGGAATAGACCATGTCCTCCACACCGCAGCGCCGGCTGCTGCTGATCAACCCCAACACCAGTACATCGACCACCGAAAGGCTGGTGCAGACGCTCACGCCGCTGCTACCGGCGGATATGCGCTTGGATGCCCAAACCGCGCCCTTTGGCGCCACCTACATTGCCTGCGAAGCCAGCCATGCGGTGGCCGCGCATGCCGCGCTCGAAGTCTGGGCCGCGCAGCTGCGCACCGGCGCTTCAGCACCTGAGGCGGTGCTGATCGGCTGCTTTGGCGACCCGGGCCTGTTTGCGCTGCGCGAATGCAGCGCCTGCCCGGTCACCGGCTTGGCCGAAGCCTCTTTCATTGAAGCTTCGGCCCATGGCGACTTTGCCATCGCCACCGGCGGCGTTCGCTGGAAGCCCATGCTCGAACGCCTGGCGCAGTCGCTGGGATACGGCCCGCGACTGCGTCACATCGAGACAGTAGCGCCCAGCGGCGCCGAAATGCTGGCCGACCCCGAGATGGCGCTGCGCTGTCTGCGCCAAGCCTGTCAGGACGCGGCGCGCCCAGGCGTGCGCGCCATCATCCTGGGCGGCGCGGGCCTGGCCGGCTATGCACAGCTGCTGCAGCCCCATGTATCGCTGCCGCTGATCGACAGCGCGCAAGCCGGCTTGCGGGTGCTGCTGCAAGGCCAGGCGCCCAAGCCACAGCGGCAAGACAACGGATTTCACGCGCAGTGGTCGAATGTCTTCGTGAATGCGCCGGCTTGAGTCCCGCTTGAGTCCCGCTTGATCCAGCGCTTGAGCCCTCATCGCTGGAGGCAGCAGCGCCGGCCGCACGCCAACGGGCAGGGCCGGCGGTGATGAACACCGCCGGCGACCTTCAGCGGGCCCGCAAGAACTCGCCCACCTCGAGCAGGATCAGCTCGTTGTCGTCGGCCTTGTTGGGCTCGCGGCTGCTGGAAAACGGCAGGTTGTTGTCGTTGCCCACCACGATGTGGGTGGCGTCGACCACATCGACATTTTCAATAGTGAAGAAGGGAAAGCTCAACTTGCCATTGACCAGCGGTTTGCGCGCCAGCTTCTGGGGGTCGGCGATGTCGAGCAGGTCGATGTAGGCGATTTTGCGCAGCGCTGCGCCAGCGTTGGCTTCGCTCAGTTCAACCTTGTAGACCCGCTTGAACTTGGGCAGGTCATGAAAGCAGTCGCTGCGCCGTGCGCCTTCCGGGCAAGCCCGGTCGGGGGTGCCTTCGCCGTTGTCGCGCTCGATGATCAGACCGGTCGTCTCGTCGATCATGTTGAAGTCGCCAATCGCGTGGTGGTTGGCCTCCAGCATGTATTTCCAATGGCGGCCAGTCCACTTCTCGGCTTTGACGTCGAACTCCAAGACCCGCAGGTATTGCTTGCCGTCCACCGCCTCATAGGACTGGGTGGCCTCGCTCCAAAGCGGGCCCTCCAGCAAGGCGTAGAGCTTGCTGCCGTCTTTCGAGGCGGCCATGCCCTCGTAGCCCCTGGAACGGCGTACCTGAAACTTGACGGTCTGATCCGGCGTAGCGGGCGTCGTTACCGCCGGATGATCGGGCGAGCGCACCACCTTGCCATCGACCTGGGTTTCAAAGACCGCAAGCACCTTGCCGTTGAGGTCGGCCTTGACCAAGAAGGGGCCAAGTTCGTCACCAATCCAGAGCGCCCCGCCGGCAAACTGGAAGCTTTCGGTATCCAGGTCTGAGCCGGTCAGATAGCGCTTGGCTGTTCCTTCTTGAACGATGCGAAAGGGGATCTTTTTGTCCGGGTCATGCAGGAAGATGGTGCGGATGCGCTTGAAGCTTCCAGCCTTGAAGTCCACCGCATACTGATTGAGGTAGAGCATGAAGTCGGGGGAGTTGGCCTTGGAGCCCGCACCGTTGTCCGTCAGCAGCCAGTAGCTGCCGTCGGCCATGCGCTTGATGCCCGAGTGACCCTGAATAGGCTGACCTTTGAAGGGCAGGAACACGCCGGTGGGCCGGCCGGCCGACGTTCCTTCGACCGAGCCGAGCTTTTCAACGCGCTGGGCAGTGGTAAATTTGCCGCTGATCTGAAGATCCTTGGGCGCGTCGGCAGGCGCAGGGATGAAAGTTGCTGCAGGTATGAACGCGTGACCGGCCAGCGTGGCCGGATAGGCGTTCTGCGCAGAAACAGGCAGGCCGGTGGCGATGCAGGCACTGCACAGGGCGAAGGTGATGAGGGATTTGGCGGGATGTGTCATAGAGTGATGCGCAGGGGTCTGCGCCCAATGGAGTTGTTGACCTCCGCAGGCTAATCAGGACCCATGAAAAGCTGATGACAGGGCGGGGCGCCAAGGGCTAGAGCGGCGCAGGCGGCAGCTCCATCAGGGCCTGGCCCATGCGTATGGCTCGGCCAGGGGCTATGCCATCGGCCAGGCGAAAGCCCGCGGGCACCAGCACGATGATGGTCGAGCCATGCTCAAACCAGCCCAGTTCCTGCCCCTTGCGGCAATCGGCCGAGACCGGCATTTCATTGGGGCCCTTAAAGCGCAGATGCAGCAGCACATTGAGGCAGTGAAGCCGGATGCTGGCCACCAGGATCGCCGCCACCGGCACCAAGGCGATAGGGTGCTGCGCGGGGCTCACCCGCATGCGGATCACCGCGCGCTCATTGCGACAGAACAGTTTTTCGATACGCGCCAGCGCAATCGGGTTGACATTCCAGGTATCCCCGCTGATGTAAGTCACATGGTCGATGTGACCGTCATGCGGTGCATGAAAGCGGTGGTACATGGCCGAAGTCAGCCGCAATGTGACATAAGAGCCGTTGAGAAAGGGCTGCACATCTTGCGTCGGGCCGCACAGCTCCTGCAAGCGGTAGCTCAGCCCCTTGGCCTGGATCAGTGTGTCGCCCTCAATGCGGCCGCAGGCACCCACGATGGCGTCGCTGGGGCTGCTCAATATCGGCGCTCGCTCATCGATGCTGCGGGCGCCAGCTACCAGCTCGCGGGTAAAGCAATCGTGCAGGCTGACAAAGCGCTGCTTCTTGGCATCGCTCAGATCGAGATCGGTAAAAAGGCGCCAGACCGCAATCGATGCACGGCATACCCAGGGGTTTTGGATTTTGCTGAACCGGCCCATGAAGCGGGTTAGCAGTTGCCGTGGCACCCGATTGGTCAAAAGGAAGTTGAGGTCTTCCTGCAAGAAGAGGCGGCGAAGGAATGTGGGTTTCATCAAGTTTTCAAATTTAAAGCTTACACACGAGGTTTACCAGATTCAGAAAGCTCTGCATGAACGAACAATTGCTGATGTCCGCGGCCGCCCTCGGCCTGATGGCGTGGTTGCTGCCTAAGACCCAGCGGCGTCTGGAGTTGTCGCGGGCCAAGCACCGCTCGCTGGCCGGCCATTCGCGGCTGGCCAAACGGGTGGCCTCGCTGATCCCGGGCTACGCCTACGACGAGGACAGGTTCTTTAATTCCGACGGAGCCAGTGCGCAGGTGGTGGCCCAAAGGCGGGCGGGCTTTGCAGCCTTGTGCGCCGACTTCGCACATCGCTTTGCAAAGACGGCCGACGCGAGCAGCCAGGCCCGGCCTTACCTGCCTGACCTGCAATTTACCGGCAGCTACCGCGTGCCCTACCAGTACAGCCCCTATCTGCGCGAGCACCTGCGCATCGGCAGCTTCCTGCAGTCGAGCCACGATGTGTTCGTGCAAGACCTCGATGGCAATACCTTCTACGACCTCACCGGCTCCTACGGCGTCAACCTGATGGGCTATGACTTTTACAAGCAGTGCATCGATGAAGGCATGGCCATGGTGCGCGAGCTCGGACCGGTGCTCGGCGCCTACCACCCCTGCGTACTCGACAACGTCAAGGCGCTGCAGGAAATCTCCGGGCTCGACCAGGTCACGTTTCACATGTCGGGTACCGAGGCTGTCATGCAGGCGGTTCGCCTGGCCCGCTATCACACCGGGCGCTCGCATCTGGTGCGCTTTGCGGGGGCTTATCACGGCTGGTGGGAAGATGTTCAGCCTGGCCCCGGCAATCCCCTGCCGCCCGGCAAGACCTATACGCTGGCTGACATGAGCGAGCGCAGCCTGCAGGTGCTGCGCAGCCGGCGCGATATCGCCTGTGTGCTGATCAACCCGCTGCAAGCCCTGCACCCCAACGCCGGCGCACCAGGCGACTCCTCGCTGGTCGACAGCAGCCGGCGCGCGCAGTTCGACCGCAGCGCCTACACGCAGTGGCTCGAAAAGTTGCGCCAGGTCTGCACGGAGCGCAAGATTGCCTTGATCTTCGACGAGGTCTTCGTCGGCTTTAGACTGGCGCCCGGCGGCGCTCAGGCCTACTTTGGGGTTCAGGCTGACATGGTGACCTATGGCAAAACGCTGGGAGGCGGGCTGCCGGTGGGCGTGGTCTGCGGCAGCAGCGCATGGATGAAGCGCTTTCGCGAAGAGCGCCCCGCCGACATCTGCTTTGCCCGCGGCACCTTCAACGCCCACCCCTATGTGATGGGTGCGATGAATGCCTTCTTGCGCCGCCTCAAGACGCCTGAAGTTCAGGCCCTCTACGACGGGCTTGACGCACGCTGGAACCAGCGGGCGCAGCGCCTCAATGACATGCTGCAGCAGGCCAATCTGCCAGTGCGCATGGCCAATCTGTCGACCATCTGGACGGTTTTGTTCACCGAGCCTTCGCGCTACAACTGGATGTTCCAGTTCTACCTTAGGCAGCAGGGGCTGGGCTTGAGCTGGGTGGGCTCGGGCCGACTGATCTTCAGTCTGAACTATGACGACGCACACTTTGAGGCCGTCGCTCATCGCTTTGTGCAAGCCGGCCGCAAGATGCGCGAGGACGGCTGGTGGCATGGCGACCCCGAGCTCAGCAACAAGTCCATCAAGCGCTCCATCCTGCGAGAAATGCTGTCGCGCCGAAACGCTTGAGCGGCCCTGGCGGGCTCGGCGGGATGTCATTCATCCCGTACGAGCCCAAAGCGCAGCCGCCTCAAGCGGACGCTGAACCTGAACCGCTCAGTGCTTGCGAGCGTGGTCCATCGGGTCGATCATCTGGCCGCGCAGCAAGTACAGCGGCGCCTTGTAATACAGCGCGATGTCATGGAAGGGGTCAGTGATAATCTTCAGAGCCCAGGTCAAACCGGTCACCAAATTCTGCTGCCACCAAAGCTGGACTACCCGTAATAGCAAGCCGGCCACACCCAAAGCAAACCAGGCCATGCCCACATCATGCAGATATTCGAGGCGGGTGCTGGACGCTTCGATCAAGCCGAAAACCGAGGGCTCGAACCACAGCACGCCAGGAATCAGCACCCAGGCGCCCATGAGAACGATCTTGCGGCGGATGTTGTAGCCGACCTTGATGTCTTCCTTGTACGCGTCGGTGGCCTGATTGACCTCGTCATAGCCGCGCGGTTCAAAGAAAAAGTGCCCCACCTGACGGCTGACCATGGACACGCACCAGGCGACGATGGCGGCCCAGGCCGGATCGACAAACAAGAGGGCGTAGGCCACCAGAAAGCTGCAGGCGCTGAGCAGATGCAGGCTCTGGTTGATGCGGCTGTGGTGGTAGTAGCGGTGGTCGTCCCAACGCTGAACGGCCAGTTCGTCGAGGATTTTTTTCACGGCATCTCCTTAAGCTGTGCGCGGGTTGAAAGCAAACGAAGTCGATATCGTCGCGCCTTTGCATGAATCTGATGTGACAGTGTTGCCCGCATGCCACTTGTCACACAGTCGATATATTCGACTGACACCATCGCGTCATGAACGCTGCCAGCCCACCCTCCAAAATGCCCCTGCACATCGAATCCTTCGACGACGGGGCCGCGCCCATGCGCATCGCCGTGGTCACCGAAACCTACCCGCCCGAGGTCAATGGCGTCGCCCTGACCCTGGCTCGGATGGTCGAAGGCCTGCGCACCCGAGGGCATAGGCTGCAGCTGATCCGACCGACGCAGCCCGTCTTTGATCAGCAGCGCCCTGCCGATCCGGATGAGCTGCTGACCACCGGCATCCCCATTCCCTGCTACCCGGGCTTGCGCATGGGGCTGCCGGCCAAGAAGATGCTGGTGCGCCAGTGGGCGGTACAACGACCCGATGTGGTGCACATCGCCACAGAAGGCCCGCTGGGCTGGTCGGCCCTGCACGCCGCGCGTCAGCTCAAGCTGCCGATCAGCACCGACTTCCGAACCAACTTCCATGCCTACAGCAGCCACTATGGTGCGGGCTGGCTGCAGCGCACCATCCTGGGCTATCTGCGCAAGTTTCATAACCGGGCGTCTTGCACCACGGTGCCCACCCAGGCCCTGGCCGAAGAGCTGAGCTCCTGGGGCTTTGAGCGACTGAACGTGATTTCACGGGGCGTGGATACCCAGCGCTTTAGCCCCAGCCACCGCAGTGCCGCCTTGCGTCAGTCCTGGGGCGCGGGCGATGAGGACCTGGTGGCCTTGTACGTCGGCCGTTTGGCTGCCGAGAAAAACATCGGCCTGGTGATCAAGGCCTTTGAAGCCATGCAACAGTCCAGGCCGAACAGCCGGCTGGTGATCGTGGGCGAAGGCCCGCAGCGGCAGGCCTTGATGCAGATGTGCCCCTCGGCGCACTTTGCCGGCATGCGCTCGGGGCTGGAGCTGTCGGCGCACTATGCCTCGGCCGACCTGTTCATTTTCCCCAGTCTGTCAGAGACCTTTGGCAACGTGACCCTGGAGGCGATGGCCAGCGCAGTGCCGGCGCTGGCCTACCGCCACGCGGCGGCTGCGCAACTTCTCAAGGGCGGGCGCGGCGGGGTTTCGGTGGAGGTGGGGCAGGAGCAGGCCTTCATCGCGCAGGCGCTGCAGCTGGCCCAGGATCTGGCGCACTGCCGGGAGCTGGGCCTGCAAGCCAGGCAGGTGGCACTGACGCTCGATTGGGACGGCATCATCACCCAGTTCGAGGCCCTCTTGCGCACCACGATTGCCAGCCACAACGTGCATGCCCTGCCGCCTTCGTCCCAGGCCCAGGGAGCGGCGCTGGCGACCCAGGCCGCGCCTCAGTGAGGGCTAGCCTGCGGCAGGCGTGAGCGGCGATGCCAGCGCTGGATCAGCAGCATCAGGGCGGCGGTGACCAGACCAAAGCCGCACATCAGGGTCTGCGCAGGAATCTCCCAGCGCAGCAGCAGCGAATACAGGGCCAGGACCAGCAAGACGCTGATGTTTTCATTGAAGCCCTGAACCGCGATTGAGCGGCCCGGGGTGAGCAAGCTGGCGCCCCGGTGCTGCAACAAGGCATTGAGCGGAACCACAAGCCAGCCGCCAAAGGCGCCGGCCAGCACCAAGGCCGGCACAGCCGTCCACAGGCTGTCGCACAGGGCGACCAGAGGCATCATCAGCCCCAGAGCAACGCCCAGCTTGACGGTCGAGCTGGCTTCCTCCAGACTCACCCAGCGGCTGGCGCTGGCCGCGCCCAAGATCACCCCCACCGCAATCGCACCCTGCAAGTAAGCCGCCTGGCTGAGCGTCAGGTGCAGCACAGCCTGTGCCCAGTGCAGCACCAGAAACTGCAGGCAGGCGCCAACCCCCCAGAACAAAGCGGTGACGGCCAGCGACAGCCCACCGAGGTCGTCCCGCCACAGCTTGAGGTTGTCTTGCCAGAAGTCGCGCGTGAGCGCCAGTGGCCGCGCCGAGCGTTGCACATACTGTCGGCCGCTGCGCGGAATGCCCAGATTGAGCAAGCCAGCCAGGACATAGACGCCCATGAGGATGAGCAGGGGCGGTGCCAAGGGGGCCACCGCAGCAGGCAGGGGCGGCAGCCAAGCCTGTACTGAAGCCAAGCCGGGTGCGGCAAGTAGCCAGGGACTGACCAACAGACCCCCGAGAATCACACCCAGCAGCGCCGCGCCGACCACACTCACTTCAATCCAGGCATTGGCCCGCACCAGCAATGGTGCGGGAACCAGTTCAGTGATCAGCCCATATTTGGCCGGCGCATAGGCAGCAGCGCCCAAACCCACGCAGGCATAGGCGGCCACTGGGTTGACCCCGAAGAGCATCATGAGGGCGCCCAACAACTTGACCTGATTCATCCAAGCCATGAGCCTGGGCTTGGGAAAGCGGTCCGCCAAGGGCCCCACCCAGGGCGCCAGCACCACGTAAGAGGCAATGAACACCCACTTGAGCAAGGGCACCCACCAGGGGGAAAAAGCCAGGCCTTCAACCCAGGCGATGGTCAGCACCAGGAGCGCGTTATCGGCCAGGGCGGAGAGGAATTGCGCCGCGATCAGCAGCTTGAATCCATGGGGCATGAAACACGACTGTCGGCCTCTCGCATGAAAGGCTGATGACGCTCATGGCATGGGATGGCATGGCAGCGAGCGTCGCGGCTGCGTCGTCAGTCTGACATGAGAGTGTCACGAGGCAAGGTGACACTCTCCTCATCGCAAAGACAGACCAGCGAATGAATGCCCTCAACGCCAAACATGAGGTGAGCGCCATGTCAAATTCGGGACCGCAGGATGCGAAAGCAGTTTGAGTCCGACGAGCTCCCGACCCCGCAGGCGGTCGCAGAGGGCGTCTCCCAAACATCCAGGCCGCAATACCGGGCCATCTTCATCTCCGACGTCCACCTGGGCACCCCTGGCTGTCAGGCCCAGGCCTTGGTGGAGTTCCTCAAGGTCCACGACAGCGAGGTGCTATACCTGGTCGGCGACATCATCGACGGCTGGCAACTGCGCCGGCGCTGGTACTGGCCACAGGCGCACAACGACGTGGTGCAAAAGCTGCTGCGCAAGGTGCGCAAAGGCTGCCGCGTCATCTATGTGCCCGGCAACCACGATGAGTTTGCCCGCAACTTCATGGGGCATCACTTCGGCGGCATTGAAGTCATGAATGAGGCCACCCATGTCACCGCCGATGGCCGACAGTTTTGGGTGATTCACGGCGACTATTTCGATGCGGTGGTGCAGTGTGCCAAATGGCTGGCCTATTTGGGTGACAACCTCTACGAGCTCTCGCTGCGCCTGAACCGCTACCTCAACTCCCTGCGCGCCCGCCTCGGAATGCCCTATTGGTCGCTATCGCAGTACCTGAAGCACCGCGTCAAAAAGGCTTTGAACTTCATCACCGCCTTTGAGGAGGCGGTCGCCAACGAGGCCAAGCGCCGTGGGCATGACGGCGTGGTCTGTGGACACATACACCGGGCCGAGATTCGCCAGATCAATGGCGTGACCTATTGCAACGACGGCGACTGGGTCGAGAGTCTGACCGCGCTGGTCGAACACATGGACGGCCGGCTCGAGATCATCTCCTGGATGCCCCACGGCAATCATGGCGCACCGACTGCGCCTGCGACCGAGCACACGCTGCAGCCCGAAGCGGTCATGGCCTCGCTGGCCGCTCATCGGGTGGGGGTGGCGAGCGGCCAGGCCCAGCCATGAAGCTGGCCCTGATCACCGATGCCTGGCAACCCCAGGTCAATGGCGTGGTCACCACTCTGGTCGAGCTGGTCAGGTACCTGCAGGAACGCGGGCACGAGGTGCTGGTGATCCACCCAGGTCTGTTCCCGACGCGGCCGTGTCCAGGCTATCCGGGTATCGACCTGGCGGTCAAGCCCTCGCGCCTGCTGCCCGGCATACTCGATGACTTTGAGCCCGACGCGATTCATCTGGCCACCGAGGGGCCGATCGGCTGGGCCGCTCGCGCCCACTGTCTGCGCCATGGGCTGCGCTTTACCACCGCTTTCCACACCCGATTTCCGGAGATCCTGAAGGCGGCCTTGCACATCCCACTGAGCTGGGGTTACGCCCTATACCGGCATTTTCATCGGCCCTCAGCTGGGGTGATGGTACCCACCCAGGGCATGCTGAACGTCCTCAAGGCGCGTCGCTTTAAGAACCTCCTGTCCTGGACCCACGGGGTGGATCTGGCACTTTTCCCCTACAGCGCCCAAAAGCAGCTTTGCCCTGAGTTGGGCCCGCTGAGCGAGCCGGTCTTTCTATATGTGGGTCGCGTCTCCTATGAAAAAAACATCCAGGTCTTTCTCGACCTGGTGTTGCCAGGCACCAAGGTGGTGTGCGGCGTGGGGCCGCTAGAGCCCGAACTGCGGGCCAAATATCCGCATGTGCGCTGGCTGGGCATCCTGCCCAGGCCGCAACTGGCTGGCGTTTATGCCGCTGCCGACGTCTTCGTCTTTCCCAGCCGCAACGAAACCTTCGGGCTGGTGATGCTCGAGGCGATGGCCTGTGGCACCCCCGTTGCCGCCTTCCCGGTCGACGGGCCGCTGGAGGTGGTGGGCACCGAGGAGCGCCATCCGGCCGGCATCCTTCACGAGGACCTGCAGCAAGCCTGTTTGCAGGCACTGGGTCTGGCGCGCTCGCAAGCGCGCGAGCGTGCCCTGCAATTTGACTGGGGCCAAGCGGGCAGCCGCTTTGAGTCCTATTTAGTCCCGGCGCGCACCGCCACGGTCAGCCTACAGGCCCAAGAAAAGCCGGTGTCTTGAGCGTTCAGGGCGCAGCTTGCGCAGCGCCTATCGCCGGCCAAGCCGCTCCATAAGCTCACTGAGCTCGGCCAGCGCGTCTTCCTTGGTCGCCGCAAACCAGCCCAGGCGCTTGCCCTCGTCGTCCCAGGCCCTGAGCTTGACGGCGTCGGCGTGCATGGCGGTCTGCTCGAACAGCTGCTGCTCATAGATGTCCATGGCACCGCCTTGGAGCTTCAAGCTGCGCAGGGAGTCTGGCGAGAGCCTTTGTCTGTAGCTGGGATGGCGGCCCACCAGATAGCGCTTGGCCAGAACGTGCAGACGCACCGGCTCAGCCACCCGCGGCCCCCAAATGGCCTCCAGCAAAGGCGCCGCAACCGCCTCATGCCTGTCATCCTGGCCCCGCAGGGTGGGCGTGCCGGGCAGGCCCATGAGCAGGTGCCCCAGATCATGCAACCAGCTGGCCAATTGCAGCTCGGCTGAGGCCCCTGCCAGCCGGGCCAGTTGGGCGCATTGCCAGGCATGCTCGAGCTGGGTAACGGGCTCGCCGACATAATGCGCGTCGCCAGCTCGCCGGTACAGATCGACGATGTCGGGGGCTTGCAAGGAACTCATGGCGCAAGCTTGACGCCGCTTGATGACGAGACCAAGACAGCCAAGGCCGTCACAAAAGCTTCATCCATACGCATTCATTTCGTCATCGCCGGGCACCATGATGTCGATCCACATGATCGATTCAGCCTATGCCATCGAAGTGGCCGACGCCAGCAAGACTTTCGGCACAACCTCCAAAGCCCTTCGCGGGGTGAACCTGCGGGTGCGCACCGGCGAATGCGTTGGGCTGCTGGGTGCCTCTGGCTCGGGCAAATCGACCTTGCTTCGCAGTCTGTGTGGCCTGGAAATGCTCGATGCCCAGGCCGGCCACATTCATTTGCACGGTCAAAACCTGCAAGCCCGGGGCCGGCTCGGGCCACAGGCTCGGGCCTTGCGCGGCATGACCGGCATTATTTTTCAACAGTTCAATCTCATTGGTCGCATGAGCGTGCTCGGCAATGTGCTGACCGGACTGCTGCCGCAACTGCCCCTGCGCCGCAGTTTGCTGGGGCGCTTCACCGACGAGGAAAGGCTGACGGCCATGCGCGCGCTCGATGCGGTGGGCATGGCCGAATTTGCCCTGCAGCGCGCCTCTACCCTGTCAGGTGGCCAGCAGCAAAGGGCAGCGATTGCCCGCACCCTGGCCCAGGGCGCCCGCATCGTGCTGGCCGACGAGCCGGTCGCGTCGCTCGATCCCCAGTCGACCAGCCGGGTGATGGACCTGCTGCGTAGCCTGAACCGGGACCACGGCATCACATTAGTCATCAGCCTGCATAACGTCGCGCTGGCCCGGCAGTACTGCGACCGCATCGTGGCCCTGCGGCAGGGCGAACTGGTTTACGACGGCCCGCCCCTGGGCCTGGATATCGCTCGCCTGCAACAACTCTACGGCACCCAGGCCGAGCAACTCATCACTGCGCCGGATCCTTTAGCGCAGAGCCCAAGCGACTTGCACGGCCTGGCCGTCAACCCATAAACCCACCCACATGGAGAATCTTTTATGAATTTGCGCCATCTACTGACCTGCACCGCCCTGGCCCTGAACTGCCTGGCCGCAGCTGCCCAGAACATCAGCTTTGGCATCATCGCCACCGACTCGGCCTCGGCCCAGCGCGAACGCTGGGAGCCTTTCTTCCGCGACATGGAAAAGAAGACCGGCCTGAAAATCCAGTCCTTCTACGCCCCCGACTACGCCGGGGTGATCGAGGCCATGCGCTTTAACAAGGTCCAGGTGGCCTGGTACGGCAACAAGGCAGCGATGGAAGCAGTAGACCGGTCCAACGGGGAGGTCTTTGCGCAGCTGATGTATGCCGACGGCACCTTTGGTTACCACGCCCTGCTGATCACCCACAAGGACAGCCCCTATCAAACGCTCGACCAGGTCTTGGCCAACGCCAAAAACGTGAATTTTGGCATCGGCGACCCCAACTCGACCTCTGGCTTCCTGGTGCCCAGCTACTACGTCTTCGCCCAACGCAAGATCGACCCGCGCACGACCTTCAAAACGGTGCGCAACGCCAGCCACGGCGCCAACATCCAGGCCACACTGGCTAAGCAGGTGGACGTTGCCACCAACAACACCGAAGACATGGGCAAGCTTGAGAGCAACAGACCCGATCTGTTTTCGCAATTGCGGGTGATCTGGAAGAGCCCGCTGATCCCGAGTGACCCCTTCGTCTGGCGCAAGGACCTCGACCCGCAGGTCAAGGCCAAGATCAAGAGCTTTGTGATCGGCTATGCCAAGACCGATCCGGCCGAAAAAGCGGTGCTCAAGAACATCTACAACTACGGCGGCTTTCGGGAGTCCACCAACGACCAGCTGATTCCGATTCGCCAGCTTGAGCTCTTCCGTGATCGCGTCAGGGCCGAGTCGGACACCAAGCTGTCCGCCGACGAGCGCGCAAAAGTGTTGGCGGACATTGACGGCAAGCTCGCCGCCCTGAACAGGTAATTGATGAGCGTCGACCTGCCCGCGCCGTCGCCGCGGCGTTTGCTGGAGCTCGAGCGCATCGCGGCGCGCACCCGCACCCCGGCCCATGTCTGGGTACTCTGGGCGCTGGTCGCTTTGGTGCTGGCCTGGGCCTGGCGGGGGGCGGAAATCCGCCCCCTGGATCTGGTGCGCGATGCCGGCAACATGAAGACCTACGCCAGCGATTTTTTCCCGCCTGACTTTCGCGACTGGCGGCTGTACGCCCAAGAAATGATCGTCACGCTGCACATCGCTTTGTGGGGCACGGTTCTGGCCATCGTCGCCGCGGTTCCGATGGGATTGCTGAGCGCGGCCAACATCGCGCCGGTGTGGGTCTACCAGCCGGTGCGCCGCCTCATGGACGCCTGCCGGGCGACCAATGAAATGGTGTTTGCGATGCTGTTCATCGTGGCAGTCGGCCTCGGGCCCTTTGCCGGCGTGCTGGCGCTCTTCATTCATACCACCGGCACCTTGGCCAAGCTGTTTTCCGAAGCGGTCGAAGCCATAGACCCCCGGCCAGTCGAAGGCATACGCGCCACCGGCGCGCACAAGCTGGCCGAGGTGGCCTATGGGGTCATCCCGCAGGTCTTGCCCCTGTGGCTGTCGTACTCGCTGTACCGGTTTGAGTCCAATGTACGCTCGGCCTCGGTCGTTGGCATGGTGGGCGCCGGGGGTATCGGCGTGGTGCTCTTTGAAGTGATCCGTGGCTTCCAATATGCCCAGACCTGTGCCGTCCTGATCATCCTGATCGTCACCGTCTCCCTGATTGATGTGTTTTCTTCATGGCTGCGCAATCGCTTCATCTGAACCACCGCCTGCCCGCCGGGGTCGAATTTGCCCCAGGGCTGCACGAGCGCACTGAGCCTCCAGGCCGCTTCATCGTCTTGGCCGATCCGGCCGCCATCACCGGGCCCACGCAAGCGCGCTGGCAGGCGCGCTGGGGCGAGCAGTGCCTGGGCTGGGTGGCGCAGACGCACCGGGTCTCCAGCCTCGACGCGGCACATGCATTGGCTGAGATGATCTGGCCTGTGCTCGACCACAGCAATCACACCGCAGTATGGGCCATAGGCGGGGGCACCACCTTGGACCTGGGCAAGCTGCTGCGCTGGCGCATGCCCCAGCTGGCACAAGGCAGGACCGCATGGCGCAATAACGAGGTCCCAGCCGGGACCGTGCGCCACAGCCTGTGGTGCAGCCCAACCACTTCAGGCACCGGCAGCGAAGTCACGCCCTGGGCCACCGTCTGGGACCTCAACGGACGACCGGCCCGCAAGCGCTCCTGGTATCCGCCGTCGGGCTATCCGGACCGCGCCCTGGTCGACCCTGATCTGACCCTGGCTTGCCCCGATGAGGTGCTGCGCGATTGCGCGCTCGACGCGCTGTCTCATGCGCTGGAATCACTGTGGAACAAGCAAGCTTGTGAGCGCAGCCGGCCTTTGGCCATCGATGCAGCGCGGATGATTTTGCAGGCCCTGCCCCGCTTGCTGCAAGAGCCCGGGCAGGCGCTTTGGCGTGAGCAGCTCAGCGCTGCAAGCCTGCTGGCGGGCATGGCCATGGCGCAGACCCAGACCGCTTTGGCGCACGCCCTGTCGTACGAGCTGACCTTGAGCGAGAACATCCCCCATGGGCAGGCCTGTGCCATCTGGCTGCCGATGACGATGGAGCTGGCCTGCCTGCGCTCCGAACAGGTGCGGCGCGATCTGCAAGCGGTGTTTGACGAGCCGGCCGATCGGGCGCTGGCCAGTCTGCGTGGCTGGCTGACAGGCCTTGGGGTGCGCCCGCGCGACCTGCGCGACAGCCCTGCCGGGAAGTTTCTCTTGTCCGATGCGCTGAACTCCGACCGCGGCCGCAATTTTGTGGCCCAAGAGGCATGAACAGCGATGTGATCGTTGTCGGCAGCGGGATTGTGGGCATGGCCTGCGCCTGGGCCGCCTGTCAGCAGGGCCTGCGCGTGACCGTGATCGATCGCGACCCGGTCTGCGTGGGTGCCTCGATCCGCAATTTCGGCTTCGTGACCGTCACTGGGCAGGGCAGCGGCACCACCTGGCGGCGGGCGCGGCGCAGCCGTGACGTCTGGGCGGAACTGGCGCCGCGCGCCGGCATTGAGGTCCTGCACACTGGCCTGTGGGTCCAGGCTCGGCGCCCGCAAGCGCAAATAGTCTTGCAAGAGCTGTGCGAGCGTGAGCAAGGACAGCAGTTGCAGTGGCATGAAGCGAGCGCCCTGCGGGAGCTGGCCCCGGCGCTCGCCCAGCCCGGCGTCCTGGGCGCCTTGTACAGCCCGCATGAAATCCGCATCGAGGCACGGCAGGCGGTCGAGCAGCTGCGGCAATGGCTGGCATCACAGGGCGTGAAGTTTCACATGGGCGTGAGCGCACAGCACATCGCTGCCGGCGAGGTCCACACCACCATTGGCCTGTTCGAGGCACCCCGCATTGCCCTGTGCCCGGGCGCTCAATTGAGAGATCTGTTCCCCCACGTCTTCAAGCAACGTGCGGTGCGGCTGTGTCAGCTGCAGATGCTGCGGGTCGAGCCGCCGCCAGGCTACCGCTTGCCTGCCGCCGTCATGAGCGATCTGAGCCTGGTTCGCTACCGAGGCTACAGCGAATTACCCAGCGCCCAGGCGCTGGCCCAGCGCCTGGAGCAGGAGGCTGTAGCCGAACTGGCCGAAGGCATACACCTGATCATCGTCCAAAGCGCCGACGGCTCTTTGGTGGTGGGCGACTCCCACCACTATGGCGACGCCATGCCCCCCTTTGCCTCGGCCCGGGTCGAGCAGCTGATCCTCGATGAGATGCAGCGCATGTTGGGCCTGAGCCACTATGCGGTGAGCGAGCGCTGGACGGGCATTTACCCCAGCGGGGCCGAAGACGCATTCATCGAGTCGGTGCTGCCGGGGGTCGAGCTGGTCAGCGTGACCAGCGGCACCGGGATGAGCACGGCCTTTGCCTTGGCCGAAGATTGGTTGGAATCCTGGAGGAGCTCTGAATGACAAACACCAGCGGCCTGCGCGGGGTGGTTTTTGACTGGGCCGGCACCATCGTCGACTTTGGCAGCCTCGCGCCCATGGGCGCCTTTGTGAGCCTGTTTGACAAGCACGGCATTGAGATCAGCATCGCCCAGGCGCGTATCCCCATGGGCCTGCCCAAGCTCGAGCATATTCGGGTGCTGGGGCGACTGCCCGAGGTGGCGCAGCAGTGGCAGTTGCGCAAAGGGCGCAGCTTTGGCGATGACGACGCCAGGGCCCTGCTGCTAGAGTTCGAGCCCATGAGTGCACAGGCGGCCATGGAGCGCAGCGACTTCATCCCCGGCTTTCTGGGCCTGTATGCCTGGCTGCAGCAGCAGGGCATGCGGGTGAGCACGACCACCGGCTACACCCGAACCATCATGCGACCCTTGATCGAAAAAGCGCAGGCCCAGGGTTTTGTGCCCGACCTCGTGGTCTGCTGTGACGACGTAGCGCACAGCCGCCCCGACCCCATGGGCATGCATGCCTGCATGGAGGCCATGGGTCTGGGCCGGCAAGGTAGCCTGGTGCTCAAGGTGGACGACACCGCGCCGGGGCTGGCCGAGGGGCGCAATGCCGGCTGCTGGAGCGTGGGTGTGGCCGCCAGCGGCAACGCCATGGGCTGGTCGCTGGCGCAGTGGCAAGAGGGCGACTCGCCCAGGCGCCAGGCGGCCCTGGCGCAGGCCCGTCAACTGCTGCGGCAGGCCGGGGCCCATGAGGTGATTGACACGGTGGCCGAGCTGCCCAGTGCCATCAGTGCCATCCACAGCCGTATGCAGGCGGGCGAGCAGCCTTGAGCGGGCTGACTGCAGCGGCGATGAGCGACTACGCGCCGGCTTCTCGTTTTCTCGCGCGGCTGCAGGCCCAGGAGCAGCGTCTGTTGCGCCAGGCCATGCAAAGCGCAGCGCCGGCGCAGGCGCAAGACCTACAAGCTTGGTATTGCGGGCCGCACCCGATCGGCTGGGTGGATCGCGCGCGCGCACAGGCCATGCTGGCGCAATGGCCGCAATGTGCGCTGCAGGACGGCCGACTGGTGTGGTCGGTGATGGACTGGTCCAGCCAAGAGCGCAGCCAATACCTGCAGCAGTGGCTGCTGGCGCAGCGCGAGGCCGGACGGCTCAGCGGCTGGCGGAGCGAGGCCTATCGCTGCTGGGCCACGCCCGCCTATCCACCCCAGCCGAACGAGCCTGGCCTGTTTGACTGCGAACGGGCCGGCTTTCGCTACCTGGGACTCCGAAGCCACGCTGTTCACATCAACGGCTGGAGCCAGGACGGCGAGCTGTGGTGTGGGCGCCGCTCAGCGAGCAAGGCCACCGACCCCGGCTTGCTCGACAGCCTCAGCGCCGGCGGAATGACCGCGGGCCAGGGCCTTTGGACCGTGCTGCAACGCGAACTGTGGGAGGAGGCCGGCTTGCAACTGGCGCACGGCCAAAGCCTGCAGTGGCTGGGCAGCACCCACAGCCGCCAGCGCGTGCCCGAGGGCTGGCACAACGAGACGCTCTGGGTTTTCAATCTGGCCATGACCGACGAGCAAGTGCCACTGAACCAGGACGGTGAAGTGGCCGAGTTTGTACGCTTGACGCCCGAGCAGGTGGTGCAGCACCTGTGCGCGGGAGATTTCACCAAAGACGCCGCCCTGGCCTTGCAGCTGTCCCTGGTCTGATCCGGTATTGCCGGTCAACAGGCCGGCCCGGGTGGCACCGGTGCTCCAGGTCTGATGCTGGCTGGCCTCAAACCCGCGCCACGCACCTAGCGTGCGGCATAGCCCCCATCGATGACCAGCTCGGCGCCGGTCATAAAGCGTGATTCGTCTGAGGCCAGCCGCACACGGTTGCTCCTGACTCAGTGGCCGGACTCAGGGGCTGCGGCTGTGCGCCCACACCGGCCCACGCGCGGTTGCCAGTGCCCTGGCCGCCATCAGCTCGGGCTGGGACTTGAGGTGGTCGGCCAGGCGCAGCGCCAGCGCCACCAGCGTGAGCGTGGGGTTGGCATAGCCGCCGGTGGGAAAGACCGAGCTGCCGGCGATGTACAGGTTGTCCACGCCGTGGACCTGGCACTGCGCATCGACCACGCCCTGACGCGGATCGGCATGCATGCGGGTGGTGCCCATCAGGTGGTGTGAGCCCACCGGCCGGGCCAGATGCGGCGAGCCGTCGGCCTCGCGCACCCGCTCAACCCGGCCCAGACCCGCACGCTCCAGGCCGCGCGCCATCAGGTCCTGCGCCTTCAAGGTCTGCTCGATGTCTTCCTGCGGCCACTGCCAGTGCACTTCCAATTGCGGGCAGCCCAGCGCGTCGCGCTTGCTGCCCAAGGTCACCCGGTTGTAGGCGCGGGGGGTTTGTTCAATGCTGTGCCACAGCTCCAGCCGCACAAAGCGCTGGCTCGGGTGTTTGAGCTGAGACCAACCACCGTGTCCTAGCCCATAGGCACTGGCCTGCCTGCCGGTGGCGGCCAGCGCAGCCATGCGCAGCACATAGTCCAGCCCCCGCGTGACTTGCCAGGCTTGAGCCAGGGTGCTCTTCAGGCCCAGGGGTGGTACCACCTCGTGGGCACGGGTGCGAAACAGGCACTGCTGGCGCAGGATGTTGAAGGCCGCGATGGCCTTGTCCTGGCGCTCGGCCGGCCGCGGAAACAGAAAGCAGTTGACGTTACTCAGCCGCTCTTGCTCCTGCAACTGGGCCGACAGCTTGAGGTAGCCCATCACATAGGCACCGCGGCGCAGGCGCAGGTCATAGAGCGCCAGCTGTTCAAACAGGTCGGGCCGGGCAGGAATCAGGTAGCCGCTGCGGCCTTGCAGGTGGTCATGGTAGTAGCGCCCCACCAGGTCGTGGGCATTGCCTGGCGCCACCCCGCCCGGCCCCCGCGAGAGCAGCATCAGGCGCGCCGTCTCATAGCCACCGGCGGCCAGCACAAAGGCGCGCGCGCGCATGCGCCAGGGGCGCTGGCCGGGGCTGCTCACCCGCACCTGTGCAATACGCGGGCCGTCTTCCTGGCTGAGCAGCTCGATCGCGGTGGCATGGGTGTAGACCGTGACGCCGGGCGCGTCAAACAGTTGCTGGCGGTAGCGGTTGGTAAAAACCTCGAAGGGGCTGAAGTGAAACATGCCGGTCTCCAGTCCGCTGCCTTGCAAGGGTAGCTGACGGGCACCGGCCTCCTCCCAGGGCTCGGGCGTGTAGCCGAACACGCCGCCACCACAGACCTGCTGGGCCCGCCGGTAGTGGTCCATCAGCTCGTCGCGCCCAATCGGCCAGCCACTGTGGTCGACCCAGGGGCGCGGCTGAAAATCAATCGCGTCGAGCATCGCGTGGCGCAGGCCTTTTTCAGCCGGGCCCAGTCCTACGCACCAGACATTGGCATTGCCACCAAACTGGCGGCGGTTGACCTCGATCGAAGGCTTGATGTCACCGAAAGTCGGGCCATCGGCCAGAGCCTGCACCTCATGGTCATAGGTGGTGCCGCCGCTTTCGAGCAGCGCGACCCGCAGGCCCTGCCCCAGGAACTCACAGGCCAGGCTGATGCCAGCCGGGCCTGCGCCGATGATGCAAAGGTCGGTCTCTTGTTCGCTGCCTTCTAGCGTGCGCGCGTCGATGTGCATGGCTGCTCCTGTGCGCCAGGGCCGCCGCCGGCGTGTCACGGCGCAGTCGATCTGGCTCAGCCATTTTTAGGGCCCCGGCCTCGGCCGTGACAGCTCAGCCGCAGGTTGAGGGCCACTCTGATGCCAGCTGTCTCAGGGGGCTGACAGCCAGCCGGCCGGTCGTCTGACGCGGGACAAACGGGACTCCCGCTCTGGTATTGGACCGGTCTCAGGCCAGCGGCTGGACGCTGGCCGGCAGCACATCATTGACCGAGTAGTCAAAGCCGCCACGGGTGCAGGTTTCACAAAAGGGATGGGCGTACTTGAGCGCCTCGAGCTGCTCGTGCGAGCTTTGCAGGAAGTCCTGGTGGATGTTGAGCTGCGGCGAATAGGTGCAGCAGCACAGGGCCACTGAGCCGTCGAAATTGATCGCGGTCATGTTGAAACGGGCCTCGCAGTCGAAGCGACCGGAGCGGCGCTGGCGGTTCAGTTGTGAGAGCCAAGCTGGGTGCATCAGCAGATCGTCGGCGATCTGTCGGGTCAGCGCATCGGCGCTGCCCTGGGCCAGTTGCAGATTCTTCTCAATGGGCATCAGTACCGCCGGCGAAGCGACAAAGTCAAAGCCGAGTTCGCTGGCCAAGGCAGCCAGACGCTCGCGGGCCGCCTGGTTGTGGCGGTACAGGTGCAAGGCCAGGGTGACCACGATGGGCGGCTGCTGGGGCGGCTGCTCATCCAACAAGCGCCGCAGCAGCTTCAAATTGCTCATGACCCGCTCGAGCTGGCCGCGCGCATGGGTGCGCCCATAGTCCTGCTGCCTGTCGCCGGAGATCGAGACCTTGATCCAACTGGGCCGGGCGGCCACCAGCTTGTCCAGGCCGCGGTCGATGTTCAAGGTTGTTGAGACATAAGACACCCAGCCCCTGCGGCCCACCGCCTGGACGATCTGCCCCAAATGTGGATGCAGCAGCGGCTCACCCCAGTTGAAGAGGTGAATGATGGGCCGCAGACCGGGGCGGTCGCTGGCGATCTTGTCCAAAATAGCTTCGAAGCGATCCAGGGGCATCAGCCCCTTGGAGCGCTGGACCTCGGCCATATTGCCCACCGGGCAGCTGGGACAGCGCAAATTGCAGCTGCCGGCCACATCAATCGCGTAGATGTAGGCATCGCCCTCGTAAGGAGGGTAACGGCACAGGGTTTGACCAGTGTGCAGGGGCGGGCTGTCCGGGCCGATATGGGGCGGCAGCGGCAGGGGCGCGGGCAGCGCGAAGCCTGCAGCCCGAGCCATGGGCTGACACTCGTGCAGCCAAGCTTGCGCCAGGGGCCGAAAGCCAGCTTGGTCCAGCGCCTGCGCCAGGACCGCGACCCAAGGCAGCCAGTCCGGTGGCGGGCAACCCTGTTCACGCAGCGCCACCAGGGCGGCATGGGCCTGCTGCAACTCGCCCTGGCGCAGCGCCAGGCGCACTTGCATCAGCAAGAGCCCGGCATCGCGAGGCCAACGATCCAGGGCCTGTTGCAGACAGACTGAAGCCTGATCAAATTGATCAGCAGCCAGCAAAGCAACAATGGCCTGCTTTTCACCATCTGCGGTTATCATGACATAAATTGTCACATACCCGTGACAGTCTGCCTCTCCTTCGAACCGGATCTCCAGATGACAAGGTCCTTGAAGCAATCGCCCGCCAGGGCTTTGGCTACCAGCCCTCCGGTCAGGCTCAGCCGGCTCCTGCTGAGCTTGGTAGCAGCATGGGGTGCGGTGCCGGCGGCGTATGCCGCCTGCACCGTCGGCTCTTACTTTGACGGCACAGCTTGCGTGCTCGCACCAGCCGGTACCTATACGAATTCGGATACAGCCACCGCGCCGACGGCGGCCAGCCTGGGTTATTTCGTGCCCAGCGCCGGGGCCACCCGTCCATTCCACGCCCAGTTGGGTTACTACGTGCCCCTTGCGGCGGCTGTGTCGCAAACCCCTGCCGGCTTGGGCTACTTTGTCGACACCACCGCCGCATCGAGTCGCACAGCCGCAAGCCTTGGCTACTACGTCGATACCTCGACGGCTTCGACACAAACCGCCGCCGGCCTGGGCTACTTTGTCAACACCACCGCCGCATTGAGCCGCACAGCCGCAAGCCTTGGCTACTACGTCGATACCTCGACGGCTTCGACACAAACCG
>JAIXOM010000030.1 GCA_027486755.1 Comamonadaceae bacterium | reverse complement strand
CTCGTCACCGGTGCGGTCGAGGAAACCGGTGTTGATGAAGGCCACCCGGCTCTTGGCGGCGGCGATGCAAGCCTTGAGGTTGATGCTGGTGCGACGCTCTTCGTCCATGATGCCCAGCTTGACGGTGCTGGGCGCCAGGCCCAGCATGCCCTCGACGCGGGTGAACAACTCGTCGGCAAAAGCCACCTCGGCCGGGCCGTGCATCTTGGGCTTGACGATGTAGACCGAGCCCTTGCGCGAGTTGCGGATCTTGTCCTTGGCCGTGCGCTTGAGGTCATGCATGGCGATGGTGGTGGTGACCACCGCGTCCAGAATGCCTTCAGGAATTTCACGCTGCTGGCCCTCTCCGTCGGTGTAGAGGATGGCCGGGTTGGTCATCAGGTGCCCGACATTGCGCACGAACATCAGCGAGCGGCCGTGCAGCCGAACTTGGCCTTTGCCGGCCGGCGCGGTGTAAATACGATCTCCGTTCAGGCCGCGCGTGAAGGTGGTGCCGCCCTTGCTCACCTCTTCGGTGAGCGTGCCTTGCAGGATGCCCAGCCAGTTGGAATAGGCCAGCACCTTGTCCTGGGCATCGACCACGGCCACCGAGTCTTCCAGGTCCAGGATGGTCGACAGCGCCGCTTCCACCACCAGGTCACACACACCTGCCGCGTCACTCGCGCCAATCGGCGTGCTGCGGTCGATGCGGATGTCCAGGTGCAGGCCGTTGTGCACCAGCAGCACCGAGCTTGGCGCGGCGGCGTCGCCTTGGTAGCCCACCAGCTGCGCCGGCTTGGCCAGCGAGGTCTTGCTGCCGTCCTTGAGTTTGACGCTGAGCTTGCCGTCCTTGATGCGGTAGCGCACGGAATCAATGTGTGAACCTTTGCGCAGGGGGCAGGTGCGGTCGAGCACGTAGCGCGCGTACTCGATGACCTTGGCGCCGCGCTTGGGGTTGTAGCCCTTACCCTTCTCGCAGCCATTGGCCTCGGAGATTGCGTCGGTGCCATACAGCGCGTCATACAGCGAGCCCCAGCGCGCATTGGCCGCGTTGAGCGCATAGCGGGCGTTGAGCACGGGCACCACCAACTGCGGACCGGCCTGGGTGG
Source organism: Comamonadaceae bacterium (assembly GCA_027486755.1). Classification (GTDB taxonomy): domain Bacteria; phylum Pseudomonadota; class Gammaproteobacteria; order Burkholderiales; family Burkholderiaceae_C; genus Polaromonas. The sequence goes on along the minus strand of JAIXOM010000030.1, from coordinate 37,590 downwards.
CCAGCTCGTCATCGACCTTGCGGGTGGTGATCTTGACCGATTTGGGCTGCTTGACCAGGTAGCCGATCTTCTCCAGGAAGGCGCGGTAGGCGGCCATGTCGGCAATCGGGCCGGGATGCGCACGGTGCCAGCCGTCGAGTTCGACCTGCAGGCGGTCGCGTTCGGCGAGCAAGGCGATGTTCTTGGGCGCCAGGTCGGCCACGATGGCATCAAAGCCTTGCCAGAACTGCGCGGGCGCAATGCCGGTGCCGGGCAGCACCCGGTCTTCAATGAAACGGTGCAGCTCGGTAGCAACTTGCAGGCGGTGGGCGGTGGTGCGTTGGGTCATGGCGTGGATGGCGTAAGGATGAAAACAGCGAAAGCAAGTCACGGGCGACGGACCAGCGCTCGAGGCCCGCAATGGCGCTGGCCTTATGGCGAGCGCAACAAACCCGGATCTTCAACATGAACTGTATTTGATCTCTGGAAGAGCATTCATGCCGGCAAAAGGTAGAGATCCGTGACAAAAATGCGGGTAATAGCCCTTGAGGTGGCAATGGCCGAGCCTCCGTCGGAAATTCTTTACAAACAACTGAACAAAAATGAATAAGATTACAGAATTAATCAATGCGAGTTTTATGGGTTCTGCCAATATGAATACCTACCTCCTTGAGCCGGTACGTTCCGTAAGCCAGCGGGCATGGCCATGAACACCCCCGGACTTGGCTATAGAGTCGACGCCCAAGACGCGCGCGACTTGCGTTTCAGTACAGCCCGCGTGGCGCTCTCGGCCGTGGTCTTGCCGACCCCGGATCAGGAGCTCTACGTCAGGCGGGTGCGCCACCAGCTCACCACCAACTCCTGCGTCGGGCAGGCCCTGGCCGCTGCGGCGGAAATCTGCGCCGGCATCACGGGTCGCTCGATGGATCTGTCGGTCAGTTGGCCCTATGTCGTGGGGCTGGAGGCCGAGCAGCCTGGCTATAAGGGCCCCCTCCAAGACAAGGGCAGCTTCCCGCGGCTGGTGATGAATGCGGTGCAAAAGCGCGGCCTGCTGAGCGAGGCGGCTTGGCCGTTTTCAGCAGCCACCGTCGTTCGGCGACCGTCGCCAGTGGCGGCAGTGGGGGCCTACAACGCCGTGGGTCTGCGCTATTACCGAATTGACGAGGTGGGGCCGACACGCCTGAGCGCCATCGAAGATGCGCTGGTTCGCGGCTATGGACTGCTCTTTGGCATGGGCGTCGATGCGGCCTACAGCGCCTACACCGGTTCGGTGCTGGCCTCGATGGGCAGCTCGGTGGGCGGGCATATGCAGGTCATCACGGCCGTGCGTGGGCCATTGGTGCGCGTGCTCAACAGCTGGGGCACGGGTTGGGGCGATCAGGGCTACGGCAACTTCGACCGCAGCTTTTTCGCCACCATGGCCATCCAAGATCTGTACGCGGTGCAATGGATTCCAGAGGTGATCGTATGAGGCGCTTGCACCTGTTGATGCTGCCCCTGGTTTTTACGGTGGCCTCCTGCGCCAGCGTGCCGCCAGAGCCCCCCTTTGAACCGCAAAGCTTTGCGCCCACCTCTTGCGTCAGTGCGTGCGCCAACGCAGCCCGTTTGTGCGGGCCGGATGTGCTCAAGCCCGCCAACGGAACTTGCACCGATGTCTGTAGCGCCACCGAAGCTGGCGGTGGCGACTTTCGCACCGGTTGCTTTTCCGCGGCGCAGTCCTGCGCGCAGGTGGATGTGTGCTCGCGTTAGCGCGGGCTGCCTGCTGACGGGGCCGTGCCCCTGCCTGCGCCGCTCAACAGGCCTTGGTCTGCGCCAGCGGCATCCGTCCTGCCACCGCCCGTAGATCGGTCAGTTCATTAACGGCCGGTGTACCGACTCGCGCTGCGGACCTTGGGGCGGGAGTGGGAGGGCAACATGAGAGAGCCTCTATTGCATGCAGGACTGCTTATTCGTGTGCCTCCATGATTCATGACCGCCAGGCATGTCATCGTAAAAACGGCCGTGGACGCACCAGAGTGTGTGGCTGCGCTGGCCAGGGGCCGGGAGGCCGCAGCTTGCTCCCCTGCACCGACGGGCAACTTAGCTAGCATTGCGCAGGCGTGCGATCGGGTGCGTCGCACGCTTGCTAAATGGGTGAGACTTAGAAAATGCCAGACAGACATTTGAAGCAAAGACTTGACGCCAACAACAAGCGGTCAAAACCGTTTCTTGGTTGAAGCCATGAAGTTCCGATCGCCAAGCGTTGGCCTTGTCTATTCGACCGAATCTGGCCGCATGTGCCCTTTGTGCCGTCAGGCCATGGCGCAGTGCGTGTGCGCGAAGTCTGCGCCTGCCGCGCCGACCCAAGGCCCTGTGCGCATCGCCCGCGAAACCAAGGGCCGTGGCGGCAAGGCGGTGACTGTGGTGCGAGGCTTGGCGATGGATGCCGCCGCTTTGGAGTCCTTGGCCAAGCAACTCAAGGCGGCCTGTGGGTCAGGCGGCACCGTCAAGGACGGCGCTGTAGAGGTGCAGGGTGACCATGGCGAAAAAATCGCCGCCCTGCTCAGGGCCAAAGGCTTGGTGGTCAAGCAGTCTGGCTAGGTGCGATGGCGCTTGACTTTAGCCCAGGGCCTGCCCTGATTCAAAGGTATCGAAGGGTTGAGGTCTGTTTCGCGGGAACCCGTCACGCAAAATACCTGCTTTCCCCACTTCGGATGTATTCATGAAGATTGCGGTATTGGGCGCCGGCTCCCTGGGCTGTGCCATGGGCGGTGTGCTGACCGAGGCCGGCCATGAGGTTTGGCTGATCAATTGGCATGCCGATCGGGTTGAGCATCTGCGTCGCCACGGTTTGGTGATGCGGGTCGACGGCGTGGACCGCCGCGTGGCAGTGCGTGCAGCGCTCAGGGCCGAAGAGGTGGGTCCGGTGGACCTGGTGATCGTGCTGGTCAAGTCCTTCCACACCGACCAGGCCATGGCAGGTGCACTGGCGCTGATGGGCCCGCAGACCGATGTGCTCTCGCTGCAAAACGGCCTGGGCCATGAGGACATCCTGTCCCGCCATGTGGGCCGCGAGCGGGTGCTGGTGGGCCGCACCTATGTGGGCGGCAGTCCGCTGGGGCCGGGCCATGTGATTGCCGGATACCACGGCAAGGACACCCACCTGGGCGAGCTGGACGGGGCTATGAGCGAGCGGGTGCAGCGCATCGCGCAGGTCTTCAACGCGGCGGGTCTGCAAACGCTCGTCAGCCAGAACATTTTGGGCACGGTGTGGGACAAGCTCCTGATCAATGTAGCCACTGGCGCCATCACTGCGATCACCGGCCTGAGCTATGGCCAGCTCTACGCGCAGCCGCAGTTGCAGACCCTGGGCGTGGCAGCGGTCGAAGAGGCCATGGCGGTGGCTCGGGCCCGCGGCATTGCGCTGTCCATCACCGATCCCTTGTTCGCCTGGAACAAGGCCGGGGCCGGGCTGGGCGCGGACTTCAAGACCTCCATGCTGCAAAGCCTTGAAAAAGCTTCGGTCACCGAAATCGACTACGTCAACGGCGCGGTGGTGGCCCTGGGCGAGCGGCTGGGCGTGGCCACGCCGGTCAACCGGACCTTGCTGGCCCTGGTCAAGGGCCTGGAGAGTCGGCTTCCAAGGCAAGGGTAAGGCGCGCTGGCGCTGTGCTGGCCGGCCGCTGTGGGCGGGACCGGTGGCGATGGGCCGCTGCCAGCCGCTAGCTGCCAAGGGCCGGCATCGCCCGTATACTTTGGAAATGAACGAACTGGTACAAAAACCTGCCCGTCCTGTGCGCAAGGCGCTTGGGGCCCTGCGTTCGGGCCGGGCGGCGCCGGCAGCCTCGCCCTCGCGCACCAACGATCCCGAGCGCACCATGGCCGGCATCCTGGAAGTGGCGCTGCGCGAGTTTGCCGACAAGGGCTTAAGCGGGGCGCGCATCGACGAGATTGCCGCTGCCACCCGCACCAGCAAGCGCATGATCTATTACTACTTCGGCAGCAAGGAAGGCCTGTACCTGGCGGTGCTGGAGCACAGTTACCGTGAGATGCGCCGCATCGAAGGCGAGTTGATGCTGGACAACCTGCCGCCAGAGGATGCCTTGCGGCGCCTGGTGGAGTTCACCTTCGACCATCACGTGGCGCACGAGGACTACATCCGCATCGTGATGAACGAGAACATCGAGCGCGGCAAGTACCTGGCACAAAGCCAGATCATCCAGGAACTCAATGTGCCGGCCATCTCCGCCATTGGCCGGCTGTACGAGCGCGGCCTGGCCGCCGGCGTGTTTCGCGCAGGGTTGGACCCGGTGGACATCCACGCATCGATTTCGGCGCTGACCTTCTTCAATGTCTCCAACCAGTACAGCTTTGGTCAGATCTTCAAACGTGATCTGTCCGCATCGGCAGCGCGTGCGCTGCGGCGAGCCAACATCGTCGAGATGGTGGTGCGTTTTGTCAGGTCATGACTTGCTGGGCGACCTAGGGTTTCCCCTGAATTCAAAGAACTAACCAGTTGGTACATTTTAGTATCCGAACTTAAAAGAGGAGGGGAGCCATGCTCGATCGCTTCCTTGGCGGCTATTGCCGATGCTTGTCCTGGTTGATGGCCCTGGGCCTGGCGCTGATGGTGGTTTTGGTCTTCGCCAATGTGGTGTTGCGCTACGGCTTTAGCTCGGGCGTCACCATGAGCGAAGAACTTTCGCGTTGGCTCTTTGTCTGGATGACCTTCCTCGGCGCGGTGGTGGCGATGCGCGAGGGCACGCACCTCGGTTCAGACACCCTGGTTTCGCGGCTGCCGCTGGCAGGGAAAAAAGTGTTTTTTGTGATCGCCCACCTGCTGATGCTGTTTGTCTGCTGGCTGCTGCTCAAGGGCTCTTACGAGCAGACCCTGATCAACCTGACTTCCACCAGCGCGGTGATGGAGGTGTCCATGGGCATCTTCTATGCCTGCGGCGTGCTGACGGCGCTGTCGATCGCCTTGATTCTGATGCACCGGCTCTGGCGCCTGTTCAGCGGCCAGATTACCGAATCTGAGCTGATCGGCGTGCGCGAGTCAGAGGAAGAGCCGATCGACGTGCCCCCGCCCATCAAGTGAGCTGACCGGAGCCCACGATGACCATCGCCGTGTTTTTGGGAGCTTTGCTGGGCGCCATGGCGCTAGGCATTCCCATTGCCTTTTCCCTGTTGCTCTGCGGTGCCGCGCTGATGTGGCACATGGATATGTTCGACGCGCAGATCCTGGCGCAAAACGTGATCGAAGGCGCCAACAGCTTCCCCCTGCTGGCCGTGCCCTTTTTCATGCTGGCCGGCGAGATCATGAACGTGGGCGGCCTGTCGCGCCGCATCGTTGACTTCGCCATGGCCCTGGTCGGGCACATCCGCGGCGGCCTGGGCTATGTGACCATCCTGGCCGCCTGCCTGCTGTCGGCCCTGTCCGGCTCGGCGATCGCCGATGCAGCGGCGCTGACGGCGCTGCTGCTGCCCATGATGGTCAAGGCCGGCCACGACAAGGCGCGCAGCGCCGGCCTGATCGCCGCCTGCGGCGTGATCGGCCCCATCATTCCACCGTCCATCGGCTTCGTGATCTTTGGCGTGGCCGGCAACGTTTCGATCAGCAAGCTGTTCCTGGCCGGCATCTTTCCTGGCCTGCTGCTGGGCGCCGGTCTGTGGCTGACCTGGTGGTGGCTCACCCGCAAGGAACTGCTGGCGCCGCCGCCGCAGCAGTCGGCCCAGCAGGTGTGGCTGGCCCTGCGGCGTGCCACCTGGGCGCTGATGCTGCCAGTCATCATTCTGGTGGGCCTGCGCATGGGCGTGTTCACGCCCACCGAAGCGGCCGTGGTCGCCGCCGTCTATGCGCTGTTCGTGTCTACCGTGGTCTACCGTGAGCTGACGATGAAGCAGCTGGTCGAGGTCTTCATCACCTCGGCGCGCACCACCTCGGTGGTGATGTTCCTGGTGGCCGCCGCCATGGTGTCGGCCTGGATGATCACTGTGGCCCAGTTGCCCGATCAGGTGATCTCCCTGCTCCAACCCTTCCTGGACAACCCCAAGCTGCTGATGGCCCTGATCATGGTGCTGGTCATCATCGTGGGCACGGCCATGGACATGACGCCCACCATCCTGATCCTGACGCCGGTGCTCATGCCCCTGGTCAAGGCCGCCGGCATCGACCCGGTCTACTTCGGCGTGTTGTTCATCATCAACAATTCCATCGGCCTGGTCACACCACCGGTGGGCACGGTGCTCAATGTGGTGGCCGGCGTGGGCCGCATGCGCATGGACGACGTCACCCGCGGGGTGATGCCCTTCATGCTGGTGCAGTTCCTGGTCATGTTCTTGCTGGTGCTGTTCCCCGACTTGGTGATGGTGCCTGCTCGCTGGCTCTACAACTGAGGTATTTTTTCAAAGGGGTTTGCGCGATCGGTACGCCGCGCACGTCTCACCCGATCTCGCGTACTTGCAATCCAGAAGGAGACTCCATGAAACGCAATACTCTGAAGGCTTTGGTGGCCGCTTTGGCCGTGACCGCTTTTGGCAGCGCCGCCCAGGCGCAGGACAAGACCATCAAATTCGCCACGCAAAACCCCAAGGGCCATCCCATCGTGATGGGCATGGAAAAGTTTGCCGAGATCGTGCAGGCCAAGTCTGGCGGCAAGATCAAGGTCAACCTGTTCCCCGGCGGCACGCTGGGCAGCGACCAGGCCAATGTCTCGGCCATCCAGGGCGGCACGCTGGAAATGGCCTCGATGAATTCCGGCATCTTCGCCAGCCAGGTCAAGGAATTCGCGATCTACGACTTCCCTTTCCTGTTCAGCAGCGAAAAAGAGGCTGAGGCCGTCATTGACGGCCCCATCGGCAAGCAGCTGCATGACAAGCTGCAGGAAAAAGGCATCGTTGGCCTGTCTTACTTCGAGCTGGGCTTTCGCAACATCACCAACAGCCGTCGCCCGATCACCAAGGCCGAGGACCTCGAAGGCTTGAAGCTGCGCGTGATCCCCAACCCGATCAACGTGGACTGGGTGCGCGCCCTGGGCGCCAACCCCACCCCGCTGCCCTTCCCCGAGGTCTACGGCGCGCTCGAGCAAAAAGCGATTGACGGTCAGGAAAACCCGGTCACCGTGATCAACGCCAACAAATTCTTCGAGGTGCAAAAGCACGTGGTCTTGTCCAACCACCAGTACAACCCGCAGTCGGTGGTGATCAGCAAGAAATTCTGGGACGGCCTGGACGCGGCACAGAAGAAAATCCTGACCGATGCGGCGCAGGAAGCGGCCAAGTTCCAGCGCCTGCAGGCGCGCGGTCAGGTCGCCTCGGCCCTGGACAACATGAAAAAGAACGGCATGCAGGTCACAGAGCTCTCGCCTGCCGAGCTGACCAAGCTGCGCGACAAGATGCGTCCTGTGACCGCCAAGTATGGCGTGAGCGTGGGCCAGGACCTGCTCAAGCAGGTGCAGGAGCAGGTGGCCAAAGCCCGCAAGTAAGCCGCCGCCTTCGAGCCTGCCGGGCCCTCCCTGTGGAGGCCGGCAGGCTTTTTATGCGCAGCCATCCCCTTCTATGTCCGCTCTTCGCATCGCCGTGGCCGGCGCCGGCCTGATCGGCCGCACGCACATCGAGCTGGTCTCACGCAGCCCCGAGCTGCAGCTCGGCGCGGTGGTCGATCCCGCGCCGGCCGGCGCGCAGCTGGCGGGGCAGCGGGGCGTGCCGCACTTTGAGAGCCTGCAGGCCCTGCTGGCGCAGCAGCGGCCCGACGGCCTCATCCTCGCCACACCCAACGCGCTGCACGTACCTCAGGCGTTGCAGTGCCTGGAGGCGGGCGTGAGCGTGCTGGTGGAAAAGCCGGTCTCGACCACGGTGGCCGAAGGGCAGGCGCTGCTGCGCGCCGAGCAGTCTTGCGCCGCCCGCGTGCTGGTGGGCCATCACCGGGCGCACAGCCCGCTGATGGCCCAGGCCGCCGAGCTGGCGCGCAGCGGCCGCTTAGGCCGCATCGTGGCCGTCATGGGCAGCGCTGCCTTCCACAAGCCGGCGCAGTACTTTGCCGATGGTCCTTGGCGCACGCAGGACGGCGGCGGCCCCATCCTCATCAACATGATCCACGAGGTGCACAACCTGCGCATGCTGTGCGGCGAGATCGTGGCGGTGCAGGCTTTTGCGTCGAACGCGGTGCGTGGCTTTGTGGTGGAAGACACGGTGAGCATCAACCTGCGCTTTGCCTCTGGCGCACTGGGCAGCTTTTTGCTGTCGGACACCGCAGCCTGCGCCCGCAGCTGGGAGCAGACCAGCCAGGAGAATCCGGCCTATCCCAGTTATGGCGATGAGGACTGCTATGTGCTCACCGGAACGCTGGGCAGTCTATCCGTACCCACAATGCGCCTGAAGACCTACGCGGACGCGCAACAGGCCTCCTGGTGGAAGCCCTTTTCCGAAGACCGCCTGGCCGTGCAGCGCGAGGATCCACTGGCGCGGCAACTGGCGCATTTCGCGCAGGTCATACGCGGCCAGGCCCAGCCCCTGGTCAGCGTGCGCGACGGCCTGCAGAACCTGCGCGTGACCGAAGCGATTGCCGAGGCGGCGCGCAGCGGCTGCGTGGTCACCTTGAACTGAAACTCCTTTTTGACTTCCAACGAAAGCCCAGCCATGAACATCCTCGTCCTCAACGGCGTCAACCTCAATATGTTCGGCAAGCGCGACCCGGCGCAGTACGGCACCATCACGCTCGAGCAGATCAACCAGTCCGTGGTGGACCTGGGCCGCGAGCTGGGCGCCAAAGTGGAAAATTTCCAGAGCAATTTTGAAGGCGCGATGTGCGAGCGCATCCATGCTGCGCACAGCGACGGCACGCAGGCGGTGCTGATCAACGCCGGCGCCTGGACCCATTACAGCTACGCCATCCGCGACGCGCTGGCCATCCTCAAGTGCCCGATCTTCGAGGTCCACATGTCCAACATCCACGCCCGCGAGGAATTCCGCCACCACTCGGTGATCGCGCCGATTGCCAAGGGCCAGATCGCCGGCTTTGGCGTGGACAGCTACCTGCTGGCCTTGCGCGCGGCGGTCTCGCATCTGAAGGCGGCGCAAGCCTGAAGCCGACGCCCATGATCATCAATGGCCACACGGTCATCATCCCGCACATCGGCTACCCCACCCATTCGTTCAAGGCGCCGCTGATCTACAACCCTTATTTCGAGCAGCAGGGCATCAACGCCTTGGTGGTGCCCATGGCCTGCCAGGCAGATAACTTCGCCGATTTGCTGCGATCGCTGTTTCGCTTGGGCAATATCGCTGGCGCGCTGATCACCATGCCGCACAAGGTCACCACCGTGGGCCTGGTGGACGAGGTGCTGCCGGCCGCCGCGATTGCCGGCGCCGCCAATGCGGTGCGCCTGGGCCCGCAGGGCCAGTTGCAGGCCGATATGTTCGACGGCGAGGGCTTTGTGCGCGGGGTGCAGCGCAAAGGCCTGCAGCTGGCGGGCAAGCGTGCCCTTGTGGTCGGCTCCGGGGGAGTGGGCTGCGCGATCGCGGCTTCGCTGGCCGCCGCCGGCGTGGCTCAGCTGGCGCTGTTTGATGTCAACCCCGCTTCTAGCCAGGCCCTGGCCCAAAGGCTGCAAAAGCACTATCCGCAGCTGCTGGTGAGAACCGGCGACAAAGATCCCGCCGGCTTGGACCTGGTGGTCAATGCCACGCCCCTGGGCATGAAGGAGGGCGACCCCCTGCCTATCGACGTCTCTCGGCTGGATGCGGCCACCTTTGTCGGGGAGGTGGTGATGCGCACCGAGATGACGGCGTTCCTGGCCGCCGCTCAGGCGCGCGGCTGCCGCGTGCAGATTGGCTCGGACATGCTGTTTGAGCAGATCCCGGCCTACCTGGAGTTTTTCGATCTGCCCAGCACCAGCGCCGAGGTTTTGCGCGCGGTGGCCCGCCTTTGACGGGCCGCTGGCGCGCTCAGCTAGACTGCCGGGCGTGAAACACTGGTCTGAGACTCAGCGCGGCATTGTTTTTTTTGTGCTCGCCATGGCGTTCTTCGCCGCGCTGGACACCACGGTGAAGTACGTCAGCGTTGTCGTGCCTCTCGTGACAACGCTGTGGATGCGCTATGTGTTTCAAACCCTGATTTCGGCGGGCATGCTCATGCCTTCTCGCGGGCGGGCGATCTGGCGCATTAAGAAGCCGGGACTGGTCTTTCTGCGTGGCGCTCTGATGGCCGTCTCCAGTGGTTTGGCCTTTGTCAGTCTCAGTTTGATGGCGGTGGCCGAGTTCTCGGCCATCATGATGCTCACCCCCATGGCGCTGGCCCTGGTCTCGGCGATGGCGCTCAAGGAACATGTGTCCTGGCAGCTGTGGCTGCTGCTGGCCGGTGCGTTGGCCGGGGCCTTGATGGTGGTGCAGCCCGGCTACAACAACCTGGCTTGGGTGACCTTGCTGCCCTTGCTGTTGATTGTCCTGAATGTGGCGTATCAGCTGCTCACCGCTCACTTGGCGCCCGACGTGGAGGCGGGCACCATGCACTTGTACTCGGGCCTGTTTTCCATGCTGCTGGTCAGCTTGGCCCTGCCCTGGGGCTGGCAGTGGCCGCCGAGCTGGGAAATCTGGGTGCTGGTGCTCTTGCTCAGTTTGTTCAGCACGGTGGGGCATTACATGATGATTCTGGCCTACGGCCTGGCCGGCCCCGCCACGCTGTCGCCTTTTCTGTATTTTCAATTGGCCTTCGCCACGCTGGGCGGCTGGCTGGTTTTTTCACACGCGCCCAATGCCTGGGCTTGGCTGGGCATGGCCCTGATTGCCCTGTGTGGCATTGCCAGCACCCGTTTGCCGGGGCCGAGGTCGCGCCTGCCGGTCGAGACCGAGCCGCAGGTGTGAGTGCGCATCATGGACAAGCTCAAGCAAATCGAATCTTTCGTCGCAGTGGCGGCGCGCGGCAGCCTGACCGCCGCCGCCCAGCTCGAAGGGGTGGCGCCGGCCATCATCGGCCGCCGGCTCGATGCGCTGGAGGCCAGGCTGGGTGTCAAGCTGCTGGTGCGCACCACCCGGCGCATCAGCCTGACCCATGAGGGCAGCGCGTTCTTAGAGGACTGCCAGCGCCTGCTGGTTGACTTCGCCAATGCCGAAGCCAGCGTCTCGGCAGGCGGAGTCAAGGCCAGCGGGCATCTGCGCATCACCGCGCCGGCCGGCTTCGGGCGCCGCCATGTGGCGCCGCTGGTGGCACGTTTTCGGCAAGAGCATGGCGACGTCACGATCTCGCTCAACCTGAGCGATCGGGTGGTGGACCTGGCTGGCGAGGGCTTTGATTGCGCGGTGCGGGTGGGCGACCTGCCCGACTCGGCGCTGGTCAGTGTGCGCCTGGCCGACAACCGCCGTCTGTGTGTGGCCACCCCGGCCTATCTGGCCCGCTGTGGCACGCCGGGTCATCCCTCGGAGCTGGCGCGCTTTGATTGCCTCATGCTCTCGAGCGATGCCTCGCAAACCCGGGGCTGGGCTTTCATGGTGGGCGATCAGGTGCAGCACCTGCGCCCCGGCGGCCCGCTCGATTGCTCCGACGGGCAGGTCCTGCACGACTGGTGCCTGGCCGGTTATGGCATCGCCTGGCGCAGCACCTGGGAGGTCGAGGCCGAGATCGCGGCCGGCACCCTGGTCGAGGTGCTCAAGGACTTTGCGGCTCCGCCCAACGGCATCTATGCCGTGTTCCCCCAGCGCAAGCATCTGCCGCTGCGGGTGAGATTGTGGATAGATTTCCTCAAGCACCATTACGCGCAGCCCGACTTTTGGCGTCGCAGAGCCTGAGTGGGACACATTTGCGGGTCAGATGCCTGCACCCCACCACTTAGAATTCGCGCATGATCGCTGTCAAACAAGAATTGCTCGCGGGCCTGGCCGCTGAACTCGAAAAGCGCGTTCCTGGCGCGGGTGCCCGCGCTGCCTTCGAGACGCCAAAATCTGCCGCGCACGGCGATCTGGCCAGCAATGCCGCCATGCAACTGGCCAAGCCGCTCAAGCTCAACCCCAGGCAGTTGGCCGAGTCCCTGAAGGCCGATCTCATGGCCCAGCCCGTCTATCAGCGGTGGGTGCAGGCCATCGAGATTGCAGGGCCGGGCTTCATCAACTTCAGGCTGCAGCCTGCTGCCCGCCAGCAGGTGGTGCGCGAGGTGCTACAGGCCGGCGGCCGCTACGGCCACCGGGCTCAAGGTGGCCAGAAGGTGCTGGTCGAATTTGTCTCGGCCAATCCGACCGGTCCCTTGCATGTGGGCCATGGCCGGCAGGCTGCGCTCGGCGATGCGATCTGCCACCTGTTCGAGAACCAGGGCTGGGCGGTCACCCGCGAGTTCTATTACAACGATGCCGGCGTACAGATCCAGACCCTGGCGCTGAGCGTGCAGGCGCGGGGCCGCGGCTTCAAGCCCGGCGATGCCCAGTGGCCGGAGTCGGCTTACAACGGCGACTACATCGCCGATATTGCGGCCGACTACCTGGCCGGGCAGACCGTGGCTGCCGACGACCGCTCGGTACAGGCCGCTGGCGACATTGAAGACCTGCAAGCCATTCGAGAGTTTGCAGTGGCCTATCTGCGCCACGAGCAGGACCTGGACCTCAAGGCCTTTGAGGTTCGCTTTGACAACTTCTACCTTGAGTCCAGCCTCTACACCTCGGGCCGGGTGGAGCAGGCGGTGCAACTGCTCAAGGACGCTGGCAAGACCTACGAGCAGGACGGCGCGCTGTGGCTCAAGTCCACCGATTACGGCGACGACAAAGACCGCGTGATGCGCAAGTCCGACGGCAGCTACACCTACTTCGTGCCTGATGTGGCCTATCACCTGGCCAAGTGGGAGCGGGGCTATGCCCGCGCCATCAACATCCAGGGCATGGACCACCACGGCACCATCGCACGGGTGCGCGCGGGCCTGCAGGCCGCCGGCCAGGGCGTGGCCCAGGGCTACCCCGACTACGTGCTGCACACCATGGTGCGGGTGATGCGCGGCGGCCAGGAGGTCAAGATCTCCAAGCGCGCCGGCAGCTATGTCACCCTGCGCGACCTGATCGAGTGGACCAGCAAGGACGCGGTGCGCTTTTTCCTGCTCAGCCGCAAGCCCGACACGGAATATGTTTTTGACATTGATCTGGCCCTGGCCAAAAGCAATGAAAACCCGGTCTACTACGTGCAGTACGCCCATGCCCGCATCTGCTCGGTGCTGGCCAGTTGGGGCGGCGCGATCGACCAGCTGGCGCAGGTCGATCTGAGTCTGCTGGACAGTGCGGCGGCGCAGGCCTTGCTGCTCAAGCTGGCCGACTACCCCGACATGCTGCTGCATGCGGCCCAGGGCTTTGCGCCGCACGACGTAGCTTTTTACCTGCGCGAGCTGGCTGCCTGCTACCACAGCTACTATGACGCCGAGCGCATCTTGGTCGATGACGAGCCGCTCAAGCTGGCTCGTCTGGCGCTGGTGGCCGCCACCGCGCAGGTGCTGCACAATGGCCTAACGGTGCTCGGCGTGAGTGCGCCGCGCAAGATGTAAAGCCCAAGGCCATGATCGACTTGCCTGTTTCTCTCTCCCGCCAGCGTGGCGGCACCGTGCTCGGTTTTGTGATCGGCGCGCTGTTCGGCTTGGCGGTATCCCTGGCCGTAGCGCTTTACGTCACCAAGACGCCCATACCCTTCATGAACAAGAATCAGCCGCGTCCGGCCGAGGGCGAGGCGGCCGAAGGCAAGAAGAACAAGGACTGGGACCCCAATGCCGGCCTGCCCGGCCGCCTGCCGCCCAAGCCGCAGGCCAGTGCTTCGGCCCCGCAGGAGGCTGCAGCGCCAAGCACGCCTGCGTCTGCCGCCCCCGCTGCCGCTCCAGCGCCTGCTGCCGTTCCAGCGCCGGCAGCCGCTCCAGCGGCCGCCCCGTCCGCCAAATCCAGCGACGCCCTGGGTGACCTGGCCCGCTCCCGCGGCGAGTCGGCCAAGCCCGCCGAGCCCGCGCCCCGGCTTGCTGCGACCGAGCCCCCTGCTGCCGACCCCTTTCAGTACTTTGTCCAGGTTGGCGCCTTCCGCAATCCGGAGGAGGCCGAGCAACTGCGGGCTAAGCTGCTGCTGCAGGGCTTGCAAGCCAAGATCAGCGAGCGTGAGCAGGGCGGCCGAGTGGTGCATCGGGTGCGGCTCGGTCCCTTCGAGCGGCGCGATGAGGCCGACAAGGTGCGCGAGCGGCTCGATGGCGGTTCGTCTGCCGTGGTGGTGCGGGTGCAGCGCTGAGCGGGCCAGTGGTCTTTCTGCCGAGCTTTGCGAGCTCGGCTTTCTTGGTGTTCAATGCGAAGTTAAGGGCCTGGCGCGGGTGCTGCACAGGCTGATACGAAGGAGAAACTGCAATGCTGCGACGTCAATTCAATCAATCTGCTGGCGCCTTGACGGGCTTGGCTTTGACAAGCCCGCTGGCGGCGTTGGCCCAGAGCAAGCCGCCGGCCGATGGCGCTGATTTCATCAGCCTGGACCAAGCTGCGCCGACTGAAGGCGGCCCGGGCAAGGTCGATGTGGTCGAGTTCTTCTGGTACAGCTGCCCCCATTGCAATTCCTTTGAGCCCCTGCTCGAAGCCTGGCTGAGCAAGCTGCCCAAGAACGTCCACTTCCGTCGGGTGCCGGTGATGTTCCGGCCCACCTTTGAGCCGCAGCAGCGCTTGTTTTATGTGCTGGAGGCCATGGGCAGGTTGCCGGAATTGCATAAGAAGGTGTTTTATGCGATTCATGTGGAAAAGCAGACCTTGGACTCGGTCGATCAAGTGGCCAACTGGGTCGCCAAGCAAGGCGTGGACAAGGCCAAATTCTTGGAGCAGTACAACTCCTTCCCAGTGGTGACCAAGGCGCGCCGCGCCACCCAGCTGCAGGAGCAGTACAAGGTGGACGGCGTCCCCTCGCTGGGTATTGCCGGCAAATACTTCACCTCGGGTAGTTTGGCTGGCAACATGCAGCGAGCCCTGCAAGTGACCGATTACCTCGTGGCCCAGGCGTCCAAGGGCGCCAAGGCCTGAGTTGCCGCGGCGGCGGCTGGGGCTGACAAGGCCCCGCTATCCGCTTCCCCTGCCCCTTAAGGGGGGCAGATGCGGCAGGGGCCGTTTGGGTGGCTACAATCGTTCGCAGAAACTGCAAGATTCGTGCCTTACCCATGACCCGGCTTTACCCTTCCATCTTGACCGCCGCGCTGTTTGCGCTGGTGTTCGGTGCGGCCCATGCCGAGAAAGCCGACCGCTTCAAGCCGATCAACGCCGAGGCCGACGCGATGCGTCACGACGAGCTCAAGCAGCAAACGCTTTTTACCGGCAACGTCATCATCAACAAAGGCAGCATGGTCTTGCGCGGTGAGCGGGTTGAGGTGACCCAGACCAGCGATGGCTACCAGCGGGCCACCATACAGGCGGCACCCGGCAAGCTGGCTTTTTGGCGCAGCAAGCGCGACGGGGTCGACGAATATGTCGAGGCCGAGGCCGAACTGATTGAATACGACGGCCGTGCCGACACCCTGCAAATGAGCCGTCAGGCGGTGCTGCGCCGCTATGTGGGCACCAAGGTGGCCGACGAAACCTCTGGTGCTGTGATCCGCTATGACAACAGCCGCGAGGTTTTCACCGTCGACGGCGAGCCGCGCAATGTGGGCGCTCCGGGCAGCGCTGCGGGCGGCCGGGTGCGCGCCCAGATCTCGCCGCGCCCTGCACCTGGCGCCGCAGGCGCTGCCCCGCCGCCCCCTGCGCCGGGGCCCGCGCTGCGGCCCAGTCCGGCGCTTGGCAACCAGAGATAGACAGGCCGCATGCGCCCGATGGAGCCCAGTGCCTCACTCGATGCCGCAGCAAAGGCGTCGCGTCAGCCCAGTCGGCTTGAGGCGATGGGCCTGCGCAAGTCCTACGGCAGCCGGCTGGTGGTCGAAGACGTTTCGCTGGCGGTGCAAAGCGGCGAGGTGGTGGGCCTGCTCGGCCCCAACGGTGCTGGCAAGACCACGTCCTTCTACATGATCGTGGGCCTGGTGCGCGCCGATGCGGGGCGCATCAGCATCGACGGCCAGTCGGTCGAGCGACTGCCCATCCACCAGCGTGCCCGCATGGGCCTGAGCTATTTGCCGCAGGAAGCCTCCATCTTTCGCAAGCTCACCGTGGAAGAAAACATACGGGCGGTGCTCGAGCTGCAAACCGATGCCGCAGGCGTGCCGCTGGGCGAGGCCGAAATCGACAAGCGCACCGATGTGCTGCTGCACGACCTGCGGGTCGAGCACATCCGCAAATCGGCCGCGCCGGCACTCTCGGGCGGCGAGCGCAGGCGGGTGGAGATCGCGCGCGCCCTGGCCAGCCAGCCGCGTTTCATTCTGCTCGACGAGCCATTTGCCGGCATCGACCCGATCGCGGTCATCGAGATCCAGCGCATCGTTGGCTTCCTCAAGGCCCGTGGCATCGGTGTGCTGATCACCGACCACAATGTGCGTGAAACCTTGGGCATATGCGACCACGCCTTCATCATCAGCCAGGGCCATGTGCTGGCCCAGGGCACGCCCGCTGAAATCGTCAACAACGCTGATGTGCGCCGGGTCTACCTGGGCGAGCACTTCCGAATGTGAACATGTTGGCCCCCACGCTTGTCACTTCGTGTACAGCGCTGCCCCCCGAGGGGGCGCTCGCCGGCTTGGGGCGGCCCGGCGCCGGCTCGGTGAGGCCCTCATGAAACAAGGCCTTTCGCTCCGAGTCTCGCAGCATCTGGCGCTCACGCCCCAGCTGCAGCAATCCATCCGCCTGCTGCAACTGTCGACCCTGGAGCTGAGCCAGGAGGTCGAGCAGATGCTCGACGAAAACCCGTTTCTCGAGCGCAGCGACGAGACTGCCGAGCGCGAGGATTTTGGCGTCAACCAGGCCGACACGCCGGTCACCCAGGACGCGCGTGATTTTGAAGGCGCGCAGGAAGCGGCCAGCGCGCCCAGCGCGCCCGAAATATCGGCGCCGGTGACCGACAGCAGCACCTCGCCCGAGACGCCCAACAGCGAGAGCGACGCCGATGCGCCGCTCGAAGAAAGCTGGGAGGGCGACGGCTCGGTCGAGACCGCGCCCGATGACAGCGAATGGGGCAGCGATGCGCCGGCGCGCAAGAACAACAACGACGACGAAGAGACCGATGCCATCGAGCTGGCCCGCAGCCATGAGACCCTGCAGCAACACCTGCACCGGCAGGCCCTGTCGCTGCGCCTGTCCGACGAAGACCGTGCGGCCCTGCATTTCCTCATTGAATCGCTCAACGACGACGGCTATCTGGAAGACAGCCTGGAGGAGTTGGCCGCAGCGCTGGCTGGCGACGACCTGGAAGAGTTTGAAGAGCTTCAGCAGCGCTTTTTGATGGCCCTGGGCTTGCTGCACAACATGGAGCCCGCTGGCGTGGGCGCGCGCGACCTGGCCGAATGCCTGGGCTTGCAGCTGCTCGATGAGCGCAACACCGAGGAGACCCGCGCCGCCATTGCGGTGTGCAAGCAGCCCATGGAGCTGCTGGCCAAGCGCGACGTCAAACGCCTGGTGGCGGCCACCGGCTTGAGCGAAGCCCTGATCAAGGCGGCCATAGTCATCATCGGCCGGCTCGACCCCAAGCCCGGCCGGCGCTTTGTCAACCTTGAGCGCAACCTGGTGGTGCCCGATGTGCTGGTGCTCAAGTCGGGCAAGGGATTCAAAGTCACGCTCAACAGCGACGTGATGCCGCGTTTGCGGGTACACGATATTTACGCCAACGCCCTCAAGCAGCACAAAGGCCAGCAGGGCGCCGCGCTGCAGCAGCGCTTGCAGGAGGCGCGCTGGTTCATCAAGAATGTGCAGCAACGCTTTGAGACCATCTTGCGCGTCTCGACTGCCATCGTCGAGCGGCAGAAAAACTTCTTCCTGCACGGTGAGTTGGCCATGCGCCCGCTGGTGCTGCGCGAGATTGCCGACGAGCTGGGCCTGCATGAGTCGACCATCTCGCGCGTGACCACCGCCAAATACATGAGCACGCCCTTTGGCACCTTCGAGCTCAAGTACTTCTTCGGCTCGGGCCTGGGCACCGAGAGTGGCAGCAATGCATCGAGCACCGCAGTGCGTGCGCTCATCAAGCAGTTTGTCGCCGCCGAAAGTGCCAACAAGCCACTGAGCGACAACCAGATCTCCGACATGCTGCGCGAACAAGGCATCGAATGCGCCCGCCGCACCGTCGCCAAATACCGCGAGGCCCTGCGCATTGCGCCGGCCAATCTGCGAAAGACCCTGTGAACGGCCTGTCCCTGTTTTTACCCTGCGCCGCCGGGGTGCAGGATCTGCTCGCCGCTGAGGTGCAGCGCAGCACCGGCATCGCCCCCAAAGCCTGGCGCGCCGGCGTCGCCCTGCAAGGCAGCTGGCGCGATGCGCTCAAGCTCAATTTGCACAGCCGGCTGGCTCAGCGGGTGCTGGTGCAGTTGGCCCACCATGCCTACCGCAGCGAAGAAGACCTCTACAACGCCGCCGGCAATGTGGCCTGGGAGGCATGGTTTGATCCGCGCCAGACCTTCAAGGTCGAGATGACGGCCCAGCACAGCCCGCTGCAGAGCCTGAACTTTGCCACCCTGCGCATCAAGGACGCGGTGGCCGACCGCTTTCGCGCCAAGTTCAATGACCAGCGCCCGAGCGTGGAGACCCGCTGGCCCGATGTGCGCATCCATGCCCACCTGACGACAGACACCGTCACGCTGCACATCGACACCTCGGGCGAGCCCCTGTTCAAGCGTGGCTGGCGCGAGGACAAGGGCGACGCGCCCCTGAAGGAAACCCTGGCTGCGGCCATGATCGCAGCCAGCGGCTGGGACCAGCAGTGCGAGGACGGCCTGCCGCTGTACGACCCCTGCTGCGGCTCGGGCACCATCGTCATTGAGGCCGCGCAGATCGCCTGCCACATGGCGCCGGGCCTGCTGCGCCGCTTTGGCTTCGAAAAGCTCAAGCCCTATCAAGATGCGGTGTGGCAGGGCCTGCGCCGCGAGGCTCAAAGCCTGATCACGCCGCCGGTGGCGCCCGTGTTCGGCAGCGATGTCTCGTTTCGCATGGTTGACTTTGCACAGCGCAATGCCGAGCGCGCCGGCGTGGCCCATGCCTTGCAACTGCGCGGCGGCGACGCCCTGCAGCGCCCGCCACCAGCGCCCAGCGGCGTGATGCTGCTTAATCCGCCCTATGGCGAGCGCATTGCCGTGGCCGGTGTGGCCGCCCCCGGCGGCGGCCGCCGCGCGCCGCAACGGGGCGGACCCGCTGCGTCTTTCGAACACGATGTCGATGAATTCGGCCAGCCCTTGAACGCCAGGCCGGCCCCGGCGCGCAGCGCCCCGGGCGGGCGCGAACATGCGCAGACCGAAACCGGCCAGCAGGTCGACGACTTTTTCGAGCGCCTCGCCGCCCACTGGAAAAAACAATACGCAGGCTGGACCGCCCACCTGCTCACACCCGATCTCAAACTGCCCGGCAAGATGCGCCTGAAAGAGTCGCGCCGAGTACCGATGTGGAACGGCCCCATTGAATGCCGGCTGTTCCGCTTCGATCTGGTAGCCGGCTCGCCGCGCAAGACCGAAGCGCCGCAAACACCACCAGCAGGGCTGGCCCCGCCCGCCGGGCAATCCCTTCAGTGAGCGCCTCAGGTTCTGGCTCCCTCCCCCTCTGGGGGAGGGCAGGGGTGGGGGCACACGCTGCGGTGGGGGCACACGCTGCGGAGGGCGCAACTGGGCTAGAACAGCCGCCGACCCAGCGCGAAGTCCACGCCCCCGTGGTCATCGACACCAACGTCGTGCTCGACCTATTGGTTTTTGGGGACCCGAACAGCGCCGAGCTGCGCGCCGCACTCGAAGCCGGCCACCTGCAGTGGCTGGCGACTGCCGCCATGCGCGAAGAACTCCTGCGCGTGCTCGACTACCCCCAACTCCAGCCCCGCCTGGCCTTCTACCGCCTCACTCCCACCCAGGTGATGGCCGCCTTCGATGCACGCGCCACCTTGTGCCCCACCGCGCCCAAGGCCACCTGCACCTGCAAAGACGCCGACGACCAAAAATTCATCGACCTCGCCGTAGCCTACCAAGCTGTATTGCTGAGCAAGGACAAGGCCGTTCTGGCCATGCGCAAGCGGCTGGAGCGACTGGGTGTTGCGCTTAATCCTGGGGCGGACAAGAAGGCGCTCAAAACGGGGTTTGCGGGCCGGTGATGTGAGTTCTTCGGTGCGCTGCACCATGTATTGCCATGGTGCCATGGACAGAGCGAGGCGATGAGCCGCACATCATCAGTCTTCGAAAGGCAGAAAAGCATGAAATCCGTCGATACGCGAAAGAAACTTCCGGCTACTTCCGCTGATTGGGAGGCCTTGCTCGACTGGATCAACAAGCGTTCGGCGAGTCGCCGCAGTGGAGCCTAAGGCCTCGCCCCCCCTTGTGGTTGAAGTACATAGAGACGAAGAATGGATTCCTGGCCCGGCGTCGGCTGAGCCTTCAGGTGAGTGAGGGCTGCCTCTGGTCTCACAACAGCGGCGCCTGCACCTCATCGGCCACCACCGCCTTTCGCCGCCCTTCGGCCCGGGCCTTTCCCTCCGTCGCCGGCTGCAGCGCAAAGCTGTTGGCTGTAGAGCGGTCCCAGTGTTCGCGCCAGACCCCTGTGAGTTTGCCGCCCAGCAGGGCGCCGGCTTCGAGTTGGGGGATGAGTTGGCTCAGGGGCCGCACTTCGGTATCGCTGATGCGCCGCATGATGTGCTCGGCGCTGATCTGGTTGGGGTGGGCCAGGCCGGCGGCCTGCACCAGTTCTTGCAGCGCGTGCAGGGTGCTGTGGTGAAAGTGGTGGACGCGCTGGGCTTTGTCGGCCGGCACCAGGGCGCGTTGGCGCAGCGGGTCCTGGGTGGTCACGCCGGTGGGGCAGTGGCCGGTGTGGCAGGTTTGCGCCTGTATGCAGCCCAGGGCCATCATGAAGCCGCGCGCGGCATTGCACCAGTCGGCGCCCAGCGCCATCATGCGGGCAATGTCGAAGGCGCTGGTCACTTTGCCGGCCGCGCCGATGCGTATGCGCTCGCGCAGGCCCACGCCGACCAGGGTGTTGTGGACCAGCAGCAGACCTTCTTGCAAGGGCGTTCCCACATGGTCGGTAAATTCCACTGGCGCAGCGCCGGTGCCGCCTTCGGCACCATCGACCACGATGAAGTCGGGGGTGATGCCGATCTCGAGCATGGCCCGGACCATCGCAAACCATTCCCAGGCATGACCTATGCACAGCTTGAAGCCGGTGGGCTTGCCGCCGGAGAGCTCGCGCAGGCGGACGATGAAGTGCATCAGTTCCACCGGCGTTGAAAACGCGCCGTGGCTGGCCGGCGAAACGCAGGTCACGCCCACCGGCACGCCGCGGGCCTCGGCGATCTCGGGCGTGACCTTGGCGCCGGGCAGCACACCGCCGTGACCGGGCTTGGCGCCCTGGCTGAGCTTGATTTCGATCATCTTGACCTGCGGATCGCGCGCGTTTTCCTCAAAGCGCTCGGCGCTGAAGCTCCCGTCTTCGTTGCGGCAGCCAAAATAGCCCGAGCCGATCTCCCAGATCAGATCGCCGCCATGCACCCGGTGGTGGCACGAGATCGAGCCTTCGCCGGTGTCATGGGCAAAGCCGCCGGTTTTCGCGCCCTGGTTGAGCGCCAAGATTGCATTGGCCGACAGCGAGCCGAAGCTCATGGCCGAGATGTTGAACACACTGGCCTGGTAAGGCTGGGTACAGGGCGAGCGCGATGCCGACGGCTTACCCGGCTCGCCACCTATCCAGACCCGAAAGTTGGCATCGGCCAGGCGGCTGGGCTGCATGGAATGGTTGATCCACTCATAGCCGCCCTGCCCGACATCGAGCTGGGTGCCGAAGGGCCGGCTGTCTGGCGCGCCCTTGGCCCGCTGATACACCAGCGAGCGTTGGGCCCGCGAAAACGGCGCCGCTTCACGGTCGCTTTCGATGAAGTACTGCCGAATCTCGGGCCGTATGAATTCGAGCAGAAAGCGCAGATGACCGATCACCGGGTAGTTGCGGGTGATCGCATGGTAGGTCTGGCGCAGGTCCAGCACGCCGCGCGCCGTCAGCGCTCCGGCGGCCAGCAGCAGCCAAAGCCCTTGTTGAAACACCAGCACACTGAGCAAGGATGCGCCGGCGACGGTGGCGCACAAGGCCAGGGCCCAGTAACGCACGGGCAGAACGGCATCGAGTCGGTCAAGCATGGGGGCCTCCTAAGGTCTGGCTCATTCTGCAACACAAGTATTTACATTCCTAGGGGGCAAGCCCAGGCGGCCTCACGCCGAAGGTGGGACTTTTGATGGCCCTTTCGCAGCCTTTTTGTAATCTTTGTGTGACCCGGGATCCCCAAGCTGGCTTGCAGGTGCCGATGTGGCGCAGCGCTCGGGCCAGGGCCTGAGCTTGTCAGCCGTGCGGAGCAGCCTTGACGAAACCGCCGCCCTGATAAATCACCGCCGGATCTTTCAGGTCGAGCACCGGCTGCGCGGCCTCGACCGCCGCGCGGAAAGGCTCGGAGCTGTCCTGGGGCGCAAAGCCGATGTGGCGGACCAGCCGGTTGTCGTACCAGCTGCTGCGGTTGTCGGAGGTGCCGTAGATGATGCTGTGGCCCACCACGGGCGCGGTGAGTGCGGTCATGACCAGGCGCTCGAGGTCGTCGTAGCTCAGCCAGGTGGAGAGCATGCGCCTGTCTTTGGGCTCGGGGAAGGACGAGCCTATGCGCACGCTGACGGTTTCTATGCCCCAGCGGTCCCAGTAGAGCTGGGCCACGTCTTCGCCGAAGGCCTTGGACAGGCCATAAAAACCGTCGGGCTTGGGCGGCGACAGGGCGTCCACCACCTGGTCCTGCCGGTAAAAGCCCATCACATGGTTGGAGCTGGCAAACACGATGCGTTTGACCTGGTGCTTGCGCGCTGCCTCATAGAGGTTGACCATGCCCATGATGTTGGCCGCCAAAATCGGCGCCCAGGGCTGCTCGGTCGAGACGCCGCCCAGGTGCACGATGGCCTGCACGCCGTCGACCAATTTCATCACCGCGTCGGCGTCTTGCAGCGGGCATTCAAGCACTTCTTCGCCGGCGGCGGCCGGCGCCATGGTCGCCATATCGCTCAGGCGCAGCACATCGCAATAGGCTTTCAGGCGCGGGCGCAATTCGCGGCCGAGGCCGCCGGCTGCGCCGGTGAGCAGCAGGCGCGAAAAGCGCAGGGTGCTGACGGGGTTCATACGGCCTCCGGCTTCATGTGGGTTTGAAGCGGGCGGCCAGCGCGCTGGCGCTGTCGCGCAGCAGGTTCTGGTCGGCACCGACGGCGACGAACAGCCCACCGACCTCGACAAAGTGTTTAGCCAAGGCCTCATCGCCGATCAGGATGCCCGGCGCTTTGCCGCAGGCCAGAATGCGCTTGAAAGCATCGTCCACCGCGGCCACCACCTCGGGGTGCTTGGGGTTGCCCAGGTGGCCCATGTCGGCCGACAGATCGCCCGGGCCGATGAAGACGCCATCAACCCCGTCGACCTTGGCGATCTCTTCCAGGTGTTTGAGGCCCTCGACCGTTTCGATCTGCAGCAGCAGGCAGATTTCATCGGAGCTGCGCTTGGCGTAGTCCTTGATGCGCCCATAGCCGCTGGCGCGCGGTGCGCCTGCGTAGCCGCGCACGCCCAGGGGCGGATAGCGGGTGTAGGAGACGGCCAGCCGTGCCTCCTCAGCGTTCTGGATATAGGGCACGACCAGGGTCTGCGCGCCAATGTCGAGCAGGCGCTTGAAGGTCACCATGTCGTTCCAGGGCGGACGCACGATGGGCATGGTGGGGCTGTCCTTGAGCGCCTGCAACTGGCTCAGGATCTGCGGCAGCTCATTGGGCGAGTGCTCCATGTCCAGCACCATCCAGTCAAAGCCGCACTGGCCCAGGATCTCGGCGCTGATCGGGCTGCACAGGTGCGACCAGAGGCCCACTTGTAGCTTGCCGGCTTTGAGGGCGCGCTTGAAATGATTGATGGGCAGGTCCATGCTGTTCTCCTTAGGTATTCAGGCGCCTTGAATCAGGATCGCCCGGAAGTCGTTGATGTTGGTCAGGGTCGGGCCGGTAATGACGGCGTCGCCAAGCGCGCCGAAAAAACCGTGGCCGTCGTTATCGTCCAGACGCTCGGTGGCCTTGATGCCGAGTTCGCGCGCGCGCGCCAGGGTGTCGGGGGTCAGCAGCGCGCCGGCAATTTCCTCGATGCCGTCCACACCGTCGGTGTCGCCGGCCAGAGCCCACACGCCGGCCTGGCCCTTGAGGGCGACGCCCAGCGCGAGCAAAAACTCCACGTTGCGCCCGCCGCGGCCGGCGCCGCGCACGGTCACCGTGGTTTCGCCGCCCGATAGCAGCACGCCGGGCGCCTTTAAGGGTTGGCCGTGCGTGACCACCTGTTGCGCGATGCCGGCCATCACGCGGCCCACCTCGCGCGCCTCGCCCTCGAGGCTGTCGCCTAGGATGCACACACCGTAGCCGGCATCGCGCGCCACGCGGGCGGCCGCTTCCAGGCCAATCTGTGGCGAGCTGACCAGCCGGGTCTCGCAGCGGGCCAGACGCGCGTCGCCGGGTTTGAGCGTTTCGCCGGCACCGCTCTCGAGCAGCGCAAGCGCAGCAGCTGGCACCGTGATGCGGTAACGCTGCAATATCGCCAGGGCATCGGCGCAGGTACTGGGGTCGGCCACTGTGGGGCCAGACGCAATGTCGGGCAATTGGTCGCCGGGCACATCAGAAATCAGCAAGGTGAGCACCCGCGCCGGCTGGCACAGCGCGGCCAAGCGCCCGCCCTTGATGGTCGACAGGTGCCGGCGCACGCAGTTCATCTCGCCAATCGAAGCGCCGCTCTTGAGCAACTGTGCGTTGATGTCTTGCTTGTCGGCCAGCGTCAAGCCGGCGGCGGGTGCCGGTAGCAGGGCCGAGCCGCCGCCGGAGATCAGGCACAGCACCAGATCGTCTTCACTCAGGCCTTGCACAAAGGCCTTCATGCGCTCGGCCGCACGCAGGCCTGCCTCGTCGGGCACCGGGTGCGCAGCTTCGATGACTTCGATGCGCTCGCAAGGCACGCTGTAGCCGTAGCGGGTGACCACCAGGCCCACCAGCGGCCCCTTCCAGTGTTGCTCGACGGTGCGGGCCATGGCGGCCGAGGCCTTGCCAGCGCCTATCACCACCAGCCGGCCTTTGACCGTGGCCGGGTCGGGCAGGTGCGGCGGCACAGCCACGGCCGGCTGGGCCGAGGCAATGGCCGCGTCGAACATGGCGCGCAGGAGTTGGCGGGGGGTCACGGCGAGTTCACTTTCTCACCATGGCGCAAGCTGCGCCAGCCCCGGTGGAGCCGCGCCGTCGCGGCGATGGGGCAATTGATGGAGGCCGAGCTCTTGGGGCAGGCCCAGTCGCGCCGAGGGCGGCGCTCCCACATGGGTGCGATGCTGACCCTTGCCAGGTCAGCGGAGTGTGTGAGGGCAGCAGAGCGCAACGCTCGATTCAGCCTTGAGCGACCTGAAAGCTGCCGGCGATCTCTAGCGCGCGTACCAAGCTGGAGTGGTCCAGCGCGGCGCCGCCGTTGGCCGCGGAACTGTTCATCATCTGCAAAACGCTGGCGTATGGCGTTGAGCAGGGCGCTATATTTGCCCATTGGCTGACCTTCGATCAGCGCGCGGGCGTCTTCCAAGGTCTGGCGGATCTTCTCGCCGCCGGGCACCTTGCCCACGACGGTGTGGCCGGCCGAGTCGGTGATCACCACCAGGTTGCGGGTGAAAAACGGGCCGTGCACGCCGCTCAGGTTGAGCCGCATGCCGTCACGGCCGGCCATCGGGATGACCTGCATCTGGCGGACCACGGGGGTGTGGGAGGCGGTGTTCATGGCTCTAATGATAAGACATCGTACAACTAGTTTCTGTGGACTCAAGGCTCCACGGCCCTGCGCCGGACATCAGCCCTGGCCCGCCTCTCCGCGCCGCAGGCGGTCGCGGCTGTTGGACAGATGGGTGCGCATAGCCGCTCGGGCGGCCTCCACATCCTGCTCGGCCACGGCGTTGTAAATGCTCTCATGCTCCAGATTCACCCGCCGCAGATAGGCCTGGCGTTCGGCCGACAGCGGCGCCGGGTTTTCCAGGCGGGCGCGCGGAATCACACCCAGGCCCAGGGACTTCATCAGGTCGGTGAAGTGGGTGTTCTGGGTGGCTCGGGCAAGCTCGCTGTGAAAACGATAGTCAGCACTAACTGCATCTCGACCTTTCTCCACTGCTTGAGAAAACTCATCGAGAGCCAGGCGCATTTCGGCCAGATTCTCACTCTGACGGCGGGCGGCGGCCAAGGCGGCAGCTTCGGTTTCGACGCTGATGCGAAACTCCAGCAGCGCGATGACTTCGCGCAGGGTGCCGAGCTGGTCGGGGCTGACGCGAAAGGCGGGGCTGTCGTCGGGCATGCGCACAAAGGTGCCCACGCCGTGCCGCGTCTCGACCAGGCCGCCGGCCTGCAAGCGCGAAAGCGCCTCGCGTACCACGGTGCGGCTGACGCCGAAGCGCTCCATGATGGCCGCTTCAGTGGGCAGCTTCTGGCCCGCTGGCCAGTGGCCCTGCCCAATTTCGGTGCCGAGCGTGTCCACCAGGTCCAGGGCCAGCTTGCGAGGCTTGCGTCGAAGTGTAAGGTTGGAGTTCACTGGGGAAAACCCGTGCCACCGGCGTCTCTGCTTGGGCAATAATTAGAATCGGTTGTCTGATAACTGATAAGATAACCAAAAGTTCTGTTCTTCACAAGTCCTGATTGCCCGAATCTTTGCGATGAGTTCCTTTCAAGTCATTGCCACCGGCCCTGACCGTGTGGGCGAGTCCCCAGTTTGGGATGTGCGCCTACAGGCCTTGTGGTGGGTCGACATTGAGTCGCGCCGGGTGCGCCGCTGGAGCCAGTCCTCCGGGCAACTCATGGCCTGGAGCCTGCCTGAGCGCGTCGGTTGCATCGCGCTGGCTGAAGACGGCCGGGTGATCGCCGCCATGGAAACGCGCATCAGCGCGGCCCGCCTGGGCGAGGATGGCAGCGTCGCTTTGGAAGACTTGGCCCTGGCGACCTTCCCGGCCGAGGGCATCCGCTTTAACGATGGGCGCTGTGACGCCAGTGGCCGTCTGTGGGTGGGCACCATGCTGATGGAGCAGTCGCAGAACCGGGCCCTGGGCGGCATGTACTGCCTGGACGAGCGCGGCCTGACCGGCCCGCATGTGGAGGGCCTGTACACCTCCAACGGCTCGGGCTTCAGCCCGGATGGCAAGACGTTTTACCTGTCGGACTCGCATCCTCTGTCGCAGCAAGTTTGGGCTTTTGACTTTGATGTGGAGCGCGGCGAGCTTTCGGCCCGCCGGTCCTTCCTGGACATGCGCCAGATGGCGGGCCGCCCCGATGGCGCGGCGGTCGACAGCCAGGGCAATTATTGGATCTGCGCCAGCGATGCCAGCCAGGTCGACTGCATCTCGCCCCAGGGGCGGTTGCTGCGCGCCGCGCCTGTGCCCTTTCCCAAGCCGGCCATGTGCTGCTTCGGCGGCCCTGACCTGGGCACCCTGTTTGTCACCTCCATCGTTCCGGGCGACAGCAAGCTCGATCCGCAGGGCCTGAGCGGCTCCGTGGTGGCTCTGCGCCCCGGCGCGACCGGCCTGCCCGAGCCGCGCTTTTCAAGGTTTCCCAGGATGGCCCACAGCAGTTAGCTGCGGCACCGTGGGCAAAACACGTTTTTCAACCCCCACAGCAGACACCATAAAACTCAAGGCATCACACCAGCCCCTCTGCGGGCCATGCATCTACGAGCCGGGCCAAACCGTGCGGGGGCAGATTCAGTACCGTTTCTCGGTCGACGATGCGGGCGAGCCGAGCGACTCAGTGGCTTGAAGCTGGCGCGACCAGCGCCAGTACGCCGCGCAGCGCGTGCTCGACCGTGGCCGCGCGCACCGCTGAGCGGTCCCCCTCAAACTGCCGGCGCTCCGAGCGCAGCTGATCGCCTGTGGCCCAGGCGAACCAGACGGTGCCGACCGGTTTGTCGGCGCTGCCGCCGCCGGGGCCGGCCACGCCGGTGACGGCCAGGCTGACCTGCGCTGCTGAACGCTGCAGTGCGCCGCTGGCCATGGCCCGTGCTACCGGCTCGCTGACCGCGCCGTGGCGCTCGATCAGATCGGGCGCCACGCCCAGCATGTCGTGCTTGGCGGCATTGGAGTAGGTGACAAAGCCGCGATCGAACCACAGGCTAGAGCCGGCCAAGTCGGTGCAGGCGCCGGCGATCAAGCCGCCGGTACAGCTCTCGGCGGTGGCCAGCATCAGGCCACGGCCAAGCAGCAAGGCGGCCACCTCTTGGGGCCAGGGCAAATCACTCATGATCGAAAGTGGCTCCACAGTGCGAGGACCAGCAGGGTGCAAAAAGCGGCCACCAGATCGTCGAGCATGATGCCAAAACCGCCGCGTGGGCCCAGGCCCTTGAAGGTTCGGTCGGCCCAGGCGACCGGTCCGAATTTGACCGCATCAAAAAATCGAAAAAGGGCAAAAGCAGCGATCTGTGCCCCCAGGCCGGCTGGGAGCAGCAGCCACAGGATGATCCAAAACGCCACCACCTCATCCCACACAATATGCCCAGAGTCGGCCACCCCCATGTTTTGCGCGGTGATGGTGCAGGCCCACCAGCCCAGCAGCAGGGCAGCTGCAATCACCCAGCCTATAGCGACTGGGCTGAGGAAAAGGTCCATCACCAAAAATGCGAGCCAGGCCCACAGCGTACCGACCGTGCCCGGGGCGATGCTCGCCAGGCCTGAGCCAAAACCCAGCGCGATGAAGTGCGCCGGGTGCGAGAGCAAAAAGCGCGCATGGGGCCGAAACATGGGCGCTGCTGCAACTGGCGGTGTGTTGATCATGGAGCAGGTGCGAAGTGGTCAAAGGAGCGTGCGCTGTGGTCCACAGCCTGGCCTTGGGCATCGACCAGCCGCAGGCCGGGTTCGGCCTCAATGCGGCCGACGCGGCTCAGGCGCACGCCGGTGTGTCCGCTGACCCGGGTCAGGGCATCTCGGGCTGAGACCGGCGCAGTAAATGCGAGTTCGTAGTCGTCGCCGCCGGCCAGCACATGATCGATTGCACTTTGGGCCAGAGCCGGCCAGGCCGGATGGGCGCCTGCGCCCAAGAGCGGCGATAAGGCGGCGGCCTCCAAAGTGGCGCCGACACCCGAGGCCTTGAGCAGATGGCCGATATCGCCGACCAGACCATCGCTCACATCAATGGCGGCACTGGCCAGGCCGCGCAGGGCCAGGCCCAGAGCCACCCTGGGATCGGGCCGCTCCAGGCGCTGGCGCGTCTGGTCCAGCAGATCGGCCGGCAGTGTGATGCGCCCGAGCAGACCTTGCAGCGCCAGATGCGCGTCGCCGAGTTGGCCGCTGACATAAATCTCGTCACCCACCTGCGCGCCGCTGCGCAGCAGCGGCTGCCCTTCGGTCTCCCCAATGACGGTGATGCAGATGTTCAGCGGGCCTTGGGTGGTGTCGCCACCGATCAGCTCGCAGCTGTGGGCATCGGCCAGCGCGAACAGGCCGCGTGAAAACGCCGACAGCCAGGCCTCGTCGACCTCGGGCAAGGCCAGCGCCAGGGTGAAGGCCAGCGGCCGCGCGCCGCAGGCGGCCAGATCACTGAGGTTGACTGCCAGCGCCTTGTGGCCCAGGCTCTCGGGGTCCACATTGGCAAAGAAGTGCCGGCCCTCGACCAGCATGTCGCAGGAGATGGCCAGCTGCGTGCCAGGCCGGGGCTGCAACAAGGCGCAGTCGTCACCCACGCCCAGCAGCGCGCGCTGCGGCCGGCGTGTGAAGTAGCGCGCAATCAGATCAAATTCGCCCATGGGCCGCAAGCATAGCGCCCGAATTTGTTCGGCCGCGTCAGTGAATCACGCGCGGCAAGGAGGATTCTTCCTCCAGCACGAACAGGGCAATCTCAGCCTCGAAGCGGGTCGCGTCTTCAGCCACAAAAAAATAGCTGCCGTGCATGGTGCCGCTGCGGGTGCGTAGCCGGCAGCCACTGGTGTACTGAAACGATTCACCCGGCCGCAGCAGGGGTTGCTGGCCGACCACGCCCAGGCCCTTGACCTCTTCACGCAGCCCGTTGGCGTCGCAAATGATCCAGTGCCTTGCAATCAGTTGCGCCGCCGCCTCACCGGTGTTGGTGACCGTCACGGTGTAGGCAAAGCTGTAGATGCCCTCATGGGGCGCGGATTGATCGGGGAGGAACTGCGGCTGCACGGTGCAGGCGATTTGATAACGACTCATGGTCCATATATTAGCCACAAGCGTATCGCGTTGTGCGTCGGGGGCCTTGCCCGGCCGGCGCTGCTGCACAATCGGGGTTCACACCGCTTGGTGGATCCGCCCATGACCTATCGCATCGCCCCTTCCATTCTTTCGGCCGACTTCGCCCGTTTGGGTCAGGAGGTGCGCGAGGTCATCGCCGCCGGTGCCGACTGGATTCACTTTGACGTGATGGACAACCATTACGTGCCCAACCTGACCTTCGGCCCCATGATCTGCAGCGCGCTCAAGCCGCATGCGCTGACGCCCGGTGGCCAGGCGGTGCCGATTGACGTGCATCTGATGGTGCAGCCGGTCGATGCGCTGGCCGCAGCTTTTGCGCAGGCCGGCGCCGACCTCATCAGCTTTCACCCTGATGCATCGGCCCATGCGCACCGCAGCGTTCAGGCCATCAAGGCCGCCG
Organism: Comamonadaceae bacterium; assembly: GCA_027486755.1. GTDB lineage: Bacteria > Pseudomonadota > Gammaproteobacteria > Burkholderiales > Burkholderiaceae_C > Polaromonas. The sequence continues at coordinate 6,919 of JAIXOM010000030.1, read as the reverse complement.
GCTGTCAGGTGGGGCTGAGCTTCAATCCGGGTCAGCCGCTCGATGTGCTCGATTGGCTGATCGAGGACATCGACCTCATCCTCATCATGAGCGTCAACCCCGGCTTTGGCGGGCAAAGCTTCATCGACTCGGCGCTGCGCAAGATCGAGCAGGCCAGGAGGCGCATTGAGGCCTCGGGCAAGGACATCCGGCTGGAGGTCGATGGCGGTATCAAGGCCGACAACATCGCCCGCGTGGCCGCCGCAGGCGCAGACACCTTTGTGGCCGGCAGCGCGATATTCGGGCGGCCCGATTACAAGGCGGTCATAGACAGCATGCGGGCGCAATTAGCTGCGGGTGCGTAGTTCTTGCCCGCCCAGGTGCCTGTCGGAGCTATTTGTTAAATATTGAAAAACAAAGCCATTTTTTACTAAGAATTGCAAATAATAAGTTAACAAAGTGGCTCAGGAAATTTAAGATCCGGCTCCAGGCAGTATTTCTGCCATTTACGGAGTCCGAACATGCGTATAGCCATATTGGAAGACGACGACAGCCAGCGCGATTGGATGAATTCCTTCTTGCTGGCCCTGGGGCATGTCAGCCACCCTTTTGCCACCTCTGAAGCTTTGCTGCGCGAATTGCGCCGCGAAAATTTTGACCTGCTCATCCTGGACTGGAACATTCCTGACATGTCCGGGCTAGAGGTGGTGCGCTGGGTGCGCGCCAACCTGAAAGCCAAGGTGCCGGTGCTGTTCGTGACCAGCCATGTGGACGAGGGCGACCTGGTCGAGGCGCTCAAGGCTGGCGCCGACGACTACATGTGCAAGCCGGTGCGGGTGCCTGAGTTGCTGGCGCGCCTGCATGCGCTGCTGCGCCGGGCCTACCCTGAGCAAAGCGGCGAGGTGCTGGTATCGGGCGACTTTGTTTTCGACCAGAAGTCCAAGACCTTGACCATCAAGGGCGAGCCGGTCGAGCTCAAGCACCGCGAATATGAACTGGCTTACCTTTTGTTCTCGCGCTTGGGCGAACTGCTCTCGCGCAAATACCTGCAGGAGAGCGTCTGGGGCGGTCAGGTCGATGTGGTCTCACGCACGCTCGACACCCACATTTCGCGCCTGCGCGTCAAGCTCGACCTGCGGCCCAAGAATGGCTACCGGCTCAGCTCGGTCTACAGCCTGGGCTATCGCCTGGAGGCCCTGAGCAGTCGCTCGTCCGAGTCCGGCCTGCCTGAGCAGGACGAGCACAGCCAGCACAACCTGGCCGAGGTCGGCTGAGCGCTGGCCGCAGGCGGGCCTGCCGGTTTCGCCTGTGGCTTTGCTACACTGAAGGCATGTTTATTCACCGCATCATGTTGACGGGGTCGGGAGACCGGGGAGCTTGGCCCTGGCGTCGCTGCCTGACCCAGCGCGGCTGAAGCATTTCTCGGGCCCTGATCGGCCCTGCCTTGAGGCGATCTCTTTCTTCGGTTGGCGCTGTGCCCTGATGCCGTGCATGCGGCATCTTTCGCCCGACCCTGGGCCCCGCAAGCAAGCCTAGCCTTGCCACAGAAAGAACAGCGCCATGATGTCCGAACTTGAATTCAAGAGCCTTGTGCAGCAGGGCTACAACCGCATTCCTTTGTTGATGGAGGCCTTCGCCGACCTGGAGACGCCTTTGTCCCTGTACCTGAAGCTGGCCTACAGCCAGGACGGCGGTCGCCATAGTTTTCTGCTGGAGTCGGTGGTCGGCGGCGAACGCTTTGGGCGTTACAGCTTCATCGGCTTGCCAGCGCGCACGCTGATCCGTTCAAGCGGCTTTGGCCCTGATCAGCGCACCGAGGTGGTGACCGACGGCCAAGTGGTCGAGACCTCTGCCGACAACCCGCTCGATTTCATTGCGGCCTATCAAAAACGCTTCAAAGTGGCGCTGCGGCCGGGTCTGCCCCGATTTTGCGGCGGCCTGGCCGGCTACTTTGGCTATGACGCGGTGCGCTACATCGAGAAGAAGCTGCAGGCCTCATGCCCCCCTGATACCCTGGGTTGCCCCGACATTGTGCTGCTGCAGTGCGAGGAGCTGGCCGTCATCGACAACCTCTCGGGCAAGCTGTATCTGATCGTCTACGCCGACCCGGCCCAGCCTGAGGCGTTTGCCAACGCCAAAAAGCGTCTGCGCGCCCTCAAGCAACAACTGCAGTATTCGGTGAGCGCGCCCCAGGTCGGCGTCAGCCAGAGTCATCCGGCCCAGCGTGAATTTCCTAAAGAAGCTTATCTGGCTGCCGTCGATCGGGCCAAGGAATTGATCGCTGCCGGTGACTTCATGCAGGTGCAGGTGGGTCAGCGCATCAGCAAGCGCTACACCGAGTCGCCGCTGTCGCTGTATCGCGCGCTGCGCTCGCTCAATCCGAGTCCCTACATGTATTACTACCACTTCGGAGATTTCCATGTGGTGGGCGCCAGCCCGGAGATTCTCGTGCGCCAGGAGGCCACCGAGGACGGTACCAAAATCACCATCCGTCCGCTGGCCGGTACCCGACCGCGCGGCGCCACACCCGAGAAGGACAAGGCGGCTGAGCAAGAGTTGCTGGCCGATCCCAAGGAGCGGGCCGAGCATGTGATGCTGATCGATCTGGCGCGCAACGACATCGGACGGGTGGCCCGCATCGGCTCAGTCAAAGTGACCGAGGCTTTTGTGGTCGAACGCTACAGCCATGTGATGCACATCGTCAGCAACGTCGAGGGCATCTTGCTGGAGGGTATGAGCAATATGGATGTGCTCAAGGCCACCTTCCCGGCGGGTACGCTCACCGGCGCGCCCAAGGTGCACGCCATGGAGCTGATCGACCAGCTTGAGCCGAGCAAGCGGGGCTTGTACGGCGGTGCTTGTGGCTATTTGAGCTACGCCGGTGACATGGATGTGGCCATTGCGATTCGCACCGGCATCATCAAGAACCAGACCCTGTACGTACAGGCAGCCGCTGGCGTGGTGGCAGACTCGGTGCCTGTGCTGGAGTGGAAGGAGACCGAGGCCAAGGCACGGGCTCTGCTGCGCGCCAGCGAATTGGTTGAGGAGGGTCTGCAATGAGTGCGGCCCAAAACCCGCTGCGCGTGTTGATGATCGACAACTACGACAGCTTTACCTACAACATCGTCCAGTACTTCGGTGAGCTTGGTGCCCTGGTGCAAGTGGTGCGCAATGATGAGCTCAGAGTGCCTGAGTTGGCGGCCGTCGATTTTGATCGTCTGGTGATCTCGCCGGGTCCTTGCTCCCCGGCCGAAGCCGGCATCTCGGTGGAGGCGATACGCCATTTTGCCGGCCAGCGGCCGATCCTGGGCGTGTGCCTGGGCCACCAGTCGATAGGCGCGGCCTTTGGCGGGCGCATCGTGCGGGCGCAGCAGTTGATGCACGGTAAGACCAGCCTAATTGCCACTACGCGCGAGGGTGTGTTTGCAGGGCTACCCGAGCAGTTCACGGTCAACCGCTACCACTCGCTGGCCGTCGAATCGTCCAGCTGCCCACCCTGCCTGCGGGTGACCGCGCGCAGCGAAGACGGCGAGATCATGGGCCTCAGACATGAGAGCCTGCCCATTGAGGGCGTGCAGTTCCACCCCGAATCCATTCTGACCGAGCATGGTCACGCCATGCTCAAAAATTTCCTGCGCCAAACCTGAGAGTTCGGCGCTTTATGCAGCCTGGCTTGTGCGAAGTTCAGCCTGCCCGGCCTGCGCCGCACATCACCGACAATCATTGCCATTCGGAGAAATCCATGACCCATCGCATACAAATCACACCACAGGAAGCGCTTCAGCGCACCATCGAGCACCGCGAAATCTTCCACGACGAAATGCTGCACATCATGCGCTTGATCATGAGTGGCGAGATGTCGCCGCTCATGACGGCAGCCTTCATCACCGGTCTGAGGGTCAAGAAGGAAACCATAGGCGAGATCACCGCTGCAGCGCAGGTCATGCGTGAATTTGCCACCCCCGTGCACGTCAGCGACACCCGCCATCTGGTGGACATCGTTGGTACCGGCGGTGATGGCTCCCACACCTTCAATATCTCTACTTGCTCGATGTTTGTGGTGGCTGCGGCCGGCGGCAAGGTCAGCAAGCACGGCGGGCGCAGCGTCAGCAGTAAGTCGGGCAGCGCCGACGTGCTGGAGGCGGTCGGTGTCAATATCCACCTGACGCCCGAGGCGATTGCCCGCTGCATTGAGGAGGTGGGCGTGGGCTTCATGTTTGCGCCTAATCACCATCCGGCGATGAAGAACGTCGCGCCCGTTCGCAAGGAGCTGGGCGTACGTACCATTTTCAACATCCTGGGCCCGCTGACCAATCCGGCCAGTGCGCCCAATATCCTGATGGGCGTTTTCCACTCGGACCTGGTGGGCATACAGGTGCGGGCGCTTGAGCGCCTGGGCGCTGAGCACGCCCTGGTGGTCTACGGCAAGGATGGTTTGGACGAGATCAGCCTGGGCGCCGGCACCCTGGTCGGTGAACTCAAGAATGGCCGGATCACCGAGTATGAGATTCACCCTGAGGACTTTGGCATGCCCATGGCCGGCAACCGGGCCTTGCGGGTCGACGCGCCCGAGCAATCGCGCCAGATGCTGATGGATGTACTCAACGGCATCCCGGGGCCGGCCAGCGACATCGTTGCGCTCAATGCAGGCGCCGGCCTGTATGCAGCCAACCTGGCCGACAGCATACAAGCGGGCGTACACATGGCCCGCGCTGCGATAGCCTCCGGCGCTGCCCGGCGCAAGCTTGACGAACTGGTGGCCGCGACCGCGCGCCTGAAAGCGGCCTGAGGCCCCAAGGAGACCGACATCGTGGCAGATATTCTTGAGAAAATCATCGAGGTCAAGCGCCAGGAGGTGCACTTTGCACTCAAGCGCAAGTCGCTCGCCGTGGTGCGAGCCGACGCAGAGTCGCGGGTGCTCAGTCGTGACTTTCTGGGCGCCATGCGCGCCAAAGTGGCTGCCGGTCTGCCTGCGGTGATTGCCGAGGTCAAAAAGGCCAGCCCTTCAAAGGGCGTGTTGCGGCCTGACTTTGTGCCTGCCGATATCGCACAAAGCTATGCCGAGCATGGTGCGGCCTGTCTGTCGGTGCTGACCGACAGGCAGTTCTTCCAGGGTGGCATCGATGACCTCAAGCAGGCTCGCGCCTCCTGCGACTTGCCGGTCTTGCGCAAAGACTTCATGGTCGACGCCTATCACATCTATGAATCGCGCGCGGCCGGGGCTGACTGCATCTTGCTGATTACCGCCTGCTTGGATGACGCTCAGCTGCGCGATCTGGAGGCGCTGGCGCTGTCCTTGAGCATGGCGGTGCTGGTCGAGGTCCATGACGGTGCCGAGCTCGATCGCGCCTTGGCCCTCAAGACGCCCCTGCTGGGCATTAACAATCGCAACCTCAAGACCTTTGAGGTCAGTCTGCAAACCACGCTGGACCTTAAGGCCCGGGTGCCGGCCGACCGCCTGTTGGTGACCGAGTCGGGCATCAGCAGCGTGGCCGATGTGCAATTGATGCGCCGTGCTGGCGTACACGCCTTCCTGGTGGGCGAGGCCTTCATGCGCGCCCCCGAGCCGGGTCAGGTCTTGGCCGAACTCTTCGCCTGAGTTGGCGATGGCGCGACGGTCGGCACTGTCCCGGGACTCGGACCCCGCCCAGGCCACACTCGAAGGCCTGGAGGCAGGCCCCGCGTCTTCAGCGCTACAGACCTGGTCGCCGCAGAGTTGGGCGGTGGCTGCCGATTGGCGGCCACTGATCGAAGCCTTTTGGACTTCAAGCGCTGGCCAGGGCCTGGCCCGCTTCGTCGCCGGCCGGCTTGGTGCTGGAGCGGTGATCTACCCGGCCCAGCCCCTGTGGGCGCTGGATCTGACCGCGCTGCATCAGGTGCGGGTGGTGATACTCGGCCAGGACCCTTACCACGGGCCAGGCCAGGCCCAGGGCCTGGCTTTTTCGGTGCCCGAGGGTGTGCCGGCGCCGCCCAGCTTGCGCAATATCTTGCGCGAACGGTCCCGAGATCTGGGGCTGGCCGTCAGTCCCGGCCTGCGCAGCAGCCTCAGGCCCTGGGCCGAGCAGGGCGTTTTGCTGCTCAACAGCGTACTGACGGTGGAGCAAGGACAGCCCGCCAGTCATGCTGAAAAAGGATGGGAAGTGCTAACTAACTTAATTTTAAGGGCGGTGATGGAGCGACCGCAGCCGGCCGCCTTCATGGCTTGGGGAGCAACAGCTCAGGCGCAGTTGGCCGGCTTGCCGGACCGGCATCTGCTCTTGAGTGCCAACCATCCCTCGCCTCTTTCGGCCTTGCGCCCGCCGCGACCTTTCATCGGCTGCGGGCACTTCAGCGCAGCCAACGCCTGGCTGCGCACCCAGGGTCAGCCGGTGATTTCATGGTAGCGCTCGGGCATAAAAGCATGGCATAATCCGTGGTTCGCTTGCTGGACGGGTGCCCGAGTGGCTAAAGGGGGCAGACTGTAAATCTGTTGGCTTACGCCTACGCTGGTTCGAATCCAGCCCCGTCCACCAGAGGCTGTTTTCTCCCATGGAGCTTGCGGTTTTTGTTTGGCGTGCGACTGGCATTTTGAGCTGCGGGAGTAGTTCAATGGTAGAACCTTAGCCTTCCAAGCTAATGACACGGGTTCGATTCCCGTCTCCCGCTCCAGGCCCGGTTTTGCCCGTCAGGCGAAGTAGTGAGTTGTTAAGAATTTGCCCATGTGGCTCAGTGGTAGAGCACTCCCTTGGTAAGGGAGAGGTCACGCGTTCGATCCGCGTCATGGGCACCACCTCTTTTCTCTTTTTCTACTCGTCTCAACGGGTTCGCCTCAGGAGCGCAAGATGGCAAAAGGCAAGTTTGAACGGACCAAGCCGCACGTGAACGTGGGCACGATTGGTCACGTGGACCACGGCAAGACGACGCTGACGGCTGCAATCGCGACCGTGCTGTCGAAGAAGTT
>JAIXOM010000007.1 GCA_027486755.1 Comamonadaceae bacterium | reverse complement strand
CGGTCTTAATCCCCTGAGTATCGGGGCTGGTGTTTTGTCCATGGCTACTGCCGTCCAACGGCAGAGGAGATAGCGTCTTAATCCCCTGAGTATCGGGGCTGGTGTTTTGTCGCTTAACCAACCCATTCAACGGTTTGCAGTGTGCGTCTTAATCCCCTGAGTATCGGGGCTGGTGTTTTGTCGTATGTTATCGAAGATGACCAATTGGTCATCACGTCTTAATCCCCTGAGTATCGGGGCTGGTGTTTTGTCACCCGACTGACCCTCTGACCCGCCACCGCAAGGTGTCTTAATCCCCTGAGTATCGGGGCTGGTGTTTTGTCTGTCCTGACAGACAAGCTAGAACATCGTCCCGGTCTTAATCCCCTGAGTATCGGGGCTGGTGTTTTGTCCATGCTGCGGACAATCCGTCCGACAACGAAGTTAATGTCTTAATCCCCTGAGTATCGGGGCTGGTGTTTTGTCACAATCAGGGTGAGACATTCACGGGCTGGAATGTGTCTTAATCCCCTGAGTATCGGGGCTGGTGTTTTGTCCCAGTGTGACAGACTGGCATGGGCTGCACTGTCGCGTCTTAATCCCCTGAGTATCGGGGCTGGTGTTTTGTCGATCAGACTGCTCAAGTTTACGAATTGTTCTTTGGTCTTAATCCCCTGAGTATCGGGGCTGGTGTTTTGTCTGCTCAGTCCAAAAAAACCAATGTCAGCAAGCACTTGGGTGAGTGTTGTCCATTCATTGGAGGTCGTCAAAAGCTGAGCTTTTTATGGGCTGTGACTGGCAGGTCCGGGCTGCCCTGAACGGGCTCACGCAGTTTATCCATGAATGCATCGCACAGCTGATTGCCGTCGTCGTTGAACTGGGTTCCCAGTCCCCAGAGCCGGGTGTTTTCCGTCAGGGGATAAATGCGAACGTCGTCGCTGCGCTCGTCGATCAGGTTGCGCAGTTGTTCTATCACCCGTTCAATGGCCTGGCGGTCGCCCTTGAGCAGGTAGACCGAATGCTGCATTCGCACGCCTTCTTGACTGAGGTAACGCCATACCCGTTGCAAGCGTTTTGGCTCGCAAATGTCGTGCGCCAGCAGCCAGCGCTGGGCGTGGCTGTGCGGGAGTTGGCTTGGCGTGTGTGTCTTGCTCATGGCTCAGAGCCAGTGCGTGCGCAAAAATTGTTCAAAGGCGAACAACAGTTGGCTCATGCGTTGTTGCCAGTGGGCGGCTTGTCGCTCGTACAGGGCGACGGACCAGCGGGTGAGTTGTTCGGGTGGCGCCAGGCGCGGGGCATGGTGCACATCGGTGTGGGCGTGCAGGCTGATGAGTTGCCCGAGGTCGCTGATCAAGTTGAGCCCTGGCCGGTGCCAGGCCAGCAGGGCTGGGTCGCTGCTTTCGTGCATGAGTTGGGCGGCCAACTCGTGCTGGGCCAGCAGTGACAAGGCGTGCAGGTGGTGGGCGCAACCTTGTTGGTGTTTTAGAAAGTGTGCATTGCACAGTGCCGCTCTGGGGTTGTGGCGTGCAGCGGGCGTGCTGGGCACGCCGCATAGCAGCAGCACTTGGGCTGCGGTGGCCGCTTGTTGTTGGCTTAGCCAGACGCCGTACTGGCTGGGCCAGCTCGGGTCGTCCAGGGCGTGGGTGAGGAGCTGGCGCAAGCTGGTTTCTTTGCGGCGTGTGCCCAGGCACCAGCCCAGTGTTTGGCCGTCGCTGCCGATGATGGACAGCGGTATGCCGCCCTGCAGGCAAGCCATCAGGGCGCGGGCGCTGATGTCCAGGCTGCTGCTGCACACAATGCGCGAGACATGGTGCAGCGGTATGCGCCGGGCTGGCAGGTCTTTGCGCTCGATGTGAAGGCGTTGGGCCGCATCTAGGTCCAGCCTTTGGGCTCTGCCGTGGTGCAAATACAGCGGCATGGCGTTCATGGGGCAGCTCCAGCCTCTTGTGCTGCAGTTTCGCCAGTCAGGTGTGCCCAGGCCTGGCCTGGCTTGGCCGCGCTCAGGCTGTGGCCCAGGGTGCGGGCATAGCGCAGCATGCTGCGCTGGTAATGTGGCGCGCGCTCTTCCCAGCTGGCGTAAAAGTGGCTTCGACCGGCTTTGCCCAGTAGGCAGGCACCTGCGCCGTCGTGGCCAAAGTGTTCGGGGCGCAAGGTGCCCTCACGAAACAGGTGCCACACCCACAGGTCGACAAGGGGGCGATAGGGTTCCATGAGGTCGCAGGCCAGGGCGGCGCGGCCGTGGCTGAGGGTGTGCAGGGCGCCCAGCGCAGGGTCCAGGCCTGCGGCCCAGCAGGCGGCGGTGGCTTGGCTGTACAGCAGGGTGTAGCTCAGTGACAAGACGGCGTTGACCGGGTCGCGCGGCGGCCTGCGGTTACGCGTGCTGGCCCCCAGCGCGGGGGCAAAGGCGCTGAAATAGGCCTCAAAGTACATGGCGGCGGCCGCGCCTTCCAGGCCGCGCAATGTGTCCAGCATTTGCGTGTCCAGGGAGTGGGTTGGTGCTGAGGGCTCGCGCAGCGTTTCAAGAATGCGCTCCAGCCTTTGCCGCCCGTCGTGCAGGGGTTTGCGCAGATCGGGGCGGTGCGCGGCCATTTCATTCAATGTGGCGAGCTGGCGCTTGACCTTGCTTTGAATAAGCTGGCGAGCCAGTTGCGCACAGGCCTGTGGCTGGCTGAGCGTGAGCACTTGTTGCCAGCGGCGGCGAGCGTCGTTGTGCGGTGTTCCTGTGAGTTGTGCAATCTGCTGACCACTCCGTCCGCCCAGCGCAATGAGGTTGACGCCGCCTTCGGCCAGGGCGCACAGCACTTTGCTGCTGAGCTGGGTGTCTGCGCGCAGGACGATGCGGTCCAAGTACTTGAGCGGCAGGCGCCGATCTGGCGCATCGGGTGTGCTGATGTGCAGCACGCCGGTCTGGACGCGCAGCTCGCTGCCTTGGCGGTCGATGTAGAGGGTGCTCATTTTTTAGCCGGTGTGGTGGCTGCGCCTCAGGCCACGTAAAAGTAGTCGGCGCCGTGAATGGCCTCAGCCTGTCCCAGTTGCAGGCTGGGGCTGCGTGCGTCCAGGCGCACAAAAATCACGCGGTCGGTGTCGGCATTGATCAAGGCCCGCATTTGGGCCAGCAGGGTCTGCAACTCGGCCACCGTGAGCCAGCATTCGTAGAAAGATTTTTGTCCGCCCAGTGCGTGGTGCTGCACGTCGCGTAAGGCGCGGCGGCGGGTCGAGTTGTCTTGAATGTCGTAGCCGACCAGGAACAGGTGCCGTGTGTTCATGTTCGCCAGTGTCCAGCGCTTGGGCGCTGTCGGCGCGTTTGGCAAGCTTGCCGAGTTGGCGCGCTCAGCCCGGCTCGATGGCGCCGAGCTGGTAGCGCCCCAAACCCATAACGATTTCTTTGCCCAGGTGCAATTGCTCGCCGCGTTGGAGCAGGGGCAGCAAGCTGGCCAAGGCCTGTGCAGGCCCGTGCAGGGTCGCGCTGCCCATGAGGCCGCCCAGCGGCAGCTTGCCCTGCTGTGTTCCCGAGTAGCGCGCTAAGTCGTGCCAGTGCAGGTTGCGGGTGTCGAGCTTGCAGTGGCCCATGGACTGGATCTGCGGCTCGGTGTCCGCAGGCGCTTGCGCGCTGAGCTGGCTCCACTGCAGGTGGCGGCGCACCAGGGCGCGCACCAGGGTGGTGGCGTCAAGCAACTGGGGCTTGAAAATGGGTTTGCCCTGTTTTTGCAAACGCAAAGGAGTGAGCCAGCGCAGGGTAATCTGGGCTGGTCGGTCAGGTTGGGAGCTTGCCCATTCTGGAATGGCTGCCGGCCAGGGGGCCAAGGATTGTACTTCGGTGTCGAGTTGCCTGAGCTTGAACAGCCCGGGCTGCATGAGCTGCTTTTCAGTGGCCGCTGTCATGAGGTGCTCAAGTAAAGGCAGATGGGCTTGCGCACCGGGCAGCAAGAGCAGGGTAAAGCCTTGCTGCTGGCCCGCGCTCAGTTTGCAGGCGCCCAGCGCGGGCGGCTGCACCAGGTAGCGCGGCTGGCCGTCCTGAAACGATGGGTGCAGAGGCTGCGCGGGAGGGGCCGGTTCAAAGACCACGCCGTAGGCGCAGCTTTGGCGCAAAGGGCAGCCTGTGCATTTGTCTTGGCCGGTGATGCAGGCGGCCTGTCGCAGTGCGCGGCCCACCGCACCGCGCAAGGTGCTGCCCGCAAAGTGCGGCCAGGCCACGGTTTGGGTGGCCTCGATGGTGGCGGTGATGCGGGTGATGGTGGGCATGGCTTGGGGCTTGTTTTGCAGAGTCAGGTTGTGGGTTTGACCCACTGTTTGAGTTTTTCGTCAAGCCTGGCGAGTGCAGCACCGGCCACCACTTCAATATGCAAGGCTTTGGCCAGCCGCAGTTCAGGCTCCCTGAGCGGTCGATAGGTGGCCAGCATGCCGCGGGTGCCTAGGCCGCCGATGCGCCGGCAGTTTTCTGAGAGCTTGTACAGCGTGTCGTTGGCCTTGAGATCTTCGGGGTTGTCCATGCGCGCGGTTTTGCACTCGATGACAAACAGCCGGTTGCGGGCCAAAAATGCCACATCCATTTCGTTGGGCTGGCCGCTGATGTCTTGCACTTGCAGGTTGGCGGCTTTGTCTCGTATGGCCAGGGGGCCAGTGACTTGGCTGACGGTTTGGAAGACGTGGTGCTCGATCCAGCCGCCGTTGGCAAAAGCGCGCGCCGCTTCGCTGGGAAAGTGCAAGCTGCTGCCTTTGACTTGCAGTAGTTGGGCGTGTTCGAATTTTCTCAGCAAGGCTTCGAGGCTGCGGCTGTCGAGTTGCCTTGCGTTGAGCGAGGCGCGCAGGCTGCCCTTGGCCTCTTGGGCCAGATAGTTAAGTTGCCCAATCGGCTCGCTCAGCGTGCCAACGTTGAGTACCAGATCGTCCATGAGGGTTTGCCACGCCGGGTTGGGTTGTGGCCGGTCCACACCTTGTGTGAGGCTGGCGCCGTAGCCTCGCAAATAGTGGCGCAGGCGCAGCTGTTGCGTCAGGGCTTGGGCGGGCCGGGTTTTGTCGAGCCAGACCACATGGTCGGTGTCCACATCCACATAAAAAGCGGGCCAACCCGCAGCTTGCGCCACGGCTTGGGCCGCCAAGGCCATGAGTTTGTTGCCGCCGGTGACGTTCAAGGCGATGGACTGGCCTTCGCGCTGGGTGGCCATGTCCATGAAGGTGCCTTCCAGCGCAGCCATGTCGTGTTCGTCGGGCAAGGCGACAGTGTGGGTTTTGATGCCTGCTTCTTGGAGAACGGCTTGCAATGCCTGCGCGCGGACGCTCATTTTTTGACTGACCAGCAGTACGGCCTCTTTGGGTTTCATGGCGGGGTCGAGCGCGGGCAGCAAATTGGGCGCGGCTTGCTCGGACACGAGCATGAGGTGGGTGTGGGCGGGTGCGTTCATGGAGATTTGCTCAAGTGCAATGGTTGTATTGCGATGTCATACGCATCCGAAAGGCGCGCTGTCAAGCGGCTGGTCGTGCAAGCGGATGTCAAAGCCTTCCAGCCGGGCGTTGCACTGACGCAATTCATTGCTGCTGAGTTCGCGCCCGCGCCAGTGGGCCGGCAGATCCAGACTGAGGTTGAAAAAACGAGCACCACGCTCGCAAACCGCCGCCGCCAGATTCACGGGCAAGGTGCCGATGACCGTGTCGCCGCGCTGGATGAGCGCCGTATCCAGATGGGTCAAATGCTGGTCGATGTGCAGGCCTTGCTGCGCAGCCCAGACGATGGCGCCGGGATGGCGGCTGATGAAGAAGGTCGTCATTGGGTGCAGGTGAAATGCTTTTTGGGTTCGGAACGGATCAATTCACGCGCGCTGGCTGTCTGGGCGTATCTGTTCTACGTCAATGCCTGCCTCTACCAGGCGTGACCAAGCACGGTCGGCGGTCAATGCAGTGGCGCTGAGTGACTGCGCCAGCGCCAGACAGCAGCGATCTCCCAGCGATAGGCCCTGGGAGCGGGTGTTGCTTCGCAGTGCAGCGCTGGTCAGGGCCAGTGCGGTGTCAAAAGCAGAGATTTCGAGCGGTAGGGCAGCGCACAAGGCGGCTTGGTTGGCGCTGCTCATGCCCTGGTCAGCGCATTTGCTGAGCACTTCGGCCAAATTGACACTGCTCATGATGGCCTTCCCCTCCTCAATGCATTGCCGAACACGCTCGGCTCCCGGTTCACCGTTCAAATAGGCGAGCAAAGCGGATGCGTCCAGCACAAAGCGGTGGCTGCCCTCGTCCACTTGGACCGGGGACGCGGGGGACAGTGTGGGCGGCGTCTTGATGCTGGTCATGCGGGTTCATCGCGCTCGGTTTCGCTGCGCCGTTCGTTCAAAAAATCTTGTACCAAATTAGGCTGCGATCCGGGTGGGATGCACTGTTGAAACAAGGCGCGGGCTTTTTCGAGTTGCTTTTTTCGGGTGCTGAGGTGGACCTCACCGTTTTGGATGTCCCACACCACGGTGTCGCCCTCGTTCAGGTCGAGGCTGCGACGGATGGGCGCGGGAATGACCACGCGCCCGCCTTCGGATACTTTCATTTCGTACATGAGAAACTCCATTTATTCGATAAATGACATTTTTCTAAAAGTATGTCATTTATTCAAAGAGTTGTCATTTTTTATCTTTGATCGGACATGAGCTTGCTCTGTACATAGCCTTAGGTTTCCCCGCGCAAGACCGCCAGCTTGAGTTTTTTGCGCTCGTCTTTCATGTCCACGGCCACCACCTGAGGCAGCCATTCGGCCAGAGCCTCGGCTGCGGCGCGCTTTTCTTCGGCTGTCCAGTCGGCACCTTCAAGTGCTGCTTTGGACAGCGCACGGGCTTTGGCATGGATTTCGGCGTTAGGCTTTTCTTTGCCGCCGCGCAGTTGGGCCACTTTGTTTTGGCAGGTCAAGACAAACGCTTCTACCAACCGGGCGTTGTTGCTCAACTTGGCCATCTTGGCAGCATGGGCGGCGGCCGCTTGTGCTTGGGCCTGTGCATGGGCGAGTTTGGCCTCAGATTGAGTGTCGCGGCCCATCGCCCCATAGCCCACCGATGTCTTGCCACCAAAACCCAGCCATGCAAAAGCGTGTTCAAACGCTTCGGTGAGCAGCGTTTTCCAGCGTTCGTTGTTGGCCAGATCGGGGGCCAACTTCTGCAGGCGAGCGGTGTCGCACACCACATGGAACGCAAAGCGGGAGTTGGGCGGCACGGTCAAAAAGCTGATGGGGTTGGGCGAGCCGCTGTCGTGCGGACTGGTGCTGCCTGCAAGCTCTTTGCCTTGGTAGTAATGGCTTTGGTGCGGGGTCATGATCTCGACCATGAGGCTGTTGCCCTCGATCTGCGGAATCACATCCCAAAAGCTGAGCACGCCGCGCAGGTGGTTCTCGCCGTTCAGGGCTTCGCTGCCAAAGAGCACATCGAGGTCGCTGGCGTCAAAAAGGTGTTTGCCTTGTTTGTTGTGTACTTCGTGGCGCAGGTCTTCAGCGTGATGCCATTCTTTGCTGTCCCATTGGCCGCTGGCCAGTTCTTTGGCCGCTGAACGCAATACGCCCTTGACGCCGCTGCCCGCCAAGTACGGCAGGCCGTAGGGGGTGAGAAAAGCAAAGCCGTTTTCCAGAGGGTGCTCGTTGCCAAGTCCAGTGGTGAAGGGGGCGATGGCGGTGGCTTGTAGGCGCAGTAGGTCAGAAGCTCCAAAGGTACTGACCTGTTCACTTTGTCGAGCAACAAGTGCTTTCATGCGCTCAATATCGCCTTTGCTCAGCGCACAGACATCGCGCCAAGCTTGCCGTGAGGCGAAGTCGCTTTTGTCCCACAGTCCAGCCAAGGGCTTGCGGTCACGCTGGCGCAGCGCAGCAATGGCGGCGTCCATGCCTTTGCTGAGTAAGGCACTGACTTCGTCTCCTTCTCGGCTTTTGGCTTCGGCGCGTTTGCGAACATCGGCTTCTTGGTCGGCTCGGGCCGTCCAGATCGGCAGGTACATGCCAAAGCGTTGCCCGGGGGATGCAGACTTGAAGTCATTGCCCAGGTATTCGGGTATGGCGGCAATGGGCATGTCAGACTTCCTTCACTTGCTTGAGACGGGCCGATGACATTTGCCGCATCCAGCGCAGCCAGGCGTAGGCCTCGGTGGTGATGGCCTGGTAGTCGGCGGGCTGGGCCTTGAGCAGGCTTTGCATGAAGCGCTCAAAGCCTTCATCGGGCGCCACGTTCTTAAATCTCTGACTCAACCAAGTGCGCAGGTGGGTGGCCACTTGCTCATAGGGCAAACCTTTTTCTTTCTTGCCTTTTTCATGGCAAAAGGCCAGCACTTGCATGAGCCCACTGTTCATGATCAGCGCGGGCAGGCCTTTGGCGATGTTGACGTGTTCTTTTTCGTAGTCGACGCATTGGTTCCAGGCGTCTTGGGCGCGCAGTTGTTCCAGTGTGAGCGGGGCAGTTTGGGTGGCGGTGTTCATGGCGTGCTCCTTATTGACCCAACACGGTGGCGGCCACCAGGCCGCGCCCGGTGGTGGCGTCGCCGCCCACTTGCAGCAGCTTGCTGTGCAGCACGGCTTTCATGTGGGCCATGACTGTGATGGCGTCGATGAGCTCTCCTTCATTGCCGCTGCGCGTCTGGCTGGCCAGCAGTGGGGCAATCAAGAGTGACTCGGGGGGCAGGTTCTCGGTGTAGAAGAGGCCGCCGTCGCTGGCGGTGCCGGTTTTCTCGTCGATGCGCACATGCGGCTCGATCAGCATGGCGTGTTGGCTGAAGTAGTCAAAGTCGCTGTCGCTGAGCACCACCAGGTCGGCGGCCAATTTGTCGCGGAAGAAGCTGTAGCCGTCGCCTGCGGGCAAGGCGTTTTGTGCCAAGTCTTGGGCGATGGTTTGCAGTGCGGCGCAGGCTTTGTCGGCGGCCTGGTATTCAAAGGCTTCAAGGTGCAGGCGGTCTGCGTCTTTGCCGCCCAGTTGTGCGGTGTGGCTGGTCAGGCAAGTGCCTGGTTTGACTTCGGGCAGGGCAGGCCATTGGCGCGTAAGAGCAAGGTGGGCCAGCAGGCGCTGGGCGCGTGCGATGGCTTGCGGGCAGGTGGCGTAAACAAAGCCGCCTTTGAGGCTGCGCACGGGCAGGGCCACGACTTGTGCGTCGCCAAAGCTGACCGCACCGGCGTGCAACTCACCTGTTTCTGATTTCTTGGATTCAGGACCAAACAAACGGCTGATGTGGTCGGCATTACCCCCGAGATTTTTGAAACTGTGGCGCACGGCACCCTTGATGCCGCTGCCCGCAAAGCAGGGGTGGCCGGTGTGGCGTTCGCGCTGGATGGGGTTGTCGATCACCCCAATGGCTTGGCCCGCGCCCATGTGGACGGGGCTGACGGCATACAAAAAAACGGCGGCTTGTTGTTCAAACATGGTGAGTCCTTGGGAATCTAAAAAAAGTCGTTGTGTGTCTGTGGGGGCGGCAGGTCTTAAGCGCAGTCGTAGGCGGCCAAGGCGAAGCGGTTAAAGCCTTCGGCGCGGCGTTGCGTATCTTCACAGGCGTCAGACCAAAAACCGCTTTCGGCAAGCTTGCCAAGGGCCTCGGGTGTGGCTTGCAATTGGTCAAGCCAGTACACGCTGCCCATGGGGGCGGCGCGCAAGGCGGCTTTGGGCTGCCAGCGGGCCAAGTCCCAGCCCGAGATGGTTTCAGCACGCGGCACCGTGGCGCAGACCAGGCGGGCGCGCACGCCGTGCAACACAAGCCAGTGGTGGCCGTCGCTTTGCTGGGCAAAGCCGTTGGGCAGCCAACCCTGGGTAAACAAACCGGGTGTGGTGAGCACGACCCGGCAGCGCCCCTGGGCGGCAATGGCGTGCAGGTCGGCTTGGGGTGTTTGGTGCGCCACGCTTTGGCTGCTGGCTGCGCGACCGTCGCCGCCCAGTCGCAGCGTGCCTTTTGCGGGCAGTGGGGCGCCGCGCACGCTGGCCACAAAGCCGATGCCGGGCTTGAAGGCCACGGCTTGCGCGGTGAAGAGCTTGCCCTCTTCGACGCTGCGGGTGCCAGCGTCCATACCTATGCCCACGCGGGAGTCGATGGCCCAGAGTTCGCTGGTGTTGACCAGATCGCTGATGGGGTTGGGCAACTGACCGCTCAGGTAGCTTTGCCAGCCGGCCTGTGTGAGCCACAGACCGGTTTCGGCCTTGCGGCGCACGGCTTCTGGCAGCACGGGGACTTGCACCAAGCTGCCAGAGCTTTGCAGGCCGTGGCTGGGTGGCTGGGGACGCAGGCTTTGGATGGAAAGGGCCGCGTTGTTCTGGGTGACCACCAGGTCGGCAGGCAGGGCGTGCAGGGTGTGGACGCTGCCGCCCGCCGCTTGCCGCGCCAGCGTGAAGGCGGTGAGCGCAAAGCTGCCCGGTGCCGTGGGCGTGCCCAGGCTGGGGTGATCCACATCGCCTTGGGCAAAGGCGCGCAGATCGACCCCGTCATGGGCCAGCACCTGGCTGCGCAGCGCGCCTGCGGCGGCACTGGGCCAGGGGGGCACCAGGGATTCGCCGTGGCTGCCGGGGTCGCCAAAGAGTTTGTTGCCGCGCAGAAAGAGCACGTCCAGCGGTTCGATGTAGCGGTGTTGCAGGTCTGGGGTGGCGGCGCTCATGCGGGGGCTCCGGTGGCTGCGGTCTGTTGGAAGGGGGTGGCGCCGGTGCGGGTTTCACGCGCCAGGAATTCGGCCACGCCCATGAAATTGGCCAGCCAGTTCAAGGGCTGCTTTGTTTGTGCTGCACACAGGGTGGCCAGTCGCTGGGCCAGGGCGGGGGCGTCTTTATTGGTTTGGCTGCCAGCTTGGGATTGGCGGTCAAACTGGTAGCTCAGCAAAGTGGCCAGCATGGTGGTGGTGTCGGCGTTGGTGGGTTCGGGCAGGTCGCGCATCCAGTCCAGGCTGTTGAACACCGCGCGGCGGCTGGTGCCTTCGGCGCGCAAAAAGGCAATGATGGCCTGCAGCAAGTCCATGGGTTCGCCCCAGTGTTCGGTCAGGCTGAGGGTGCCGCCTGAGCGTTTGACGACGGTGATGGAAAAAGCATCTCTGCCGCCACGGTGTCCGCCCTCGTTCTTGGCGCGTTTTTCAGCAGCGCGCAGCGCTTGCAGCACCGCGCCCAGCGGGGCCTGGTGGTGGGCGATGACGGCACCGGTGGAGGCGGTGGCCTGGTGGCTCATCATGCGCATGAGGCGGCCATTGAGCCAGGCAAATCCTTTGTTGAGCACAAGCTGGTGGCGCACATCGCCTTGGTGGTTGCGCACCATGCCCCAGTTGGTTTGGGCGTCGTGGGGCGCGCTGCCGCTGTAGGCATGGCGCAGTCGCTGCATGGCGCTGAGCAGGTCTGCCGTGGGCAGCATGGCCAGCACGTCGTCGCCGCCGGCGTAGAGCACGCGGCCCAGGTGTTCTTGTTCCACCACATGGCGCACCACGGTTTGCGAAAAATCATTGAGCGCGCCCGAGATGGCCAGGTGCCGGTTGGGGCTGACGGCGCGGGGCTGGTCGCCGTAGGCTTTGAGCTTGGCGTTGCGCTCGGCTTGTTTCTCAAAGCCGCTTTGCACCTTGGGGTGAAAGCTTTGCAGGTAGGAAATGGCGGTGTGTGTGGTCTCGTCGCCCGCAAGAATAGCCCCCATGCGGTCGCCGTCCATCATCAGCAGGCTGTAGTAGGTTTCGAGTTTGTCCACGCCCAAGGTACCTCGCACGACTTTGGTGGCGTTCTCGTAGGCGCTGGGTTCTTCGCTGTCCCGGGCGGCTTCGAGCAAGCCGGGCAACACCTTGGCGTCTTCAACGTGGTTGGTCTCATGACGCATGAGGCGTCGTGGCAAGGCCACAGATTCAGGCTCAAGCTGTTGATAAGCGTCCGAAAAGTCCGGTCCTGCGGGTGCGCCTTTCCCAAGCCAGTCGTCAAGTTGGCTGGCCAGCGCCATGGTGTGGGTGGAGACCACAAAGCGGCCCACAGTTTTACCAGTGGCTTGGCCCACTTCATCGGCAAACACGCTGGGCCACAGGCGCTTGAGCGCGGCCAGGCCGCCCAGATGTTCACCTTCTTTGGCCCAGGATTTTTTGGCTTGGTGCACTTTGGCCCACAGCGTGTCTTTTTGTTGTCGATAAGACTTTTGCAGCTGTGCCGGGTCGGTGGTGAGCCATTCGCTTTCACCCGTGAGTGAACAACGCCAGCCTTGTTGCGGCAGTTGCTCAAAGCTGCGCGAGGCTTTGGCGGCTGCCAGCGCCCGCTCGGCCAGGTCAAACACCGCCGGGTAAAGCGTGCCGGGGTTGGGCGACCAAAAGGTGCTTTGCTTGGTGGTGGGGTCGTCCCAGACCATGTCGTCTTTGAGCACTTGCCAGGCGGGGCTGCTCAGAAAGCCTGCAGGCTGGTCTGGCGCTGCGCCAAAGTACGGGGCCATGGCCGCGCTGAGCTGGGTGGTGTCCAGGTCATTTTGTTTCTCGGCGTTGCGCGGGCGGATGAGCGAGAAGGGCACGGCGGCCCAGTGAACTTCGGGGAAGCCTTTGAGTTGTTCGCGCATTTGCTGGTGGCAGTGTTGCTCGCCGACCGTGTTCAGGCCTGCGGCTTGCAGCAGGCGATGGACCACGTCTTGGCCGGTGCTTTGCAGCCAGTCGCGCACGGCTTGTTCGCACTTGTGGGCCAGGGCTTTGGCCTGAGCTGTTGGCACCACGGCCACAAAGCGGTTGGGCAGGGCGGCGCTGAACAAGGGGTTGGCGTCGGTTGCGCCCTTTTGCCATTCGCAGTCTTTGAAAAGTTCTGCGGGCAGCTGCATCTGTTCGCGCAGCCACAGGTCCACTTGTGGGATGCCGCGCAGGCGCGGAAAGAGCACGGCGTCTGGCCCGAGTTCTTCGCACAGGGGACGCATGCATTCCCAAGCCAAGCGCGATAGCAGGTGCGAGCCAGCCCACAGGTCGCTGGTGGAGCGGGCGGCAGCAATGAAGCTTTGCACCGGGCCCAGCGACACGGTCAGCAGCGCCACTTCTTGCTGCGGGTCAGCAGCAAAGGCACCGGCAAAGGCACTGGTCAGGTCCAGATGGTCCCAGATGCTGTGGTCGGGTACGCGGGTGTCGGCAGGAAGCAGGTGCCAGAGCGCGCCGAGTTCGCCGTTGTCGGCGGTTTCATTGATTTCGGGGGCAAAGCGCCACAAGGCCATCAGGGTGCGGCGCATGTCGTGAGGCTTGCCGGCTTGGATGCCCAAGGCCTTGAGGATGCCCAGGTGGTGGTCGTAGCTGCGCTCTTTGATGTCGCTGACTTCGGTTTCTTTGAGCTGGCCCAGGTCGATCTGTTCACCCGAGAGCGGGTGGATCAGCACGGGTTGGCTGGAGAAACGCACTTGCGAGCCCTCGGAGACTTTGAGGGTGAGCTCCTCGCCCTTTTTGGTGACGACTTCGATTTCTTGCATCGGCCACTGGGGCCGGTCGGCAGCGGCGGCCCACCAGTCGGCGCGCTGCACGGTTTTGTACATGCCGCGCGGCAGGCTGGCCTTGAACACCATGGCGTTGAGGGGACGCAGCTCGGCAGTGTCGTCCTCTTCGTTGTAGTTTTTCAGGCCCATGAGGCGGCTGAGGGCGAGCGAGGTGCCGTTTTCGTGGCCCGCAGGGTCGCGCATGAGCACCAGCGCTTTCTCGGCCGGGTCGTGGATGCGGGCGGCAATTTTGGTGTGCCAGACGGTGCTGGGCGTGGAGTCTTGGGTCATGGTGTTCAGGCGGTGATGCGGGTCAATGTCAGGTGTGCGCTGTTTGCACTGGGGTTGGCGTAACCATCCAAGTGCTTGTGGACCAGACCCCATATGCGCATAAGCTCCGCTGGCCTTGGGTCAAAGTCCACTGGCGGTTTGTGGGGCATGTGAAAAATCAGACCTGCTAATTTCCCATCTGCCGTGGGGCGGACTTTGAATCGCAGTTGGTTGGGCAGGCGCAGGTTCTTGCGCTTCCAGTCGTTCACGTCATGGCGCGTAATGGGGTAGCTCAGCCAGTGCCGGTCATGGACTTGTCCGTCAGGTTGTGCGTGCGGAAATTTGAATGCAGTTTGCGTGCGCAGCGCGATCTTGATTTCAGCCAGCGTCCTCATCAGCCCAGTCCAGTCTTTATGGGCCTGCGTTTGCCATATCAGCGCGCCTTGGCTATTGGCACCTACAGCTAGCGGCCAATCAGCGCCCAGGCATTGGGCCAGTGCCTGGGTGGGGGTTGCACTGACGGGCATGGGCTCGCCGTCCAGCCGCGTCAGGCTGTACGAGCCCCAGCCGTTTCGGCTGCGCCCACCCACGGTGCCATACAGGCTCATGAGTTGCAGGGCGTGCTCCAAGTTCTGTGCCTGCTCGTCTGGAAAGGCGATGGTTAGTTCGGTCTGCTCTTTGGCCTGAATAGCTGCATTTGCTTTCAGAGTGGGTTCCCTGCTGCCGCGTGGTAACAGGACGGGGCCGTATCCCATGTACAGGTGGCTGTCCACCATCCCCACTTCTTCGTGTTTGACCTTGCTTGCAGCCTGCCAGGATTTCAACTGTCCTTCATCCCAGCGGCCCAGACGAATGCGGACTTGGCTGCGTCTCGCGGCCACTTTGTTTCCCTGGTCGTCTTGGTCGTTCTCCAGCCAGGCATGCCCAAACAAGCGCCCTTCGACCTCTCGCATCTCGCACACATTCACCGCGAACTGCTGTTGCGCCGCATAGGCCACTCGCCACCACTGGCGTAACTGGGCTTTGAAGGGCGGGGTGCGCCAGCGCCCGCTTCGGTTGGCATCTCCCAAAAAGGCGGGGGTGTGGAATTGGATTTGGAAGGATCGAATTGGCATTTTTCTAGAAGCGGTTGGTACTCGTTCCCCATGAATGTATTCCAGGGTGAGTAATAAATCCAATTCGGCAAGCTTGCCGGCGCATCAGGTCGGCTGGATGACCCGCACTTGGTGTGCTTGCAGGTTCAGGCGATAGCCTTGCTGACGACCGCGGGTGCCTAAGTTCTCCCGTGCGATCAGGCCGCTCAGTGGCAGTGCGCCACTTTGACGCAACGTTTTCTCCATTTTTGAAAGCTGTTCACTGAAGGTCTCGCCCATGGCTTGGGTGCCATGCAGGCGGCGGTGAAGGCTGTCGGGAATCCGCAGGTCCCCCATGGCGTGCCGCAAGTCACGCAGCGCATGCCGTTTCCATTCGGGATCGTCTACTTCCTTGAAGGGTGCGCGCAGGGGCGGCAGACTTTGCTGGCAGCGCCAGGCCAGCAGACAGAGTAAGCCCATTTGCATGGGCGGCAACCGCACGGTTTGGTGGTTGATGCGCACGCAGGATTGAGCCAGGTCAATCTCGAGCTCGATGTCAGCGAGCGCTCGGTTGGCCGCTGCAACGGCCTGGGCAAAGCTACTATGGCGATCTTTGATACTTGGGGGTAAGAGTGCGCGAAGCCGCACAAACGGAATGTCGCCCAACCACACCTTGGCAGTGTTGGCGTCAAGCGGGTCTTGGCCCGGGTCGTGAGCGGGTATGACGTGCGGTCTGGGGGTGGGGTAAAAAAATTCAGACCGTGATTCAAAGGGGGACGAAACCAGTACGTGCGATAGCCGGTCTTGTGGCCTGCCCCACAAGCTCATGGCGTAGCCCATGAAAAACCCCATGGTCTTGCGCCCGCCAGCAATGGACGCGTGAATTTCAGTATCTGGGTCTTCAGTCAGGCGCCGCATAAAGTTTGCAATTCCGTCCGCGGCGCTTTGGTTGTCTGCATCGTCCCTGATGTCGTTGAGCAGCCGGCCTTCGCTGTCTCGCAGGACTTCGATGTGCGCTTCACTAAACTCAATGGCGGGTAGGTTCCAGTCGCGGCGCAACTCATGAAACCACCCCGGGTTTTTTGACAGGAGCATCAACCGCGCGTTTTCTGCCCCACGAGCGGTTGTGACCAGTCGGACTTCATGGGGCACCCATGCAGGCCGCCGAGTCACCGATAGTGCGTAAATAGTCTCGGTGACGATCTGAGGAGATAAACCCGCCGCACAAATGAGGACGCGCCTTCGCGGAGAACCCTTTTTTTGTGGAGACTCGTCGATGGGATGGTCTGTCATGCGAGCAAGTATGGGTTGAATTGCGCGATTCAGACGACTTGGCAAGCTTGCCGAGCTGATGGGTCTTCCACGCCTTGTGCGACGCCAGACCGTTTCCGTCCTGGCAATAATGTAGAGCCTCGGGCGCAGGCCTTGGGACCACAGAAACCCTGGAGTCGGCCAGCCCCCAGGGCACTGTCGGCCGGCGCAGTCGATTCTCTGGGCCGACAGCCTCAAGCCCCTGTTGGCGAGCCTTGTTGCCACTGAGCCACCCAAACCTGCAGTGCCTGCACCACCGGCGTTTGGCGCGGCAGTGGCGACAGCCCGAGGACGGCAGCGGCCTGGTTCAAGGCGGTCAATGGCTCGCGCAGATCCAGTGCCTGCGCGCCGTTTTGCTTGCTGAGTTTTTCGCCGTTGTTGCCAAGAACCAAAGGCGTGTGCAGGTAGGTGGGTGTGGGCAGGCCCAGTGCGCGCTGCAGCAGGATCTGGCGGGCGGTGTTGTCGGCCAGGTCCTGGCCCCGCACCACCTGGGTGATGCCTTGGGCCGCATCGTCGACCACCACCGCCAGCTGGTAGGCCCACAGGCCGTCGGCGCGTTTGAGTACGAAGTCGCCCACTTCTTCATCGACCGCCTGTTCTTGCATTCCCAGCCGCTCATCGCGCCACTGCACATGCGCGGCAGGGCCTTCGCCCACATGCAAGCGCCAGGCCCGGCCAGCGCGCCCTTGCAGGCCGCCGCGTTCGGGCCGGCAGGTGCCGGGGTAGGGCGCGGCCTGGTGGCGCTCGAGCGGCAGGCCTAGTGCCAGCAGCGCTGCTTCAACGTCCTTGCGTGAGCAGGCGCAGGCATAGGCGCGGCCCTGCTCGATCAGCCTGTTCAGGGCCGCCTGGTAGAGGGCAGCGCGCTGGCTTTGCCAGACCACCGGAGCGTCGCTGTGCAGGCCGCAGGCGGCCAGTTGCTGCAAGATGGTTTGGTCGGCGCCGGGCACGCAGCGCGGCGTGTCCACGTCTTCGATGCGCACCAGCCAGTGACCGCCGCGGGCGCGCGCGTGCAGCCAACTGGCCAGCGCGGCCACCAGCGAGCCCGCATGCAAGGGACCGGTGGGAGAGGGGGCAAAGCGCCCGACGCAGGGCTCGGGCCGCACGCCGGCTGTGACTAGATCGCGGTCAGGGCCAGTTCGAGCCCGGACACAAAGGCGTCTTCCACCCGCCGGCCCAGGCACCAGTCGCCGCACAGGCCGATGCCGCTGCGTTTGTCCCACAGGTGGCTGCGGCCCAGGGCTTGGGTGGTTTGCGCATAGCGCCAGCGGTGGACCTGCGCATGGCCGGGCTCGGCCCGGATGCCGGTGACTTCGGTGAAGGCGCGCAAGAGCTTGGCTTTGACCCGTTCTTCGTCGTCTTCCAGATGACGCTGCGACCACTGCGGGCTGGCCTGCACCGTCCAGCGCTCGATGGCTTCGCGCCCGGGCTTGGACGCTTCGCGGGCCAGCCAGGCGATGCGGTGGTGCGTGCTGCGGGCTGCATGCCAGGCCGGGCCCAGTGGGCCGGCAGCCTGGGGGAAGGCCAGCATCAGGGTCCAGCAGGGCGCGACCTCGACCTTGGCCAGCTGGATCTGAACTTTGGGCAGGAGCTGAGACGCGCGCAGCAGCGCGGCCGCTTGCATGGACGGCAGGGCCAGCATGACCGCGTCAAAGCCTGCATGCACCTGACTGTCGGCGCCGGGCCCTTCGGTCTGCAGCTGCCAGCGGCCGGGCGAGAGTCGGTCGGCTTCGATGTGGGTGACCAGCGTCTGCAGGTGCAGCTCGGGCAAGGGCTGGGCCCAATGGCGCACCAGGGCGTTCATGCCGGGGCTGGCCACCCATTGCGCTTGGGCGCCAGGCGCCGCTGCTGCGACCACGCGGCCGGCCTCGTCCATGATGCGCACGGTGTTGACCTGCCAGCGCGCCACTTGCCCGCCTGCGGTTTGCAAGGCCTTTTCAAAGCGCACGTCGCGCACGGTGAAGTACTGCGTGCCGTGGTCGAAGCTGCCAAATTCGGTGCGCCGGGTGGCCATGCGGCCGCCGGCGCCCCGGCTTTTTTCAAAGACGGTGACCTCGTGGCCGGCTTGCATCAGGGTACGGGCGCAGGCGATGCCGGCCATGCCGGCGCCGATCACGGCATAGCGGCGTGTTGCCGGGGGGGTGGGTTTGGTTCTGGCCATGCCCTGACTCTACACGCATCGCAGGGCCCTTCCTCTCGGGGTGTGCCCGGGGATTCCTGGGCTCAGGGCCGCGCCAGCAGGGCCCGCCGCGTGGCAGGGCGCTCCAGCTGCTCGAGCCACCACTGCAGGGCCCGCCCCGGCCTGGCCTTGGCTTCGTGGCGCCAGGCATAGCTGCAGCGGGCGACGCGGCTGGAACGCTGCACGGCGCGCACCACCAGTTGGCCGGCATCGATGTAGGGCTGGGCCATGTAGCGCGGCAGAAAACCCACGCCCAGGCCGCGCAGCTGAGCCTGCAGCTTGGCTGCCATGTGCGGCACGGTCAGCACGTCCTGACCGCCGAGCAAGCCCAGGGTCATGCCACTGCCGCTTTGTACGGAGTCAGCCACCGCCACCGCCCGGTGCTGGCCGATGAGCGCATCGCTCAGGGGCTCTGGCGCAGCAGCCAGCGCGTGGTGCGGCGCCAGCGCGAACACAAAGTCGAGCTGGCCCAGCGGCTTGGCGCGTATGCCTGGCTGCGCACTGGCCTCGTTGACCACGCCGATGGCCAGGTCGGCCCGGCCCGTGCTCAGGCTGGCCAGCGTGCCCGACAGGGTTTCTTCGCGCAGCTTGAGTCGGGTCGGTGGCTGCAGCGCATAAAAAGCCTCGCACAACTCGAGCACGGTGGTGCGCGAGACCACGCTGTCGAGCGCCAGCGTGAGCTGCGGCTCCCAGCCGGTGGCCACCCGCCGCACACGGTGTGCAACGGCATCGATTTCCAGCAGCAAGCGTTGGCCTTCGCGCAGCAGCTCGCGGCCGGCCTCGGTCGGGCGGGCCTGACGTGTGCTGCGGTCAAACAGCAGCACGTCGAGCGCCTGCTCGAGCTGGCGCACCCGGTAGCTCAGCGCACTGGGCACCAGATGCAGCGCGCGCGCTGCCGCGGCCATGCTGCCGCTGTCGGCAATGCAGGCCAGCATGCGCAGGGCCTCGGGGGTGAGCACATCGGCGACTCCGGGCGGTGTTTTCATAGATCAAAAATTTCGAATATAGAGGACAAATCCATTCAATGCAATGACACGGCGTAGGGCCTAAAGTACGGGGCTTGGCTATTGCGGCCGACATTTTTTGGAGCTCACCCCATGCTCACCTTGCGACCTTCGGGCGATCGCGGCTATGCCGACCACGGCTGGCTCAAGTCCTTTCATACTTTTTCATTCGCGGGATACCAGGACTCGGCCCACATGGGCTTTGGGCCGCTGCGGGTCATCAATGAAGACCGCATCGAGCCGGGCACCGGCTTTGGCACCCACGGTCACCGCGACATGGAGATCATCAGCTATGTGATGTCTGGCGCCCTGGCCCACCGCGACAACATGGGCAACGGCACCGCCATCTTGCCCGGCGATGTGCAGCGCATGAGCGCGGGCCGTGGCGTGATGCACAGCGAGTTCAACCACAGCCCGCAGGGGCAGACGCATTTCCTGCAGATTTGGATACAGCCGGCCGAGCTGGGCATAGACCCGGGCTATGAGCAAAAGCATTTTGAGGCGGCGCAAAAACGCGGCCGCCTGTGCCTGGTGGCCAGCCGCGACGGCGCCCAGGGCTCGGTCACCGTCCATGCAGATGCGAAGCTGTACGCCGGTCTCTTCGATGGCGACGAGCAGGCCCGGCTGGCGCTGGATCCTGCGCGCAAAACCTATGTGCATCTCATCCGGGGCGAGCTCAGTGTCAACGGCCATGCGCTGGTGGCCGGTGATGCGGCCAAGCTGGTGTCGGAGTCCGAGCTGCTCCTGAGTCAGGGCCAGCAGGCCGAGGTGCTGGTGTTCGACCTGGCGGCTTGAACGGCGCCGGACTTGCTGCCAGGCGCCAGATGTAGGGCCACGCCGATGGGTCCGAGCCATTGAGAGCAAAGATGGGGCAGCCACATTAAGCGGTCACCAGCCGCTTCGAGAGTCAATCCTGTTTTTTTAAAGGAAGTTAGTCATGAGCAAAATCGCAGTTGTTTACCACTCCGGCTACGGCCACACCCAGCGTATGGCCCAGGCCGTGGCCGAGGGGGCTGGCGCGGAGCTGATCGCCATTGATGCCGAGGGCAACCTGGCTGAGAGCGCCTGGGAGCAACTGGCTCAGGCCGACGCCATCATCATGGGCTCGCCCACCTACATGGGCACGGTCAGCTGGCAGTTCAAGAAGTTTGCCGACGCCTCCTCCAAAGCCTGGTACAGCCAAGCCTGGAAGGACAAGCTGTTTGCCGGCTTTACCAACAGCGCCGCCATCAACGGCGACAAGGGCTCGACCCTGACCTACTTGTTCACCCTGTCGATGCAGCATGGTGGCCTGTGGGTCAGCCAGGGCATCTTGCCCAGCAGCAACAAAGCCTCCCGCCGCGACGACCCCAATTACCTGGGCTCTTATGCAGGCGCAATCGCCCAATCGCCGGCCGATGCCGGCGCCGGCGAGATGGCTGCCGGTGACCTGCAAACTGCCCGTGCCTTTGGCGAGCGGGTGGCGCAAGTGGCTGCGCGTTACAAGCGCTAAAAAGCCGCTCGCCTCTGCGTCGGGTCCACAGGATGGCGGCCTAGAATGGTCGCCATGTTTGTTCACCTGCGCACGCACACCGAGTTTTCCGTGGTCGACGGCACCTTGCGCGTCGACGAGATGGTCGCCCGTGCGGCGGCCGACCGCCAAGCCGCGCTGGCCATCACCGATCTGGGCAATCTGTTTGCCACGATCAAGTTCTACAAGGCCGCGCGTGGCGCGGGCCTCAAGCCATTGATAGGCGCCGACGTCTGGGTGCAAACCCCGGGCAAGGAAGCCGGCGCGCCGCCCACGCGCCTCTTGCTGCTGGTGCAGGAACAACGCGGCTATCTGAATTTGTGCGAGTTGCTGACTCGGGCCTGGACCCGCAATGTGCAGCGCGATCAGGCGGTCATTGAGCTGGCCTGGCTGCAGGAATTGGGAGCAGGTCTGATTGCGCTGTCGGGCGCGCAGGCCGGCGCCATCGGGCAGGCCCTGCTGCAGGGCGATGAGGCGCGCGCGGCCGATGTCGCACTGCAACTGGCGAGCCTCTTTCCCCACCGGTTTTACCTGGAGCTGCAACGCTCCGGCCGGGCCGACGACGAGCGCCATGTGGCGGCGGCGGTGCAGCTGGCAGCCCGTCTGCGCCTGCCGGTGGTGGCCACCCATCCCGCGCAGTTTCTGGCCCCCGAAGATTACGAGGCCCATGAGGCGCGGGTCTGCGTGGCCGAAGGCGAGGTGCTGGGCAATGCCCGTAGGCAGCGCAAGTTCACCGATCAGCAGTATTTCAAGTCGCAGGCTGAGATGGCCAGCGCCTTTGCAGACCTGCCCTCGGCACTGGCCAACACGGTGGAAATCGCCAAGCGTTGCAACCTCAGTTTGCAACTGGGCAAGCCGCGTCTGCCCGACTACCCGACGCCGGTGGTGGGCGGCGCGCCCCTGCCCATCGACCAGTATTTCCGCCAGGCCTCGCATGAAGGTCTGCAGGAACGCCTGCTCAAGCTCTATCCCGATTCGGCGCTGCGCGAGCAAAAGCGCCCCGAGTACCTGCAGCGCCTGGACTTCGAGATCGAGGTCATTCTCAAGATGGGCTTTCCCGGCTACTTTCTCATCGTCGGGGACTTCATCAACTGGGCCAAGAACAACGGCTGCCCGGTCGGGCCGGGCCGGGGCTCGGGTGCCGGCTCGCTGGTGGCCTATGCGCTCAAGATCACCGACCTGGACCCGCTGCAGTACAAGCTGCTGTTCGAGCGCTTTCTCAATCCGGAGCGGGTGTCCATGCCCGACTTCGATATCGACTTCTGCCAGAGCAACCGCGACCGGGTGATCGACTATGTCAAGGCCAAGTACGGCATGGACGCGGTCAGCCAGATCGTCACCTTTGGCACCATGGCCGCGCGCGCGGCCATCCGCGACGTGGGTCGGGTGCTCGATCTGTCCTACGGCTTTTGCGACGGCCTGTCCAAGCTGATTCCCAACAAGCCGGGCACCTCGGTGACCCTGCAGTACCCGCCCAACCCCAAGCCCGAAGGCGATAAGACCATCTATGCGACCGAGGCCGAGCCGCTGCTGGCCGAGCGCATAAGCCGGGAGGACGATGTCCGCATGCTGATCGAGCTGGCGCAAAAGCTCGAAGGCGTGACCCGCAATGTGGGCATGCATGCTGGCGGCGTGCTCATTGCCCCGGGCAAGCTCACCGACTTTTGTCCGCTCTACGCGCAGCCAGGCAGCGATGCCGCAGTCAGCCAATACGACAAGGACGATGTCGAGGCCATAGGTCTGGTCAAGTTCGACTTTCTGGGTCTGGCCACCTTGACGATTTTGGAGATTGCGCGCGAGCTCATCGTGCGGCGCCATCCGGGGCAGGCTGATTTTTCCTACGAGGCCATCGCCCTGGACGATGCGCCCACCTACGCCTTGTTCAGCCGGGGCCAGACCGAGGCGGTGTTCCAGTTTGAAAGTCCGGGCATGCAGCGCATGCTCAAGGACGCCAAACCTACCCGCCTCGAAGACCTGATCGCGCTCAACGCGCTGTACCGGCCCGGCCCGATGGACCTGATTCCCAGCTTCGTGGCGCGCAAGCACGGCCGCGAGGAGGTGCAGTATCCGCATCCGCTGGTCGAGCCGGTGCTGTCGGAGACCTACGGCATCATGGTCTACCAGGAGCAGGTGATGCAGACCGCGCAGGTGCTGGGCGGCTACAGCCTGGGCGGCGCCGATTTGCTGCGCCGTGCCATGGGTAAGAAAAAGGCCGAGGAGATGGCCGAGCACCGGCAGATCTTCCGCAAGGGTGCGGCAGAAAAGGGCATTGACGAGAAGAAGGCCGACGAGGTCTTCGACCTGATGGAAAAGTTTGCGGGCTACGGCTTCAACAAGTCGCACGCCGCCGCCTATTCCCTGCTGGCCTATCACACCGCCTGGCTCAAGGTGCATTACAGCGCCGAGTTCTTCTGCGCCAACATGACGGTGGAGATGGACAACACCGACAAGCTCAAGGTCTTGTATGCCGATGCGCTGCGCATGGGCATCGCCTTCGAGGCGCCGGACGTCAACCGCGGTCGGCACCGTTTTGAGCCGGTCAG
Organism: Comamonadaceae bacterium; assembly: GCA_027486755.1. Taxonomy (GTDB): domain Bacteria; phylum Pseudomonadota; class Gammaproteobacteria; order Burkholderiales; family Burkholderiaceae_C; genus Polaromonas. The sequence goes on along the minus strand of JAIXOM010000007.1, from coordinate 59,474 downwards.
TGACAAGTTGATCCGCTACGGTCTGGGCGCGATCAAGGGCACCGGCGAGCAGGCGATCGCAGCCATCGTGGCGGCGCGCGAAGCTGGCGGTCCGTTCAAGTCGCTGTTTGATTTTTGTGTGCGGGTCGACCGCAGCCGGCTGAACAAGCGCACCGTCGAGGCCCTGATCAAGGCCGGCGCATTTGACCTGCTGCAGCGCAACCGCGCCAGCCTGCTGGCCTCGATCGATCTGGCTTTTGAGTTTGCCAACGCGGCCCAGGCCAACGCCAACCAGGGCGGCCTGTTTGACATGGACCCGCAGGCGGCCAGCGATCAGGAGCCGCCGTTGGTGCAGACCACGCCCTGGGGCGTGCGCACCCGCCTGGGCTTTGAAAAGCTGGCCCTCGGTTTTTTCCTCTCGGGGCATTTGTTCGACGAGGTCGAGTTGGAAGTGCGGCAGTTTTGCAAGCGGCGCATCGCCGATCTGGTCGACTCGCGCGACCCGCAGGTGATTGCTGCGGTGGTGTGCGACTTCAAGATGATCAATGGCCAACGCGGTAAGGTGGCGCTGTTCAAGCTGGACGACAAGTCGGCCGCGGTCGAGGCCTCGGTCGACGAGGCTTTCTACAACGCCCACAAGCACCTGATCAAGGACGACGAATTGATCGTGGTGCAGGGCACACTGCAGCCCGACCGGTTCGCCGGTGGCTTTCGCTTCAAGATCGCCCAGATCTGGGACCTGGAGAGCGCGCGTTGCCGCTTCGGCAAGTATTTGCGCATGGCTGTTAACGGCAGCTCGCCCGATATCGGCCGGCTGCTGCGTGATTTTCCAGCGCGGCGCGAGCAGTCCGAGCAGGGCGAGCGGGTGGTGGGCCTGCCACTGCGCCTGAGCATTTTTCGCGAAGGCGCCACCGCCGACCTGCAACTGGGCGAGGCCGCCCGCATCTACCCCACCGACGCCGCGCTGGCCAGCGCCATGGCCCAGGCTGACAAGGGGCTGGCGCAAATCGTCTACGAGTAGCTAGAGCCATGGCCCAGGCTGAACCTTCACAAGCCAGCCCGCTGCCCGCCAGCGGCTGCGGTTTTTTGTTCAGAGGTGTCAGCGGCTTGGGGTCGGGCGTTCGCACGCTTCTGTCCTGGTTTGGCCGTCTTACCTTTGTTTTGGCTTTCGGGCTGGCTTGGGGTTTGGGCCTGGTGATGCCGGCGCAGGCTCTCCATTCAGAGGCACTGGTGCCCGAAAAAAGCAGTGTGCGCTTTGAGTACAAGGCCCTAGGCCTGAAGATGGACGGTCAATTCAAACGCTTCAGTGCCCGAGTGAACCTGAACACCGCCAGGCTCGATCAGGCCGAGGCCAGCTTGACGATCGATCTGGCCAGCATCGACACCGGCTGGAGCAAGATCAATCAAGAGTTGATGGGCCAGCCTTGGTTTCATGTGGCGGAGCACCCGACGGCCACCTTTGTGTTGCAAGCCATGAAGCCCATCGCAGCTCAGCAATTCGAAGCGGTGGGCCGGCTTGAGATCAAGGGGCAGTCGCGCGAGGTCCGGGCGCCGGTCAAGCTTTCTGCGCCCGATGTCTTTAGCGGCAGCATTGGCTTCAATCGCGCCGATTACGGCATAGGCCAGGGCTGGTGGTCGCGCTGGGACATCGTCGCCAACGAGATCGTCGTCCACTTCAGCTTCACCCTTCGATAAAGGGGGCGCATGGTGCCTGTGCAGGGTTGAGGAAGCCGCCTTGCTTCGGGCCTGGCGCGGGCGGCATCAAGGAGGAGCCGAGGCGCTGGCCGCTCATCCTAGAGGGTGACCTTGAGCTCTAGCCCCTCGCGCAGCAGCATCTCGGGTATGCGGCCGTCGGTGTCCTTGGGTACAAATTCCATTTTCTGGATGCCGCGCAGCACCGCCTCATCGAAGGCTTGGTTGCCACTGGTGCTGATAATTTTTGATTCCTTGAGGTCGATTTTGCCCTGGGGCGAAGTCCGCACCAGCACTACCACCGAGGGGCGGCCCGAATTGGGGTCTGTGAATTTGGTGTTGTCCTTGATCAGCTGAACGATCTTGCCGCCGTAGCTGGACGAGGGCGCAGCTGAGCGCTGGGCGGTGCCTTTGGCCTCGGCCGCTCCGGTCGCACCGGTCGCACCGGTTGCACCGGTCGCGCTAGGCGTGCCGGTTGCGGTGGTGGAACTCGCCTGGCCCTGGATACGGCGCAGTTGCTCTTGTCTGCGTTTTTCTGATTCGGCCGCTTCCTTGCGGTCCTGCTCCTTGCGCGCTTCTTCCTTGGCCTTTTCGCGCTGCTTGTCTTCTTTTTCTTTGCGTTCTTTCTCGATTTTTTCTTTTTCAAGCTTTTCTTTTGCCGCCTTCTCAGCCTTGTCCTTCTGGGTTTTCTCCTCGGCTTTTTGCTTTTCCTTGCGGCGCTTTTCCAGCGCCAGCTCGGCATCGCGCGCTTCCTGCTGGACACGCGCTGGTGGCGGTGGTGGCGGCGGAGCTGGCCGCTCCTGCGGGGGCGGCGGTGTGGGCTTTGGGGTCGCCTCTGGCGCGGCGGCGGCAGGCGCGGCTTGCTCAGCCACCGGTGCCCAGATCTCGGCGCTGAAGGCCACCGTCGGGTCGGTGCGCGACCAGTTCACTCCCCAGGCCAGGGCCAGCACCAGCAGGGCGTGTGCGAGCAGGGACAGTGCCATCGCCGGCCCGGAGCTGGCGGCTGCAGGCGGGTTGAGGTCTTGGGCGGGCGCTGCGTTCATGGCCTGCGCGCTGCTCAATTTCCGGTTTGCACCGACAGCGCAATGCGGCTGACGCCAGCCTTGTTCAGGGCGTCCATCACCTTGACCACCACCTCATAGCGCACCGACTTATCGGCGCTGATCAGCACCGGCGTGGGCTGCTCACCTTCTGGGACCGCCGGCTGCAGGCGCTTGACCGCCTGCCCCACATCGGCCAGGGTGCTGGGCTGGCTGTTGCCGCCGCTGGGCTTGATTTCCAGGCTTTCGTTCTTGGCGATCTGCACCTGTATGGGCTTGACCGGCTGCGCCGCAGCTTTGCCCACCCGGGGCAGGGCGATCATGCTGGGGGTAATTAGGGGGGCGGTGACCATGAAGATGATGAGCAGCACCAACATCACATCGATGAAGGGCACCATATTGATCTCGTTGATGGTGCGCCGACCCCGGCCCCGGCCTCGTGCCTGTACGCTGGCCATGGCTCTTAGTGACCGGACGCCGACTGGGCGCCCAGATTGCGCTGCAGGATGTTGGAGAACTCTTCGATGAAGGTCTCCAGCCGATTGGCCACCCGGTCGATGTCGTGGGCGAAGCGGTTGTAGCCGATGACGGCCGGAATCGCCGCGAACAGGCCGATGGCGGTGGCCACCAGGGCCTCTGCGATGCCGGGGGCCACGGTGGCCAGGGTTACCTGCTCCAGCGCAGCCAGCCCGGTGAAAGCGTGCATGATGCCCCAGACGGTGCCAAACAGGCCCACATAGGGCGCGACCGAGCCGACCGTGCCCAGGAAGGACAGATTGGCCTCGACCGCGTCGAGTTCTCGCTGGTAGCTCGCCCGCATGGCGCGGCGCGCGCCGTCGAGCAAGGTCGGTGCGTCGTTGACGCGGCGCTCGCGCAGCTTTTGAAATTCGCGCATGCCGCTGGCAAAGATGCGCTCCATCGGCCCGGTCTCTTTGGCATTGCGCAGGGCGGCGGCATACAGGTCGTTCAGGCTGGTGCCTGACCAGAACTCCTTGTCAAAGGCATCGTTCTGGCTCTTGACCCGTTTGATCCGCAGCAGCTTGCTGAAGATGGTGGTCCAGCTGGCCAGAGACATGCCGATGAGGATCAGCACCACGGCCTTGACCACCCAACTGGCGTTGAGCAGGAGCGGGATGATGGACAGTTCGTGGTTCATGGGCTGGCTTGGAGTTGTTGTAAAACCAGGGCAGGGATGCGGCTGGGCTTGAGGCTGAGCGCGTCGACCCAGCCCAAGCGTATTGTCGCCTCACACAGCACACTTTTGTCGCTGATGAGCCAGGCTTGCTGCTGCAGGTGCAGACTGCCGCGGCCCACCTGGGTCAGGGCAGCGCTGACCCGCAATTCGTCGTCGAGCCGGGCCGGTCGGAGGTAGCGCACTTCGGTTTGGCTGACCACGAACATGCCGCCGCTGCTTTGGCGCAAGGCCTGTTGCGAAATGCCCAGCGAACGCAGCCATTCAGTGCGGGCGCGTTCGAAGTATTTGAGGTAGTTGGCGTAGAAGACGATACCGCCGGCGTCGGTGTCTTCCCAGTACACCCTGACCGGCCATTCAAAGGCGGCGCGGTGGGCCTCAGCCAAGGACCGCCTCCAGGCGGGCGACGGCCTGCTGCAATTGGTCCATGCTGCTGGCGGTGGAAAAGCGCAGGTAGCGCTGAGGGTCGGCCTGGCCAAAGTCGCGCCCGGGCGTGACCACCACCCGCGCCTGCTGCATCAGCGCAAAAGCCAGGTCCCAGCTGCCGCCGGTGCCGTCGGGCCGGTCTGCGGGCAGACCTAATTTTGCAATGGCCGAGCTGGCGTCGGCATAGGCGTAGAAGGCGCCGTCGGGGCGCACCGGTACATGCAGGCCCAGGCGCTCGAGCTCGGGCAAAAAATAGTCCCTGCGGGCTTTGAACTGGGCGCGCCGACGTTCATATTCGGCCAGGCTATCGGGCTCGAAGCAGGCCAGGGCTGCGTGCTGGGCCAGCGCGCTGGCGCAGATGAACAGGTTTTGCGCGAGCCGTTCGACCACCGGCACCAGTGCCGGTGGCAGCACCAGCCAGCCCAGGCGCCAGCCGGTCATGTTGAAGTATTTCGAGAAGCTGTTGATGCTGATCACCGACTCGCCCAGCTCGCCCGGCAGGGCCAGTGCGCTGTGCCCGAACTGTTCTTCGTAGCTCAGGCCCAGGTAGATCTCGTCGATCATCGAGATGCCGCCGCGCCCCAGCACGAATTCATGCAGACGCTTAAATTCGTCGGGCGCGATCGAGGTGCCGGTGGGGTTGGAGGGCGAGGCCAGCAGCACGCCGCGGGTGGCCGGCCTCCAGGCCTCTTGTACGCTGGCCAGGGACAGTGAAAACCGCTGGGCCGCGGTGGTGGGCAGCAGCACCGCCTGCCCACCGGCGCTGCTGACAAAGTGCCGGTTGCAGGGGTAGCTCGGGTCGGGCATGAGGATCTCGTCGCCCGCTTCGACCAGGGCCAGGCAGGCCAGCTGCAGCGCGGCTGACGCGCCGGCGGTGATCACGATGCGCGAGGCTGGCACCTGGGCGGCAAAGCGCTGGGTATACCACTGGCTGATGCGCTCTCGCAAGGCCGTCAGCCCGAGCGCGGGCGTGTACTGGGTCTGTCCGTCTCGCAGGGCCCGCTCGGCGGCCATTTGCACCAGCGGCGGCGCGGTGAAGTCGGGCTCGCCGATGTTGAGGTAGATCATCGGCGGCGCTCCAGCGGGCCCCTGCTGTTCGAGCTGATGAGCGGCCTTGGCCACTTCCATCACATAGAAGGGGTCGATGCGCTGCGCGCGCTCGGTGATGCGGATCATAGGCGCCGGCCCACCTCCTGGGCGCGCAGCTGCGGTGCGAGTTGGTTGAGCACGCCATTGACCCATTTGTAGCCGTCGGTGCCGCCAAAGCCCTTGGCCAGCTCTATGCACTCATTGATGGCCACCCGCCAGGGCACGTCCATGCAATGGCGCAACTCATAAGCTCCGATCCACAGCACGCCATGCTCGATGGGCGAGACCTCGGTGAGCTTGCGGTCAATGTGGGGGGTGATCAGGGCATCGAGTTGCTCGCCCTCGCGGATGCAGCCGTGCAGCAGGGCGTCGAAATGGGCCGCGTCGGCCTTGTGAAAGCCGATCAGGTCGCGGGTGAAGCTGTCAATGTCTTCGGCCGGGTTGCGCCCCACCAGGTGCTGATAGAGGGCCTGCAGGGCAAACTCGCGGGCGCGGGTACGGGCCGATTTGTCGCCAGCCTTGCGCGGCGTAGGTGCTCTGGGGGCCGCAGCGCCGGGCTGATCGATGTCGGCGGGTGAGTTCATGGGGCCAGGCTTTGCAGCAGACGGGCCATTTCGATGGCCACCTTGGCCGCATCGCGGCCTTTTTCATCCTGCCGTGCCAGGGCTTGCGGCAGGTCTTCGGTGGTCAAGATGGCGTTGGCGATCGGCAGGCGGTAATCGAGCGCCACCCGGGTGACGGCCGCACCGCTTTCATTGGCCACCAGCTCGAAGTGATAGGTCTCGCCGCGAATGATGCAGCCCAGCGCAATGAGGGCGTCAAAGCCGCCGCGCTCGGCCAGCGCCTGCAATGCGGTGGCCACTTCAAGCGCGCCGGGTACCTGTACATGGGTGATCTGCTCGACGCCGGCTGCCTTGAGCTCGCTCAGACAGGCCTGGGCCAGGGCCTGGGTCACGCCCTCATTAAAGCGCGCCTGCACGATGCCGATGCGCAGGCCGCGCCCGTCGCTGGGCACCGAAGCCTGGCCTTTGTCTGTGGTTTGCATGGCTGTCTTTCAGGCCTTGATGTCGTCTTTGCTCAGATAGCCCACGATTTCCAGGCCGTAGCCGGCCATGCTGGGCATGCGGCGCGGGTTGCCCATCAGGCGCATCTTGCGCACGCCGCACTGCAGCAGAATCTGCGTGCCGATGCCGTAGGTGCGCAGGTCCATGCGGCCTCGGCTGGGCCCGTGGCTGGGTTGGGCCAGGCCTTCGAACTGAGCCAGCCATTGCTCGGCGCTCTCGCCGCAGTTGAGCAACACGGCGACGCCACGGCCTTCCTGGGCGATAAAGCGCAGGCTCTCGTCCAGGCTCCATGAATGCATGGTGCGGCCGGTCTCGAGCACATCGAACAGCGACAGCGGCTCATGCACCCGCGCGGCCACCGGCTCGCCCGGCTGCCAGCTGCCCTTGACCAGGGCCAGGTGCAGGCTGCCGCTGGGCTTGTCGCGCCAAGCGTGGGCGGTGAACTCGCCCCAGTGGGTCTGGATGCTGCGGCTGCCGACACGCTCGACCAGCGACTCATGGCGGCTGCGGTGCTCGATCAGGTCGGCGATGGTGCCGATTTTCAGGCCGTGGACCGCGGCAAATTCCAGCAGGTCGGGCAGCCGCGCCATGGTGCCGTCGTCCTTCATGATTTCGCAGATCACCGCCGAGGGCGAGCAGCCGGCCATGGCCGCCAGGTCGCAGCCCGCTTCGGTATGGCCGGCACGCATCAGCACGCCGCCGTCAACGGCCTGCAGCGGAAAGATGTGGCCGGGCTGCACCAGGTCGCTGGCCTGGGCCTTGGGTGCCACGGCGGCTTGCACCGTGCGGGCGCGGTCGGCAGCCGAGATGCCGGTGGTCACGCCTTCGGCTGCCTCGATCGAGACGGTAAAGGCGGTGGAATGCTTGGTGCCGTTGCGGCTGACCATGGGCGGCAGCTGCAGCAGTTCGCAGCGCTCGCGGCTGAGGGTCAGGCAGATCAGGCCACGGCCATAGCGGGCCATGAAATTGATCGCATCGGCGCTGACATGGTCCGCGGCCAGCACCAGGTCGCCTTCGTTTTCGCGGTCTTCCTCGTCGATCAGGATGACCATGCGGCCGGCGGCCATTTCGGCCACGATGTCCTGGACCGGCGAGATCGTCACCGGCGGTGTGAGGGGGGCTGCTGCATTCATGAAGTGAGGGGCTTTCTTTGGTCCTGCAGCATGCGCTCGACATAGCGTGCGATCAGGTCGATCTCGAGGTTGACGGACGCGCCCGCTTGCAGGCTGCCCAGAGCGGTATGTGTTACGGTGTGCGGAATCAGGTTGATGCTGATCTCACAGCCGCCTTCGAGCGCGGCCGGGTCTTGCACCTGGTTGACGGTCAGGCTCACGCCATTGACGGTGATCGAGCCCTTGTAGGCCAGAAAACGGGCCAGCTGGGCCGGCACCGCAATGCGCAACTCCCAGCTTTCGCCCACCTGCGCAAAGTGCGTGACCTGCCCGATGCCGTCGACATGGCCGCTGACAATATGCCCGCCCAGGCGGTCATGTGCACGCAGCGCCTTTTCCAGGTTGATGGGGCCGGGCTGGCCCAGCCCGCTGGTGCGCGCCAGCGATTCGGCCGACACGTCGACGCTAAAGCGCTGGGTGCTGAGGTCGATCTGGGTGGCGGTCATGCAGGCGCCGTTGAGTGCGATGCTGTCGCCCAGCGCGACATCATCCAGATAGCCAGGGGGGGTCTCAATGGTCAGGCGTTTGCCGTGGGCCAAGGAGCTGCCGAGAGGGTGGATGGCGACGATGCGCCCCACGCCGGTGATGATGCCGGTAAACATGGGCGTATTTTCGCAGGGAATTGGGCCGCCGGCCGGCCAGCGCTGCTTCGACCCTAAAAAGCCTCGGATCCGACCCGCCGCGCCATGACCCGCAGGTCGGGCCCGATGCGCTGGCAATCGGTAAATTGCAGGGGGATGCCGTCCGACAATTGGCCGAGCGCAGGCAGCGCCAACAGGCCCTGGCCGGGGCCCAGCAGCAGCGGGGCCAGGTAGATCAGCAGCTCATCAATCAGGCCGGCGCGCATCAGCGAGCCATTGAGTTTGCTGCCCGCTTCCACATGCACTTCATTGATCTCGCGCCGCGCCAGGTCCTGCACCATCGCGGCAAGGTCGACCTTGCCTTGCGCATCGGGCAGGCAGGTGATGTGCGCGCCCAGTGCACTCAGTTCGGCCTCGCGGCCAGTATCACGCACCGCGGTGTAGATCCAAACCGGCCCACCGCTTTGCAAGATGCGCGCTTGCAGCGGCGTTTGCAAATGGCTGTCGACGATCACCCGCACCGGCTGGCGCGGCGTGCTGAGCTCGCGCACATTGAGCGTGGGGTCGTCGGCCAGCACCGTGCCTATGCCGGTGAGCACCGCGCAGGCGCGGGCGCGCCAGGCGTGGCCGTCGGCGCGCGCCGCGGGCGAGGTGATCCACTGGCTCTGGCCGTCGCCCAGGGCGGTGGTGCCGTCGATCGAGGCCGCCACTTTAAGGCGCAGCCAGGGCCGGCCGCGCTGCATGCGGCTGAAAAACCCGATGTTGAGCTCGCGCGCTTGCTGCGCGCCGGGGCCGACCTCGACCTGCACCCCGGCCGCGCGCAGGCGGTCCAGACCGCGGCCAGCCACCAGCGGGTTGGGGTCGGTGAGGCTGGCCACCACCTTGGCTATGCCGGCCTCGATCAAGGCCTCGCAGCAGGGGCCGGTACGGCCATGGTGGGCGCAAGGCTCGAGCGTCACGTAGGCGGTGGCCCCGCGTACCGAATGGCCGCGTGCGGCCGCATCGCGCAAGGCCATGATCTCGCCGTGGGCCTGGCCGGTGGCCTGGGTATGCCCCTGGCCAATCACCTGCCCCTGGGCATCGACCAGCACACAGCCCACCGCGGGGTTGGGCGGGGCCAGCAGGCGGGCCTGGGCGGCCAGTTCTAGGGCGCGTTCGATCATGGTGGGCGTGTGTGGCTTGGCGTTTTGAGGCCTTGCGGTCTTGTCTTGGCTTGTCCTCGGGCAGTGTAAGGCGCCGCGCAGCCTGCTTCGGGTGCCGGCTGCATCCGAAGCCAGTCCTGATGGGTACCTGCCGAAATAACAATTAACACCCGTCCACGCAAGGCGTTCTTAGGATGGGTCATGGACCGGCCAGGCCTGCCTTCGTTTGCGCGCTCCTCGGGATTTACCTTGCTCGAGTTGATGGTAGTGCTCGGCTTGACGCTGGCTCTGGCCACCTTGGCCCTGCCGTCCTGGCGCGGCCTTATGGCGCGCTGGGCCCTAGAGGCCGAGGCGCAGACCCTGCTCGATGACTTGCGCTATGCCCGCACTCAGGCCATTGTTCGGGGCCAGGCGGTCTCAATCTGTCCCACGCTTGACGGCCTGGCCTGCGCCGGCCATGGCGATTGGGGCCGGGGATGGATGGTCTTTCTCGATGCGCAAGCCAACCGCGTGCCCGGTGCCGGCAAGCTGGTGTTGCGCCAGCACCAGCCCAGCGCATCGGTGCAGGCCATCACCAGCAATGCCAGCGCCTTGCGGGCCGGTCTGAGCTACCAGCCCACAGGCGCAGCCCGGGCGGCTGGGCAGAGCCTGCGCCTGGTGGCCGGCTCGGCGCTGCGCCTGGTGTGCATCTCGATGCAGGGTCGGGCGGCGCTGCGGCCTGAGGGTCAGTCCCAATGTTCATGAACAAGCCCGATGGCGGCGGTTTCATGCTCATCGAGGTGCTGATCAGCCTGCTGCTGCTCAGTCTGGGCGCAAGCGCCTGGCTGAGCGCTCAGGCTGGCGCCTTGCGTCAGAGCCGGCTCAATCAGCACACCGTCCAGGCCCAGGTGCTGGCCGCTGATCTGGCCGAGCGGCTGCGGGCCAGCTCGTGCCAGGCGCAGGCCGTGGCTGCGCAACTGGCACTGCCGGCGGCCGCCAGCGGCGCGGCTTGCAGTCTGGGGCAGTGCGATGCACCTGCCTGGGCCTCGGCCGACGCGGCGCAGTGGCGAGCTGGCCTTCAGCAGGCCTTGCCCCAGGGCTCGGCGCAGTTGCAGATCGATACAGGCGGCCGCAGCGGCTTGCTTACCTTAGTTTGGCGCGAGCCGGGCGCGCAGGACTTGGGTCTGGCAGCGCCAGCCTATTGGCGCTGCCCTGGTGATTTTTCTGATCCGGCCGCCGGCTGGCGCTGCCTGAATGTGGGGCTGGCGTGGTGAGGGCGGGCCGGTCGGGCTGGCCAGGGCGCCGAGCGGCGGGCTTGAGCCTGCTGGAATGGCTGGTGGCCTCCTTCATCGCCTGGTCGCTGATTGCGGCGGCCCTGGTGCAGACGGTGTCGGCCCGGCGCAGCCAGCGCCTGCAAGCGGCGCAGGCGCTGATGATTGAAGACGCACAGATCGCCATTGAGCTGCTGCGGGCCGACTTGATGATGGCCGGCTACGGCCGGCCGCTGCGCTTGCGCTCCAGCCCAGGCGGGCCGGCATCCTGGCAGACTGGTCTTGAGGCAGCGCCCCTGTGGGCTTGCGACCATGGCTTTGCCAGTCTGCCCAGCAACGCGCAGCCGGTCTGTGCCGCTGCGCCTGCCCCGGGCAGCCTGAGCTCATCGGCGGTAGAAATCGCCTATGAGGCCGACGGCTACAGCGCGGTCCTGGGCAGCGACGGCCGGCCCACCGACTGCCTGGGCAACGGCCTGGACCCGTCCACGGCCGCCGACGGCAGCCGGGTGTACATCGCCTACAACCGCTGGCAAGTCAGCACCGGAGCGCGCAGCGAGCTGCGTTGTGGCGGGCGGGGCAGCAGTGGGCCACAGCCTGTGGTCGACAACGTTGAGCGCCTTGTGCTCAGCTGGGGCCTGCCGGTCGATGCCGGCGAAGGCACGGCGCTACGCTTTTTGAGCGCAGCCCAGGTGGGTGACTTTCGGCAGGTGAGGGCGGCGCGGCTGTGCCTCTTGCTGCGCAGCAGCGATGCTGTCCTAGGCCCGGATGATGTGCGCAGTTACACCGACTGCGCTGGCAATGCCCTCACTTCCGGCGACGGCCGGCTGCGGCGGGCCTTTTGGTCGACCGTGGCCTTGCGCAACTGGAGCAGATAGCCGTGCGGCCGGGCGCTCCCATTGCGTGCAGGGCTGTACCTGCTGAGCGCGGCTTCAGCCTCTTGGTGGTGTTGGTGCTGCTGGGCGCTATCGCACTGGGCTCGGCGGCGGCGTTGCGCCGCAGCGCCGGCTCGACCCAGCTGGCCCGTGCCCAGCTGATGCGCTCCATTGCGCATGAGCAGGCGCAGGCGGGTCTGCTCTATTGTGAGGCCCAGCTGCTGCTGCCCAGCGCTGCGCGGGTGCCGGTGCTGGCGCAAAGCGCGCTGGCCCTCAGCTCGGGGGCGCAGCCGGCCTGGACCTCGGCCGCACTGTGGCAAGCGGGTACAGCTTTAGCGACGGTGCCTGTGGCTGCAGCCGCGTCCGCCGGCAAGCCGCCGGTCTGCCAGGTCGAGACTCAGACCCTGCCTGAGCAGGGCCCGGGCGTGACGGTCTACCTGGTTAACGCGCGCGGCTTTAGCCCCGACCACCGCAGCGACACCACCTCGGGCGCGACCACGGCCGGCACAGCGGTCTGGCTGCAAAGCACGCTGCTGATTGAAAACGCCCAGGTGCGCGCGCGCCTGTGGCGGCGCATTCTCAACCCGCCCTTGAGGTGATCCATGACGAATCTACCCTCGTACCCATCGACAGGCTTGCTGCCGCTGCAGCGTAGACCGCGCTACTATGCCCGGCGGGGCATGAGTCTGATCGAGCTGCTCACCGTGCTGCTCATCGTCGGCCTGCTTGCTGCGCTGGCCTGGCCTTCTTATCGCAGCCAGTTGCAGCGCAGCCACAGGGCCCAGGCGGCGGTGGCCTTGCTGCAGGCCCAGCAGTTCATGGAGCGCCATTACAGCCTGCAAGGCAGCTACCTCAGCGCTGCGGGTCAAAAGCCCAGCTTGCCGGCGGCGCTGCAATCGGTGATCGTCGATGGTCAGACGCTCTACGCGGTGCAGATCGAGCAGGTCGATGCGGTGAGCTATCAACTGCGGGCCGAGCCGCAAGGCGCGATGGCTAGCGATACCTGCGCCGCGCTCACCCTGAGCCATACCGGCCTGAAGGGCCGCAGCGGCTCCGCGGCCACGGTGCAGGAATGCTGGCGCTAGCTGTGGGCTCAAGCCGGCGGCTCAGCGCCGGACCTCGTCGACCAGATTCTTGAAGTCGTCCAGGTCTTCAAAGCTGCGGTAGACACTGGCAAAGCGCACATAGGCCACCTTGTCGAGTTTTTTGAGCTCACGCATCACCCATTCGCCCAGCCGGGTCGAGGGCACCTCTCGCACGCCTAGATTGAGCAGTTTTTCTTCGATGCGCTCGATCGCTGCATCGACCTGCTCGGTGCTCACTGGCCGCTTGCGCAAGGCCAGGCTCATCGAATCGACGATCTTGCTGCGCTTGTATTCGATGCGCCGGCCGTCCTTCTTGACGATGGCCGGAAAGTTGACATCGGGCCGCTCGTAGGTGGTAAAGCGCTTTTCGCAGGCGCCGCATCGGCGGCGCCTGCGCACCACGTCCGCGTCCTCCGAAACCCGGGTCTCCACCACCTGGGTTTCAAGATGGCCGCAGAAGGGGCATTTCATCGGTAGACCGGAAAGCGGGCGGTCAGGGCGTTGACCTTGGCGCGCACCGCAGCGATGTTGGCCTCGTCGTGCGGCTGGTCGAGCACGTCGGCGATCAGGTTGGCCGTCAGTCTCGCTTCCTCATCCTTGAAGCCGCGGGTGGTCATGGCCGGGGTGCCGATGCGCACACCACTGGTGACCATGGGCTTTTCCGGGTCATTGGGGATGGCGTTCTTGTTGATCGTCATGTGGGCCTGGCCCAGCACCGATTCGGCCAGCTTGCCAGTGATGCCCTTGGCGCGCAGGTCGACCAGCATCACATGGCTCTCGGTGCGGCCGCTGATGATGCGCAGGCCGCGCTCGGTCAGGGTCTGGGCCACGATTTGCGCGTTCTTGATCACCTGCTGCTGATAGACCTTGAACTCGGGGGCCAGCGCCTCTTTGAAGGCCACCGCCTTGGCCGCGATCACATGCATGAGCGGTCCGCCCTGTAGACCCGGGAAGATGGCGCTATTGATCGCCTTCTCGTGGGCGGACTTCATCAGGATGATGCCGCCGCGCGGGCCGCGCAGGCTCTTGTGCGTGGTCGAGGTGACCACATCGGCATGGGGCACCGGGTTGGGGTAGACGCCAGCAGCGATCAGGCCGGCATAGTGGGCCATGTCGACCAGGAAAATTGCGCCCACGTCCTTGGCGACTTTGGCAAAGCGGGCCCAGTCAATCTGCAGGCTGTAGGCCGAGGCGCCGGCGATGATGAGCTTGGGCCGGGTTTCGTGGGCCTTTTTCTCCATCGCGTCGTAGTCGATCTCTTCCCGGCTGTTCAGGCCGTAGGAGACCGCGTTAAACCATTTGCCCGACATATTGAGCGCCATGCCATGGGTCAGGTGGCCACCTTCGGCCAAGCTCATGCCCATGATGGTGTCGCCTGGCTTGAGAAAGGCCAGAAAGACCGCTACATTGGCCGAGGCGCCGCAATGGGGCTGCACATTGGCGGCGTCGGCGCCGAACAATTGTTTGACGCGGTCGATGGCCAGTTGCTCGGCCACATCGACGTATTCGCAACCGCCGTAGTAGCGCTTGCCGGGATAGCCCTCGGCGTATTTGTTGGTCAGCTGCGAGCCTTGTGCGGCCATCACCGCTGGCGAGGCGTAATTCTCGCTAGCGATCAGCTCGATGTGGTGTTCCTGGCGGGCATTTTCAGCCTCGATGGCGGCCCACAGTTCGGGGTCGGTCTGGGCAACCAGATGTTCACGGTTATACACGGCAGTCCTTAAAGACATGGTCCCTGCGGAGTTGGCAAGGGCTGCCCAGGCGAACGGCTCGATGGCCGGTGCCCTCGGCGCCGACCGTGCGCTCCCCAGTGGTGTCCCACGTCAGCCACACAGTCTTCGCAGACCTGCCAGCCTATCGCCAGTTGCGCACGGGGCGCAGTGTAGCCCAGGCCGGCGGCGCCTGAGGAGTCTGGCTGCTTGGCTTCAGGACCGCTGCCCGCTTTTGACCGGCGCGTCTGGTATTTGTGCGCTGGCTGGCTGCAGCACCGGCACTGCCGAGGCGGTCTGGCCGCTGGTGGGCACGGTCTTGCCCTCGGCCACCAGCTTGAGCCGCTCTCTTTCGGCCAGCACCTTGTTGGCGTAGCCGCTGTCGTCCTCCAGGTTGGCTGCGCCGACATAGAACTTCAGACCGCCCTCGACCGAACCCGCTCGCTCAATGCAGGCCAGCAGCACCCGCACGCCCACCCGCAAATTGGTCACTGGGTCAAACGCCGCGAGCTTGCCGCCAAACGGTGAATATTTTTGGTGATGCACGCTGGTCATGACCTGCATCAGGCCTTGCGCACCCACCGGGCTTTGGGCGAAGGGGTTGAAGCCCGACTCCACCGCCATGATGGCCAGGATCAAGGTCGGATCAAGCTCGACCTTGCTGCCGATGTCATGGGCAGCGGCCACCAGAGCGGCCACCGGTTCGGGCGCTACGCCGTATTTGCGGCTGAGCCAATGGGCCAGGTCCGCCTGCGGTTTGGGCAGATCGCTCGGGTTCAGGGCGGTGGCCCGGCCGGCGGCAGCCGGCTCACCCAGGCTCAGATTGGCCTCCTGGCGCTCGACCAGCAGGGTCATCAGTTGCGCTTCGGCCGCCTCGCGCAGGTCGGTGCGGGCGGTCAGGGTGATGACCACGAAGGCCACAGCCAGTCCCAGCATGGCGAAACTGTTGTGGGTGACGTCGAAAAATCCCTGGGCGATGTCCTGGCCTGTATGGGCCAGACTCAGGCGGATGCGCTGCAGTCTCGTGCGGACCGGGGCGCTGGTAGGCGCTGTCATGGCTTTCCTTTTTTGTTCTTGCGCCGTCCGACTGGAGGCGCCGGGTGGCCAGGTCAGGCTGGGGCTTTGGGCCTGGCCGGCCTCCTGGTGCCGGTCCTGCTGACCTAGGGTTGACCCTGATTTTTTGCGGAACCGGATTTTAGGAGCAATCCAAACACGCGGTCAACGCTCCAGAATTCGCAGAGATTTTTCTTAATATGAAATACTCGAGCGCCTCTGACGGGTCGCGGCGGGCTCCTCCAGCGTAAGCAGCGGCCCGATCAGGCCCACTTCGCAGAGGCTATTTGGGAGCAGCGGGCAATTGCGGTGAAAATAGCCGGCTTTCTCCTACTCTCCTTGCGGTCGCCGGTCTGCCGCTGGCTTGCGGCGCTGCGACCCACTTATTTCCCCTTTGTGCCTGACCCATGGTTCATTCAGACCCCTCCCCGGAATCTCAACCCCGCGCCAAGGCGGTCGATTTGAAGGCGCTGGACGCCCTGACCGGCGGGGCCTTTACCGCCCCCACGGCCGGTGAGCGGGCCTCGCGCATCCGCAACTGGCTGGCTGGCGAGCCCACGCCTGAGCAGCTGGCCGAGGTGTTCAGGGAGCTGTCGCAGCGCGACAAGGGCGCGGCCCGGCCGCTGCGTGAAAAACTGGACGAGTTGCGCCGGGCGCGCGGTCAGGAGACCCTGGCCGCCGATTGGGCAGCCCGTGGCCAGGCCTTGCTTGATGCAGCCCGGCTCAATCTGGCCGATGCCCTGGCCTGGCAGCGTGATGCGGCCAAGGCCGGTGCGCCGCTGTCGCGCGAGCCACTGGCTGGCCTGAAGGTCTTGCTCAGCGAGCGGGTCAAGTCCATCGAGGACCTGCAGCACCGGGTTCAGGTGCAGCGCGAGGCGGCTGTACTCATCGTGCAGCGTACGGAGGTGCTCTCGACCAAGCCCTGGCGCGACGCCCAGGCCCTGTGGCCGAGCTTGCGTGAGGATGTGGCGCACTGGCGTGGTCAGGCTGACGGCCTGATTGCCGATCCGGTGTGGCCCAGCGTTGATGCGCGCTTTCCCCAGCAAATTGAACTGGCCCGCCAGCAGCTGTTGGCGGTCTGGGATGCGTTTGAGGCCGCCCTGGCTCAGGCGGTGGCCGCCGCCGATGATGCGCAAGCACCCTTGCCGGCGGTGCCGGTCTGGGCCGACGAGCTGCGCGCCTTGCGCGAGCTCGCCAGTGGGGCCAAGCCTGAGCGGCCGGCCAAGCCCAAGGTGGATCCGGCGGTACTGGCGCAGCAACGCGCGGCCGCTAGCGCTGCGGTGAGTCAGGCGCTGGAGGCGCTCAAGGCCGAACTGGCCCAGGGCCACGGCAAGGCAGCACCGAAGGCGGCCGCCGAGTTGCGCCAGGCGCTCAAGGACCATGTCCGCCATATTGATTCAGCCCTGGAGGCTGATGCCCATGCCACGCTCACGTCGGCCGGCGAGCTCGAAGGCTGGCAGCGTTGGCGCGCCGATCAGATCCGCGAGGAACTGCTGGCCAAGGCGCAGGCCCTGGTCGAGCAGCCCCTGGGCGGACGCAAGCAGCAGGAGGCCCTGCGTCAGCTGCGCGAGCAATGGAAGACGGGCGACCAAGGCGGTGTGCCCAACCATGGACTGTGGAAGAAATTCGACGAGGCTTGCAACCAAGCCTACAAAGTGGTCGAAGCCTGGCTGGAGAAAACCCGCGAACAGCAAGAAGCTATCTTGGCCCAGCGCCGCGCCTTGATGGACGAGTTGCGTGCCTGGACCGAGGCCCATCAGGGCAATCAGGACTGGAAGCTGCACCTGCGCGCCATTCAATCGCTGGAGCAGCGCTGGCGCGATGCCGGCCACCTGAGCGAGAAAGCCTATGCGCAGATGCAGGCCCAGTGGAAGGTCTTGGTCGACACCGCACAGGGCCCGCTGCAGGCGGCCCGCCATGAGAGTCTGGCCCGCCGCCGTGCCTTGATCGATGAGGCGCAGGCTTTGGGCGCGCAGTCGCCCCTGCGCATCGACGCTGTTCGTGCCCTGCAGCAGCGTTGGCAGCAGGAGGCCCAGCAGGTACCCATCGACAGGCGGCAGGAACAAAAACTGTGGGATGCTTTCCGCAAACCGATCGACGACGCCTTTGCCCGCAAGAGCGCTGAGCGTGAGCAGGCGGTGGCTGCTCTGGGCGAGCACGACAGGCGGGTGATTGCCGCCGCGCGCGAGCTCGAGCAGGCCAATGCCAGTGGCGACGCCCAAAAAATTCACGCCGCCGCCAAGGCCCTGGAGGCGGCGGTGCGCGGCCAGCAGGTGGCCGCAGCCCAGGCCGATGCGCTGCCGGTTGCTGCCGCATCCGACCAGCTGCCCGCGCAGGCGCCGGCCTCTGAGGGCGTGGCCGCTGAGCAGGCCGCCGCTGTCGCTGCTGCGGGTGCCACCGCTGCGCCTGAAGCTGCGCAGCAAGGCGCCCAGGATGGCGACGCGGCGCCGTCCGGCGAGGCGACAGCAGAACCCGCGGCTGCCGAGGCCGCACCAGCGCCTGCGCCGGTCAAAGCCGCGCCCAAGCCGGTGATCGCCATGCGTGGCGACGACCGGCCCGGAGCCCGCAGGCCCGAGCCCGCGGCTGTCGCCAGGGGGCAGCGCCCCGGCGGCCGGCCCGGTGAGCGCGGCCGTCCCGGTGATACCCGCGATACCCGCGATGCCCGAGGAGGCCGCGATGGACAGGGTGGCCCGGGTGGACGGGGTGCACCAGGCATGGGTGAGCGTGGCGCCGACCGTTGGGGCGATAGGCCCCGGCCGGAAGACCGTGGTCCGCGTCTGGGCGATGCGGCCTTTCGCGCCCAGCGCGATGCGCTCGATCATGCCCAGCAGGCCTTGCGCAAGCTGGCGGCTCAGGCTCATGGCGAGGTGCTCACGCAGTTGATGGACGCCTGGCAGCAGCGCGATCCGGCCCAGTTGCCCGCCGCCCAGGCGCTGGGCAAGGGTGTGGCCACCGCGGCCCGCAGCCGCTGGAGCCAGGCTTTATCCGGCCCTGCTGCAGCCGATAGCCAGCCGGCCGAGCAGGCCCTGCTGCGCCTGGAGATTGCGGCAGAGCTGCCGACCCCGGCCGAACATCTGGCGGCGCGGCGAATGATGCAGCTGCAAATGCTCACCCGCCGCAACGCACCCGACCCGAGCCAGACCTGGGGCGACGATGTGGCCCAGGTGCTGAGCGCCGAGCACGAGGGCGCTCAAGCCCGCCGCCTGCAAAACGTGCTCAAGGCCCTGCTCAAGCCCTGAGCAGGCGCCGGCCGCATCGCCTGTCTGCATGAACGACGGCTCGTACCCGGCCAGCCCATCGCTGACCCGCGCGTTGCTGCGCCTGCTCGAGCGCCCGATCACCCCGGCCGACCGAGCGCGCGCCGCTCTGCACCTGCTTGACTGGCTGGGCTGCGCCTTTGTGGGCCGCAGCGCCCCGGCGGCGCAGGCCCTGGCCCGTTGGGCCCAGCCTGGCGCTGCCGGGCCTTGCAGCACCTGGGGCGTGGGCCGACGCGAGGCCTCGGTGGCGGCCTTGGTCAATGGCGGTCTGGGCAATCTGCTGGAGCTCGATGACCTGCACCGCCGCTCCATCGTGCATCCGGGCGACACGGTGGTGCCCGCCGCGCTCGCCCTGGCCGAGCGAGAGGGCGCCAGTGGGCAGGCACTGCTGGACGCGCTGCTGCGCGGCTATGAGGTGGCCATACGCATAGGCATGGCCGCCGGGCCCAGCCACTACCGCTACTTTTACAGCACAGCCACCTGTGGCGTGTTCGGCGCGGCCGCGGCCTGTTCCCATCTGCTGGGGCTGGACACCGAGCAAAGCCTGGACGCGCTGGGCCAGGCCGGCATGATGGCCGCTGGGCTCTGGCAGTGCCGGCAGGAGCCGACGTTTTCGAAGCAACTGGCCAGCGGCCGCGCTGCGCAATCGGGCCTGCTCGCCGCCGATCTGGCTGCCACAGGCTTTGCCGGCGCGCGGCAGATCCTGGAAGGCAGCCACGGATTCTTTGCGGCGACCTGCCCTCAGCCGGATGTTGCTGCCATCCTGGCTGGCGCCGAGGGCCCCTGGAAAATCCATGAAGTGAGCTTCAAGCCCTGGTCGGCCTGCCGCCACGTGCACCCGGCCATCGAGGCCGCGCTGGCCTTGCGCGCCGACGGGCTCGATCTGCAGCAACTGCAGTCCCTGAGTCTGCACACCTATGCCGATGCCCTTGCCTTTGCCGACTGCCCCGTGCCGCAGAGCGCGCACCAGGCACGCTTTAGCCTGCAGCATGCGGTGGCTGTGGCCAGCCTCAGGGGCGATATGACTTTGCAAGACAGCGAACCTGAGGCACTGTCCGATCTTGCCCTGGCGCAGCTGCGCCAGAAGGTGCAGGTGCTGGAAGATCCGGCCTGTACCCGCGCCTACCCTGAGCGCTATAGCGCCCGTCTGGTGGCGCGCATGCACAGCGGCGCCGAGCGGGTCATCGAGGTGCAGACCGCCAAAGGCGATCCCGAAAACCCAATGTCGCAGACCGAGCTTGAGGCCAAGGCGCTAAGCCTCATGCAGGCCGCAGGTGTTTCAGCCCAGGCCGGTGACCGCCTGGTGCACAGCACGCTGGCGCTGGCGCGCGGTGGGAGATTGCAAGATTTCAGCGAAGCTTTGACGCAGGCTTTGTTAGTTGTTACCTGATCGCTGCGAGGGCGCAGCTCCCACACCCCTCCAGCCAGGTTCGCTGGGACTGTGTGGTAGCGCCGCCCCCGGCGCGATGGGGACTTTGATCTAACGGCCTATCGCCTGGGCGGCGCGCCCACGCCATCGGTTCTTTCACAGAGCCGAAAGCGCACAAGGTTTTATCCCCTCTCCCTCTGGGAGAGGGTTAGGGTGAGGGCAGCGCCTGCCTGTCTTCGGTCTGTCGATTCATGAAGGCCCATGCCCTCACCCCAGCCCTCTCCCAGGGGGAGAGGGAGTAAGAAGCCTGCATCGCCGCGAGGGCGCAGCCCCCAAACCGCTTTTTACTGTCCCCCAAAAAACGCATCGAACAGCTCCGTCAGTGCCGCAAAGTCGGCACGCAAACGGCTGCGGTTGACGAAGTAGGCTTCGCAGGCCACCGCAAAAAATTCTGCCGGTGCAGTGGCGGCATACGGGTCCAGCCAGGGTTGGGGGCCGCCAAAGCGCTCGGCCATGGACAGCGCTTCGGTAAAGTCCTCGTAAGCGGCCTGCATCACGGTGGGCCAGCGGCGGGTCAGGGCGCGTGAGGGCAGGGGCGGGCAGCCGTCGGCCACGCCGTCGCGCATGTCGAGCTTGTGGGCGAATTCATGAATCACCACGCTGTAGCCCTCCAGGGCCGATGTGCCCTGCACATCGCGCCAGCTCAGGGTGACCGGCCCGCCGGGCATGGCCTCGCCGCTGAGTTCTTCCTGGTAGCGGTGCACCACGCCGGCTTCGTCCTGAATCTCGCGTGGCGCCAGCATGGCCTCGGGATGGACCACGATGCCGCGAAAGTCGTCGTACCAATGCAGGCCCAGGTGCAGGATGGGCAAACAAGCCTGGGCTGCAATGGCCAGCGCGATTTCATCCGTAATCTGAAGGCCGTGGGCGCCGGTAAATTGCTTGCTGCGCAAAAACCGCGCGCTCAGCTCGCGCAGGCGCTGCAGCTCGGCCGCGCTGTGCTCGGCCAGGAAGGGATAGTGCGCCAGGGTGTTTTGCCACAGCGGCTCAGGAATGGGTTTGGGCGCACCGCCCAGCCAGACCTTAACCCCCTCCCACCAGGCACTCATGCGCGGGGCTCAGGCCAGGTTCAGGCGCTCGAGCTGAGCCGACTGGCCCGCCTCGATGCTCAGCCGCAGGACCTGCGCGCGCGGCGGCTCGGCCGCGGCATCCCAGTCGCTGAGCACCTCGCGTGCCAGCCCCTGGCCCAGTTCGTGGCGTGCCGGGCGGTGGGTGTGGCCGTGAATCAGCGTGCTGCTGTTCGCCTGCTGCAGGCTGCTGCGGGCCGCCTGCGCGTCGACTTCGGCATAGCCACCGCCGTCGGCCCAGCGCTGGGCCTGTTGCTGCTGGCTGCGCTCGCGCATCTGCCGGGCCATCTGCTGCCGCTCACGCAAAGGCCGGGCCAGAAATTCCTCTTGCCAAGCCGCGCTGCGCACCTGTTGCCTGAAGGCCAGATAAGGTGCGTCGTCTAGGCACAGCGCATCACCGTGTGAGAGCAGCCAGCTGTGCCCTTGGCCGCGCAACAGGCAGGGATCGGCCAGCAAGGTCGCGTGGCAGCGCGCGAGCAGGGCCGGACCGACCAAAAAGTCGCGGTTGCCGTGCATGAAAAAAAGTTTGAGGCGCTGCCCAGCCTGGCACAGGCTGAGCGCGCACTGCGCCGCAAAACTCTCCAGGGGCTGCTCCAGCAGGTCGTCACCGACCCAGACCTCGAAAAGGTCACCCAGGATGAACAGCGCGTCGGCCGGTGTGCTGGCCATGTAAGCTGACCAGGCGGCGTGGGTTTGCGGCGCGCCGGCGTCCAGGTGAACGTCGGAGATGAAGTCCAGCGTGCGCCAGCTTGCCGGCAGCTGCAGTTGAGCCAGGCCGCCTGTCATGCTGGTGTGCTTCAGGCGAGCAGCTCAACCTTTTCGATGACCACGTCCTTCTCGGGCACATCGTCATGAAAGCCGCGTCGGCCGGTGGGGCTGGCCGCGATCTTGTCGACCACTTCGGTGCCTTCGACCACCTTGCCGAAGACGGCATAGCCCCAGCCGGAGGCGGTGGGGGCGCTGTGGTTGAGGAAGTCGTTGTCGGCCACATTGATGAAGAACTGTGCAGTGGCCGAGTGCGGCGCGCTGGTGCGCGCCATGGCCAGGGTGTAGCGGTTGTTCTTCAGGCCGTTATTGGCCTCGTTTTCAATGGTCGCGTCGGTGGGCTTTTGCTTCATGCCTTCGGCAAAACCGCCGCCCTGAACCATGAAGCCGGGGATGACGCGGTGAAACACGGTGCCGTCATAGTGGCCCTTGTTGGCGTAGCTGAGGAAGTTGGCCACCGACTTGGGGGCTTTGTCTTGATCGAGCTCGACGGTGATGACACCGAAGGAGGTGATGTGCAGTTTGATTTTTGGATTGCTCATGGCTTTAACGGATCTCGCTGGCTGAAAGAATGATGACGGGGGTGCGGGGAACGTCGCTGGGAAAGGGGCCGCCGGCACCGGTGGGCAGGGCTTTGATCTTGTTGACCGTCTCCATGCCGCTGACCACCTTGCCGAAGGTGACGTAACCAAAGAGCTCAGGCGCACCCAGCAAATTAGCGCGCGGCACATTCTCGTACACCCGGCCCTGGTATTGGAAACGCGGCACCGGATCGCCCGGCGGAATGGGCGTCGGGTTGAGGAAGTCGTTGTCCTTGACGTTGATAAAGAACTGCGCCGAGGCCGAGTTAGGGTCGCTGGTGCGCGCCATCGCCAGGGTGCCAGTCAGGTTGAGCGGGCCGCCGCGGGCCAGGGCCTCGCGGCCTTCGTGGGCAATGGGTGCGCGGGTGGGCTTTTGCTGGTAGCGCTGGTCGTAGCCGCCGCCCTGGACCATGAAGCTGTCGATCACCCGATGAAAAATCGTGCCGTCGTAGTGCTTGTCGCGCACGTAGCGCAGAAAGTTCTCGACCGTGCGCGGCGCTTTGTCGGCATAGAGCTCGACCACGAACTCGCCCTGGTTGGTGATAAAGCGCACCTGCGGCGTGGTCGGGGCCTGTGCGCTGGCGCTGCCCAGCCAGGCCAGGTTGGCGAGCAGCAACAGTCGGGCGATGAGCTGCAGGAATGGGCGGTGCAGGGCGGGCATGGGCTTCATGGGTGTTCAGGGCTTGTCAGTCGGGGGCTTGTCGGTAGAGGGCAACAGCCGGCGCAGTGTCTCCAGCTTGAGCGCGATGTGCTGGCGGCTGGGCGCCAGTTTTAAGGCGCGGGCGTAGGAGCGGGCGGCCAGCTGGGCCTGCACATCGCCCAGGTTCTCATGGGCGGTAGCGTAAGCCGGGTCGTTGCGCACCGCCATTTCCAGCGCGCTGTGGGCGGCGTCCAGCTCCTGGCGCGCCGCCAGCAGGGCAGCCAGGTTGTTGTAGGGCTCGGGCAGTTCCGGGTAGTCGCGGGTCAGGCTCAAGAAGCTTTCTTCGGCCTCGCCCTTGCGGCCCATTTCGCTGAGGATCACTCCGCGCATGAAGCGCATCTGTGGGTCGCGTGGCTTGGCTGTTAAATGCGCGTCAGCCTTGGCCAGGGCCTGTACCAGCGCGCCGCTGCTGCTCAGGCGCTGCACGTCGGCGTACTCGTCGGCCAGCGCAGACAGGCTCAATGCCAACAGGCTGGCGGCTGCAGCCCAGCGCGCAACTTGCAGCAGCGGACGCAGCTTCGGCTGGAAGTGGGCAGCAGCGAACATAGCCGGTGTGTGGGCAAAAAAAGTAGAGCGGGGTGGGACCGGAGTTCATGCCTGCCGCAGCGGGCGCTGCAGAAAGGGCGACCACAGCCCGCGGGGCGCGAGCCGAAAGTGTAGCGCAGGGGTATAGTTGGTCCCCTGCTCGGCTCGCGTGGCGCATGTCATGCCTGGGCAGTCCATCTGTTACTCCGGCCAGAGTCACGACAGCGCGCCTTCCTACCGATTAGCCGACCTTCCTCATGAGCTTACGCATCTACAACACGCTATCGCGTGCCGTGGAAGAATTTTCACCGCTGCAGCCCGGCCATGTGCGCATGTATGTCTGCGGCATGACGGTCTATGACCTGTGCCATGTGGGCCACGCTCGCTCCAGCGTAGCCTTCGATGTGGCACGGCGCTGGCTTGAGACATCGGGTCTGCGCGTGACCTTCGTGCGCAACATCACCGACATCGATGACAAGATCATCCGCCGGGCGGTCGAAAACGGTGAGACCGTGCGCGGCCTGACCGACCGCATGATCGCCGAGATGTACCGTGACTTCGACGACTTGGGCATCGCTCGGCCCACGCACGATCCGCGTGCCACCGACTATGTGCCGCAGATGCTGGACCTCGTGCGCACACTGGAGGTCAAGGGCCTGGCCTACCGCGCTGGCGGCGACGTGAACTACGCGGTGCGGCGCTTTGCAGGCTACGGCAAGCTCTCGGGCAAGTCGCTCGACGAACTGCACGCCGGCGAACGGGTGGCGGTGGCCGACGGCAAGGAAGATCCGCTGGACTTCGTGCTCTGGAAATCGGCCAAGCCCGAGGAGCCGGCCGATGCCCAGTGGGCTAGTGACTACGGAGCCGGCCGGCCGGGCTGGCACATCGAATGCTCGGCCATGGCCTGCGCCCTGCTGGGTCAGACCTTCGATATTCATGGTGGCGGTGCCGACTTGACCTTTCCGCACCACGAAAACGAGATCGCGCAAAGCGAGGGCGCCTATGGCGTGCCGCTGGCCAAGATCTGGATGCACAACGGCTTTGTCAACATCGACAACGAGAAGATGTCCAAGTCCCTGGGCAACTTCTTCACCATCCGCGATGTGCTCCAGCGCTATGACCCGCAGACGCTGCGGTTTTTCATTGCGCGCACCCACTACCGCAGCCCGCTCAACTACAGCGACGTCCACCTGGACGATGCGCGCGGTGGGCTCAAGCGGCTCTATACCGCGCTTGATCTGGTCAAGCCCGCGCCGGTGGCGTTGGATTGGCGCGATCCTTTTGCAGCCCGCTTCAAGGCGGCAATGGACGAGGACTTCGGCACGCCCGAGGCGGTCGCGGTCTTGTTCGAGCTGGCTGGCGAGGTCAACCGCAGCAAGTCGCCGCAACTGGCGGGCCTGCTGCGCGCCCTGGGCGCCATCCTGGGTCTGCTGCAAGATGATCCAGCCGCCTTTTTGCAGGCCGGCGCGCAGGTGGCAGGCGACGAGATCGACGCTTTGGTGGCCCAGCGCAGCGCCGCCAAGGCCGCGCGCAATTTCGGCGAGGCCGACCGCATCCGCCAAGAACTGCTGGCGCGCGGCATCGTGCTCAAGGACTCACCGACTGGCACCACCTGGGAAGTGCAGGCATGAAGACCCTGGCCAAGACAGGCCCGGCCAAGACCGAGCTCACCGAAGCGGCCGAGGGCGCCACCACCGTGCCCGGCTACTGGCAGGAGGCCTGCGCCCATCTGATCAAAAAAGACCGGGTGATGAAGCGGCTGATTCCCCAATTTGGTCAGGCCTGCCTGCAGTCGCGCGGTGATGCCTTCATCACGCTGGCGCGCAGCATCGTGGGCCAGCAAATCTCGGTCAAGGCGGCGCAAAGTGTGTGGGAGCGCTTTGCAGGATTGCCCCGGCAGGTGACGCCGCGCAATGTGCTCAAGCTCAAGGTGGACGACATGCGCTCGGCCGGTCTGTCGGCCCGCAAGGTCGAGTACCTGGTCGATCTGGCCTTGCACTTTGACTCCGGCGCGGTGCACGTCAAGGGCTGGGGGACCATGAGCGATGACGAGATCATTGCCGAGTTGGTGGCCATACGGGGCATAGGTCGCTGGACCGCCGAGATGTTTCTCATCTTCCACCTGATGCGGCCCAATGTGCTGCCCCTCGACGATGTGGGCCTGATCAACGGCATCAGCCAAAGTTATTTTTCGGGCGAATCGGTCAGCCGCAGCGAGGCGCGGGAGGTGGCCCTGGCCTGGGCGCCTTATTGCACCGTGGCAACTTGGTATATTTGGCGCTCGCTCGATCCGCTGCCGGTGGAATATTGAGGGTCGGCAGGGCGCAGGCAGCGCTGTGCCGGGCTGGGTAGCCCGTTCAAGGAGGAACAGAACATGGCCAAGAAGACCTTTCTCGATTTCGAGCAACCAATTGCCGACCTCGAGGAAAAGATCGAAGAGCTGCGCTACGTCCAAACTGAATCGGCGGTCGATATTTCCGCCGAGATCGACCAGCTGTCCAAAAAGAGCTTGCAGCTCACCCGCGATATTTACAGCGACCTCTCGCCCTGGCAGATCACCAAGATCGCCCGCCACGCCGAGCGGCCTTACACCCTGGATTACATCAACGACATCTTCACCGACTTCGTTGAATTGCATGGCGACCGCCACTTTGCCGACGACCTGAGCATCGTCGGTGGCCTGGCCCGCTTCAATGGTTCGGCCTGCATGGTGCTGGGCCAGCAAAAAGGGCGCGACACCAAGGAGCGTGCCTTGCGCAACTTTGGCATGACCAAGCCCGAGGGCTACCGCAAGGCCCTGCGCCTGATGAAGCTGGCAGAAAAATTCAATCTGCCCGTCTTCACCTTTGTGGACACCCCTGGCGCCTACCCCGGCATCGACGCCGAAGAGCGTGGCCAGTCCGAGGCCATAGGTCGAAACATCTTTGAGATGGCCCAATTGGAGGTGCCCATCATCACCACCATCATCGGCGAGGGCGGCTCTGGCGGTGCGCTGGCCATTTCGGTGGCCGACCAGCTCATCATGTTGCAGTACTCGGTGTACTCGGTGATCAGCCCCGAAGGCTGTGCCTCCATCCTCTGGAAGACCTCGGACCAGGCGCAGACCGCGGCAGAAGCCCTGGGCATCACCGCGCACCGCCTCAAGGCCTTGGGGCTGATCGACAAGATCGTCAACGAGCCCGTCGGTGGCGCCCACCGCGATGCCAAGCAAATGGCAGCCTTTCTTAAGCGTGCGCTCGGTGAGGCTCTGCGGCAGATCAGCGACCTCAAGGTCAAGGAACTGCTGGAACGCCGCTACGAACGGCTGCAAAGCTATGGCCGCTACACCGACACCAAGGCCGATGCCCGCTGAGCCGGCGGCGCCTCAGCCCCTGGAGCCGGCCGCTGCGCCGGCTTTTTTGCAGGCGCAAGCCAACCCTGCTATTGCTGCGCTGGCGGCTTTCGCGCAGCACCACCCGCACCCGCCCCGGCCCTGGGCGCTGGCCTACAGCGGCGGCGCCGATTCCACCGCCTTGCTCCAGGCGGCAGCGGCGCTGTGGCCGGGCCAGATCGTGGCGCTGCATGTGCACCACGGCTTGCAAGCGGCCGCCGACGACTTCGCCCTTCAGTGCGAGCAGGTATGCGCCAGCTTGTCGATTCCGCTGCAACTGCTGCGGGTACAGGCCTGGCCCGAGACTGGCCAGAGCCCGGAGGACGCCGCCCGCCGGGCCCGCTACCGGGCGCTGGCCGAGGCGGCCCAAGCCCAGGGCTGCGGGCTCGTGCTGCTGGGCCAGCATGCCGACGACCAAGCTGAAACCGTGATGCTGGCCCTGGGCCGCGGCGCCGGCCTGCCCGGCCTGGCGGCCATGCCCGAGCGCTTTGAGCGACACGGCATGCACTTTGGCCGCCCCTTGCTCGCGCTGCCCGGTGCTGCCTTGCGCCGGTGGCTGATCAGCCAGGGCTTGGGTTTTGTCGATGACCCGAGCAACAAGGACCTGCGCTACAGCCGCAACCTGCTGCGCGAACGCCTCATGCCGGCCCTGGCCGAGGTGCTGCCCCACTACCGCCAGACCCTGGCCCGCAGCGCCCGCCATGCCGCGCAGGCTCAGCAGCTGCTCGAGGAGGTGGCAGCCCAGGATCTCGAGCAGACGGGCTGCCCACCGCGCCTGCAGACCCTGCAAAGCCTGTCAGCAGCGCGCCAGGCCAACCTGCTGCGCCACTGGCTGGCCAGTACGCATGGCGCCAGACCCAGCGCGGCTCAGCTCGACGAACTGCTGGCCCAGGTGGCCGCCTGCACCACCCGTGGCCACCGCATCGAGCTCAAAGTGGCCGCAGGGCGGGTGACGCGGCAAGGTGGGCAGTTGGTCTACACCGAAGGCTGAGCGCAAGGACGGCCGTATCGCGCCGAGGGCGGCGCTCCCACAAGAGCAGTCGAACAAGAGCAGTCGAACAAGAATTGACCGAGGCTTGAGGACAGGGGTGGGAGCTGCGCCCCCGCAGCGATGCGGCCCAGCCCTTTTATAATCTCAAGTTTTGTTGTTGGCAGGCTTTGCTCACCTTGCGATGGGTTCTGGGTCTGCCCCTAAATCACTTCCCATGGCTTTGATCGTTCATAAATACGGCGGCACCTCGATGGGCTCGACCGAGCGCATCCGCAATGTGGCCAAGCGCGTGGCCAAGTGGGCCAGAGCCGGCCACCAGATGGTGGTGGTGCCCAGCGCCATGAGTGGTGAGACCAACCGCCTGCTGGCCCTGGCCAAGGAGCTCGCGCCGGCCAAATCAGATACCGCCTACCAGCGCGAGCTCGACCAACTGGCCGCCACCGGCGAGCAGGCCTCTTCGGCCCTACTGGCCATTGCGCTGCAGGGCGAAGGCATGGCCTCGGTCAGCTATGCCGGCTGGCAGGTGGCGATCAAGACCGACGCGTCCTACACCAAGGCCCGCATTGCATCGATTGACGATGCCCGTGTGCGCGCCGAGCTGGCCCAGGGCAAGGTGGTCATCATCACCGGCTTTCAGGGCGTGGACGATGACGGCAACATCACCACCCTAGGCCGTGGCGGCTCAGACACCTCGGCGGTGGCCGTAGCTGCCGCCATGAAGGCCAAGGAATGCCTGATCTACACCGACGTCGATGGGGTCTACACCACCGACCCGCGGGTGGTGCCCGAGGCCAGGCGCCTGAAAACCGTGAGCTTCGAGGAAATGCTCGAAATGGCCTCGATGGGCTCCAAGGTGCTGCAGATCCGCTCGGTCGAATTTGCCGGCAAGTACAAAGTACCGCTGCGGGTGCTTTCGAGCTTTACCGCCTGGGACATCGACATCAACGAAGAGGCCCAGTCGGGCACCCTGATCAGTTTTGAGGAAGACGAAAACATGGAACAAGCTGTTGTCTCGGGCATCGCCTTCAACCGTGACGAGGCCAAGATCTCCCTGCTTGGCGTGCCCGACACCCCTGGCATTGCCTACCAGATCCTGGGCGCGGTGGCGCAGGCCAACATTGAAGTGGACATGATCATCCAGAACGTGAGCAACGAGGGCAAGACCGACTTCAGCTTCACCGTTCACCGCAACGACTTTGCCCGCGCCAGCGACCTGCTCAAGAGCCAGATCGCCCCCAAGCTCGGCGCCAAGCAGGTCATCGGCGACGCCAAAATCTGCAAGGTCTCCATCGTCGGCATCGGCATGCGCAGCCATGTGGGCGTGGCCAGCAAGATGTTCCGCGCCCTGAGCGAGGAGGGCATTAACATCCAGATGATCTCCACCAGCGAAATCAAGACCTCGGTGGTGATCGACGAGAAATACATGGAACTGGCCGTGCGCGCCCTGCACAAGGCCTTCGACCTCGATCAGACCCAAGCCTGAGGGGTCCTGGCCCGGCTTGCAGGACAGGCCTGAAGTCGTGCCATAATTTGCGAACCTGGAAACGTGACCGAGTGGCCGAAGGTGCTCCCCTGCTAAGGGAGTATGGGGTGTAGAGCCTCATCGAGGGTTCGAATCCCTCCGTTTCCGCCAGTACAAAGACCTCAAACCTGCTCAACAGGCCTTGAGGCAGCCTCAGGCCCCGCACCACGCGGGGCTTTTTGCTTGCGCCCTGGCTGACCCATTGGCAAACGATCGCGACAGTCTGTCGTTCTTGCGCGCAACTTTCCATCATGGAATTTGCAAAAGCGCCCTCATCTTGGCCCTGACATGCAGCATGACATCAGCGCCGACGGTGGCCTTCTTTTTCGCGCGGCGGATTTTCCAATCGAGAGACTTGATTTGGTCCGACAGGATCACGCAATCCATGCCGTCGACCTGGGCGAGCACTTCGAATGGGTGCCCCTTGATCTTGGTGGACATTGGGCAACAGACCATCAAGCCTGTCTTGCCGTTGTAGTTGGCTGGACTAATGACTAAGGCAGGACGGCGCCCCGCCTGTTCATGCCCCGCCTGCGGATCGAATTCCAGCCACACGACGTCGCTGGCATCGGGCACATACGCACGGCGTGGCATCAAAGTGCCTCGTTCCCAACGGGTCGCCCGAAGCTAGCTTCATCATGGGTATTGCCGGCATGGATGCCGTTCACCAGCGCATCAAGGTCGTATTCAATTCTCTTTGATGGTTGGATGATGATCCGGCCGCGCGAGACCACAAGATCCACCTTTTGCTCCAGTTGATACCCAGCTTCTTTCAGAACTGCTGTGGGCACACGCAGGGCGGGACTGTTACCCCATTTTCGAATGACGGTTTCCATGGCTGAAGACTCCTTATGTGTCTACATTGTAGATACGCTGAGGCAAGAGAGCAAGTGCTTCGAATCACTGAGTTGGATACTTGACGAGCAAGGGTTCGAATCCCCGTTGCATCGGCTGGGTCGTACGCTATCTTCACGCCGTTTGAAGCCTCAGTGCCTTGATGCCCCAAAGGGTCTTGCTGGCCTTCGCCGCAGCCCGCGCCTGCCAGAGATCGTAGGCGGCCTGCTGAGCTAGCCACACTTCAGCGGCTCCGCCATGGTCGCGCCCAAGCCAACGCTCAATGCGCAGTGCCATTGAAGGGCTGATCGCCGCCCGTCCATTGAGCACCTTAGACAAGGTGGTGCGGTCCACGCCCAACTGGGCAGCGGCTTCGCCAACCTGCAGATTCAAGGCAGGCAGGATGTCGTCCCTCAAAGTGAGGCCGGGGTGTGGGGGGTTGAACATTGAACTCATGGTCACCTCAGTGGAAATCCTGGTAGTCCACCAGGATGGCATCGCCGTTTTCAAACGCAAAAGTCAGACGCCAGTTGCCGTTCACGCTGATTGACCAGTGGCCGGACAGGCCGCCCTTGAGGGCGTGCCAGTCCCATCCTGGTCGGTTCATGTCTTCTGGCCTCGTAGCCGCGTTCAGCGCAGACAGTTGCCGAGCCAGGCGCGGGGCATGAGCCGCTTGTATCCCGTGCTGGCTCCCCCGTGCATGCGGGGATAGACCCCACGAATGCAAAATGCCGCGCAAGCGCGGGGATGTCCGCCAAGCGCTCGCGCAGGGGCGGCAGATGCAAGGGCAGCACGTTGAGCCGATAAAAAAGGTCTTCCCTGAAGCGGCCAGTGGCGACCGCGCTGACCCATTCATCTAAACTCGTCTTTCACTAAACGCCAGCTGTGTCGCCTTAGGGCGATAGGGAAGAACGGGATGCAAGACATCGAATTGCTGGGCCTGCCAGGCTCTCCCTACACACGAAAAATGCTGGCTCTTTTGCGCTACCGGCGCATCCCGCACCGCGTATTGTGGGGCTCGCTGTTTGAGCCGCCTGCCGGATACCCCGAGCCCAAGGTCAAGCTCCTACCGACCTTCTACTTTCCTAGCGCGAAGGGTCTAGAAGCCCTTGTTGACTCCACGCCGATCATCCGCCGCCTCGAAGCCGATTATTCGGGCCGTTCGGTGGTTCCCGATGATCCATTGCTGTGCTTTCTGGATCGGCTCATAGAAGACTTTGCCGACGAATGGTTGACCAAGGCGATGTTCCACTACCGTTGGTACCACTCAGAGGACGCTGCGCACGCGGGTCCCTTGCTGACTTTCTGGCAAAACCCTCAGCTCGATGCTCAAACGGCGCAGCAAGTCAGTGATGCTTTTGCAAAGCGGCAGATATCACGCTTGTTCGTGGTGGGCTCCAGTGATACCACCGCAGCTGTCATCGAAGCCAGTTTTCAGCGTCTGGTGGGCATCATGGATCGCATCATCGAGCGACAGGGCTTTGTGCTGGGCTCAAGGCCCGCGTCGGCTGACTTCGCCATCTTTGGTCAATTGACTCAATTGGGTTTGGTCGAGCCTACCTCAGCTCGTTTTTTAGAGCGTACCGCGCCGCGCTTGCGCGCCTGGTTGGATCGAACCGACGATCTGTCGGGACACAGTGCAGACCAGTGGATGGCGCATGCCGACATCACGGATCATCTGGGTGAATTGCTCAGCGAAATTGGCCGGGTCTATGCGCCCTTCCTTGTGGCCAATGCAACAGCGGCTGCCATGGGTCACAAGGAATTTGTCACAACGATTGATGGCACGCCTTGGGCGCAACCGGTGTTTCCGTATCAAGTCAAATGCCTTGAAACCTTGCGCAATGCCAGGAATGCCATGGATGCTCAGGCTCGATGCGCCTTGGACGCGCTGCTGGCCAAAACGGGTTGCGAGCTGATGTTTTAGCGGCGCGGCCGCTCGAGTCGCCCGTATCTCTGAGCAGCGCCTTCAGACCTTCAGAGCCGCGAGCACCTCTTGCGTGTGTTCTCCGAGGGCCGGCAGTCGCCCCGGGCGGCGTTCAACGCCACCCAAAGTCAGCGGCAGGCCGGGCACGCCTATGGTCTTGCGCTGTGCGGCGCCGACCTCTACAAACAGATCGGCCGACACACCGGCCTGGCCGGCCTTGACGTCGGCCATGGTGCGAATGGCCCCAGCCACGACGCCCGCCGATGCCAGCAGATCACAGACCTGGTCGGAGCTCAGGTGCGCCATGGCTTTGCCCAGCACGTCCATCAGCGCCGCCCGGTTTGCCACGCGCCCGGCGTTCTCGCGAAAGCGCGGGTCCTGAGCCAACTCCGGCGCGCCGATCACGGCGCACAGTTTGGGGAAATGATCCTGGGTATAGGCCGAGACCACCACCATGCCGTCTGCGGTGCGCACCACATCAGCCGCCGGTGCAGCGGTGGGCTGGCCATTGCCACGGCGCAGCGGCATGCGCCCGCTCAGATGGTATTCGGCCCAGGCATAGGCCAGCGAGGAGACCGCCACATCAATCAAGGACACGTCGACCAGGCCGCCACGCCCGGTGATGCCGCGCCGTACCAATGCAGCGAGCACCCCGTTGCTCAGCACCTGCGCGGCCAGAACATCCACCACGGTGAAGCCGACGCGGGTGGGTTCACGGTCGGCGTCGCCGTTGAGGCTCATCATGCCGCTTTCGGCCTGGGCCGCAATGTCGAAGCCCGGGCGTACGCTTGCCGGGCCCTGCTGGCCGAAGCCACTGACCTGGCCGTAGATCAGACGGGGCGCCAGCGCCATCAGGCGCTCAGCGCCCAGACCCTGTCGCTCCATGACGCCGGGGCGGGCGTTTTGCAGTAGGACGTCGGCGCTACACGCCAGTGCTTGGGCTTGCTGTCGCCCTGTTTCGCTGCGCAAGTCCAGCACCACCGAGCGTTTGCCGCGGTTGTAGGCGCTGAACATCGGGCCATAGGCGTCATGGGCCCAACCGACATGGCGGGCGGCGTCGCCGGCACCGGACTCGACTTTGAGCACCTCGGCTCCCAGATCTCCCAGCATCTGGGCTGCGGCAGGCGCGGCGATGTACTGGCCAAATTCGACCACCCTCAGGCCTTGCAGAGGCGGTGTTTGTGCGGGGTCAGGTGTTGTCATGCTTTGTGCTGTATGGGCGGAGCCGGGCAGGAGGGCAAGGTTCGATGAGGTGCTTCAGCGCCCTTTGAAGACCGGTTTGCGCTTTTCCAAAAAGGCATTGGCTCCTTCCCGGAAGTCCTCGCTGGCGAACAGGCCGGGCCCATTGTCCATTTGGTATTGCAGCGCCTGCTCGAGCGACATCGGTGCCTGCCGCAGCCCGGCCTTGATGCGCCCGTAGGCGCGGGTCGGCCCCTGGGCGAGGCGGTCGGCAAAGGCCATGGCCGCAGGCAAGGCGCCACCGTCGGCGACAAATTCGTCGGCCAGGCCGATGGCCAACGCTTCGGGGCCGCGCACTTCCTTGCCCAGCACCATCATCCGACGGGCGCCGCCAGCGCCCAAGCGAGAGGGAAGCGACCAGAACAGGCCGGCATCGGGCATGGCGCCGACGCGGACAAAGGCACAGCAAAATGCGGCCGACTCGCCCGCCACGATCCAGTCGCAACAGGTGGCCAAGCCCAGGCCTGCGCCATAAGCCGGACCGTCCACCGCAGCGATCACCAACTTGTCGCACAGCGCGATGCGGCGGTACAGCCAGGTGTTCGCGTTCATGCGCGCGCGCACCTGGTCTTCGGGCAGCGACGACAGCTCATTGAGGTTGCCGCCCGAGCAAAATGCGCCGCCGGCGCCGGTGATGACCGCGCAGCGCAGATCCGGGTCGCGCTCGAGCAGGTCCAGGCCGGCGAGCAGACCGTCCACGACGCCGGGTGCCGATAAGGAGTTGCGCGCCTGTGGGGCGTTGATGACCATTTTCAGCACGCCGTCTGCGGCGGTGGTGATCAGTGGCGATGCCGAAGGCGCCGTCGATGGTTCAATGGGGTGGGGCACTGATCGCCTCCTTCAAGGTGCTTGGGGCAGACGCGGCTCGATCGGTCAGAGCGGTCAAGGCCGTGCCATCCAGTGCCGAGCTGGCCAGGCGTTGCAGATGAAAGGTTGCGTCGCCATACAGGGTTGCGGCCAGAGCCAAGCGCTTCACATAGGGTCCGATAGCGCATTCTTGGGTCATTCCGATCGCGCCATGCAACTGCACGGATTCTTCCCAGACATGGCGGGCCACTTGCGCTACGAAGGCTTTGGTCGCTGCCACATGGCGGCTCTGCTCTGCCGCTGCGTCCGCGCCTGTGTCTGTAAACAGGCTGGCGCTCAGCCTCATCAGGGCATGGGCCTCCTCGATTTCTACAAACAAATCAACCAGTCGGTGCTGCACCACCTGGTTGGTGGCAATCGGCTTGCCAAACTGGCTGCGTGTGCCCAGGTACTCGCGGGTGATGGCAAAGGCCTGCGCCATCGCACCCACGGTGTCGGCACAGTGCGCCAGGATGGCTCGGTCCAGAGCGCGCTCCATGTGATCCAGCATCACGCTTCGGTCACCGCGGCGCAGCAAGATTGCGCCGGTGGCTGCTTGCATCGTCAATTCGGCTGCGTGCTGACCATCGAACAGGTTCTGGCCCACCAGCCTTTGTCCCGGCCCACCCGTGGGAAGCAAGAACAGCGCGAGATCGCTGCTGCCGCTGATGCAGGCGCTCACCACCAGTCCATGCGCGCCGCTGCCGCCCAGGACCATGACCTTGGTGCCGTCCAGTTGCCAGTCTGCGCCGTCCGGTGTGGCTCGCGTATTCACCTCGGTCCAGTCGAAGCGCGCGCCAGGCTCCAAGGCGGCCAGCGCCAGGCGCTGGCTACCGCCGGCCAGAGCGGGCAGCCAGGCGCCACGTATGGCTTCAGGCGCTATCTCGGCCAGCAGCATTCCGGCGAGGACCGCCGATGCGATGTAAGGCTCCTGGACCAGGCCCGCCCCGAGTTCTTCAGCCAGTGCACAGATGTCGGCCATTGAACCGCCCAGGCCACCACAGGCTTCGGGTACGGGCAAGGCCAG
The DNA here is from genome assembly GCA_027486755.1 of Comamonadaceae bacterium. Lineage (GTDB taxonomy): Bacteria > Pseudomonadota > Gammaproteobacteria > Burkholderiales > Burkholderiaceae_C > Polaromonas. Next base: position 24,048 of record JAIXOM010000007.1, on the reverse strand, counting down.
CCAGCCCAAGCCGGCTATCTCGGCCCAACGCTGGGCCCCGTTGACTTGCTCATCGGCTGGCGTGCCTTGATGCACTGACGCCTTGCGGCGACCCAGGTAAGTGCGGGCACTGCTGGCCAGCATGTGCTGCTGTTCATTGAGGGCATAGGCGCTCATAGGGCAAGGACCTGTTTGGCCAGAATATTGTGTTGAATTTCGCTGGAGCCGCCGGCGATGGTGAAGCCGCGCGCCAGAAAACGCCGGGACGATGCGGTGCCAGCGATCAGATCCTGCGTGTCGGCACCGGTCTGTGACAGCAGCCACGCATCGTTCAATGGCAGGGCTTCAGGACCGAGCGCGTCCACGATCAGTTCTTCCCAAAGCTGTATCAGCCGGCTGCCGCGCAACTTGAGCATAGAAACTTCTGCGCCGATAGGCTCGCCAGCCTGGGCGCGCTCAATAAAGCGTCCCGCATTGGCCTCGAGTGCCATGAGCCGGCAGTCAAGTTCGGCAAAGCGTTCACGGAACCAGGGCCGATCGGCCAGGGGCTGACCGCCCTCGCGCCGACTGTGCGCCACCGCCAGCGCCCGGGCACGCCGACGCTTGTTCTCGCCGATGCGTGCGAGCTTCAGACGCTCGAACTCTAGCAATGACTTTGCAATGGTCCAGCCCTGGTTTTCCTCGCCAATTCTCAAGGACGCCGGCACTTCAACCTGATCGAGAAACACTTCGTTGAAAACCGCCCAGCCGTGAATGCCCACGATGGGACGTACTGTGATGCCGGCGCTTTTCATGTCAATCAACAGAAAGCTGATGCCCTGCTGCGGACGAGCCTGGCGGTCGGTACGCACCAGACAGAACATCCAGTCTGCGTATTGCGCATAAGAGGTCCAAATCTTGGACCCAGTGACTCTGTAGTGGTCGTCGACCCTCTCGGCCCGGGTCGAGAGCGACGCCAGATCAGAGCCGGCATTGGGCTCAGAATAGCCCTGGCACCACCACTGCTGCCCGCTGGCGATGGCCGGTAGAAAGCGCTGCTGCTGCTGTGCGCTGCCGTAGCGCTGCAGCACTGGCCCGATCATGTCGAAGGTGATCGAATTGAGCTCGGGCGCATCGCCCAGCGCCATTTCTTCGTCAAACACCATTTGTTGGGCCACGCTGAAGCCTTGGCCGCCCCACTGGGCTTGCCAGTGCGGCACGAGCAGGCCATGCTTGGCCAAAATGGTGTGCCAAGCCTGCATGCGCCCGCGACTGACTTGGCGGCCCTCGCGCACCGTCTGGCCGATGTCTGCTGGGAGTTGCTCCCTGACGAAGCTGCGAATCTGGCTGCGAAAGGCACTGAGTTCTGGGGTGTCACGCATGGCAAGCTTTCAATGGCTCAGGCGGCAAGGCCTTTGCTGAGCGCTCTTTTGGCAATGGCCGAGCGATGCACTTCTGATGCACCGTCGTAGATACGAAAGGGCCGCAGCATGCGCAGGATCATCGACAGGGGCAGGTCTTCGGAGACGCCCAGCGCACCGCAGATCTGCACTGCCGAATCGGCGACGCGGTTGACCGCCTCCGACACAAACACCTTGGCCATCGATGAGTGGTGGCGTATGGACTCACCGGCGTCGAGCTTGCGCGCGACGTCCAGCGTCATCAGCCGCGCAGCGTACAGGTCGATATGGGCGTCGGCCACCATGGCCTGCACCATCTGGTGTTCGGCCAAGCGCATGCCTTGCGACTCGCGCCGGCCGGCATAGTCCTGCGCCATGCCCATGGCCCGCGAGGCCAGGCCTATGAAGCGCATGCAGTGGAACAGGCGTGCACCCTCCAGCCGGATCTGCGCATAGTCCAGGCCTTTACCCTCCTGGCCGATCAGCGCGTCTTCGCCCACCTGGCAGGCATTGAGCCGGATCTCGCCATGGCCGCCGCCGATCTCGAAGGGCTCCATGGTGGCAATGTCGCGCACCACCTCAAAACCGGGGTTATCGCGGTCCACGAGAAACCACGACACCCCGGCCTCGGTGCGGGCCACGACGATGGCAAAGTCAGCATGCATCGCCCCGCTGATGAACCACTTGTGGCCATCGATCACCCAGCCCTGGCCATGGCGTCTGGCCTGCGTTAACAACATCCGAGGGTCAGAGCCCACACCAGGTGCGGGCTCGGTCATCGCAAAGCAAGAGTATTTTTCGCCGCGCATCAGGGGTTCAAGGTAGCGCTGGCGCTGGCCGTCATTGGCCAGTCTGTCCAGTGCGGCAATGTCCGGCTGGCCCGGTGCGGCGCACTGCAAGGCGCCTGGCCCAAGAAAGCTGCGGCCGGCCTGTTCCAGGTAGCTGCAGCACTCCTCCCAGGACAGGCCCAGCCCGCCTTCGTCCACGGGCCTGCGCGGGTTGCCCAGGCCCTGGGTCACTGCGCGCTGGCGAAGGGTGCTGGTCAGCTCCCTCATGGCCAGGGCGTCATGGGCGTTGCGCAGGTCCTCAGAGGGTATGACCTCGTTATCGACAAAGGCGCTCAACTTGCTGATCAGCGCGGCGAAATCTTCCTTGGTTCTGGTGGTGCTCATCGCAGTGGGCGGCGTTTACTTCTTGATCGCCTTGGCGAATCGTTCCCAGCGCGCAGCGTCGGCCCTGATGAAGGCGGCAAAGTCGGCTTGCCCGAGAAAAGCTTCTTCGCCGCCTGCATTGATCAGCCGCTCCTTGACTTCACTGGTGGCCGCCGCCGATTTCATGGTGGCTTCAAGCCTGCGGACGATATCGGCGGGCGTGCCGGCCGGCACATGCAGGCCGTACCACGACAAGGCCGTCACCTCGGGAAAGCCAGCTTCTGCAATAGTCGGCACATCCGGCAAATCGGCCGAGCGTACGCTGTTGATATTGGCCAGCGCTCGTAGTTTTCCGGCCTTGACCTGAGGTACCACAACGCTCGATGGCATGATGGCCATTGACAGCATGCCGTTGATCAGGTCCGGGATCACCGGCGGTGCGCCCTTGTAGAGCACAGGCTCCAGGGCAATGCCTGCCACCTGACGAAACATCTCATTGGCCATGGACTGGGTTGAACCTTGTCCGCCATCGCCATATTGGAATGCTGGCTTGGCTTTCTTGGCCAGTTCGACGTATTCCTTCACGGACCTGGCCGGTGAACTCATGGGGATCACGAAGTAGCTGGGCGACAGGGCGAATCGGCCGACCGGCACGAAGTCCGATGGCGCCCAGCGCAGGTTCGATGCCAGCATCGGGTTGTTGATGAAAAACGGCGCGGTGACCAAAATCGTGTAGCCATCGGCCGGCGCGCGCGCTACAAACTCGGTAGCGATGTTGGCGTTGGCACCTGGTTTGGCTTCCACGATGATGGCTTGCCCCAACTCTTCGGCCATTCGAATGGTGAGTGCCCGGGTCTGCACATCCACCACACCGCCGGCGGCATAGGGCACGATCACGCGGATCGGCTTGGAGGGGTAAGCGCTTTGAGCCAAGCTTGTACCGGCAAGGCTCAGGCCGAGGCCGAGCGTCAGCACCAACTGGGTGAGTGTTCTGCGTTGCATGTTTGTCTCCGGTGAGTTTTTAAGATGGGCTCAAGCCGCCATCAAGGCTTGCGGACGAACAAGTATCGGTATCATCCTAGCTCGACCTATTATGATAGGTCAATCGTTTTCTGGCCGCTCTTCATGATAGGTGTACATTCGCCCAGCTCCGACCCCTCTCATGAGCAACCATGATACCTATGGCTAAAAAACTGCCGCGCGACCTGAGCGATGACACGCGGTCTCTTTTCGCCCGCGTGGCCGACAGTTTGCGCAGCGACATTCTGGAAAACCGGATGGCGCCCGGTCACAAGCTGCCATCTGAGGCGGCGCTAGAAGCGAGCTTTGGCGTATCGCGCATCACCGTCAGGCAGGCCCTGGCGAGCTTGCATGCGGAGGGCTTGATCGAAAAGCTCAATGGCAAGGGCAGCTTTGTGACCCGGCCGAACGAATCGCCGGATATGGGGCCTTTGACCGGCTTTTATGAGCACATGCGTGCGCAAGGCAGGCGGGCCTTCGGACGCATTGTCTCGGTCAGAGAGGTCGGCGCGCCGGTCTCAGCGGCCCGGGCTCTCGACGTGCCAGTGGGTCATCGCCTGCTTGTTTTGCGTGCCTTGCGGCTGGTGGACGGCAAGCCCCTGGCCTTTGGCGTGTCCTACGGTGAGCCGGCGCTCATGCGGGCGCTGATCCAGGAGGATGTGAATACCAACGACGTGGTGGTGCTTTTGGAGGCTCGGCTCGGCTACCGTCTGAGAAGCAACCGCCTGGAGGCCCGCGCAATTGCGGCCAGCACAGCGATGGCCAGACGGCTGGACCTTGCGCCCGGCGCGCCTGTGCTGCGCATTGACTTCACGCCCGTCGACGTTTCCGGCCAGCCCATGGTCTATTCCGAGATGTTTTTTCGGGGCGATCGTTTCAGCTACAAGGCGGTGGTCAGGCGCTGATGCCCGGCGGCCTGGGTTAATCGGTGATTCTCATGCCGCGGCCGGCCAGTCGCCCAGGCCGTGTTTTTGCCGGAGCCGGTAGAGCGTCATGCGTGAGATGCCCAGCAGGCGGGCGGCGTGGGTCATGTTCTGATCGACCCGGTCCAGTGCCCTTTCGATGGCCTCGCGTTCGGCGAGGTCCCGGATGGTCTCCAGCGCCAGTGCCGGGCTGTCCGCTTGGCTCAGCAGTCCGAGGTCGGCCGCAGAGATCAGGCTGTTGTCGGCCATCACCACGGCGCGGCGCAGCCGGTTTTGGAGCTCGCGCACATTGCCCGGCCAGGGGTGGGTCAAGAGGGCCGACAGCGCGTCTTGGCTCAAACCCTCAACCTTGGTGTGGCTCATGCCAGCAAGATGGCTGCGCAGAAAATGCCGCGCAAGCGCGGGGATGTCCGCCAAGCGCTCGCGCAGGGGCGGCAGATGCAAGGGCAGCACGTTGAGCCTATAAAAAAGGTCTTCCCTGAAGCGGCCAGTGGCGACCGCGCTGGCCAGGTCAATGTGCGAGGCGGCGATCACGCGGGCGTCAACCTGCAGCGAACGACTGGAGCCGACTTTCTGGATGGTTTTTTCTTGTAGAAAGCGCAGCAGATTGGTTTGCAACTCCAAGGGCAAGTCACCAATTTCATCGAGAAACAAGCTTCCTTCGGCAGCCGCTTCGATCAAACCGGCGCGTCCGGTGGTGGCCCCGGTAAATGAGCCCCGCTCATGGCCGAATAGCTCCGACTGGATCAGTGCCGGCGCAATGGCGCCGCAGTTGACGGCCACAAATGGCCCGTTGGCGCGCCGCGACTGCTGGTGTATGGCTTGCGCGGCCAACTCCTTGCCGCTGCCGCTCTCCCCGCTGATGAGGACGGGGGCATCGACGAGCGCGACTTTTCTGATCTGCTGGCGCAAGCCTGTCATGGCGGGGCTGCGACCGATCATGCCCAAGTCATCGTTGGCCAGACTCAGCGCACCACCGCCTTGCAACAGACTGGCCCGGCGTTGGGCACTGGCGAGCATTTGGTCGAGTGCCCCGCAGGGCAGCGGGTGTGTCTGGTGATCGTGCAGATGGTTGATCACCAGCTCCCGCCAGGCGATCAGATCGAGCGCCTCGGGCGGCAGCACGCCCACCCATTGAATAGGACCCGGGGTGCGCAGACCCCGCAGGCATTGCAGGGTGCGCTGTAGGCGCGGGGTCGACGCTTCGACAAGCCAGACCAAACCCACCTGCCCACGCAGACCGATCGGAGGGGGTGCTGTGGAAGATCCGTCTTCGCGGGTGTGGATCAGATGCCAGCCCTGCAGTCGCAGGTGCTCGGCGATGTCTGCCGCAGGCAAGGTCGGGCAGCAATAGAGAGCCTGGGAAGCAGCCATGCGAGGTGCTGGCTCAGAACGAGAACGGCAAGCGCAGGCTCAGCGTTAAATCGGGCGTGTCGCGCGTCAGTCCGGCGGACAGGGCCAGGTTCACGGTGGTTTTGGGGCTCACTCGGTAGGAATAGCCCAGCAACAGACTGGCCAATTGCGTGCGAACAGAACTAGCCACCGGCGTGCCGTTTTGCTGGGTTCGGCCGACCGAGTTGATGTCAAAGCCCATGCTGAAGGCGGTTTTTTGATTGAGTGACAGACCCATGCCAAAGTTCAATCCGATGACGCCGCCCGGCTGTATGTCGCCGATAGGTTCGCGCTCCCCGTTGAGTACCAAGCGGGAGATGTTGTTACGCTTGAAACTGTGGGTGTAGCTCACACCCCCGAACAATACTGCAGGGTCTGAAGGCAGCAACCAGGTCAGGCCAGGCTGCACGGAGTAAAAGCCCGAGCCGGTGGGCAGGTCCAATGGCAAGCCCGTCCCCGTGGTGCTTCCAATGCAGCGGGTGGCGCATTCGGTGACCACCTCAAAGGGATCCTTGCCGTTGCGCGCTTTGAAGCGCAAGGAGCCGACGAGGTAGGGCAGGCCGTCTCTGGGTTGATTGATTTGGTAGCGTGCACCGATCTCTGCATCTCCAAGCGCCTTGCCGGAGGTTCCGAATACCTTGTCGGTGGCCGAGCCGGTAAAAATTTCCCGGCTGATGGTGTCATCGTGGCGGTACACATAAGGAAGTTTTCCCTCGACCTCGAGACGGCTGTTTAGGCCGTAGCGCATGCTCATGGCGCCTGTCAGCGTGTTGCGTTTGACCTCCCGCACATCGACCAGACCGATGAGCAGGGATGGAATCACGGTGTAGCCCACCAGCGCCACCCGATTGCTCGATGAGTAGCTGTAAGCGATGGAGGGCTCTAGGACCAGCGTTCCTTTGCCGGTCAGGATGCCGGGTTGCTCGAACAAGCTGGAAGCGGCCGCCATGTTCGACCCCGATCGCTCGGCAGGTGCAGTTCCGACACGCACCGGTCGCTGTTCCGTGTCATCGGTCTGGGGGGCTGCTGTACCCTGCGCAAGACTCAAGCACGGAGCAAGCAGTGCGAGTGTGCAGTAGCGCACGATGTATCGATTCAAGAAAAGTGTCTGGCTATTGTTCTGGCCTTTGTTGCTCACTCTTGCACCTCGTATCAAAAAGGATTTTCTGTTGCTAAATTCGATTGTGAAAGTGCCTCATGGTTCTGTCGCACAAGCCAATGTCGCTGCCGCTTGTCAGACGCGGGCTTGATCCCTTCCGAGAAAGTGAGATACCGTGACAGGCCGGCGGGCAGTGTCGGGTCCGAGCGCTAGCCAGGCGCTGGCAGCCCTGTCACAAGATTGAGCAGCATTGCATGGGGGGGGCGCACGGGGAGAACCGAGGGCCTTGGTCGCTGGCGGCGGCTCCATCAGCCGGCTTCAGTGTCTGACTTGTGTGACGCGGCCGCGGCGAGCGCTGGCCGCGGGGGTGCAATCGGACTCTAGCGATGCAGGCTTTATGCAAGGACACAGGCCCTTGTGCATGGATCAGCCACATGCTGGCACCGATGTTGCAGTGGTGAAGGTCGATTTGCGGCGACGCAATTCAAGCGGGGCCTTGGCCCATCGACTCACTCACCACTGGGAGAAGTTTTTATGAAGTTCACACGTATCGCCTCGGCCATCGTCTTAGCCTATGGGCTGAGCTCGGCCGCCATGGCGCAGGTCGCCAGCACGCAAAACACCGACGGCGGTAGCACCAGCAGCATGAGTACCGCGCTGACGGACAACTCTAACCGCAGCACCAACACGGACAGCTCCAACAGCAGCACCACGGCGACGGACAACTCCAACCGCAGTACCACAGCAACGGACAGCTCCAACCGCAGCACCACGGCGACGGACTCCTCCAACCGCAGCACCACAGCAACGGACAGCTCCAACCGCAGTACCACGGCGACAGACAACTCCAACCGCAGCAGGATGACGGACAACTCTAACCGCAGCACCACCGCGACGGACAACTCCAACAGCAGCACCAACACAGCCAACACCACCACCAGTTCGGTCGCCAACACCACCACGACGACGACGACCACCAGCGACAACAGTGAGACCAGCCAGAATAAAAACTCTGGTGCCGCGAGCGCCGGCGGGGAACGATCGGCCGCATTGAACAATGGCTCGACCGGAACATTCAGCAGCGCCTTCAACACCTCCACCGCGACCGCCAGCAGCGCGCTCAGCGGTACCGTCTCGGGCAACACGATCACCAACCTGGGTAACCAGGCCTGGAACTCGGGCTCGGCCAATGGCGGAGTCGGTCAGGGCGGCAGGGTCGGTCGCGCTGGCGATGCAATGAGCGCTGGCATGTCTAGCGGCGGTGCAGCCGCTAGCGGCGTCGGCGGCAATGCGGGCACCGGCGGCTCGGCTGCCAATGGCGCGCTATCGGCCAGCAGCGAGCGGGCTGAGACCGGCCGCGCAGGTGACGCCACTGGTGGCCGTGCCAACGGCTCCAACACGGCCGGTCTGGCCAGTGCGGGTGGCGGCAACGGCGGTGCCGGCGGCAACGGCGGGGGAGCCGGTGGCGACGTCAATGGCACTGGTGCTGGCGCTGCCGGCGGCCCCGGCGGGTCTGCAAGCTCGGATGCGGGTGCCAGTACCCGCACAGCCGGAGCCGGCACAGGCGGAGCCAGCGGCGCTGCCACCAGCGGCAGCGCGATGACCGGCAACAGCACCACCAACGGCGGCGCTGGCGGTGCCGGCGGCATGGCATCCGGCGGCAATGGAGGCACTGGCGATGCGGGTGTCAACACGGCCAATGGCGGGGCCGCAGGTATGGCCTACGGCGGCGCGGGCGGTGCCGGTGGTCCGATCAGGGTCGATGGTGGCGTCTTCAACATGTCCAATGCGATGACCAGTGTCGGGCAATCGGCCGCGGGCATCATGATGGCCAGCCAGAACAGCGGCATGGCCGCTCTGGTGCAGCAAAGCGTCAACGTGCAGTCCAATCTGCGCCTTCAATAAGTCTGTGATTTGATGTGAGGTCCTGCGCAGGCCTGTGCCTGCGCAGGTTCTTGCCTGCTTTTCATCCTTCGGAGAGTTTTTATGAAGCTGATCAAGGCAGTCTGCACGATGCTTTTAGCGCAGGCCGCGATGACGCACTTGTATGCCGATACACAGACGCCCGTCCCGATGTCTTCCCTACCTGGCCCCTGGGGCCAGCCGGTCGCGTCCGTCGAACTGGCGCAGCAGCGCGGCGGGGCCAGCCTGAGCCGCAGCGAGATGATCGTCTCCGGCGCCACGGCGGGCAACAGTGCGAGCAACGTTTTGACCGGCAGCAACTCCATCGCTGCGGGCTCCTTCGCCAATATGAGTGGTCTGCCCCTGGTGGTACAGAACTCAGGGGCCAATGTGTTGATTCAAAACGCCGTGATCATTAATTTGCAGATGCAGTAGCGAAAAGCTTTGATGCGCATGATGACCAAGATTTCTATGGCCGCCGTGGCCCGCTGTACAGGCATGATGCTCGCCGCGCTGACCTTGCTGGGCTGCCAGACCTTGCCTGTGCCGGCTGATCGCTCGCCTGTGCTCATTAGCGACTTTGCCGTGCCGGTGCTCGGTTGGCGGCAAACCCGCTTGGCCGGCACGCTCTTGCAGCAGTACGACTTCAGCTGCGGATCGGCAGCGGTGGCCACCCTTTTGACCCACCACTATGGCTTGCCGGCCAGCGAAGCTGCGATCTTCGAGCGCATGTTTGCGCAAGGCGATCAGGCCAGGATCCGGCGCGATGGCTTTTCCATGCTCGACCTCAAGCGCGCCTTGGCAGCCTATGGTCTGCAGGCCGACGGCTTTGAGCAGCCGCTTGAAAATCTGCAGCAGGCCGGTCTGCCCGCCATTGTCCTGATCTCGGAGAACGGCTACCAGCACTTCGTGGTCATCAAGGGGCTGTCTGGCGACCGTGTGCTGATAGGTGATCCGGCCAAAGGCACCCGCGCCATGTCGCGCCGTGCCTTCGATGAGGTCTGGCGCAACCGGCTCCTGCTGGTGGTGCACAACCGGACGGAGTCGGCCCGATTCAATCGGGCAGCCGATTGGGCCGCCGCGCCTGCGTCCCCTCTGGCCACGGGTTTGAGCCGAGCTGGCCTGACGAGTGTGACCTTATCCAAGCATGGCCCGGGAGATTTTTGATGCGAAAAGCAGGGGGCTGGACCCGGCTGGCAAGGCGGCGCATTCATGGGGTTCTGGCACAGGCTAAGGCGGTAAGCCTGCTCTGCGCTGCCCTGTGCGCTGGCTCGCAGGCACACGCTGACACGGTGCCTTCGGAGCAGGCTGACCGTGTGTGGATGGCCGCCAGTGATCGCCAGCTAGATGAATTACGCGGAGGTTTCAGCCTGGGAGAGGGGCTGATGGTGTCGTTCGGCATCAGCCGCGTCACCTACATCAACGACCTCTTGGTTGCCAGCACCCATTTGAACCTGGGCCCGATCACTCGGTTGACAGCCCAGCAAGCAGCGATCTTGCAAGCGCCGATCGCCAGCACGCTTGAAGGCGCAACTGCGCTGCAGCTTGGTGCTGGGACGCCAGTCGGCCTCCAGTCGCAGTGGATTCAGAACGGCCCCGGTAACTTTTTGCAATCAGATGCGCTTGGCGCCATGCTGGCTACCGTGATTCAAAACAGTTTGAACGACCAGCTCTTGCGTACACAAACCATCATCAACGTCAGCAGCAATAGTCTGGGTATTTTGCGTGGCTTGAATTTACAGAGGACCTTGGACGTGGCGCTCAGCAACGCGCTGGCAGGGCGTTGATCCATCCCTCGGGTCGCCCGCCTCATCAGACAAACTTCACGGGTCAGTCAGCGCCTCATCTAAAAATGTCAAACATATTTGACAAAAAATAGGATCTGATGATCTAATTTCAGCGATGAATCTCTTATCCATCGGTCAACTCGTGAAGCACCGCCGGCAGGCGCTGGGCTTGTCGCAGTCAAGGCTTGCCAAGCTCAGTGGCCTCTCGCGTGCCACGATCAACCAGTTGGAAACCGGCGCCCTGGTAGACCTCGGCGTCTCCAAGCTCATCGGCCTGCTTGACTTATTGGGATTGGACCTGGGCGCAAACGAGCGTCCACCTCGCCACAACGCGCTCAAGCTGGCCAGCCAGACGGCAAGTGTTAGCTACAAACAAGTGCTCAGGCCCCAAGCCTTTGCAGCGGCTTTGGTGGCTGGGAAGTTGCCCGCGCAATTGAAGCCACAGGTGGCAACGCTGCTCGATGAAGCCCCACTACCCATCATCGTGGGTGCGGTGGAGGAGGTGGCCAGCAATTCAGCTTGCTCAGCCAAGATGTTGTGGAAGCACCTACTGCAGTGGGCCCATCAGTTGCAGTCGCCCAGGCAGGTTTGGGCATGAGTGGCGATGATAAAACTCCTACCACGTTGTCCGAGGGGGTGTGGCAGAAGTTGCTGCGCCACGCGTACACCCTCATTGATGAAATCATCAAGCACGGGATACAAGACCCCGTTTGGACATTTGGCGGAGGTACGGTGCTGATGCTTCGCCACGGGCATCGGTTGAGCAAGGACATCGACATTTTTGTTCCAGACCCGCAGTACCTTGGTTTTGTCTCGCCGCGTTTGAGCGATGTGGCCGATTCGGTGACGCACGACTATGTGGAGGGGCCGGGGTACATCAAGCTGCTGCTCCCCCAAGGCGAGATCGATTTCGTTGCGTCCCCCAATCTGACCCCATCTCCGTTTGAGGTGTGGCATCTGCTTGGTCGCAAGGTGAGGGTGGAAACCTCGGCAGAGATCATGGCCAAGAAGCTTTGGCACCGCGGCGATCGGGCAACAGCCCGTGACCTTTTTGACCTGGCGCTGGTCATCGAGCGTGAGCCGCAGGCGCTGGCCAGCGCCTCTGATTATTTGGTTCGTCACCGCAGCGCATTTCTGGCCCAGATAGAGCAGCGCAAAGAGATCTTGCAGCTCCAGTTTGAAGCCATCGACAGGCTGGCGTATCAGGTGTCCTACGAACGGGCCCAGCACCTGGCTGGGAAGTTCTTGGGATCGCTTTAGGTGGCAGGCCTTTGGCCCGCTGCGTCGATGGATGAAGAGCTGAACTGCTACATGTTAAGGGCAGGCGACCGCGATCAGACAAGGTTCACCCTCATCGCCCCCAGCTAGCCAAAATCGGCCTGCAGCGTCTGTCCTTGTCCCGCAAGGCTTGAGCGATCTTTCTGACACAGACGCGCACGAGCGCCAACGAGCATGGCCATGGCGGCTGACGCAACCTCCGCGGCAGGCGCGGGCAGGGCGGGCAGCTCAGGAGTTCAGTGATGCTCAAGAACAAAGTGGCCCTAGTCACCGGCGCGGCCTCGGGCATAGGGCGGGCGACTGCGCTGGCCTTTGCGCGTGAGGGGGCGCGGGTATTGGTGTCGGACCTGACTTTGGAGGGCGGCGCGCAGACGGTGGCCCTGATTGAAGCGGCCGGCGGTCAGGCACTCTTTGAGGCGGCCGATGTGGCTCAGCCCGAGCACGCGCGCCGCCTGGTCGAGCGCGCGGTGGCCGCTTTTGGGCGGCTGGACGTGGCTTGTAACAACGCCGGCATCGCAGGCTTGTCGGCCCCAACGGCCGACTACCCGCTCGATGCCTGGGCCCAGGTCATCAGCATTAATCTGTCGGGCGTGTTCTACGGCATGAAGTACCAGATCCCGGCCCTGCTCCAGGCCGGGGGCGGCGCTATTGTGAACATTGCCTCGATCCTGGGCAGCGTGGCCTTTGCCCATGCGCCGGCCTATACCGCAGCCAAGCACGGGGTGGTCGGTCTGACGCAGGCCGCGGCCTTGGATTACAGCGCAGCTGGCCTGCGCATCAACTGCGTGGGCCCGGCCTTCATCCACACGCCCATGATCAGCCGCTTTGAGGCCGATGCCCGGGTGCGCGAGCATCTGATCGCGCAGCACCCGATAGGGCGCCTAGGCCAGCCCGAGGAGGTGGCCGAGTTGGTGCTGTGGCTGGCCTCTAGCCGGGCCTCTTTTGTCACTGGCGCCTACTACCCCATCGATGGTGGCTATCTGGCCCGCTGAGCGCGCCCGGTCTGACGTTCGCTCATCATTCGCATCGGCTCGGCCAATTCGAGCAGTCCGGCTTATCCGGCTTTTTCAGCAAGAAAGGCGGGGCCGAGCTGCCCCTGCAGCGGCTCGAAATTGAGCGCCTGCTCCAAGTTAGAGGGGGAGTGGGCTGATGATTTTCGGGAGGCCGCCAGCGCGCGCCTGATGGACAGCCTGGCTGTCCCACCCCTATCGGTATGGGCGAGCGTGTGCTGCAGCCTTTGCTAAATCCATAAGCGCTAGACCGGGGCCTTGAGCTTGGCTCGGGCAGTGGGGTCGAAATCCGAACCGCGGCAGGTAAGACTCTGCGCAATGGCTATCCATGGCGCAATGGGCTTGGCCTTTGCGGCGACCGATTTTTTGGCGCCGCAAAGTGGTTTGGGCGACATTCTTGGCGTGCAACATTCTGCAACAAATGAAGGGGTGCGATTGCTACTCTGCGGAAGTTGCCCTTCTTCCGTCGAGAGTTAGGTGCCCGATCGGCCGCGATCGGCTCAAGGTCTTGCGTCTGGAGGCGGACATGAATCACTAAATGCTCATCCAGGTCCCCAGCAACCATGCGCTTGAAACATTCACGTTCTGTTTTTTCCGCCTGCACCCTTCTGTCCGCATCTCTAGCGGCGGCCGCGCCCGACGCTGGTTCTGTGCAGCAAGAGATATTGCGCGACCGTGAGCCTGCCGCCAGGCCTGCGGTCAGGGGTAGCAAGCCGGTGGTCCCCGAAAAGCCGCTGAGCGGTAGCCGGTTCACTGTGCGTGAATTTGTGTTTGAGGGCAACACCTTGATCACGGGTGAGCAACTGTCTCTGGCCTTGGCGTCGTGCCTGAATAAAGAGGTCGACTTTGAGCGCCTGCGGGCTTGTGCCGCTTTGGTCACCGAAAAGTATCAGTCATTGGGCTGGGTGGCCAAGGCGGTTTTGCCGCCGCAGGACATCAAGGACGGGACGGTCGCGATCAAGGTCATCGAGGCCAGGTTCGGCAGCTATGTTTTTACGGGCAAGCCCGCATCGCGGGTGAGCAAGGCGCAGCTGCAGCAGCTGCTGGATGTGCATCAGACGCCGGGCGAGCTCTTGAACATGGGTCGGATAGACCGCGGCCTGCTGCTGGCCGATGACCTTCCCGGTGTGGGCGTGTCGGCCAGTTTGGTCCAGGGGGCGCAAGACAGCTCCACCAATGTGGTGATTGAGCTGGCCGACGAGCCCCTGGTGGCAGGCAACGGCTCCCTGGACAACTTTGGATCCCTGTCAACCGGATCGTCCCGATTCAATGCAAGTTTGAATTTAAACAGTCCCTTGAAAATCGGGGACTTGTTCAGCTTGAGCGCCATGGCCTCGGCCGGTAATCGCTACCTGCGCATGGAGGAGACCTGGCCTTTGGGTTACCAAGGTTTTCGGGTGGGTCTCAATGCCTCCTACCTCACCTACAAGCTGACGCAAAGTGAGTATGCGGCTTTGGATGCCAAGGGCGCGGCTTCCACGCTGGGTGTCTCAGCGAGCTTTCCGCTCATCCGGGCGCGGGAGAAAAACTTGAACCTGTCGGCCGCTGTCGACAGGAAGGCCTACTCCAATTCTTCGGGCGGTTTATTGGTTTCGGATTACCTGATCAAGACCATGACGCTCGGCTTGGATGGCAGCATCTTCGACGAGATTTTGGGCGGCGGTGCGAATGCGGGTTCGCTGATTGGCACCGTGGGCGACAAAGATTTGAGCGGATCGCCCAATCAATTGAGCGATGCCCTGAGCGCCAACACCCAGGGCCAGTTTAAAAAAATCAGGTATCAGCTCAGCCGGCAGCAAAAGATCGATGCCGATTGGTCGCTGTTCTTGAACCACAGCGGCCAAATAAGCGGGCGCAATCTGGACTCGTCGGAGAGTTTTTACCTGGGCGGTACTGCCGGCGTTCGCGCCTACCCCAGCAATGAGGGGCGTGGTTCTGAAGGACAGCTCTTGAACCTTGAATTACGCAAGCGATTGCCCAGTGGCTTTAGCTGGGTCGGGTTCTATGACTGGGGTCGCGTACTCGGGTACCCGCAGAACAATTTTGCGGGCGCCTCCAGCCAGAACGTCACCGTGTTGAAGGGCTATGGCATGTCTGTGACCTGGCAGACGGGTCGGGGCAGCACCCTCAAAGCGACATGGGCCAGGCGCATCGGGAGCAATTCCGGCGCCACGCCCGCCGGCAAGGACCAGGACGGAACGCTTGTGCGAAATCGGCTTTGGTTGAGCGCTTCTCTGCCATTTTGATGTCTTTAGAAAACTCCAATATGCCCGGAAAAGCCGTGAAAACGAATGCGAGCCTATCTGCCCCTCTGGGCGCTCAGGCGGCCTCCCCGAATGCCTTGATCGCAAGCCTTGTTGTCCTCAGTGCGATCTTGGGCCTAGGCGGTGCCGTGGCCGCAGACGGTGCGAAAGCGCCGCCCGTCCATCAACTGCCAAGCGGCCCTAAGGTCGTCGCGGGTGCGGTGGATTTCAAGCAGACGCAGACGGCGGCGGCAGCCGCGCTTCTGGTCAAGCAAAGCAGCGCCAAGGCCATCGTCAACTGGGACACCTTCAATGTGGGGGCCAAGGCTGCCGTCACCTTCAATCAGCCCAGTGCGTCTAGCGTGATCCTCAACCGGGTGATCGACACCCAGGCCAGCCAAATCTTCGGCCAGATCAGTGGCAACGGCCAGGTGTTTTTCACCAATCCCAATGGCATCTACTTCGGGCCGGGCTCGTCGGTGTCGGTGGGTGGCCTGGTGGCCACGACCGGCAGCATCCAGGACAAGGACTTTTTGGCAGGCCATTACTTGTTCAAGCGCAACGGTTCGAGCAAGGCCGTCGTCAACGAAGGAACGCTCTCGGTGCTGCCTGCCGGCTACGCCGCCTTGATGGGCTCGACGGTCAGCAACAAGGGCCTGATCAGCGCTCAGATCACCGGATCGGTTTTTCTGGCCGCAGGTGAGAGCTACCAGCTGCAGTTTGACTCTGGCAACGGTTTGCTGAACAACATTTTGGTCACGCCGTCCACCATGGCGGCTTTGGTCGAAAACTCTCAGCTGATTCAGGCACCCGGCGGTATGGTGGTCATGACCGCGCAGGCGGCCAGCACCTTGCTCGGTGGCGTGGTGCGAAACACCGGTGTGATCGACGCTTCGGGCTTGGTTGAAAAAGGCGGGGTGATTCGACTGACCGCCAGCGACGCCATTGATTTGAGCGGCAAGCTGCTGGCCGATGCGGCGCCTCATTCGTCGGCCGCAGGCGGCACCATCATTGCGATCAGCGAGTTGGCCAACCCCAACAGCTTGACCGAAGCGGGCGGCTTGATCAGCGCCAAGGGCGGTGCGAATGGCGGCGAAGGCGGCTTCATTGAAACATCGGCCAGCAAGCTGGTCTTGAAGCCCGATTTGCAAGTGCTGAGCTCAGGCCGACTGCCAGGCACCTGGTTGCTGGACCCCCTGGACGTCGTGATTGATGTTGCGACAGCAGGCCAAATTGTCACGTCCCTGAACGCGAACACGAATGTCAGAATTGAAACAACGCTGACTTCGCCGTTTGTCAATTGCACCGTCACCTGTGCCACCACCGCCTCGGGCGCTGGGAACATCACCATCACCGCGCCGATTTCTGCGACCGGAACCGGGTCCCTGACCCTGAGGTCTTTGGGCAGCATCTTCATCAACGCCAATGTCAGCACCGGCGGCGCCCAAAATTACATGGGGCCTGTGGTGGTAAGCAACAACCCGGTCCTGGCCAGCAGCAATGCGCTGATTTATTTCAGCAGCACGGTCGATGCGGCCTCTGCCGCCGGCAGCTCCTTGACCCTGCAACAAGGCAACGGCAACGCGTTTTTCAGTGCAGCAGTCGGCGGCACCCAGGCCTTGAGCAGCCTGAGCACCGGCGCTGGGCCAGTGTCCCTGGGCGGGTCGGTCACCACCAGTGGCGCGCAGAGTTTTGGCGGCAATGTGGTGCTGGAGGCTTCCAATGTTTCCTTGGTCAGCAGCGCGGACGGCATCAGCATCGCCGGCAGCTTGTTGACCCAGCCGATTTACAGGTTTTTCAATGATGGCAGCTACACCCTCAATGGTGGCGCCAGCATCAGCGCCAGCTCGCAGGCCGATGCGCTGGGCGTGAGCTATGCCGGCGGCAGCTTTTCCTGGACGCCCGTGTTCAGCAAGAACAGTGTCGATGTGCTCTTGGTTGGCGGCGGCGGCGGCGGTGGTGCGGGCTCGGGCGGCGGCGGCGGCGCTGGCGGGTTGATTTCCACCACGGCTAATGTTTCATCAGCCACCAGCTATACCTTGCAGGTGGGTGCAGCGGGCGCCGGCGGCACGACGGGGCAGCCCGGTCAGTCCGGTACATCGACTACCGGTTTTGGCAGCGTGGCGCTAGGCGGCGGTGGCGGCGGCAAGACCGCCACGCCGGGCTTGACCGGTGCCTCCAGCGGCGGATCCGGATCTGGAACGGGCAATAACTTTGGCGGGCTGACGAGTTCTTCAGCAGATACGAGCAATGGCATCCAAGGGACCAACGGCGGCCTGGGTTACCCCTCAGGTGGCGGCGGTGGCGGCGGCAGTGCAACCGGTGGTGGCTCGGCTTCCTCCAGCGGTACAGTCACCGCAGGGGCTGGCGGTAACGGTAGCAACTGGTCGGTCACCAGCTCTTCCGTCTTTTATGCGGCCGGCGGGGGCGGCGGCGCCAACGCGGCCGCGGTGGGCGCAGTGGGCGGCAGCTCTATTGGTGGCACGGGCGGCAGTGCCTCTGTGGCCGCCACCTCAGCGACTTCCTACGGCGCGGGCGGTGGCGGCGGCTCTTCGGGCAGCGGCAGTGCGGCGGCCACAGGTGGCAGCGGCTCGCCGGGCTTGATTGCGGTGGCCCCGCAGTACAGCAGCAGTGTGACCGTCAACGCCGGGACCGGTACCTTCACCTCGGGCGCAATCGCCAGCCCCAGCAGCCTGACCCTGATTTCCAACAGCTCAGGCAACAGCAGCATCAGCGGTGTGATTTCCGGCGCCATGGCTCTCAACAAACAGGGCAGCGGCAATCTGAATTTGAGCGCAGCCAATACCTACACGGGTGGAACCAATCTGTCGGCCGGCAAGATCACCCTGACCGGCTCGGGCACGCTCGGTGCCAGTTCAGGCGCGCTGGCCCTGTCGGGCAGCGCGGTACTTGATTTGCAAACATCGCTGGCGGTCAGCTCTTTGAGCCTGGAAAGCGGCAACTCGATCATCAGAAGCGCGGGCTCGTCGAGCTTGACAGTTTCTGGTGCATCGGTGCTGGCCGGAAGCATCACCACCTCGGGCACGCAAACCTATTCAGGGGCGGTGACGCTGGCCACCGATGTCTCGCTGACAACAAGCAACAGCACCATCACCCTGGGCTCCACCCTCAACAGCGCCACTGGCAATAATTTTTCGCTGACAACCAGCACTGTCTCAGGCTCTACCGTGTTCACCGGCGAGGTGGGGGGGGTCAGACCACTGACGACCCTCAGCATCAGTGGCAATACGAGCCTGGGCGCCAATGTCAGCACCAGCGGCAACCAGAGCTATGGCGGCGACGTCGTTCTTACTTCGGCCAGTACCACATTGAATACGACGGCCGGCGATGTCACCATCACCGGCAATGTGAGTTCCAGCTACACCGCCCCAGCCGAGTTCAACGACGTTTACCAGTTCTTGGGCGGTGGCTTTTACAGCTTCAACTCGCCCACCAATGCCACGAGATTTTCGGCCACCTCCACAGCGGACAGCCGGGGTGTGTCATGGAATGGATCGAGCTATACCTTTCTAAAACCCAGCGGAGTGACCGCCGGCACCATTCTGGTGGTCGGTGGCGGTGGGGGAGGGGGCGGCGCTTGGGCGGGCGGTGGCGGCGGCGCTGGCGGCCTGATCTACCAAAGCAGCTATGCGCTGAGCAATGCAAGTTACAGCATCACCGTGGGCGCCGGGGGAGGTCGAACTCCCATCAATGTGGGGACCACCGGGAACAGCGGATCGAATTCGACCTTCGGAAGCCTGACGGCCTATGGCGGCGGCGGTGGCGGTACTTACCCAGGAGGCCAGCCCATGTTAAACAATGGACGGGGCGGCGGATCGGGTGGCGGCTCTGGCTACGCCGGCAATCCCGGCCTGGCCATATATTCGTCCTCCGGTAATCTGGGCAGCAATGGATTGGTCTATGAAAATACCGTAGGCGGAGGCGCCACCGGCTTGTACAACCACGGCGGTGGCGGCGGCGGAGCGATCACCGCCAGCAATGGCACATCAGCAACCACCTATGACATGTCGGTCAATCGACCCACACGCAGCATAGGCTATTCCATCGATGGCAACGATGGCCTTGCCTACACCATCAGCGGGGTAAAAACCTATTACGCGGGTGGCGGCGGGTCCGGCTCTGATGGCTATGGCGGCTTGGGTGGCCTGGGAGGCGGGGGCAACGGCGGTCATGGCCTGAACGGCTCCATCCTCTTCAACAATGGCAGGCAGACCAACGGCATCGATGGCCTGGCCAACACGGGCGGCGGCGGTGGCGGCGGTGGCGGCAATCAATCGAACTACGGTGGAGCTGGCGGCTCGGGCATTGTGATTGCGAGCGTCACGGCAACCAAGTATGGCGCGCTCACGGTCAATGCGGGCAAGCTGCTGATTCAGGGCACTGTGTCTAATGTATCGGCCCTGAATGTGAATGTGAACTCGGCCACAGCCAGTCAAATAACGGGTGTGGTCAGCGGTAACTTGGCTCTGAGCAAATCGGGCACCAGCACCTTGCTGATGTCAAGGGCTAACACCTATACCCAAGGCACCACCGTCAGTGGCGGTATTTTGAAGGCGGACCGCGACAGTGAAGGCTACGCCTTCACCCAATCCATCACCCTGGCCAATAACAGTACCACCGCCACATTTTCGGGCAACAACTCAGCGGTGGTGCCAGGCCAAGTGGTTTCAGGCACAGGTATTCCAGCGGGAACCACCGTGGTGAGCGTGTCAGACACGACCTTTGTGTTGTCTGCAGCAGCGACTTCATCGACCACCTCTAGCCTGACCTTCACGACACCTAACTTCCTGGCCAGCAGCCCTTTCGGTCTGCAAGCGGTGACGGTGACCGGCGGTCAGGTGGACCTCAATGGCAAAGCCGTAGGCAATAACTTTACGCTGTCGAGCCCGAGCACGGCAGGGGCCCTGACCAATGCCCTGTCGGCATCGACCGCTACAGCCTCCGGGATGATCGAACTGGCCGCGCACAGTTCTATCGGCGGGGCGGGTAACCTGACCTTGTCCAACAGCTTTAACGCCAACAGCTTTGGAACCACCTTCGTGGGGGCCGGCGTGATTACCGCCAACAACAGCCAAAACTCTTTTGCCACGGTCGCGTCAGCCTCCGGCTTGGGAGGGCTCACGCTGTTCAATGGCGGCTCGCTGTCGGTAGGTGCCGTCACCGTCTCGGGTGTGACCAGCCGCGGCTTGTCATCAAGCGGCTTGCTGCGCATCTATACCTATAGCGGGGATATCGCAATATCCGAAGACGTTGTCACCAGCAGCACCGCCAACGCGACCACCGCGCCGGCATTGATCATCAGCGCGGGAACGATTTACCCGACCTACTTCAACTACGGTGGACAGGTGGTGATCAGCGGATCACCGAACGTGACCGTAGGCACCGGCGGCAGGGCTTATATTTATTCCGGCAACCCTAATCTCAGTACTGGGCTCAACACACTGATCAATGCCAAGACTTCAAAGGCGACACACAACCCTTACCACACCCAGTATTCAGTCACCTATGAGTCCAATACAGCGGCTTATTGGACGCCCAGTTCTGCGGAATACAACACCATCTATAGAAGCAATGCGTCGATCACGCCGCTGTACGCCTACTTGTACTCAGGTCAGAGCGTCGTTTACGGGACGATCCCCACTTACACTTTTGCAACGACAAAAGGCTCGGCCGCGGGGGTTCTTTATTACGGACTTTTTACTCAGAGCAGTGGCGGGACTACCGGCGTCAGCGGTGCAAATGCCGGAGATCCCACATTTGGCACCCTATCGTTTCGCAACCAAGTCAGCGCCACCTCTGCGGCTGGAAGCTATCAGCTGACTTATAACGGCGGCATCACCCCCTCAAACACCACCTATGTTCTTGCCGCCAGCAACCCTGCCGTCACTGTCACAGTAAACACGGCGCCGCTGGGCATCGCGGTTGCCGGAACCTACAGCGGCAGCACCACCGTGGGGCCGGTCACTGTGACCGCCACTGGCCTGAAAAACAGTGAAACGCTGACCGGCTTTAGTAGCGTTACGCTCAATTCCAAGAATTTTGCTGACAACGGCAGCAACTTTGTGGTGTCGCAAACAGGTCCGATAGGCACAGCCTCGCTGAGCAATTATTCGATCACCAATAGCGCGCGCACCGCGGGTGCGGTGACCACGGCCAACTCGGTCACGCTGAGCAAGGCCAACCTGGCTGTGACGGCAATTGCCAGCCTGAGCGGCAATGAATACAACGGTAGCGCCTACACCGGCAGCTTCACCAGCACCGCCCTGGGCAGCGATACCCTGACCGTCACGGGCGTGGCCACCGGAACAGCTGCGGGCACCTACACATCCAACCTGTCGCTGGCCACCACATCGGCAAGCGTGCTGGCCAACTACAACACACCGGTCATCACCAATGCCAACCTGGTGATCAGCCCCAAGTCGGTGACGGTGACAAACACTGCAGGCCCCGCCACCTACGACGGCACCAGCACTTATGCCAGCCTGGCCAGTGCGACGGCATTCACCACCAGCGCCCTGGTGGGCAGCGACCGAGTCGGCAGCGTGACGCAGACTGCCACCGGCGTGACGCCTTCAGCCATTGCACAAGCGGGCACCTACACAGCCGTGCCCAGCCTGGCGGTGATGGGTGTGGGCAGTGCGAGCAATTACAGCTTTTCGTATGTAGGCGCCACCAACACGGTCAACCGGGCCAACCTGAGCGTTACCGCGACTTCCCCCGGCTCTGCTGTCTACAACGGCAGCGCCTACACCGGCAGCTTCACCAGCACCGCCCTGGGCACCGATACGCTGAGCGTCACGGGCATGGCTACTGGCACGAATGCCGGCACCTACACATCCAACCTGTCCCTGGCCACAACACCGACGGGCGTGCTGGCCAACTACAACACACCAGTCATTACCAATGCCGACCTGGTGATCAGCCAAAGGCCGGTGACGGTCAGCAACGTATCGCGCAATACCGCCTATGACGGGGTCACTACTTACGCCAGCTTGTCCTCTGGCACCACCGTCAGTGCCTCGAGGGCTGCCACGGCGCCCAGTGGCACTGGCCTGGTGGGCTCTGATTCGGTGACTTCGGTCACGCAGTCGGCCAGCGGCACCGGCGTGACGCCCTCAGGTGTGGCGCAGGCGGGTAACTTCACCGTCACGCCCAGCGCCGCAGTGCTGGGCAGCGGCTTGGCCGCCAACTACACATTCAGCTACGCGGCCTCGACCCACACGGTCGACAAGGCCAACCTGGCCCTGACGGCTATTGCCAGCCTGAGCGGCAATGTTTATAACGGCAATGCCTACACCGGCAGCTATACCCTGAACGCGCTGGGCAGCGATGCCAGCGCCATCGCTGTTTCGGGCATGGCCAGCGGTATCAACGCCGGCACTTACAGCTCCAACCTACAAGCCAGCGGCGCGGTGCTGGCCAACTACAACACGCCGGTCATCACCAATGCCGTCCTGGAGATCAGCCCTAAGCCAGTGACGGTAAGCAACACGGCGCGTAACACCACCTATGACGCTGTGAGCAGCTACGGCGCGCTGGCCAGCGGCACCGCATTGACAAGCACGGCGATGGTGGGTTTGGACTCGGTGGCCTCGGTCACGCAGACGCCCAGCGGCACCAGTGTGACAGCTTCGGGCGTGGCGCAGGCGGGTAACTTCACCGTCACGCCCAGCGCTGCGGTGCTGGGCGTCGGCTTGGCCAGCAACTACAGCTTCAGCTACACAGCGTCGACCCACACGGTGGACAAGGCCAACCTGAGTGTGACGGCCACATCGCCTGCTTCCACGGTCTACAACGGCAACATCCAGACCGGCAGTTACACCAGCACGGTCTTGGGCAGTGACACTGTGTCGGTCACCGGCTTGGCCAGCGGCACCAACGCGGGCAGCTACACCCCGAACCTGGTGGTGTCAGGCGCGGCGCTGGTGAACTACAACACACCGCTGATCACCAACACGCCGCTGGTGATCGCCCCCAAGCCGGTGACCTTGACGAACTTAGACCGCAATACCACCTACGACGGCGTGACGAGCTACAACACCTTGGCCAGCGGCACCTCGTTTACCGCCAGCGTCATGGTGGCTTCGGACTCAGTGGTTTTGGTGACGCAGACAGCCAGTGGCACAGGCGTGACGCCCTCGGGCGTGGCGCGTGCCGGTAACTTCGCCGTCACGCCCAGCGCTGCGGTGCTGGGCGTCGGCTTGGCCAGCAACTACAGCTTCAGCTACACAGCATCGACCCACACGGTGGACAAGGCCAACCTGAGTGTCACGGCCACATCGCCTGCGTCCACCGTCTACAACGGCAACATCCAGGCCGGCAGCTACACCAGTACAGCCCTGGGCAATGACACGCTGACCGTCACCGGTCTGGCTACCGGCACCAACGCCGGCACCTACAGCTCCAGCCTTGCGGTCACTGGCGCTGCTCTTGCAAACTACAACACGCCTGTCATCACCAACGCCAACTTGGTGATCGCCCCCAAGCCGGTGACCTTGACGAATTTAGACCGCAACACCACCTACGACGGCGTGACGAGCTACAACACGCTGGCCAGCGGCACCCCGTTTACCACCAGCGGCATGGTGGGTTCGGACATGGTGGTCCTGGTGACGCAGACAGCCAGTGGCACCGGCGTGACGCCCTCGGGCGTGGCGCGTGCCGGTAACTTCGCCGTGACGCCCAGCGCCGCGGTGCTGGAAACCGGCTTGGCCAGCAACTACAGCTTCAGCTACACAGCATCGACCCACACGGTGGACAAGGCTAACCTCAGGGTGACCGCGACCGCGCCTACCGGAAACATCTACAGCGGCAGCGCCTACACCGGTGCCTACACCAGCACAGCCCTGGGCAATGACACGCTG
>JAIXOM010000036.1 GCA_027486755.1 Comamonadaceae bacterium | reverse complement strand
TCCGACGCTCCACATGGTGTTGCACTGATTGACAGCAGTGCCGTAGAACATGCCATCCATGTATTGGCCATGAAACACATTGGCCGAAAGCAGGCTCAGCGAGGTGCTCGACGAGACCTTGCCCGAAACGCTATGGGGCAGGGGGGCAAATGCCAGGTTCTTGGTTTGGTTGGCCTGGGCATCGACGGCCAGTGTGCCGGAGTAAGTCGACAAGCCACTGGCCGCAGGCGGGGTCAGTGTCAGGTTGTAGGTGGCGGCCGGTAGGTAGACAAAATAGTTCCCTTGGCTGTCCGACGTGGTGCTGGCGCTGATTGTGTAATTTGCGTCGCCCCGAATCAGCGCGGCTTGCAGGCTCACCTGCGCGCCGCCGACCAGGGTGCCGCTGGCCGATCGGGTCTCGCCGCTGACCTTGACCAGATCGGGCAGGGCGATGTCGCGCTGAACGTTGGTGCTGACGTCAAATGCTGCCGTGGAAAAGCTCATGGAACCCGACGATTGGACAGACATGCTCCCTGGTGTACCGGAAAGGGCGACCAAGCCGCTGGCGTTGGCATTCCAGCTCAGCTGGCCACCGATGCAGCGGCGGGTATCGGCCCCGGTGGCGAAGCTGAACGCCCCGTCTGCACCCAGGTTCACGCGCGCCGCGTTGATGTTGCTGCCTCCGACGCTCCACATGGTGTTGCACTGATTGACAGCAGTGCCGTAGAACATGCCATCCATGTATTGGCCATGAAACACATTGGCCGAAAGCAGGCTCAGAGAGGTGTTTGACGAAACCTTGCCCGAAATGCTGTAGGGGAGATTGGCAATCACCAACACATCGCGCACGCTGTCTTGCGTGAGGGAAAAGTCGGGAGTTACAAACTCGGGGTAAAGCGAAGGGGCAGTACTGAGAACCTTAAGGCGATAGGTGCCCGGACTCAGCGTCAGTGAATAGGCCCCCTCTGCATTGGTGCTTATGGACCCCGCCTCGAGGCCGTTACCCACATTGATCGCGGTGACCTTGGCGCCGACGAGTTTGACGGAGCCGCCGAGGATGGAGCCGCCGAGGTTGAGTGCCCAGGCGCTATGGCCTAGAACCACGCACAAGGCAAAACATAGTTGAAGAATTTTTCGGAGCATCTGATGAATTTCAGGACAAGTTTCGTAGATATTCCTCGGCATTGTGGCGTAATCAAGCGGCCGCGAATAACTTCGCCAGAGGATTGCACGGTTATGACATCGAGATTCGAAGATCCGCCAGTGCGTATTTTTATCGATGCTGAGCCTTCACCTTATAAACATTTAGGACTGAAAGAATAGTGTCATATAAAGTCAATAATTATGATTATGGCCGCATGCGCGAAGCGACGTGACGATCAATAAGCTATAAACCTCAAATAGCATTTTGTTGCCACACTTCGTCTGCGATAGAGGAACGGGTTTTTTATACCCTCCCTGTACAACGAGCGATCTCCCTATGAAATCAGCATGAAATTAGAATGCCATTTGCCGTTGGCCCGCAGGCATGGCTGCATGCACCTCGTCCCGAAGACCCTTGCCAGCTTGCTTACCTGACGACATGTCTATTGGGCTTATCGTCCAAAAATCTACGCTCTGTCGCTCAAGTTGATCAATTCGTCATTAGAGTGATCCCAGCACCTTGATGCGGATGCGTTCGACCGGCCATCCCCGCGCTCGCAGCCTCTCCAGCAAAGCAGGCGTGAGTTGACGCAGCTTGGCGGCCACCGCGCTGTTGCGCACCAGCAAGCTCCATTGACCGTCCTGGCAGGGACCGGCGTGGACTTGGAGCCCGGCCGGAATCAGAACTCCCAGGTCCCTGAGCATGGCGCTTGAGCGCTCTACCTGGCCGGCCAATTGGGCCAGGGCGGGTGCGCCCTCGATGGCTTGAGCGATGGGCAGGGCTGGGGGAAGTCGGCGGTACATAGGCCAGTCGCAGGATGGACGCTCATTATGGGGCTCGGTGCGCTGGCACTGCGTGAGGCCGGCCCGCTTGCTGGTCGCGTCTCAAGTCCGAGCCCGCCAGCGTAAAATCGCGGGTTTGCGGCTTGAGCGCCTCTTCGTCCCTGGTGGGCGAGGCGGGGTGGCGCCGCCGGCCAATACTTCCGAAGGGTTTCGGGCCTGAGCGAACAGCCGTGCGCTTGTTCGATGGGGCCTTGCGCATATGGCGATCACATTCCTCACCAAGATCTTTGGCAGTCGCAATGACCGCCTGCTCAAAACCTACCGCAAGAGCGTTGAGCGCATCAATGCGATGGAGTCGCAGATCGCCCAGCTCAGTGACGAGCAGCTGCGCGCCAAGACCGACGAGTTCAAGCAGCGTGTGGCCCAGGGCGAAGCCTTGGAAGCTCTTTTGCCTGAAGCCTTTGCGGTGGTGCGTGAAGGCAGCAAGCGGGTCATGAAAATGCGCCACTTTGATGTGCAGCTGGTCGGCGGCATGTCGCTGCACGAGGGCAAGATTTCGGAGATGCGCACCGGGGAGGGCAAGACCCTGACGGCCACGCTGCCGGTCTACCTCAATGCCTTGACCGGGCAGGGTGTGCACGTGGTCACCGTTAATGACTACCTGGCCAGCCGCGATGCGGCCTGGATGGGACGGCTCTACAACTTTTTGGGCTTGAGTGTGGGCGTGAACTCGGCGCAAATGAGCCGTGAGGAGAAACAGGCCGCTTACCGCAGCGACATCACCTACGGCACCAATAACGAGTTCGGTTTCGACTACCTGCGCGACAACATGGTCTATGAGTCTGGCGATCGCGTTCAGCGAGTACTGAACTATGCCATCGTCGACGAGGTGGACTCCATCCTGATCGACGAGGCGCGCACGCCGCTCATCATCTCCGGTCAGGCCGAGGACCACACTGAGCTCTACCATGCGCTGCACAAGGTGGTGCCCACGCTCACGCGCCAGGAGGGTGAGGCCGATCCGCGCACGGGCGAGGGCGTGATCAAGCCGGGCGACTTTACCGTTGATGAAAAGTCCCACCAGGTGTTCCTGACGGAGCAGGGTCATGAAAACGCTGAGCGCATTTTGGCCGGCATAGGCCTGATCCCCGAAGGCGCCTCGTTGTACGACCCGGCCAACATCCAGCTGTTGCACCACCTGTATGCAGCCCTGCGGGCCCAGCATCTGTACCACCGTGACCAGCACTATGTGGTGCAGGCCGGCGAGGTGATCATCGTTGACGAGTTCACCGGCCGCCTGATGTCAGGCCGGCGCTGGAGCGATGGCCTGCACCAGGCGGTGGAGGCCAAGGAAGGGGTGGAGATCCAGGCCGAGAACCAGACCATGGCCTCGATCACCTTCCAAAATTACTTCCGGCTCTACGGCAAGCTCGCCGGCATGACCGGTACTGCCGATACCGAGGCCTATGAGTTCCAGGAGATCTATGGGCTAGAGACGGTGGTGATCCCGCCCAACCGGCCCAGTCGCCGCGAAGACCAGCTGGACCGGGTCTACAAGACCACGTCCGAAAAATACGTCGCAGCGATCGCCGACATTCGCGATTGCTATGAGCGGGGCCAGCCGGTGCTGGTGGGCACCACCTCGATTGAAAATTCCGAGATCATCGACAAGCTGCTGGATCAGGCCAAGCTGCCTCACCAGGTGCTCAATGCCAAGCAGCATGCCCGCGAGGCTGAAATCATCGCGCAGGCCGGTCGGTCCGGCATGATCACCATTGCCACCAATATGGCCGGTCGCGGCACCGACATCGTTCTCGGGGGCAATGTAGAGCGCATGGCTGAGGCTTTAGAGGCCAATGCTGAGCTCGACGATGCCGCACGCCAGTCGCAGGTGGCTCAGTTGCGCGAGGGCTGGCAGGCCGACCATGACAAGGTCAAGGCCCTGGGCGGCTTGCGCATCATTGCGACCGAGCGCCACGAATCGCGCCGTATCGACAACCAGCTGCGCGGCCGCTCGGGCCGCCAGGGTGACCCGGGCTCCTCGCGTTTTTATCTGAGCCTGGACGATCCGCTGATGCGCATCTTTGCTGGTGAGCGGGTCAAGTCCATCATGGAGCGGCTCAAGATGCCGGAGGGCGAGGCCATCGAGGCGGGCATCGTCACCCGCAGCATCGAGTCGGCCCAGCGCAAGGTGGAGGCGCGCAACTTTGACATGCGCAAGCAGCTGCTCGAGTACGACGACGTGGCCAACGACCAGCGCAAGGTCATCTACCAGCAGCGCAACGACATCATGGATGCGCAAAGTCTGCATTTGCAGATTGCCGCTCTGCGTGAAGGCTGCTTCACCGACCTGGCGCGCCAGTACGTGCCGGTCGAGAGCGTGGAGGAGCAGTGGGACCTGGCCGGCCTGGAGCGGGTATTGGCCGAGCAATGGCAGATCGATCTGCCCCTGCAAAAGCAGCTGGCCGATGAGACCTCGGTCACCGACGAGGATGTGGTGGCCAAGGTGGTGGCTGCTGCCAATGCGGCTTTTGCCGCCAAGGTCGAGCAGATTGGGCAGGACAACTTCGAGCAGTTCGAACGCATGGTGCTGCTGCAGACCATAGACACTCACTGGCGTGAGCACCTGAGTGCGCTCGACTATCTGCGCCAGGGCATACACCTGCGTGGCTATGCGCAAAAGCAGCCCAAGCAAGAGTACAAGCGCGAGGCCTTCGAGCTTTTCTCCCAACTGCTCGACAGCGTCAAGAACGAAGTCACCCGTGTGCTGATGACGGTGCAGGTGCAGTCGCGCGAGCAGCTCGACGAGGCCGCCGCTCAGATCGAGCAGCGTGGCGAACAAATCAGCAACGTGACCTATTCGGCCCCCGACGAGAGCGGTGAGCCCCAGATCACCGAGGCCGACGCGGCCAAGCTGCAGTCCTTCCTGGAAAACCAGTCGGTGCCCCGGGTCGGTCGCAACGATCCCTGCCCCTGCGGCTCGGGCAAGAAATACAAGCAGTGCCACGGCCGTTTGAGCTGATCGGCCTTTTCGTTTGCCTTTAAGCCTGGAGCTATCCCATGCCCGTGAATCTGCAGGCCACGCCTGACCATGAGCTCCTTGCGGTGCCCGGCGTACGCTGGGGTATCACCGAGGCTGGCGTGCGCAAAGCCGGCCGCAAAGATGTCTCGGTCATGCTGCTCGACCCTGGCTGCGCCGTCGCCGGCGTCTTCACCCAGAATCGTTTTTGCGCCGCGCCGGTGCAAGTGTGTCGCCAGCATCTGGCCGCAGGCCAGGATATTCGGGCCCTGCTGATCAACACCGGCAATGCCAACGCGGGTACTGGCGCCGAAGGACTGGCACGCGCCCAGGCTTGCTGCCAGGCCCTGGCGAGCCAGCTGGGCTTATCGCCCGAACAGGTGCTGCCGTTTTCAACCGGCGTGATCATGGAGCCCCTGCCCAGCGAGCGCATCATCGCCAGCTTGCCCCAGGTGGTACAGGCCGCACTGGCCGACAACTGGCCGCAGGCGGCCCAGGCCATCATGACCACCGACACCGTGCCCAAGGCCTGCTCGCGCCGTGTGCAGGTCGGCGGCAAGCAGGTGACCATCACCGGCATCAGCAAGGGTGCAGGCATGATCCGACCCAATATGGCCACCATGCTCGGCTTCATGGCGACCGATGCCTGCATCGCCTCTGAGCTGATGGCCGGCCTGGCGCATGAATTGGCTGAGAACTCCTTCAACCGCGTG
The DNA here is from genome assembly GCA_027486755.1 of Comamonadaceae bacterium. Taxonomy (GTDB): domain Bacteria; phylum Pseudomonadota; class Gammaproteobacteria; order Burkholderiales; family Burkholderiaceae_C; genus Polaromonas. The sequence goes on along the minus strand of JAIXOM010000036.1, from coordinate 23,282 downwards.
ACCGTTGATGGCGACACCTCTACCAACGACTCCTTTGTGCTGGTGGCTACCCAGCAAGCCGGCCATGCGACCATCACCTCTTGGGACTCGGCCGATGCCCAGGCCCTGCGCGCGGCGCTGATGGACGCAGCGCGCTGGCTGGCGCAGGCCATCGTGCGCGATGGCGAGGGCGCTACCAAGTTCATGACGGTGCGGGTCGAAGGTGGCCGCGATGGCGCCGAATGCCGGCAGGTGGCTTACGCAATCGCTCATTCGCCCCTGGTCAAGACCGCGTTTTTTGCCAGCGACCCCAACCTCGGCCGTATCCTGGCGGCGGTGGGCTATGCCGGTATTGCCGACCTGGACCAAACCCTGATCGATCTGTACCTGGACGATGTGATGGTGGCCCAGGGTGGCGGCCGTCACCCCCAGTACCAGGAAGCCGATGGCGCGCGGGTGATGAAGCAAAGCGAGATCACCGTGCGGGTCCTGCTGGGCCGCGGCCAGGCCAGCGACACCGTTTGGACCTGCGATTTTTCCTACGACTACGTCAAGATCAACGCCGACTACCGCAGCTGACGCTGCGCGGCGAGCACTTCTTGCAAGAAAGCCAAGATGACTGAATTACAAGGTCTGCTGGGCCGGGTTGAAGCCCTGGTCCAGCGCATCGAGTCCATCCTGCCTGGGCCCCTGGCCGCGCCCGACTGGGGCGCGGCTAGGGCCTGGCGCTATCGCCGGCGCAGCTCAGGCCATGGCCTGCTCATGCCCGTGCTGCACATCTCCAGCATTGCGCTGGATGACCTGCAGGAAATCGAGGACCAGAAGGCCAAGATACAGCGCAACACCGAGCAGTTTGTCAAAGGGCTGCCGGCCAACAATGTGCTGCTGACGGGTGCGCGCGGTACCGGTAAATCGTCACTCATCAAGGCCTGCCTCAATACCTACTCGCCGCAGGGCCTGCGGTTGATCGAGATCGACAAGGGCGACATCACCGACCTGCCAGACATCGTGGAGCTGGTCAGTGCGCGGCCCGAGAAGTTCATCATCTTCTGCGATGACTTGAGTTTCGAAGACGGCGAGTCGGGCTACAAGGCGCTCAAGTCCATCCTTGACGGCTCGGTGGCTGCGGCCACGCCCAATGTGCTCATTTATGCCACCAGCAACCGGCGCCACTTGCTGCCCGAGTACATGAAGGAGAACCTCAGCTATACCCACACGGCTGACGGCGAGGTGCATCCGGGCGAGGTGGTCGAAGAAAAAATTTCTCTGTCTGAACGCTTTGGCCTGTGGGTGAGTTTCTACCCCTTCAGCCAGGACGAGTATCTGACCATCGTGGCCCAGTGGCTGCGCTCCCATGGCGTGCCCGAGCCTGAGATTGAGGCAGCCCGGCCGGTGGCCCTGCTCTGGTCGCTGGAGCGCGGCGGCTCGCGCAGCGGGCGGGTGGCCTATCAGTTCGCGCTTGACTACGCTGGCCAGCACGGGCGTGCATGAGCCCCCTGCTTGCTGACGGCCAGCAGCCGCGCCAGGGCGATCGCAAGGTCGTCGAAGTGGCGGTCGGCGTGCTCATTCGTGCTGACGGCCAGTTTCTGCTCACCTCGCGGCCCGCGGGCAAGGTCTACGAAGGCTACTGGGAGTTTCCGGGCGGCAAGATCGAGGCCGGTGAGTCGGTGGAGCAGGCCTTGCGGCGCGAGTTGCAGGAAGAAATTGGCATCACCATCGCGGTGGCCCAGCCTTGGCGCATCGAGATGGTGGACTATCCGCATGCGCTGGTGCGCCTTCATTTTTGCCAAGTCTTCGAATGGACGGGCGAGCTGCAGATGAAGGAAGGCCAGCGCTTTGCCTGGCAGGACCTGCCGGTGCAGGTACAGCCGGTGCTACCCGGCACCATCCCGGTTCTAGGCTGGTTCGCGCAAGAGCGGGCCTTTGAGGGGGCGACGCACCGGGTTTAAACGGTGCTGCCCGCTCGACGGAGGCAGGAGCCTTCAGAAAGAGGGACCGTAGGAGCCGCGCCCTCGCGGCGATGCGGCCTTATAGCCCCAGCCGGGTCCGCAGGAAGCCCATCACCTCGGCATCCAGCACCTTGGTCGCTGCGGCATCTTTGCGGTGCTGGTACTCGAGTTGGCCTTCTTTGAGGCCCCGCTCGGAGATCACCAGTCGGTGCGGCACGCCTATGAGTTCCCAGTCGGCGAACATGGCGCCGGGGCGTTCGTCGCGGTCGTCGAGCATCACTTCCACGCCCAAGGCGCTCAGTGCATCGTGGACCTGCTCGGACCGCTCGCGCACGGCGGCGCTGCGGTGCGCGCCGATCGGGCAGATCACCACGGTAAACGGTGCCAGCGCGTCAGGCCAGATGATGCCGCGCTCGTCATGGTTTTGTTCGATGGCTGCCGCTGGCAGGCGGGTGATGCCGATGCCATAGCAGCCCATCTCCATCAGCTTGGGCTTGCCGTCTTCGTCCAGGAAGCTGGCGTTCATGGCCTTGGAGTATTTGGTACCCAGGTAAAACACATGGCCGACCTCGATGCCGCGCTCGATGGCCAAGTTGCCCTGGCCGTCGGGTGAGGCATCGCCCGCCACCACATTGCGCAGATCGGTCACCAGCTCGGGCTCGGGCAGGTCGCGGCCCCAGTTCACGCCGGTGATGTGATAGTCGACCTCGTTGGCGCCGCAGATCCAGTCGGCCATCACCGCCACTTCGCGGTCGGCGATCACGCGCACCGGCTTTTGCAGGCCGATCGGGCCCAGATAGCCAGGCTTGCAGCCAAAGTGGTCTTCGATTTCGGTCACGGTGGCAAAGCGGAAGGCGGCCAAGCCCGGCACCTTGCCGACCTTGACCTCGTTCATATCGTGGTCACCGCGCAGCAGCAGCAAGCAGACTTGGGTTTTGACCACCGCGCCTTGCTCGTCCAATTCGTCGGTGGCCAGCACCAGGGACTTGACGGTGCGCTCAAGCGGCAGGCTCAGCAGTGCGGCTACATCGGCGCAGGTGCTTTTGCCCGGGGTGGCGGTTTTCTTCATCGCCTCGACGGCGGCTGGGCGGGGGCCTGCCGGTGGCAGGGCCTCGGCCTTCTCCATATTGGCCGCGTAGTCGCTGCTCGGGCAGTAGACGATGGCGTCTTCGCCGGTCGCTGCGATCACCTGGAATTCTTCGGACAAGTCGCCACCGATGGCCCCTGAATCGGCGGCCACCGCCCGATAGCGCAGCCCGAAGCGGTCAAAGATGCGGCGATAAGCCTGCGCCATGGCCTGGTAGCTGGCCTGCGCTGCGGCCGGGTTGCGGTCGAAGCTATAGGCGTCCTTCATGATGAACTCGCGCCCGCGCATCAGTCCAAAGCGCGGCCTGCGCTCGTCGCGAAACTTGGTCTGAATTTGATAGAAATTCTTGGGCAGCTGTTTGTAGCTGCGGATCTCCTGGCGGGCAATGTCGGTCACTACCTCTTCGCTGGTGGGCTGCACCACAAAATCGCGGTCGTGGCGGTCGCGGATGCGCAGGAGCTCAGGCCCCATTTTTTCAAAGCGGCCGGTTTCCTGCCAGAGCTCGGCCGGCTGTATCACCGGCATGGTCAGCTCGATCGCGCTGGCGCGGTTCATCTCCTCGCGCACGATGGCCTCGACCTTGCGGATCACCTGCAGGCCCATGGGCATATAGGTGTAAATGCCGGCGCCGAGTTTTTTGATCATGCCGGCGCGCATCATCAACTGATGGCTGACCACCTCGGCATCGGCGGGAGCTTCCTTGAGCGTGGCAATGTGGAACTGGGACGCTTTCATGCGGGTCTGCTGGGGGTGGGGAGACGCAAATGCGGCGCAGCGGCTTGGCGCTGTGGCCACGGCTGTGCATAATGGTCTCAGTTTTAAATTTTTGAGGTTCGATTATGCTCGACCGAGACGGCTTCAGGCCCAACGTCGGCATCATCCTGCTCAACCAGAGAAGCCAGGTCTTTTGGGGCAAGCGCATACGCACCCATTCCTGGCAGTTCCCGCAGGGTGGCATTGACCGGGGCGAAAACCCCGAGCAGGCCATGTTTCGTGAACTGCACGAGGAGGTGGGCTTGCATCCGCATCATGTGCAGGTGCTGGCCCGGACCCGGGACTGGTTGCGCTACGAGGTGCCCGATCGTTACATCCGGCGCGATGCGCGGGGCCACTACAAGGGCCAAAAGCAGATCTGGTTCTTGCTGCAGCTGGTGGGCCACGACTGGGACTTGAACCTGCGCGCCACCGATCACCCCGAATTCGACGCCTGGCGCTGGAACGACTACTGGGTACCGCTGGACGTGGTGGTGGAGTTCAAGCGCGGTGTCTATGAGATGGCGCTCAATGAGCTGTCGCGCTACGTGCCGCGCAGTGAGGCCCGTGCCGACCAGCGCCCGCGTTTCTTGCGGGGTGGCCCGCGCCGCGAAGCGGCAGGGCAGGGGCCCGGCTCGCTCGATTCGGCCGATATCGACCTGCCGCCCGGCGCCAGTTTTGACCCCGATCCGCAGCGCGATCTGCGTGATCTGCCAGAGCTCAAGTCCTAAAGTTCGGCGGACCCGTCCTGCCTGAGCGGCTCAGCGAGAGAGCACGAGGTTGGTGCGGTGAACCATCTCAGGCTCGCCGGTGTATCCGAGCAGCCGCTCGAATTCGCTGGAGGCCTTGCGCAAAATCAGGCGCGCTTCGGCGCTCGAATAGTTGGCCAGGCCGCGTGCAATTTCCTGGCCTTGCGGGTCGCGCACTGCAATCACATCGCCGCGCGCAAACTCCCCTTGCACGGCGACCATGCCTATGGGCAGCAGGCTTTTGCCCTCATCGCGCAGTTTGAGCACTGCGCCCTCATCGACCGTCACCGAGCCGCGCAGCTGCAGGTGATCGACCATCCACTGCTTGCGCGCCTGGTTCTTGGCCGTCTGCGCGATCAGCAGGGTGCCGATCAACTCGCCGGCGCACAGACGCAGCAGTGCGCCTGGCTCGCGGCCCCAGGCGATCACCGTCGAGGCCCCTGAGCCGGCAGCGCGCTTGGCCGCCAGGATTTTGGTGATCATGCCGCCTTTGCCTATGCTCGAGCCGGCACCGCCGGCCATGGCTTCGAGCGCCGGGTCGCCGGCTCGTCCCTCGTGCACAAACTGCGCTTGCGGATCCTTGCGCGGATCGGCCGAGTACAAGCCCTTCTGGTCGGTCAGGATGATGAGCAGGTCGGCCTCGATCAGATTGGCCACCAGCGCACCCAGGGTGTCGTTGTCACCGAACTTGATTTCGTCGTTGACCACCGTGTCGTTCTCATTGATCACCGGCACCACGCCCAGTTGCAGCAGGGTCAGCAGGGTCGAGCGGGCGTTGAGGTAGCGCTCGCGGTCGGCCAGGTCGGCATGGGTGAGCAGCACCTGTGCGCTGCCCACGCCTTGCTCGCGCAGTTGGCTCTCGTAGGCCTGTACCAGGCCCATCTGGCCCACCGCGGCGGCGGCCTGCAGCTCATGGATGGCGCTGGGCCGGCTGCTCCAGCCCAGGCGCTTCATGCCCTCGGCAATGGCGCCGCTGCTGACCATCACCACCTCGCACCCGTCCTTGGACAGCCGTGCCAGTTGCTTGCACCACTGGGCGATGGCTTGCGTGTCCAGGCCGCGGCCTTCGTCGGTGACCAGGCTGGAGCCGACCTTGACCACGATGCGGCGGGCCTGGCTGAGCACCTCGGAGCTGAGCTTGCTTTGCATGTCTGTTGGATCTCTCGCAGGCCTGGGGTGGGCCCGGCTTCAGGTGGGGGTATCGGCCGCCGCTGCGAAGCGCGGGTCGACCTGCGCCTGCGGCTGAGCGGCCCGTCGCACCTGCTCGATGAAGGGATAGATGGCGCGGATCAGCGGCTCGCAGCCTTCGCGGGTCAGGGCCGAAATCTCGAACACCGGCCCCTTGAAGCGTGAGCGCTTGAGAAAGTCCTTGACCGCTTTGGCCCGCTGCTCGCCCTCGAGCATGTCCAGCTTGTTGAGCACCAGCCAGCGCGGCTTTTTGTACAGGCCTTCGTCGTATTTCTTGAGTTCGGCCACGATGGCCTTAGCCTGCGCGACCGGGTCGACGCCTTCATCGAACGGTGCCAGATCGACGATGTGCAGCAGCAAGCGGGTGCGCTGCAGATGGCGCAAGAACAGGTGGCCCAGGCCTGCGCCCTCGGCCGCGCCCTCGATCAGGCCGGGCAGGTCGGCGATCACAAAGCTTTGCTCGGGGCCGACCCGCACCACGCCCAGGTTCGGGTGCAAGGTGGTGAAGGGATAGTCGGCGATGCGCGGCCGGGCATTGGAGACGGCCGAGATAAAGGTGGACTTGCCGGCATTGGGCATGCCCAGCAGGCCCACATCGGCCAGCACTTTGAGCTCGAGCTTGAGGCTTTTGCGCTCGCCGGGCCAGCCTGGGGTCTTGGTGCGCGGGGCGCGGTTGGTTGAGCTCTTGAAGCGCAGATTGCCAAAACCGCCGTCGCCGCCTTTGGCAATGAGTACCTGCTCGCCTGGCGTCAGCAACTCACACACCACCTCACCGGTTTCGGCGTCGCTCAAAATGGTGCCCACCGGCATTTTGAGGATGATGTCATCGCCCTTGGCGCCAAACATGTCGGAGCCCTTGCCATGCTCGCCATTCCTGGCTTCATGGCGGCGCGAGAAGCGGAAGTCCACCAGGGTGTTCAGGCTCTCGTCGGCCAGTGCGTACACATGGCCGCCCCGGCCACCGTCACCGCCGTTGGGGCCACCAAATTCCTTGTACTTCTCGTGCCGGAACGAGACGCAGCCGCTGCCGCCATCGCCGGCGGCGATGTCGATAAAGGCTTCGTCAACAAATTTCATGGTGTAGATTGCAGCCGCAGGCTGACGCTCCAGTTTAATCAATGGGCTATGCCCGGCTGCCAATGAAAAAGCCCCGCCGGGCGGGGCTTTGGGCAGTGGCCGTTGCGGCCCGGCTTCAGGCCGGGGTGACGATCACCGTGTGCTTGTTGAGCGCGCCCTTGACGGCAAAGCTCACCTGGCCATCGACCAGGGCAAACAGGGTGTGGTCTTTGCCCACGCCCACATTGTTACCCGCATGGAAGCGGGTGCCGCGCTGGCGCACGATGATGCCGCCGGCGCTGATGACTTGCCCGCCGAAGACTTTCACGCCGAGCATCTTGGGCTTGGAATCACGCCCGTTACGCGTTGAGCCGCCGCCTTTTTTCTGTGCCATGTTCTGGACTCCTGTTAGGCTTTAGAGCATCAGCCGGCGATGTCGCCGATCTGCAGCTCGGTGTAGTTTTGGCGATGGCCTTGGCGCTTTTGGTAGTGCTTGCGACGGCGCATCTTGAAGATACGCACTTTGTCGTGCCTGCCTTGAGCCAACACTGTGGCCTTGACTGTTGCGCCGGACACCAGAGGCGTGCCGATCTTGATCTGACTGCCGTCGCCGACAGCCAGAACTTGGTCGATCACGATTTCCTGGCCTACGTCCGCAGCAATCTGTTCTACTTTAATTTTTTCGCCGGCAGCAACCTTGTATTGCTTGCCACCGGTTTTTATGACCGCGTACATACTTGAAACCTCTTCGAATTGAAGCGAAAGGAATTTTCCGCTGGCCCTACTGCCAGCGGAAAAGCTTTCCATTGTAGCCGCTAGAGCCGGTTTTGTCGACGCCAGCCCCGTCTGGTGCTGCTTCTGGGACCCTGCTGCGAGCCGGGGGGAAGGGGCGACGCAGTTCTGCAATGGGCCGCCAAACCTGACTTCCCGCCCTGCCCGCGCCCTTTATTGCCGGCGATAAACCGCGTCCGACCTATAATCTTGAAGATTTTTGTCAGGAAATTTCACTTTGTCACCCATCCCCGTCAGCACGTCTGCCGCTCTGGAACTGGTTGCTCAGGACATGCGGGACATGGACGCGGTGATCGAGCAGCGCCTGGCCTCCGATGTGCCCCTGGTCGGCCAGATTTCCCGCTACATCGTGGCCGCTGGCGGCAAGCGCTTGCGCCCAGCCCTGTTGCTGCTGATGTGCGGCGCCTTGGCTTGCCGCAGCGAACAGCGGCTGAATTTGGCGGCTGTGGTGGAATTCATACACACCGCCACCCTGCTGCACGACGACGTCGTTGACGAGTCCACCTTGCGGCGGGGCCGGCCCACGGCCAATGAGGCTTTTGGCAACCCGGCCAGTGTGCTGGTGGGCGATTTCCTGTACTCCCGCGCCTTCCAGATGATGGTGCTGGCCCAAAATATGCGCGTCATGGAGGTGCTGTCTGAGGCCACCAACGTGATTGCCGAAGGTGAGGTGCAGCAACTCATGAATATGCACGATGCCTCGCTCAGCGAGGCCGACTACATTCATGTGATTCGCTCCAAAACGGCCAAGTTGTTCGAGGCCAGTGCGCGTCTGGCTGCTATTTTGGCCGGCAGCGATGCCGCCACCGAGGCGGCCTGCGCCGAGTACGGTCAGGCCCTGGGCACGGCATTTCAGGTGATCGACGACGCCCTGGATTACGACGGCGATGTGGCCGAGATGGGTAAGAACCTGGGTGACGATTTGCGCGAAGGCAAGGTCACGCTGCCGCTGATTGTGGCCATGGAGCGCTGCAGCCCGGCCGAGCGTGAGCTGATCCGCTCGGCCATTGAGGAAGGTGGCGCCGACCAGCTCGACGCCATCGTGGCCATCGTTGGTCAGACAGGCGCCCTGCAGATCACCCATGAGCGGGCCTCGCAAGAAGCCCAGCGGGCGATTGCCGCCTTGGCCGGCTTGCCGGACAGCGCCTACCGGCGTGCGCTCAATGACCTGGCGGCCCAGCTCCTGCAGCGTCGCTCCTAAATGGGGATGGCCGAACATCGGCACAGCCCCACCTTTTGCCCCAAGAGTTCCCCGAGCGTACTGAAGCCCAGAATTCGGAGCCGACCATGAAACCTGCTCATGCCATCTCCGCGCTTGCCGTCCTTGGGTGCTTGCTGAGCCTGCCGAGCCAGGCCGCAACTCGTTGGGAGCCCTTGAGCCTGGCCGATCAGGGCATGTACTACATGGACCCGCAGTCCATCGAGCAGCAGGGCGCCAACAAGCAGTTGTGGACGGTGCTGGATTACCGTACGCCGCAGACCAATTCTGAAGGGCAGACTTACCGCTCCATGCGCGCCCAGGTGCAGATCAACTGCAAGGCGCGCATGGCCAGGCTCACTCACATGGCCTACTTCAGTGGCGGCATGCTCAGTGGCAAGGAGGTCCAGAAACAGGGCATGCTGCGCGACTGGCACGAGATCGAGGCCGACTCGCCCATGGCCCGCATTGCCCGCCGGGTCTGTTGATCGGATCTGCCAAAACTTACTGAGCCTTGCGGGCTTTTTTCTTTGCCTTGGCCTTGCGCTTTTTCTTGTTGGCCGCCTTTTTGGTCTCGCTGTCTGAGGCCTTGGCATCGCCAGGCTTGGCGGCGGGCGCTGCCGGTGCTGCTGCATTGCTTGGCGCTGCCGCTGGCGCCGCCGGTGCCCCGGGTGCTGCTGGTGCTGTGGGAGCGGTAGCGGGAGCCTGGGCAAAGGCGCTCAAGGCGGCCAAGCTGAGAGCGGCGGCGAGGATACGAACAGAGGACATGGCCAGATCGGTAAGACAAAAGAGTGCATTTTAGAGCAATCCCGATCGGCAGAGCCCTTTGCTCCCTCCTCCCCCGGGGTCAACACAGCCGCATATTCCTCAGGGTTGATAAAGGGAGGGGCGCCTTGCCTTGACCGGCCCGGTCTTAGAATTCGGGCGCTTTTCGCACGGGCCTAGCCTCGCGACACTTTTTTCTTGACCCAGGAACCTGCCATGTTGCTTACTTTGGTCATCGTCTATCTGCTCGCCACCATTGTCTTGGGCTTGTATGCGGCCAAGCGCGTCAAGACCACCGCCGACTTTGCCATCGCGGGCCGCCATCTGCCGCTGGTGATGATCGTCACCACCACTTTTGCGACCTGGTTCGGCTCAGAGACGGTCTTGGGCATTCCGGCCAAGTTCATGTCCGGCGGCCTCAATGGCGTGGTCGAAGACCCCTTTGGTGCGGGATCCTGCCTGATCCTGGTCGGCATTTTTTTCGCGGCCAAGCTCTATCGCATGACGCTCTTGACCATCAGCGACTACTACCGCGAGCGCTACGGCCGCACAGTGGAGGTGGCCTGCTCGCTGATCATCATGGTCAGTTATCTGGGTTGGGTGTCGGCCCAGGTTACCGCGCTGGGCCTGGTGTTCAACCTGCTCTCGGGCGGCGCCATCAGCGTGCCGGTGGGCATGACCATCGGCGTGGTCTCCATCCTGGCCTACACCTTGTTCGGCGGCATGTGGTCGGTGGCGGTGACCGACTTTGTGCAGATGATCGTCCTCGTGGTGGGCTTGAGCGTCATCGCTGTGTTTGCCAGCAGCATGGCCGGCGGGGCGGACAAGGTCATCAGCCTGGCCACCAGCCAGGACCTGTTTCGCTTTCTGCCCGAGCCCAGCTTCAAGGACATCGTGTTTTTCATTGCGGCGGCTATCACCATCATGCTGGGCTCGATTCCCCAGCAAGACGTGTTTCAGCGCGTCATGTCGGCCAACAGCGAGCGCGCGGCTACCCGCGGCCCGGTGATCGGCGGCGTTTGCTACATCCTGTTCGCCTTTGTGCCCATGTTTTTGGTGGCCAGTGCGCTGATCATCATGCCCGAGCGTACGGCCGAACTGCTCAAGGACGACCCGCAGAAAGTGCTGCCCAGCCTGGTGATGGAGACCATGCCTTTTGTTATGCAGGTGCTGTTCTTCGGCGCGCTGCTGTCAGCCATCAAGTCCACCGCATCGGCCACCCTGCTGGCGCCCAGTGTGACCTTCACCGAAAACATCTGGCGCCAGTTCCGCCCGCGCACCAGCGACAAAAACGAGCTGCGCACCATGCGCATCACCGTTCTGGTGTTCAGCCTGTTCGTGCTGGCCTATGCCATCAAAAGCCAGGGCACCTCGATCTATGAAATGGTCTCGGGCGCCTACCAGGTCACCCTGGTGGGCGCTTTCGTGCCCTTGGTCTTCGGGCTTTACTGGAAGCGCGCCAGCACGCAAGGAGCGATCTTTTCCATCGTCCTGGGCATCCTGACCTGGGTGGTGTTTCTGGCCACGCCGGCCGGTGAAGAGTTCCCCGCGCAGCTTGCGGGCGTGCTGGCGGGATTGATGGGCATGGTCCTGGGTTCGCTGGGGCCGCAAGCCATTGCCAATCGCCATGCTGCGCACCTGAGTCACCCCGGCCTTTGAAGCTTGCCGGCTCGCGCTCAAGCATTCAGGGAGCACTTCGGCAAGAGCGATTCAGGGGTGCTTTTTGCTACAATTTCCCCCTCCATTTGTAGCCTAGACTGCTGAGATTTTCGGGGTGTAGCTTAGCCTGGTAGAGCGCTACGTTCGGGACGTAGAGGCCGGAGGTTCGAATCCTCTCACCCCGACCATTCAGGTCACACGATGAGCCCACTGATTTCTCAAGGTCAGTGGGTTTTCTCGTTTCTGGGCCTTCCCACTCACAGCCCAAAGGGTGATTCAAACCCGACTCCACTCGCCATCCACTTGCTTGAACGCTGGTGTAGCAAGGTTTTCGGTTAGCTACTTTTACTGGGGAAGGTGTGGGCGGGGTTATGGGTCAAGCGTCAATTTTCTTTACGCTTGCCAGTGGCTGGGTGACGGCTTCGGGCTGGACCGTATATGAGCCTGTGGGTCAGCGTGGGTCGGGGTGGGCGTTCAGGTTTGCTACACCTGCGGGTTGGGTGGCGCAGGATCTATGGGCTCCGGACGACGAAGTGCGGCATCCATTTCTTCCATCAGCAGGATCAACTCCACGCCAGTGAGGTCGTCAAACAGGATGCGCCGCCCGTTGTCATTGAAGTCGTATTTCAGGCCGCGCCATTGAACGGCCGGGTGCTTGGGGTTCTTGAAGCGTATTTTTCCGTCGTGCGAGATTGCGTTACGAATTGCCCACGCGAACCACCAGACCGCAGGCCATCTGCCTTCCCGCTCTTTCCCCCAGTTGTCTTCCACAGCATCAAGGTGGCGCTCGTAGTAAGACACGAACGCATCACCAACCAGCCGAGCCATCATCAACTGGACGTTGTTCAGTTGAATGGGATGTTTAGGAGGCGATCGGTTGATGGGCCGTTTGATCAGCCGAACAATCTCAGCCTGGTTCTCTTTTGCGTTTAGCAGTCGGTCATAGAGCGGTCGCGGGAAGACTTGAATTTCCAGAGAGCTGATCTCTGGCTTCCCTTCGAGAACCATTGGTTGATTTATGCCATAAGGATTTGCGATTCCTTTTGCGTGTAGCTCAAACGCGATACCGACAGCACTGAGCGAAATAACGAGTCGAACCAGCTCCTCGTAGAAGCCGTGTTCGTGAGGTGTGTACTCGACGATGGTGAGCTCAGACTTTTTCATTGGCAGCGAATCATGCGCGGACATCAAGTTGCTGGGACACCGGAACGTCCCAGCACTATCACCTCAACACTTACTTCTTGGGCTGCTTGAGCGATCCGGGCTTGACCGGATACTTGTCAGACTTCTGAAGATTCGCTTTGGCTTGAAGCGGCTGTTTGTTGCGCAGGCTTTCAGACCCGCCAACCGATACCGGCACACTGTGATCGATGTGCCAACTTTTTGCGCCGTTCTTGCCGTAGGAAGGCTTGTAGATCTCATTGCCATGAGAGTCCTTCCGATATAGGTCAGGGTCTTTTCCCGGAATCTTCCGACCCTTGTCCCAAACTTTGTCGATCTCGTCTTTTCCAGCCATTTCGGTCCTTTCCTCGGGGTGTCCCCGATTCGTTAGAAAAAGTCCGACCGACAGTCTGATTTCATGGCAACATAGCTGTGTTCTTACACGTTGTTGTTTGAAACTCCCTGGTCGAACAGATTAGGGGCTTAGGGGGCTGTGGTCGCACACAGCCCCCTTTGCTTTCTGTCGAGACACACTATATCTGGGGTTCGCGGGGATGTCCAGACACTACCTATAGTGTTTATCGTCTGAAATCAATTAGTTGTCCGGTACTTCTTATGCGGGACTTTCAGTTCATCTGGCTGGACTGTGGACATGGGTCGTCCGAGCCCTTGTATATTTGAGAATGAAACGCCGTTTACCGGAGTAGGCTGTCACGTTGGAAGTGAGACACCATGACTGAAATATTACTGTTCCTCATTTTGATTGTGCTGATACTTATCTTGTTTGAATTGAAACAAATGAATTCATAGGGACGCGCCACGTTGTAGATTCCAATATTCCGCCCGGTTGCTCGGGACACAGGGCCGAAGTTACGCTTGCCCGCATGGACTTGGGCACATGGGGCGCAGCAGCAAACGACACTGACTACAAGCCGCCACGGCATCGCACTCTGCCCATCTTGGCTTCAGTCACGCCCATTGCTAACTATCCGACCAAGCTTCGCATCTTCAAAAGCAACGCCAGCAGGTATTGGCAGGTGCGCTGTTTCCTTAAGGGCAAGACCTATACGCAGAGCCTCAAGACCACAAACAAGCAGGCCGCCATCCATCAGGCCAAGCAGTTCTTCCACATCAAGATCGCTGAACTCTACGGCGAAGGCATCAAGGATCGCGGCGAACGGCCCAACAAATTCGCTGATCTAGTTCAGGCAGCACTGGCATTCCAGCAGGGTCGAGTGAAGCGCGGCGAATTGACTGCGGCAAGTCTTGCCATTCTGCGCAACAGGCTTCACAAGACCATCCTGCCCTTCTTTGGCGCAATGGCCTTGGAGCAGATTGGCTATCAGCAGATCAGCGACTACATCCAGAACTTGAGCGATCAGAACCTGACCACGGTGACAATTCAGCAGCACTTGGTGGCCATCAGAAAGGTTTTGAACTATGCGGTTGGCGTGGGCAAGTTGAAGTCAGTGCCCCAATTCCCAGCAGTCAAGGTCACCAGCAAGCCACGTGGCAGCTACAACCTTGCTGAGTATTTGACCTTGGTGCGTGAGGCACGGCGATTGCGGGGCCAGTCTGTGCCAGAGGAGTTCACTGGCAAGAGCCGTAGGGGGCAAGGCACACTTGAAAAATTCGCACGTGTCAGCGAAGACCTTCATTGGCTGATCCGCTTTATGGTCAATGGATTTATGCGTCCTAGCGATATCAAGTTCCTTCAGCACAAACACGTGACAATCGTGCGTGGCAAGCACACATACCTGCGGCTCAACCTGCCCGAAACGAAGAAACACGACAAACCAATAGTGACGCTACAGCCCGCCGTTGTGGTCTATGAACACCTGTTGGCTTGGCAAGTGACCAATAGATTTGGCAGTCCCGATGACTATGTGTTCTTACCTGATCACCCCAATCGCAGTCTTGTTCTCGAGGCCTACAGGTGGCAGTTCAATTTCATCCAGCAACAGGCTGGCATTGGCGACAACACCGCCAACGGACAGCACAGGACTCTCTACAGCCTGCGGCATTCGGCAATGACATTCCGGCTTTTATATGGACGGAAGGTTGACCTGCTGACCTTGGCGAAAAACGCCCGTACAAGTGTGGAGATGGTTGAACGCTTCTACTCATCGAACCTGGATGCCGAGATGAACATTGACTTGCTACATGGCAAGCGATGACAGGGCAACCCAACACTACATCGCAAAAACGACGTTGTAAAACATAAAGCATTTGAGTGGGTTGAATATTTATTCATCATCCATCCACATTAAAAAACTTTCTATTTTGAAATATTTTTTTCAGCATCCACCAACTTGCTAAAAGACCCGCTACTATATTTCTCCTTGTATTCACTATAACTTTTACTTTGACTGTAAATCCCATCTTCACCTATTTTTGCCGATACCATTTTGTCTTCTATAGCATCTAATCTCTTCAGTATTTGTTTAGCAAGTGTGTTCCCATCACTCCACCATTTCAACTCTTCTTCTATATTGACGATGGCACTACTCATTCGCGTCACATCGTTCTCTATAGTATTTAAATGAATTATTGCTGTATCTAATCGCTCAGTAACACCATCCAAAATCCACCACTTAAATATTCCAACAAACAACATAAGATAGAAGCCACCTATTATTATTGGCCTCAAGAAATCCCATGTCATCATCAAAAATGCCAGAATGATTTCAATCATTTTCACTCCTCATTTGGCCGATCTTAGGAAGACCAGGCATTACCTTGTTGCTTAGAACGTAGTCATGGGGAACGGCAGGTTTCATGGTGGAAATTCTTACCTAAGTCACCCTCTGGGATTTCTCACACTGCGGCATTCTTCGTAATACTGAGTATTAGGGGTGATCTTTTTTAGGGTTTCGTCAATCTGTACAGTTTTTAAGATTAGGTCAATTTTCCCATTAGATGTTTTTGGTGATTTACAGTCGTCAGCAAATCGAAGTTGAGTTTTTTGCTCTTCGCAAATACGAAAACGAGTGCCTTCCTGTTCCACAAAATCTTTTCCAATATAGAAGGATGAACGGACTTCAATACTACTTGGCGTGGTATTTCTGCTGACCATTTTCCCATCGCATGCCCAGAAGATATCCCTCTTTTCATTTGCTAGCGCAAAAGAAATAAAAGCATTAAGAATTAAAAAAATGACACCCGATGTTTTGTAATATTTTTGCCCTTTGAAATTCTTCATTTCATAGTCCTTTTTTCGCAACAAAATCACCAGCAATTGCCTGTTTCAGAATTGCTTCAGCGTTTGAAGTTAGTCTTTTTAGATCCAAGACCTCAAGTACTGCTCGCAAGTGCTCTTCGCTTCCAGCTTCTACCTTACGTGAAAAAGCTACCGACTGAGTAATCGAGTACAACTCTCCGACAGGAATTTCTTCCAAAGAGCGATCACCTCTTTTACGAAGAACCTCTGCCGCTGCGCCTCGGACCCAGACTATTTCAGCTAGGGAATCATCATCAGCTTGGTACTTGTGCGCAGCGATAAATTCCGACCGCTTTAGATGCGCCATTGCGTCCAACAAGCTGTCTCTGAGGTCATGGCCCATTCGTTTGATGCCGCAACTACGCAAGTAGATATCAAACGCCCTCTTGACCTGAACAGGTCCTTCAGCCTTGACGATGTTGAGAAGATCGTCAGCGATCTGTGGCTGACTTGTCGTGCGTGGATCGTGGCAGGCTGGACCTGAATAGTGGGTGTACTCGGAGAGAAATACGCCGCCTTTGTTCGTCTGGCTTGTAGACGTCACACCTGAGTCAACGACAATTGGTTCTCTTTCCGAGTCCCGCTCAGGAAGTGCCGCCGAGACTTCTGGCTCATTGACCTTGGTAACTTCGGGGCTCTCAGCGTCCATCACGGCTATGTCAACAACCTCTACAGGCTCGTTGACCTCAGTTGAGAAGTCATCATCTGCCTCATCAACAAATCCATTAGCGATGATAGTTTTTAGCTCCTCTATCAGTGTTCTGTCATCTGAGTCGCTGCCGTTAGCACTTGATGTGTGTGGAGCAATTTCTAAATCCTCTAGGCGCTTGAATACAGACTCCATTGCCTGATCAGGGTCACGATAGAAAGCACTTCCACGAATGCGAGCAAACCTCCACCCTAAGCGCTCAAGGATCGCTTGCCTATTCATGTCCTCAGCAAGCTTTTCAATCGGGTGGTATCGGTCTCCATCACACTCGACAGCAAGTCGCTTTCCATCCCCCTCTACAACCATGTCAATCCGGAAGTAGCCGACCTGTACTTGAGTTCGAACCTTGAACCCTGCGCTAGTCAACCTCTTGAGCACTTCGCGCTCAAAAGGCGACTCAGTCCTTCCAACCTCTTGCTCAAAATTTCGAGATGATGAGTCCGGATCCCTGACGTGCTGAAGCAAGCGATACCGTAGGTCTGTAGCCTTCAGGTGAAGGTCAGGATCAAATGAATGTATCACCCACAGCTGATCTCTGGCTCGGCTTGCGGCAACGTTGTAGCGCTTCTTTGTCTGCTCAAAGGCTCCGTCGCCCGTGGCTCGCAATGGATTAGTGTCGGCAGCACTATCAACCATGGAAAGGAAGACAACGTCACGCTCATCTCCTTGGAACTCACCCGATATGCCAGCCTGAATCCGCCGTGACTCGATTTCTACCGATTCAATTTCCTTATGGATGAGTGATTGGATCAACACAGCTTGACTCTCGCCAAGCATCGAGATGACACCAATGGTTTTGCCTGCGTAGGCTTCATGGCGAATCATTGCCTTGATAAGTGCGACGATTTGCTCTGCTTCTGCGCGATTGACATCACCATCCCTGATCCCGTTGACACGGAATGGGACACACGATGGCTTCAAGTTGCTGGAGCTAGCCTCCCGCAGAGCACGGATCTTCCCCTCATAAGACAGCGCATTACTAAAGGAAATGATTTGAGGCACGCATCGGAAATGCTCAACCAGTCGTACTCCATCGCCAAAGGATTGCCGCGCGAGGTCGTAGATGGACGACATGTTGTCGTAGAGATGCGCATTAGGTATGTCCTTGAGCATCGACTTTCTCAAGTTCTCAAGGATGGTTTGATCCTTGCCTACACCCAGTGGTGTGACTTGTTCATGGTCACCTACAACAATGATCTGCGTTCCCATGTACAAAGGGATCAACGCATTGATATCTGCTTGACTTGCCTCGTCAATGATCACCACATCAAACTTAGTTGTTTGAGGATCAAAGCTCTCGGCCATGATTGAGATAGGCATGATCCAAACGGGAACTGCCTCCGAACACTTCCTCATGAGCTTCCTGGCTTCGCTCAGAAGGGTTTGCCTCTTGTCTAGTTGCCTCGTAGAAGCAAGCCTCTTTGCCGTATCAAGCCAACCCACTAGGGCCTGACGCATGGCGTTGTCGGCCTGAAGTCGCTTTAGCTGCTCAGCCCATGCTCTGGCATCCACAAGCAGCCGGGTGACTTCCCGAAGCATATCCGCGACACCATCGAGCTCCTTTTGAATCTGCTGTGCGTCTAACTTTCCGCGCTCGTCCAGAACTTCACTGAGTTTGCGCCACATCCACGCTTTGCTGACATTTCCGGGCAAAGTCCCTTGACCTTGAGGCGCAGCTCTTTGAGCCAACAGACTGGCCCATGTCGGGGCATAGCCCTTCAATGAAGCCAAGAGGGAATCTCTTTCATCTACCAGAGGCTTTACTGACAGGATCCTTCTCAAGTGATCGAGAGCTTGTTCATAAGCAAGAACATTCTTGTTTATCACGGCCTTGGTGATACGGCCAACGCAGCCTTGATCTGGACGGCTCGGATCGACATTGACAACAAGGTTTTTCAGGTTAACGAATTCGGCTTCAACTTCTTTGAGTCTCCTCCTGCCAATCTCTGATTCAACCAGCGCAATCAGTTCGGACTTGGCGAATTTTTCGATAACCGTGTATTCAGCAACCTGGGAGGTCTCTCTAGGCAATGCGTTGACAAGGTCGTCCAGCTTCAGGCCGTTCTGCTTTAGTTTTTCAGACAGCGGTTTCCAGACAGCATCGCTCCAGTCCAAGCATCTCTTCACTTCCGGTATCAATGCCCTACACGATTGTTCAGGTGAAGAGCCTAGCTGGTCGAAAGGCTTATTGATGTGGTTGCCGATAAGTGCGTTCCAGAGTTCCTCCAGGTCGAGTCGCTGTACTTTCAGGTCTGCCAGTTGCCTGAGGGCTTTGAAATGCTCTATGTGGCTGGGCTCTCCAGCTGCCACACGAACCCCTTTGAGCAATTGCCGCCATTCCGACTTTGTTGCCAACTGTAGAAATCCGAGCTTGCCACCGGCTTCAAGGTGATTACATATCTGTTCGAGCAGAGCCAGCTGCTTATGGATTGCGATGTCTTCGGAAAGACTTGCCCGATGCTGGAGAGTCAACGAGTGCTTCGCGCTGGCTTCAACTGCCAACTCGATTTTTTCGATCAATGATTGCCACACCTGACGCTCAACGGCACCATGTATACCAGCCACAATTGCGAATGGACGCCAGCTCTGTGCGAGTAGCTCATCATCGAATTCGGATAGCAACTGTCCTAGAAGGCTGGTGAGCTCCTCACTGGAACCCTTGCCCTCGGTCCACTTGTCTCTACCCTTCGACAAATCTTGGGTCAATAAACTATTGAGATCAGCAACGAGCTCGCCAAATCGAGCCTCGCTAGGCAATTTGGAGAGCTTGGGCATATGTAGCCGCGCATCGTCTTCTTCCTGTTGGCTGAAAGAGGCTCCCAATGCGTAGAGCCTCTCAATCTGTGGGAGCCTGCCATCAATCTCTACGGTGACATTGATAGGGGAAGGAATCCAATCGTTGCCTTCTTTGTTCTGGGAAATGAACCTCGCAGCATCAGCAGGAGAATATTTCTTAATCCCAATCTCGATGGCCTTGTATTCATTCTCGATCGCTTCTCTTAGCAAGTGCTTGAGCTCCAACTGACGTTGGATCAGATCGTTTCTCTCCAGTTCATAACGTTCGCCTTTCTTGATAAGACTGTCGTAGGTCTCGCTGGTCAGGCGTTCTGTTATGGAGCTGACCGCCGATTCGAGTTGGCGCCTCGCCAGCTGGTCACTTCCCAATACAGAGACACACAGTGGCTTCAACATATCGGGCACTTTATCTCTCAAGACCCTTAGAGCCTTGACTGTGTGCGCCGTTACAAGTATTGACTTGCCCTGCGACAGAAGATGTCCGATCAAATTTCCAATCGTGTGGGTCTTTCCTGTACCGGGAGGACCTTGAACTACCACAGAGCCACTTCTATCTAGCCTTTTGACGATCTCGATCTGTTCATCGTTCGCCTCGTTAACAAGCAAGATATCTTTCACGGCATGGACGTTCCCTGTCAGACCGTCAACTGTGTGCGATGGTTGCGTTCCTTGACTCGGTGAAAGTCCAGAGGCAACCCACTCAACTTCCTCCCCCGTGATCTGTGAAAGAGAAGGCGGGAAGACGGGCTGCCCATCAATGTGATCGAGGATCTTGTCGACTGCGTTAGCGATGCCAGCCGTGCGATTGCGCAAGAGCAGGACCGGATCGCGCCACACTCGCGGGTGGGTTTTGTCTGCGTCTCCTGGCTCTTCAAGGAATTCGCCTTGGGTAGGCGAGACAGTAAGGGCAAACGATTTTAGATATGCCGTTGTGTCGTCCCATCCTAATGGGTGATAGCCGGAGTTTTCTAACTCCTCTTTTCTATTGCGGATAGATCGGGACTCAACATCTTTGAGGTCGAGGAAAAGACTGCTGTATAGCTCAACCTCTCTCTCAGTTTCATGGACAGTGAATTCTGGGACGTTTGGATTGAAGCGAAGCTCGACCCTCTTAAAAAGGATTGGATGGCGAATGGCTATCTGGCCATCAATTGCCGACTCTGTGGCCCACGAGAGCATGCCGTCGGCGATCAGCAGTTCAAGCTTCTCCCCTTCTTTCTCAATCTTTGCGTACAGCGTGTAAAAGCTTTCAAAGTAACGCATTGCTCGTCTTGCGAGCAGCTCGGGTTCAACCCACTTCTTTCTTTCAGCCACCCATGCCGCAAGATCTTCAACCCTGGTCTGCTCATCGACAAAAGCGATTGTCTTAGTTACCTCGACCTCTTTGCCATCTTCGTCAATTTCGACTTCTTGATAGTTCTTGCTTTCGGCAACTTCAGGTTCTATGTTGGGATCGTCCCAACCTGGGAGCATCCACTCGACGCAGGAATCTGGAGGTCCTGGACACCTCGTGAGCTTTGGTCTTGAAACGCGAATCAGAATATCCGGCACTTCAGACGAGCTCTCAAGTTTGACTGGTCTATAAATCGATGCCGAGGGATGCTTCGGCATATCCGAGATGTGAATTGAATATTGTTGCTCGGTCAGACGTCTGACAGGTCGGAACTGGATCTGATTCGCCTCCTTTAAGAAGGCGTACAACTGCCTAACTTTGATCCGTAGCTTGTCCGCGACGCCATCAATAGGGCTTTGAATATCAGTCATGACATACCCATATTTTTAGAATTAGCGGTAGTAACTTCATCGGACTCGATCACTTTACGACAGGAAAGACGCCCTGTTCAAGGCTCTTGATTGTTTTTTGAGCTTGGGTCAAGTAACGCTTGACCATAGCTCCGAGCAGGTTATGACTCACAGAACGATCTTGCGTGAGACTTGAGTAGGCATCCTTGATCGCGAGCTTGTTCAGCTTAAGTTCCACGCCGATCTCCCATTGCTTGATCTTTTCCGACTTAGGCTTCGCATTGTTGGATAACCACAGATCGTAGACGTTCAATGCCGTCTCAAGATTTGCTGTTGTGTAGTTTCGAGAGAGCTTGTACTTGGCTGTGCTTTCAACCTTAGCAAGTGCTGGGCGTCCTTGCTTGCCCGTGTGACGCTGATCGAGCAACCTGCGTATGTCGCCCATCAATCTGCGTTTGCCAATTGCTAATGGAAACGCCACCACCATGACCTTGTCCTTGGTCCAATCAGCACCCCATTCAGCCGATGACTCTAGCTCTTTGAACTTGACCTCAAGTTGTCGTTCACCAAATAGTCGAGCACCACGGCGATCCTCTTGCCACCAGACACGGAACTCCTTGTCACGTACATCACCAAAGTCTTTGTACAGGTCAGCCAGTCGTCCTTTGCCCTCGTTGGCACAGCAGTCTAGGTAGTCTTGGTTGCGCCGCAAGTATTCCCACCACCAATAGTAGGGGCTCCGTTTTTGGTGAGCATCCGACTTGCGCTTATTAGCAGTACCGAAGGTTGGATATGGAGCAAGGAAGAAGGTGGCCATTTCTTAACAGCTAAATGATCGTCTATTGAACTCATGATAGCAGTGGCAGACCTAAAAGTCCTTTTTTTGATGATCTTTTAGGCATCTAGTCAGGTCTTGCCCCCTCTTCCAGCCTCTAGAAGTCTCACTTAAGTGACGCTTTGCCCCGATATCTCTTAACAAGTTAATGTCACAAATAAACTCATGGGGTTCATAAAAGCCGTCGAAAGGGGACAATTGTTCTAATGAAATCGGAGTGATTTCATGTCCGTTGGTAACGGTTTCATCTCAAGATAAAGGAGTAAATTTTGAGTACCCTAGCTGTGATCGCAAATGATCTAAAAAGGAAAAGTATTGTTATGGATGCTGACGCAAAGGTCATCTCGTCATCAACCCAGAAACTGAAAAATGCTATTGAAATAAGCCCGAAAGCATCGCTTCGCCTAGCTGAAATTGAAAAGCAAGAGGCTGAAGTCACTAGTTTTATTAAAAAACAAACAGACACACTCAAGCGAATTAGAAGGGATGTAATTAAGTCCCAAATTAATTACAGGGACAGCTTGTACATCAGCCTAGCTGGAATTTATCAGTCCTTCATTGAAATTGAGGATAGCGAGCATTCCGGAAAGTTCTATGCCAATTTGCGCGGATACCTTCTTTCCAATGATGTTCGAATTCAAGGGAACAGTACTGAGGTTAGTCTTGTGATTCGTTACATATATGAGAATTCAATAAAGCCTAAGCTGATAAACGATTATGGGAATGCTCTGCTCGAAGCATGTCTACAGGAAATTGAGCCACCAGATTTTCTTGAATGGATTAAAAAAACGACTATAAGCAAGGCTTCTCAGCAGTATCAGCAGCGAGCAAAGGTAGGACAAAGCCGTGAAGCTTTGATAAATCGCGCACGCATACTGATACTGAGAATGATGGATGTCTTTGAAGCTCAACCAATCGCATCATTTGAAATGCCTGCTTGGACAGTAGAGAATAGAGTTCATCGCGGTGGTGATTTTATTTTTCTTCTAGGAAGAGGAGTAAGACGCTTTGACCGAGAAAGCCATATCGCAGACGTTCGCGTGTGCTTCTTCATTCCACCTGGCATTGACTTTGAGCACATGGTCATCAACAGGCTAGCCAAGCACATCTACAACGGCGTACTTCATTGGGAAGAGGAGCTAGAGAAGATTGAAGAGCGGGTCTGGGCCAATGATCTTTACAACTACCTTAGCGACAAGGAAGCACAAGCCGCAGAGAGGAGCCTTCTTCAGTGTGACCTGCCCCCCACCAGCCGTACCAGCATAAAGTTCGTGAAGTCCGTCAACCAGGAGAATGACGGACATGAAGAAGAGCAGATTTACCGAAGAACAGATCATTGGCTTTCTAAGGCAGGCCGAGGCCGGCATCCCGATCAAGGAGGTCTGCCGCAATGGCGGGTTCAGTGACGTGACCTTCTACAAGTGGCGCTCTAAGTTCGGCGGCATGGAGGCATCAGAGGCCCAGCGGCTGCGGGAGCTGGAGAGCGAGAACGCCAAGCTCAAGAGGTTGCTGGCCGAGGCCCACCTGGACATGCACGCGCTCAAGAGCGTTCTCGGGGTAAAGCGCTAGCCCCACAGGTCAAGCGCGAGGCCATCAGGCAGATGGTGGAGGAACACCAGTTGCCTGAGCGTCGAGCGTGCCGT
>JAIXOM010000011.1 GCA_027486755.1 Comamonadaceae bacterium | reverse complement strand
GACTACGACCGCGAGAAGCTGCAAGAGCGCGTGGCCAAGCTGGCCGGCGGTGTCGCAGTGATCAAGGTTGGCGCTGCCACCGAAGTCGAGATGAAGGAAAAGAAAGCCCGCGTGGAAGACGCCCTGCACGCCACCCGCGCTGCGGTGGAAGAAGGCATCGTGGCCGGCGGTGGCGTGGCCCTGCTGCGCGCCAAGCAAGCTGCTGGCACCATCAAGGGTGACAACGCTGACCAAGACGCCGGCATCAAGCTGGTGCTCAAGGCCATCGAGTCGCCGCTGCGCGAGATCGTCTACAACGCCGGCGGCGAAGCCTCGGTGGTGGTCAACGCGGTGCTGGCCGGAAGTGGCAACTACGGCTTCAACGCTGCCAACGACACCTACGGCGACATGATCGAAATGGGTATTCTGGATCCGACCAAAGTAACCCGCACCGCGCTGCAAAACGCTGCTTCCGTGGCCAGCCTGATGCTGACCACCGAAGCTATGGTGGCCGAGGCGCCGAAGGACGACGCTCCTGCCGGCGGCGGCATGCCTGGTGGCGGCATGGGCGGCATGGGTGGCATGGGCGATATGGGCATGTAATCAGTCCGGTCGCCGCGATCAGGGCGCTCCGGTGCCCTGTCAAAGCTCCGAAACCCCGCAAGGTGCGAACCTTGCGGGGTTTTTTCATAGTCGAACGCCAGTTCTAAAGCGAGACCAGGTGCAGCCCCGCCGCCTCCGCGTTGCGGTTAAGGCTGTGATCCAGGCTGAAGAAGTGGCTGCACTGCAGACGCATCGCGACTGCCAGATGCAAGGCATCGCCGGCCCTCAGTCCACGGCCCATGTCCATGCACAGGCTGCGGGCCAGCGTCACGTCGGCGGCGTGCACCGGAACTTGCTGCACCTGATAAACCATCATGCTGGCGAACACATCGCAGATACTGCGGGCCGCCCCCAAAGACAACTCACCGCGTCGGTGCTTGATGCCCAGCGCGCTTGCCAGCTCCAGCTCGGCCCAGTTGGCGCAACACAAAGGGGGGGACTGAGCCAACCATAAACTCAGGGCAGCAGCAGGCGCTTCCCTGGCTAGCAGCGCCACCCAAACGCTGGTATCCACATAGATTCGCTCGCCAGGCGGTACCACCCGGTAATTCGGACTGGCCTCCTCAGCAAGCAGTGGCTTTTGTCGCTTCACCATGGTAGATCAATATCGGATCAACATTGAATGGCTTGCCGATCAACAGACCATCAATACCGGCTCCATTCTTCGCGCGCCACTGGCTGCGTCAGCGGCAGTTGCTGGTGCAACTGGGCTATCTGCCCCAGCAACTCAGCCCGGGTGGCTGCCGGCCGCAGCGGCGTGCGCGGCGACAGCTTGAGCTCACCTTCAGCAGTGAGCTCCGCCAAGACCTGGGAGCCTTCCTCCAGGCCCATCTGCCGGGCAAGTTGGGCAGGCAGACGAACAGCCAAGCTGTTGCCCCAACGGTTGACTTGGAGTTCCATGGCAGACCTCAATGTAGATACACGGATCTACATTTTGCCATGGTAACGTGGAATTTGCCAGGCCGCCGAGGCCAGCCCCCAGGGACTGCGCGCGGCCTTAAACCTGGCGCGAAGCGGCAGAGCCGGCATAAGAGGCAAAGACGCTGGTGCTGCCGTCACGCTTTACCAAGAGGACTTGGTAAGCGTCCTTGCGTCCTTTATAGGCTGGGCCATCCATGCCGGGGCTGCCTATCGGCATCCCAGGTACAGCCAGGCCCAAAGCTGCCGGCTTTTGCTTCAGGAGCCGTTCAATGTCTGCCGCTGGCACATGGCCTTCGATCACATAGCCACCCACCCAGGCGGTATGGCAAGAGGCCAAACGCTCGGGCAGACCCAGGCGCTTGCGCGCAGCGGTATTGCCCACATCATGCACCTCGACGGCAAAGCCACGGGCCTGCAGATGCTCTATCCAGGCCTGACAGCAGCCGCATTGCGGGTCCTTCCAGACCTGCAACTGGGTCCTGCCGGGTGCAGCGCTGAGGGCCGCTGGCAAAGCCAGGGGCGCAGCCAGCATCACGAGAAACGGTCGTCTTTGCATGAACTCTCCTGATCTAGCTCGTCCGATGGTGCGAGCCGGCACAGCAATCACGGCAGCGTGGACCTTAGCAAATCGGCAAGTGCCTGCGGCTCGCTCAGATGCAGGCCCTGCCAACCCAGAGCACGGGCTGCCTCCACATTGGGCAGGTGATCGTCGATGAACCAAGTCTGTTGCGGCTCCAATTGATGCGCCATGGCCAGTTGCTGATAAATCGCCGGGTCGGGCTTGCCCAACTTCACGTCTCCGGAGAATAGGCCACCATCAAAAACCTTGATGAACTCATGCTCAAGCTCGAGTGTGCGCGCGAAGGGCTCAGGCATATTAGAGAGAAAAAACAGGCGCAGCGACCGCTCACGCTGGCGCCGCTCGGCCAGAGCCTGCAGCACCGCCACATTCGCTTCAATGGGCCGCAACTCGTGGCCAATTGGGGCCAAGAGCTCATGCACCCGGGCCTGCGGCAGGCCCAGCCGTAAGGCAGTTCGCTCAACCACCAGTTCAAGCCCTAGAAGGCCTCGGTCAAAAGCCTGCCAATCCTCATGGGCGAAGATGGCCTGTGCCAAAGCCTGGGCCTGCTGCGGACCCGGTGCCCACTCACCCAAACGCTGGCGAACACGCTGCGCCGGCTGCCAGTCAAACAGCACTGCCCCGAAGTCAAAAACGATGTTCATGCGCGCAGGCGCGCCATCAGACCCGCGGTCGAGGCGTCCAGCCCGGCTTCGTCACCACTGCGCAGGCGCGGCTCCAAATCGGCAGCCAGCACCTTGCCTAGCTCGACCCCCCATTGGTCAAAGCTGTTGATGCCCCAGATCGCGCCGCTGGTAAAGACCCGGTGCTCCTGCAGCGCAATGAGCGCGCCCAGGCTGGCCGGATCAAGCCGCTCGAGCAGCAGGACCGTGCTCGGCCGATTGCCCGGAAAGTCGCGGTGGCCGCCAGCATGGGCTCGACCCAGCATGAGTGCCTGGGCCTGGGCCAGCCCGTTGGCCAGCAACTGACTGTGCTGGTCGACCAGCTCGTGAGCCGGGTGGCGCACCAGAACGAATTCCACCGGAACCACGCTGGTGCCCTGGTGCAGCATCTGAAAAAAAGCATGCTGCCCGTTGGTGCCGGGCTCGCCCCAGATCACCGGCGCTGTTGCATAGCTCAGAGCCTGCCCCAGCGCGTCGACCCGCTTACCGTTGCTCTCCATCTCGAGTTGCTGCAAATAAGCCGGCCAGCGCGCCAGGCGGCTGTGATAGGGCGCGACGCAGCGCGAGGCAAAACCGTGGAAGTTGCGGTACCAGACATCGAGCAGCCCCAAACGCACGGGCAGGTTTTGCGCCAAGGGCGCGGTGCGAAAGTGCTCGTCCATCGCATGTGCGCCTGCGAGCAGTTGCCGCCAGCGCTCGCTGCCAATGGCAATGGCCAGGGGCAAGCCGATGGCCGACATCAGGGAGTAGCGCCCACCCACCCAGTCCCAGAAGCCCAAGCAGGTCTTGATGCCGAACTCAGCCGCCGCGCTTACGTTCGTTGTCAGCGCTGCAAAGTGGCGGGGCAGCAAAGCCGGCGCCTGTGCGCCCAGCTGCGCCTCGAACCAGCGCCTGGCCGAATGCGCATTGGCCATGGTTTCAGCGGTGGTGAAGGTTTTTGAGGCAATCAAAAACAAGGTGCTGCGCGGCTGCAATTGAGCGAGCAGGCTGGACAGGGCATGCCCGTCCACATTGGAGATGAAGTGAAAACGCTTGCCCGGCAGCCTGAACTCCTCTAGGGCCTGCACTGCCATGCAGGGGCCGAGGTCGGAGCCGCCAATGCCGATATTGACCACATCGGTGATGCCCGGGTCGGCACGCACCTGTTCGGCATAAGTGAGCATCGCTTGGCCGGTGGATTGCACCGCCTGCAACTCGGCCGCCAAGGCCTGAGCAGCGCGCAGCTCAGGCTGGCGCAGCAGGAAATGCATCACCTGGCGCTGCTCGCTGGAATTGATGGCCTGGCCGCCAAACATGGCATCGCGTTGGGCGCCCAAGCCGCACCGCTCGGCCAGTTTGAGCAACAGGGATTCGGTGTGCGCATCGATCAGGTTCTTGGACAGATCGGCAAACACATGGGGCGCCGGCTGACTCCAGCGCTCGAAACGGCGCGGGTCCTCGGCGAAGGCACGGCGCAGATCAAGGCGGCGGCCCGACCCCTCAAAATACGCCCGCAGCTCGGCCCAGGCCGGCGCACGGTCACAGCGCACAAAAGCGGCGGCTGTCATTCACGCCGCCAGCAGGACTTGCTCCAGCCCGATCGCGTCGCTGACGAAGGCGCGTATGCCCTCGGCCAGCTTTTCGGTAGCCATCGCATCTTGATTCAGGGCCAGGCGAAAACCCGCCTCGTCCAAATGCAGCTCGGGAAGGTCAAGGCTTCGCGCCGCCTGCGCGTCTAGGGCGCGCTCGACCGGCTCCAGGCTGGCCGCCAGCTGCGCCAACAGCTCCGGGCTGATGGTCAACAAATCACAGCCTGCGAGGGCCAGTACCTGACCCACATTGCGAAAGCTCGCGCCCATGACCTCGGTAGCGATGCCAAAGCGCTTGTAATGCTCAAAAATCTGCCGCACCGACTGCACCCCAGGGTCGCGGGCGCCGGCATGCTCGGCCTCAACCCAGCCGCTGCCAGCGGCCTTTTTATGCCAGTCATAGATACGGCCGACGAAGGGGGAGATCAGTTGCACCCTGGCTTGGCCGCAAACCACCGCCTGGCAAAAGGAAAACAGCAGCGTCAGATTGGTGTGTATGCCGCGCTGCTCGAGTTGCTGCGCGGCCGCCATGCCCTCCCAGGTGGCAGCAATCTTGATCAGCACCCGCTCACGCGGCACGCCCGCGGCCGCATACAAGGCCATCAGCCGCTCAGCGCGCTCGACCGTGGCGGCGGTATCAAAACTCAGGCGCGCATCGACCTCGGTCGAGACACGGCCAGGGATGATGGAGAGGATTTCGCAGCCGAAACGCACGAGCAATCGATCGATCAGCAGATCCAGGGCCTGGCCCGGATGGGCTTTGACGGTCTGCGCCACCAGAGGCTGGTACTC
This sequence comes from Comamonadaceae bacterium, assembly GCA_027486755.1. Classification (GTDB taxonomy): domain Bacteria; phylum Pseudomonadota; class Gammaproteobacteria; order Burkholderiales; family Burkholderiaceae_C; genus Polaromonas. The sequence continues at coordinate 93,626 of JAIXOM010000011.1, read as the reverse complement.
AGCCTTCTTGACCGCCTTAAGAATCAGCGAGGGATTGGTCGTGGCATCCTGCGGCCGAAACTGCCCCAGTTGCATAAAGTCGCCGGTATCGGCCACCACGGTGGTGTATTGCTTGAGTGCGTCGAGTTGGTTCATGGCCGGGATTATCGACCTGCAGCCTGCCCGCGCGGCAGCACGGCCATAAGTGCAGGGCAACAAGCGGCTGGTAACTGCGACCTAGAAACAAGGTAACCTAGTTACACTGCAGAACTCCATGCTCGACCGCATCAAAGCCTGCCTGCCCTCGCTGGCCCCCGCTGAGCAGCGGGTCGCCGAGTTGGTACTGAGCGATCCGGCGGCCTTTGCCCGGCAGCCGATCAGTGAACTGTCGGCGCAAGCGTGCGTGAGCAAACCCACCGTTGTGCGGTTTTGCCGCAGCCTGGGCTATGACGGGCTGGCTGACTTCAAGCTCAAGCTGGCCGGCAGCGTGCGCGAAGGCGTGCCCTTCATTCACCGCAGCGTGGACAGCGACGACAAGGTCAGTGACGTCACGGTCAAGGTAATCGACAACACCGTCGCTGCCTTTCTCAAGTACCGTAACGAGGCCAGCACCTACGCGATCGGCAAGGCGGTCGACGCCCTGCTCGGTTCCTGCCAGCAGCGCCAGCGTATCGAATTCATCGGCGCGGGCAATTCCGGCATCGTGGCGCAGGACGCGCAGCACAAATTCTTTCGGCTCGGGGTTCACACCATCGCGCACAGCGACGGCCATATGCAGGTCATGAGCGCCTCGCTGCTGCGCGCTGGCGACTGCCTGGTGGTCATTTCAAACTCGGGCCGCACCCGCGATCTGATGGATGCCACAGACATCGCCCGCAAAAATGGGGCGACAGTGATCGCCATCACCGCCAGCGGATCGCCTTTGGCATCGGCCGGCGACATACACCTGGCCGCCGATCATCCCGAGGGCTATGACCGCTACAGCCCCATGGTTTCGCGGCTGCTGCACCTGATGATCATCGACATCCTGGCCACCGCAGTCGCACTCAAACTCGATGGCCGTATCCTGCAACCGATGCTGCAGGACATGAAGGCCAAGCTGCGCAGCAAACGTTACACCTGAATATGAGGTCTGAGCAGGCTCAGGGCGCTCGTCTGAGCACGACCGGACCATACCAGGCGCGCACCGAACCCCCCGTGTTGTCGCTGTCGCTCATGATGCCTACGGCCATCAGCCGGCCAGGCGGCTCGCCAAATGCGCGCTCGTAATCGGCCCGTACATCGCGCTCATAGTCCTGCCAGCGGTTGATGCCCGCAGGGCCCGACTCAATCACCATCTTGCGGATGCGATCGGTCCGCCGGCTGCTGAGCACCGTGCCCACCGGCAGTTCGTTAGACCAGACGTACATGAGCGTCGCATAGGGCATGTCCTCGCCGGTCAGCGAACGGGCCAACTCCGACAACATGTGATCGCGGGCCGACAGGCGACTACGGTCACCGTCAAAAGCGAGCACGATACGCACTGGCGAATCACTGCGCGCAGCGTCTTTCAGATCGGCCATCTCCAGCAAAGAAGCAACCTTCCAGGAAAAGCGTATGCCGCTCACCGATCCGGCCTGCACATCGACCACTTGGCGCATCGCGCTGATCGCGCCTTCCGAGCGCACCTCCATGGCGGGCCGACCTTCCCGCCAGACATAGCTGTACCGGTTCTTGCGCTTACCCGGGAAGGTCTGGTGCTGCCAGACGCTGGCACTGAGGTCCGAAGGCATGTCCCGCTCGGCTCGGCCAGCCAGCTCCCAGGAATTGCCTGGGGCTGCCGCATCACCTGACGGCGCTTGCGGCAAACCCGAGCAGGCTGCCAGGCACAGCACCAGCGCAATAGCCGCCAAACGCCGCATCGTCTGTCTGCAGTGGGTCAAGGCAGGCAGGCTCGCGCGCATGGTCGCTGCTTCAGGCTTGGAAAAGATCGGGGCCGGCCTGCGACCGTGCAGCCGGCACTGACAGGCCCAGATGCCGGTAGGCGGCAGCGGTCGCCACCCGGCCGCGCGGAGTGCGTTGCAGATAGCCTTGCTGAATCAGGTAGGGCTCGATCACATCTTCAATGGTGCCCGATTCCTCTCCGATACTCGCCGCGATGTTGTCCAGCCCGACCGGCCCGCCGTCGAAGCGGTGGATCACCGCCTCCAGCAGCTTGCGGTCCATGATGTCAAAGCCCTGCGGGTCGACATCGAGCATGGCCAGTGCCTTGTTGGCCAGCTCCAGCGTGATGGTGCCGTCGCCTTTGACCTGGGCATAGTCGCGCACCCGTCGGAGGAGCCGGTTGGCAATGCGCGGCGTACCGCGGCAGCGGCGCGCAATTTCCAGCGCGCCCCCATCAGCGATAGCTACCTGCAGCAGGCCGGCGCTGCGCCGCACGATCAGCACCAACTCCTGCGGGGTGTAAAACTCCAGCCTGGCCACAATGCCGAAACGGTCGCGCAGGGGGTTGGTCAGCATGCCCGCGCGGGTGGTGGCGCCCACCAGGGTGAAGGGCTGCAAGTCGAGCTTGATGCTGCGCGCGGCCGGCCCCTCGCCGATCATGATGTCGATCTGATAGTCCTCGAGCGCCGGGTAGAGAATTTCCTCGACGACCGGCGAGAGCCGATGAATCTCGTCAATGAAAAGCACATCGTTTTTTTCCAGATTGGTCAGCAAGGCCGCCAGATCCTTGGGCTTTTCCAGCACCGGGCCGCTGGTCTGGCGCAGATTCACGCCCAGTTCATGCGCCACGATGTGCGACAAGGTGGTCTTGCCCAGGCCGGGTGGGCCAAAGAGCAGAACATGGTCGAGTGCTTCGCCGCGCTGGCGCGCCGCGCCAATGAAAATCTGCAGCTGCTCACGCGCCTTGGCCTGGCCAATGTATTCATCAAGCAGCTTAGGCCGCAGCGCCCGCTCGAGCGCCTCCTCGCGCGGCGATGCTGGCGCGCTCGACAGCACCCGCTGCGGGCTGGGGGCGAAGTCGTCGGTTTGTATGCTCATGCGCTGAACTTACCGGGCCAGAGCCTTGAGGGCGAGCTTGATGCCCTCGCTCACACCAACATCGCGCGGCAACGATTTGAGTGCGAGCGAGGCTTCCTTGTCGCTGTAGCCCAAAGCCTGCAAGGCCTGCCCGATGTCCCCATGGGAGTCACCGGGGGCAGCCACAGCCGCGCCCACATCGGCGCCGAGCTTGCCCTTGAGCTCCAGCAGCAGGCGCTCGGCGGTCTTCTTGCCGATGCCCGGCACCTTGGTCAGGCGTGCGCCGTCCTGGGCGCTGACGGCCTGCGCCAGATCCTGCACGCTCATGCCGCTGAGCACCCCCAAAGCGGTACGCGGGCCGACGCCGGAAATCTTGATCAGCTGACGAAACGCCGCGCGCTCCTGTGCGCTGCCAAAGCCGAACAGAATTTGAGCGTCCTCACGCACCACAAAGTGGGTCAAAAGGCTCACCCGCTCGCCCAGGGCCGGCAGGTTGTAGAAGGTACTCATAGGCACCAACAGCTCATAGCCCACCCCCTGGCAGTCGACCAGCAGCTCCGGGGGATTCTTTTCGGCCAGCTGACCGGTGATGCGTCCTATCATGAGCAAATCTTATCAGTGCCACCCAGCCCTTGCCTCCTCGGGAAACCCTGCTCAAACCTGCTGCCCATTCCAGGCCGGTCCGATGGCCGTCCAGAGCCTGCAAAGCAGGGACAATAAGGCTTGAGGCCGCGCCTGCAGCCCCTGCCCTAAAGAGCTTTGACTTGATCCTTCGCCACACCTTCACGCCGCCCAACAATACCCGCATGGGGCATTTGTGCGGGCCGACAGACGCCCACCTGCGCAGCATCGAGGCGGCTTTGCAGGTGCGCATCGCTCACCGCTTCGAGCAATTCAAGGTTGAAGGCGCCAAGGCCAAGGCCGAGCTGGCACTGCAGGTTCTGCAGGCGCTCTATGAAATTGCCGACCGCCCCATCGCACCGGATCAGGTGCAACTCATGCTGGCCGGTGACCTGAACATCGACGCCGACGGCACGCCCTTGCTGAGCACCCGCCGCGCCGATCTGCGCGCGCGCACCGCCAACCAGGCCAGCTACCTGATGAACATTGCCGAGCACGACATTACCTTCGGCATCGGACCGGCCGGCACTGGCAAAACCTATTTGGCGGTGGCCTGCGCGGTCGACGCCCTGGAGCGCAATGCGGTACAGCGCATCGTGCTCACCCGGCCTGCGGTCGAGGCGGGCGAACGCCTGGGCTTCTTGCCAGGTGATCTGACGCAAAAGGTCGACCCCTATTTGCGACCGCTTTACGACGCCCTTTATGAGTTGATGGGTTTTGACAAGGTCCAAAAGGCTTTCGAGCGCCAGCAGATCGAGGTCGCGCCGCTGGCCTTCATGCGTGGTCGTACCTTGAACCATGCTTTTGTGATCCTCGACGAAGCGCAGAACACCACCCCCGAACAGATGAAGATGTTCCTCACCCGCATAGGCTTTGGCAGCAAGGCGGTCGTGACCGGCGATGTCAGCCAGATCGACCTGCCCTCCACCCAACTCAGCGGCTTGATCGAGGCCGAACGGGTGCTGCAGCGTGTTCAAGGCATTGCCATGAGCCGGCTGACCAGCGCCGATGTGGTCCGACACCCCTTGGTGGCGCGCATTGTTGACGCCTACGACGCTCAGGGCCGAGGCCTGCGTCAGCCCAAATCACGTACCGGGGACTGAGCAATGGCCCTCCCACAACTGCGACTGTCCCTGCAATTTGGCGAGATCCCCCAGGCCAAGCGCCACCGCACGGCGCTGGCGAGACACTTTGTGCAGCGCTGCATGCGTCACGCCCTGGCCACCGACGCGGAAATAACGGTGCGCATCGTCGACGAGGATGAAAGCCGGGCGCTGAACAAGGACTACCGCCACAAGGACAAGCCGACCAATGTGCTGACCTTTAACTATGCGCAGACCCCCACCGTGATGGCCGATATTGTGATTTGCGCGCCGGTCGTGGCCGAGGAAGCGCGGGCTCAGGGCAAGACCCTGGCCGCCCATTACGCCCACCTGCTGGTCCATGGGGTCTTGCATGCCCAGGGCTGGGACCATGAGACCAGCCTGGCTGATGCCAAGGCCATGGAGGCCCGTGAGATTGAAATCCTGGCGGGCCTGGGCCTGCCCGACCCTTATCGCAGCAAGAAGCTAGGCTGAACCGCAGCGCTCGGGCGCACGCGCCTGACCGGCCGCCCCGGAGCCTCAGCCGCGCTTTCGCGTACCAACCAACAAGATAGAACCACTCGGCTTTTCGTAACCTATGGTGAAGGGCAAGGGCTCCAGCGAGGGCTGCTCCTGTAGGTAGCGGATCAGCCTTTGACCCGAAGCGCTGTCCCGCCAAAGGGGATGGGGGGCATGGAACTTGCCGAAACTGCGCACATCGAAAACCTGCCGCAAGGGATCAATATCCAAGCCGGTTTCGTCCTGAACCAGATGGGCGGATTTGTCCAGGATGATGTTGGCCAGCGCTGACAAATACGTTTTTTGCAGCAGGTGCGATGCCGACTTGATCAGCACCGTATCGTCCATCTGCGAGTTCATGAAGGCATGAAACGGTTTGCCGGGCCGCAAACCGTTGTTGGACAAGTCCATGCGGACATAGTCGAGCGTGAGCTGTCGGCCTTGCGCCAGGCTGAGGGAAAAACGCAGGCCGTCAGGCCTGATGCCCTGCAGCTCAGGCTGCGTGACAGCCACACCGTCTGCGCGCACCACCAGATAGTCGAGACCGCTGACCTTGGCATCGCTCAATGCGATGCTGTAGAGCAGCAATTTGATGAACCGCGGCTTGACCGAATTCTTGCCCTCCAGATCGTTGGTCCTGAAATAGCCATAGCGGGCGAAGTAGGACATGGTCGCGCATTCTTTCGCGGCCTGGCCAGCGGCGGGCTGCCTGCTGCCCGCGTATTCCGGCCACTGATCTGCCACCAGAGTCAGATGCTCGACCCTGGGAAACAGGGTCATGGCGGTAACAACGTCTGCGCCCGAAAAAGGATAGACCACCTTCTTGGCCTGAAGGGCCGTCAATTTCTGTTCGGCCCAGGCCTTCATCGGCGCAGAGAATTTGGCCTGGTAATCAGAGGCCAGCCTGGCAAAGGCCGGACACTCGTCGGCCGTCAAAGCCAGTTGCTGCAGCAAGGGATGACTAGCGCTCGCCGCGGCCGCAGCTTGGGCCGGGGCTTGCTTGGGCGCAGCGACGGGAGCCTGCGCAAGGGCCTGGCCGCTCCACAGCGAGGCTGTCACAGCCCAGACAAAGAAAACAGGGCGCACTGCCGCGGTCAGATGTTGAATCAAGATGGTGGGGCTCAGGAATAGCGCGCAGCCTGCCAAGCAGGCTGGGACTCATTGATGGTTTTGAAATGGGGTCCGAATGATAAGCGAGGGTCAGTGCAAGGGGCGATGAGGGGCCCTGGCGAGTCGGCCAACGCGGCTGCCACCCAGAAGAAACCGCTTACATTAGCCCATCTTCCACCCACATCAGATTTGAGCCTGCCCCTTGAAGATCGCACGAAGACTGCTGCTGATCGCGCTGCTGGTGACGGCAACAGGCCTGCGGGCCGGTCCGCCGATAGACCGGTTCTTTACGGCCTCGGACGGGGTGAAACTGCATTACCTGGAGGCCGGCTCGGGAGAGATGACGCTGGTCTTCATTCCGGGTTGGTTGATGCCTGCTGGGATCTTCGACAAGCAAATCGAGGAGCTGTCTCGCGCGCACCGGGTCATCGTTCTGGACCCGCGCGGTCAGGGCCTGTCGAAGGCGCCCCCTCACAAACTGGATGCGATCAGCCGGGTCCGCGATATCGACGAACTCTTGACACAGGCCCAAGTCAGGGACCACGTGCTGATTGGATGGTCCCTGGGGGTGATGGAGGTGCTGGAGTACAGCGTACGCCACCAGCGCGACACACTCAGGGCCATGGTGCTGATCGACAACTCCATCGGCATGGGTCGGCCGCCGGTTTCGGCACCGGGCAAGCCCCAGCGCCCGCTCCAGCCTGAGGAATTCAGGGCCTACGTCAAGCGGTTTGCTGCGGGCATGTTCAAGACGCCACCCCCCACCGGATGGCTGGAGGCGATCGAGGCATCGGCCACCCAGTTGCCGCCCAAGGCAGCCTGGGCTTTGCTCAACAAGCCTTATCATCGGGACTTTTATAAAAAAGCCGCCCTCCAAGCGCAGCTCCCAATCTGGTATGCGGTGACGCCCCGGTTTGAGGAGCAGTCGGTCGAACTGCTGCAGAATCAGCCTCGCGCCAGTGCAACGGTATTCGAGCAGGCAGGCCATGCACTTTTTGCAGACAGTGCTGACCGTTTTAACCAAAGCCTCCAGAAATTTCTAGAACGCCTGAGATGAAGTCCAGACTGCCTCTGATGCTGACCGTGCTCCTGGGCCTGTGCTTGAACGCTCAAGTCCAGGCCGCATCACAGGCCAAGGCCAGCAGCAAGAAAACCACCGCGAGCGTCAAAAGTAAAAAGGCAGGCCCAAAGGCCAAGCGGCCTGTGCAGCAGCTGCCTTCGCCCGTATCGGCCGAGCTGGCTTTAGGCCCTGAGACCAGGTTGGAAGCCGGTTGCATGGATCCGGAGAAGATGGTGCAACTCGACGGGCGGCTGCAACTGCAGGCGCTGCAATGGCAGGGCGAAGCTACTGCACAGGCCCTGGGCCCCGACGCGTGCCAGCACTATGCGGCGGCCGTCACCCGGCCCCTGGTGCGCAACACGCTGGCCTTGCTCACACCCTCTGGAGCTGAAGGCGGCCTGGAGGCGGTCATCTATACCCGGTCAGCCAACGACGCAGCTTCAGCACAAACGCGCTGGCCGATCGCCACCGACATGCCAAGCTTGCGGCGCCTGGCCACAGTCAGGCTGCGAAGCGACGGGCTGGATCTCCTGGACATTCCAGTCCATCTGCAGTGGGAGCTTGATCTGGTCGTCAAGAAAATGATCAGCACGCTCAAGCTCGAACCTACGGCCCATCACTTGCGGATCACCCTGAGCGCCGATCCGGTGACAGGACTGGAAAAGGTCTTCGCCATCGAACTGCTGGAGTCGGCAAGTGGCCAGCGGGTCGAGGCGGCCATCTGGCTGGACCGCAAAGACCTACCGGGCGCCTATTTCAGCCTCAGCGGCATTGAGTACGAGCGTATGCTGTGGCAATCGCCGGTTCAAAACTCCCGCATATCGCGCGGCGTGGGCCCCAGTGTCACCACGATGAAGCGGCGGGTGGCGATCAAGTCGACGAAATCAGCCAAGCCGCGCATGGCCATCCGGACCTTCCGGGTCAGAGGGCAGCATATTGGCATCGACTTCGCGGCGCCCCTGGGCACACCCGTGGCTGCAGTGGCCGACGGCGAGGTGATCCACGCCGGTCCCAACGGCGGCTATGGCAACCTGATCATCCTCGACCATGGTGACGGTCACCACACTTACTATGCCCATCTGTCGGCCTTTGCGCAGGACATCCGACCCGGCACCCTGGTGCGACGCGGCGAAGAGATCGGCCAGGTCGGCTCGACCGGTTTTTCGACCGGCCCTCACCTGCATTTTGAAATCCGCAAGCAAGGCCAGTACATCGATCCGGCCAACAAACAAAGCCAGCTGCGTTTCTGGCAACTGGCCGAGCAAGAGCAGCCCCAGGCGGTATCCCGGCTGATGCGCTTGCAGATCACGCCAGTTGCAGCGCCGGTGGTGGTTGAAGCCAGTCGCGGTCCGCGCTCGGACTGATCAAGCGGGCGACCGCACCGTCACCGACAGCGTGACCGGGCCGTCGTTGACCAGGGCCACTTGCATGTCTGCCCCAAAGCGACCCGACTGGACCTGCGGATGTTCGATCTTTGCCCGCTGCAAGAAATGCTCGTAAAGTCTTTTGCCCTCAGCCGGCGGGGCAGCGCCGGTGAAGCTGGGACGGTTGCCCCCTGATACATCGGCCGCCAAGGTGAACTGGCTGACGACCAGCAAGGCGCCGCCCACATCCTGCACGCTTCGATTCATCTTGCCGGCCTCGTCGGCAAAGACGCGCAGCTTGAGAATTTTGGCCAGCAGCTTGTCGGCTACCGCGTCGCTGTCACCGTGTTCAGCGCAGACCAATACCAGAAGTCCGCGGCCGATGGCGCCGATCAGCTCGCCATCGACATGGACACTGGCCTGACTGACCCGTTGCAGCAGCGCGATCATTTGAGGTCCTGCGGGTCGTCAAAGTGCGCTTCCACATCACTGGGCAGCAGCTGGATGGTCGCCCGCAGGCCCGGTACCGCACTCATCAGTGCCTGCTCGACGCTGGTTCGCAGGGCTGCCGCACGGCCCAGGCTCCAGCCTGCGGGCATGTGCATGTGCATATCGACAAAGCGGCGCTGGCCCGCCTTGCGGGTGGTGACATGGTCAAAGCGAATGATCACCGCCTCGCCGCGCTGGTAGGCAAAACCTTCGAGCACTTCGGCAATGGTCTCACGCACCTCTGGCTCCAGAGATTCGTCCATCAGACCCTGGGCCGAGCGCCAGATCAGATGCACGCCCTCCTTCAGGATATTGAGCGCAACCGCGATGGCCACCAAAGCGTCAAGCCAGAGCCAGCCAGTGGTCGCCACCAGGGCGATGCCCACGACCACGCCGGCCGATGTCCAGACGTCGGTCACTAAATGCCGAGCATCGGCCTCCAGGGCCAGCGAGCGGTGTTCTTTCGCTGAGCGAAACATCACCCAGGCCAACAGCCCGTTGAGGGCCGAACTGATGATGGCCAAGGCCAGACCCAAACCCAGCGCCTCCAGCGGCTGCGGGTCGAACATGCGGTGGGCGGCGGCCCAAATGATGGCCAAGCCTGCGACGATGATCAGCACCCCCTCAAAGCCAGAGGAAAAGTACTCCGCCTTGTGGTGGCCATAAGGGTGCTCCTCATCGGCCGGACGCGCGGCGATGGTGACCATCATCAAACCGAACACCGCGCTGGCCAAGTTGACCAAAGACTCCATCGCATCTGACAGCAGGCCCACCGAGCCGGTCAGCCACCAGGCAGCGGTCTTCAAGCTGATGGTGATCACAGCGGCCAGCACCGAGGCCATCAGCAGCCGCCGGGGGCTCAGCCATGCAGGGGAAAGATTCATGGCGTCATGGTAAGCGCTGGCTGGCCGTCCAGAAACCGGGCGACCAGCCGGGCTCGACCCGGCTGCGCCGGAGCGTCAGCTGAGCGTGACACGGGCAAACTTGCGCTTGCCTACCTGAACGACGTAGGTGCCGGCGTCGAGCTTGAGACCCTTGTCGCTGACCACGGACGAGTCGATGCGCACACCGCCACCTTCGATCAGCCTGCCGGCCTCGCTGGTCGATGGCGCCAGACCAGCGGCCTTGAGCAAGGCGCTGATCGCCAAGGGCGCTCCGCTAAGCGCGAGTTCGGCGATTTCATCGGGCACACCGCCCTTGCTGCGATTGATAAAGTCCTGCTCAGCCGCCTCAGCAGCCGCAGCGCTGTGAAATCGAGCGGTGATTTCCTTGGCCAGCATGACCTTGGCCTGCTTGGGATTGAGTCCAGCCTGCACCTGCGCCTTGAGCACATCGATCTCAGCCATGGACTTAAAGGACAGCAGCATGTACCAGCGCCACATCAAGTCGTCAGAGATCGACAGCACCTTGGCAAACATGGTGTTGGCGTCTTCGGCGATGCCGATGTAGTTGTTCTTGGACTTGGACATCTTGTCCACCCCGTCCAGCCCCTCGAGCAAGGGCATGGTCAGGATGCACTGCGGCTCCTGCCCGTATTCCTGCTGTAAATGCCGTCCCATCAACAAATTGAACTTCTGGTCGGTGCCGCCCAGTTCAAGATCGCTCTTGAGGGCCACCGAGTCATAGCCCTGCATCAGGGGATAAAGGAATTCATGCACCGAAATGGGGGTGCCCGCCTTGAAGCGGTCATGGAAGTCGTTGCGCTCCATCATGCGCGCCACGGTGTACTTGGCAGCCAGCTGTATCATGCCCATTGCCCCCAATGGAAGCGACCACTCACTGTTGTAGCGGATCTCTGTTTTATGGGGATCAAGCACCAATGAGGCTTGCTTGTAGTAGGTCTGGGCATTGGCCTGGATCTGCTCGGGCGTAAGCGCAGGCCGGGTACTGTTGCGGCCCGAGGGGTCTCCAATCAGGCTGGTGAAGTCACCGATCAGAAAGATCACCTGATGGCCCAGGTCTTGCAGGTGTCTGAGCTTATTGAGCACCACGGTATGCCCGAGGTGAATGTCTGGTGCGGTAGGGTCGAGCCCGAGTTTGATGCGCAGGGGCTGCTCAGATAGCTCGGAGCGCACCAGTTTGCGCACCCAATCGGCCTGCGGTATCAGCTCTTCGCAGCCGCGCAGAGTCACTGCCAAGGCCTCCCGCACGCCGTCGGAGACCGTTACACCAGGGATAAGATCATGATTCATAACGATTTTCAGCCAACCCGAAGGGGGTAGGCAAACCCAACCAAGCCTCTATAATGGCCAGCTCTTTGCGAGCTCAGCCGGGAATCTTTTATTGTAGGGGGGCTACCCACCCGCCCCGGCCCTGAGATTTGCGCTATCGGAATCGTCTTTTGAAATTGCAAGCCCTTTCACAGTCGGTCGCCAGTGCTCTGGCCACGCTCAAGCTTCACCCGCGTCGGGTGGCTGCGGGTTTGGCCGTGCTGCTACTGGGTACAGGCGTGACCGCATTCGGTGTAGCGCCGCTGGCCCCCGACGCGGCCCAGCTGCCGGTCACTGAGGTGGTGGAACAGGTTCAGGCCCTGCCCCTGGCGCCACAGGCAGACACCTTGCTCACGCACCGTTTCAACCTGTACCGGACCGAGCAGACACGCAGCACAGACACCGCCGACAGCCTGCTTAGCCGGCTCAACATCAACGACCCGGCAGCAGCGGCATTCCTGCGCAAGGATGCTGCGGCGCGCAGCCACATCTTCGGCCGGGGCACTCAGACCATCAGCGCCGAGGCCAATGACGACCAGCAACTGGTCAAACTGAGCCTGCGTTGGCCCACAGAAGACTTGAATTTTTTTAAACGGCTGGTGGTCGAGCGCCAAGGTCGCGATTTTGTCTCCCGGGTCGAGACCGAGCGATACAACCGTTCCTCGCGCCTGGTGTCTGGCCCGATCAACAAGACTCTGCGCTCCAGCTTCGATTCAGCCAAGCTCGACCGGGCCCTGAGCGAACAAATGGTCGGCATTTTCTCGGGCGGTCTTGATGCCTCGCGTAGCGCACGTCAGGGCGATCGCTACAGCGTCTACTACGAGGTGCTTGAGGCCGATGGAGAGCCGCTACGCACGGGTCGTATTTTGGCCGCAGAAGTCGTCCTGGCTGGGCAAACTCATCACGCCATCTGGTACGTCAACGAGGCTGCGACCAAGGGCGAGAACCGGGGCGGCGCCTACTTCAACCTCGATGGCAAAAGTTTGGCCAAAGGCTATCTGACGCCTCTGGAATCGGGCGTGTTGACGAGCGGCTTTTCAATGCGGATGAACCCCGTGCTCAGCCGTATGACCGCTCACAAGGGCATTGATTACGCCGCTCCCACGGGCACGCCGGTACGCGCCGTGGCAGACGGTACGGTGGAATTTGCGGGCCGGCAAAATGGTTACGGCAACGTGATTTTTCTGAACCACGGTAAAGGCCACACTACCGTCTACGCTCATCTGAACAGCATGGCAGTGAGTCAAGGCCAAGCGGTCATTCAGGGGCAGTACCTAGGCGGTGTGGGCTCGACCGGTTGGGCCACGGGCCCCCACCTTCATTTCGAATTCCGCGTCGACGGCGTCCATCAAGACCCAGAGCTGATGGCGCGTGTTGGAACCAGCAGCGGCCTGTCGGCTGCCGCCATGCCGGCTTTCAGACAATCGGCCGGCCAAATGCGTCAGCAACTGCGTGCTGACGCAACCGTTCAACAGGCACTGATTCAGTAACCCGGCCTGATGGACTTCTGATGACGGCCCGATTCTTCATCGGCCTGATGTCGGGGACGTCCATGGACGGGGTCGATGGCGTTCTGGCCGACTTTTCAGGCGCCCCGCGCATCCTGGCACAGGCCAGCCTTCCCATCCCCGATGCACTCCAGCAGGAGTTGCTCGCCCTCAACAGCCCGGGCGACAATGAACTGCACCGCGCAGCGCTGGCCGCTAACGCATTGACCGGTTTATATGCGCAGACGGTACAAGACCTACTGGGCCAGGCCGAGACGCAGGGCATCGCCGCACAAGAAATACAGGCCATCGGCGCCCACGGACAAACCGTGCGCCACCAGCCCCAGGCTTTCGGGGGAACCGGTTATACCCTGCAAATCAATAATCCCTCCCTGCTGGCCGAGCTGACAGGCCTGGATGTGGTAGCCGACTTTCGCAACGCCGATCTGGCTGCGGGCGGACAAGGTGCGCCCTTGGTGCCCGGCTTTCACGCTGCCCTCTGGGCCCGCCCGGGCGCTGATATCGCCGTCCTCAATATTGGCGGCATCAGCAACCTGACCCTGCTTCCGGCGCAAGGCCGGGTCAAAGGTTTTGACTGTGGCCCCGGCAACGCGCTCATGGATTTCTGGTGCCGGCGGCACACCGGGCAGCCGTTTGACGCCAATGGCGCCTGGGCCGCTGGCGGGCAGGTCTTGCCCGAACTTCTGGGCCGACTGCTCGATGAGCCGTTTTTTCATCGGCTTCCTCCGAAGAGTACCGGGCGCGACCTCTTCAACCCACCCTGGTTGATGAGCAAGCTGAGCGCCCAAGCGGACAAACTTCCACCGCAGGATGTGCAAGCCACCTTGACAGCGCTCACGGCGCGGATCTGCGCCCAGGACTTGCAAAACCATCTGCCCGGAGCCAGCGAACTGCTGGTCTGCGGCGGCGGCGCGCTCAATGGCGAACTCATGCGCGGCTTACAAGCTGCCCTGCCCACCACACAAGTACTGGCCAGCGATGCACGTGGACTGCCTGCGCTGCTGGTTGAAGCCAGCGCCTTTGCCTGGCTGGCCTGGTGCTGGTACCAAAGGCGACCCGCCAGCCTGAGCGAAGTCACCGGCGCGCATGCGCCGCGTGTACTGGGTGCGCTCTACCCGGCTACCGCAGCAGCCTAAGCCGCTGCCTCCAAAAGAAAAGGGGCCTGAGGCCCCTTCTTATCAAAGCAATCGCAGCTTGCAGGCAGTCAGGCCGAGAAGCTCGAACCGCAGCCGCAGGTGCTGGTGGCATTCGGGTTCTTGATGACAAACTGCGCGCCCTGCAAATCGTCCTTGTAGTCGATCTCGGCGCCGGTCAGGTACTGGTAACTCATTGCATCGATCAGCAGCGAGACACCGTTTTTAGTCATGGTGGTGTCGTCTTCATTGACGATTTCGTCGAAGGTGAAGCCGTACTGAAAGCCTGAGCAGCCACCGCCTTGCACAAACACCCGCAGCTTGAGTTCCGGGTTGCCTTCTTCGGCGATCAGCTCGGCCACCTTGGACGCGGCGGCATCGGTGAACACCAGGGGGTCGGGCATATCGGTCGGGATTTCTTGGGCGACTGCGCTCATGATGAGCTCCTTCAGAATTCGGCAATGGCCAAATGGTACAGTAAATTGATCGAGCACAAATGCATCGGGCATTTGCAGCAAACTAGTGCGCCAGCCCTAAGCACCAGCCAAGGCAAGTGCGACCAAGAAAAAAGCCGCCAGGCCCAAGGCGCAGCGGCTTTTTCGGACGCGGGGCCGATCAGCGCTTGCTGAACTGCTTGCGACGGCGTGCAGAACGCAGACCGACCTTTTTACGCTCGACCTCACGGGCGTCGCGGGTAACGAAGCCTGCCTGGCTCAGGGTCGGCTTGAGGCTTGCGTCGTAGTCGATCAGCGCGCGGGTGATGCCATGACGCACCGCACCGGCCTGGCCGGATTCACCGCCACCATGCACATTGACCTGGATATCGAAGGACTCGACATGGTTGGTCAACACCAGGGGCTGCTTGGCGATCATGATCGAGGTCTCGCGGCCAAAATAGGCCTGGATGTCCTTGTCATTGACCGTGATCTTGCCGGAGCCTTTTTTCAGAAACACGCGAGCGACGCTGGATTTGCGCCGGCCGGTGCCGTTGTTCCATTCACCAATCATCTGAGCTCCTTAGATGTCCAACGCTTTGGGTTGCTGGGCCGTGTGCGGATGCTCAGCACCGCCGTAGACCTTGAGCTTCTTGATCATGGCGTAGCCCAGGGGACCCTTGGGCAGCATGCCCTTGACGGCCTTTTCCAGGGCGCGGCCGGGGTGCTTGGCTTGCATGTCACGGAAGTTGGTGGCAGTGATACCGCCCGGGTAGCCAGAGTGCCGGTAGTACACCTTGTCCAGGGACTTGGCGCCGGTCACACGCAATTGTGAGGCGTTGATGATGACGATGTAATCGCCGGTATCGACGTGAGGCGTGTAGATGGGTTTGTGCTTACCACGCAGACGGAGAGCCACTTCGCTGGCGACTCGACCGAGAACCTTGTTGGCTGCGTCAATCACAAACCACTCATGCACGACCTCAGCGGGTTTTGCGCTGAAAGTTTTCATGAATGTGCTCTTGATAAAAGACCCCCGAAGGGATCCGAAGGACATCTATTCCACGGTCGGTGTTCTTCTTGTGAGAACCTCTTAGGTGGGGGTCACCTGCCTGGGCAGGCGTCTTCCGGCGGATGCCAAACGCTGAAGAACCGAAGATTATACAAATTTCAGCAGCCTGGGTACCTGAGGGCGCGCCCGATGGCCTATGCTGCGGTTAGCATCGCAGCCATGTTTAGTTACCGCCACGCCTTCCACGCCGGCAACCATGCGGATGTGCTCAAGCACATCACGCTGCTCGCCTTGCTGAAATACCTCACGCAAAAAGAGGCGCTGACGGTGATCGACACCCATGCCGGCGCAGGCCTGTACCGGCTCGACAGCGACCACAGCCATACCAGCGGGGAGGCCCAGGAAGGCGTCCTGCGCCTGTCTGCCGCCTTGCACGACAAACCCGGCGCCGAGGTGGCGCCCGCGATTGCCGGCTACCTGGACTTGCTGGCAGGGCTTAACCCCGATTTTGGCGCCTCGCACGATCCCGCGGCCCTGCGCGTCTACCCCGGATCGCCCTTCATCGCCTCGCAGTTTTTGGCGGGGCGCCACAAGCTCAAGCTGTTTGAGCTGCACCCCACCGACTTTCGCGCTCTGTCAGGCAATATCGGGCAACTCGAACTCGGCCGCGGCGCCGCTTGTGCGATGCAGGACGGCTTTGAAGCCCTGCGCCCACTGCTGCCGCCGCCCTCGCGGCGGGCCCTGGTGATCTGCGACCCGAGTTATGAGATGAAAACCGACTATGGCCGGGTCAGCGCCGTGATCGGCGACGCCCTCAAGCGCTTTCCCACCGGCACCTATGCGATCTGGTATCCGCTCATCCCCAGACCAGAGGCCCATGACTTGCCCAAAAAACTCAAGACCCTGGCCAGCCGGGCCGGCCGCGCCTGGCTGGATGCCACACTGACCGTCAAGGGCAGCAAGTTGCACAAGACGGTAGACGGCGAGACCCTCAGGCCAGGCCTGCCCGCCAGTGGCATGTTCGTCATCAACCCACCCTACACCCTGCATGGCGAGCTCAAGGCCGCGCTGCCGCAACTCGAACAGTGGCTGGGCCAGGACCACAACGCTGCCCACTGCCTCAGCCAGGGCAGCTAAACCTTCTTGAGCTGGCCATCTGAGGCCTGATTCAGCGCGCGCCCAGACGGCTGATGATCTGGCCCACCGCCTGAGACTGGTTCATGGTGTAGAAGTGCAGCGCTGGCACGCCCGCCGTGACGAGCTGGTCACAGAGGTCGGTGACCACGTCCAGGCCAAAGGCCTTGATCGAGGCACTGTCGTCACCAAAGGCCTGCAGGCGCAGGCGGATCCAGCGCGGAATCTCGGCGCCGCAGGCGTCTGAAAAGCGCAGCAACTGGCTGGAGCCCAGGATGGGCATGATGCCGGGTACCACCGGCACGTCCACGCCCAGGGCGTGCGCATCGTCTACGAAGCGGAAGTACGCGTCGCTGTTGAAAAAGTACTGCGTGATCGCCGAGTCAGCGCCGGCCTTGACCTTGGTGGCAAAGGCCTGCAAATCGGCCTCGGGCGAGCGGGCCTGGGGATGGACCTCGGGGTAGCCCGCCACCTCTATATGGAAGGCATCGCCCATCTCCGCACGGATGAAGGCCACCAGGTCGCTGGCGTACTGAAACTCGCCACCGGCGCCATAGCCGCTGGGCAGGTCGCCGCGCAGGGCCACCAGGCGCTGCACGCCCATGGCGCGCAACTGCGCCAGTTGCTCACGCACCCGCGCCCGGGTTGCGCCTACGCACGAAAAATGCGAAGCCGCGGCCACGCCTTCGGCGAGGATCTCGCCCACGGCCGAGAACGTGCCCTCCTGCGTGGAGCCGCCGGCGCCAAAGGTCACCGAGCAGAACTCCGGCTTGTGCACATAAAGCTGCTGGCGCACGGCGCGAAGTTTTTCGGCGCCCTCGGGCGTCTTGGTCGGAAAAAATTCAAAACTCAGGGGTGGCGTCTTCATGGCCTTGACTCTCGGTGTGCTGGTCAGTCGGTCTTGCGCTTGCGGCGGGCCGGGCCGGGCTGGCCGTCGTGCGCGGCTTGGCGATCGTCTTCGTCGTGCAACTTTCTTCCCTCGCCACGCGGCTGGCGCCTGGCCACCTGGCGGGCCGGCGCATCAGCCAGCACCGCGGCCACCTCTCGGGCCTTTCGCGCATGGATGAAGAACTCCCGGTTGCCGTCCCCACCTTCGATGGGCGAGTCCAGCCAGGCCAGCACCTGCAGGCCCAGCTCTTCGCAGCAGGCGCGCAAGCGCTGCTCGACCAGGGCGAACATCGCCGGATCCTTGACGATGCCACCTTTGCCCACCTGGCCCGGTTGCAACTCGAACTGCGGCTTGACCAGCAGCAGCGCGTCGCCGCCGAGCTTGAGCAGTTGCACCATGGCGGGAAGCACCAGGGTCAGCGAGATGAAGGACAGGTCACCGGTGAGCAAGTCAAAGGGCTGCTGCGAGTCTGCTTCCTGGCCGGCCGCTTCTTCGTGGTGGTGCCAGAAGTCCTCCACGGTGAGCGAGCGGGCATTGACGCCCTCGATGCACACCACCTGCGCATGGGCGCGCAAGCTGGCATGCAACTGGCCATGGCCCACATCAATGCCGACCACACGGGCGGCGCCCTGCTGCAGCAGGCAGTCGGTAAAGCCCCCTGTGGACTGGCCCAGGTCCAGGCAATGCCAGAGCGCGACCTTGAGACCCGTAGCGGCCAGCGCGCCTTCGAGCTTAAGCCCGCCACGCGAGATGTACCTGGCCTCGGCGGTGTCGGTCAGCCGCAGCTGCGCCTGCTCAGGCAGTTCATCGCCGTTCTTGGCGATCTTCTTCCAGGGCGCATCACCCTCGCGCCAGAGCACGCCCGAAGCGATCAGGCGCTGGGCCTGAGAGCGCGTGGCAGCATGGCCGCGGTCAACGAGGAGGAGGTCGGCGCGCATGGATGGGTGGCCCTGCCCAATGGAGGGATGGGAGGGGGCGGGGAAAAACCCTCACCCCAACCCTCTCCCCGAGGGGAGAGGGAGCCAAGGGTCAATAGCGATAGGTGTTGGCCTTGTACGGGCCTTCCTTCTTCACCCCGATGTAGGAGGCCTGCTCGTCGCTGAGTTCGGTCAGCATGGCGCCGACCTTCTTGAGGTGCAGGCGAGCGACCTTCTCGTCCAGGTGCTTGGGCAGCACATAGACCTGACCCACCTCGTAGTTCTCCTTCTTGGTGAACAACTCGATCTGGGCGATGGTCTGGTTGGCAAAGGAAGAGCTCATCACGAAGCTGGGGTGGCCGGTGCCACAGCCCAGGTTCACCAGGCGGCCCTTGGCCAGCAAGATGATGCGCTTGCCGTCCGGGAAGATCACATGGTCGACCTGGGGCTTGATCTCTTCCCACTGGCACTTCTCCAGCGCAGCGACGTCGATCTCGTTGTCGAAGTGACCGATGTTGCAGACGATGGCCTGGTCCTTCATGGCCGCCATGTGAGCGTAGGTGATGACGTTCTTGTTGCCAGTGGCCGAGACAAAAATGTCGGCCTTGTCGGCAGCGTACTCCATGGTCACAACCTTGTAGCCTTCCATGGCGGCCTGTAAGGCGTTGATCGGATCGATCTCGGTGACCCAGACCTGGGCGCTGAGCGCGCGCAGGGCCTGGGCCGAGCCCTTGCCCACGTCACCGTAGCCAGCGACCACGGCCACCTTGCCAGCAATCATCACGTCGGTGGCGCGCTTGACGGCGTCGACCAGCGACTCCCGGCAGCCGTAGAGGTTGTCGAACTTGCTCTTGGTGACCGAGTCGTTGACGTTGATCGCGCGCAGGGCGAGCGTGCCCTTGACCGACATCTCATTGAGGCGCAGCACGCCGGTGGTGGTCTCTTCGGTCACGCCGATGATGTTTTTCAGACGGCGGCTGTACCAAGTGCCGTCTTTGGCCAGCTGCGCCTTGATGGCGTTGAACAAGCAGATTTCTTCTTCGCTGCCGGGATTGTTCAGCACCGACGGATCGGTCTCGGCCTTGGTGCCCAGGTGCATCAGCAGCGTGGCATCACCGCCATCGTCCAAAATCATGTTAGGGCCTTCTTCAGGGGTGCCCTTGGCGCCCTTGAATTCGAAGATGCGGTGGGTGTAGTCCCAGTAGTCGTCCAGGCTTTCGCCCTTGTAGGCAAACACGGGCGTGCCAGCGACCACCAGGGCGGCGGCGGCGTGGTCCTGGGTCGAGAAGATGTTGCAGGAAGCCCAGCGCACATCAGCGCCAAGAGCCTGCAGGGTCTCAACCAGCACGCCGGTCTGGATGGTCATGTGCAGCGAGCCAGTGATGCGCGCGCCCTTGAGCGGCTGGCTCTTGGCGAACTCCTCGCGGATGGCCATCAGGCCGGGCATTTCGGTTTCGGCAATCTTGAGCTCTTTGCGGCCCCAGTCGGCGAGCGACAAGTCGGCAATGGCGTAATCCTGGGTGTGCAGGGGCTTGAGAACAGCGTTCATTGATCATTTCTCCAAACAAGGACTAAGAAACCCGCAAGGGGCCGACGCCAGCGCATGAACAAAGGGGGAGTCCGACTCACCCAACAAGGCCCATGGCGGGCGGGTGAGCGTCGTTGCAAAGAAAAGGTTTCTGAGCCTAGACCACGCCGAGGTGGGTTGCAACGCTCCTCAGAAACCGGAAGGAATTGTAGCGTGAGCTCCTGCGACTTTCAGAACCCGGCAGCAGGACTGAGCGCGGCGAGGGGTTTCTGGTCTGCAAAGACAGACCCTGCCGAGAAATCACCACGGGCGCTCGGCCGAACTGCGGCGCCGCCTTGGGAAAGAACGGTCATCAGCCTCGCGGCGAAAGCATCAAGGCTAAGCTGGCGTCCAGGCTCTCCGACGGCAGGCGCCGAAAGCCCGAGCGGGCATAGCGCTGCAAGCGCCCGAGCAAAAACGCCTGTAGCAGCGAGGCCCTGAGCTGAGCGTCGACGGTGGGCGTCTGCGAGGCCGCGCCAGCTTCACGCAGCAACTGGCGCCACTGCGCTTCAAGCTTGTCGAAAAACAGGTTCATGCGCTCCTGCAAACGCTCGTGCTCGAAAACCAGCGCATCGCCAACCATGACGCGGGTCATGCCCGGGTTTTTCTCCGCAAACTGCACCAAGATGCGGACGGTCTTGACGACCCGCGCCAGTGCGTCGGGCTCGCGCTCTTGCAGTTGGTGGGTCAGCGAGAAGATCGAGCTTTCTATGAAGTCGATCAGCGCCTCAAACATTTGGGCCTTGCTGGCAAAGTGCCGGTACAAGGCGGCCTCGCTGACGTTCAGGCGGGACGCCAGGGCTGCGGTGGTGATGCGCTCGCTGCCAGGCTGCTCGAGCATGCTGGCCAGTGCCTGCAGGATCTGCACGCGACGCTCACCCGGCTTGGGCCGCTTGCGCGCGGGCGCATCGACAGGCGCTGAAGTGGGCTCGGCTTGAGAATCGGACATGCGCGCAAGCTTCGGAGGAAGGAACTTGAAAATCATTCTCGCACAGCGTCCGCCGCTGCCCGAGCGCAGCGGCTAGGCGGGCTCAGTGCGAGCGGATCATGGTGCCGTAGGCCTGATCGGTCAGGATCTCCAGCAGCATCGCATGGGGCACACGCCCGTCGATGATGTGCACCGCATTGACGCCACTCTTGGCTGCATCGAGCGCGCCGGAAATCTTAGGCAGCATGCCGCCAGAAATCGTGCCGTCCTCAAACAGCGCGTCGATCTGGCGAGCACTCAGATCGGTCAGTAATTTGCCGTTCTTATCGAGCACGCCGGGGGTATTGGTCAGCAAAACCAATTTCTCGGCCTTCAGCACAGTGGCGAGCTTTCCCGCCACCACATCGGCATTGATGTTGTAGCTCTCGTTGTCCTCGCCAAAGCCGATCGGACTGACCACCGGAATGAACTGGTCATCCTGCAAAGCCCGCACCACCGAGGGGTCGATCTGCACGATATCGCCCACCTGACCCACATCGTGCTCCTTGTTCGGATCCTTGGCGTCGAGCATCTTGAGCTTGCGTGCGCGGATCAGACCACCGTCACGGCCCGTCAGACCCACCGCCTTGCCGCCGGCCTGGTTGATCAAACCGACAATATCTTGCTGCACCTCGCCGGCCAGCACCCATTCCACCACTTCCATGGTTTCGGCGTCGGTGACCCGCATGCCTTGAATGAATTCGCCTTTTTTGCCGAGCCGATTGAGCGCAGTCTCAATTTGAGGGCCGCCGCCATGAACCACCACCGGATTCATGCCCACCAGTTTGAGCAAGACCACATCCTCAGCGAAATCGGCCTGCAATGCAGGGTCGGTCATGGCGTTGCCGCCGTATTTGATCACCAGGGTCTTGCCGTGAAAGCGGCGGATATAGGGCAGGGCCTGGGCCAGGATTTCGGCCTTGTCGCGCGCAGCAATATGGGTCAGATCAGGTTCGTTAGAGCTCATGGCAAACCAACAATGAAAAAGGGGCTGTTTTCAAAACAGCCCCGATTGTGCAGCACGACCGTGCGGCGACCGATGTGCGAATCAGCTCTTGATGGCGAAGTCTTCCTTGGACTTGCCCTCGGCCACCAATGTGGCCATCCAACGCGGCATCAGGCCACGGCCGGTCCAAGTCTCGCCATTAGGGCCCTGGTACTTAGGGGCTACCGTGGAAGTGCCGGCGGCCTTCTTGCCTGCACGCCGACCAGGCGCCTTGTCTTTGACCTTACCGTTGCCGGCCGGACGGCCACGGGTCTTGGGCGCCTTTTTGATGCCAGCGCTCAGGTCCTTGACGGTGATGCCGAAGGCTTGCATTTTGGCCAGGATATCCTGCACCGTGCTGGTGAACTCGCGCGAGCGAATGTCAGCGGCCTGCTTTTGCAGCTTTTCAATTTGCGACTGGATATCGATCAGATTGCCCATATTAATTCCTCAATTGGTTTGGAAGATCCGCCTTAAATAGCGGATGGCCAGAATGATAAACCAGTTTCTTAATATGTAGTCAATATGACATTCACAACGGGTCGGTTTTTATTCAAAGCAAGGGGCTTGGTCCAGAGACAGGCCACGAGCATCTTTATCAGACAGGGCTGGCAGCACGCTCAAGGGCCATTGAATACCAATTTGCTCATCATTCCAGCGTATGCATCGCTCATGCGCCGGAGCGTAGTAATCGGTGGTCTTGTAAAGAAATTCCGCCATATCGCTGAGCACTAGGAAACCGTGGGCAAAACCCGGGGGGATCCATAGTTGTCGGTGATTGTCCTCAGACAACTCAAAACCAACCCAACGACCGAAATAGGGGGAACTGCGCCGCAGGTCAACAGCCACATCAAAGACACAGCCGCGCACCACCCGGACGAGCTTGCCTTGTGGCTGCTCGATCTGGTAGTGCAGACCCCGCAGTACGCCGCGGCTGCTGCGGCTGTGGTTATCCTGCACAAAATCCAGCGCCAGTCCAGTGGCCTGGGCAAAAGCGAGCCGATTGAAGCTTTCAAAAAAGAAACCTCGGGCATCACCAAATACCCTGGGTTCAATCAGCAAGACGTCGGGTACTGCAGCGGGCGTGACCTTCATGGATCAATACACCGTGTTCTGCAAGATCTGCATCAGGTAGCGGCCATAGCCGTTCTTGAGCATGGGCCGGGCCAGCTTTTCGAGTTGCTCGGCGTCGATATAAGCCTTGCGAAAGGCGAGTTCTTCAGGACAAGCGATTTTCAGACCTTGTCGATGCTCGATGGTGGCGATAAATTGTCCGGCCTCAAGCAATGATTCATGGGTGCCGGTGTCGAGCCAAGCCATGCCCCTGCCCATGACCTCGACATTGAGCTCGCCGCGCTCCAGGTAGACCCTGTTGACGTCGGTAATTTCGAGCTCACCACGGGCCGAGGGTTTCATATTCGCGGCAATATCGAGCACTTGGTTATCGTAAAAGTACAGGCCGGTGACGGCGTAATTGGAGGCCGGGCGGGCCGGCTTTTCCTCGATACTGACCGCCCGGCGCTGCGCGTCAAACTGCACCACGCCATAGCGCTGCGGATCCTGCACATGGTAGGCAAACACGGTGGCGCCGGATCGACGCTCATTGCTCACGCGCAGCTGGGCCTCAAGGTCATGCCCATAAAAAATGTTGTCGCCCAGAATCAGCGCCGAATCACCGCTACCGACAAAATCGCGGCCAATGGTGAAGGCCTGGGCCAGCCCGTCGGGGCTGGGCTGTACCGCATAGCTGAGCGACAAACCCCACTGGCTGCCATCGCCGAGAAGTTCGGCAAAGCGCGGCGTGTCCTGCGGAGTGGAAATAATCAGGATGTCGCGCAGCCCGGCCAGCATCAGGGTGCTCAGCGGGTAATAAATCATCGGCTTGTCGTAAATCGGCAGCAATTGCTTGGAGACAGCCTGGGTCACCGGATAAAGCCGGGTGCCGGAGCCGCCGGCCAGGATGATGCCTTTGCGAGGTGTGGTCATGGAGTTCTCAGAGTATTTCCGCCAGCATACGGTCTACCCCTTGCTGCCAGGGCGGCAGGTTCAGGCTGAAGCGCGCTTTCATCAGCGAGGTATCCAGGCGGGAGTTGTGGGGGCGTCGGGCGGCAGTGGGAAAGGCACTGGTGGCCACCGGCTTGATCTCACGCACCCGCAAGCCCAGCCCAGGCTTGCAGCGCATGGCCTGCTCGATCACATGGCTGGCATAGCCATGCCAGGAGGTCTGACCTGCTGCAGCCAGGTGATAAAGCCCAGCCCATGAATCTGGCTGCTGGTCGGCCATGGCCTGGCGCACAGCCAGGGCGGTGACATCGGCCAACAGGTCGGCGCCGGTGGGCGCGCCGATCTGGTCATCGATCACCTGCAACTGATCCCGCTCGCCGGCCAGGCGCAGCATGGTCTTAGCAAAATTGCTGCCGCGCGCGCCATAGACCCAGCTGGTGCGAAAAATCAGATGCCGCTCGCAGCCGGCTTGGACGGCGCGCTCGCCCTCCAGCTTGGTCTGGCCATAGACATTGAGCGGGGCTGGCGCATCCGTCTCGCGCCAGGGCTGCTGCCCGCTGCCGTCAAAGACGTAGTCGGTGCTGTAGTGCACCAACCAAGCGCCCAGGGCCTGGGCTTCGCGCGCCAGCGCCGCCGGCGCAGTGGCGTTGATCATGCGGGCCAACTCAGGCTCGGATTCGGCCCGATCGACCGCGGTATGCGCTGCGGCATTGACGATGATCTGCGGCGCGTAGTCGCGCACAGTGGCGGCCAGAGCTTCAGGCCTTGTGAAATCGCCGCAGCCCTCGGTGCTGTCAAAGTCCAGCGCCAGCACCGAGCCCAGGGGCGCTAGGCTGCGCTGCAGTTCCCAGCCCACCTGCCCGCCCTTGCCCAAGAGCAAGATCTTCACGCGGCCGCCCCGTATTGGGTCTGTACCCATTCACGGTAGGCGCCGCTTTGCACCCGCTCCACCCAACCCGGATGGTCCAGGTACCAGCGCACGGTTTTGCGGATGCCGCTGTCGAAGGTCTCGGCCGGCTTCCAGCCCAGTTCCTGGTGCAGGCGGCTGGCGTCGATCGCATAGCGCCGGTCATGGCCAGGCCGGTCAGTCACATGGGTGATCTGTGTGCCATAGGACTGCCCGTCGGAACGCGGTCGCAACTCGTCGAGCAACTGGCAAACCGTGTGCACGATCTCGATATTGGCTTTTTCGTTCCAGCCGCCTACGTTGTAGACCTGCCCCACCCGACCGGCCTGCAGCACCCGGCAGATGGCGCTGCAATGGTCCTTCACATACAGCCAATCGCGCACCTGCAAGCCATCGCCGTAAACCGGCAGGGGCTTGCCGGCCAGCGCATTGACGATCATCAGGGGAATCAGTTTTTCCGGAAAATGGAAGGGGCCATAGTTGTTGCTGCAGTTGGTGGTCAGCACCGGCAGGCCATAGGTATGGTGGTAGGCGCGCACCAAATGATCGCTGGCGGCCTTGCTGGCCGAATAGGGGCTGTTGGGCTCATAGCGGTGGTCCTCGGTAAAGGCCGCATCGCCGGGCCCCAGGGAGCCATAGACCTCGTCGGTCGACACATGCAGGAAGCGAAAATCCGCGCGTGCTGCGCCCTGCAGCGAACCCCAATAATGACGCACCGCTTCGAGCAGGCGAAAGCTGCCCACCACATTGGTCTGCACGAAGGTCTCGGGGCCCAGAATCGAGCGGTCCACATGCGATTCGGCCGCAAAATTGATGACCGCCCGGGGCTGGTGGTCGGCCAGCAGTTGCGCCATCAAGGCCTGATCGGCAATATCGCCCCGCACAAAATGGTGGCGGGTGTCGCCGTGCAGGCTGGCCAGAGTCTCCAGATTGCCTGCATAGGTGAGCTTGTCAAGGTTGACGACGGGCTCGGCCTCAGGCTGCGCGAGCCAGTCGAGCACGAAGTTGCCGCCGATAAAGCCGGCGCCGCCGGTCACGAGCAGGGTCATGAAACATCCCGAACTTGGCCAGACCCCCGGGTCTGGCTCGACTCCGGGATTCTAGAGGTGCCAGCGCCGATCCTTACCCGCTTGGTCAGTAAAACGCGGCTTCGATCGCCGGCTCTAAAACGGCCCAAGAAGGGTTTACGGCGTACGTGCCTGCTCTATGCACTGGCCCATCTGCGCAAAATAACGGTTGGCCAAAGCGGTGGGCTGTACATACTTGACCCGGTTGTCGGTCTCGTCCGCAGCCAAAGAGATCATGCCTTTGGCGCGTAAGGACTTCAAGCGCCGGTGCGCGGTGGTCGACGAGATGTCCGTGGACATGCCCATGGCTTGAAGCACCGTGATTTTCTGATCGTGGTACCAAACCGAGGCAAAGAGATTGAGCAGTCGCTCTTCCACCGGATCTAAGTCTGGCGCATCGGGCAGTTCGCGTATGGCCCGCGCCAAATTGAGAAAACGCAGGTAGATGGCGGATTGGTGTACTGAATTCGACATTCCTTATGATACGACTGAATTTGACAGTTTGTGCAAAGCACAAAAACCTCGGCGGCGGGCCGACCAAGGCAAAAACCGTTCTGCCGCCGCCTATCGACTCAAAAAGTCGTACTCTTTGGGCGATAGGTGTGGGATCAGGCATAGCAAGGCGATACAGTCTCAGCTCGAAGGAGTGCATCATGGCAAGCAAAAAACAGGACACGACCGGCACCGAGGCCGCCGAACGGGTGCGTGAATCGGCCCAGCAGATCTGGCTGGCTGGCTTAGGGGCTTTTGCCAAGGCCCAACAGGAAGGCGGCAAGGTGTTCGAGGCCCTGGTACAGGATGGGGTCAATTTGCAGAGAAAGACCCAGGCCGTGGCCCAGGAGCGCATGGCCGAAGCGACCGAGCGGATCACTGAAATGGCCGGTGGCCTGAGCGCAAAGGCTGGTCAGCAATGGGGCAAGCTGGAGTCGATTTTTGAAGACAGGGTGGCCCGTGCTCTGGGCGGCCTGGGTGTCCCATCGGCCCAGGAACTGCAATTGCTCAGTCAGCGGGTGCTGAACCTGGAAGCTCAGGTGCAGGCTCTGCAAAAGGCCGCGCAGCGTCCCAGAGCCAGCCGCTCAGCCGCGGCCGACAAGGCTGCAACCAAGCCCGCTTTGCGCCGGGCAGGGGCTAAAAAAGCCGTACGCAGCAAAGCGGGCTGAGGCAAGCAACACAGCCTGGCTTTCAAGCCGACATCCTATGCAAAGCGGATAAGGCTGGGTTAGAGTGCACCACACCGATCGCAGCCACGGAAACACCGCATGATCAGGAAAGCGCCTCGCCGCACCGCACAGCGCATCCTGGAGACCGCGCTGGAGATGTTCAACCGCTTCGGCGAGCCGCATGTCTCGACCACGGCCATCTCGGCCGAACTGGGCATCAGCCCAGGCAATCTCTACTACCACTACCCGGCCAAGGACGAACTGGTCAACGCCCTGTTCGAGCGTCATCAGCAGGCCCTAGCCCCCCTGCTGGCCGCCGCCACCGAGGTTCGCGACGTGGAAGACGCCTGGTTCTTCATGCACTCGCTGTTCGAGGGCCTGTGGGATTATCGATTTCTCTACCGTAACCTCAACGACTTGCTCAGCCGCAACCGCCAGCTGGAGAACCAGTTGCAAACGCTGATCCAGCAGCTGATCGGCGCGCTCAAGGACCTGCTGGCCGCGCTGCGCCGGCAAGGCCTGAACATGCAAGCCAGCGATGTGCCGCCTACCGCCACCAGCATGGTGGTGCTGCTGACTTACTGGCTGAGCTTTGAATATGTCTGCGACCCGCGCCGCGCACTCGAGCCCGAGCACGCGCAGGCAGCCCTGCTGCGCGGTGCCAGCCATGTGCTGGGCCTGCTGGCGCCTTACATGGCCCAAGAGCAGCGCGCCCACCTCCAGGAACTGGCTGGCGCCTATACCGGCGCCCCGGGCCCGCGCAACTGACAGGCTTTTTTCAAGATGGACCGCATGCCCGAGACCACAGGCCAAAGACCAAGCACGCTGCCGACAACTGTGGCCGGCGCCTGCCCGCACGACTGCCCGGATACCTGCGCCTTGCTGACCACGGTGATCGAAGGCCGCGCCGTCCAGGTGCACGGCAACCCAGATCACAGCCACACCGCAGGCACGCTATGCACCAAGGTTTCCCGCTACACCGAACGCACCTACCACCCCGAACGGGTGCTGCAGCCGCTCAAACGCAGCGGAGCCAAGGGCAGCGGCCAATTCGCTCCGGCCAGCTGGGACGAGGCGCTCGATGACATCGCCGGCCGGCTCGCTGCCATCGCTGCGCGCGATCCACAGGCCATCTTGCCCTACAGCTATGCCGGCACCATGGGCATGGTGCAGGGTGAGTCCATGGCCGCGCGCTTTTTCAAGCAACTCGGCGCCAGCGAGCTCGACCGCACCATCTGCGCCTCGGCCGGCGCTGAGGGGCTGACGCATACCCTGGGCGGCAAGGTGGGCATGAAGGTCGAACACTTTGCCAGCAGCCGGCTGATCCTGATTTGGGGCAGCAACTCGATCGGCAGCAATCTGCACTTCTGGCGGCTGGCCCAGCAGGCCAAGCGCGATGGCGCCAAGCTGGTCTGCATCGACCCGCGCCGCACCGAAACCGCCGACAAATGCCACGAGCATCTGCAGTTGCTGCCCGGCACCGACGCGGCCCTGGCGCTGTCCCTGATGCACGAGCTGATCGTGCACGACTGGCTGGACCACGACTACATCGCCCGTCACACCTTGGGCTGGCCCGCCCTGCGTGAACGGGCACTGCAGTGGCCGCCCGAACGTGCGGCCGCGGTTTGCGGCTTGCCGGTCGAGCAGATCCGGCAGCTGGCCCGCGACTACGGCAGCCTGAGTCCAGCAGCAATACGCCTGAACTACGGCATGCAGCGGGTGCGCGGCGGCGGTAATGCCACCCGCGCAGTGGCCTGCCTGCCGGCCTTGGTAGGCGCCTGGCGGCAAGCCGGCGGCGGCCTGCTGATGTCCAGCTCGGGCCACTACCCGGTGCAGCACGCTGCACTGCAGCGCCCCGACCTGCGCCGCTCAGCGAGCCGGGTGATCAATATGAGCACCATCGGCGACGACCTGCTGCGCCCGGCCAGCGCCGACTTCGGCCCGCGCATTGAGGCCCTGATCGTCTACAACAGCAACCCGCTGGCGGTGGCACCCGAATCGGCCAAGGTGGCGCAAGGCTTCCTGCGGCCTGAGCTTTTCACGGTGGTGCTCGAGCACTTCATGACCGATACCGCCGACCATGCAGACTATGTGCTGCCGGCCACCACCCAGCTCGAGCATTGGGACATCCACCTGAGTTACGGCCATTCCGATGTGCTGCTCAACCGGCCGGCGATTGCGCCGCTGGGGCAAGCGCGCAGCAACAGCGAGATCTTCAGGCAGCTGGCGCAGCGCATGGGCTTTGACGACCCCTGTTATGCCGATGACGACCTGACGCTTTGCAAGGCGGCTTTTGGCGCGCAGGTCGACTTTGAAGCATTGCTCAGCCAGGGCTTTACCAGCCTGAACATTCCAGACGCACCCTTTGCCGAGGGCGGCTTTCCCACGCCCAGCGGCAAGTGCGAATTTTTCAGCCAGCGCCTGGCCGATCGGGGCCTGGACGGCCTGCCCGATCACCTGCCCAATGCGGAGGCCCCGGGCAGCAGCGAGCGCTACCGCTTGGCCATGATCTCGCCGCCAGCGCGTAACTTTCTTAACTCCACCTTCGTCAACGTCACCAGCCTGCGCGATATCGAAACCGAGCCGGTGCTGGAAATCCACAGCCAGGACGCGGATGCCCGGCAGATCGTCGACGGTGCCACCGTGCGCGTCTACAACGACCGCGGCAGCTACCACTGCAAAGCCCGGGTGAGCGACCGCGCAAGGCCCGGCCTGGTGGTGGGGCTGGGCATCTGGTGGCGCAAGATGGGTTTGCGCGGCACCAATGTCAATGAATTGACCAGCCAGCGCCTGACCGACCTGGGGCGCGCGCCGACCTTTTACGACTGCCTGGTCGAAGTGGAGCTCGCCCGACCATGAAGCGCTGGCTGCAAGGCGGATTGATCGCGCTGCTGCCGCTGCTCGCCGGCTGCACCAGCGTCGGCTACTACTGGCAATCGGTCAGTGGCCACCTCAGCCTGATGCATGCGGCCCGGCCGATCGAACACTGGCTGGCCGACGAGGCCAGCCCGCCGGCGCTCAAGCAGCGGCTGCAATTGATCGCCCGCATACGCGCGTTCGCCTCGCGCGAGCTGCACCTGCCCGACAACGCCAGCTACCGCAGCTATGCCGACCTGGGCAGACCGGCGGCGGTCTGGAACGTGGTGGCTGCGCCACCAGACTCCCTGCAATTGCAGCAGTGGTGCTTCCCGGTAGCGGGCTGCGTCACCTACAAGGGCTATTTTGACGAGGCGCAGGCCAGGCAGGAAGCTGCGCGCCTGGCGACCCAGGGGCTAGAGACAGCGGTGCTGCCGGTGCCTGCCTACTCCACCCTGGGCTGGCTTAACTGGGCCGGCGGTGACCCCTTGCTCAATACCTTTGCCGCCTACCCGGAGGCCGATCTGGCCCGGCTGATCTTCCACGAGCTGGCGCACCAGGTGGTTTACGTGGCCGGCGACACCGCCTTCAATGAGTCGTTTGCCACCGCAGTCGAACGTCTGGGCGGCCAGGCCTGGCTGGCCCAGGCCAGCGATGCGGTGCGCGCCGAGCATGCCCTGACCGATGGCCGGCGCCGTCAGTGGCGCCACCTGGCCCTGCAACTGCGGCGAGAGCTGCACGGCCTCTATCAAAGCCACAAAGCGGGCGCCGACCGGCAAGATCCGAACGACCCGAATTTGCAGCAGGCCCGCCGCAGCGCCCACCAAGGCTTTGTGCGTGACTACGAGGCGCTCAAGGCCGGCTGGGGCGGCTACGCGGGCTACGACCGTTGGGTGGCCGGTCTCAACAATGCCAGGCTAGGTGCGCTGGCCGAGTATGAAGACCTCACCCCCGGCTTTGAGCAACTGTGGCACCGCGTCGGCAACTGGCCCGCTTTTTACCAAGAGGTTCGGCGCCTGGCCGAGCTGCCCAAAGCGCAGCGCCACGCGGCGCTACAGCGCGGCGCCACACGGCTTGCCGGCGATGAGGCTGCGCTCAACAGCGCACAGGCAAAATAAGGAACTTTTTCACCAGCCCCGCCAAGACCTCTGGAGGGCAGACGATATGGCACAGATACTGATTGAACGCGAACACCCCATGGGCCTGGCACAGGCGCGCCTGACGACCGCGCAATGGGTTCAGGAGGCCCAGGACAAGCTGGACCTGAGCTGCGAGCTGATCAGCGGCAGCGACGGCGACGAAGTGCGGTTCTCCCGCTCCGGCCTGTCGGGCACGCTCGAGGTCACCGGCGAGCGCTTTCGGCTGCAGGCCCAGCTCGGTTTTTTGCTCAGCGCCTTCAAGGACCGCATCGAAAGCGAAATCCAGAAAAACCTCGACGAACTCATCGCCAGGCAGACACGCTCATGAACATCCCCTCCAGCAGCAGTAGCGGCCCCCTGAGTGGGCTTAAAGTGATCGAACTGGGCCAGCTCATTGCCGGGCCCTTTGCGGCCAAGACACTGTCAGACTTCGGCGCCGACGTGGTCAAGATCGAGCCCCCCGATGGCGGCGATCCGCTGCGCCAGTGGCGCTTGGTGAAAGACGGGACATCGGTCTGGTGGCAGGTGCAGTCGCGCAACAAGCGCTCAATAGGGCTGGATCTGAAGACCCCCGAAGCCCAAGATATCGTTCGCCGCCTGGCCAGCCAGGCCGACGTGCTGATCGAAAACTTTCGTCCTGGCGCCATGGAGGGCTGGGGGCTGGGGCCCGAGGTGCTGTTGGCCCAGAACCCGAAGCTGATCATGCTGCGCATCAGCGGCTACGGGCAAAGTGGCCCCTACCGCGACCGACCCGGCTTTGGCGTGGTGGCCGAGGCCATGAGCGGCCTGCGCCATCTGACCGGCGAGCCCGGCCGCGTGCCGGTGCGGGTGGGCGTGAGCATCGGCGATACCCTGGCCTCGCTGCACGGGGTGATCGGCATCCTGATGGCGCTGCACGAGCGCAACCGTAGCGGCCAGGGGCAGGTGATCGACGTGGCCCTGTATGAGGCGGTGTTCAACTGCATGGAAAGCCTGCTGCCCGAATACAGCGCTTTCGGCGCGGTGCGTGGGCCGGCCGGCAGCGCCCTGCCGGGCATCGCACCGACCAATGCCTATGCCTGCGCCGACGGCGGCTACGCCCTGGTGGCGGGCAATGGCGACAGCATCTTCAAACGCCTGATGCAATGCATAGGCCGGCCCGACCTGGCGCAGGACCCGGGCCTGGCCAAGAACGCGGGCCGGGTACAACGGGTCGATGAAATCGACGCCGCCATCGGCGCCTGGACCGCCACCCTGAGCGTCGATCAGGTGCTGGCCGCGCTGGAGCAGGCGCAGGTGCCCTCAGGCAAGATCTACACCGTCGCCGACATCGCCGCCGACCCGCACTATGCCGCGCGCGGCATGCTCGGACAGGTCACGCTGGACGACGGCAGCGCGCTGAGCGTGCCTGGCTTTGTGCCCAAGCTCTCGCGCACGCCCGGCGGTCACCGCCGCAATGCGCCCGCGCTGGGGCAAGATACCGACGCCGTCTTGCGCGAAATGGGTCTGGACGACGAGCAGATCACCGCCCTGCGCGAGCGCGGCATCGTGTCCTGAGCGCGCTCGGGCCTAGGGCTCAGCCGGCGTATCCGACTAAGACAGGCTGTCGACCAGCGCGATGTACTGATCCATGGCTTGCTCGCGAGGCAGGCCCTTCAAGCCATTCCAGGCGTCCCATTTGGCCCTGGCCACGATGTCGGAAAAGCCAGGCCTGGGCTGATCGTTATCGCCCAAGCTGCCTTGCTTGTAGAGCCCATAGAGCTTGAGCAAAGTGGCGTTGTCGGGGCGTTCGGTGAACTCAGCGGTTTGCGCCTTGGCCTGCTCGAACTTGGTTTGCAGTGTGGAGAGATCAGTCATGGGGCTATGCTAACAAGAACCGCGGGCTGCCCGGGCCGCCGGCCACGCATAACCATGTCCTTTGGACAGTGCCGGACAGACAGTCCCACTATGATGAATCCATGAGTCAAGCCCAAGCCAGCGCCCTTGTCATCGGCACCGGCGCGATAGGACAGGCCCTGGTGGCCGAGCTGCAGAGTCGCTATACCAGCGTGCTAGCCCTGGGCCGCAGCAGCGATCCGGCCATCAACTTTGAGGACGAGTCCAGCATTGCGGCGGCCGCTCATTGGACGGCGGCTCAGTGCGAAAAGGCAGATGCCCCACTGCGACTGCTGCTGGTGGCCAGCGGCTTTTTACACGGGCCTGTTGGCCAACCAGAACGATCCTTGAAAGAACTCCAGCCGGGCTATCTGGTGCACAGCTTTTTGGTCAATGCGATAGGGCCCGCGCTGCTGATGAAGCACTTTTTGCGCCTGTTGCCCCGACAAGGGCCCTGCAAGGCGGTGTTTCTCTCGGCCCGGGTCGGCAGCATCGAAGACAACCGCCTGGGCGGCTGGTACGGCTACCGCGCCGCCAAGGCGGCGCTCAACCAGCTGGTCAAGACCGCCAGCATCGAACAGGCCCGGCGCAACAAACAGGCGACCGTGCTCGCGCTGCATCCCGGCACGGTAGACAGCCCGCTGTCGGCACCTTTTAGCAAGTCCGGGCTCGATGTGCGCAGCCCGGCAGTGGCAGCAGGGCAGATCGTGCAGGTGATCGAAGCGCTGGATGCGGCCGATACCGGCCGCTTTGTGGATTACCGGGGCGAGCGCCTGCCCTGGTAGCGGCGCCGCAACACGCCGCGCGCAGGCGCTTTAGAATCACGGGCTTCCCGATTTCCATCCAACCCATTGCAGAGAACCTACCATGGCCAAAAAAATCCGCGTTGAAGCTGACCGCTGCGCGCCCAAACCCATTCTTGCTCCCGGCATGACCCTGACCAACCACCGCGGCCAAAAGGGCAGCCAGGAGCGCGGCACCTGGAGCCGCAGCAAAAAGAACCCGGGCAAGCGTCCGCACAAAGGCGGCTGAAAGCCGTTCAAAGGGCGGCTGACAAGCCAGCCCCTGCCGGCGACAGTCTGGCGACACGCAAAAAAAGCGACCCACCGGGTCGCTTTTTTCATGCGCCGCTGTCATTCGCGGCTGTGCGGGCTCACATATTGCGCCGGTACTGCCCACCCACCTCAAACAAGGCGCTGGTGATCTGGCCGAGCGAGCAGACCCGCACCGCCTCCATCAGCACCTCGAAGACATTGGCGTTGTCCATCACCGCCTGCCTCAGACGCTGCAGCATGGCGGGCGCCTGCGCGGCGTGGCGGGCATGAAAGTCGTGCAGCCGTTCGAGTTGGGTGCGCTTTTCCTCATCGGTCGAGCGGGCCAGTTCCAGTGTCTGCGGCGTCGCGTCGCCGTGGGGGTTGCGGAAGGTGTTGACGCCAATGATAGGCAGCTCGCCAGTGTGCTTGAGCATCTCGTAGTGCATGGACTCGTCTTGAATCTTGCCGCGCTGGTAGCCGGTTTCCATCGCTCCAAGTACGCCGCCGCGCTCGGCGATCTTCTCAAATTCGGCCAGCACCGCTTCTTCGACCAACTCGGTGAGCTCCTCGATGATGAAGGCGCCCTGGCTGGGGTTTTCGTTCTTGGCCAGGCCCCATTCGCGGTTGATGATGAGCTGGATGGCCATGGCCCGGCGCACCGAGTCCTCGGTGGGCGTGGTGATGGCCTCGTCAAACGCGTTGGTGTGCAGGCTGTTGCAGTTGTCGTAAATCGCAATCAGTGCCTGCAGCGTGGTGCGGATGTCGTTGAACTGGATCTCCTGCGCATGCAGACTGCGGCCCGAGGTCTGGATGTGGTACTTGAGCTTTTGGGAACGCTCGTTGGCGCCGTATTTCTCCTTCATTGCCACGGCCCAGATGCGGCGCGCCACCCGGCCCATGACGGTGTACTCCGGGTCCATGCCGTTGCTGAAGAAAAAGCTCAGGTTGGGCGCAAAGTCGTCGATGTGCATGCCGCGGGCCAGGTAGGCCTCGACAAAGGTAAAACCATTGGACAAGGTAAAAGCCAGTTGGCTGATCGGGTTAGCCCCGGCCTCGGCAATGTGATAGCCCGAGATCGACACCGAATAGAAATTGCGCACGTCGTGGTCGACAAAGTACTGTGCGATATCGCCCATCACCTTGAGGCTGAACTCGGTAGAAAAGATGCAGGTGTTCTGGCCTTGGTCTTCCTTGAGGATGTCGGCCTGCACCGTGCCGCGCACATTGGCCTGCACCCATTTGCGGATCTGGGCCGCTTCCTCGGCATTGGGTTCGCGGCCATGTTCGGCCTTGAACTTGTCCAGGTTCTGGTCAATCGCGGTGTTCATGAACATGGCCAGGATGGACGGCGCCGGGCCGTTGATGGTCATGGACACCGAAGTGGTCGGATTGCACAGGTCAAAGCCTGAATAAAGCACCTTCATGTCATCGAGGGTCGCAATGCTCACGCCCGAATTGCCGACCTTGCCGTAAATATCGGGCCGCAGGTCCGGGTCATTGCCGTAGAGGGTGACCGAATCAAAGGCGGTCGACAGGCGCTTGGCCGGCATGCCTTCGGACAGCAATTTGAAGCGGCGGTTGGTGCGGAAAGGATCACCCTCGCCGGCGAACATGCGGGTCGGGTCTTCGTTCTCGCGCTTGAAGGCAAAGGTGCCGGCGGTATAGGGGTAGCTGCCCGGCACGTTGTCGAGCATCAGCCACTTGAGGATCTCGCCATGGTCCTCGTACTGCGGCAGGCTGACCTTGCGGATGGTGGTGCCTGACAGGCTGCGGGTGGTCAGCGCGGTGCGGATCTCCTTGTCGCGCACCTTGACCACGAATTCGTCGCCCGCATAGGCCTGCTGCATCTCGGGCCAGTGCTGCAGCAGCTTGCGCGCTGCCGGCTCCATCCCATGCTCGCGCTCGTCCGCCAGGCCCAGCGCAGCCTCACTGGCACGCGCCTTGCCGGGCTTGGTCTCGGCCAGCATGCGGGAGGCCTCACGCAGTTGCTGGATTTCGCGGGCCAGGCGGGCCTGGGCACGCGCACGCTTTTTGTAGCCGCGCACGGTGTCGGAAATCTCGGCCAGATAGCGGGTGCGCGCCGGCGGCACGATGGGCGTCTGGTTGGTGCTGTGGCGCACCTGAACGGTAGGCAGCCGCCCGGGCGAAAACTGCAAACCGAGGTCGCTCAGGCGGCTCTTGAGCGCCTGGTAAAGCGCGGTCACGCCGTCGTCATTGAAGCGCGCAGCCATGGTGCCAAACACCGGCATTTGCTCGGTCGGCGTGTTCCAGGCTTCCTTGTTGCGCTGGACCTGCTTGGACACATCGCGCAGCGCGTCACTGGCGCCTTTGCGGTCGAACTTGTTGATCGCCACAAACTCGGCAAAGTCCAACATGTCGATCTTCTCGAGCTGGCTGGCTGCGCCGAACTCGGGCGTCATCACATACATGGGCAGGTCCACATGCGGCACGATGGCTGCATCGCCCTGGCCTATGCCCGAGGTCTCGACCACGATCAGGTCAAAACCGGCGACCTTGCAAGCGGCCAGCACATCGGGCAAGGCTGCTGAAATCTCACTGCCGAAGTCGCGGGTGGCCAGCGAGCGCATGAACACCCGAGGGCCCTGCGACCAGGGGCTGATGGCGTTCATGCGGATGCGGTCGCCCAGCAAAGCGCCACCACTCTTGCGGCGCGAGGGGTCGATAGAGATTACCGCCACCCGCAGACGGTCGTCCTGGTCCAGACGCAGGCGGCGGATCAGCTCATCGGTCAGGCTGGACTTGCCAGCGCCGCCGGTACCGGTGATGCCCAGCACCGGCACCTTGGCCGCTGCAGCGCTGCGCCGCAACTCGGCCAGCAAGGCCGGATCGGCCACGCCGTTTTCCAGGGCGGTGATCAGTTGCGCCAGCGCACGCCAGTTCATCTCGCCATGGCCGACGATGGCGCCGGCCTGCTTGGGCGCAAAAGCGCTGATATCACGGTCGCAACGCATCAGCATCTCGCCGATCATGCCCTGCAAGCCCATGCGCTGGCCGTCTTCCGGACTGTAGATGCGGGTCACGCCGTAGTCCTGCAGTTCGCGAATTTCAGGCGCAACGATCACGCCGCCGCCGCCGCCAAACACCTGGATGTGCTCGCCGCCGCGTGCTTTGAGCAGATCGACCATGTACTTGAAATACTCGACATGGCCGCCCTGGTAGGAGCTGATCGCAATGCCCTGGGCGTCTTCCTGCAAGGCGGCCGTCACCACCTCGTCGACCGAGCGGTTGTGGCCCAGATGGATCACCTCGGCGCCCATGCCCTGCAGAATGCGGCGCATGATGTTGATGGCCGCATCATGCCCGTCAAACAGGCTAGCGGCGGTGACAAAACGCACTTTGTGCGTCGGGCGGTAGTTGGCCAAGGCCTTGAATTCGGCAGACAGGTCGGTCATGGGTGCTTTCCGCAGCGCTGGATTCGCATCCGGGCCGTGGCGCTGCAGCACTGGCTCGGGCAGGAACTTGGGCATTGGAACCCAGGAACCTGAATTGACGTTTACGTCAACGTCAATATAACCGAAGCGGGACTGGTGCGTGGCCCCAAGCGTCGCCTCAAAGACAAAGCGCCCCTTTCGGGGCGCTTGAGTCAGGACAAAAGACGCGCTGCCATTTAGCGTCCGTAAAGAACCTGCGGCAGCCACATGCCGATGGCCGGGAAGTTGTACAGCAGCACGATCGCCAGAACCTGAATCCCCATGAAGGGAATCATGCCGGCAAAGATCTGGTTGAGCGTGACATGCGGCGGACTCACGCCCTTGAGATAGAACGCGGCCATGGCCACCGGCGGACTCAGGAAGGCGGTCTGCAGGTTCAGCGCCACCAGCAGGCCGAAGAACAGCGGGTCGACCCCGAAGTTGTCCAGCAGCGGGATGAAGATGGGCATGAAGATCACGATGATCTCGGTCCACTCCAGCGGCCAACCCAGGATGAAGATGATCACCTGCGACAGGATCAGGAACTCGGTCTTGGTCAGGTTCATGGACATCACCCAGCGCTCGACCAGCTCCTGGCCGCCCAGCAAGGCGAAGGCTGCCGAGAAAATAGCGCTGCCCACGAACAGCCAGCACACCATGGCACTGGTCTTGGCCGTCAGAAAGACCGACTCCCTGACCTCAGACTGCAGACCCGCCTGCTTGTAAGAAAGAAGCAGCCAAGCCAGCACGCCCAGGGGACCGACCACGCCGAGGGCTACGGGCACTTCAGGAATATTCGCCCCTTCGGCCCGGAGTATGAACCAAACTATTGAGATCAGCGCTGGCGCCCAAAGCGCCAACCAGGTGGCAAACACCCGATTGCGCCCCTCTTTGCGCTTGTTGATGACAGCGTAAATGGCCGCCAGCAGATAACCACCAAAAGCGCCCACGGCCGCCGCCTCTGTGGGCGTGGCTAGGCCCATCACGATAGAGCCCAGAACTGACAGAATCAGCACCACCAGCGGGAAGAAGCTTTGTAAAAGCATCTTGAAGATTTCAAGCCGTTCGAAGGTCAGCAGGGCATAGAAACCCAACAGGGCCAGAGCACCGACTGCCAGGCCTATCCAGTAGCCCTTGCTTGCAGCTGAGCGCTTGGGAGGCTCGGCAGCAGCAGCGGCAGTCGAAGCTGTGAGTTCACCCTGCGCTGAAGACGCCGCAGCTGCAGGCTCCTTTACGCCGCTGTCGGCCCCGGGGGGCTCTTGGACACCCGAGGACACTGCGACCGGCTCCTTCAGTGCAGGCTCAGCTCCCGGGGGTTCTTTGACACCAGAGTCAGCAGAGGGCGGCTCCTTCAGGCCTGAATCGGCGCCCGGGGGCTCTTTCACGCCGCCTTCAGAGGCGGGAGGCTCACTGAGACCACCCTGACTTTCTGCAGGGGCAGCATCGGCCTGGCCTCCAGGCACAGTCAAACCCTGGCCACTCGCAGCCACAGTCTGCAAATCCGGGTCGGCCGGCCGGGTGTTGAGATGCCAGGACCCAAGCGCCACAAAAACGAAGAAAAACAGAGGCAGCAAGGCAACAAAAAGCTGCTTGCGCAGGAAGGGCGCTTCTGCCGGGACTACCGCAGAGCCGCGCAGCAGTCCTGGCAGTGCCAGGCGAGACACCTTCTGGGCGATGGGCTGAATCGGCGGCGGCAAAGGCACGAAACGCTGCTCAGCGGACAGGGGGGGCATCAAATTGGGTTTGATCTTGGCCAGAATCACCACATAGGCGATATAAAGGCCGGCAAGCATCAAGCCCGGGAAAAAAGCACCCGCGTACAGCTGCACCACCGACACGCCGGCGGTAGCGCCGTAAACGATGAGCATCACAGAAGGTGGGATCAAGATGCCCAGGCAGCCGCCGGCTGTGATGGCACCCGCAGACACCCTGACGTCATAACCGCCCTTGAGCATTTGCGGCAGCGCCAGCAGACCCATCAAGGTGACCACTGCACCCACGATGCCCGTGGCTGTTGCAAACACCGCACAAGTGAACAGTGTGGCCACAGCCAGCGAGCCGGGCACGCGCGCCAGCGCCAGATGCAGGCTGCGAAAGAGCTTGTCGATCAGATTGGCCCGCTCGACCAAATAACCCATGAAGACGAACAGGGGGATGGAGATGAGCACGTCGTTGCCCATCACCTTGAAGGCCGACTGCACCATCAGCGTGAGCGTCTTACTGGAATCGCGCTCATAGGCAATCCAGGTAAAGATCATGCCCATGCCCATGAGCGTAAAGGCGGTGGGAAATCCCAACATGATGGCCACAACCACCAAAGCCAACATCATCAGGCCCAGATGGCCCGTGGTGACGGTCGGCGCCATCAGCAGCATCACCCCGGTGCCAGCGATGATCAGCGCCATCAGGATGAAGCCGAAATACAGCTCTTTGCGGATCTTGATCATCGTGCAACTCCCTGCGAAGCCGCCACATTGACATCTTCGGCCTTGACCATCTCCTTGAGCTTTTCGACGTCGACCTCCTCGACGTCCTGCTCTCGCGACGGCCACTGGCCGTCACCAATGCATTGGACACAACGAACAATTTCCACCAGGCCCTGCAACAGCAGCATCAGGCCGGCCAGTGGGATCATGAATTTGAAGGGATACAGGGGCAGGGGCGTGGCCGAGAAGGTGCTCTCACGAATAGCCAGAGATTCCTGCGCGAAAGTCCAGCCAGCCCAGGTCAGGGCAACGATGCCCGGCAGGAAGAACAGTATGTACAAAAGCAGATCGACCCAAGCCTGGGTGCGCGGCTCGAAGAAACTGTAGAGAACATCGCCACGCACATGGCCATTCTTGGACAGGGTGTAGGCGCCAGCTAGCATAAAGAGGGTGCCATACAGCATGATCTGGCCGTCCAGAGTCCAATCATGAGGATTGTTCATGATGTAGCGGGAGTAGACCTCCCACGAAATCAGACAGGTCAGCGCCAGGACCAACCAGGCAAAAGCCTGACCGATCCAGGTTGAGGCCCGATCCACCGCAAGCAAGAAATTCTTCATGGTCTTTCCCGGGGGATCTGAGCCCCTCTAGAGATAAAAAGAAAAAGGCCGCCAGAAACCCGGCGGCCGTTTCACGCCGACAAAGACTTAAGCCTTCTTGGCGGGCTGCCTGAAGTAACGGTTCCAGGCCATCTTGAAATCGACCATGTAATCGTTTTGCCAGGAGCCAGCACGCTCGGCAAATGCCCGCTGGGAATCCATGATCTTCTTGAACATAGCGTTTTCAGCCGACTTGGCAGCAGTGACCTTATCCCAGGCGTCCAGCTGAGCCCTGAGAATGCTGTCCGGGGTCTTGAAGAAATTGACCTTATCCTTGGTCTTGAGCTCAATATAGTCCTTGGAATTGCGCTCAATCGCCTTCCAGCTGAAGTCGGCGCTAGAGGCCTGCACCGCGTAGTCGATGGTGGCCCTGAGTTCAGCCGGCAAGGCCTCCAGCTTGGCCTTGTTGAACAAGATTTCGAACTGCTCGCCCGACTGGTGGAAGCTCTGCAGCATGCAGTTCTTGACCACATCGGGGAAGCCCAGCACACGGTCCGAGGAGGCATTGTTGAACTCGGCTGCATCGAGCAGGCCGCGGTCGAGGGCGGGCACGATCTCGCCGCCGGGCAGCGGGTTGACGGCAGTACCCAGTTCCTTGAACACATCGACCGCCAGACCCACGGTGCGGAACTTCAGGCCTTTGAGCTGGGCCACATTGGCGATGGGCTTTTTGAACCAGCCCAGTGGCTGGGTGGGCATGGGGCCGTAAAGGTAGGACACGACGTCAATATTCAGGCTCTTGTAGATTTCTTCGAGCAGGGCCTTGCCGCCGCCGTAGTAGTGCCAAGACAAGACCATATTGGGGTCCATGCCGAAGGCCGGGCCTGATCCCCAGAGGGCCAAAGCCGTGTTCTTGCCATAGTGATAAGCCACCACACCGTGACCACCGTCCAGGGTACCCTTGTTCACCGCATCGAGCAGCTGAAAGGCGGGCACCACGGCGCCCGCGGGCAGCACCTCGATACGCAGACGGCCGCTGGCCATATCGTTGACTTTCTTAGCAAAGTCGTTGGCGTACTCATGGAAGATGTCCTTGGCAGGCCAAGTGCTCTGGAAGCGAAGGGTCGTGGTTTGGGCCGATGCGATCATCGGGGCCGACAGGGCGCCAGCTGCAACAGCGGCGCCTTTGAGCAGGCCGCGACGGCCGGTGGTGGTCTGGGTCATTGGGTGTCTCCTAATTGACTCGCTGGGGAACAGGAAATTGTGACAAATAGCCGAGCCAAAGGCAAAGAGGGTTATTACGTACACCGTCAACCCGACCTGAAAAATCAAGCCTGGGTTAGACCAGCCTAGAGTGGCCCCTCGCTAATGGCGGTCAGAATCTTAGGGCTGAGGCAAAATCACAGCAATGACGAAGGACATTAGCCTTAAGCTGCCCCTGCTCCAAGCGAGCCCCGCCGCGGGCTATGCCGGCGACATCAGCCCCGAGCAGGCCTGGGCCTGGGTGCAGACCGGGGAGGCCGTGCTGGTCGATGTGCGTAGCGATGCCGAGCGCGAATGGGTGGGATTCGTGCCCGGCGCCGTGGCCATGGCCTGGAAGCAGTGGCCGGGTATGGAACCCAATCCTCAGTTCGATGCGGGCATCGTGGCCGCAGCCGGCGGCAAGAAGGCCGTGCTGCTGTGCCGCAGCGGGGTGCGCTCGATCGCAGCGGCTCGGCGTGCCACCGAGCTGGGTCTGCAGGCTTACAACATTTTTGAAGGCTTCGAGGGCGACCCCGATGCCCAGGCTCACCGGGGCCGCATCGGCGGCTGGCGCCTGAGAGGTTTGCCCTGGCGGCAAAACTGAATCCGGCCCCTTGCGCCGGACCCCGTCACCACTACACATACGCCCTTAGCTATGACTTTTCTCGCCCTCGATGTGGGCAATACCCGACTGAAATGGGCGGTCTATCAAGCCCCCCAACCCGGTGCGCGGCTGCTGGCCCAGGGCGCGGTGTTCCTGGAGAACATTGAAAAACTGGCCGAGGAGGAGTGGCAGGGCCTGAGCCCGCCCGGCCATATCGTGGGCTGCATCGTTGCGGGCGACGCCATCAAGCGCCGGGTGATGGACCAACTCGAACAGTGGGATACCGTGCCCAGTTGGGTGGTGCCCAGTGCGCAGGAAGCGGGCCTGAGCAACGGCTATGACCATCCGGCCCGGCTGGGCGCCGACCGCTGGGTGGCCATGATCGGCGCCCACCACCGCCTGGTCGCGCGCGGCCAACACACCCCCTGCGTGCTGGCCATGGTGGGAACGGCCGTCACCGTCGAAGCCATCGATGCCAAGGGCCGCTTTCTGGGCGGACTGATCCTGCCCGGCCACGGCATCATGCTCAGGGCTCTGGAATCAGGCACCGCGGGTCTGCATGTGCCGACCGGCGAGGTCAAGCACTTTCCCACCAACACCAGTGATGCGCTGACCAGCGGTGGAACTTTTGCCATTGCCGGTGCCATCGAACGCATGGTCGAGAACGTGCTGGACCATTGCGGCCAGATGCCCACCTGCATCATGACCGGCGGCGCCGGCTGGAAAATGATCCCCAGCATGCAGCTGCCTTTTGAACTGGTGGACAACCTGATCTTCGACGGCCTGCTCGAAATTGCCTCGCGCCGGCTGGCCAGCCGCTGAGGCGGGCCGGCCTCAGGCCGCCCGCGGGCGCACCAGCGCCGCTGCCTGCTTGGCCCGCACGCGCGCCTGCTCCACGTCCGCGTCGTAGGCCAGGGCCACGCCCATGCGGCGCTTTTCAAAGCTCTCGGGCTTGCCGAACAGGCGCAGGTCGGTCTGCGGCAGCTGCAAGGCTTTTTCCACATCGTCAAACGCAATGCCGTGGGCATCGACGCCGCCATAAATCACCGCGCTGGCCCCCGGGCTCTTGAGGGCGGTGCTCACCGGCAAGCCCAGGATGGCGCGAGCGTGCAGCTCGAACTCGTTTTGCCACTGGGTGCATAAGGTCACCATGCCGGTGTCGTGCGGACGCGGGCTGACCTCACTGAACCAGACCTGCTCGCCCTTGACGAACAGCTCCACCCCAAACAGGCCTTGGCCGCCCAGGTTGTCGCTTACCGC
This sequence comes from Comamonadaceae bacterium, assembly GCA_027486755.1. Taxonomy (GTDB): domain Bacteria; phylum Pseudomonadota; class Gammaproteobacteria; order Burkholderiales; family Burkholderiaceae_C; genus Polaromonas. The sequence continues at coordinate 50,063 of JAIXOM010000011.1, read as the reverse complement.
CTTGGCGATGCGGCGGCTTTCTTCCAGCGCCTTGGGGTGCATGGGATGCGGCTGCCAGCTCTCCACATAGTCACCCGAGACCTGCACATGGCCAATGGGCTCGCAAAAATGCGTCTCGGCCTGGCCGTTGGCACCCAGAGCGCGCACCGTCAGCTGGGTGATTTCGTAATCGAAATCAATAAAGCCTTCGACGATCACTCGCCCGTGGCTGACCCGGCCACCGGCCATGGCGTAGTCCCAGGCGGCCTTCACATCGGCCGGGCCGCCGATCTTGCTCTGGCCCTTGCCGGAGGAGCTCATCACCGGCTTGACGATGCAGGGGTAGCCGATCTTGCCGTCGATCGCGGCCTGCAACTCGGCCAGCGAATCGCAAAACACATAGGGGCTGGTGGGCAGGCCCAGGGTTTCGGCCGCCAGCCGGCGTATGCCCTCGCGGTCCATGGTCAGGCGGGCGGCCCGGGCGGTGGGGATCACACGCACCGCGCCCGCGGCCTCCAGCTCCTCGAGCATGGGCGTGGCAATGGCTTCGATTTCGGGCACCACCAAGTGCGGCTTTTCTGTTTCGATCAGGGCCTTGAGCTGCGCCGGATCGCTCATGGTAATGGTGCGCGCATGGTGGGCCACCTGCTGGCCGGGTGCATTGTCATAACGGTCCACCGCGATGGTTTCCACCCCCAGGCGCTGCAAGGCGATCAGCACCTCCTTGCCCAGCTCGCCCGAGCCCAGCAGCATGACTTTGGTGGCGGTGGCAGACAGCGGTGTTCCCAGGGTGGTCATGTGTAGCTTCCATCGGTGCAGATGAGTAAGCCCGCGATTATCGGCGGCGCAGGGCTCGCAGGGCACAATCGCTCCCATGTCCAAGCCTGTCTTTTCGGTACGCCAACTCAGCAAGCGCTATGGCGACCAAACGGTGGTGAACCAGCTGTCTTTCGATATCGAACCCGGGCAATGCCTGGGCGTGATCGGCCCCAACGGCGCCGGCAAGACCACCACGGTGCGCATGTGCCTGGGCCTGGCCACGCCGGACGAGGGTCAGGTGATATTCCACAGTGCCACCGGCGACTTGCAGATGCCGCGCGACAGCCGGGCCATCAAGGCGCGCCTGGGCATCGTCAGCCAATTCGACAGCCTGGACCCCGACTTTTCTTGCGCTGAAAACCTGCTGGTGTTCGGCCGCTACTTCGGTCTGCCCGATGCGGTGATACGCGAGCGCATTCCGCGCCTGCTGGAATTTTCCGCACTGTCCAACAAGGCGCAGGCGCGCATCAGCGAGCTCTCGGGGGGCATGAAGCGGCGCTTGTCGCTGGCCCGCGCGCTGGTCAACGACCCCGACTTGCTGCTGCTCGACGAGCCGACCACCGGGCTGGACCCGCAAGCACGCCACCTGATGTGGGAGCGGCTGCAGCAACTGGTGCAGCAGGGCAAGTCCATCTTGCTGACCACCCACTTCATGGACGAGGCCGAGCGCCTGTGCGACCGCCTGATCGTGCTCGACCAGGGGCGCAAGATGTGCGAGGGCGCGCCGCGCGATCTGATCGCCCGCGAGCTCGAGCCCGAGGTGGTCGAGGTCTACGGCAGCGGCGCCCTGGAGATGGCCCGATCACCGCTGCGGGCGCTGGCCACACGCACCGAAATCAGCGGAGAGACCGTGTTTTTTTATACCCACGACGCCAAGGCGCTGCTGCAGGCCCTGGCCGGCGAGGCTCAGTTGCGCACCCTGCACAGGCCGGCGAATCTGGAAGACCTCTTTCTTAAACTCACCGGCCGGCAGATCCGGGAGGACGCCTGATGAGCAGCCGCCCCATTGCCCAAGGCCGCTCGGCCTGGCGCGCACCGCAGCTGAGCCTGCGCTGGGTTCCGGTGTTTCGCCGCAACCTGCTGGTCTGGCGCAAATTGATGATCCCCAGCCTGGTGGGCAACATCGCCGAGCCGCTGATCACGCTGGTGGCTTTCGGCTACGGCCTGGGCGCGCTGGTCGGGCAGGTGCAGGTGCAAGGATCGGCCCTGCCCTACATCGTGTTCCTGGCTTCAGGCTCCATCTGCATGAGCGCCATGAATGCGGCCAGCTTCGAGGCCCTGTACTCGGCCTTCTCGCGCATGCAGGTGCAGCGCACCTGGGACGGCATCATGAATGCACCGATCGAGCTCGACGATGTGGTGCTGGCCGAAATGCTGTGGGCCGCCTTCAAGGCGCTGTTTACCAGTGCCGCCATCTTGCTGGTGATGCTGGCATTGGGCATCAGCCACAGCCCCTGGCTGCTCTTGGCGCTGCCGCTGCTGGGCCTGGTCGGCATGGTGTTTGCCAGCATCGCGCTGATCTTCAACGCCTTGGCCAAGGGCTACGACTTCTTCACCTATTACTTCACCCTGTTTCTGACGCCCACCATGTTCCTCAGCGGGGTGTTCTTCCCGCGCGAGCAACTACCCGGCTTCATGCAGGCCATCGCACAGTGGCTGCCGCTGACAGCGGCGGTCGAGCTGATCCGGCCGCTGTTTCTGGGTCAATGGCCGGCCCAGGCCGGGCAGCACCTGATGGTTTTGATCGCCTATGGCGTAGGCGCCTTCTGGCTGGCGCTGGCGCTGACCCGGCGGCGCTTTCGCGCCTGAAGGCGCGGGCTCGGGCGGCCTCTTAAGCCAAGCCCCAGCCCCGCAGATCCGTCAATGATTCGGGATGGCGGGCCTGCTGGTAAAGCGGCTCTAAGCGCGAGGCCGGCCAAACACGGCCAGCCAAAGCCATGAACTTGTCTTTGTAATCCTGCGCATCGGCCGGGTTGGCGGGCTCACCACGGATCACCTCGCAGCGCCCCTGCAAGCGTTGGCCGCCACGCAGCACCAGCGCCAGCTCGCAGCGCTGGCGGGCCGGAAATTCGGCGCTGAAGGTGGCGTCTTCTTCCATGCTGATGCGCGCCATCAGGGCCTGTATGCGCTCGTCGGCCGCCGCCGCTTCGGTAAAGCACTCGATGCCGTGGCTGCGGTGGGTCAGTACCGAAGCCAGGGCGAAGGGCGTCGAGAAACGGGTGGCAAAGGCATTGCGGATGTCGGTGCGGTTGAGAAACACCAAGAACTTGAAACCGCGCAGCTCGATGCGCTCGATCTCCTGCGGCGCCGGCCAGGCACTGGCATCGCCCAGCGGCGCCAGCGCGTCGCGCAGCGCGTCGATGGCCGCATGAATGGGCCGCCCGCAGCCATAGAGCTTGATGTAGCCCTCACCCAGCAGCCAACTGCGCCCGAGATCGCGCACCATATCGGCCGGCCGGAAATGGTCGAACAGCACGTCGTTGCAGGTGGGCTGCAGCCCGTCGATCGGCCCGGTAAAACCGCTTTGCACCAGACGCACCGCTGTTTGGCCCATGGTGGCGCTGTGCGACGCATACCAGTTGCGCAGCGTCGCGCCCTCCTTCATGCCCTGGCGGTTACCGGCCATCGGCGAGGAGCCAGCCAGGTTGATCACCTCGCGCATCTGCTCGCGGCCCAGCCCCATCAGGCGCGCTGTAGCCACCGCCGCCCCCACCACGCCGTAAGTGCCGTGCGGGTGGATGCTCATGCGCATGTCGCAGGCGCTGCCTATGCGCGCCACCACCTCGTAGCCCAGGGCGCAGGCCAGCAGAAAATCTGCGCCGCTGCGGCCCAGCTGCTGGGCCACCGCCAGCGCCGTGGGAATGACCTGTATGCCCGGATGGCCGTTGCTGCTCAAATTGCCTTCGTCGAGTTCGAGCCAGCAGCCAGCGGCCGCATTGAGGGCGGCAGCATCGAGCGGATTGAGCTGCACATCGGTGCCCAGCACCGCGGCCCGGCCAGCGGCCACCTGCTCGCATTGCAAGGCCCGCAGGCGGCGCATAGGCTCTTCCTGGTTGCCGATGGCGCAGGCGGCCAGGGTATCGGCCAGCGCATGGCGCAAATAGTCCATGGCTCGCGCTGGCACATCGCCCAGCTGCGTCTGGCAGGCAAAGTCGCTCAGGGCGTCGATAGGATCGGCCATCTCAAACTCGGTCACAAAGATGCAAAGACTAAGGGATCTAAGTTATTCTTGCATCGTGGTTTACGCGATCTGAGCGCCGCATTCAAACACAGGACATCCGACCATGCCTTTGACCTCCCGCCGACACTGGCTTTTGACACTGCCCCTGATCGCCGGCCTGCACAGCGCCGGCCTGGCCCAGAGCTTTCCCGACCGTCCGATCAAGCTGATCGTGCCCTTCGGCGCGGGCAGCGCGGTCGACACCATCGCGCGCGCCATGGCGGCGCAAGCGTCGGAGCAAATCGGCCAGCCGATACAAATCGACAACCGCACCGGCGCCAACGGCATCATCGCCGCCGAAGCGGTGGCGCGCGCCGCACCCGATGGCTATACCCTGCTCATGCCCAACGACGGCATCATGGCGGCCAACCCGGCGCTCTATGCCAAGCTGCCCTATGACCCGATCAAGGACTTCAGCGCCATTACCCTGACCTCAACCGTGCCGCTGGTGCTGGTGGCCCACCCCTCCTTTGCGGCCAGCAATGTGCAAGAGCTGATCGCAGGGGTCAAAGCCAAACCGGGGGCGATCAACTACACCTCCACCGGTTCGGGCTCAGCCCAGCACCTGGCCATGGAATTGCTGATGGATGCGGCCGGCATCAAGCTCACCCACGTGCCGCACAAAGCCATGGGCGCAGCGCTGACCGATCTGATGGCCGGCACCATCCCAGTCATGTTCACCGGCATCTCCAATGTGGTCAGCCTGGCCAAGGAGGGCAAGGTCAAGGTGCTGGCGGTCAGCACCGCCAAGCGCTCGCCGGTTATGCCGCAGGTGCCGACGCTGGCTGAAGCGGGCGTGGCCGGCTACAACTATGCTGCCTGGAATGGCATCGTCGCGCCGGCCGGCACACCCGCCGAGGTGGTGCGCCGCCTGCACAGCGAGTTTTCCAAAGCCCTGGCGCACCCCAATGTGCGGGCCAAGCTCGGCGGCCTGGGCTTTGACCTGGTGGGCAGCGGGCCGCAGGAATTTAGCGAACTCATACGCAGCGATGTCGCGCGCCTGGCCCGCCTGGTGCGCAGCGCCGGCATCACCGTCAACTAAAAGCCCCGCACGGCTTTGAGCGATACGGCAGGCGACTATCTGGATGCGCTGGCCCGCTTTGTCGGGCAGACGCCGGCACAGGCCATCCCGCCTGCGGTGCTGGCGCGCACCCGCGAGATCCTGATCGACACCCTGCCGGTGATCGCCTGGGGCATGCGCCAGCCCCCCCTGATGGTGCTGACCCAGACCCAACTGGCCGGCCAGGACGGGGCCGGTCGAGCCTGGGTGATTGGCAGCGGCCGCAGCGCCGAGCGCATCAACGCCGCCATGCTCAATGGCATTGCCGGTGCCTGGCTGGACTATGACGAGGGCAACTTTTTAGCCAATGGCCATCCGGGCATACAGGTGATCCCGGCCGCGTTCGCTCTGGCGCAGGAACGCCGCTTGAGCGGCAGCGCCCTGCTGGCGGCCATCGCCCTGTCATACGAGGTGGTGGCCCGCATAGGCATGGCCACCCAGACCCGTTTGATCGTCAACCCGCACGGCACCTTCGGCGTGGTCGGCTCGGCCCTGGCCTGCGCCCGGCTCGCAGGCCTGGCGCCTGGTCGATTGCGCGAGCTGGCCAGCCTGGCAGCGTCGTGCTGCATGGCCACCAACCGTCACACCATGCTCAATGGGGCCACGGTGCGCAACTGGTATGCCGGCCACAGCGGCTTCATGGGGCCTATGGCCCTGCGCATGGTCGAGGCAGGCTTTACCGGCCCCAGCGACGGGGTCAACACCACCTTCAGCCTGGTTTTGGGCGAGGGCTTTTCACCCCAGGTGGCGGTGGCCGAACTCGGCCAGCGCTGGCTGCTGCTCGAAGGCTATCTCAAGCTCTACCCCACCGCCCGCTACGCCCATTCGGCCATCGACGCCCTGCACGATGCGCTGGCCCGGCTGGGCGGCCCGCTGGCACCCGCCGACATCGAGCGCATCGATGTGCGGGCCTACAAGCTGGCCGCCTTTCTCTCACAGCAAGAACCGACCGACTGGTTCGGCACCCGTTTTTCAATCCCGTTTGCGTTGGCGACCTTGCTGGTGGGCGGGCGCGACGGGCTGGCGGCTTTTTCCGACGAGGCCGTTGCCGACCCTGAGGTGCGGGCGCTGGCGCGGCGCGTGCATGTGGTCGAGGCGCCCGACTTGACCGCGCAATACCCGGCCCTGCAAAGGGTAGACCTGCGCCTTACGCTGCGCGATGGCCGTGTCATCGAAGGCGCCTGCCACATCACCAGCGGCGAGCCGCAGCGCCCACACCCGGCCGCAGCGCTGGCACGCAAATACCAGGACCTGGCTGTGCCTCTGTGGGGCGCGGCGCGGGCCGAGCAACTGCACCGGGCCCTGCTGGACATCGACAACTGCCCGGATGTGAGCCAACTGGTCGACTTTAGCCCCTAAAACCCACCCTGCAAGGAAACTGCAATGACTACCACGGCAAAACGCCTGCTCGTCCCCCTGGCCCTGTGCCTGGCCGCCGCCACCGCCCACGCGCAAACCGCCTGGCCCAGTCAGCCCCTGAAGTTCGTGGTCTCGCAGTCGGCCGGCGGCAGCATAGACATTGCCGCCCGCCTGATCGGCCAGAAGCTCGGTGAGGCCCTGGGCAAGCCGGTGGTGATCGACAACCGCGCCGGCGCCAACGGCATGATTGCCGGCGAGGCGGTAGCCCGCGCCAACGACGGCCACACCTTCTTGATGACCTCGCCCAGCGCGCTGACCATCAACCAGCACATTTACAAAAAAGTGCCCTACGAGACCCTGCGCGACTTTGCGCCGGTGACGCAAACCACCTCGATCTCGTTTTTGCTGGTGGTTAACACCGCCTCGCCCTACAAGAGCGTGGCCGATCTGATCAGCGCGGCCAAAGCCAAGCCCGGCAGCGTGCGCTTTGCCTCGGCGGGCATAGGCAATCAATCGCAACTGGCGGCAGAACTGCTGGCCGATGCAGCGGGCGTGAACATGCTGCACGTGCCCTACAAAGGCGAGGCGCCGGCCATTAACGACCTGCTGGGTGGGCAGGTGGACTTCATCTTCGGCACCATGCCGGCCTTGCTGGCCCAAGTCAAGGCCGGCAAGCTGCGCGCCCTGGCCGTCGGCCAGCCCCAGCGCTCGGCCGCCGCACCCGACATTCCCAGCATGGCCGAAACCAGTTACCCCGGCGTGGCGGTCAGCGGCTGGACCGGCCTGGTCGCGCCGGCTGGCACGCCACCGGCCGTGCTCAAGCGTCTGCAGGAAGAAATCGCCAAGGTTCTGGCACTGCCGGATGTGCGTGAGACCCTGTCCAAGGCCGGCGCCGATCCGGTGGGCAGCAGCCCCGAGCAATTCACCGCCTTTATCCGCAGCGAGACCATCAAATGGGGTGTGGCGGTCAAACGCGCTGGGATCACGCCGGAGTGAGCTGGCGGCTCCGGGTCCGCACGGCAAGCGGGCCCACTGAGCGGTCTGACATCCCAGCCTAACCGGGCGATCTAACAGCGCGACCTAACAGCGCGCCATCAAAGCCCGGGCAACCAAGTCGCAATCGCCGGCCAGAAGAACACCGCCACCAGCAAGGCGATGCTCATCAGCACATAGGGCGTAACCGCCTGAAAAATCTGTACCGTGCGCACCTCGGGCGGGGCCACGCCGCGCATGGTCATCAGCAGCAGGCCGTGCGGCGGCAGCAGCAAACCGAGCTGCATGCAGATCAGGAACATCACGCCGAACCAGACCGGGTCTATCCCCAGGCTGCTGACGATGGGCATGAAGATGGGCAGCGTGATCATCATCATGCTGACTTGATCGACAAACAGCCCCAGAAAAATCAGCAAGGCCATCATGCCCACCACGATGGCCTCTTTGGACCAGCCCTGACCAATGATGCCCTGCACCAGGCCGTTGCTCGCGCCCGAAAACGACAGCAACTGCGCAAAGGTGGTGGCGCCCAGGATGATGAACAAAATCATGCCGGAAATGCCGGCGGTGCCCATCAGCGCCTGCCTCAAGGCCGGCCAGTTCAGGCGCCGGTAAAGCGCGGCCAACACCAGGGTGGCGAATGCGCCAAGGGCGGCGCATTCGGTGGGCGTGGCCCAGCCGGCAGCCAGCGCGCCCACCACCACCACAAAAATCGACAGCGTGGGCAATACATAGGCCACAAGCAAATGCCAGCGCTCCCAGCCGTGATAAGTCGGAGCATTGCTGTCTTCAGGTGCCAGCGCCGGATTGAGCCGCACCCGCAGCACGATCCAGGCAATGAAAGCCAGCGACAGGATCAGCCCAGGCACGATGCCGCCGAGCAAGAGCTTTGAAATGGAAATGCCCGACAGCGAGCCCAGCAAGACGGTGAGCGCTGAGGGCGGGATGAGCATGTCGACCGCGCCGATGGCCATGATGGGGCCGGTGGCCAGCGTCGCATGGTAGCCGCGCGCCAGCATCACCGGCACCATCAGCGAGCCCAGCATCGCTGTGGTCGCAATGGTCGAGCCCGAGATGGCCGAAAACACCGTGCCCGCCACCACCGCCACCACCGCCAGACGGCCCGGTACGCGGGTGATCAGCCGGTCTATGCCCTCAATCACCTTGTGCGCCAGGCCGGTGTGAAACAGCACCTCGCCCATCAGCACAAACAGGGGGATGGGCGTGAGGGCGAAAGCGGCCACCGAGCTAACGCTGCTGCGCGCCAGTTGCACCAGGCCGACCTCGCCGCCCATGTAAAGCCAGGCGCCAACCAGGTTGACCGCCAGAAAGGTCAACGCCACCGGCATGCCTATGAGCAGCAGCGCGGTCGAGCCCCCGAGGAGCAACCAGGCGGCAACAGTCCAGCTCAGCATCGTCTATCGAGCCTCAGGCAGCGCTGACCGCATCGTTGCGCGGCCCGCGTTCAGCGCGCCAGAGCCTGTGCATGCGCCAGAGCATTTCCACCGAGAGCAGGGCAAAAGCCACAGGCAGCGGCGCCAGGATCCACCACTCGGGCGTGACCAGGGTCTTGATGCTCAGCGCCCCCGAGGCATGGCTGGCCAGCGTCGCCTTTGCCGACACCACCATCAGGACCAGGCAGGTGGCCAGGCCGATCAGGTCGCCCAGCCACTCCAGCAGCCAGGCCCAGCGCGGCGGCAGCGGCTGCAGCAAGATATCGACCCTGATGTGCTGGCCCTGGCGCAGCAACCAGGGCGCTACGCACAGGGTCACCAGCAGCAGCATGGCCTCGCAGACCTCGTTGCTCCAGGCCAGGGCGCGCGCCAATTCAGTGGGCGCCAGGTTGCGCAGGGCCACATCGGCCACGATGATGAGCATCATGGCCAGCAGCAGCAGGCAACCGAGCATCGCCAGGCCGGCCAGCAAGCGGGCCCACAGCGCATCAAGGGACTGGAGCACCGACGCTTACTTGGAGAACAGGGTCTTGAAGCGGGCCGCAATCTCGGGGCTTTGCTTGGCCGCGCCGGCCCAGCCCACCTCGTAGGCCTTGTCACGGAAAGCCTTGCTGGTGGCGGCATCAAAAGCGATGGTCTGTATGCCAGCCTTGGCCTGGCGCGCCGTCTCGTCGGCCGCGAACTTGACCCAGAAGGTGTTCTCCGCCTCGAGCGCCAGCACCTGCTTGTTCAGGAAGGCGCGCTGAGCGTCACTCAAGCGCTTGTAGGCCGGCAGGTTCATGATCAGCGAGACCTCGGCATCGTAGAAGCCGGGATCGACGCGAAACTTGGTTTTCTCGTGCCAGTTCAGGTCAAAAATGCCGCCGATCGGCCAGCCGTAACCGTCGACCACGCCGCGCTCGAGTGCGGTGTAGACCTCGCCCGGTGGCGTGGTGATGACGTTGGCGCTCAGGGCCTGGAAGAAGTCACGGTAGACCGGGGTGATGCGGATCTTCTGGCCGCTCAGATCAGGCTTGTCGATCTTCTTGTTGGTATAGATGTGAAAGGGCTGGCTCTCGACGATGCGGCCGAGGTACTGCATATTGCCCTTCTCGTTCCAGACCCGGTTGATCGCATCAAAAGCGCCGTTCTTGCGCTGCTCAGCAATGGTGATCTGGGTCAGCTTGAGAAAGTCAGCCTCGGGCATGACGTTGGTATAGAAAGCGCCGGTGTTGAGCGCGATGTCCACCACCCCGGTCTTGACCGCATTGCCCACCTCAAAGGAAGGCATGGCCTTGGGGCCGCCAATGAAATTGATCTGCAGCACCCCCTTGCCTTCGGCATTGAACTTGGCGATCCAGGGCTGCAGTCGCTGCACATAGATCCCGTTCTCAGCAAAGCTGCTGACCAGCCTGAGCGTGGTCTCCTGCGCCCAAACTGAAGAGGCCAGCCCCAACATCAGGGCGGCACCGAGTTGCATCCAAGGTCTTCTTTGCATGGTCATCTCCTGTACTTGTTGAAAACTTCAATGAAGGTGATCAGCTCTGCTGCATGGCCTGCTTCAGAGTCTGGCCACTGTCGTCAGCCAATGCCGCCGCCACCCAGGCCCGCAGGCGGCTGGCCGCGTCGGCGCGCCCGGCCAAGGGGCTGAGCTGATTCATGATCATTTCAAAATGCCGCCAGCCGCGGGCGTGGGTATCCCCGTAGCCCTTGACCAACTGCTGCGCCCGCGCCACTTCCAGCGCGAGCTCAGCCTGGCCGGGCAGCAGACGCGCCATATCGGCCAACCAAGCCTCGATGCGCTGCTGCTCGACCTGGTAGCGCAGCGAGCGCGGCCGCCAGCGGCGCAGGCTGGCCACGGCGTAGAGCAACAAAAACCCACGCAGGGAGCTGGTGCGCACCACCCGGCCGCGGTCGATCAAAGGGGCCAGCAAGCGGCGCGCCCAGGCGCTGCCCAGCAGCCAGCGGCCCCAGGCAGCGGGCAAGGTGTCGGCCACTTCCTCCAGGCGGGGGTGCAAAAACTCATTGATGTGCAGCTGCTGCGCCTCATCGAGTCGCACCTCCTGGCCGACCCGTTCAAAGCGGCTGCGCCGGGTCTTGAGGTCGGCCACCCGCACCGTGTCCTCGTAGGCCATCCACAGCGCCAGGTGGCGCGCGGTCTCGACCAGCACCGCCTCGCCCTGCGGCGTGGCCGGCGCGCGCGTCTGCAATTGCTCCAGGCGCTGCAAATACAGCCGGGCATAGGCCTCGCCCTGGTAATCGGTCAGGCGCATCAGGCCGTGCAAGATCGTCGCCTGCGCCGCCGCCGGTAGCTGCCGGGCACGCTGGGCCAGCTCGCTCAGGCGCGGCCCGACCGCGGGCAGTTCGGCCAGGGCCGGCCGAACCGCAGGGGGTGATGCGCCGGCTTGCGCCGCCTGCCATCCAGCGGCAAAGGCTTTAAGGCTGGCGGCCACGCCCACGCCGCTGCGCTCGATGGTGGCTTCATACTGCGCCCGCGTAAATGGCAAGCGGCCGCTGGCCGCCACCGCGCCATACAGGGCCGCACCGATCGGGCTGCCGCTGGCTTCGGCCAGCTCGGCAAAGTCGGCGCCGATGAATTGGCGAGCCGCCTGCTGCGCACCTGCCAGCAGCTGGGCCGCGTCGACCCGGCCATCGGCCAAGGCGGTGCGCTCGGCCATGGAATAGACGCGGTGGGTCGAGGCAATCAGGGTGGTGCGCTCGGGGTGAACCAGCTGGCGCTGCAGGGCCCGGCCGGCCTCCATCAGCTCGGAGGCCACCACCATGTCCACCGCGCCCGGAAAGGGGCTGAGCGCCATCACCGGTTGACGGCCCTCGGGCAATTGGGCCAGCGGGAACATTTCCAGGTAATAGATGGTCGCGCCAGTGCGCTGGGCCACCCCGGGCACCGAGGTGGTTTGCGCCAGATACCCGTTGTGCTCGGCCAGATCGACCAGCCAGTCGGCCAAGACGCCGCCGCCCTCGCCGCCCATGGCCATGATGGCCAGGGTGATCAACGGATCGCTGTTGGCTGCGCCGCTCATGCTGCGATGCCTTCGAGCCTGCGCTCGATGCGCCGCTGCAGCCAGCCGATCACGCCGCTGCGCAGCCGGCCCATCCAGCGCTCCCAGGCGCTGGGGTTGCTCACCAGCTCGGCGCGGTAAAACGAGGGGCAGAGCACCGCCGCATGGGCCACCTCACCGCACAGGCCGCAGCCCACGCAGCTGTCGATCACGGTGGTGACCGGGTCGGTGCGCAGCGGGTCCGGGTTGGGCTTGATGGTCAGCGAGGGGCAGCCCGACAGGCGTATGCAGGAGCGGTCGCCGGTGCAGGTATCGGGATCTACGCCAAAGCGCTCGCGCACCACCCGCTCTCCGGAGGCGATCTTCTGGCGCCGCAGCGGTCGCTCGCGGCGCTGCCGGTTGAGCATGCACTCGCTTTGCGCCACCACCACCTTGGGGCCGCGCTCAGGCGTGGTCATGGCCTCGCGCAGGGCCTGCTTCATGTCGGCCAGGCTGTAGGTGTGGGTGACCGTGCGCACCCAGTTCACCCCAACGCCGCGCACCGCCTTTTCAATCGGGTTGTTGGTGCTGCGGATGGCATTGCTGGCTTTGGAGGAGAGGATGTCCTGCCCGCCAGTGGCCGCCGAATAGCCGTTGTCGACCACCAGCAGCACGTTGTCGGTCTTGTTGAAAACCGCATTGCCGACACCGCTGGTCAGGCCGTTGTGCCAGAAGCCGCCGTCGCCCATGATGGCCAGGCTGCGCCTATCGGTCTCGGGGGTGTTGAAGGCCGAAGCGCCGGCCCAGCCCAAGCCATACCCCATGGTGGTCGCACCGATGTGAAAAGGCGGCAGGATGGAAAACAGGTGGCAGCCGATGTCGGCGCTGACATGGCGGGGACCGAGTTCCTTCTCCAGCATCTTGAGCGCGGTGAAGATGGGCCGCTCCGGACAGCCGGTGCAAAACGAGGGCGGTCGCGGCTGTACCTGGGCAATGGCGGCCGATACCGCTGGCAGGGCCGGCGCCGTTGCCACAGGCACCACCGACCTTGTTTGCGAGCGCAGGAACTCACCCAGGCCCTTGAGCAAAACCGCCCCGGTGTATTCACCGGCCATGGGCAGCATGTCCTTGCCGTGCACCCGGGTGGCGCTGCCGGCGCGGTGCAAGATGGTGTGGATGTTTTGCGCGATGAAATCGGGCTGACCTTCTTCCACCACCAGCACCGAACGCTTGCCTTCGCAAAACGCCAGCACCTGATCGTCCAGCAGCGGGTAGGTCACGCCCAGCACATACAGCGGCACCTGGGTCTGGCCAAACACATCGGCCTGACCGAGCAGCTGCAAGGCGCGCAGCACGCCGTTGTACAGGCCGCCTTGGACGATGATGCCGATATCGCTGGCCTGCGGTGAGAACAGTTCATTGAGCCCGTGCTCGCGAATGAAATTCAGTGCCGCCGGCCAGCGCTGGCTGATTTTTTCCTGCTCGTGCAGATAGCTCGAAGGCGGCAGCACGATGCGCGAGGTATCGCGCTGGGGCCGCTCGATCGCGTCCTTGAGGCTAAAGGCCGGCCGCTGGTTGGCCTTGGTCTGAAAACGCCCGTGCACATGGCAGGCTCGGATGCGCAACTCGAGCATGACCGGCGTGTGGCTGGCCTCCGACAACTCAAAGCCTTTTTCCACCATGCGCACGATGGACGGCAAATTGGGCCGGGGGTCGAGCAGCCAGACCTGCGACTTCATCGCAAAGGCATGCGAGCGCTCCTGCATGATGCTCGAGCCCTCGCCGTAGTCCTCGCCGACGATCAGCATGGCCCCGCCGCGCACCCCGCCGGAGGCCAGATTGGCCAGCGCGTCGCTGGCCACATTGGTGCCGACGGTGGACTTGAAGGTCACCGCCCCACGCAAGGGGTAGTTGACCGACGCGGCCAGGGTGGCGGCAGCGGTGGCCTCGCTGGCGCTGTGCTCGAAATGCACGCCCAGATCGGCCAGGATGTCGTTGGCGTCGGTGAGCACATCCATCAGGTGCGAAATGGGCGCGCCCTGATAGCCCGCCACATAAGACACCCCAGACTGCAGCAAGGCCTTGGTCACCGCCAATATGCCCTCGCCCTGGAAGGTCTGGCCTTCGCCAAGCCTGAGTTTTTGGACCTCTTGTTTGAATGATCTTTCTGCCATGCTCCGACTGTAACTGTGCCTAAATGCTTCGCGCTAATGGATTTCGCGTAGGGCCTTCTGCCTTCCCCTGGCTTAAGCCCCGCACCAAAGGAGGGCAAAATAAAGCGCCGATTCGGTGGAAACCCTCGGGTCCGGAACCCACCTCCCGGACCAGAATTGCCACTTTGAAAATTCGTCGCAAAAAGTCGACAACCCGAACCTGGAGAACTTGATGAAAAGCTTCCGTCTGGCCTTCCTGCTGGCCGCTGCCCTGACTGCGGCCTCTGCCTTTGCCCAACCCGTCAGCAAGGTCAAGATTGGCCTGGTCAGTACCCTGTCCGGCCCCAACGGCGCCATCGGCGAAGAAATCCGCGATGCCTTCAATCTGGCCGTGCAGCTCAACGGCGGCAGCTTGGGCGGGGTTCCGGTCGAGATGGTCATCGGCGACGACCAATTCAACCCGCAGGTGGGCAAGCAACTGTTTGAGCGCATGGTCAAGCGCGACAAGGTCGACTTCATGACCGGCGTGGTTTTCTCCAACATCATGTTGGCTGGCCTGCCCGAGGCGGTCAATGAAAAAGTGTTTTACATCAGCCCCAATGCGGCGCCCTCACCGCTGGCCGGCAAGGATTGCAATCCTTTCTTCTTCGCCGCTTCCTGGCCCAATGACGCCTACCATGAGGCGGCTGGCCAACATGCCACCACCCGCGGCTTCAAGAGCGCCTACCTGATGGCGCCCAACTACCAGGCCGGCAAAGACTCGCTGGCCGGCTTCAAGCGCTTTTACAAAGGCAAGGTGGTTGACGAGGTCTACACCAAGCTGGGCCAGCTCGACTACTCGGCCGAACTGGCTCAGGTCCGCGCCGCCAAGCCCGAAGTGATGTACGCCTTCCTGCCCGGCGGCATGGGCGTGAACTTCATCAAGCAATTCGTGGCTGCCGGCCTGAATAAAGACATCCGTCTGGTGCTGCCCGGCTTTGGCGCAGACCAAGACGTCAGCCGTGGCGTCGGCGATGTGATGCTGGGCATCCAGGACACCGCCCACTGGGCCTTGGACCTGAACAACCCGGCCAACAAGAAATTCGTTACGGAGTTTGAAAAAGCCTACAAACGCCTGCCTACCGTTTATGCGGCGCAGGGCTATGACACCGCCCTCATCCTGGACTCCGCCATTCGCAGCGTCAAGGGCAACATCAACGACAAGGACGCGATGCGCAAGGCGTTTCGCGAGGTCAAGTTCGACTCGGTGCGCGGCGCCTTCAGGTTCAACACCAACCACTACCCCGTCCAGAACTACTACCTGCGTGAAGTCAAGAAGGACTCGCAAGGTCGCCTGGTCAACCTGTTGGCATCTACCCAGCCGGTCATGGCCAACCACGGCGATGCCTACGTGCAGGAATGCAGCATGCGCTGATCGCAGCGCCGATCTGCTGCTCGCCCCCGCGCCGCGCGGCGCCGGGGCTTTTCTTTGGCCGGTCCGCCGGCCTTGAACGTCTGGCTACACTCAAACCATGACCTGGATCCTGTTTCTTGAGCAGGCCCTCAATGGGCTGCAATTTGGTCTGATGCTGTTCCTGCTGGCCTCGGGCCTGACCCTGGTCTTCGGGATCATGGACATGATCAACCTGGCCCACGGCGCGCTGTACATGGTCGGCGCCTTCCTGGCGGCCTGGCTGGCGCAGCTGACACAGTCCTTCGTGCTCGGCGTCTTGCTGGCCATTCCATTGACCGCCGTGTTCGGAATGGTCATGGAGTCGACGCTGCTGCGAACGCTCTACGCGCGCGACCACATGTCGCAGGTGCTGGCCACCTTTGCGCTGATCCTCATCATCAACGAAGCCGTTCGCATGATCTGGGGCACCGATATGCCGCTGGCCGCGCCGGCCGCCCTGTCGGGACCGGTCGAGCTGCTGCCTGGCCTGTTTTACCCCAGCTACCGCCTGGTCATCATTGGGGTCGGCCTGGTGCTGGCCGGCCTGCTCTACCTGGCTGTCACCCGCACCCGGGTCGGTGCCTGGGTGCGCGCAGGGGCCTCCAACCGCGAGATGGCCATGGCCATGGGCATCAACATCCAGTGGCTGTTCACCCTGGTCTTTGGCCTGGGCGCTGCGCTGTGCGCGGTGGCCGGGGCCTTGCTGGGGCCGCTGCTGGCGGTGCAGGTAGGCATGGGCGAGAGCGTCTTGATTTTGGCTTTTGTGGTCATCGTGATTGGCGGCATCGGCTCTATTTGGGGCGCCTTTGTCGGGTCCTTGTTAGTGGGCTTTGTCGATACCTTTGGCCGCACCCTGATGCCCGCACTGTTTCGCGAGATCTTCCCGCCGCAGGTGGCCAGCGCGGCCGGGCCAGCGGTGGCCTCTATCCTGGTCTACCTGCTGATGGCGGTGGTGCTCTTCCTGCGGCCCCAGGGCCTGTTTGCACGGCGCTGAAGGCCCATGATGAAATTCGGACCTTCTGCCGCCTCCGCCATCCCCAAGCCCGCCTCCTGGCCAGTCTGGTTGCTGCTGTCCGTGGCCGCAGCCGTCATCGGCTACTGGATGCACAGCCAAGGCCTGGGCTACTACCTGTCGATGATCAGCCGCATGATGATCTACGGCCTGGCCGCCTGCAGCCTCAACCTCATCCTGGGTTATGGCGGCCTGGTGTCCTTCGGCCACGCCGCTTTTGTAGGGGTCGGCGCCTACACCGTGGGCATCCTGATCACCGAGGGTCAGCCCAATGGCTGGCTGGGCTTCGGTCTGGCCATGGCCGTCTCGGCCTTGCTGGCGCTGATCATTGGCGCCATTTCCCTGCGCACCAAGGGCGTGTACTTCATCATGATCACGCTGGCCTTTGCGCAGATGCTGTTCTACCTGGTCAACTCGGTCAAGGCCTACGGTGGCGACGAGGGCCTGAACATCAAAATGCGTTCAGACTTCGGCTTGGGCATCATGCTCAAAAACGACCTGCACTTTTTCCTGCTGGTGCTGTTCCTGCTGGTGGCCAGCCTGGCCTTCATGCACATGCTGATGCGCTCGCGCATGGGCCGCATCGTACTGGCCCAGCGCGATGACGATATCCGTACCGAGGCGCTGGGCTACCCGGTCTACCGCTACCAGCTGGCGCTGTTCGTGATTGCCGGCGCTATCGGCGGGCTGGCCGGCGCGCTGCTGGTCAACCAACAAAACTATGTCAGCCCCAACCTGATGCACTGGACGCAGTCCGGGGTGCTGATGATCATGGTCATCCTCGGTGGTGTGGGAACGCTGGCTGGCGGCCTGTGGGGCGCCCTGCTGATGCTCACCCTGGAAGACCTGATCGCCGAGATGACGCCGCACTTTAATTTCTATGTGGGCTGGGTGCTGCTGGCGGTGGTGCTGCTCGCGCCCAAGGGCCTGTCGGGCCTGCCCGACCTGTGGCGCCGCTGGCGTGAGCCGGCGACCAAATCCGGAGGCAAGGCATGAGCGCGGCCACGTCCAATGCGGTGCTGGACATCCGAAAGCTGGTCAAGTCTTTTGGCGCGCTGCGCGCCACCGACGGCGTCAGCCTGCAAGTGCGGCCCGGTGAAATTCACGCCCTGATCGGCCCCAACGGCGCCGGCAAGACCACCCTGGTGGCCCAGCTCTCGGGGCAGCTGCAGCCCGATGAAGGCGAGATCGTCTTCATGGGCCAGACCATCAACGCCGTCAGCGCCCATGCGCGGGTAGGTCTGGGCATGGTGCGATCCTTCCAGATCACCCGGCTGTTCAAGTCCTTCTCGGTGCTCGACAACGTGGCGCTGGCGGTGCAGTCGCTGCAAGCCCATCGCGGCTCGCTCTGGCGCAGCGTGGCCCAGGACAGCGCCGTCTATGAAAAAGCGGCCGCCCTGCTCAAGGAGGTGGGCCTGGCCGAGCGGGCCGACGAGCTCGCCCCCGCCCTCTCGCACGGGGAGCAGCGTGTGCTGGAGCTGGCCCTGGCCCTGGCCACCGAACCCAAGATGCTGTTGCTCGACGAGCCCATGGCCGGTGCCGGCCCCGAGGAGTCGCAGCGTATCGTCGAACTGATTGAATCGCTGCGCCGCGACAAGCATATGGCCATCTTGCTGGTCGAGCACGACATGGACGCCGTCTTCCGACTGGCCGACCGCATCTCGGTGCTGGTCAACGGCACGCTGATCGCCAGCGGCAGCCCCGAAGAGATCAGGCAGGACGCGCAGGTGCGCGCGGCCTATTTGGGCGATGAGTCACCGTCATGAGCGCACCACTTCTCACAGTTGAAAACCTGCGGGTGGCCTACGGGGCCAGCCAGGTGCTGTTTGACATAGCTGCACAGGTCCAGCCCGGCGAGGTCATCGGCCTGCTCGGCCGCAACGGCATGGGCAAGACCACGCTGATCCGCAGCATCATTGGCCTCAAAGCCATACAGTCAGGCAGCATCAGCTTCGACGGTCGGTCGGTGCATGGCAGCCGGTCCGACGCGATCGCCCGCATGGGCGTGGCGGTGGTGCCTGAAGGCCGGCAGGTGTTTCCCAACCTCAGCGTCGACGAGCACCTGAGCGCCTTCGCCAACCCGCGCCATGCGCGCGGCAAACCCTGGACGCCGACCTCGGTCTACGAGCTCTTTCCCCGTCTGGCCGAGCGCAAGAGCAATATGGGCAACCAGCTCTCCGGCGGCGAGCAGCAAATGCTGGCCATAGGCCGCGCGCTGGTCACCAACCCCAAGCTGCTGATCTTCGACGAGGCCACCGAGGGCCTGGCCCCGCTGATCCGCGAGGAAATCTGGCACTGCATCGAACAGCTGCGCGCCGCCGGCCAAACCCTGATCGTGGTCGACAAATACGTCAGCCGCCTGGTGCGCATCGCCGACCGCCACCTCATCCTGGAAAAGGGCCGCGTGGCCTGGCAGGGCAGCTCAGCCGAGCTGGCCGCTGACCAGGGGCTGTGGCACCGGTATCTGGGGGTTTGAGTCCGCCCCCGTCCTCCGATGGCTGGCCGCAGCGGCGGCTACTCAATCAGCCGAGGCAGCGCTGGCCGCTCAGCCGGTCCAGCGCATCAGCGTCACCAGCAGCACCACCACGCCCAAGCCCAGATTGACCGACACCCAGAGACGGATCTGACCGAGGGCCGCAGCGCCAGCTGGCCAATCGGAGGCTGAGACAGCATGGCTCAAGCGCTTGTAGAGCGCAAAGCGAATGTGCATGAAGATGGCCACCATGGCCAAGCCGAGAACCGCCATCACGGTCCAGGCCAGCGGCATCTCAAAGCTGCCGCCTGACTGCACCACCTGCTTGGCCACCCGCCCGAGCATCCACACGCCGCTGACCAGAGTCAGCAAGGAGGCCGCCAGCACCGCCTTGAAAAAACGCCCGAGCACTTCGTGCATGAGGCGCAATCGCACCGGCGGCTCCAGTTGCGCCAGAGCAGGGCGCAAAAAGAAATGGGCAAAGACCATGCCGCCTATCCAAACCACGATGGCCAGCACGTGCAATGTCTTGAGAGTCGCGTAAATCATGGAGTCGTCCTTTGAAGCGAAGGCTTTGTACCACTGATGCGGTATCCCTTCGGCAGCCCTTGTTGGAAGGTGTCTTTTCCCCACGGCCCAAGAGCTTTTTCTCATCCTGGCGCAGCCAGCCCCCTCACCCACCCCGCAGCCTCAAAAATGCTGCCCCGCCACACCCCGCACGCACTCCATCACGAAGCGGCTGGCCGGGCTGAGCGCGCCCTGGCGGCGGCGGGTCATGCCCACGGGGCGCACCCATTCGACCCCGGCCACCGACAGCGGACGCAGCTGTCGGGCGCGCTCTTCCCAGTAAATCAGTTCGTGCGGGATGAAGGTCAGCGCGTCGGACTGCATGACCATGGACTTCATCAGCACGGTGGAGGTGGTTTCAAATTGCGCGGTCGGCGGATTCAGGCCGTGGCTGCGGAAGAAATCGTCAAAGGCTTGCCGCTCAAGCTCGCGCTGGCGCGGCAGCACCCATTGCTGCTGCGCCAACAGCGCCGGTGCGATCTGTCGCAGGCGGGCCAAGGGATGGTCGGCCCGGGCGACCACCACCGCACTCTCAGTAAACAGGGTCTCGTGCAGCAGGTCAGGATCCTGCGCCCGACCGGGCACCGACGAGAGCGCAAAGTCGATCTCGCCCTGCTTGACCGAGGGCATCAGCGATTCATTTAGCCCATAGAGCACACTGACCTTGAGCTCGGGCCGGGCCTGGCTGACCCGCGCCAAGGCCAGCGGCAGCAAACGGGTGGCCTCGGTCGGTCCGCAACCCAGGGTCACATGGCCTTTTTGCGCGCCCTTGAGCGATTCGATCTCGCCGGCCGCATGCCGAAATTCAGCTTCCACCACCTGACCGTGGTAGCGCAAAGCCTCGCCAAAAGGGGTGGCCACCACGCCAAAGCGCCCCCGCTCCATCAGGGGCACGCCCAGGCTGCGCTCGAGCGCCTTGATGGCTTTGGACAAGGCCGGCTGTGAGACGCCCAACTCGGCGGCCGCCTCGGTCAGGCTGCCACAGCGCACCGCCGCCAGGAAGAATTGCACTTTCCGAAAGTCCATAACCCATGGTAATAGAAATCGCCGCGCCGGTTGTTGCGCTGCCGGGCCCAGGCTTGTTAACTTAGCGGCTGTTCGATTTCCGACCGCCCCAGGAGTTTTACATGCCCGCCATCGACCTGGACCATCTGGTCCAACCCGACCGCGTTCACCGCAGCGTCTATACCGACCAAGCCATCTTCGACATGGAGATGGAACACATCTTCGAGACCGCCTGGGTCTACTGCGGCCATGAGTCGCAGGTCAAGGAGCCGGGGCAGTTCCAAACCCTGCAGATCGGCCGCCAGCCCATGGTGATGGTGCGCGCCAAGGACGGCCAGATCAATGTGCTTTACAACCGTTGCCCGCACCGCGGCGTGCAGCTGTGCGGCAGCCACAGCGGCAATACCGGCGGCAGCTTTGTCTGCCCCTACCATGCTTGGAGCTTTCACCTGGACGGCAAGGTCAAGGCCATCCCGCTCATCCAGGGCTACGACGGTACCCGCCTGTCCACCGACGACCCCGATTGCAATATGGCGCGCGCCGCCCGGGTCGACAACTACCGCGGCTTTGTGTTTGCGAGCCTGAGCGCTGAGGGTCCCTCCTTGGTCGAATTCCTGGGCGACGCCAAGGTTGCTTTCGACGACATGTGCGACCGCTCACCGGTCGGCGAGGTCGAGGTGGTGCCGGTCTGCCACCGGGTGGTGCAGCAGTCGAACTGGAAGTTCTTCATGGAAAACCAGCTCGACGCTCTGCACCCCTCGGTCACCCACCAGTCGACCGGCGTGTCGGCCCGCCGGGTCGAAAATCAAATCAAAAAGACCCAGGGCAGCGCGCCGCTGCACTACCACTACCTGTCGACCTTCGCTTCTAGTTTCGACCAGTGGGACTCGGTGCAAACCGTCAACTTCCCCCATGGCCACGGCATCCTCAAAGCCTATATGGGCCTGCGCCCGACCGACCCCGACACGCAGGAATACGAGGCGCTGATGCGCCAGGCCTATGGCCCCGAGAAGACCGAAGAGTTCCTCTCGCGCAGCATCCACCATGTGCTGATCTACCCCTATCTGTCGGTGCAGTCGCCGCTGCAGCAAATACGCTGTCTGCGCCCGCTGGGGCCGGACAAGACGCTGTCGGAGATCTGGCATTTCCGGCTCAAGGGCGCGCCCGAAGCCATCTACCGCCGCGCCATGTGGTACTACAACCTGGTCAATTCGCCGGCCACCATGATCAATGCCGACGACCTGGAGAACTGGACCCGCGCTCAGTGGGGCCTGCAGTCCAAGGGCAACGACTGGGTGAGCTTTCACCGCAATATGGGCGGCGACACCGAAAAAGACGGCGTGCTCTATTCCAACAACGGCACCTCAGAAGTGGTGATGCGCAACCAGTTCAAGGCTTGGCGCAGCTACATGCTCAAAGCCCCTACCGCCCAGCCGGCTTGAAAGGAAAAATCATGGCACAAACCGAAGTCAAGCAAGCCCTGGGCAGCGGCGTCGTCATTGAGGCGGTGCAGTCGCTCACGGGCGCAGAATCGATTGCACCCGACCACATGGGCCGCAGCCGCGAAAGCGCGGTCGGCTACATCCCGCAAGACATCACCATCGAGCCGGCGCTGCTGCGCCAGCTGGAGGTGCTGCTGGCCCAACACGCGGCCATGCTCGATGCGCGCCGCTGGAGCCAGTGGATGGAGATGTTCACCGAAGACGGCGTGTACTGGATGCCAGCCGCGCCTGAGCAAACCGACTGGGAATCGCAGCCCTCGATCTTTGCCGAAGACAAGCTGCTGATGCAGGTGCGGGCCAACCGCCTGCTGCACCCCAACGCCTGGTCGCAGGCCGCGCAGTGGGCCACCCACCATTTGCTGGGCACGACCCTGGTCGAACAGGTTCAGAGCGGCAGCGTGTCGACTTACACCGCCTTCCAGATGATGGAGGTGCGCCGCGACAAGGTGCGTCATTTCGGCGGCAGCTACCGCCACCACTGGGTACAGCAAGACGGTCAGTGGAAGATCCGCCTGCAGCGGGTCGACATGTTCAATGCCCAGGCCAGTTACGATTACGTGATTCAGGCCTGGATATAACGATACATGTGGAAACCTCCAGAACGGATTAAATTTTTCCCCTCCCTCGCGCGTCTGCCCAGCCGGCAAGAGGCGCAGGCATCGCGGCTGTTCAGTCCAATACAACTCGGGCCGATCAGCCTGCGTCACCGCACCTGGGTGCCGGCCATGGTGCCCTGGCGCTCCAATGAAGAGGGCGAGGTCACCGAAGATGTGATCCAGTGGTATGCCCGCTTTGCCCAAGGCCAGCCCGGCGCCATCGTCATCGAGGCCACCGGCATCCGTAACGTGCCCAGCGGCCCTTTGCTGCGCATTGGTGACGACCGCTACATCGATGGCCTCAAGCGCCTGACCCGCGTAGTGCATGAGGCCAGCGGTGGCCACACCCGCTTGCTGATCCAGCTGATCGACTTCTTGCGCATCCGGCGCCGCCCGGATCCGCAGGTTTTTTTCGAACGCCACCTGGTGCTCAGTGAGGCACTGCTCGAGCGCGCCGGCCTGGGCGGCATGCCCGCAGAACAGGCGCGCCAGGCTTTGTTTGAGCAGGGGCCGCAGCGCTGGCAGGACTTGCTCGACGCCCGCGACTGGCAAAGCCTGCAGTACGGCGCACGCGAGCAGGTCAACGACCTGCATCTGCCGCACATTCGTCAACTGCCTGAAGAACTTCCGGACCTGTTCGCCCAGGCCGCGCTGCGCGCACGGGCTGCGGGCTTTGACGGGGTCGAGCTGCACTATGCCCACGCCTACACCATGGCCTCCTTCCTGTCAGCCACCAATGAACGCAGCGATGGCTACGGCGGCTCGCGTGAGGGCCGGGTGCGCCTGCCCCTGGAGGTCTACCGTACGGTGCGCGAGGCCGTGGGCAAGAACTACGCGGTGGGCTGCCGCTTTCTCACCGAAGAATGCATAGACGGCGGCACCACCTTAGACGACAGCCGCTGGTACGCGCTGCAATTTGCCCGCGCCGGCATAGACTTTCTCTCGACCAGCCGAGGCGGCAAGTTCGATGACGCCAAGCAGCCGGGCATAGGCCAGGCGGCCTACCCTTACACGGGCCGCAGTGGCTATGAGTGCATGCCGCAGTATTTGTCGGATGCACAAGGCCCCTTTGGCCGCAACCGCCAGGCCACCGCCAGCATCCGGCACACCCTGCAGCAGGAAGGCCTGCACACGCCGGTGGTGAGCACCGGCGGCGTCCACAACTTCGAGATGGCTGAAGCCATGCTCGCTGCCGGCGACTGCGATGTGGTGGGCACCGCGCGCCAGAGCCTGGCCGACCCCGACTGGGCGCTCAAGACCTGGCTGGGTCAGGGCGATCAGGTGCGCCTGTGCGAGTACACCAACTACTGCGAAGGCCTGGACCAAAAGCACAAGCAGGTGACCTGCCAACTCTGGGACCGCGAGGCCCTGGACGAGCCAGGCATACGCCTATCGCTGGACGGCAAGCGCAGGTTGATCGCACCGCCCTGGCAGGCCAGCGAGCTCAGCGACAAGCCGGCACCGACGACGCAGCCATGAGCGCCCTGCACCCCTCGGGGCATGCCGACGACTTCAGCCGCCGGCATTTGCCGCCGATGGAGCAATGGCCCGAGTTGCTGGCGCCACCGCGCGGCCTGAGCTACCCGGCACGGCTCAATGCCGCCGATGCGCTGCTCGACGCACAGGTGCGTGCAGGTCTAGGCCAGCGGGTGGCGCTGCGCGGTGCCGGCCTGGTGTGGACCTATGCGCAGTTGCAGGAACAGGTCGACCGCATCGTCCAGGTGATCCGCAGTGACTGGGGCCTGCCCACCGGCGCCCGAATTTTGCTGCGCGGAGCCAACCACCCGATGCTGGCCGCCTGCTGGCTGGCAGTGATCAAAGCCGGCTGCGTGGCGGTCACCACCATGCCGCTGCTGCGCGCGCGCGAGCTCGCCGTCATCGCCAACAAGGCCGAAGTGGGCGGCGCCTTCTGCCAGGCCGATCTGATGGACGAATGGCAAGGCGCAGCCGACAGTCTGGGCCGCCCCAGCCCCAGCTTGGGCTATGCCATTGGCCCGGGCATGGACGACGCCCTGCAGCAGGCCATGGCTCGCCACAGCGGCAGCTGCGCGGCGGCCGATACCGCGCAGGACGACGTGGCCCTGATCGCCTTTACCTCGGGCACCACCGGCGTTCCCAAGGGCACCATGCATTTTCAGCGTGACCTGCTGCTGATCGCCGATGTACTGTCGCACCATCTGCTCGAACCCAGCGCCGACGATGTGTTCATCGGCACGCCCCCACTGGCCTTCACCTTTGGCCTGGGCGGGCTGCTGGTGTTCCCGCTGCGGGTCGGTGCTTGCGCGGTGCTGCAACCGTCCTGGACGCCCGAATCGCTGCTGCAAGGCCTGCGCGAACACAAAGCCAGCATCTGCTTTACCGCCCCCACCTTCTACCGCAAGATGGCGCCGCTGGCCCAAAACCTGCCGGCGCTGCGGCGCTGCGTCTCCTCGGGCGAAATGCTGCCGGCCGATACCCGGGCCCAGTGGCTGGCGGCCACCGGCATCGAGATGACCGAGTGCCTGGGCTCGACCGAATTGCTGCATGCCTTCATCGGCTGCAAACCCGGTTCAGTGCGGCCTGGCGCAACCGGCCAGGTGGTACCGGGCTATGAGGCTTGCATCGTTGACGAGCAGGGCCAGCGACTGCCGCCGGGGCAGGTCGGCAGGCTGGCGGTGCGGGGGCCGACCGGCTGCCGCTACCTGGACGATGCACGCCAACTCGACTATGCGCAGCGCGGCTGGAACCTGACCGGCGATGCTTACCTCATGGATGAGGAAGGCTTCTTCTGGTACCAATCGCGCACCGACGACATGATCATCAGTGCCGGCTACAACATCGCCGGCCCCGAGGTAGAAGACGTACTGCTCACCCACCCACTAGTGGCCGAATGCGGCGTGGTCGGCGCGCCCGACGTGGAGCGCGGCCAGGTGGTGATGGCCTTTGTGGTGCTGCGCCAGCCCCCAGCGCAGAACCTGACGCAAGAACTTCAGGACTGGGTCAAGCAGCGGCTAGCGCCCTATAAATACCCGCGCCGCATCCGCTTTGTCGATACCCTGCCCCGCACCGAAAACGCCAAGCTTCAGCGCTTTGTGCTGCGCCGCTGGGCGCAAGAACCGGGCACACAGGGCAGCGCCTGAGCAGATAAGCGCCGCAGCCCTCAGGCTGGCACTGCAAAGCGTCCATCCAGCTTAGACAGGCCGAACTCTGCCAACAGCACTTGCAGCCGCTCGGCCGCCATTCGTGCCTGCGCCGGCTGGGGCTGTGCGCTGCGGCTGGCCAGAATCAGCTCGTTTTTCATCGAGTGCTCCCAGCCCACCAATTCCGTCACCGTCACTGCATAGCCATGAGCCTGCAACTGCAGGCAGCGCAGCACGTTGGTGATCTGACTGCCAAATTCGCGGGTGTGCAGGGGATGGCGCCAGAGCTCGGCCAAGGGGCTGCGCTTGATCGACAGGGCCTTGGACTGCCGCAACACCCCGGCCACCTCGGCCTGGCAGCAGGGCACCAGCACCATGTGTCGGGCCTGGTGCGCAAGGCCGAAAGCGATGGCGTCGTCGGTGGCAGTATCGCAAGCATGCAAGGCGGTGACGATGTCCACCTGCGCCGGCATCTGCTCAGCGCTTTGGGCTTGCTGTACCGACAGGTTGAGAAACTCCATGCGCTCAAAACCCAGGCGCTGGGCCAGCTCGCGCGACTTGAGCACCAGCTCGCTGCGCGTCTCCACCCCAATGATGCGACCCAGAGCGCCGGGTTCAGAGCGGGCGGCGCGCCGGGCGTTGTAGTACAGGTCGTAGAGGATGAAGCCCAGGTAGGACTTGCCGGCCCCATGGTCGACCAGCACAGGGCCCGCCTGGCGGCCGTGCACCTCATCGAGCAAGGGCTCGATGAACTGGTAAAGGTGGTACACCTGCTTGAGCTTGCGCCGGGTGTCTTGATTGAGCTTGCCCTCGCGGGTGAGGATGTGCAGCTCTTTGAGCAGCTCGACGGACTGGCCTGGCCGCAGCTCGGCAATCTGCGGCTGCAAAGCGGGCCGCGGGGCAGCGCGTGCTGAAGAAGGCGAGGAAGGCTTGGCCATGAGTCCGACAGTGTAGGCCTGGGCTGAGCGGGGCCTCGCCCAGCCAGCGGGGGTTCTCGCGCAAGCCGCAGCGCAGCTCAGGAGCGGGCCTCAAGCCTGCTGGCCCGGCCCCTGGGTTTCCTGCCTGATCCAGGCCAGGTAGTCGGCCTGCCCGGCCAGCACCGGGGTACACAGCAGCTGCGGGGTCTCGTAATGATGGCGGGCACGGATGAAGCGCTCCAGCGTGTCATACAGCGCGCTGCGGGTCTTGATGCTCAGCTGCCATTCGCTGGCCTGCTCCTGGCGCCCTTGCCAGACATAGTGGCTCTCGATGGGCTGGATCTGCACACAGGCGCCCAGGCGGTGTTCGACGATCTGCCCGGCCAGGGCACGGGCATGGTCCGGGTTGTCGGTGGTGGTGGTGACCACGCAAAACTCGCTCATCGCTCGCCTCCTGCTTACAGGGGCGCCAGTTCGCAGGCCTCGGTCAGCAAACGGGCCAGCACCTGGGCGCTGGCCTGCAGCACAGCGCGGCCTTTGTCGGCGGTGGCCGCGGCGGCGTTGCCGGCCGCGCCCAGGGGGTTGAGGTCTTGCACCGCCCAGGCCAGCTTGGCGCTCTGGCCATCGCCGAGCACAGGGTAGCGTTGGGCGCGCTGCTGGCTGCTGGAGGCAAAGTTGCGGGCCAGCGCCATGTCCACCCGCTCGGGGTGCAGGGCCAGCATCATGGAAGTTTCGATATCGCCGCCGTGCGCGCCGAAACGGTGTTCCTCGGGGGGGAACAGGGCCTGTACCGCGGCCGGCAGCTTCAGGGCAAAGGTGTGGACCATCCACACCGTCAGGCCATGGCGGGCCCGCAGTTCCCGACCGACGATGTCCAGGGTGGACACATTACCGCCGTGCGCATTGAGCAGCACCAGCTTTTTGACACCGGCGCGCGCCACGCTGCGCCCCAGGTCCAGCCAGTGGGCGATCAAGGCGGCGCTGTCCACGCCCAGCGTGCCGGCAAAGGACTCATGCTCAATGCTGCGGCCCACGCTCTGGGTCGGCAGGATCAGCACCGGCGAGCCTTCGGGCAGATGCGGCAGGCTGTGGGCGAGTACGCCTTCGAGCAGATCGACATCCACACTCAGCGGCAGATGGGGGCCATGCTGCTCGCAGGCGGCCACGGGCAGGACCGCAACGGTGCGGGCTGCATCGAGCCGGGCGAAATCCGGACTTTTCAGGTGGGCCCAGTAGCGGGGCAATTTAGCACTCATGGGGCATAGGTTAACGCACTGAAGACGGTCAGGCTGGCTCAGGTCTGGGACTGAGCCTGGCGCGCCTGAAGGTCGGTGTCCTGCTGAGCCTGGCTCGCATGGCGAGCCTGACGCGCCGCCCGGCTGGCCTGAACGGCGCCAGCGCTCGGGCTGCGGCCCCGCCCCGCTTCGCGGGCCGCCAGCGGCTGGGCCAGGCAGCGCGGCTTGCCGCGGGCGCCGCTGGCCAGGTAGTCGGCCAGCAGGGCTTGCGTCACCGGCTCGGCTGGCAGAGCGCGCACTTGCACCAAATGTTCAAAGAGCAGATCGACCAGGGCCTCGTGGGCAAATTCATGCGTCTTGCCGCTGCGCTGCCAGAGCCAGTCGCTCCACTGCAAAAAAGCGGCAAAGGCCGAGGGCCCGGCCAGCAGCAGCCGCAAGCTTTGCGAAAAACGGCCGCTGTTGGCCAGCAAGTCCCAGTAGCGCGCCAGCCGCACCACCCGCTGCACCGTGGCGAAGTCCAGGCAGTCATTGCGCAAGATGGCGTACGGCGGCTCGCTGTCGTAG
Organism: Comamonadaceae bacterium; assembly: GCA_027486755.1. Lineage (GTDB taxonomy): Bacteria > Pseudomonadota > Gammaproteobacteria > Burkholderiales > Burkholderiaceae_C > Polaromonas. Next base: position 21,626 of record JAIXOM010000011.1, on the reverse strand, counting down.
ACCATGCCGGCCGCCTCGGTATGGCGGGCTATCGGCGCGCCGCGCAAGCGCTTCAAGATGCCCAGCTGAATTTCATGCGGGCCGATGGCATAGAGCCGGTCAAAGCCATCGGCAAAGCTCTCCAGTGTCTCGCCGGGCAGCCCGAAGATCAGGTCGGCATGCACATGGGCGCGGCTGTGGGCGAGCAGCCAGCGCAGGTTGTCTTCGGTCAGCCGGTTGTCCTGCTTGCGCGAAATGCGCTGCTGCACCTGCGGGTTAAAACTCTGTATGCCCACCTCGAACTGCAGCGAGCCCTCGGGGAACTGCGCGATCAGGGCTTTGAGCGCATCGGGCAGCTTGTCGGGCACCAATTCAAAATGCACGAACAAATCGCTGCGCTCGGGCACGCTGCCATCAGGCCTGCCCATGCGGTCGAGGAAAAACCGCAAGATGGCACTGGCCTGCTCGATGCGCAAATTAAAAGTGCGGTCGACAAACTTGAACTGCCGGGCACCACGCTCGTACAAAGACTTCAGCTCGGCGAGCATGGCATCGAGTTCGAAGGGCCAGGCGGTCTTGTCCAGGGCGCTCAGGCAAAACTCGCAGCGATAAGGGCAACCCCGCGAGGCCTCCACATACAGCAGGCGCTCGCTCAGGTCGCTCGTGCTGTACTCGTCATAGGGAAGGTTGAGCTCGGCCAAAGGGGGCTGCTCGCCCGCGATGACCTTCATCAGGGGCTGCGGCCCATCCAATAGATCGCGGCACAGGCGGGGAAAGCTGACATCGCCCCAACCGGTCACCACATGGTCAGCCAGGCGGCAGATCTCCTGCTGATCGACCTCGTGGCTGACTTCGGGCCCGCCCAAGACAATCTTGATGCTGGGTGCCAGCGCCTTGAGCAAGCGCACCAACTGCAAGGTGGGCACCGCGTTCCAGATGTACACCCCCAGGCCGATGACCTGCGGCTGCAAGGCCAGCAATTGTTCGGCAATATGCACCGGCTTTTGCGCCAGGGTGAACTCGCACAGCAGGGTTTGCGCCCGCAGGCCGGGCCGGCCATGCCTGTCCATATTGGCCAGCAGGCAGCGCAGCCCCAGGCTGGCATGGATGAAGCGGGCGTTGAGGGTGGCCAGCACAATGCGCGGCGCCGGCATCGCTGGAGTCGAAGGCGCGCTGGCAAAAGGCATGGCCGGATTATCTGGCGGCAGGCCTGAGCGCAAGGCCAAGCTGGCGCAATGGCCCCGGGCCGACTTTCCCTGTCTTGCGCCAAGGCCCCTGTTCTCAAGGGCAGCCAGGGCCGAGCGCTGACAGCAAGGGCCAGACCGGTTAGGATTTACCCCCATGCGCACCCTCACCCATTCCCTCATCGCCGTCCTCGGCCTTCTGTCGGCATCGGCGCAAGCCCAGACCCCGACGACAGACGCCCCCTGGGCCCGGCTGCAATGGTCCAGCAGCGCCGCAGCCAGCCGCTACAGCGAGCCCAGCATAGGCATGAAAATCACCGGCCCCGAGCTGGGCCTGCACTTGCGCATGAGCGATCTGAGGGGCCTGCCCCGGGTACAGCTGGAGGCTGACGGCCTGATCGGCGCGCAGGACTACAGCAGCAGCGACGGCACGCTGAGTGATCGTCAAACCTTCGATCTGCGCGCAAGGGCGCTCTATCAACTGGTGCCCACCACCGCCAACCGTGGACTGTATGCCGGGCTGGCTTTGCAGCACAGCTATACCGATATCAGAGGTGAGCTGCAGGCTGGCACGGTCAGAGGCTACGAACGCTTGAACCAGTCGGCCTGGCTGGCGCTGCAGTGGCGCAAGGGCCTGAACTGGGACGTGCTGCCTAAAGTGCAGAGCTATCAGCTCGACCTGGGAGTTCTGCTGCAGGGCCGCCAACACTCCTACCTCTCGCAGGTGAGCAGCGCCTGGCGCGACACCACCAACAAGCAAACCTCAGGCTGGTACCTGCAACTGCAGGGCAGCTGGGCGGCCGAGCGCGGTCTGACGCTAGAACCCTACCTGCGCTACACCCAGGTCGACAAGTCTGACACCGTCAATGGCGGACCGCGCCTCGTCAACGAGCCGGCCAACAAGCGCTGGCAGCTTGGCCTGAAGGCCAGCTGGCCGCCCCATTGATTGGCGGACGCCTTGCCATGCACTGGCTACGCGGCGTGCGGCGCACGCTGAGCCACCTGCCCGGTCTTGCGCACCTGGCGCTGGCTGCGCTGATCCTGCCGAGCGCCTACAGCCAGAGCGTGCAAGCGGCGCTCGCTGGCAAGGCCGCCGGCTCGGCGGTGGTCATCACCGATCAGGTACGCGCCGAGTTGCTGGCCCACGCGCCGCAGGGCATAGGCCCTGGCCGCAAGGTCTGGCTGGGCCTGCGGCTGACCCACCAGGACGGCTGGCACACCTACTGGAAAAACCCGGGCGACTCGGGCTTGCCGACTACGCTGCAGTGGACGCTACCGGCGGGCGTTCAGGCCGGCGACATCGCCTGGCCGGCACCGAAGAAATTCCCGCTGGGCGAGCTGGCCAATTACGGCTACGAGGGCACGGTACTCCTGCCGGTGCCCCTGCGCATTGCCGACAGCTTCAAGGCCGATACCCTGGTGCTGCGGCTACAAGCGAGCTGGCTGGTGTGCCGGCGCGAATGCATCCCACAAGACGGTCAGTTTGTGCTGAGCCTGCCCACGCACAGCTCTACCGCCAGCCATGGCGCGGTATTTGAAGCGGCGCTGGCGGCGCAGCCGCGCAATCTGCCCGCCGGCGACAGCCGCATTGAGGTGCGCGAGCAAACCCTGCAGATCACGCTGGCCGGCCTGCCGGCCGAGGCCAGAGGCGGCAAGCTCGAGCTGTTCGCCGAGACGGCGGCGATCATTGAGACGGCAGGCGCCTGGCAGCAAAACTGGGAAGGCTCGCTGTGGAAGGCTCAGGTGCCGCTGTCCAAGCTGCGCAGCGAGGGACCCGACCGGCTGCCGCTGGTGCTGGCCCTGCCTGACGGGCGCGCCTGGCGCATCGATGCACCGGTCAGCGGCCGCTGGCCGGCGCCGGCGGCCGCCGCCACGCTGCCCCCCACGCTCGAGGCCGCACTCAAGGCCGCCGCCCAGGAAGCAGCCCAGCGCCCGTCCCACAGCGAGCCCAGCAGTGCCGGCTGGCTGCTGGCCTTGTTGGGGGCACTGCTCGGCGGGCTGATTCTCAACCTCATGCCCTGCGTGTTCCCGGTGCTGGCCATCAAGGCGCTGGGCTTTTCGCAGCAGCGCGGCGACCGGCTGCAGCAGGGCCTGGCCTACACCGCCGGCGTGCTGCTGTCATTTGTTGCGCTCGGCGCCCTGCTGCTGGCGCTGCGCGCCGGTGGCCAAGAGCTGGGCTGGGGCTTTCAGCTGCAAAACCCGGCCATCGTGGCGGCCCTGGCCGTCCTGTTTACCCTGATCGGACTGAATCTGGCCGGCCTGTTTGAGTTCACCCAGCTGGCCCCGGGCCGGCTCGCCGCGCTGCAATGGCGGCACCCGGCGGCCGATGCGGCCTTGTCGGGCGTGTTGGCCGTGGCCATCGCCTCGCCCTGCACCGCCCCCTTCATGGGCGCCTCTTTGGGCGCGGCGCTGAGCCTGCCGGCCTGGCAGGGCCTGGCCATCTTTGCGATGTTGGGCCTGGGCATGGCCCTGCCCTACCTGCTCATCAGTGCAGTGCCGGCCCTCGGCCGCGCCCTGCCCAAGCCCGGGCCCTGGATGCTGCGTCTCAAGCAGGTGATGGCCTTTCCCATGCTGGCCACCGTGATCTGGCTGATGTGGGTGCTCGGGCAGCAAAGCGGCATCGACGGCGTCGCCGCCCTGATGGTGGTGCTGCTACTGATGGCCTTGCTGCTGTGGACCCTGGGGCTGCAGGGGCGCGGTCGGCGCGTCGGCGGCGCCCTGGCCCTGCTGACCCTGGCCGGGGGGCTGTGGTGGGCCGCGCCCCAGGTGGTGAGCAGCACCGCCCCTGCCACAGCCAGCAGCGACGACCCCTGGCAGGCTTGGCGGCCTGGCCTGGTCCAGCAACTGACTGCGCAGGGGCGGCCGGTGCTGGTGGACTTTACCGCCGCCTGGTGCATCACCTGCCAATACAACAAGAAGACCGTGCTCACGCACCCAGCGGTGCTGGCCGACGCGCAGCAGCGCCAGGTGGCGCTGCTGCGGGCCGACTGGACCCAGCGCGACAACGCCGTCACCGCCGCACTGGCCGAACTCGGCCGCGCTGGCGTGCCGGTCTACGCCCTCTACGCGCCGGGGCGGCCGCCGGTGCTGCTTTCAGAGATTTTGAGCGTGAGCGAGTTGCGCCAAGCCCTGTCTAAGCTGTAAATTCGGGCTTGGGGCTCGCCCGCCCCGGCGAAAACAACAAATTACAGCCAGCAGGCGCCAGGCAGCGCCCAAGGAGACAAACATGCCCAAGCCATCCGGGCCCAGCTCGACCGCCGCGCGCGTCAGTTGGGTGCTCAGTAACTGCCGCACCATTGCGGTGGTCGGGCTCTCACCCAAGCCCCACCGCGCCAGCTTTGACGTGGCCCAATATATGCAGTCACGCGGCTACCGCATCATCCCCATCAACCCCAATGCCCAGCAGGTGCTGGGCGAGAAGTGCTACCCCAGCCTGAGCGAAGCCGCGCAGCACGAGCGCATCGATCTGGTCAACTGCTTTCGCAACAGCGAAGACATCGCGCCCATCGTGGACGAAGCGCTCACCATAGGCGCACGCGCCGTCTGGCTGCAGCTGGGCATACGTGACGACGAGTCAGTGCACAAGGCGGCCGAGGCCGGCTTGGTGACCCTGCAAGACCGCTGCATCAAGATCGACCACAAGGCGGTGGCTGGCGGCCAAATGCAGTCCAGCCTGGGCTAAAAGCCCCACGGCCGGGCTCTGAGCAGCCGGCGGCGCCCTGGCAGGCGCCTACCCGCCAACAAGGCTTGGCCGCTGCGCTGACGCGCAGGCGACCAGGCGCAGCCAGGCCGGGGCCCATGGGCTCGGCCACGGCCCGCATCAAAGCCCGATAATGACAGTCGACTTTAGCTCCACACGAAACGGTCCTTCCATGAGCTTTGCCCCTTTGCAAAACGACACTTTTTTGCGCGCCTGCCTGCGCCAGGCCACCGAGCACACCCCGGTCTGGCTGATGCGCCAGGCGGGCCGCTACCTGCCCGAGTACTGCGCCACGCGGGCCAAGGCGGGCAGCTTCATGGGGCTGGCTACGAATGTTCATTACGCCACCGAGGTGACCTTGCAGCCAATCGAGCGCTACAAGCTCGACGCGGCGATCTTGTTTTCCGACATCCTGACCGTGCCCGACGCGATGGGCCTGGGCCTGTCGTTTGCACAGGGCGAGGGCCCCAAGTTTGAAAAGGTGGTGCGTGACGAGGCGGCCGTCGCCGCACTGGCGGTGCCCGACATGCACAAACTGCAGTATGTGTTTGATGCGGTCACCTCGATCCGCCGGGCGCTCAATGGCCGGGTGCCGCTGATCGGCTTTTCAGGCAGCCCCTGGACGCTGGCCTGCTACATGGTCGAAGGCGGTGGCTCGGACGACTACCGCCTGGTCAAGAGCCTGATGTACAGCCGGCCGGACCTGATGCACCGTATCCTGGCGATCAACGCCGACGCGGTGGCCGCTTACCTGAACGCACAAATTGAAGCCGGCGCGCAGGCGGTGATGGTGTTTGACAGCTGGGGTGGCGTGCTCGCTGACGGGGCTTTTCAGCGCTTTAGCCTGGACTACACCCGCCGGGTGCTGGCCCAGCTCAAGCGCAGCCACGAGGGCACGCTGATCCCGCGCATTGTGTTCACCAAGGGCGGCGGACTGTGGCTGCCTGAGATGGCCGACCTGGACTGTGAGGTGCTGGGCCTGGACTGGACGGTCAACCTGGGACGGGCCCGCGCGCAGGTCGGTGGATCGGTGGGCGGGCCGGGCAAGGCGCTGCAGGGCAATATCGACCCGAACGTGCTGTTTGCGCCGCCGGCGGCCATTGCCGAGCAGGTGCGCAGCGTGCTGGACAGTTTTGGCACGCCGCATACCGACATGAGCCAAACTGGGCCGAGCCACATCTTCAACCTGGGCCATGGCATCAGCCAATTCACCCCGCCCGAGCATGTGCAGGCGCTGGTCGAGGCGGTGCATACGCATTCGCGCGCGCTGCGCGCGGTCCGCTAAAGAGCAGGCGGCTCGCGCCTGGCCGGGTCAGCCGGGTCGCGGGGCACGGCGCCCTAGCATGAAATTGGCCCTCGCGGGGCAACTTATGCACAAAATTCGTGTTGCGCTGCGGCAAGAAGCCACTGCGCCAATGAGGCTCGCTATAAAAGGCATAGCGTTGCTAAGTGCTTGATTTTTATAGAGATTGTGTTTTTGCCGATTTTCCGTGCAATCCAAGCAAGCCCTTGATTTACAAGGCTTGTAGCGCGGCCGGGGCAAGCTATCAACAAAGTTATCCACAAGAACGCTGGACAGGTGTAAAGGCCGTGTTAAATCAAGCACTTAGCTCAACTTGCGAAGGTGAAACGGGAAAAATCCCCACTCAACCATGAGTTTCTGGCTGGACATCGTCGTTGCTACCCCGGCCCACAGCAGCGTGGCCGGGCCGCTGACCTATGAAAGTGAGTCAGCGCTTTCGCCCGGGCAATTGGTACGAGTGCCTTTGGGCCGGCGCGAGGTGCTGGGCGTGGTCTGGGCGGTGCGCGCCGATGCGGGGACACTGGCGCAGGACAAGGCCAAAACGGTGCGCGGCGTGCTGGAAGGCATTGCCGAGCTGTCTGCCAGCTGGCGCGCCCTGATAGGCTTTGCAGCCGGCTATTACCAGCGCTCCTTGGGTGAGGTGGCGCTGGCGGCGCTGCCGCCACAGTTGCGCGAGCTCGATACCTTGCAATTGGCCCGACGTCTCAAGCGCAAGAGCGGCGACGACGGCCAGACCGGGCCAGCGCCCGAGCGGCCCATGCTGAGCCAGGAGCAGGAAGCGGCCTTGCAGGGCTTCGCAGGGGCCGACAAGCCAGCGCTGCTGTTCGGGGCCACCGGCAGCGGCAAGACCGAGGTCTACCTGCGCGCCGCCGAAGAGGTGCTGCAAGCCGATGCGCAGGCCCAGGTGTTGGTGATGGTGCCCGAGATCAACCTCACCCCGCAATTACAGCAGCGGCTGCAGGACCGCTTTGCCCACCTGGGCGCCGGCCGGGTGGTGGCACTGCACAGCGGTTTGAGCCCGGCGCAGCGGCTCAAGAGCTGGCTGGCCGCGCACAGCGGGCAGGCCCGGGTGGTGCTGGGCACCCGCATGGCGGTGCTGGCTTCATTGCCGGGGCTGCGGCTGATCGTGGTCGACGAGGAGCACGACCCCAGCTACAAGCAGCAGGAAGGCGCGCGCTATTCCGCGCGCGACCTGGCGATCTACCGCGCCCGGCTGGAAAGCCAGCGGCTGGCGGCGCAGGCTGGGGCTCCGGGCGCCGCAGGCGAGCGCAGCTGCCGGGTGCTTCTGGGCTCGGCCACGCCCTCGATGGAGAGCTGGCAAGCCTGCCTGAGCGGGCGCTATCTGCGGCTGGACATGCGCCGGCGCATCGGCGCTGCGGCGGGCGACAGCGGGCCCGAGGTCAAGCTGGTCGACATGGGCCAGCAGCCCCGCGGTGCCGTGCTGGCCCCGCCCTTGCTGCAGGCCATGGCCGAGCGGGTGGGCCGCGGCGAGCAGTCGCTGATCTTTCTCAACCGGCGCGGCTATGCGCCCGTGCTGGCCTGCCACGACTGCGGCTGGAAAAGCCAATGCCCGCATTGCAGCGCGCACCGGGTGTTTCACAAACTCGACCGCAGTCTGCGCTGCCACCACTGCGGCTACGCCGACCCGGTGCCGCGCGGCTGCCCCGACTGCGGCAATGTCGATCTGGCGCCGGTGGGCCGCGGCACCGAAAAGCTCGAAGAACATGTGCAGCTGCTGTTGTCCGACCTGCGCCGGCCTGATGGCTCGCCCCTCAAGGTCGGCCGCATCGACGCTGACAGCACCCGCGGCAAGGGCGAGTTGCAAGCGCAGCTCGATCAGGTGCATGAAGGCCAGGTCGATGTGCTGGTAGGCACACAAATGATCACCAAAGGGCACGACTTTCGCAACATCACCCTGGTGGCTGCCGTGAACCCGGATGGCTCTCTGTTTTCCAGCGACTTTCGCGCGCCCGAACGGCTGTTTGCGCTCTTGATGCAAGCCGCTGGGCGCGCTGGCCGCAAGGCCGAGCAAGGCAGCCGCAGCCAGATGTGGGTGCAGACCTTTCACCCGCGTCACCCCTTGTTTGCGGCCCTGCAGCGCGGCGACTATCCCGGCTTTGCCGATACCGAGCTGCAAGAGCGGCAGGCCGCTGGGCTGCCGCCCTTCGGCCACATCGCCTTGCTGCGCGCCGACGCACGCAGCCAGGAATTGGCACAGGACTTTTTGCGCGCCGCCGCCCAGGCCGCCCTGGAGGCCGGCCTGCCTGGCGGCGAACGGGTCAGCCTTTACCCGGCGGTGCCGCTGACGCTGCAGCGGGTGGCCGACGTCGAGCGCGCGCAGATGCTGCTCGAAAGCACCTCACGGCCAGCCCTGCAGCAGTTCATGGCCGCCTGGCAGCCGGTGCTGACCGAACTGCGCCGCCAGAGCGCCTTCAAACCGCTGATTCGCTGGGCCTTGGATGTCGACCCCCTGAGCATCTGAGCCCGGCTCACAAGAGCCAGTGCAGCGCTACTGAAAACTCGGAAAGACAAGTTTCCATGCTTGAGTCGGCCTTGATCTGGATTTTTACTGAGCGCTCACTTGCACCATCAATTTTTCAAAGTGAGCTAAATCAGGGGTTGGGTGGCCTGGAACCTTGGCCAAGTCGTCGTAACGTCTAAGGCGAACCGCCTCTGCGTGGTAGGGCAAATCTTCAAATGCACCAATTTGCTTCTCATCAAACATGCCGCCCTGCAACACAAGACTGTGCTTGGAGGCTGGCGAAAGGTCTGCCCAATAGCCCGAATCTACAGCACACAAATAGCGCTTAGCATCAACATGCAGCTTGATGGGCTCTAAAACGGCATCAGGAAACAGACTTCGCAAAAACGGCAAGGCCACAAATTGATGCAAGTCATCTTTGCTTGGCAAGGTTTCAGCGAGCGAAACGCTGGGCTGATGAGGGCTCAACATATGCCCCAAATCATGGAGTAAGGCGGCTACAACAGTTTCAGGCGTCTCATTGTTTTTTTCTGCCAGCGCCGCACACTGCAAGGCATGATCGAGTTGGCTAACAGCCTCTTGGCCATACCAAGTGGTGGCACGACTGCTTAAGAGTTGAACAATTTCAGGAATTGACAATGACATTCTGAAACATCTTTTGGGTAATTACCGAGCACGAACGCCAATGATAGCGAAACGCAACTTGGAACACAGAAAATCAATGATGGCTACTGTGATCAAGATCAACAAAATGACAAATGACATTTGCTGAAATTCCATGGTTCTGATTTGCTCAGACAAGATCAAGCCAATACCACCCGCACCCACAATGCCAATGATGGACGCGCTGCGCGTGTTGGATTCAAAGGCATAGAGCACTTGGCTTAACAACACCGGCATCAACTGAGGCAAGATGCCAAAACGAACCGAGGCAAGCTTAGAACCACCTGTTGAAAGCACGCCCTCTACTGGCTTGTGATCTGCCGTTTCTATGGCCTCAGAAAACAATTTTCCGAAAATGCCAAGGTCGGCCATGAACAAGGCCAGCACACCTGCAAAGGGGCCTAATCCAACCACGTTAATCCAGATCAAGGCCCAAATTAAGATATCGACGCCGCGCAATGTGTCGGAACTGCGTCTCGCCATGAATTGGACCAAGCTGTTGAAGGTGGTGTTGCGAGCAGCCAAAAAACCAAGCGGAAAAGCGGCCAATGCTGCAGACAATGTACCCAACAAGGCAATGGCCAAAGTTTCTAGCACAGCATAAAGATAAATTTTGGTCATGGCCCACGATTCGGGATTGGGGGGTAGCATCAGCACCACCATCTTGCCCAATTCACCTAGCCCGCCCCACAAGCGGGCAAAGGTCATTTCTAATTTGTAGATGCCAAAGACAAACACAGCCAAGGCCACCAAGCCAATGAAAATGGCCATCAAATTGTCTTGGTAGAAAGGTTTGAAATGCCTCGCATAGCGGCGGCGAAGCAACTCGCGCGGGGCCAAATCGGATGCAGCCAATGGATTGACAGTCACATCACTCATGACTTGGCTTCCAGTCCAATTAACCTGTGACGAATTCTTGCAGTCACTGCGTCAATGATCATGACTGTTGCGATGATCATGACCAACAAGGCACTGACGTCTGCGTAGTAAAATTTTCTGATCACTTCCAGCAAAGTTTGGCCAATGCCGCCAGCGCCCACGAAGCCTAAAACGGATGCGCCTCTGACATTGATTTCAAAACGCAACAATGCATAGCTCGCGAAATTAGAAGCCACTTGTGGCAAAACGGCAAACCGAATTTTGTGGAACCAATTACCACCCGTAGCAACCACGCCATCCACTGGCTTCATGTCGATGTTCTCGACGACTTCAGCAAACAGTTTACCCAGAGCGCCTGCGGAGTGGATGGCCAAGGCCAAGATACCAGGCAAGGGCCCCAAACTGAAGGCAACAACAAAGATCAGTGCAAAAACCAATTCAGGCACTGTTCTGCAAAATTCCATGAGTCGGCGAGTGAAAAACACTACGCCCTTGCTCTTCGTCAGATTTTGACTGGCCAAGAAACACAAGACAAATGCTGCGGTAGCACCCAACAAAGTGCCTAAATAAGCCATTAAGAGGGTTTCGCCCATGAGGGCTAACCACTTCTTCCAGCCCCAGAACCATTCAGCAGGATCTGAAATAACGGGACGTCCATTTTCCAGGTGAAAGATTCTGTCAATGTAGCTGGCAAAGCTACCAATGTGCTGATACAACTTGGAGAAAGAAATTTCAGCAACATGGCCGGATAAAAGAACCAGGACGGCCAGCAGAAAAAGGCCTAGCCAAAGCTGGCGGCGTTTTAACGCCACCGCTTGGGCATAGGCCATCTCCATTGATCTTGAATGGAGAGCGTTCACAGCAGATTAACGCTTGCGCAAGCTGTCGACGAACTTGTTCAATTCGATAACTGGCAAATAGGCTTCATGCGTCACGGTCTGGAAAGGCTCGGCCTTGCCGTCAGACAACTTCTCAAACGCAGCTTTGTCTTTCAGATGCGCATTCAGGAAGGCTTGTTCGATGCGTTTTTTCAGTTCAGCAGGCAAGCCGTCCAAATACGCAACAGGGCTGTTCACAATTTGGTCTGACTTGAAAATGATTCGGAAGTCTTCTTTTTTAACCATGCCTTTGTCGGACATGCGAACAAGTTCTGAGTCATTTTCATTGTTCCACCAGTTGGCAGCCACATCAACAGTACCTTGGTTCAAAGCCATCACGGCATTGACGTGGCTACCGGTGTAAACCACTTTGCTGAAATGCTCCTCCGGGTTGATTTTCATGCCGTGCATTGCAAAACGTGGCACGTTGTTGCCCGATGTTGAGTTGGGATCGACCAAGCCTAAGTTTTTGCCCTTCAAATCGGCAATGGTTTTGTATGGAGAATTGGCCTTGACGTAAAACACAGCGTGGTAACCCTTCACACCGCCCTTGGCTACTTCGATGACGAAGGGAGTTGTCTTTACGCCAATCATGCGAGCACGGGCGTAAGAGGCGGGACCATAGTAGGCAATGTGAATTTGCTCGGCACGCTGGCCTTCAATGACAGCGGCATAGTCACCGACTACGCGCAACCTAACTGGTATGCCAATTTCTTTCGCCAAATAGGCACCAAAGTCTTTAAAGCGCTCAGTGACTTGAGCTGCATTTTCGGCAGGAATTGTGGCGAAAACCAATTCAGGGTATTTGGCTTTCCAGTCTTGTGCTTGGGCAGAAATGGCCAAGACACTGGAGGCTGCCAATGCAAGTACTGCACGACGATTGAACGACATGAAAGATCCTTTAAAAAATTGGGGGGGGAATGCCAGTGATAAAACTAGGCGCGGTTAATTTGGCGGTTCAAAGAAACCACCTTAGGAGAATTCAAATTGGCCTGTGAAATTAGTTCAGAATCGTTGACTTCAATGCCATAAAGACTTTGAGACAAGCTCTCTGTAAAGTTTTCTGGTACGTCATCAAAAACAATTTGACCTTGAGACATGCCGACCAATCTGTTGCAGTAACTTCGCGCAATATCGAGGTCGTGCAAATTGCAGATCACCGTAATGCCCAATTCGTTGTTGATCCGCTTCAAGGCATCCATGACCATTTGTGTGTTTTTGGGGTCAAGCGATGCAATTGGTTCATCGGCCAAAATAATTTGGGGCCGCTGAAGCAATGCACGGCAGATGGCTACACGCTGTTGCTGCCCTCCTGAAAGCTGATCGCACCTTTGGGCTGCAAAGTCGGCCATCCCAAAGCGGTCTAATGTTTCCAATGCATCCAGCTTGTCTGCGTCACTCCATAGGGTTAGCAGCGCACGCCAAGTCGGCACAGTCGTCAGACGTCCCATGAGCACGTTGGTGAGGACATCCAAGCGCCCAACCAAGTTGAACTGCTGAAAAACCATGGCGCAATTGCGGCGCCACTCATTCAAGGCCACACCCTTCAGGTCGGTTACAACGGTACCGTCGTATTCAATAGACCCGTGGGTGGGTTCGTTCAGACGATTGATCATGCGAAGCAATGTTGATTTGCCGGCGCCTGAACGCCCAATGACACCCACAAAACTTCCAGATTTCACATCCAGCGAAACACGGTCAACTGCAGTGTGCTCACCAAATTGCTTGGTTAAATTTCGAATGGCTAGAGACTGCATGTGTTCAATCTGGAAGACGGCAAATCAAGTCGACAGGAAAACTGACGTTACGGTGGAATTATTTCAACACCGTGACACGCTTAAATAACCCGAATGCCCCTACGCCATACAGCACGGACAATGGGTTGATGACGTCCATCTGGCAGGGTGATCATGCGAACTTGCACCAAGTCGGCTCGCAAACCCACCTCCAGACTGCCCCTGTCATGAAGCCCTATCGATTTAGCCGGGTTGCGACTGACCAAGGCCACAGCCTGTGGCAGGCTTATATCGGTGGTTTCTGTGAGTCGTACTGTGGCAGACATCAAACTGCCGGGCACGTAGTCGGAGGACAAAATATCGACCAGGCCTAACTTGGCCAATTCAATGGCAGATACATTGCCAGAATGCGAGCCGCCACGAACCACATTCGGTCCGCCCATAATGGTCAACATATTTCGGGCCTTCGCCGCTTGAGCGGCCGCAACGGTGGTGGGAAACTCACACACGGTAGCGCCTTCGGCGAATGCTTCTTCCACATGCGCTACTGTGGTGTCGTCATGGCTGGCCAGTGCAATTTGATTGTCTTGGCAATATTGGGTGAGATAGGCGCGGTGAGGTTTGGCATACCGAGCCTGCGCATCTTGAGCCATGGCCACACGCTCTTCAAATTTCTGTTGGGTCCAGCCTTTTTTGCCAGAAAAATAGATCCAAGCATGTTCAATGTTTTCCCATTGACGCTGGCCAGGCGTGTGGTCCATGACGGAAATCATTTTTACCAAATCGTGTCCGGCAAATGGCTTGAATAATTCAAGGGTGTTAGGCGCTGGCAACTCACAACGCACATGCAGAAAATGTTCGGCGCGAAGCGTATCCCGCGCCACAAAGTCCGAAAGGCAGGCCAAGACGGTGTCCCATTCACTGCCGCGAACGCTGTCAGGATCGGCCTCGCCCACGCCCAAGGCATCTAACACGGTTGTAATGCCAGCAGCAGCCACTTCTGCATCGTGCGCTAGCAGTGCGGGTGCGTCATCCCAACGCACCTTGGGCCTAGGCATCATGTGCCGCTCGAAGTTGTCGGTGTGAACCTCGACCAGGCCCGGAATGAGATAGTCACCCTGCAAATCGATGGCATGAGGGACCGACGTTTGGCCTTGATCAATGTGCTGAATCAAACCATGCTGGCTCATCAGACTGCCCTTCTTCACTTCATCTTGAAGCACTAATTGCGCGTTGGTAAAAACCAGAGGGGTGGAAGTGGGCGAGTTCATTGATTTGATTCCAATGGATGCATGGACACTGTTCGGCTGACAACTTCTTGAGCAACCGAGTCATCGTGAAAAATTCCGAGAATGGCAATGCCCTTGTTGCGAGCTTGAACAATCATGTCAATCACAGTTTGGGTATTGACGGGGTCCAAGGAAGCTGTGGGCTCATCGAGCAAGAGCAAGGGGCGGGGTTTGATGAAGCTTCGGGCTAGGTTAATGCGCTGCTGTTCACCGCCAGAAAATGTGGCGGGTGGCAGTTGCCATAAAGATTCAGGAATGCGCAATCGGGTGAGCCAATGCGCGGCCTCCTGACGGGCTTGCTCACGGCTGACCAGGTCCAAGCCGCTTTCCAGCAAAGGCTCGGCCACAATGTCAATGGCTGCCACCCGCGGAATGACCCTTAAGAATTGGCTCACATACGCCATGGAATGACTGCGCAAATGCAAAACCGATCTTGCACTGGCCTGGGTCATGTCAATGAATTGGCCTTCCGTGTCGCGCACCAAAATTTCTCCTGAACTGGCGCGGTAGTTCCCATAGGCCAGTTTGAGAATGGTGCTTTTGCCCATGCCGGAGGGGCCACGTAATCGCACACACTCACCTTGACTTAAGGTCAAGTTAAAGTTGTTCAACACGGTCAAAGCAGTGCTGTTTTGCAAGTGCAATAAAAATTGCTTGCTCAGATTTTTCATCTGCAGCATGAGCATCATTTCTGTGCTTTCAAGGGTCATGGCTGCAATACCGAAGAAACCAACAACTGGGTATAAGGATGCTGTGGGTCGTCTAACACTTGGTCGGTCAAGCCTGTTTCTACCGCCTGACCGTTTTGCATCACCATCATGCGCTGCGCCAAAAGCCTGGCCACCGCCAAGTCGTGCGTCACAATGATGGCAGCCAAATTCATTTGGCGTGTGAGGGTGCGCATCATGTCCAGCAGTTTGGCCTGCACCGAAACGTCCAAGCCAGAAGTGGGCTCGTCCATGAAAACCAAGCGCGGCTGCGTGATTAAATTGCGCGCAATTTGAAGCCGTTGACGCATGCCACCCGAGAAGGTATTGGGCCGATCGTCAATGCGGCTTGGGCTGATCTCAACACGCTCCAGCCAATCTATGGCTTGCGCGCGCAACTGACCATA
Organism: Comamonadaceae bacterium; assembly: GCA_027486755.1. Taxonomy (GTDB): domain Bacteria; phylum Pseudomonadota; class Gammaproteobacteria; order Burkholderiales; family Burkholderiaceae_C; genus Polaromonas. Next base: position 6,419 of record JAIXOM010000011.1, on the reverse strand, counting down.
GTTGCGTTGCCCCAAGGCCATCAGTCGTTCGCTCACATTGGCGCCGGCGGACACATTCATGCGCAAACCATCTGCCGCATTTTGATGAACAAAGCCCCAATCGGTGCGAGCCAGCATGCGCCTTTGCGCTTCCGACATGTCATAAATTTCTTGCAAACCGTGGTCGCGCAGGTCAAACGACACCTGTCCTGCGCTAGGTGCGTGCCGCGCCGCAACCGCGTTGAGCAAGGTGGTTTTGCCAGAGCCCGATTCACCCACAATGGCCATCACTTCGCCAGGCCACAGGTCAAAAGAAATATCGCGCACCACGGTTCGCGAACCATAGGCACAAGACAAGCCCTGCACCCGCATCAAGGGCGGCTTGGTATCTAAGTCCATCACGGCGTCACCTGCCGCTTGCTACAGTAGTCGCTGTCTGAGCAAACAAACATTTTTTTGCCCTGGTCGTCCATGATCACCTCATCCAAGAAGCTTTCATTGGACCCACACAGCTCGCAAGCCGACTGCCAACCTTGAACTTCAAAGGGGTGATCTTCAAAGCCCAAGCTTTCAACCGTGGTGTAAGGCGGCACTGCATAAATGCGTTTCTCGCGACCTGCGCCAAACAACTGCAAGGCAGGATTTAAATGCATTTTCGGATTGTCAAATTTGGGAATGGGCGAAGGCGACATGATGTAGCGGCCATTGACTAACACAGGGTAGTCATAGGTGCTAGAGATGTGGCCGTAATGCGCCAAGTCTTCAAACAGATTCACGTGCATCAGGCCATACTCTTGCAATGCGTGAAGCTTTCGAGTCTCTTCTTCACGCGGCTCCAAACGCTGCATGGGTTCGGGCACGGGCACCTGATACACAATGACCTGCCCTTGCCTCAGCGGCGTTTCTGGAATGCGGTGGCGCGTTTGAATGATACTGGCCGCGGTGGTGTCGGTCGTGACCTCAACGCCGGTGGTTCTTTGGAAGAAACGCCGAATGTTGACAGCATTGACCGTGTCGTCAGAGCCTTGGTCAATCACCTTCAGCACATCGGACTCGCCAATGATAGAAGCTGTAACTTGTATACCACCTGTGCCCCACCCATAAGGCAAGGGCATTTCACGCGATCCAAAGGGAACTTGGTAGCCTGGAATGGCGACGGCTTTCAAAATGGCCCGCCGAATCATGCGCTTGGTGCGTTCGTCCAAATAGGCAAAGTTAATATGCGGGTCACGCACTGGGACAGATTCGACCCTATCATTCTGAAGCATGATCGTCCTTAGGCAATGCGTGTGCTTGGCGCATTTTTCTAACCAATTCCAACTCAGATTGAAAGTCTACGTAGTGCGGTAGTTTCAAATGCTGCACGAATCCAGAGCTTTCTAAACTGTCACTGTGTGACATGACAAATTCTTGCATTTGAGCCGGTGCAGTCACTGACTCGCCCAACTCGTCGGCTCTAAGCGCCCTGTCCACCAAGGCCATGGCCATGGCTTTTCGCTCGCTGTGACCAAAGGCCAGGCCATAGCCCCGGGTGAACTGTGGCGGCTGCGTCTGACTGCCCTGAAATTGGTTGATCATTTGACATTCAGTGACAGGGACATCACCTACTGAAATTTCAAATCCAAGCTCCTCTGGCACGATGCACACGTCGACAGTACCGAAACGTATCTCGCCCACAAAGGGGTGTGATTCTGAATAGCCACGCTGTGTGGAATAGGCCATGGCCAATAAGAAACCCTCGTCAGCACGTGCTAAGTTTTGGAGCCTGGCAGATCTGTTTGCGGGAAACCTCAAAGGCTGCCGCGTTAAATCAAAGGGGTCTGGATCACCCTCTTCAGGCAATTGGCCTTCTAGCAAACTTTCGTGGCTCAGCAAATCAACCACTCTGGGTGTGGCCTCGTTGTTCACTTGTCCTTTGCGAGCCACTGGCGCGGGCTTGCCTGTTGCAAGCAAACTGAAATCCAACAAGCGCTGGGTGTAGTCATAAGTGGGGCCCAACACTTGGCCACCGGGCAGGTCTTTGAACGCGGCCGAAATGCGGCGCGAAATATGCATGGCTGTGGTATTGAGAGGCTTGGAATAACCCAGCCTTGGCAAAGTTGCACGGTAGGCGCGCAACAAAAATATGGCTTCTACCAGATCGCCGGCGCTTTGCTTGATGGCCAAGGCCGCCAACTCTGGATCGTAAACAGAGCCTTCTGTCATGACACGGTCTACACTCAATCGCAACTGCTGGCGAATTTGAGCCACGCTAAGTTCGGGCACATTAGGGTCGCCCCGGCGCTGTTGTGCTAGCAACTCATAACTGTTGAGGATGGCCGTTTCGCCGCCTTTGACTGCAACATACATGGGATCAGTCCTTCACTTGAGTTGATCGGGGCAAGCCAATCAAGCTGTCCTTGTGGGTGAAGAAAAAGTCAATACCGCACGGTGCATGAACTTGGCTGTTGCGTCGGGCAGGTACAAAATTCTGTGTCAGACCCACCATTTTCAAACGGGTGGAGCCATTGACGCCCGGACCACTGAGGGTCCAAGCATCTGCGGTGGGCGCTGTGTCAAAACCCATCACTTGCACCACGCAGGTGGCCGAAAGCTCTGGATACTCGGCATTGCCTTGCGCTAAATTTTCAAAAGCTGGTAATTCATTGGCATGGGCGACCCACACAAAATCGGCTTCAATCGAATTGGTGACTAAAGTGCAACCTGTGTGAAATCTAAGCCAAGCCGCTGCATGACTGCCGCCAAAACCCTCAGACAGCCACACCTTGCAATCTTGATCCAACAAAGCCAGCAACAAAGCAGCTGCAGCAACATGCGCGTTTTCAGGAACTTGCACGGCGGGGTTAGACAAATTCAGGTCGATGGTCTGAGGCTGGCCAGGCAATGACAAAGCCACCAAGGATTGGCGAAAAACGGCCTGGCTGCAAAGTGAAGGATTTGAAAACCCACGTCCTATGTTTTTAAGGGATGGCTGTATCACTTGTCTTCACCTTCAGAGCCTTGACCAGCTTCTCTTGCTACCGTGAAAAACTCTACTTTGGTCGCTTGCGCCTGCGCATTGCTGTCTTGCATTCGCTCAAACAACAACTGACTGATGGGTCGCAAAAGCAATTGGTCCCAATGGTCGTGTAACTCGGGTTCTTGCAAGAGCGCGTCAGCAACTGCTGCAAGCTGTGCATGGCGATGTGAGCCACCCATGACATATGCCACCCCCACTTGCTGGCAGCGGGTTAATTGAGCATCTGGTTTTAAAACACAACGTGTGAGAGTTACTTCGCCCAAGTTAAAGCGTTGACCCGTACCCCCAGCTCGACCCTGTACCATCATGAGGCCGGTTTCTGCAGGGCGAAGCCACTCTAAATTTCCAAGGCATTGGCTGGCCAGGTGTTTTTCTAGCAATTCCACTGGCGCCCTTGACAACAGGGCCATCCATGTTTGCCTAGCAACCAAGGGCGGCTGCAAATCCCTGGTGGGGTTGGTGTAATCGTTGTGCAACATTGTTTTGATAAAGTTAATTGAAGATATTACATGATTAAAGTTTCAAATTTGTGACGCATGAACGCTTTTTTTAATCGGGAATTAGAAATCATGCCCATACCATTTCGACACGCTGCTTACTTTGCTCCAGCTCTAAATTCGCAAGCTTGGGATCTCGGATCTCAATGGCTGGGGCGATGCGCCCGTAATTCAACACCTCTTGATCCGCCGAGGTTTAAAAACATAAGTTCGGAATTATTTGATAATTTGACAAGCACTCCTAGGCTGTATGGGTGGCATGCCACCTTAAAAGCACCCTTTGAATTGAATAAAAACTCAAGTCTTGAAGAGCTTCGTACTGCATTTAAGCAATTGGCGCACAACACGGAGGAGGCTTTCCATCTGCCTTTGAAATTGCTTGAATTCGGTGATTTTCTTGCGTTGGTGCCCTCTCAGCCCTCTCCAGAATTGCAAAAGTTTGCGGCGCGATGTGTGCAAGAACTGCATTCGTTCGCCTTACCGCTTTCGGAATCTGAGCTTCAAAGAAGAACCGGCGCAGGCTTGACGGCCAGACAAAAAGAGCTGCTTAAGGAATGGGGTTACCCATTTGTCATGGATCAATTTCAGTTTCACTTGACACTTTCTGGATCATTGAAACATGTTGATCACCAGGTCAAGGAGGATTTAAAAACTGCAGCTCAATCTTGGTTTGCCCCATTGCTAGAAAATGGACTTTTCGTTGAGTCCGTCTCCTGGTTTACTCAGGACCAAAAGAATGGCGACTTTCGATGGGTTGAACGCTTCGAATTTGGAAAGTCAAAATGCGTTTGATTTATGTCATTGGCCCATCAGGCGCAGGCAAAGACAGCTTGCTCAATGGCCTGCGCCAAGATTTTGCGGACATGACTCAAGCGCCGCCTTTTTACTTCGCACAGCGCACCATTACAAGAAATCACGACCAAAGTAATGAGGACCATGAAGCTGTAGATGCTTCTAACTTTGCCTTGCTCAATAACAGCAATGCGTTTGCAATGAACTGGTTTGCCAATGGTTTGCACTATGGCGTTCGACACAAAGAACTGGCCCCCATGTCAGCAGGCACATGGGTCATCGTCAATGGCTCTCGCGCTTACTTGGAAGAAGCTAAGCTTCGCTTTCCTGGACTTACTGTGTTGCACATTACCGCACCAATCGATGTCTTGCGTGCTAGGCTTTTATCAAGAGGACGAGAAAATAGGCAAGCGATTGAAGATCGATTGAGTCGCTCACAAAGCTTTGTGCCAGAACCACACGACCTGTGCGTTTCAAATGACGGGAGTTTGGCAGAGAGCCTGGCTATACTTAAAAGTTTATTACGAAACCGTACCGGGCTTTCACTCTTTTAAGGGATAGAAATGTACGAGATTCGTCATTACGATGACAGAACCGAGAGACTACAAGTCCTTGAATTATGGCGAGGTGTTTTTGGATGTGAGATGGCGCACAAAGATACTAAATCTAATGTTTCAAAAAATGGCGCTTGATGGGGGCTTGTACTTTGCTACAGTTGGATTTACGCAAATTGTTGCTTAAGGTCCGCTGAGTAACCAGCCTCCTCCCTGCCGTACTCAATCGATGCAAACAAGTCCAGTAATCTCAATGAATAGCGGCTAAGTTCAAGTCTGAATTTGGAAAAAGGCTCATATGAAACACAATCCCTTTTCGCAGTCAGGTCAGTTCTTTAAAGGCAACCTGCATACTCACTCGAACGTATCAGATGGAAAATTATCCCCCGAGGAAGTTTGCCGTAGATACCAAGAAAATGGCTACGACTTCATCTGTCTTTCGGATCACTTTTTACCGGTATACGACTTTCCTGTCAGTGATACCCGTGCGTTCAGGACGTCAAACTTTACGACCATCTTAGGGGCCGAGGTTCACTTGCCCTCCACCTTGATTGGAGAGAAGTGGCATATCTTGGCTAACGGGCTTCCACTCGATTTTGAACCACCAAAACAAAATGAGCGAGCTCCTGATTTAGCGAGGAGATGTGCTGACGCAGGTGCCTTCGTCACAATTGTTCATCCAGAGTGGTATGCAATTGGAGTTGAAGATGTCCTCAGCATTGAATCAGCTCATGCCATTGAGGTTTACAACCACACCTCAGCCCTGCGAGCAGCACGGGGAAATGGGTGGGGGCTATTAGATCAATTGCTTTCTCGAGGTCACCATTTGAACGCCCTTGCCACTGATGACGCCCACTTTCAAATTGACGATGCTTTCGGTGGCTGGGTAATGGTTAAGTCGCAAGATCGTGATCCTGATGCACTTTTAGCAGCTCTCAAATCTGGTAGTTACTATTCGACTCAAGGGCCAGAAATTCACGATATTCGATTTGAAGCTGATGAAGTTATTGTTGATTGTTCGCCCGCATACGGCGTATACCTTCTAGGCAAAGGATCACGTGCAGTACAAAGTGAGGTTCGGGGTCAAACGACTGCAAGGCTTGACGCATCGCGCATGGGTAAAGGTGGAGTGATGCGCGTAACAGTGGTCGATGACAAAGGTCGGGCTGCATGGAGCAATCCAATGTGGCGGCCTGAATGAGTAAGTTGCTCACGTAGCTGCGAGGGCCGTGATCTGGAGCTCTGATTGACGGCAAGCGTGGTGACCAAAGCCGACGCATGAGTCCTGCGCGCAGCGCCCATCAGCGCGCCCTTCCTCGAGGCGCCCTGGACATTGCGGCGCTTGATCAAAGACCGCCGTAAATTTTTGCCCGGGACTACTCCTGCAAGGGCCAGGGGAGCGGCCGGCGCATCGGGCCTGGCTCCGCGGCTGTCCCCCGCCTCGGCTAGCGCCTCGGCTCCTCCTTGACCTCGCTTCGCAGCGCCCACCCGCCCGCCCTCTGGTGGTAACAACGCCGCCCCCTCTGCTTAGAAAATTCAGCCGCCCGGGTTTGGCCGCAGTCTGCAGCCTACGCAGCG